>NZ_AP028155.1:2652500-3852500 GCF_033096445.1 Butyricimonas faecihominis
ACCCTCGGTAGCCAAATATTGCAGAACAGCTTTTTGAATCACCGAAATTTCATCTGCCCATGAACGATCGAATAATGTCAACATTTCAATCAATCTCGTGTTTCTTTTCTGGAGAGTCACAAGTCCCGCTTTATCCGTCATTCTCGGTGACGCAATCGGATACATCATTTCGAGTTGTTTCGAGTAATACTCCATCAATTTTTGTTTCTCCTCAATTGATAACTGATTGGCTACCCGCCCGGGTGCTTCCATGTCTACCGCAGACACACGGCTTACATCTTCTTCCATAATAATATGTATTAATTTAGACGGGTATTCCAAAAAGAACGGTCCCGCCTGACCCGTTGTACGTCACTTCAGCGAAGCCGGAGGCACATTAATGCACTCCACGGGGGTGCGGAACCGAATATCGGCAACAGCAGCAGGCAAAAAAAATGCCTGCCACTGAAATTGAAGCAGATCCACTACTTCGCTGATTATGACGTACGCCACAAATATACAACATTTTTAAACAAAGCAAACAGCAACATGAGAATAAATTCATCAAAATGCAACTATATACCCTAATCTATGGAAATTCCTATGGCAACGTAGCCACGAAAATTTATCGTTGCTCCCCTGTTGCCACCCGATTGCTTTCCATCGTCCGAATCCCGACAATGTTATTTTTACTTATATCCTGTTAAAATGGCGGCGATAATCGGGCGATGATCGGGCGACAATCGGGCGATGGCGCCTAACAGTCGCCCAACAGCCTGTCAACCAGCTGAGAATTGGGATATTTATCCGTTAGAATGCCCATAGAAAAGGGACAAAAATAATAAACAAGAGCAATTTTACTATTTATATGGCATCAGTCCAAAATGGTGACGTGAAAACATACACCATCGATGAAATTAGAGAACTCTTAAATATATGAGTGACCCAAAAACTAAAAAACCGTCTCGGATTAAATCCGAGACGGTAACCTCTTTCCAATTTGTAAAAATCAAATCTGTTTCAACAAATTAATCATTTCGATAGCCGTAGTTACCGCCTCGAAACCTTTATTTCCGGCTTTTGTTCCGGCTCTTTCAACAGCTTGTTCGATCGTGTCGGTAGTCAGGACACCGAAGATAATCGGGGTTCCCGTTTGCAACCCGACATTAGCAATCCCCTTGGTTGCCTCGTTAGCCACCATATCGAAATGAGGAGTTGCCCCACGAATCACGGCACCCAAGCAAACAACGGCATCATACTTTTTCGTCTCGGCCATCTTCTTAGCCACTAACGGAATTTCAAAAGCACCCGGAACCCAAGCCAAGTCAATATTTGCCTCATCTCCGCCATGACGTTTGAAAGCATCCAACGCTCCACCCAACAATTTACTCGTGATAAACTCGTTAAAACGTCCTGCAACGATACCAATTCGTTGGCCTTCTGCCAGTAATTTCCCTTCCAGTAAATTCATAGTCTTTATATTTATTTGTTTTCTAATCCTTCTTTCAATTTCTCGATCTCTTCCCGTTGACGCACGTGGATCATGTGTCCCATCTTCTTGTACTTCGTGTACATATAAAACTCGTTCTTCTCGTTACAAGTCATTTCAATCGGCTCACGTCCCACGATTTCAATACCGTATCCGGTCAAACCATTAATTTTTAACGGGTTATTCGTCATCAAGATCATTTTTTTCACACCCAAATCCGCCAAGATCTCTGCCCCGGTACCGTATTCACGCAGGTCAGCCTTAAACCCGAGAGCGATATTCGCCTCCACGGTATCCATTCCCTCGTCTTGTAGGTGATAAGCCTTCAATTTATTAATCAAACCGATACCCCGGCCTTCCTGACGCATGTACAACAATACTCCCCGACCTCTCTCTCCGATCCGACGCATGGCCTCGTTCAGCTGATCCCCGCAATCACAACGCAAAGAACCGAACACGTCGCCCGTCAAACACTCCGAATGTACCCGACACAATACCGGTTCCCCATCTGTCACGTCACCTTTCACTAAAGCGATATGATGTTCCCCGTTAATCTTGTTCACATACCCGTAGGCTTTGAAGTCCCCGTATTTTGTTGGCATATCAGCCTCGGTTACCCGTTCCACCAAAATTTCTGTTTTCCGACGATAGGTAATCAAGTCCGACACTGTAATCATTTTCATTCCATGCGCTTTAGCAAACTCCTTCAACTCCGGTGTACGCATCATCGTTCCATCCTCTCGCATAATCTCGCAACATAAGCCACACTCTTTCAACCCGGCAATTCGCATCAAGTCCACCGTGGCCTCCGTGTGTCCCATACGCTCCAGCACGCCCCCCTTCTTTGCCTCCAACGGGAACATATGTCCCGGACGACGGAAATCTTCCGGTTTCGCATTATCCTCTACCGCTTTCATCGCGGTCACGGAACGCTCCAACGCGGAAATACCCGTGGTCGTGTCCACGTGATCGATTGACACCGTGAACGCCGTGCAATGGTTATCCGTGTTCGTGGCAACCATCTGTTCCAACCCCAACTTCGTGGTCAAAGCCTTGCTCATCGGCATACAAATCAATCCTTTAGCATAAGAAGCCATGAAGTTCACGTTCTCCAACGTCGCAAACTCGGCCGCACAAATCAAATCTCCCTCGTTCTCCCGATCCGGGTCATCCACGGCGATAATCATCTTTCCGGCTCTCAAATCTGCAACAGCCTCTTCAATCGTACTAAATTTAAATTCTTCCATATCTAGTTTTCTTTATTTTATATCTTTTAGTTTTTACCTTTTAACTTCCCTAGAATCCATTCGCTAACAAGAAATCCAACGTCAACCCGCCTTTAGGCTCTACCGGGGCTGCCGGACGCATTAACTTCTCCACGTATTTGGCAATCACGTCATTTTCAAGGTTCACCACGTCACCAATCTTTTTCTTCACTAACGTCGTTTCATCCTGCGTGTGAGGAATAATAGAAACCGTAAAACCCGTATCCGTCACGGCCACGACCGTTAGGCTTATCCCGTCAATCGTGATAGAACCTTTGTCCACGATATACCGCAACAGCTCTGCCGGGGCTGAAATCATGATCCAAATGGCATTCTCGTCTTTCTCTCTCCCGACAATCTTCCCCAACCCGTCAACATGGCCCGACACGATATGTCCCCCCAAACGCCCGTTCAACGTCAATGCTCTCTCCAGATTCACCCGGTCCCCTACGTGCAGCTCTCCTAAATTGCTACGCTGCATCGTCTCCGGCATCACATCTGCACAGAAACTCCCGTTAGCAAAAGAGATCACGGTCAGGCAAACCCCGTTCGTGGCAATACTATCCCCCACGTGCAAATCCTCCAACACCTTCTTTGCCTGCACCTCCAGCACCACGCTCCGGTTTCCCCGCTTGATACCCCGTATGGTTCCTATTTCTTCGATTATACCTGTAAACATCTTAATTTTAGATTTACAATTTATGATTTTAGATTTCCTCGCTCAATGCCCTCACTTTTTTAATCACGAAATCTATTATCTTTTAGTTTTTAACTTTTAGTTTTAAAAGGACATCATGACCGACGTTCAGTACGTTTTCCAATTCAAGGTTAATAGCATCAGCCATTTTCTCCATCCCTGCACCTTCTACCGGAGTCTTGGCATTCATTCCCCCCACGATCTTCGGGGCAATAAAAGCATACAATTCATCCGCAAGCCCCTCCGCCAAAAACGTGTAATTCAAACTTCCTCCTCCTTCTAACAAGATGGAATCAATTCCAGACTGCCCCAACAATTCCAACAAGTTCCTGACATCCACAAGTCCTTCCTTCTCCTTGCAAAGTAACATCTCCACACCCGCTTCCCGCAAGGCTTTCACACTCTCTTCCGGAGCGAAACGGGTATGAGCCACGATGGTACGATACTCTCCGGCCGTTTTCACGAGCTGGCTATCCAAAGACAAACGGGCATTACTATCTACCACCACTCGTATCGGCTGTCTGACACCACGGCCCTCAATCCGGCAATTCAATAAAGGATCGTCCGCCACGGCCGTCCCGATTCCCACTACGATTGCCATAAAACGATGCCGCAATTCATGCACGTAAGCTCGCGCTTCCGCTCCCGTGATCCATTTCGAATCTCCCGTCCGGGTCGCGATCTTCCCATCCAGCGTCATCGCGGTCTTCATTGCCACCCAAGGCAACTTTGTCGATATATATTTCAAAAATACTCGATTCTGTTCCCGCAAAGCCTCTTCCTCGACCCCGCAAACCACCTCTATCCCCGCCTCTCTTAACAAAGCAATACCTTTCCCTGCCACCAACGGGTTCGGATCTTCCATCCCGACCACCACCCGGGCAATCCCATGTTCAATAATGGCCTCCGTGCAAGGCGGGGTCTTTCCATAATGGCAACAAGGTTCCAACGTCACGTACATCGTGGCACCCTCCGCAGGAACCGTACAATTCTTGAAAGCGTTCCTCTCCGCATGCCATTCTCCGCATCTCTCGTGCCATCCTTCCCCGATCACCTTTCCTCCCTTCACGATCACGGCTCCCACCATCGGGTTCGGATTCGTGAATCCTACTCCCCGTTCGGCAAGCTCCATCGCTCGTCGCATGTATTCAATGTCTTCCTGTCTCACCATGTTCAAAATCTCCTTTAAACAAAAATGCCCCGAATGCATACACATTCGGGGCATAGATTTATATTGTATTAATATAACATCAATTACAACTAAATATCTCCTCTATCATCCGGACTTTAACCGTCGGTTTCAGAATTTCACTGAATCAGTCCCTCGAAAGGGAGTCGCGGACTATAACCGCCGGTAGGGAGTTGCACCCTGCCCCGAAGAAACATTTTACAAACACAAAAATAGAAATAATTCTAATGATAACAAACAAGTAAAGAATAATTCATGATTTTTTTCTGTATTCACTTGTTCATAACGATTCTATCAAATCCACCACCCCCGCTTTCTTCAAAATATACATCCCGATCCGTTCGTCGGAAACTCCTTCCCGCAAGCGATAGGTGTAACGGGGTTCTCCCGTCGTCATGTCTATTTCAAAGAAACGGAAACATACCGAAGGAAACGGTTTCAAAAATTCCGCCACCTCGACAATATGCGTGGAAATCATAAACACCCCATATGCCAACCGGGCCAATCCACCAATCACCGCACAAGAGGCATCATACGCATCCTTCACGTTAGTTCCCCGGAATAGTTCATCAAAAACCACCACCACTTCCTGTAAATCCCGCACCTGTTCCACGATATATTTTACCCGGGCAACCTCATTATAATAATGACTGTATCCCAATGACAGATTATCCGACAAATTAATCGTGGTAAATAACCCTTTAAACACGGACAATTCCATCCGATCTGCCGGTACGGGAAAGCCGCAATGAGCCAGATAAACCGCCACCCCGAAAGCCTTCATGCAAGTTGATTTTCCCGCCATATTCGGCCCTGTCAGGAAACATAGATGTTGCCGTTCGTCAAGCAAAACATCATTCTTTACCGGATTCTCCAAAAACAAGTGATACAATCCCTCGATCCTCACCATTCTCCCACTTTCCGTGAAAATCGGAAACGTCAACTCCTTCCCTTTAGTCATAATCCCCAACGATCGTAAAGCATCCAGCATATATAAGGTATCCAGCACAACACGAACCCCATCAAGTTCCTTCCCTCGAAAATAAAGGTCCAGACTTTCTCGTGTCCAAAAAGAATCTTTTTTCTGGTTCACCAAGTATTGCATCCCTTCACGGGCAAGCGTTTCTTTCACCCTCTGTTGCATATCCCTTACCACCTCCGGCACTCTCCCCGCTGGCAACTCGTCCATAAAAGTCCCCAACTCACGGATAAGCCGCCCAAGATACGGGACTGCACGTTGGCGCAGATAACAATCGTTATCCGGTTTCAACCATCCTTTCACCGCCCGACTCGTTAAATGATATATATTGCGTTGAGGCACATCCTCCTGTTGCAGGTAAACCTCGATAAAACTCAATTCTTCCCGACGAATATCCAAAAAGAACGGCAATTGCCCCAGATAGCGAATCGCCTCGACTCGACCCCGAATTTTATTGACATCTGTCAACGGCCTTTCTAACATCTTTCTTATACAAGCCTTACCCCCGTCAGAGCAAGCGGTATTGAAACAAGAGAAAATACTTTTCCCGTCCAAAGCTTGATTGAACAACTCCAGATCGTTCAACGTCTGTTCATCTATCTTGAATTCCATCTGTATTCCTTATATATCCTAACAATTCGAGATCCTCACGTCCATTGACCCGCCAAGTTTTACCACTTCTCAATATAAATAACTCGTCACTAATATCTATCACGTCCTCGAAATAGTGGTCGGTAATTACAATCCCTTTCCGTTCTTTCTCCCGCCGGATCACCTCTTTCATTTTCTGCACGTGCAGGGGCATCATAAAAGAGAACGGCTCATCCAACAAACAAAATTTCGAATCCGAGGCCAGAACCGCGTACACCTCAATCATCCTTCGCTCCCCCGTGGAAAAAGTCTTCATTCGCTTTCGGGCTGTCCCTACAAAATCGGGAAAGTCCTCCACGAAACTCTCGAACGCCACCCCGAAATCATCAAACACCTGTTTTACAGACAAACCCGGTAGCACGAAACTCTGTTGTAAAAGATAACGCATATCCTCCGGGCGCCTTTCTCTTGTCAACAAAACCCTTCCGTCAATAGCCACATATTGATCCTTCAATCTCAATCCCCCGTAAATAACTTGCATCAGACAACTTTTTCCACCCCCGTTCCGGCCAAGAATACCGACGACCTGCCCCGTTTCACAGTGCAGGCAAGTATCCCACAGGACACGCTTAAACCCGTATTCCAAGTGGAGATTACTTACATCAAGCGTATGCATGATTACAATTGATAAGCGATTAACATACAGACCACGTACGTCAGGAAATCAAACACCAAAGCCATACCCCAAAGCCACCGGATCGACATCCCCACGTTCTTGTAATAATAGAAAAAACGTCCTGATTTCCGTTTTGTAGTAAACCGGATGAATACCATCGTGGCTACCTTGAACCAAAAGGTAGCCACAATGATCACCGCCACTACGGCCGATGATTTCATCCGGTAAATGAACATAATCAGCCCGCAGGCAAAGGACACGGCAAGAGCGGAAGCCGCAAACATCTCATAAAACGAGACGCATAACCGGGCTCCCCGTTTCACATCCATCACATCCGTTTTTGCATCATCTTCCACGTGTTCGTGATCAGGAAACTCTCCTCCATCTGGTCAATCATCTCCATGAATTTCGAGATCGGCACGGCAAAAGACAATAGATTACTACCCGTACATAACCTTGCCGACGGGTCGAACATCCCAAGCACCGCTCTTTTCGTACCCTCTATTTGTTCCCGGTAAGGATAGTAAATAATAGAGGTACAGCCGGCCCCAAAAGGAGAAATCACTGCCTCCTGTTTCGAACTGTCAAAACCGGCTAAGGTGAAAAGCCCAGAGATAACATCCGCCGGGGCAAAGAAAAACACAGCCTCCGGCTCGTCTTGCTCCGTCAAGTGATCCCAACGTTTAAACACCAGACAATCACCTTTTCTCGGAAGTTCATGGATCGTCTTCAAGAAAGCATTCACCTGTTCTGGGGTCCGTTTATAGCGCTCGCAGTGAGGCGTGTTTTCCCCGTGAGACAGGAAATATTCGAATCCCTCCCTCATACTTTTACTGAATCCCAAGTAAAACTTTCCCCCGCCACATCCCACCGAATCCGGTAAAAAACAAAGCGATTCACCTTTACGAACTCGCCCAAGCTGGGCTATGATACAAGTATGCCCCATCGCCTTCTTCACGATCGTGGCGTTATTATTTTCCTTTGAATAATAAAATGCAACAGGAAGTTCCGCATCATTGAAATATTTCTTCCAAAGAGCAATAAACTGATCTCGCTTAACTATGTCCATAACCCTTTTAATTTTAGTATCAAGCAAATATAAATTATTTTTTGGTTAAAAACAAATCCATGCAGGCAACAATCCTAGTTCCTAGCCCCTTCCCGATTTATACCTTCCTTAGACACGCTTAGTAGTCTCGCCGTACACTCCTCGGTGTCTCCTGTATATATACATGATATATGAAGAAAATATCGCCCATAAATTGATAGTCCACACCGTTAACCTATCGTTGACCTTTCGTTAACCTTTCGTTAACCTACTAACGAGACACCGACGCAAGTATACTGTAATACAGGCGAGATACCCCTAAAAAACATTCCCCGAATCAGCATAGCCAACCCGGGGAATCAATATCATAAAAACCACCTATTACCAGATAGAAGCTCTCTTTTCAACCGGCAAATACAATGCATCACCTTCTTTCACGCCAAACGCGTCATACCACATACTGATGTGAGGAAGTGCTGCATTCACACGCCACCGTCCCAAAGAGTGAGGATCGGATTTCGTTTGCAAACGGATTTGTTCATCACGGGTGTTATCTGCCCAAACATTAGCGTATGACAAGAAGAAACGTTGTTCCGGAGTGAAACCATGCTCGTCTTTTCCAAGCGGGTTTTCAGCCATCGCTTTCTGTAATGCCAAGAATGACACCTGCAAACCACCATGGTCAGCGATATTTTCACCTAACGTCAGTTCTCCATTCGCTTTCAAGCCCGGTAACACCTCGATATTTCCAAAATAGTCTACTAACACTTGGGCTCTTTCCTTGAAGTTCTTGGCATCCTCCGGAGTCCACCAGTCTTTCAAGTTTCCATCCTTATCATATTGACGCCCTTGATCATCAAAACCATGAGTCATTTCGTGACCGATAACAACTCCAATAGCACCATAATTACAAGCATCATCCGCATTCATGTCAAAGAACGGATACTGAAGAATAGCTGCCGGGAAACAAATTTCGTTCGTCGTCGGATTATAATAAGCATTTACAGTTTGCGGGGTCATCAACCATTCGTCCTTATCGACTGGTTTACCTGCCTTGGCAATCATTTTATCATGATCGAAATGATTGGAACGAATAATATTCGCCCAGTAAGAATCATTCTTTATTTCCAGATTGGAATAATCTCTCCATTTATCAGGATAACCCACTTTTACATGGAATGCGGCCAATTTTTCCAAAGCTTTCGCTTTTGTCTCTTCACTCATCCATTCCAATCCTTGAATCCGTTCTCCCAAAGCTTTCTGCAAGTTTCCAACCAACTTAATCATACGCTCTTTAGCCGCGGCAGGGAAATATTTTTCGGAATACATTTGTCCGACGGCCTCTCCCAGCACACCATTCACAGCGCTAACGGCACGTTTCCATCGAGGTTGCATTTCTTTCGTTCCGGAAAGAGTTCTTCCATAAAAATCAAAGTTCTGTGCAACAAAGTTATCACTCAAATAAGAAGATGCCGTATTAATCACATTCCACTGTAAATAAGCCTTCAATACATCCAAATCTTCTTTTTTCAATAAATCGGCAACCGTTTTGATCTCATCCATTTGTCCCACGTTCACTTCCTGCAAATCTTTCAACCCGATCGTCGTGAAATAAGCATCCCAATCTATTGACGGAACTTCTTTCTTCAATTGTGCCACTGTAATTTTATTGTAATTCGCGTACGGGTCACGCAATTCCACGGCAGACTTAGAAGCTTCAGCCAAACGAGTCTCGACTGTCATCACATTCTTTGCCGCTTTTTGAGCTTCTTCCGCGGTAAACCCGGCCAATTGGAACATCTTACCCACGTGTTCTTCAAACTTCGTGCGAATTTCCTTTGTATGGTCATCATCATCCAAATAATATTCACGTTCCCCCAAGCTTAAACCTCCTTGATACAACTGGGCCATATTCATAGAACTGTTCATGTCATCAGCCCCCACGTACAAACCGAAGAAAGGTCCGAAACCATCCCGGTGCATGGTTGCTATCTCCTGAGATAAACCATTTCTATCTTTGATCGCCGCCAATTTATCCAAGTATTCTTTAATCGGGGCAACCCCGTCCGCATTCAACTTAGCACTATCCATGGCGATATTATACAAATCCCCGATTTTCTGGGTGATACTGCCCGGCTGGGATTGTTGCTTGGCCAATTCCTCAATCAATCCTTTGATCTGGGTACGATTATTTTCGGCCAATTGATCGAATGAACCGAAACTTGAATACTCATCCGTGAGCGGGTTAGCTTTCATCCAGCCTCCACAGGCATACTGGTAAAAATCATTTCTCGGATTAATCGTCTGATCCAGATTCGCGAGGCGGATTCCACTTTCCTTGGTCGCCTCTTTTTTACTATTGCAACTTGTAGCTATCAATGCTAAAGCAATAAAAGGTAAATAAAATTTTGTTCTCATATAATCAGTTTTCTAGTCATCTCGCCATAACGGAAAATACCCGTAAAGTTCTTTCAACCAATAAAATCACATACACGATTCATGTTAACCCTGAAAAGAAGTTGAGCATAAACAACCCACGAGAACCTTACAAACTTGGGGCTGTAAATACAGCCCCAAGCGCAGACAAAAATATAATATTTTATAATGAAATGAAAACTGATCGGTGTTTTTTTACCACCCGTACCAGGCATCTTTCAACTCACCGACAGTAACGGATTCCAAATTCTGCCCGTGTTCATCAAACCATTTCCGTACGATGTCCTGTTCTTCCGGAGTAACACTACCCCGTTCACGGGTAATGAATCCCCCACAAACATTGGAATTCCAACCTCCCCCCATTTCCAAAGAATGAGAATTCAACAAGCTTGCTAACTCCTGTAACCATGCTTCAACCACTTGCATTTCCGTATCTGCCTTGAATTTGGCATCAAAAGAAAATCCCAGTTCCCGGAACTCTCCCCTATGTAATTTCTTACGTAATCTCTTTTTCATATCTATATTTTATTATTCTAATTCTACTCGTATATCCCGTAATCCCATATCGCTATTCTTGTTGGCAGGATGAGCCATTCCAAGACTGCAATCGTGAATTTCCTCGGAGTAAAGCTTCATTGATTTCAAACGAAGTTTATACTCTTCTTGTTTCACGTTCGGATTCATCAAATAGGTTACTTCTGTCCCGTAACGATTGTGTAACTTCACGACCAACTGATTATTTCCCTTCTTCAAATGTAGTTTTATCACCTCATTTGTCCGGGGTATTCCGCCAACATATGTACGCAACAACACATCCTTACCATTCAAGGCTACCTGCACCCCGTCGGCAACCCCTAATTCAACCAGTACATCCTGCTCCCGATCACTCGTTAATTCGTGTAATATATGCACCGACTGTTTCTCCTGCATTGGGATATTTAAGGCTTTTCCCGGTTTAAAATCATCCCACAAACGCCAAGCTACCGCATTTACTTTCGGATCAAGAATCGTACCATTAAAGCGTTCCTCTTGAGGATCGAACATATACACCTTACCCCACGTGATCCCCTCCGGGTGGTTATTCAACTTCTGTACTTCCCCGCCAACCAAAGTCACATCCTGCTCCTTCCCGTCAATGACCAAACGGAGTTCTTTTCCCTGCTCTCCTGCCGTGTAAACAATTGTCGGGGTAATGGTCTTTCCGGATTTTCTGAAATGCCAGCTAAACCCAACCGTACTCCGGAAACTGGAATAATAATCCATGCTGGAATAAGCATACACGGGAATTGCATTCACAGCCGACAATTCACTCGTTTCAAGGATCTGGTCGGGAACAACCCGGAAGGCTCCGGCAAATTCCAGTTTCACCACGATCATACCCCGGTCCGGTTTCACATCCCCGGGAATATTTACCGACACGGACTGCCCATCCTGTTTCAAGTTCAAGGCCTTCCCGTCAGCTAACAAACTTGCTTTTTTCGCTTTCCCGATCAACCCGTTCAAAATAATCTCCCGGTTAGCCGGGATCTTCTCAACAAACAAGTAGAGATTACTCCCCTTACAAGTAATGTCCCCCCATTTAACTGCATGATCAAAAGGATTAGCTGTCGTATTATAAATTCCTTCTCCGTAACGTTTCATCCATTTCCCCATTGCTAATAAAGCATCTCGTTCGAATTCTACCACGGAACCATCCCCTCTCGGACCAATGTTCAGTAAAAAGTTACCGCCACGGCTTACCACCTTCACTAAACTACGTAACTTCTCATCAATCTTTTTATCCAAACTTCCCCGTTCCTGCCAAGAGCGATAACTCCATGTCTCATCGAAAAACGAGGCCGGTGTCTGCCAAGGCACTCCAATCTTGTAATCCGGATAAGCATTATCCGCCATCACGGCAAAGTCTCCCCGGTCATTTCCCAAACGCCCACTCACCATACACTGCGGTTGCAGACGACTCACAAGGTCATACAACTCTTTACTCTGTTGCCCGCTCAAAGACCCCATGTCAAACCAAATTTCAGAAATCAGACCGTAATTTGTCATGATCTCTTCCACTTGATGCATACTGAACGCATGGTGTTCCTTCGAGATGGCATCCGCATTATGAGGGGTAATGCCATTTCCGGGGAAATTCCAATCAATCAACGAATAATAAACCGCAAACTTCACCCCCTGCCGACGGCAAGCATCCGACAATTCTTTCATCACGTCCCGCTTGAAAGGGGTTGCATCCACGATATTATACTTCGTGTACTTGGAATGATACATACAAAAACCGTCATGATGTTTCGACGTGAACACGATGGACTTCATCCCCGCTGCCTTTGCCAAAGCCACCACGGAATCAGCATTCCATTTCTCCGGATCAAATTCTTTCGCCACCGCCTCGTACTCCGCCTTCGGGATCTTGGCAAAAGACTGTATCTGCTCACTATACCCGGAACGAACCGGTTGTCCCTTCCAAACTCCCCCCAACTCCGAATACAATCCCCAGTGAATAAACATGGAAAACTTCTGATTTACCCAATCCGGATTGGGTTTCTGTTGTCCAAAAGCGAATTGCACGCCTAACAACAAAATAACTAAACATCCGCGTAATAACATAATAAACACTTTTACAATTTAAACACTTTTACAATTTAAACACTTTACACAAAATAGAGGCTGTAAATATAGCATTTATTGACGTTTTTAAAGCCTGCTAACCTACAAATTATTCCAATTTACTACCTCCATCTATAACATTTTCAAACCTATTAAGTTTCTACACGCAAAAAGAGGCCGGCTAGCAATTAACCGACCTCACACTCTATTACACACATACAATTACATGTAATTCAACAAAGTACCATATTTATAAATCACATCCACAATTTTCCCAAAATTCGTTTCAGCCTCGTACACCAGTTGGGGTTCCCCGCCAGCCAATGACTTATCCGTAATATCATAGATATAGAACTTACCATTTTCAAGCCCAACTGCAATCTGATTGTTATCCTTGTTGCTCTGAATTGAAGTAATCCTCACACCGTCAAATCCGACATATCTTTTAGGAGCTTTCTCCAAAGTCGCCTTGTCGTAATAATACAACACATCACCAGAAGAAAGGAAGAAATACTTTCGCAATGGTAACGACAGGAATTTACTGTCCGGCTTAATCAAGCTGGCCCCCGGAAATTCCATCTCGTAATTATCTGTCACCATAGCCGAGAAAATGTAAGAATACAGTTTAAAATCACGTACATAATATTGCCCAGCATCCGACTTCAACAAGGCAAAATACCCGGAGGTAGCAAAATCGCTCACTTTATAATACCCACAATAAACCAAATCCTTATCCCCCATGTCGCCCAGATTCGTGAACTTCGGATCGGCAGCGTAAACTAGAGGATTAATCTTGCCGGGTTGATATGTATCATAAGCAATCCATATCAAACGACGGTTATAACCATCATACACCAGCATGTGGTACGCATTCATGAACTTAGCCGGAATAGCAAACTTGATACTCAAACTATCCGCCACGTAAACAGGTTCTTGTCCATATAACCCCGTGTGATAATTTCCCACGTCTTCGGATTTCCTACTGTACATCTTTCCATCCTCAGAGATCAAGTAACTATTATTAAAACTAAATGTCGCATCTTTTGCCTTAAAACCTCTCGGGTAAGCTTCTCCTATGAACTCTTGTTTCACAGCTACTTTTTTAGTCAAAGCCCCTCCATCCAATTCCACGCAATCCCCCTCTCCATTCAGCACTAAGACCTCGCCCATCACGGAATAATTAAAACACCAATGCTCCATCAGCTTCACTGGACTTTTTCCCAAAATCTCACCCGTGTTTTTAAAATAAGCATCTGGAAACTCTTCAAAAGTATATTCCGCTTTCCCGTCTTTCTCCTGTTCTTTCGGGCGAATGTAAGAAATACTGGTATTCCCGTCTTTCTCCGACAGAATCAACCAGCCCACGGAATAAGTCGGTGATACCCTCAAATTAAAGGTATTCATGTAGGTCACATTTTCCGCCTCATTGATAATATTAAAACTACAATATGTCGTACCAATCTCCCCGCTATATTGCGGAATATATAGATTCTTTTCAGTGGAAATAATCTTTCCCCCTACATTCCACTCGTATTTTATGCCGGAATCGTTATTTAACGGGAATGTAATCTCGGGACGAATGTCCAGTTCATCTCCCAAGCCCACGGCATAGGAACCTTCCAAGCCGGCAACCTGCGGTTTGTTCATCTCTTTATAATCATACGATCCCTTGTCCTCGTAACATCTTCCTAACACAAAAGGAAGAAGTAATATCCATATTATTTGTAATCTTCTCATGTATTCAAATCATTAATTAACCGATTACCGTAACTTTCATGTTCTCGTTGTTATCCTCGTCATAAATCGGGGGATTCCCGGCATCAATATGCTTTTGTAAATAATATTTCAATTGTAAAGCATAAGCCGTAAATTCACTCGGGGTACAGGCACTAAAATCCGACTCCCCTGTTACTTCAATCAGCAATTGATATTTCTTATCCGAGTATTTTCCGAGATAGGACTTTATCACGACCGAAGTCCACCAATCCGGCTGAGCCGCTATATCGCTGATCACCAACTTCGTTTTTCGGAAAGAAGACACCCCCGGGACAAAATCATCATTTCCCTGAATTTCCAACACCAGCTTAAAAGCTTTCGCTTTCAGCACCTCGGAATTTACCACATGCACGTATATCGTATCTTTTACCATCCCGGAACGAAACGTGTAGCTCTCGCTCAACTGGTAATTCGCCGCATCGATATCCGTCTCGTCCTTGACTGCGACCAGAGTAAACGTCCTTGCTTCCCTCAATGGAATTCCGGCTAAAGTAACTTCCAAGGGCACGTCTAATTCCGATTCACCCGGATGGAAGAAAAAAGAGACGATCGTACTATCCTTCGTGAAATCTTTAGTAAAAGCCAAATAATTTTCCCCATCATAAGTTTTAAATCCCTTTTCGTTACAAGAGAATAAAAACAACGCTAAAACTATCCATAATAAATTCTTCATACATCTCCTTTTTAATTAAAAACTAACCAGATCACTATCAGGAATCGGCAACACGAATTTCGCCCCCAGTTCTATCGTTTTATCACCATCTATCACCGGATGATTCAAACGTTTGTAAAGATAAAACAACTGCCCCTCGGCTATATATTCCCTACGAGCATCCTGAATAACTCGTTCCAGATACTGGGCTTTCGTAAGCTCCCTCGGCAAACGGGTTTTACATCCCCGTCCGAGACGAGCCTCGTCCAACCAGTCAATCGCCTGTCCTGGATCTTTATCAAAAATAGCCTCACCCGCGATATAATACATCTCGCTTAGCCGGATCACCGGGATCAAAGGATTTTGTTGATTGAACACCTCTTGGTTCGAACTTTCTCGCCATTTGATAGATATATCCTTACTGTCGTATGATTTTATAACCATATAAGCTTTCCGGTAATCATCGCCATCCCCCGTGAAAAGATTAGTCATATCTTTAATTTCCATGAAACCGGCAATCCCATTATAATAGGACTCAGCAATCTTATTTTCCTGATTATTGAACAAGGAAAACATGATGTCACAATGAGCTTTCTGATTCCGATCATTTACTTGATCCATAGATAACTGACTCTCGGGTGTGAAATCAAAATACTCGCACTCCAATATCTCTCTCGCCTCTTTTAGAGCTAACTCCTGCATATTAGCATACTGGTACACCCGGGCCAAAAGAGCCGTTGTCGCGTAATAGTCCAGATGAGTACCCCTCGCGTTAAAAAACGCCCCCGGAGAAGAAGGATAACTACTACATTCCATCCGGAACCAATAAGCCTGTTCCCCAACAACATAAGGTTCTATCGTGTCAAACGTTGCCAGCAGATTTTTCCCCTTTTTCAAATCGTCTATCACCAGATCGAGATAATCCGTAACCGGTAATTTCTTACCAACAAGAGTCGGATATTCCGTAACATAAACCAAATAAACCTTTTTATCATCAGTAACGGGAGCCGGGGCAAACAGACGTAACAACTCGAACTGGCAAAAAGCACGAATAGAATAAGCCTCGCCCATAATCATGTTCCTTTCCAGTTCCTTCAATTCAAAAAGGCCGGGATTTTCCGTCTCTATCCGTTGTAGCAAATTATTGCAGTTCGCAATCGTGTTATACAATTTCCGCCAGATCCCGTCTATAATCGACGAACACCCGCTTGTTCCATACTCGTAAGCTCCCGCATCTTTATATCTCTGCGATTTCAAGTTATCATACACGTAATTCTGCGAGAGAACACTCATAAATCCCCAAGTCAGTTCCTGACCGTACAACGAGTTTTCGGACATCTGCTGATAGAGTCCGTTCAACGCAACCCGATACCCGTCACCCGTCTTGAAAAGATCATCTTCCTGCGTCTTATTCTGCGGTGTAACAGTCAACCAGTCATTACAGGAACTGAACAACACTACCGCCAGAATAAACAAATATATCTTACCATACTTCATAGCACTCTATTTTAAATTAAAAACTTGCATTCAACGATATATTAAACGTCCGGGCATACGGATAAGACAAGCCGCGTTCCTGTTTCACGGACGAGAAACGAACCACATCCCCCATGTTAAATTGTAACCGCAACATGCTTAATCCTATTGGTTTTACAAAGGCCAGGTTAAAATCATATCCTATCGATAAAGAATTCAACGCCAAAACGTTATAATCCTGTATAAACCGGGATGTGGGATTCGTGGTAATATCCCGATCCCGAATATCCTTCAAAGGAGATATATCCCCCTCTTTTTGCCAACGGTCAGCAGACACCCGCTTATCCACGTTATAATTATAGACATCAGCATTCTCCACGTCATTCACCAACGTATAATTATAGCGTTGTCCACCGAACTCGTACATAAACGAACAATACAGGAAGAAATTCTTATAGGCCACGTTCAGCCCGAAAGATCCTTGCGCATCCGGTTCCGTATTGCCAATCACGACAGTCTCGGTGGGATCCCACGTGTAAGTCGTCGTCCCATCATTTTTCAGGAAAAGTTCATCCCCGGTCGCCGGGTCTATACCCAAAGAACGCATACCAAAAATTGATGTCAGGGAACCTCCCGGAACGTATTTGGTCAACGCCTTTGAATAATCCCGGCCTACTTCTTTCGTCTTATAATACTCGTTCACTTTATCATTGTAAGCGGCCAGCGATTCAGAAATTTTCAATATTTCATTTTTATTATGTGCGATATTCGCGTACACGGAAACCAGCAAGTCACCCCGATTCAAGATCATCGTTTTCAACGACACCTCGACCCCCTCATTCCTGACCTCTCCCAAATTATCCTTGTAAGAGCTGAAACCGGAAGATGACGGGATTGCCACGTCCGTAACCAGATCCACGGTCTTCTTATTGTAATACGAGAACCTCATATCCAAGGCACCACGGTATATTTTTAAATCGAAACCGAGATCCCAGGTATTTGTTTTTTCCCACTTCAGCCTATTATTTCCCAAGGATTGAATAATTGCCCCAAATCCCGTGGAATACCAATCCTTCGTGTAAGTCGTGTACATCGTCTGTGCCTCAAAAGGAGCGAAATTAACCTTACCCGTCTGCCCGTAAGTCGCCCGAATTTTGAATATGTCAAGATTAGGCAGATGTTCCTTTATATACTTGTAATTATGGATGTTCACACCGATCCCACTCGACCAGAAAGGAGCAAATTTTTTATCAGTCCCGAATTCTGACGACCCGTCAAAACGACAAGACAAATCCAGCAGATAAATGTCATTATACGAATAGTTCAAAAAAGACAGGGCGCCAAACAATCGGGATGCGCTCTCGTCGAACGTCGGCTTCGTCACAATCTCGTAAGCGTAAGCCGGTTTCCACATCTCGGCCGAAGGAAATCCCTTGTATAATGCAGTCTCGTTGGACGCGGACTTATCCACGGCATTCACCCCAAGGGTAAAATTAATGCTGTGTCTATCGATCAATTTATTATACATCACCACGGCATTCAGGTTCCATTCCACGCTCTCCGCGTTATATCTTGAAAGTTCCCCTCTTTTCAAGTCCGTTCCCTGCAAATAATCGTATGTAGATGATTTCGGATCCGTGAATTTATCACTCTTTGAATCTTTTTTCGTTACACTAAACTCTCCTTTCAACTGTAATCCATCCATGATGTACCAATTCACGCTGATATTATCCAGTAGTTCCCGGTAGGACGACCTGTCAAACGAGCCTAGTGTCGCTTCATACAAAGGATTCTTTAAATTTGTATTACTCCCGTCATGCCAAAGTTTTGTTTCTTTCAAATAATTCCCCATTTCATCCTTATACTCGTCGTAAGGCTGTTTCTCCGTATAATCCCGGAAGGTTCCGTAAGGCGACTCTTTAGACTTCGTGACGTTATAAGAAATGTAATTTTTTATCTGTAACCTTTTAAAACGGTAGTCCAACGAGAAACCCGCCCCCATCCGATCCCGGAAAGAGCCTTTCATCACCCCGTCCTGATTATCATACTTCAAGTCAACCCCAAAACGCAAGTTATCAGAACCACCTTCCACGTACACGCTATGTTTATGATTGAAAATCGTACGTAGGGGCTTAGATAACCAATACGTGTCAACGCCTCTCTGCACGTTATACATTTTCAAATTATACTCCTGCTGTTTCTTCAATAGTTCCCCCGGTCCCTCCGCATCATAACAACCGGCTAAAAATTCGGCATTCAATTTCTCTGCCGCATTCATCAAGTTATAATCCGACAAGTCCGGAGCTGTCAATGCCCCGTCAAAATTATAAGAAACACGTAATTTTCCCGGTTGCGGGGCCAGCGTCGTCACGACAACCACGCCGTTAGCACCCCGAGAGCCGTACATAGCTGTCGCTGCCGCATCTTTCAATATCTCCACCGATGCCACCCGACTCATATCAAAGTCATATATTTTCTCTACTGATACCTCGAAACCATCCATGATAAACAGGGGGAGATTAGGATTCCCCTGTAAAGACGATTTTGACAAGTTATCCCGATCCAAATCTTTTACCCCGATACCAGAACGTCCCCGGATATAAAACTCCGGTAGAGCATTCGGATCCGATCCCCATTCCGAATTCTCCTGAATCCGCAAAGAAGGGTCGAAATTCTGCAACGCCACGATCAGGTTACGAGATGCCACCTTCTTCAATTCATCCTGCATCACCCTTACCGTATTCCCCGTGAAACTGGATTTCCGGATATTAGCATATCCCGTTACAACCACGTCCTCCATCTGAACATCCTCATCCTCCAGTTGTACATTATACACGGTTTCATCCGGTAAAATCTTCACCTCTTTCGTTTTCATCCCGATGAACGACACGAGTAGAATCATATCCTTGGAGTGCGGAACGTTAAGAACATAATTTCCGTCAACATCCGCTGCCACTCCGATCGTGGAACCTTTCAGCGTGATCGTTGCACCGATCAATGGCTCTCCCTTATTCGAGGTGACTTTACCGGTTATTTTCATTAAATTGGCAGTCGGAGCCCCTTTCAAAAGAGTAATGACAATCATCCCGTCAACATATTTAAATCCAAGTTTTGTACCCCTAAAACAGTGATCCAAGACCTCCTTTAAAGACACTTGTTCCATCTTGAATGTCTGGGGTTTTACTTGTTTCACCTCATCTTGATTGTACAA
The DNA here is from genome assembly GCF_033096445.1 of Butyricimonas faecihominis. Taxonomy (NCBI): domain Bacteria; kingdom Pseudomonadati; phylum Bacteroidota; class Bacteroidia; order Bacteroidales; family Odoribacteraceae; genus Butyricimonas; species Butyricimonas faecihominis. The sequence goes on from NZ_AP028155.1 coordinate 2,672,572, forward strand.
AAACTCGACACCCGTTTTCTGGGTCAGATCCTTCAAAACATCCCTCATGGTCGCATTTTGATAATCCACGTTTATTCTCTTCTGAAGATAGTCTTGCGCCTGTCCCGAGAGAGGACAAACCAGAAGTAAAAGAATTACCGGAAACCATCCGATCACATACTTCGATTTCTTTTTCATCATTCCTTATTTTTATTCATTTCACAAACGATCGGACAAAGGCCTCCTCCTAACGCCACCCGAAGGAAAGCGCCAATAAAAACCGATCAGATTGTTTTTCCAATTAATTCACGTATATTTGAAGTGCTATACTTCATCACCTAGTGATGAACATTTGGTTGAACCGGAGTTGCCTCTCCGGTTTTTTAATTACTCTCGATCTTATTGTTTTCCTTTCATAATCAGTATTGTATTTTGGTTAATAGTAAAATGCACATTCGTGGTCATTTCCAGTAGTTCAAAAGCTTTTGTAATATCATCATATTTAAGTAACTGACCTGAAAAACGAGTTCCTTCCAAAGAAGGGTCTGTAAATTCATAATCTAAATCATACCAACGAGCCAGTTTACGGACAATCACATTCAACGGCTCATCATCAAACATAAACTTATTCTCAATCCACGACGTGTAATAACGAGCATCCACCTCCCGCACATCAAAGCAATCCGATCCCAATTGTACCTGCTGGTTCGGGTGAATAATCACGCAATGCTCCCCTTTATTTACCTGCAACTTACCCGTTGCAAGCGTAACCCGGGCATATTGTTCATCCATGTAATTCGTAACATTAAACGAGGTTCCTAACACGCTCACACTAAAATCCCCACTTTTTACCTCGAAGGGCATCTTTTCATTCGGACTAACTTGGAAAAATGCCTCCCCGTGTAACTCCACCACCCTCCGGTCTCCTGTAAAACAAACCGGATAACGCAGAGATGAACCGGCATTTAACCACACGACAGAACCATCGGAAAGCGTCAATCGATATTCGCCTCCACGCCCGACGGCCAGCGTGTGGTGTTCAACTTCTGACATCTGCCGTAAAACAGTATCGTAAATCAACGTGTTGTTTTCCGCACGGACACCATTTTCAACGAAACAAACATCCTGATTCACGTTCAACGGTATCGAATCTTTCCCGTCATCAACAATCAAGGAAATCAGCACCGATTCATGCACGTTAACGGACAAATAAACCGGTGGCCTAATTTTCCCCTCTCTTCCCCAAAAGAATGTCACGCAAAAGATAATAACAGCCACGGCCGCAACTGAACCAATCCACGTCCAACGGGTTTTGCGCACATTGCGGTTCATATCCCCTTCCATCCGTCCCCAAGCTTGTTCCGGATCGGCTATTTCTAAATAATGTCGATGATCCTCTTTCATAAAATCCCGAGACCTCATCCGATCATACCATTCCCGACGGGTTGCATCTGTTTTCAACCAATCTTCCAGTTCCTCCCGATCTTCCATGGTCAATTCTTCAAAAATCTCTTTTTGAAGTAAACGAGTCATCCTCTGTATTACTTTTTCTTCATCGTGCATACTATATCCGTTATCTTACATCAAAGACTAACGAACTTTGCAAATGAGTTACTCTAAAAGTCAAAAAAATATTATTTAACATTTACACGAAAGAATACCAACAGGTAGAAAAGAGACATATCTTTTAAAGAGGATTGTAATTGCTTGCGGGCTTTCACACGTTGCGACCGTACTGTTTCCTCTGCAATACCCAATCGTTCTGCTACTTCCGAAATCTTCAGTCCATCAATATAGCTCAATTTAAATATCTCCCGTCTATGTTCCGGCAAACGATCTATGGCCTGCATGATTTCTACAAATACTTCCGTCTCGATTCGATTCTGAAGATAATTATTCTCGTCCATCTCGTTCCCTTCCTCGTGATCCTCCAAACGGGTGGTAAACTTCTGACGTCGGATATAAGTTATGGATTGATTATAGACAGCCCGGTATAGATAAACCTTCAGATGACTTTTATCAATAAAGCTCATTTTACGTTCCCAAATGGCAAGAAACACGTTATGAACCATATCTTCAGCATCTTCCTCACATGACAAAATCTTCCGAGCAAAAAGACATAACGGTTTATAAAACGCCATAAATACCTCTTTGTACACGCTCTTTGTTAAGACAAACTCTTTTTTTACATCCTCTGTCATGATAACACCTTCACTTCATGTTGACAAATATACATGAATAAAAATTAGAGAACAAAGAATGCACGAAGTAATTAATTCTCAAAATATAGGACCTCGTTTAAATTTCGCAAGGTAGTTATTCACTAACAAGTGCTTTATTATACCCATGGTACGCTGTTACACTATTGTTTGGTATAGGTTTCTCCGTGCTTTCTCCGTGTCACTTGCGAGTAATGACCGGAGGAAATACATTTGAATGCGGCACGAATCGAGACGGAAACATATAGGAACACCGAAGGGACATCGAAGGAATATTGGCATGACCTAGAGGTAATCAAGCAACGACAAGATTTTGTTCAACAAAATTTAAACAGGCTCATAAAAAAACTTAACACTTTTCACATCTCCCCAAAAACAAAATACGCTATTCTCCTTTTACGCCACGAAATACAATTTATTGATTCTCAGAATTCCCGTCTATTACCATATTTTTTTTAGCAAATCAACCTGTTTTTTCCCCTTTTTTATTTTGCAGGATTCAACAAAACTCCTATATTTGCATCGCTTTTGAGAAAATTCCTTAGTAGCTCAGTTGGTTAGAGCGGCGGACTGTTAATCCGTAGGTCGTAGGTTCAAGTCCTACCTGAGGAGCCAAGAAGCTGAAAGCCAGTAGAAATACTGGTTTTTTTCATACCCGCAAGTTTCAATTTTCATGCAAAAGCTCAAGCCTTCTATTAAATAAACACTTGTTTTAAAACGACTTAGACACGCCATCTCAAATCATAAGCATATTCAGACAAACAAGGTATAAAAATATCATATTTGCTATCATTTACACTTTATTTGCTACCAACTGGTCACCAAAGTGGTCACCTCTCCTTCAAAAAGTGGTCACTTTATCTTAAAAAATAAATCATTATATTTAAGCTCTTTAAATACGAACATCATAAACAGGTCGACTGGAATTCAGTATAAACAAACCAACAAAACCCGTTGAATTCAGGTAGAAGACAGGGATCAATGACGTATCATTCTCGTATCAAAGACGTATCAAAGACGTTCAGCGAGTGTCTTTGATACGAAAGTAACAGGCAATGAGGCCGAAATAAAAGCGAAACCACAACCTTACCACCACAATTCTCACAGGGACAATCATATATCCTCCTCTTCCGGCTTTCGGTAAGGAATTTTAAAGTAAAACGTCGTGCCTTCGCCTAAAGTTGATTCCACCCGGATCTGACCGCCCAGAAGTTCTATAATAGCCTCGCAAATGGAAAGCCCTAACCCGGTACCTTGTTTAAACTCGTTCACTTTATAAAAACGATCGAAAATATGTTCCAGATTTTCGGGAGAAATACCGATCCCGGTATCTTCCACCACGCACTCAATCCATTTTTCATCTTCGGACACCCGGGCCCCGATAGCAATATGCCCTTTCGTGGTAAACTTCTTGGCATTTCCGACCAGATTCATAAACACCTTCGTTAACTTCACCTCATCCGTAACGACCAACAGCTCCTTTTCCGGCCCCTTGTTCACCAGCTCAACGCCCTCCGCCACGTTCAAATGCCCCACATCCACCATGGAATGTACCAAGAAATACATATCGCAAACACGGAAAAACACTTTATCCATCCCGGCTTCCAATCGAGAAAGATCCAGCACGTCATCCAGCAACCCCAATAATGCCCGGCTATTATGGGCAATCGTGTCACTGAATACTTTCTTTTCTTCCGCCAGAAACCCTTCTTCCGTCATTAAATTGGCAAATCCCACGATATTATTTAAAGGAGTACGTATCTCATGCGAGATATTCGCAACAAACGCCGATTTCAATCGATCGGACTCTTCGGCCTTACGCATGGCCAATGCCATCTTTTCCTCCGTCTCCTTGTAACGGCTAATATCTATCCCCATGCCATACACGTACATGACTTTTCGCCCGTTACTCATCTCCACCGTCTCGACAATGCCACGGCTTTCCAACCAACGATACCGTCCCGTACGATGATAATACACCCGGAACACGCCAACAAATTCCCGAAGATCATGCCTCTTGATCTTTTCCAAACACGAACGCAACTCATCCCGATCATCCGGGTGAATATGATCAATCAGCTTATCAATCGTGTTCAATCCCTCCTTCAAGGATTCATCCTCCCAAAAACCTTCCCCCATTCTCAACACGTCTTGTTCAACATCGTAGTACCATGAATATGCCTGCAAAGCATTTATCGAAATTCTTAAAAATGTTTGTTGCCGCCACTCACGAGATATATCCCGAATCATGATCACGGCCCCATTCACATCATTCCCCTCGTTCAGCAAAGGAGAAATGCTCCCTGCCACCTGCTGCACGGGGGCACCACACGGGATTAGCACCGTATTTAACGCCAACTCCTGCCTTTTCCCATCCTGTATAACCTTCCATGCCAATTCTTCTATTCCCTCCCCCGTGCCATTCCGGTTTATTTCACAAACATCCTTCAAAGGCTTACCGATAACGTCACTTCCACATCCCAAGCCAACCAAGGAAGCATAATTCAACTCGACAATCCGCAAATCCCGGTCCACAACTAAAATCCCCTCACTCATAGAAGACAGCGTGTTGGTCAATAATTCTGTTTTCTTCTTCAACATATCCGCAATCTGCTGCGTTGCTTTCTCCAAGTAAACACTTTTATGGAGCATCCTCCTGTATCTCAAATGCGACAAAATCAAAAATGTTACCAACAACAATAACAGGACAAACGCGATCCCGACAATAATAATGTAATTCACATAAACACGCCAGAACGACACATGCTCGTTCAAAATCAAACATCCGGCAGGGAGTTCTGCCCGGTCAACCCTCCATCTTTTTAACTGATTATCGTCAAACACGGGCACGGGACAAACAGTATCAACAGGTATTGATTCCACCCGTTCGCCATTCAGAATCCGAACCGCAATACTACCGGCATGCCTCCCCATCTGGTCGGCAAACGTGACGATCCCCCCGAATATCCCCTTTCCCAAACCGTTATCAATAACCGTGAGAATCGGCACGGGACATTCACTGGCATATATAGAATAGTAAATATCCGGATCAAGATACGTTCCCTGTTTCTCCTGCTGCCACGTGGTCAAGATCACGAAAGAAAGCGGGTACACGTTCCGAAGTTCATCCAAAAAATCATTCACGCTAAAAGCCGTATCTCCACTGAAAACGATCGGGAAACGGTCTGCATACCCGGCTAATTGTCTCCGGGCCAAAGCCTGATGTGCCTGACCAGCTCCCGTTTGATCCGATAACACGTATGCCTGACGAGCTTCCGGGAACAACTTCCGCCCTAGTAAAAATACTTTCTCGTAATCAATATCACAAATAACTCCCGTAACGTTGTCACGACCGGGTCTTCCTGTATACGCCATTACCCCACAAAACACGATAGGAGTCTCTTCCAGCAAGGGCATATCCAACGCAAAAAGTGCATTATTCGCCTCCTCATCCGAAACGATAATCAAATCCAATTTACCCTGTATTTCCCGTAATTGCGTTTCCAGTAAAGATTCTCTCACCTCCAAATTCGTCAAACGCTTGGAATCCAAATAAATCACCCTTAGATCCACGTTATAGCGCATCTTTTCCAACTGCTTTCTCACTCCATTCAACACCTTTCGTCCCCAAATCTGTTCGGAATGATAGGAGCTGACAAACAAAACTTGTTTGATTTCCGGGGGTGCAGCCGTCTCACTCCTAGCATTTCGAACACATCCCAACATTCCACTCAAAAAAAGCAATATAAGAATTTGCAAGACTTTCATACACTCATGTATTTTTCGCAACCAAACATACGTTATAGATTGTAAAGATAATACTTTTGCCACAAAACAAGACATAAATTTTACTATTTTGCTACATTTACACCTTAAAATCATCCAATATTCAATTACTATTTTCCAATATTCATCCGCAAATTCTCATCGCCATGCAAGAAAAACTACTACCACGCATAATTTCGTCAAACTCCGATAAAAATCATTGTTGTTGTTTCAAATATTTATTATATTGCAAATCAATCTAAAACCAATAAACATTATGGCAACACTAGAAATTCAAGGAAAGACGTTCGAAGTGGACGGAGACGGTTTCCTCACCGATCCTTCAATCTGGAATGAAGACGTGGCAAAACTCTTTGCCGAGGCAGATGGAATCACAGAATTAAATGACAAACATTGGGCAATTATCAAAATCATTCGTGATAATTTTGAAGAAAAGGGGAATGCCCCGATGGTTCGTACCATCTGTAAAGAGACCGGATTAAAATTGAAAGACATTTATGAATTGTTCCCATTAGGACCAGCCCGAGGAGCGTGTCGGGTGGCCGGGTTACCGAAACCCGACGGGTGCGTCTAATACCCACGACCATGTCTTGGTATATTTGGACCTCGTTAGCTGCACTTCTTTTTTGTGTAGTACTACTGGGGGGATATTTTGTACGACTTTTAAAACACGGTTCTCCCAAGGACCTTTCGCAAAAGTCAGGGAATATTACCCAGGCAGTCTGTTACTCTTGTATCGGAGCTATGTCACCTATGCAAAAAGAATCAGCATACTTACACCTGCCCACTTACACGGCAGGTATATTTTTTCATATAGGAAACTTCCTGGCAATAGCCGTGTACCTTCTTTTCACGCTTGCGGTTATTTTCAACTTTCAGATTCCTATTGAAAGCACAACAAACCTCATCGTCATGATCTTGGCTGCAATCATCTTTATTGCTGCCGTTTGCGGATTGGCTTTATTCATCAAGCGACTAGCCAAAAAAGAGCTGAGAGACCTATCGTGCGCAGATGATTACATTTCTAATCTTCTCTGCACCATCATGCTCTTCCTGACGACCTACTCCCTGCTGACCTTACAATTCGGGGCAGCGTATTATGTTATAATGGCACTTCTTTTCGTGTGGATGCCCTTGGGCAAAATCAAACACGTGCTTTACTTTTTCTTTGCAAGGTATCATTTGGGCTTTTTCTACGGCTGGCGTGGAACATGGCCTCCTAAAAAAGCGATTCAATATGACAAATAATATCACGAACGAACAAAAAGCCAAAGCCCTCGCCATCATTTCAAACACGAATGACAGCAAGCTGGAGACCCATCTAAACGCTTGTGTACGTTGTGGTTTGTGTGCATCGAGTTGTATGTACTACCTCACGATGAAAGAGGGCAAATACATCCCGGCACGAAAGGTTGACCTCGTCAGTTCCATTTACCGACGCTACAAGACTTGGCAAGGGGCCATGTTCCCGTCGTTATTCCATGCCCGGGAACTGAACCAAGAGACATGCGACGAGATGGTCGACTCCCTGTTCGGGGCTTGTACCATGTGCGGACGCTGCGTGAAACACTGTTCTATCGGGGTGGACATTCCCTTCCTCGTGAAAAAAGGACGTGAAATGCTTGCGGTCATGGGACTCGTACCCAAAACCCTCCAAGCAACTGTCGACGCGGCGGTCAACACAGGGAACAACATGGGTATTCCCACGGAAGAGTTTGTTGACACGATCCAATGGATGGAAGAGGAACTCCAAGACGAACTGGAAGACGAGAAAGCCGGAATCTTTCTGGATCAGCCCGACAAGAACGTTTTTTACACCTTGAATCCCCGGGAACCGAAATTCTTCCCGCTTTCCATCTCAGCCATGGCAAAAGTATTCTACGCCGCAGGAGAAGAGTGGACCCTCTCGTCTAAATACTACGACGTGACCAACTACGGGTATTTCAACGGTAATAATGAAGAGGCAACTCAAATTGCCCGGAATCTTTACGACGAGATTCACCGCCTGCACGGCAAACGCCTCGTACTCGGTGAATGTGGCCACGGTTCGAGAGCCATGCGCTGGGAAGGCCCCAATTATCTCAAAACACAGTATGATTTTGACACTCTCACGGTGGTTGAACTCATCGGGGAATATATCCGGAGTGGAAGAATAAAACTCGACAAAACGCTGAATAGCAAGGTTGTCACCATACATGACCCGTGCAACTTGGTTCGAAACGGGGGACTTCTCAATGAAATCCGTTTCGTGGTCAATGCCGCGGCAGCAAACGTGGTGGAAATGACACCCTACGGCACGGACAACTTCTGTTGTGGTGGCGGTGGCGGAGCCCTCGCAATGAGCGAATACAACGAACGTCGTCTCAAAATCGGCAAAATCAAAGCCGACCAAATCACCGCAACGAAAGCCGAGATCGTCGTGACCCCGTGCCACAATTGCGTGGACCAGCTAACTCAAATTAATCACACGTACAAACTGGGTATCACCATAAAGACAGTGGCGGAATTGGTCGCTGATGCCCTAGTAATTGAAAATTAATCATGAAAAAGTTTATAAAGTCCATAAAGTTCATAAGGTCCATAAAGTCTATGGACCCTTGCGGGGCTTTGTTCATGACAGCAGAGCTGTCGATAAATTTTGTCCAAAAATCTCCCGTGAATTCAACCTTATAAACTTTACGAACCTTACAAACTTTATAAACTTAAAACCTAAAATTTATAAATCTTATGAGCAAATTAATCTACCTAGACAATTCAGCAACCAGCTTTCCGAAGCCGGATGTAGTTTATGATTTCATGAACGACTTTTATCGCAAACATGGTGTAAATCCCGGGCGTTCCGGGTTTGATGCTGCCGTCGAGACAGAGGAAGTCGTGAACTCGACCCGCAAAATGCTAACCAAGCTATTCAACGGCGGGAATGATCATAACAGGCTAACGTTCAGTTATAACGCCACGGACTCCTTGAATCTGATCATTAACGGTTTGGTGGAGAAAGGCATTCACGTGGTATCTACCATGTTGGAACACAACTCCGTGTTGCGCCCGCTTAACATGCACCACCAAAACGGAACCATCGATTTAACTTACGTGCCTTTTGATGCACACGGCTATGTACATCCCGACGACATAAAGAACGCCATCCGTCCGAACACGAAATTTGTTGTCGTAACCCATTGTTCCAACGTGCTGGGAACGATTCAGCCGTTGACCGAAATCGGGAAAATCTGTAAAGAGAAAGGCGTTATCTTCGTGGTTGACGGTAGTCAAGGGGCCGGGGCCGTTGATCTCGACATGCAAGCCTCCGGTATCGACGTGTATTGTTTCACGGGCCATAAATGTCTCATGGGACCGACGGGAATCGGCGGTTCGTACGTACGTGAAGGAATCGAAATCAAACACACCCGTGCCGGGGGTACCGGGGTTCGCTCCGCTTATCCCGTGCATCTGGATGAATACCCTTACCGCTTGGAATACGGAACCCTCAACTTGCTAGGAGTTGCCGGACTGAATGCCGGGGTAAAATGGATTCAAGAACAAGGAATCATGAACATCCATCACCGGGAAATCCTACTTTGGGATAAACTTCGCAAAGCTTTACAAAACATCGAAGGTGTAACTACCTATTGCGCCCATAGCATCGAAAACCAGAATCCGGTATTAAGTTTCAACATCAACGGATTCGATTCCGGAGACGTGGGAACCATGCTTGACGTGGATTACAACATCGCCGTACGTACGGGACTACAATGCGCTCCGAAAGTACACGAGGTCATCGGTACCTTCGACATTCATGGAACCGTCCGCATGAGCATCGGTGCTTTCACGACAGAAGAAGACGTCAACACCGCCATCGAGGCCGTGAAAGAAATCGCCGCCATTAGAAATTAATCGACGAGGGGCTATCTAAAAAGTCATTTATTTCAGAAACTCCTCCGTCACTTCGTGCCACCTCCTCTATAAACAGAGGAGGAGCTGGTGACTCTTCCCGAAGACAGGGAGTATTTCAGCTCTCCCTCTGTTTATAGAGGGAGTACCCCGAAGGGGGGAGGGAGTTTGAAAAAAGACTTTTTAGATAGCCCCAATTTATAAAGAATTCTAAGTTTTTATCCCCAAATAATAATACTTCAAAACTTATTTACCAAATAAAACACGATATATTCATTTTCGAGTACGCCATAATCAAAAATTCATTACTTTTGAGGCCATTAAAACAAACAAAAAAATTAGTTATATGTACGGAAAATTTCAAGACTTTTTAAAGACTGAATTGCAGTCCATAAAAGACGCCGGCTTATACAAGAGCGAAAGAATTATCGTTACCCCGCAAGATGCTGAAATCAAACTTGCCACGGGAGAAACTGTATTAAACTTTTGTGCAAACAACTACTTAGGACTTTCTTCTAACCCGACGGTGATCGAAGGAGCAAAGAAAGCATTGGACAGCCGTGGATACGGGATGTCTTCAGTTCGTTTCATCTGCGGAACCCAAGATATTCACAAAGAACTGGAAGCTAAAATCTCTCAATTCTTCGGAACGGAAGATACCATTCTTTACGCCGCTTGTTTCGATGCTAACGGTGGTGTATTCGAACCGTTATTCGGTCAGGAAGATGCCATCATCTCTGATGAATTGAACCACGCTTCTATCATTGACGGTGTTCGTCTTTGTAAAGCCGTACGCTACAGATACAAACACGCCAACATGGCTGACCTCGAAGAACAATTGAAGATTTCTCAAGCTCAACGTTACCGGATTATCGTTACCGATGGTGTGTTCTCTATGGACGGGGATATTGCCAAGATGAACGAAATCTGCGACTTGGCAGAAAAATACAACGCATTGGTAATGGTTGACGATAGTCACGCTGCCGGCTTTATCGGCAAAACAGGCCGTGGTTCTGCAGAACACCATCACTGCATGGATCGTGTAGACATCTTCACGGGTACCCTAGGTAAAGCTCTTGGTGGGGCTATGGGTGGTTACACTACCGGTAAAAAAGAAATCATCGATATGTTGCGTCAACGTTCAAGACCTTACTTGTTCTCCAACTCCTTGTCTCCGGCAATCTGCGGTGCATCTATCGCCGTGTTCGACATGCTGTCAAAGAGTACCGAATTAAGAGACCGTGTCATGGACAACGCTAACTATTTCCGTGCAAAATTAACCGAAGCAGGATTCGACTTGAAACCTTCTGAATCAGCTATCTGTGCCTTGATGCTTTACGATGCTGTTCTTTCTCAACAATTCGCTGCCGAATTACAGAAAGAAAACATCTACGTTACCGGATTCTACTACCCGGTTGTACCGAAAGGACAAGCCCGTATTCGTATCCAATTATCTGCCGCTCACACGCGGGAACAACTGGATCGCGCATTGGCTGCCTTCATCAAGATCGGTAAACAATTGGGCGTTATCAAATAAGAAGATAACACCTACATTATACAAAACAGTTTGGGAGCAATCTCAAACTGTTTTTTTATTTCCCCCCATGCCAAACACCTGCATTTATTTGAAATTACTTATCGCAATCAGATAAAAAAGCATAAATCCAGCACTTTTATTGCTAAATAGTTTGAATTTCGAAAAATAGACCATACCTTTACACCAACATTATAGCAATATAATGCAATATCGGCGTCTAGTTGCAATAACAAAAAATTTAATCATGAGAACAAAAGTCTTAATTTTGGCCTTATTCTTCTTATCTGCAATTGTAAGCAGTTGTGTCAAGAAAGATATCGAGCATAAGGAAAAAGAAACAACAGGATTCACGGAATTAGTCGTTCCTGCTGATTTCGAATGGAAAATGTCCGAAAATGTGACCTGTAATTTCACTTCGGAACATGCCTCTAAAGTGTACGTTTCCACTGGAGCAAACACGGCTCCTTTTGCCTCGTTCTATGTCGGACAGGATATAGATCAAGTCAAATTGAACGTACCGACCTACATCAACACGCTTTACGTTAAATACGAAACGGAAGCAGGATTATCAGCAGCTAAATCTCTTGATATAACCAATAATACCGTGACTTATACAGTTCCCGCTGATAGTAAAGAAATGGAAACGCCTCTTGCCTACTCAGCAAAAACAAACTTAAGCCGAGCAAATGGTCAAGCAGTTATTTTTTATCCTGCCCAAGAAAACGGTTGGGGGACCTTGATGTTCGAAGATCTTTGGCCGGCCTATGGGGATTATGACTTTAACGACTTTGTTGTCAATTATAAGATGCAACTTTACCCCAATAACAAAAACATGGTAAAGGAAATGATCCTCGGAATCCGCGTCAAAGCCATTGGAGGCTCTCTACCTTATGACTTATGTCTTGCTATAAAAGGTATAAAAGCCGGGGAAATAGAAGAATGCGAAAAACAAGAATCCTACAATGCCTTGGAAGAGGCCGATATGAAGTTACTCAATCCGGGTAATAGCGTGAAAAATACACCTATATTCAGGTTCGATAACATCCGAACCAACACGAAGGCTCCTAAAGGTTTCGCTTTCCTTAACACAGATCCGGATAACAAAGCACGAATACAAAAAGGCGATATGGTAAACATCACCTTTTATATTGCATTCCGCAATTCAATTCCTCAAGCAGATCTTACCCTTGACGCATTTGACTTTTTCATTGCTAAACCTGTAAAGGAAGGAGCCTCTCAATGGCAAGAAATCCACACGAGAGGTTACGCTCCGACAGAAGAATTCGGACAAAGCACATACGAACAAACGAAAGAAGGGAATTCCTATATCGGGAAAAGCGGGATCTACTACAATTCCAACACTAACCTAGTATGGGCGATCAATATCCCTACCGACATTCCTCATACTCATGAAAAAGCAGACTTTTTGAAAGCTTATCCCCATTTCAAAGACTGGGCTACTTCAGGCGGGGAACAACATAAAGACTGGTACGAAAACATGACAGGAAATCGTAACGACAGCGAACTAATCAAACAATAAGTTCCATTATAAAACTAAAGAGACTTCTGATACATTCTAAAGTCTCTTTAGCTTTATTACCGATCTAATCCCTCTCTTGAACTCCCTCGTCACTCCCCATCCCTTTTTTCAAACAAGAGCATATCCCACCCGATAGCTAAAATACTACACGACACACCTAACTTGCAAATATAATCGTATCAAAAATCAATTTTATCGAAGATAAATGCAAGATGAATGCTTGTTGAATGCTCCTTGATCTAAATGAACTATCAAGAAAATATCAAGAGAATGCTAGGTTGACATAGCCTAAAGCTAGTGTAAAGCCTGCTTTTTATCAGAGTAATCATCTCCCATTACCCTTTCACCTCCCTTTCATCGCCCTTTCATCGCCCTTCGCCAATATACGAACAAGAGCGAAGGAAACTTGTTACAAAGATGGCAGGAGATTATTACTCCGACTCTTCGGTTACATCACCTTGGGATAACTCATAATACTTACAATGCTTATTAAGAACGCACTCCCCACATAACGGATTCCGAGTTTTACACACCAATGCCGCATAATCCAGAATAGCCCAGTTCAATTCCTTGCATCGACGTACCTCGATAATATCATTTGCCAACTCCTGAATCTCCTTATCATGCCGCACGTCAATAAAATCTCCCGGTTTAAAATAACGTTTCAGCAACCGGGCAATGTTCACGTCTAAAAGCGGTTTACGATTCCTCAAGATAAACAATTCGAACGCATTGGTCACGTACAACCCGATAAAACCGGAATCCCTCAACTCGTTCTCGTTTCCCGGGATCCTCCCACCCCGTCGGCGAATATCTTCCCCCAGCTTATACAGCCGTCGAGCCCGGTGACGATATAATCCCAAAGGTTTCATAATCTCTTCCAACTCTTCAAGCGAAGCATTAGCCAAAGCGTTCCAATCGGGAAATTTAGAGAAAAAAGTATCATAATACTTTGCCACCGTCTCCGCTTTCGTGCGCTGTAACAAGATCTCAGAAACAATTTGCTGGTACTTCGTCGCCCGATCTTCCCGCCACGGGAATATCCTCTGGTTCTCGTCAAACCACTTCAACAAACGATGTTGCAGATATTGAACCATGACTTCCCGCATAAATCTCAATTTATATTCAAATCTAACATAAGTACCCTTTACCATTTCTTCTTGGCAAACAAAAATAAAATTTTCCGACCACTCTTCATATAACCATTGACAAAATCTCTTAACCATACAAGAATTATCCCACAAATTTTTTATATGCTTCTTTTGTTTATATTCCTAATCTCCGTATCTTTATGGGGTAAAAAAGATCTTTATGAAAGTTGGTGAAAGAGTAAAAGTATCCCCCGACTTAACAGGATTAGATGCTTGGTACGAGGGGATTATCGTAGATATTGAAAACAACAGGTTTAATGGTATTGTCATATCTATTAAACTTGATGATGGGCGTATATTCTTTGGACAGGAGAGATTTTTCCAATCTTTAAATTAAATATTATGTACGCAATATCATTCGACCTCACGATAGGAGAAGTCAAAAAAAATTATGGAGAGCCTTATAACAATGCCTATTTCGAGATTCGCATGTTATTAAAAAAATGTGGTTTTGAATGGACACAAGGTAGTGTCTACCTATCCATAGACAACAACCTAGCCACTGTTTACAAAGCTATTGATGCACTCCGAAAAACAGAATGGTTTAGAAAATCCGTAAGAGACATCAGAGCGTTCAAGGTGGAGGATTGGTCTGACTTTACTGAGATCATTAAAAATCTAGAATAACAAGGCGGCATGATTAATTCAATGCCACCCTGTACTCATTAGGAGAACACCCCTCCATTTTCTTAAACAAGCGGCTCAAATGATGAGGGTATTTGAAGCCCATCTCGTAAGCAATCTCACTCACGGACTTGGACGAATCGGCAAAACGTTCCTTGACCTTATCAATAATGGTAAACTGAATATACTCCTGAGCCGATTTCCCCGTTTCCTTCTTTATCAGATCTCCGAAATAATTCGCAGAAAGATTAAGTTTATCAGCACAAAAAGCAACAGAAGGCAATCCGTAAGAAACCGGGGCATCCGACTCGAAATAACCGTTCAACAAATCTTCAAACCGGGTAAGAATATCCTTATTCACATCCTTACGAGTGATAAATTGCCGATCGTAAAAGCGAACACAATGATTCAAAAACACTTCAATATTAGCGGTAATGATGGATCGACTATGTTTATCGATAGCGTGTTCCAACTCCTCCCGGATCTCTTGAAAACAATTAATCACGATCTCTCGTTCCCGGTCAGACATATGAAGAGCCTCGTTCGCCTCATAAGAGAAAAAAGAATAGTCCTTCATCTTGCGCCCCAAAGATGTCCCCAATAATAAATCGGGATGGAAAAGCAACGCCCATCCTTTCGCCTGTACCCTTGTCCCGTTATCGTCATCCCCCACGATTTGTCCGGGACCGATAAAAACTAAAGTACCTTCTTGATAATCGTACATTTTGCGTCCATAACGAAGATCCCCACACTTAACATCTTTCAAAAAGACCGTGTAAAAACCCAAATTTTTGCGAGCCATACGAAGCGGAGGTACTTCCGACAGGTCGATCACGCTTACCAAAGGATGCAAAGTCTTTACCCCTAAAAATTCATGATAATCATGAATCGTATTCATTTTCAATATTTCACCCATAATTTTCAAGGCTTTGTTTGAAACAAAAATAACAATTCTTGTTTAAGTTTCTCTACCAACTAGTTGAAATCAGTAAAAATGGTACACATATCTGTAATTTATCTACACACAATCCCCGCCACACCCTATATTTTTGTATCACAAAATAAATGGACAACTTTATAATATATCAGAATGAAAACAATGTATTTTTTAATAATTGCAACAGTTATGGCAACATCTAGCATGAATGTAAAAGCACAAAAGACTTCTAACGGAAAGAAAGTACTGGTCGCTTATTTTTCACGTAGCGGAAACACCAAAGCGATAGCGAATCATATCAAAGAGCTGACAGGCGGAGATTTATTCGAAATCCAGACAGCAAAACCGTACCCGGCAGATTATCACGCTTGCACGGAAGCAGCCAAAAAAGAAAAAAATGACAACGCCCGCCCCGAATTAAAAGAGAAAGTGAAGAACATGGAAGAGTATGATATTATCTTTATCGGCTTCCCGAACTGGTGGGGAACAATGCCCATGCCGATCTTGACATTCCTAGAGAGCTATAAGCTAGAAGGTAAAATCGTGATCCCCTTCTGCACGCACGGTGGAGGTGGCGAACAAAGTTGCTCTAAAGATTTCGTGAAAAACACAAGTAAGGCCACGAATAAAAAAGGATTCATCACCAGTGGCGGATCAGCAAGTTCAGCCCGCCCGCAAGTAGAAAAATGGTTGAAAGAGATTGATGTGATAAAATAAAGAATCATTTTAAACTCCCTCCCCCCTTCGGGGTATTGAGCCTGCAAACAGTCTCGAATCGGCTCTCGCTCGACAGACAACGAGTAAACTCTCTATCTGTTCTCGCTTACTCGCCGATTTCCCTCTATAAACAGAGGGTGAGTTGGAATACTCACCGTCTTCGGGAAGAGTTACCAGCTCCTCCTCTGTTTATAGAGGAGGTGGCCGAAGGCCGGAGGAGTTTATCTAGCGACAAGCAGAATTTTACCGACTTTACGAATCATATCATCATGGCTAACCACACGCAAAAAATAGAGACCATCTGTCAGCTAAACACGCTAATCGGGCAAAAGACATTACACCCGCTCCTAAGCGTTATTGACCTAGCCGAAGCCACACGCCTCGGTCAACTCTCTATTTCCGGCGATTTCTACGCTCTATACTTCAAACAAGTACAATGTGGAGATTTCAGATACGGGCGCAGGTGTCATGATTTCCAATCCTGCACGTTAGTATTCAAAGCACCCGGACAAACTATTGACATCACCCAACATGACGCTCCGGAACAGACCAGCATTTTAGGCATCGCATTCCACCCCAAAGTTTTCAACGAAACTTCACTCGTCTGTAAGAAATCCGAATACTCGTTCTTTTCCTACCAAGAAAACGAATCCCTTCATTTATCCGAACGAGAAAAACAGATCGTATTAGTATGCATGAGCAATTTTCAAAAAGAATTGCAACGAGACATCGACCGATTCAGCCTCCGGTTGTTAGCCGTGCATCTTGAATTACTCCTAGATTACTGCCTGCGATTTTACGAACGCCAATTCATCACCCGTTGCAATATAAATAATGATATTTTGGCGTATTTCAATCAACTTTTGGAACAATATCTACAGGCAGAATACGCGACAAAAACCGAATTACGCTCGATCGAGTACGTCCATGACCGCATTCCCCAATCTCTTGCCTATCTCAACGATCTCGTACGGGTAGAAACCGGAAAAACACTCCGGGAATACGTGCGTCTGAAAAAAATAGACATGGCAAAATACCTCGTAACAAGCTCGAATAAAACAATTTCAGAAATTGCTCTCGCCTTAGGCTTTCCCAATACCCAAACATTTTTCTGCCTGTTTAAAAGATTCGTAGGTTGCTCTCCAAGCGAATACAGACAGCAAGGGAACAATAAACCCAATTAGTCCCTTCACGCTCTCTTTAAAATTGATTCTCAGAGAAATAATCATATTTTTTTCGACCAAGCCGTTGGTTTTTATCTTAAAATTTTATAATTTAATACCGCAAATTCAGAGGCGGTGACAGATATTTATTTTCGACTACGTAAAATGATTCTCAATAAAGAATTATTTCCGTTTTTATGTTGAAAATATTTCATTTATTGCCCCAAATGATATAAATTTGACAAATCAATGCGAATGTGTTAAATATTTAACTGAAACAATATAAAAATGCTTCCTATGAGTAAATTTATTTCTATCGAAGAGGCTGTATCAAAAGTAAAAGATGGTATGACCATCATGGTAGGCGGATTCCTCGCAAACGGAACTCCTAACAAAATCGTTGATGCGTTAGCGAAATCAGGCGTTAAGAACCTGACGTTGATCTGTAATGACACGGCTTACCCGGACAAAGGAGTAGGTCAATTGATTGCCAACAAACAAGTAAAGAAACTTTTCGTGTCACACATCGGGACGAACCCGCACACGAGCGAACAAATGAATAGCGGAGAACTTGAAATCGAATTCTGCCCGCAAGGTTCATTGGCAGAGCGTGTACGTGCCGGCGGTTGCGGGCTGGGAGGAATCCTGACTCAAACCGGAATGGGTACCATCGTGGCCGAAGGAAAACAGATCGTCAACGTGGATGGCAAAGACTACTTGTTGGAAAAACCGTTGAGAGCCGATATCGCGTTGGTTGGCGCCAGCCTTGGAGATAAAGCAGGAAATCTGGTTTACCGGGGAACATCTCAAAACTTCAACCCGTTAATGGCTTCTGCCGCTGATTTGGTAATTGCCGAAATTAACGAACTGGTTGAAGTCGGTGAAATCGCCGCAGAGAACGTGAAGACTCCGTCAATCATGGTGGACTTCATAATTGAAAATTGAAAATGGGTTCTCAATTTAAAATCTAAAATTTAAAATTAAAGGAAATGGAAAAATCAATGATAAGATTAAGAATGAGTGCAAAAGACGCTCATTACGGTGGTAATTTGGTTGACGGGGCTCACATGGTACATTTATTCGGAGACGTGGCCACGGAATTATTAATCATGCATGACGGTGACGAAGGGTTGTTCGTGGCATACGACAACGTGGAGTTTTTGGCACCTGTTTATGCTGGAGATTATATCGAGGCTACCGGAGAGATCGTGAAAGTAGGAAATTCTTCTCGGAAAATGGTTTTCGAGGCAAAGAAAGTAATCGCATCCAGACCTGACATTTCGGCTTCAGCAGCAGACGTACTGGAAGAACCGATCGTTGTTTGCCGTGCAAGCGGAACCTGCGTGGTGAAAAAAGAAGACCAGAGAAAGAAATAATCTAAATTATTATTATGGAGAAATTAATTATCACAGCAGCCATTTGCGGGGCCGAAGTTACCAAAGAACAAAATCCCGCCGTTCCTTATACAGTAGAAGAGATCGTGAGAGAAGCGAAATCCGCTGTAGACGCAGGCGCAGCTATTGTTCACCTTCACGTTCGTGAAGATGACGGAACCCCAACCCAAAGCAAAGCACGCTTCAAAGAGTGTATCGACGCTATTTATAAGGTATGCCCGGACGTTATCTTGATTCCCTCCACCGGAGGAGCCGTGGGAATGACCGCTGAAGAACGTCTTCAGCCGACAGAACTGTTCCCCGAGATGGCCACCTTGGATTGTGGTACCTGTAACTTCGGAGACGAGGTTTTCGAGAATACCATGCCGATGATGAGAGACTTCGGAAAGAGAATGTTGGAAAACAACATCAAACCGGAATACGAATGTTTCGAAATGGGACATCTTGACACCGTATTAACCATGGCTAAAAAAGGTCAGGTTCCCGGAGCCCCGATGCAATTCAATTTCGTTCTCGGTGTTCCCGGATGTACTCCTGCCACGGTACCGAACCTTTGCTGGCTTGTAAACGCAATTCCCGCAGGTTCTACGTGGACTGCAACCGGAATCGGTCGTCATGCTTTCACGCTTGCAGCTCCCGCTATCGCAATGGGGGGTAATGTGAGAGTAGGTTTTGAAGACAATCTTTATTTGGAAAGAGGCGTGTTGGCTAAATCCAATGGTGAATTAGTTGCCAAAGTGGTTCGTATCGCCAAAGAATTAGGTCGTCCTATCGCCACCTCCGCAGAAGCAAGAGAAATTTTGGGATTAAAACCTTTAAAATAATCGATTTATAAATTTTCAAATTTAATCATACTATGCAAAAGAAAGGAAATAAATACGGAACCCACCGTGTAATCGAACCAAAGGGAGTATTACCACAACCCGCCAACAAGATTGACAACAACATGGACGAGATCTACGACAACGAAATCTTGATCGACGTTCAGACTTTAAATATTGACTCAGCTAGTTTCACTCAGATCGAGCAACAAGCTGGTGGTGATAAAGCAAAGATCGCTGAAATCATGATGGACATTGTTGCAAAACAAGGAAAACATCGTAACCCGGTAACCGGATCAGGCGGTATGTTGTTAGGTACGGTGGAGAAAATCGGTGATGCATTGAAAGGCAAAATCGATTTGAAAGAAGGTGATAAGATCGCAACTTTGGTTTCTCTTTCTTTGACCCCACTTCGCATTGACAAAATCAAAGATATTCGCCCGGACATCGACCAAGTAGACATCGACGGTAAGGCTATCCTTTTCGAGAGTGGTATCTACGCCAAGATCCCGGCTGATCTTCCTGAAAACTTGGCCTTGTCTGCATTGGACGTAGCCGGAGCTCCCGCTCAAACCGCAAAATTGGTTAAACCGGGCGATACCGTGTTAATCATTGGTGCTGGTGGTAAATCAGGAATGTTGTGCTGTTACGAGGCTAAAAAACGTGCAGGCGTTACTGGTAAAGTAATCGGTTTGTGCCACAGCCAAAAGAGTACCGAACGTTTACAGAAACTTGGTTTCTGCGACTATGTATTCTCTGCCGATGCAACTCAACCCGTTCCGGTAATGGAGAAAATCGAGGAATTGACCAATGGTGAAATGTGCGACGTTACGATCAACAACGTGAACATCACCGATACGGAAATGACTTCTATCCTTTGTACGAAGAACACGGGAGTTGTTTACTTCTTCTCTATGGCAACCAGCTTCACGAAAGCAGCTCTTGGAGCAGAAGGTGTTGGTAGCGACGTGACCATGATCGTTGGTAACGGTTACACGAAAGGACACGCAGAGATCACTCTTCAAGAACTGAGAGAAAGCGAAGCTTTAAGAAAGATCTTTACTGAACTTTACGCTTAATAATTAAAGATTTATGAAGATGTCTCAAAAACTCCTCCGTCAGTAAAGCTGCCACCTCCTCTATAAACAGAGGAGGAGTTAAATTACTACCCGGTTTCAAGAAGATTTACAGCTCTCCCTCTGTTTATAGAGGGAGTACGGCGGAGCCGGGAGGGAGTTTTTGATACATCTTCATAAATCATTAAATTTAAAATCTAAAATTTAAAATCATTTGATGGACAAGGGTTGTAGATACGGAACACACAGGGTAATTACTCCGGAAGGAACACTTCCGCAACCGGCATTAAAGCTGGATAACACGATGAGCATTTATGACAACGAATTGCTGATTGATGTACAAACATTAAACATTGATTCGGCCAGTTACACGCAGATTAAAAGCGCTTGTAACGGGGAGGCGGACAAAATGAAAGAGATGATTCTTTCTATCGTGGCAGAGAGAGGTAAAATGCAAAATCCTGTTACCGGATCGGGTGGTATGCTCATCGGAACGGTGAAAGAGATCGGGCCTAATTTCCCGGACAAATCACTGAAGGTCGGAGATAAAATTGCCACACTGGTTTCCTTATCCCTGACCCCATTAAAAATAAACAAGATCAAGCATCTTGACCCGGCATCAGATCAGGTCGACGTGGACGCGCAAGCGATCCTGTTTGAAAGCGGCTTATATGCCGTGCTACCGAATGATATTCCGGAAAAATTGGCATTAGCCGTGTTGGACGTGGCTGGGGCCCCGGCTCAAGTGGCCCGTCTGGTAAAAGAAGGAGATACGGTATGTATCATCGGAGGGGGAGGAAAGTCTGGAGTACTTTGTTGCTACCAGGCCATGAAAAACGTTGGACCTTACGGAAAGGTCATCGTGGTGGAATACTCGGAAGAGAACGCCCGAAGAATTAAAGATATGAATCTCGCCACTCACGTTATTGTTGCCGACGCAACAAAAGTGATGGACGTGTATAAAAAAGTGACTGCCATTGCAGGGGAAAGAGGTTGTGAGGTAACGATTAACAATGTAAACGTTCCATCGACAGAAATGACCTCGATTCTCGTCACAAAAGGACAAGGATGCGTTTATTTCTTCTCCATGGCGACCAGCTTCACGAAAGCGGCATTGGGAGCTGAAGGAGTAGGAAAAGATATAAATTTAATCGTGGGGAACGGATACGCCAAAGGACACGCCGAACTGACACTGAGTATCATTCGGGAGTCTGAGGAAATTCGGGAACTATTTAATAGATTGTATGTGAAATAAAATCGCATTGCGATTTTATAGATAAAAGATAAAAATTAAAAGATAAATCTAAAATAAATAAACTGAGATGGCTGAAAGCAGACGAAAAGAATTTTTTCCGGAAGTAACAGATGAACAATGGAACGACTGGAAATGGCAAGTGAAAAACAGAATTGAGACTGTGGATCAATTAAAAAAATATCTTGATCTGGATCCCAGCGAAGAAGAGGGTATTCGTAAAGCATTACAAATGCTGAGAATGGCGATCACCCCATATTATTTAAGTTTAATCGACAAGAACGACCCGCATTGTCCGATACGTAAACAAGCCGTTCCTTCTGCATTGGAGTTACACAAAGCCAGCGCAGACTTGGAAGACCCGTTACACGAAGACAGCGATTCTCCCGTACCGGGATTGACTCACCGTTATCCGGACCGAGTGTTGTTCTTGATCACGGACCAATGTTCCATGTACTGCCGTCACTGTACCCGCAGACGTTTTGCAGGACAAAAAGACAGTGCCTCCCCGACCGAACGTATTGACAGATGTATCGAGTACATCGCCAAGACTCCGCAAGTAAGAGACGTGCTGTTGTCCGGTGGTGACGCATTGTTGGTAAGCGACGATCGTTTGGAATACATTATCAGCCGTTTGAGAGCTATCCCTCATGTGGAAATCATCCGTATCGGTAGCCGTACCCCGGTAGTATGCCCGCAAAGAATTACCCCGGAGTTGGTGAATATGCTGAAAAAATATCACCCGATCTGGTTAAATACCCACTTCAACCACCCAAGCGAAATCACGGAAGAATCAGCTGCTGCTTGCGCTCGCTTAGCTGATGCAGGTATTCCGTTAGGAAACCAGACCGTGTTACTGAGAGGTATCAACGATTGTACCTACGTGATGAAGAAATTGATGCACGGATTGGTAAAAATGCGTGTTCGTCCGTACTACATCTATCAATGTGACCTTTCCATGGGTATCGAACACTTCCGTACTCCGGTTTCCAAAGGTATCGAGATCATCGAGAACTTACGCGGCCACACTTCCGGATACGCAGTTCCCACGTTCGTGGTTGACGCACCCGGTGGTGGTGGTAAGACTCCGGTAATGCCGAACTACGTGATCTCTCAATCTCCGAACCGGGTTGTATTGAGAAACTACGAAGGTGTTATCACAACCTACACGGAACCGACAGATTACAAGGAAGAGTGTCACTGCCCAGAATGTGAGCAAGCTCGCAAAGAAGGTGTTGCCGCTCTGTTAAATGGCGATATGCTCTCCATCGAACCGAAACATTTGGCTCGTAACGAGAGAAATCATCACGAATAAAATAATTAAGTGATTCCGTGATTTCCGATTAAGTGATTTAGTCTCTTCTCAGGAAATCACAGAATCACTTAACCAACAAATCATCAATAACCAATGTTTATCGAGGAGATTCTAAAATACAATAGTATAGCAATCGTGGGTCTGGCAAAAAATGCCGGAAAAACGGAATGCTTAAACTATATTCTTCGGAAAGTGAAGAATACGGGAAAGCGTTTCGCCCTTACCTCAATAGGCATCGACGGGGAAAACAGGGATCAGGTTTGCCAAACGCCCAAACCGGAAATTGAAATCTTTGAAGACATGATATTCATCACGTCAGAGATGCATTACCGGTCGAAACGTCTGGTGGCAGAGATCATGGATGTCAGCACACAACAAACCTCGTTAGGACGTCTGGTAACCGCCAGAGCTGTCAGTTCGGGGAAAGCCTTGTTATCAGGGCCTGCCGACACGGGATCATTGAAAACCCTCATCCAAGGGATGAAACGTTTTGACGTGGATACCACCATCGTCGACGGGGCTCTCTCCCGACTCAGTCTCAGCTCTCCGGCTGTGACGGAAGCCATGGTGTTAGCCACGGGAGCCGCGGTATCCTGTAATATTCCTCAACTGGTTAGAAAAACAAAATACGTGTATGACCTCATTTGCTTGGAGAAAGCAGAGCCGGAAATTATCCGGCAATTGATCGACATCGAGCAAGGAATGTGGTCCATTGACGAAAACGGGAAAGTTCACGATCTGAACATACCTTCCGTGTTTATGCTTGAAAATAACAAAGACGAAGTTTTCAAGTACGGGAACACGTTATACGTGGCGGGCGCCATCAGTGACAAATTATTGCAATTCCTACGGCAGCAGAAGCAAATCAAGGAGATCACACTGATCATCCGTGATTTCACCAAAATGTTCGCCTCCATGGAAACATACTACGCCTTCCTTAAAAAAGGCGGCACCATGAAGGTATTGCAAAAAAGTAAACTACTGGCCGTTTGCATCAATCCCCAATCTCCGGAAGGATATTGTCTGGATTCCGACGAACTGAGAGTAGCCATGCAAGAGAGCTTGGGAATTCCTGTTTATGACGTCAAAAGAATTGAAAGTTGAAAATTGAAAATGAATTTAGAAGCGATGGCCCGTGCGGCTGGAATCTAAAATCATAAATCATTAAATCTAAAATTAGTAGCGGTGTTTTTAAGAAGTGCCATAGAAGAAATTAACGGGTTCAGATTCATGATCGACAAACTGGAAATTCAATCCGGTCTGGCGAAACGGATCTTGAACACATTACCTTATTTGCGTACCCCGGAAGCAATTGCCCAAGAATTGGACAAAACCGAGGTCATGCGCAACATTCTACAAACCTCCGAACTAACAGACACCATTACCAAGATCAAAGTCAAACTGATGCAAGTGAAGGACATCCGGGGAACAGCGAACCGGGTGACGGAATCACAGATACTGGATGACATTGAACTATTTGAATTAAAAGCTTTTTCTTTGCTGGTCGTGGAGATGCGGGAATTGCTCCTATCAGCAAATATCACGGTTGTTTCACTCCCGGACTTGGAACCGGTAGTAAACATTCTAGATCCCGAAAAGATGCGTATTCCTCATTTTTACGTGTATGATGCCTATTCCCCGGAACTGGCAGCCCTGCGGGCAAAAATGAAGACGCTCAAAATGGATGAAAAAACAGAAGAACGAGTACTGGATCAACTTCAATTCGAGCATACGGAATTAGAAGACCAAATCCGGGAAAAGCTATCCGAACAGATTCATCCCTATAAAAAAGAAATTAACGAAGCCTTGGCAAACACGGCAACTTTAGATATCCTGTTGGCAAAAGCCCAACAGACCATTGATATGCAGTTGTGCAAACCGGAAATTTCCTCTGGCACAACTCGCTATATAAAAATATTCAACCCACAAGTAAAAGAGGTACTTTGGCAAGAAGGCAAGAAATTCCAAGCCATTGACATTGACATCGAGCAAGGCGCCTGTTTGATTACCGGAGCCAATATGGCTGGGAAAAGCGTTATCCTGAAAACCGTGGCACTGGCACAAACACTATTCCAATTCGGTTTTTACGTTCCGGCAGAACAAGCCGAGATTGCCTTGGTTGACGAAGTTCTCCTTTGCATCGGGGACGAGCAATCCGAATTAAACGGACTGTCCTCGTATGCCTCGGAAATGCTACGGGTAAATGCCATCGTTCAAGACGTGAAAGCAGGTAAAAACGCCTTGATCTTAATTGATGAACTGGCAAGAACCACCAACCCCACGGAAGGAAAGGCGATCGTGAATGCCATGCTCGACTTCCTAACGGATAAAGGGGCCCGTTCCTTGATTACTAGCCATTACAGCGGGATCAAAGCCCGTTGTAAAAAAATGCGGGTAAAAGGATTTGTAAAAGAACACGTGAAAGGTCTATTGACCATCAACAATATAAACGAGTTCATCGATTACTCGCTAATCGAAGATACTCACGACTCCGTTCCGCAAGAAGCCATGCGCATCGCCCGTATTCTGGGCGTTGACGAAGAATTGTTGGACAAAGCAGAGGAGTTTTTGGATGACGAAGAGAAGAACAGAAATTAATAACAGAACAAAGATATGCAGAACAGTAAACTAGGGCTTGATTTCACCAAAGTGGCACACGCAAAGGACGTGGCCCGGAAGATAGCCGACGATGTACAAAAATTCGTGGAACAATACTCTACCGTTGCCGTTGAGCGTACGTTATGCCGTTTGCTCGGTATTGACGGGGTTGACGCTAACACCGTGCCCCTACCCAACGTGCTGGTAGACGAGATCAAAGACAAAGGCGTGTTAGGTGAAGGAATTCTATTCTTCCTCGGAAACGCAATCGTGGAAACCGGTATGAACCCGCAACAAATAGCAGAGAAGGTTGCAGAGGGAGAACTGGACATTACCACGCTCCCCGTTCACCCGACAGACAAGATTAAAGCCGCACTTAAACCGCACGTTGACGCAAGTATCAAACGGATCAGTGATCGCCGTGCCAAGAAGGAAAACTACTTGAACACGATCGGAGAAGGCCCGAAACCCTACCTCTACGTGATCGTGGCTACCGGAAACATCTACGAAGACGTGGTACAGGCACAGGCTGCCGCACGTCAGGGGGCTGACATCATTGCCGTAATCCGTACAACAGGGCAGAGTTTGTTGGATTACGTGCCTTATGGAGCTACCACGGAAGGATTCGGGGGAACCTTCGCTACACAAGAAAACTTCCGCATCATGCGTAAGGCTTTGGATGAAGTAAGCGAAGAAGTAGGCCGTTACATCCGCTTATGTAACTATTGTTCAGGTTTATGTATGCCGGAAATTGCGGCTATGGGAGCGCTGGAAGGCTTGGATGTGATGTTGAACGACGCTCTTTACGGGATCCTATTCCGGGATATCAATATGCAGCGTACACTGGTTGACCAGTTCATGTCAAGGGTAATCAACGGATTCGCCGGGGTGATCATCAATACCGGAGAGGACAACTACCTAACCACCGCTGATGCCGTGGAACAGGCACACACCGTACTGGCATCCGACTTGATCAACGAGCAATTAGCCTTGATCGCCGGATTGAAAGAAGAACAAATGGGATTAGGACACGCTTTCGAAATGGACCCGTCTCTTGAAAACGGATTCTTACTGGAATTGTCTCAGGCTCAAATGACCCGTGAGATTTTCCCGAAAGCCACTTTAAAATATATGCCTCCGACCAAATTCATGACGGGAAATATTTTCCGCGGACACATTCAGGATGCACTTTTCAACATGATCGGAATCTGGACTTCACAAGGAATCCAATTATTGGGTATGCCAACGGAAGCTATCCACACGCCGTTCATGTCCGACCGTTACCTTTCTATCGAGAACGCCAAGTATATCTTCGGTAACATGAAGAATATCGGTGACGAGGTAGAGTTCAAAAAGGACGGTATCATCCAGAATCGTGCCAAGGAAGTATTGAACAACGCTATCGCATTACTTGAAAACATTGAACGTGAAGGTCTTTTCACCGCTTTGGAAAAAGGAATCTTCGGTGACGTGAAACGTCCGAAGAATGGTGGTAAAGGACTTGACGGAGTTGCAGCCAAAGGCGCCAACTACTATAACCCGTTTATCGAGTTAATGCTGAAAGGCAATTGAAAATTGAAAATTGAGAATTGAAAATGACGACTTGTCATTTTTAGTTCCAAGTTTCAAGAGTGTGAATAAAAATAAAATTTAAACCAATGCGATTGATAATTTTCAATTTTGCATTTTCAATTTTCAATTCATTATGAGTGGAGGATTATATTCTACCGAAAAAAATGATTTCGACCAGACGCTGGATCTGAAAAAAATAAAACCTTACGGGGACACGATGAACGACGGGAAAACTCAGTTGAGTTTCACGTTGCCCGTACCTGCCGGGGATGAGGCTATCGAAGCCGCAAAACAATTGTTGAAAAAAATGGGTTTCGAGAACCCGCAAGTGGTATTCCATAAAGAGTTGACCGAAGGCTACACCTTCTTCAACTGTTACGGTAGCTGCACGCACACCGTGGACTTCACGAGTATTCATGTTCCGAAAGTAGAAGGAACGAAATGGGATATGCACGAAACGGACGAGTTCATCCGTGAAAATATCGGACGTCCTTTAGTTGTTGTGGGAGCAAGTACCGGAACCGACGCTCACACCGTGGGAATCGACGCCATCATGAACATGAAAGGATTTGCCGGACACTACGGACTGGAACGTTACGACATGATCGAGGCTCACAACTTGGGAAGCCAAGTTCCCAATGAAGAGTTTATTGCCAAAGCTATCGAGCTGAAAGCCGACGCTCTTCTGGTATCCCAGACCGTTACCCAAAAAGATGTTCACATCAAGAACTTGATCGAACTCGTGGAAATGCTGGAGGCAGAAGGCTTGCGAGATAAAGTAATCTTAGCTTGCGGTGGTCCTCGTATCTCACACGAATTGGCAAAAGAGCTGGGTTACGATGCAGGTTTCGGCATGAACACCTATGCGGATGACGTGGCGTCATTTGTTGCACAAGAATTTGTTAGAAGAAAAAATAAATAGCATTTTAAATTGAAAACGGTATGGATAAAGATCAAGTAAGAGAAGTTATCGCAAAACGGGTAGCTCTCGAATTAAAAGACGGCGACGTGGTAAACTTGGGAATCGGACTGCCAACGATGGTACCGAACTACTTGCCCAAAAACGTACACGTGATCCTACAATCCGAAAACGGATTATTAGGTATGGGTCCGAAACCGGAAGAAGGTAAAGAAAATCCGGAATTGACGGATGCCGGTGGTGGCTACATCACGGCGATCGAAGGCGCCTGCAGCTTTGACAGCGCAACCTCTTTCGGACTTATCCGCGGTGGACACGTGGATGTCACCATTCTTGGTGCTTTACAGGTAGACGAGAAAGGAAACTTGGCAAACTGGATCATCCCCGGTAAAAAAGCCCCGGGCATGGGTGGAGCCATGGACCTTTTAGTAGGTGCTAAAAAAGTGATCCTTGCCATGGAACACACGGCAAAAGGGAATCACAAGATTTTGAAAGAATGCACACTGCCGTTAACCGCTGCCGGGGAAGTTGACATGATTATCACCGAAATGGGTGTTATGAACATTACCCCTGCCGGAATCGAACTGGTAGAATTAAACCCTGAATTTACTTTAGATGACATCAAAGCAGCTACAGGCTGTGAATTAATAATTTCCAAAAACTTAAAAGCAATGCCTCAATGACAAAAACCTATATCGTAGCAGCAAAAAGAACAGCGATCGGCAAATTTTTAGGAACAACTCTTTCAATGACAGCAGCAGACTTGGGTGCCGCCGTAATAAAAAACATTATCGCGGAAACCGGAGTCAATCCCGCCAATATTGATGAAGTGATCGTCGGCAACGTACTATCCGCCGGACAGGGGCAAGGTGTAGCCCGTCAGGCATCCATCAAAGGGGGGATCCCACAAGAAGTTCCGGCTTACGGAATCAACATGATATGCGGGAGCGGTATGAAAGCCGTGCTCAATGGTGTAACCGCTATCAAATCGGGGCTAGCGAACCTGATCATTGCAGGAGGAACCGAATCCATGTCCAATGCGGGCTATATCCTCCCGGCACGTGTACGTGACGGGCACAAGATGGGCGACGTGACAGTAGTGGACCACATGGTGTATGATGGTCTGACGGACGCCTTCGAAGGATACCACATGGGCATAACGGCTGAAAACATCGCGGAAAAATACGCGATCAGCCGGGAAGAACAGGATGAATTTGCAATCGAATCGCAACAACGTGCTATTGCGGCTATCGATAATGGTAAATTCAAGTCAGAAATCGTGCCTATAGAGTACAAGGTGAAGAAAGAGACTCACGTGTTCGACACGGATGAATTCCCGAACCGGACGACCTCCCTAGAGAAATTATCGACCTTACGTCCCGCTTTCAAAAAAGAGGGTTCCGTCACGGCCGGTAACGCTTCGGGAATCAACGACGGGGCATCATTCGTACTGATCGCATCGGAAGAAGCTGTAAAACAATACAACTTAACCCCTCTATGCGAGATCATTGGTGTCGGACAAGGCGGTGTGGACCCAGCCATCATGGGTATGGGCCCCGTGCCAGCCATTGCCAACGCACTCAAGAACGCCGAAATCAAACTATCCGACATCGACGTGATCGAGTTAAACGAGGCTTTCGCGGCACAATCACTGGGAGTCATTCACGAACTCATGGCACAACACGGCGTTACGAGAGAATGGATAAATGAACGTACGAACATCAACGGTGGTGCAATTGCACTGGGACATCCCATCGGGGCCTCAGGAAACCGCATCGTTGTATCATTAGTACATGAAATGATAAACAATGAAGCAAAATTAGGTCTTGCATCCCTCTGTATCGGAGGGGGCATGGGGACGGCCTTAATTCTGAAGAAATGTTGATTTAGAATTAAAAACTAGCTTCGATCAATTAAAAACATTTATAATAATGGATTTCAGTCTATCAAAACAAGACCAACTCTTCTTACAAATGATAAGAGAGTTTGCAGAGAAAGAGGTAAAACCTCTGGCGGCGGAAGTGGACGAATCAGAAAGATTCCCGATGGAAACCGTTCAAAAAATGGCAAAACTTGGTATTATGGGTATCCCATTCCCGGTTGAATACGGCGGTGCCGGTGGTAACAACATCCTTTACACGATGGCGGTAGAGGAGTTATCCCGTGTATGTGCCACGACCGGAGTAATCGTATCCGCACACACCTCTTTGTGTTGTGCGCCGATTATGGAACACGGTACGCCCGAACAAAAAGCCAAGTATCTTCCCAAGTTGACTTCCGGTGAATGGATCGGAGCATTCGGTCTGACAGAACCGAACGCCGGAACAGACGCATCCGCACAACAGACTTTCGCGGTGAAAGAGGGAGATCATTACGTGCTTAACGGATCTAAAATCTTCATCACCAATGCCGGCTATGCACACGTGTATATCATCATGGCGATGACCGATAAATCCAAAGGGACCAAAGGAATTTCCGCCTTTATCGTGGAAAAAGATTTCCCGGGATTCTCTATCGGTAAAAAAGAAAAGAAAATGGGTATCCGCGGTTCAGCTACTTGCGAGCTGATCATGGAAAACTGTATCGTTCCTGCCGAGAACTTACTCGGACAAGAAGGTAAAGGTTTTGGTATTGCCATGAAAACACTTGACGGCGGACGTATCGGAATCGCTTCTCAAGCATTGGGTATCGCCCAAGGAGCCATGGACGAAACCGTGAAATACGTGAAAGAGCGTAAACAATTCGGTAAATCCCTTGGTCAATTCCAAAACACTCAATTCCAATTGGCTGACCTGCAGACCAAAGTGGAAGCATCCCGCTTATTAGTAAGACAAGCTGCCTACAAAAAAGACCAGAAAGTGCCTTATTCCGCAGATGCAGCTATGGCTAAACTATTCGCGGCAGAGACGGCCATGGAAGTAACGACCAAAGCCGTACAGTTCCACGGAGGATATGGATATACCCGTGAATATCCCGTTGAAAGAATGATGAGAGATGCCAAGATTACTGAAATCTACGAGGGTACGTCAGAAGTTCAGAGAATGGTGATTGCAGCAAATTTATTAAAGTAAAAGACAGTTGACATGAAGATCGTTGTTTGTATTAAACAAGTTCCGGATACCACGGAAATCAAACTGGACCCCGTTACAGGAACCCTTATCAGAGACGGTGTACCCAGTATTATGAATCCCGATGACAAGGGAGGACTTGAATTTGCCCTTCAATTAAAAGATCAATATGGAGCACACGTGACCGTGATCACCATGGGACCGCCTCAGGCAGAAGCTATCCTAAGAGAGGCATACGCCATGGGAGTGGATCGTGCCATCCTGTTAAGCGACCGCAAATTCGGTGGAGCCGATACATTGGCCACTTCTAATACTATTGCCGCAGCCTTGAGATCTCTGGAATTCGACTTAGTGATCACCGGACGTCAGGCTATCGACGGGGATACCGCACAGGTTGGCCCGCAGATCGCCGAACATCTGGATTTACCGCAAGTGACTTACGTGGAAAGCTTGACTTTTGACGGGAACAAGACTTTCACGGTGAAGAAATCCATGGAAGACGGTTACCAGATGGTACAAGTAGACACTCCTTGCGTGTTCACCGCATTGGCATCCGGAGTAAAACCCCGTTACATGTCTGTAAGAGGAATCGTTGAGGCTTACAACCACCCCATCGAAACATGGACCTACAACGACATCACCGTGGATGATCAGAAGATCGGATTGAACGGATCACCGACCCGTGTATTCAAATCATTCACCAAGGGTGTAAAAGCTGCCGGACAAATCTACGAAGTAGACCCTGCAGAAGCTGTAGACATTATTATCAGCAAATTGAAAGAAAAATTTATTATCTAATGAAGAGGATAGATTAGGATTATTTTAATCTTAAATCTAAAATCATTAAATCTAAAATTAGAAATGGATAAGGCACAATATAAAAACGTTTACGTCTTCGTTGAACAAAGAGAAGGCGTTATCCAAAACGTGGGTCTGGAATTGTTAGGTAAAGCCAGAGAATTAGCTGATGCTTTAAATGAGAAAGTATATGCCATGTTATTGGGACATGACCTGACGACGCAAGCTCAGGAATGTATTGCTTACGGGGCTGACACCGTGTTACGCGTGGATGCTCCGGAATTGGCAACCTACGTTACCGAACCTTACGCACAGGCTATTTACCAGATCATCCGAGACAACAAACCAAGCATCGTGCTGATCGGGGCAACTACCATCGGTCGTGACCTCGGCCCGCGCTTGTCTGCCCGTGTAGAAACCGGATTGACTGCAGACTGTACCGGATTGGAAATTTCCGAAGAACGGGATTTGTTAATGACCCGTCCGGCATTCGGTGGAAACTTGATGGCAACCATCATCTGCAAAGAACACCGTCCTCAAATGTCAACCGTTCGTCCGGGCGTAATGCGCATGGGACAACGTGACGAGAACCGGAAAGGAACTATCGAGGATGTAAAAATCAACTTCGATAAATCTAAATTCCGTGTACGTGTTCTTGAAACAGTCAAACAAACCAAGAACTTGGTTGACATCACCGAAGCTCATGTATTGATCTCCGGAGGTCGTGGAGTGGGTAATGCAGAAGGATTCGATATGTTGCGTGCAATGGCAAACACCATCGGTGCTGAAGTATCCGCATCTCGTGCCATGGTTGATGCCGGAGTATTGGGACACGAACGTCAGGTAGGGCAAACCGGTAAAACCGTACGTCCCGACTTGTACTTCGCCATGGGTATCTCCGGAGCAATCCAGCACTTGGCCGGTATGGAAGAATCCGAATACATCATCGCAATCAACAAAGACAAATTTGCCCCGATCTTCAACGTGGCAGATTTGGGTATCGTGGGCGATGTTCGCAAGATCGTTCCGCTTTTAACTGAAAAGTTGAAAAGATAATACGAAAAAAGAGACTGATTATTCAGTCTCTTTTTTTACCTAACATTCATTAAAAAATCACGAATCCCCAAATATTGTATTCCCTCATAAGTATTTCCATGAAATAAATCTTGTGAGACGACAAACTTGGGATAATTATCTTCTATTTTTAAAAGATTGCCAAATTCCCGTTGGATAGTTGCTTCATCATTTAATTGTAACGCAACCTGTACATACACCTTTTCTCCCTCCCGCTCACCAATAAAATCAACTTCTTGTTTCTCCAATACTCCCACGGAAACCTTATACCCTTGATAAAGCAAATGATTATAAACAATATTTTCTAATACTTTCCCTTGATCTTGGAGTTTAAAACCTGCTATAACATTTCGAATTCCCAGATTTTCAAAATAATACTTATTTCCTACCTCAAAAATACGCTTCCCCACAATATCATACCGATCAACACAAGAAATAATAAAAGCATTTGTAAAATGCTCGATATAAGTCAGGATTCTGATTCACCCCCAGCGTGACTCGTTGCGATTTCAAATAATCACTTATCCCTTTGGCTGAAAATATACTTCCCACATTATCTGCAAGAAACAGAAGTAACCTCTCTAAGAAATCAGTATTCCGTAAAGCATATCGGCTAACCACATCCCGATAAATAATCGTGGAATATATACTCTTTAAATATTCAAAAACAATTCCATCTTCTAATTTCAAATGCATCAAATAGGGCAATCCTCCATACCTAGTATATAATCTAAAACTTTCATCCGAATTTTCAAGTCCATGAAATTGTAAAAACTCAGGATATGACAAACTATATATCGTGAACTCAATATACCGTCCCCCCAAATAAGTAGCTAATTCTCCGGACAACATTTTTGCATTACTCCCCGTCACGTATATATCGTTATTTTCATCCAAAACCAGTGAACGTAGAGCTTTCTCGAATTCACGAACCTCCTGCACCTCATCAATAAATATATAATTCTTACTCTCTTTTAAGCATTTACTCATCACGTAAGCATATAGCTCCTTTGCAGATTTTATAAAATCAAAAGCGATATCTTCCAGATTTATATAAATAATATTTGCCTCGGATTCCTTTTTCCGGATCAATTCTATTAGTTGAAATAAAATATAACTTTTCCCAACTCGACGTTGTCCGGTCATAACTTTGATCAAAGACGTTCCCATAAAGGGCTCTATTTTCCTCAAATAATGTTCTCTATATTTTATATTCTCCATTTTCATTATAATTAAAACTCTTCCAAAAATACGAAAAAGTTTTCATTATAATGAAAACTTCAAGCAAATTAGATCAAAGTTTTCATCATGATGAAAACTCTCCTCCCTCACTTTACAAACCAAAGGGGCAGCCGAAGCCACCCCTTTCCCTTATCGTCCGGAACGTTTCCGCTCCCATCGATTCTTACACCAAGCCACCACGACCGAGCTAATCACTCCTCCCACGATACTCAACACCCCTGTCACGAAATCATCAGCTACCTGTGAGAGGAAAGCATTAAATCCCAGCGTGAAAAATATTCCGGTAAAAAAGTACACGCTTATCATACCGTCAAATAACGACTGTCCGATGCCGCACTCCCGTTCTTCAAGGTTGCGAAACAATACACCTTCACGTTAGCCTCATCCCAATCCTCGGGAAGCGCGTAACTCGTGTTACCATTCTCTCCCCGATCTCTCAACGGAACAATCTTGGCACGATTCAACACGGTTTCCAACAACACGCCATACACCTTGTCATCCGCCAACGCATACCCCTCCTCTTCTTCTTGCATCTCCTGCTCGAAAGAATACATCTTACTCTCCGAGGCGTACGTTACAGTTACCTTAGGCGTGTACAACAACCCGGTAGCCATCTTTAACTGATCAAACACGATGGTTGCCACGTGTTTCTCGTCCACTTCCACGGCTACTTGATTCGCTTTCACGAAAGCATTCGAAGTCGTACCATTTCCCATACCCACGAAACCTTTCCGAATCACCGGAATCAATCTCCGAGACAACTGAACCAGAACCTTCATCTTCGCCCGTTGATCAAGCATCTCCGGTGTCGGGTTATCCCTCCTTGAAAAGATCTTCGCCTTTGCGATATTCTGTTTGTTCGTGTAACACATCGTCACGTTACCAACGGACTTCTTTACCTTGCCTAATAAATAAGAATTAAATTTTGCCATAACATTAAAATTTAAAAATAAATAAATCAGAAAATTTAAAATGATCCTGCACTCCCCGCATGGGCCCTACACGAAGAATGGAACTTAAAATATAAAATTTAAAATTTAGAATGAAAAGTTTCCCCAAAACAACGAGTAATCCAACTCTCCCTCTGTTTATAGAGGGAGTACCCCGAAGGGGGGAGGGAGTTCCAATCTAAAATTTAAAATCTAAAATCAATAATACCGAATCCAGTCCGCCACCCTCAACGCCGGTCCCGGGTCCACCTTCCTCGATGTCACATCAGAATGTCCCACGATGTCCCCGATAGGATAAGCATCCACCAGCAAACCACACACCTCGTTCAACACCTGCATCTGCACGTCCGTGTAATCATGCCAATATGTCAGCATTTCACCCGAATCTTCCGTATACACCTCCTTCACGGGAACTTCCCGACCACACTCCGCCACGAACTTTCCCCCTTCCAGTCGCAATTGCCCCAGGTTATCCAGCTCGATCCCAATTGAATAATGATTCAGCTCGCACCTTCCCCCGTAACTACTCTTCCCCGCATGCCAAGCCTCGATATTAAACGGCACCAGTTGTATCACCTGCCCATCCCGCCCGATCACCACGTGCGCTGACGCTTTCACGTCCGGCCTTACCAAGAATTTTGCCGAAGACATGGCACTAGTACCTCCCGTGTAATGTAAAATAATCATATCCGGCTCTCCCAATCCTCGCCTATTCTTCTCACACACGACATGAATTACTCCACCACCCACCAAACGATGGTTTACAATTGAAAATGGTGAATTAGAACTTGAAAATACCTCCATAACAAAAAGTTTAAAATTTAGAGTTTAGAGTTTAGAATGAAAAAGATTCCGTGATTGCCGATTCGATGATTGGGTGATTAAAATCACTTAATCGAAAATCATTAAATCACTTAATCGATAGGATCTACAATCATCAAATCTAAAATTAGCGTGGCTTTCGTGCGAATGCCTGCATGATTTTTTCCCCACTTCTCCCCACCACGTACCCGCCCAACCCGATCTCCAATAAATCCCAGAACCGGGAAGTTTCATCCAGAATCGGTAAACTGGTAAAAGTCCCGATCAAAATAACACTGGCAAATGTCAACATCACCAGCGGACGCCACGACCGTTGCAACCAATTCCCCCTCACTTCCTCCTGTACCGTGACCGCTCTCGCCTGTGCTAATTCTCGTTCCAGTTCCTGAATCAATTTCAACAACCCGGTTTCCAGCTCTTTTTTCTCCCTCGCCGGGAGCGTTAATTGACCAATCAACTCGCTGACCGAATTAACAATTCCACTTATCGGTTTCATTCCCCGTTCACAATTTAATGTACTGCGAATTCGAGAATCGTTTCCCATCCGGGGACTCGAAAAAACAATACAAATGTATCCTCACCCCCTTGCCACGCTCTAACGGGAAAATCGCCTTTTCTGCCACCCGCAACACCTCCACCCCCTCCAACAACTTCGGACTAAATGAACGATTCGACGGAAGCACGATAACATTCAAACGATCTGCCGCCTCAAAATTGTACGCCTCCTCGTCATTCTCCCAATCTAGCGTGACCATTCCTTGATCATCCATTCTCCCCTGCAGATTATATGCCTGCTGTCGTTTCCCGGCAGAAAAATGCAATTGTGAAAAATCACCGATCTTTCCGTTTGCCCGAAATGCCTTCAAATTCTTTTTCATAAAAAGCGCATACCCACTACTACAGATCTTGTCAGCCGAAAGATCCAAAATACCCTTCAAGGGAGTCTCCTTTATCTTCTTGTAAAAACGCACGGCCACCCGGAAACGGGATCTCACTTCCTGTTGTTTCGGTGTGTTAGGGTCAATTCTATCGGGCAAACTCCTCATATAAGACTTCCCGTTCAGCTTGCAGAAAACGACATTTCCGACTCGCCCCCTTATTCCAAATTCATTAAGCACTAAAGCCACAACTCTTTTTTTAAATGAATACTACTTTTATCTCATCAACTCTCGCTGATTTCCGAATGCAATATTACAGCTATTCGCCTCCCCGCTTGTTATACGCCACGGTTCCGTCAAACAAAATAATCCCAACCCTATGATTACCAATATTCAAAAAAGTACTCATTTCCCACTTTCAAGACAACAAAAAAGGGTAGCAAAAGTGTTTTAAACTCTTACTACCCTAAAATCTTAGCAACTTTTCACTCTAGATTCTAAACTCTAAATTTTAATCTACTTGTAAACCTGTGTCCTCAATTTCTCAATCAATCTCTCCAATTGATCCAAAACCGTCTCCTCCTTATACCGTCTCAATACCCTGCTTTTCAACTGCCGATAATTTTTGATCTGGATCCCCAAAACCTGTTCAGCAATAGCCACTAACTCGCAAAACTCCAGCAACTTTCCAGTCGGAGAATAAAATTCTTCAAGAGCCTCGAAACCAATCAATAGTTCCATCACTTTTGTCAGCACATTTTCCGTCTTCCAGTACACCAACGCCTTCTTCTCCTTATTTTTCAGGAACCTCTCCGGATTATCCATCTTCTCGTGAAAAAGCAGCCATTCGTCCTCAACCACTTGCAATCCTCGCCCGATAAAGCATAACCGACACGCCTCTTTTTTCCCCCACCCCATCACAGTCCTTGTACATCTCTAATAATGCCTGCAATCGAGTCTTCGTGTAATTCAACGCACGGCACGTCGACAAATAATCCTCTCCCGTGTCGCATAGCCCCGCAACCTCTTCAACAAATTTTCCTAATTCTTCCTCTAAACTTTCTTTCGTAATTTCCTCCTGTGATTCTCCTGCCAATAATGCAAAGAACCTCGTCTTTAACAATTCTGTCATAGTTTTTAAATTTAAAATAATAAAAAATCCCGGGCGTTATTACCCGGGACATATTCTTAATTTAAAAATCGGAATCAGGAAATCACATCATCATACCTCCTCAAATCTCTCAACCATTCACCCAAAAATCATCAAGCTCTCAATCTTTCAATCTAATATTTAAAATCTAAAATCAGAAAGCTGTTTCACAACTTTCGTAACTCTCTCCACGTCCTCATCTGTCAACGTCGGACCCGACGGCAAGCACAACCCGATCTCGAACAAACGTTCACTTGTCCCATTTCCGTAATACGGGGCATCTTTGAACACGGGTTGCAAGTGCATCGGCTTCCACAACGGCCGACTCTCTATATTCTCCTCATCCAATGCTAACCTGACATCTTCTCTCGTGAAACCCGCCTCTTCCGGTTCCACAGTGATACACGTCAGCCAGTAATTCGAGTTAAAACCCTCCCCTTCCGGCTGGCACATCACCTTCACACCCTTCACTCCGGCTAGTAACTTCACGTACAAGTCATGAATCGCCCGTCTCCGAGTAACGTGCTCATCCAGCACGAACATCTGTCCCCTCCCGATTCCCGCACAGATATTACTCATCCGGTAATTATAACCGATCTTCTCGTGCTGGTAATGCGGGGCTTGTTCCCTTGCTTGGGTTGCGTAAAATAATGCCCGTTTCGCTTTCTCCTCATTGGGACATATCAATGCCCCACCTCCCGACGTAGTGATCATCTTGTTACCATTAAATGACAGTACCCCGTATTCTCCGAACGTTCCACATTTCCTCCCCTTGTACTCAGAACCCAAGGCTTCTGCCGAATCCTCTAACACGGGGATTCCGTAACAATTCGCCACCTCCATCACCTCGTCCATTTTCCCTGGCATCCCGTACAAATGTACCGGAATAATCGCCTTCGGTAACTTTCCCGTCTTTTCCAACCGCTCTTTGATCGCCTCCTCCAACAACACCGGGTCCATATTCCATGTCTCCTTCTCACTATCCACAAAAACCGGAGTCGCTTCCAAGTAAGCAATCGGGTTCGCTGATGCCGCAAACGTGAACGACTGGCAAATTACCTCATCTCCCGGTTGTACCCCTAGTAATATCAACCCCAAATGTAATGCCGCAGTCCCCGCACTCAACGCCACGATTCGCATTCCCTCATTTTCAATTTGCAACCCTCCATCTCCAATTAAAAAATCTCTAAGAGATTTTTCAAAAGCATTTACATTTGGCCCCAAGGGAACCACCCAGTTCGTATCAAACGCCTCTTGTATAAATTCCTGCTCTCGCCCGCTCATATGAGCTAAAGAAAGCCATATTCTCGATTTCATCTTAATTTATTATTTTATACTCATTTCAATCATATCCAACTCTTTAGGTTTTTTGAAGTATTGTTTTCCAAAAAGCGTCATAACAATAACGAATGCAGTTTTCAGTATTAGCAGCATATCATATAACAAACCTCGATTTTTCACATAATATAATTCCAATGCCAACTTTTGTGGAAGAAATTCAGTTTCATACAATTTTTCATCTTCATATTGCTCTCCATGAGTATAATCATAAAGACTAGCAGGACTAGTAAGTCCTGGTTTAACATCCAAAATTCGCTTATACTCACCATGATATAAATTTCTAACATTTGCGACATCCTCTGGTCGAGGGCCAACAATCGTCATCTGTCCTAATAAAATATTAAATACCTGAGGCATTTCATCTATCTTAGCTTTCCTGATAAAATAACCAAAAGGAAATATTCTATTATCATTTTGTAAGGTCGTCAGTTTCACCTCACCACTATCAACACACATCGAGCGAAATTTATAACAAGTGAATACATTACCATGCAGACCAACTCTCCTAGCTTTATAAAAAACTGGCCCCGGGCTAACAATCTTAATTACAATTATTGTTATTACAAAAATTGGAGAAAAAACAAGCAAAAATAAGACTGCAAATAATACATCAAATACTCTCTTTACAACACGATAAAGGAACATAATTAATTTATCATTCTAAGTAGCACAAATTCTTCGGCAGCAAATAAACCTACACGTAAACCAGCAGCCCTATCCACTTCTTTCAAATACTGGACAGAACGTGGATGAGGATACTCCCTAAGTTCTGTCGTATACATACTAAATGCTTCATACTTTCTTTTCATGCACATTTCTATATCTACAAAAACATTAGGCATGAACATTGTTTCACTTTTGTTTGGAGTCCATTCCGTTGAAGATGGAACACTATAACAATAAAGTTCCTTAACGACTTGTCCTAAAACAGGACGAACAGCAACAAGAGTTGATTTATATACATTTTGATGATCAATATTTACATCTCCCCAAAAATGAGTAAAAATAGTATCCGGTTGAAACTCATCAACAGAACTCTCTATAATCTTATTAATCTCAACGTGTGGAGTACAATCAAGCCTCATATCTGGTAAACCTCCATACCTAATAGATTTTATACCCAAAATATCAGATGATTTCCTGGTTTCTTCTTTCTTATGACTAATAATAGCCATTAAATCCTCTGAATTGCGATACTGAGAAGAACTACCATCTGTAACAATGAGAAGTTGTACTTCACACCCTGTTGCTGTTAATTTAGCAATAGTTCCCCCCATCCCTAAGACTTCATCATCAGGATGAGCTGAAATTACTAATACTTTTTTCATACCTCTTAAACTATCGAACATCATAATTTAGTAATCCAAAATCCCAATTATTTATATCATATATATCAGAGAATTTGTCATTAGGAATCAACACATCACACATAAGAGGCAATTTTTTAGGTTCCAATTTCTTAGGTACTTTAATAAAAAGAGTTTGAAACACTCCCATCTTTCCTACATAAATTATTAAATCAACATTTTGTTGTCGTATTACTTTTATTACCTTCAAAAAAGCTTTCATCGAACGTTTCCCTTCTTGAGTTGCTTCTATGATATAAGCAGTTTTTACCCCCTCTTCATTCACTATTCTATAAGAATAAAATATATCTTGCACTGAAAAATTAGCATACTTAGTCCCATGAAATTTATTCTGAATATACCTATCATCTTTATCTATCTCGTAAGCATAATCTTTCGCTTTACTCTTCCCTAAAGACACCCAATAAGACAAACAAAGAACACAAAACAAATAAATCCGAGTTAATCCCTCAAACAACCATCCACAAAATTTTAAATTTAAAATTTTATTAATTTTGATAGGTATTACCCAATAACTTATTTCACCTATATCTTTCCATTTCACAACATTCTTCCAATAAGGATATGCTGTTGCATTAGGAACCGCTGTTACCACCTCAATACCTTCCTCTTTAAGTGTCCCTACAAGTTGTTTATATAACTTTCTCAACATCAAAGGATCTATTCTGAAAGACTCCCGGATAAAAACATCAACAGCCAATCCGTTAAGAAAAAATCCCTGATGACAACGATAATTGCAGGGAATTATTGTAATACCACCAACCACATCCCCTTCATCAGAAACTAATAACGAATGCAAACTATATCCTTTACAAACAGAAAAATATTTATTCTTAAAATCAGCTATCGTTTCATCCGTTCCGAATACTTCATTATAACCAATGACATAAGTTTCCCAATCTCGATCACTCCATTCTGTCGTCTTGCAAACTTTAATTACCATAATTTATATAGTACCAGAATCAACATGAATATTTTGACCAGTTATAGATTCTGCTGAATCCGAGAGCAAAAATTTTATTGTATCAGCTACAGACGTGATCGTGGTAGCCTTTTTCAAGGATGTCCTCTTATAAATTCGATCTTTTTGTTCTACTGTAAGTGTTGAACTCATATTTGTCTCCATAAAACCTGCAACAAGAGCATTAGATCTAACTCCCTTTTCTCCCCATTCACGCGCTGTATCTTTAGAAAATGCTTCTAAAGCACCCTTTGTTGAAGCATACATGGCTAACCCTTTGTAACCAGTGTGTACGCTTATCGATGACATATGCACAATACTTCCTTGAACTTGATGAAGTAAAAAATGTCTTATGACATATTTTGTCATTAGCATGGGTGTAAACACGTTAACTTTATACATTTGCTCTAGCTTATTATAGTTCAAGTTTGTAATTATATCATCATAAGCGATAGCAGCATTATTAACAAATCCGTGTAAAGGGACGTCAAAACCAATAAAATTTTTAAAAATAGATCTCACATCTTCAGTATTACTTAAATCATACCCTAACCATTTTAACCTATCAGGGAACTGCTCCATAAGTTGAGATAATTCTTCTGATTTATTTCTACTAATACCATAAACGACCACATTTTTTTCACCCAAAAGACTTCTTACAATTTGGACTCCCAAGCCTCTTGAAACACCCGTCACTAAAAAATTTTTATTACTCATAACTTTCGTGATATTTTACCTGTCCTTGTAACATTGAGTTGTTCCACGAATTTAAAAATTCGCGGAATTTTAAATTCTTGGAGTTTCTGCCGAAGTTGTTCTCTAATCATTTTTTCTGTAATATTCTCATTCTCCCTTACAACATCACAACAAACGATCTTTCCTAAAATTTTACTATCTTTCGCATAAACATAAACATCTATCACTCCTTGACATTCTCGAATACATTCCTCTAGTTCATGGGGATTTACCTTATATCCCCCAACATTGATCATCTCATTCTTTCTTGAAAGAAAATGGAAGGTAAGAGGTATGTCATGAACAATTTCAATAATATCACCCGTGTGATACCAGTCACCATCAACATCCACAAGAGAAGACTTCCCCAAGAGAGAACTATGAATTAAAAGCTCTCCATTCTCCACACGGACCAAATTTTTCATTTCTTCTTTAATTACAAATTCATTTCCCGCAGAAGCAAATAGCGTTCCCGCTTCTGTAGAAGCATATACATTCGTCAACTTAGCATTAGGAAAAAGACCGATTAACTGATGAAGAGTATGTTCATCAAACTTTTCTCCCCCAGAAGTTAAACGGGTAACTGATTCACACGTATCTTTAGGAGGTAAAAGCAAACGAT
This sequence comes from Butyricimonas faecihominis, assembly GCF_033096445.1. NCBI lineage: Bacteria > Pseudomonadati > Bacteroidota > Bacteroidia > Bacteroidales > Odoribacteraceae > Butyricimonas > Butyricimonas faecihominis. The sequence goes on from NZ_AP028155.1 coordinate 2,716,068, forward strand.
AAAAAGTTGGAGTTGCCGAAATATTTGTGATATTATATCTTTTAATTTCATGAATAATTTCCCTAGTATCAAGGCCAAACAGTCGAATAATACTATTTCTATTTAACAAGGCTTGAAAAAATACTTGAAGCCCCGCCATATGAGTTGGATTAAACGCAAATCCCCAAATATCATTAATATGCCTTTCACTTTTCTTTACTTGCCTTGTAATAGAAGCAAACGAATGTGATACACTCTTAGGCAAGCCTGTTGTCCCCGAAGTAAAAAGAGTCATTCGCCATTTCTCCCTATTTGATAAAATAACTTCTTCAAAATTACCTTCATGGATTTCATTTCCAATTACAACCGGACGAGTCGCAGCCTTTATATCAACATCTCCCACTAATTTTCTCACCTCTACATCCGTGAAATCTGCATCCAACAAGATTATTTCCTCTCCTATAACAAGTGAAGTTACTATATTCTTAAACACCTCATAATAACTTTCCTCTTTACAATAAGGATTGTAAACAGATGTATTCCTAACATCCTCTATCAACTGATGATAAGAAATATTTACACCGTCTTTTACATCTATATAGAAAACATCATCCATTACTTTAATTTTTCCATTATTTCTCCAATAGTCGAGACAACACCCTCTCCAAAAATATCAATATCATATTCAGCCTCAATTCTAACAGTAAGTTCTGCCAGATCAAGAGAATCAAACCCGATATCACTCTTCAAAGAAGATTCCTCAGAAATAAATTTTACTGTGTTTTTACCGCGATTTTCAAGCACGGTATTGATTATTGATAATAATTTTTCCATAAATCATTTAATATTTCATACATTTTTCTCGTAATACCATTTTTTTATCACTCCGAATATTAAATTACGCATAGTGTTAAAAACTGCCACTATTACTGGTTCCTTCTCTACCTCCCGGAATAATTTATAGTGCCATTGGATTAAACTAGTTTTCTTTAAACGGCTAATAGAACCAGTACGAACTCTATAACTCGCCAAATTTTCATTTAATAAATAACAATCCGCCTTCTGTATCACTTTAAGCCACATGGCATAATCATTATTTTTCTTTATATCTGCGATTTGGATAAGCCCCACAACAGACATATCATATATAACAGTTAAACATCCTATCCAACAATAATTAAACATACCAAATTTCGTGATATGTTTTGGTCCCGTTATAACTCGATTCAAAGAATTTGATGCTTCATCAATCACCCCTAAATTCGTGTAAGAAAAACTAATATGATTATCCATCATAAACTTAATCTGTCTATCAAGTTTATTCGGCAGCCATAAATCATCACTATCTAGAAAAGCGATCCATCTCCCTTTAGCCTCACGCAAAGCCCGATTTCTTGATATTGCCGCACCACTATTTTCCACATTCTTATAATAATGAATACGTTGATCTTGGAACGACCTCACAACATTTTCCGTATCATCCGTTGAACAATCATCAACAATAATTAATTCCCAGTTAATATAGGTTTGGGCGATTACGGAATTTATTGTCTCTGCAATAAATTTAGCACAATTATATACTGGAGTTATGATTGAAACTAACTCTCCCATTCTGTTCGAATATTACCTTAACCTATTCTTAAATAAGCAATACCGCCCAGTTCTTTTTCATCAAACACGTTGCGCCCATCTATCAACACGGGCTTTTCTTTCATTGAACGTTTAATCACCTGCCAACTCGGCATTCTAAACTCTTTCCATTCCGTTACATGGAAGATTGCATCAGCATCCACCACCGTGTCATACATATTTTTAGCGTATAACACTTTTCCTCCAATTCGTCTTCTACATTCATCCATGGCCACAGGATCATAAACGGTAATTGAACAACCCGCATGTAACAAACTATCAATTAACACAAGTGCTGGAGCCTCTCGCATATCATCCGTTTCCGGTTTAAACGACAATCCCCAAATTGCGACCTTTTTACCTTTTACCTCTCCACCAAAATATTTTTTGAATTTCTCGAAAAGAACATTTTTTTGAGTTTCATTTACCGCCTCTACCGCATTCAAAACCCGCATATTATATCCATTCTCCTCTGCTGTTTGTATTAATGCTTTCACATCTTTCGGGAAACAAGAGCCGCCATAACCACACCCCGGATACAAGAACTTACTCCCAATACGACTATCCGTTCCTATTCCTTGACGAACCATATTCACATCAGCCCCAACCAATTCACACAAATTGGCAATATCATTCATAAAACTAATTCGAGTAGCAAGCATTGAATTTGCTGCATATTTCGTCATCTCAGCAGAAGGTATATCCATGAATATCACCCGAAAATTATTTAACATCATCGGTTTATACAAACGAGTCATTACCTCTTCAGCTCGCTTGGTGTCCACACCAATGACAACTCGATCCGGTTTCATAAAATCATCTATCGCATTACCTTCCTTCAAAAACTCAGGATTAGAAGCAACATCAAATCCAATATCAACACCACGTTTATCTAATTCTTCTTGAATTGTTTTCTTCACCTTTTTTGCGGTTCCTACAGGCACCGTGCTTTTCGTTACAACAACCAAATATTTATTGATATTTTGCCCTAACGTTTTAGCAACTTCCAACACGTAGCGTAAATCAGCTTTCCCACCTTCATCCGGGGGAGTCCCTACTGCACAAAATACAATTTCAACCTCATGCAAAATTGAAGTTAAATCCGTCGTAAAATGCAACCTATTAGCCTTTACATTTCGCTCTACTAAAAATTCTAAACCCGGCTCATATATTGGAATCTGACCTCGCAATAAAGAATTAATCTTTTCTTGATTAACATCCACACAAGTAACATTTACCCCCATCTCAGCAAAACACGTTCCCGATACAAGGCCCACATAACCTGTACCTACAATAGCTATATTCATGACAATTATAAATTAATACTTATTTAAAAAAGAATAATACATCGCCTTAAGCAAAGCTAAAGGCCTCGTCAAAAACAACCACAAATTATATTCAAATGGATGCCCCCACCATATCTTACTAACCTCAATCAATATCTTACAATCTTCTCCCAATAGATAAAAAAAGGACCTTTTTTTTGTCGTAGCCGAATTATTCCTAATTCTTCTGTAATAAATTGCTTTAGAACTTGTAAAAGCCATATCATTTATCTTATCCGAAATCGCTAACATAAACAACGCATCTTCACTATTTTTAAAACAACAATTAAACCTTCGTTCGCCAATAATATCTTTACGAATTAACTTACAAACAGGAACTGAAAAATAAGCACGAACTTTATATTGAGATAAGTGTACATCTTTACATTTTAACTTATACTGTGTAGAAATTCCATACTCAACAATGCTATTATCTAAATCATTAAAAGCAAGTATATTAGTTAACGGAACAATATTTTCACAAGCAATTTCATACATTTCTAACAAATACGTGGGAGAAACATAATCGTCATCATCGATAAAAGTCAAGAATTTTCCTGCAGCATTATCTATCCCTATATTTCGTGCATTAGATACACTAGCCTTATCTGTATAAAACACTTTAACAACAATATCATTCAAATATTTTTTTACTAAATCTTGAATAAAGAACTCGTAACTTTCTTTGGGACCATTCAAAATAATCAAAATCTCAAAAACTGAATGATCAATTGTTTGCGCTTGCAAAGATCGAAGGCAATCAACAAGATAAGAAGCAGGACGATAAGTCGGTATGATAACACTTATTTCCATTATAATCTAATTTATATATAAATAAATTTCATCTTACAAACCATTCATTTCCCTACGTACTTCTTCCATATTCAATATTGCTCTTACCTTCAATACTGGAATTAATGATCGAAAAGGATAAAGTAAAACAACTATAAGTTTAAACCACCATTGATATACTATTTGCACTCGACAATAAGCTTTACGAAAATTAAATTTATCTATTAAGAAGGTTTGAATGTTAGAATGACCTGTTATTGATTTTACTCCATCATTTACATACACCAACTTCAATTCATCCAAATAGTAACGATTCATCTCAAAAATCAATCCATAATACGGATAAGTTGAATTCAAATATTGAGGATTGCTTTCATCGTACTATATTCACAACAATCTTCATGTAATGTATTTATAGCAACAGCAACAACTTTTCCTGTTTTTTTATCATAAACAGCCCAATAATCAATATTCCCTTTTAAATTTTCTTTTTTAATCCTATTTACAAAATCTAACCTTGAGATTATTCTTGCCTTAACCTTATAACCTTGAAGTGCCGCTAAAAAAACAGGATATCCCACTCTTAACATTTCGTCAGAAGAAATTCGTCTTATATCGTATGTTTTAAAAGATTTACGAACTTGGTTTCTCATTTTTGTCGATAATTCTTCAATTCCACCAAAAGAATCTTTTATCACATAATAATAAGGTAATTCTTCATCCGTATCAAAATCAAAAGTATTTATCAATAATACCCCCCCCATTTTTAACATTTGTTTACACAAAAACAAGCTTTCACACAAACTTTTATGAGGAGGAATTGATTTTATCCAAGCTCCTTTATACAACACAAAATTCATACCATTAACATATTAAATATATTTCCAAATACAACATGTAAAGAATCAATATAAATAATTCATATAATCTTTATAATAAAATATTGTTTGATATGGAAAATACGACATCCTATCATTTCTTTTGATATAATTACTAATATTAATGTAAAAAGAGGCAATAAACAGTATGATAAAAAAAGACGTAACAACCTGTCGAGAGAGTTGATAATATTTCTTTCCCCACAAATAAAAATAATTTGGTAATAAAATAATAGAAAAAATTAAAAAATAAGAAGATAACCTTAAACGCAATGTCCCCTCAAAAGCAAACAAATTCCATAAAACAACACCACAATTCACAATGTTTAATAACAATTTACCATCTCTATTTACAATTTCCAACTTTTTCCAAAATATGAAATTTAAAATTCCTAATAAATTAATTATGATCATCATTGTATTCCCTGCTCCTACAGCTCCATTTAACGCATAATTAGAAACACTTTTCAAAATAGATAATGAATCAACCTTAGTCGTAAGAAAAAATAACATCCATGCGGATAGAAAAAATGATAACAGATAAATTACAAAATTCACTTTTCTGCCGAATTGGAAATAACAAATAGGCAACAATAGAAATCCAACAAATGCTGATTTATGTAAACATATCGCAAGAGTCATCAATAAGAAATATTTAACTCTCTTATGCTCAAGAAAAAAAACAAATGCTAATAAAACAAGGCTATAAGCCGCAGCATTCCTCACAATACTCAAAGACTCAAGATAAAATATTGGGAACAAAAAATATAACATCAAAGAGAAAGAAGGGTTAATCGACTTCTTTACTACACTAATATACAAAGGATATAATGTTACTAATGCAAATAGAATAAAAAATACTTGGTAGTGTATCGTAGAAGCAACATTCACAAACAATTTAGCTAGAGGTTCCATTTTATCAAAAACGAAATCAGGCATTTCTCCTAAAACTACTTTTTTATAATTATAGTAATCATAACCAATACCATACCTCAAACAAGCAAAAATCAGTAATACAAAATAAATACAATATGTATTGTTAATATATCGAAATTTAAATTTTGATAAAACCAAAATCAATAACGTTAAGAAAAAATATGGGAATAAGTCAAACCAAGAGAAAACGTAAGTAGGATTTACCATCTTTATCAAAATTATGACAAATTAAGATTAAATATAAGCATAAATAACTTAAATACATTATAATTCATCATAAAAAAATAAATGACCAAAATTTATTCCCTCTATAGACTCACTCGTTACAGAGTCAATAATTCTATTACCATTTATAATTGGATGAACCATTAACTCTAGAACAACATTCTTTCCCTCAAAATGACTCAACATACTTTTATCTACAAAATAATCCACAGTTTTAAAACCGTTGAAAAACACGTAGAATTTAATACAATATTTATATATTTTAATTAATATATTATTAGACTTATAATATAATGGAAGTCTTATTTTCGTTATACCATATTTTTTACACACTTTACACAACAGTATCAACACTAAAAATTCAGTATGAATATGATGATGAGAGTCTACATGAGAAATTCGCAGTCCTTTAGACTTCAACCATGAAATTTGTGCATCTATTTCTTCTTTTATCGCATTTCGTTCTGATTTTGTGAACCAAAACAGAGAATTCCTTTTAATCTGGAAAAAACCATCTTTATCAACTAACCTATTACAATTTAGAATTGAACGAGATAAAGCTTTACCTTCTGTTAATGTAATATGCGCTCCTATACATTCTTCGTATTTATTCAAGCACGCTCGGTTTACAGCCTCACTTGCAAAAGGCATATTCGCCATTAAGGTTGTTGAAGAAATCAATCCTTGCACCATACATAAATCAATTGCCTCATTTACAGCTTTTGAATAACCGAAATCATCAGCATTAATAATTATTTTCATCTTTTTCAACTATAGCATTTGTTCCATATCTTGATCACCATAAGACAAATAAAATGAATCAATCTTTTGACCGCTAAAAGAACTTAACAAATCCCATTTATACTTTATAGAGGGCCAATACGTCATCGCATTAATTGAAGTTATTCCATCTAAACGAACTCCTTTAGTAGAAAAATAATTTATAATTAATGACATTACACTCTTAGATATCCTTTTATCACGATCTATAACAAACATTTCTAATATTTTACAATAATACAACTCTGATTGTAAAAAATTTCTTTTATAAACATCAGAAAAAATACACATAGCCACCAATTTCCCCGCTTTTCTCAATACTAAATTATTCACTTTAATTGATGGGTTATGCAAATATTTAGTTCTTAGTTGATACAAACTTTTATTACAATGCCATTCAAACCGAGACAATGCTGTTTCAATAAAAGACTCAAGCCCTTTAATATTCGCCAAATCCATATTATAAGAACATTCTAATCCATTTATATTAATTCTATTTAGATAAAAGTACAACTTATGATTGGGAACAAACTTGGTCAAATTTAATTTGCATTTAAAAATTTTCTTACAAACATATTCGTTTATTACAGAGAAAAAAATATTTATAGGATAGAAATGTACATTATAGCTTAACAATACCTTTTCACCTAACTTCATCTTGATATTTCCATTAGGGCGAGAATAGGAAGCTGAAGAAAAAGAATTAAAATCATCATGAAGTTTTTTCTGCAGTAAAAAACCTATTTTTTGTCCCCTCATTTCCTTTAAAACATAGGTATCAACACTCCAATACATTTCATCACAATTATTTCTTAAATACATAATATCTTTCAGAGCACATGACTGTCCTACGACCTTTTGTCCATCAAAGGCTAACAATAAATGAAAATCATAATTTTGAAAATACCATTTCATTCTTTGATAACGAACATCCATTTTTTCATTTCCAAAAGCATTTTTCAAAAAAGAAATATACTCTTCGTTATCAATATATTCTCTATTACAATATTTCAATGTCACCATAACATTTACATTTCAACAAAATTTCTTTATTCAATATACTCTCACATTCCTCAATATCATTCACCTTTAAATGTAAATGTTTTGCGAATTTTAGGTTAAAAAAATTCTTCACAAAACACCTAAATCTAAAACCCATAATATCCACAAATTCAAAAGGAAATAAAAGATAATCTTTAAATAACATCTTCTCGCGAACAAGAGTTCGTATGGAAGGATATCGAATATACATCAATGTATATAAATAACTAAAATTGAAATGTTTAATTTCCTCTTTTCTATTCATTTTTTCAAGAGCTTTTATCGTAGACTCTGCATAAACAGAACTTCCCGTCCAATATTTTGGAACACGTTTATCCCATTCCTTTTCGACATTCTTTCCCAAAAAATTTTGATCTTTCAACTCTCCAATATGAGCATGTTTCGCTCCTTTTCCACATGCACTACTATGACATGAACCGGATATTATTATAGGTAAATTACAATAAACATGTTTCGTGATATAAAAGCTAATTGCCATTGAATTAGCAATATCAGGACTTGGACCTGGGAAAAAAGAACCAGCTTCACCATATACTTTATTTAACACACTTCTTCTTACAATACCTTGATATACACGCGGCATTTTACTATTAACATATGACCAACAAGCTCTTTTGAGAATTTTACTTCGTTCTTTACTACAATTTATATTTTCCACCTTATTAGAAAAAGAATCTAAATATAATGAACCAGAAAAATCCCAAATATATCCATGTACATCCGGCCACACATATTTAGAATTTATTGTAGTTAATGACTCAATTCCATTCTTTCTCATATACTTGACTACTTTTAATATATGCCGACTAACTCCATCATCATCACCTATAAAACAAACATATTCTCCAGAGGAATGCAAAATAGCTAAATCAGAATTTTCCTTAACAGATATTTGTTCTTTAGTATAGTAATATTTCACAAAATCATATTGACATACCTCTAAATATTTCAATATTTCAGTGTTGTCATATGTGTTATCTTGTATTATCATCTCGAAATCATTAAATCTAAAACTATCAACTAACGCTATTAAAAATTTCAAATAATAATACCGATCCTTCGTCGGGACAACTAAACTTAAAAGAGGATTCTCTTTCATTGCATTTTCAACACTCATATTCAAATTTTATTTTTCAAGTACAACAACAAATTTATCCCGAAATATTTATTAGACACATATAAAGAAAACATACAAGATAAAATCACCAATAAACTTCCTATTGAATATTTCAATATAAAATTACCTAACATACAAACGACCATTGCGCTGATGGCTAATCCCGATACAACAATAACAATCTTTACAAATAAACGGTCAAAATGGATTTTATATAGTTGATAAACTACAGTTGTCATAATCAACATATGAATAACACCCAATACAGTCATAGAAATACCCATTCCCAACAAGCCATAAGATTGATAAAAAACAAGACTAACCCCTAACTGCAATACACGATATAAAATAGCTATAATTGTGAACAATTTCATTTTAAATTTTGCGACAAGAATCATATCCACTTGATTAGAACAAATAGTTACCAATGTTCCCCAAATAGCCACTCGAATAAACTCTACTGTAGGCATAAACTCTTTTGAATACAAAATTTGGACAAAGAATGGTAACAAAAAAAGAAAAAAGACAACTAAAGGACAACAAAGTACAAGACTAACTGAAGCTTGCTTATTTAATTCTTTTTGTAATAAAATATTATCATTATTAATAGCAGCAATCCGAGGATAATAATCCGTAGTAAGAGCAGTAATAATAATGCCAAAATAACCATTTAAAATCATAAGTCCTGCATTATAAAATCCGACATCTTGCAATCCTCCATGTGCCCTCATGTATGCCGATATAGTAAGAGCTACTATATTTGCAAGAAAAGAAGCAAAAACCAATGCTATTCCCATTTTTATCATGGATGAAGCATTCGTTATAACTTCATTTATTGTCAAAACAACATGCTCGTAACGAATCTTTCTTACATAATAATTAGAGAAAAACAATGCCACTAAAGCACAAGTAATCAATGACGGCACAACACCTTGCAATCCATACAAATAATACATCGGCCCCCCTACGACAAGACCAGCCACGGCCCCCAACATACTTGCTTTTGCCAAATATCTTAACTGCCTCATTCCTTTCAAAATTGCAAGTTGTCCATCAGTTAAAATTCTCGCTACAACGACTATAGAAAGAAGCATAAAAGCAAACGTATAATCTCGGTTTCCCAATGTCCACTCACTTAACCAAGGGGACAACAGAAGTGTTACAATTCCTCCCAACAAACCTGTAATTATTATAACTCGATTCGTTACAGAAATTGTCGAAGAGAAACGTTTATCATCATCTTTTGCATTTGCTTCTGATATATCTCTCACTGCACTTTGAGAAATTCCTAAACTAGTTCCAGATTTTATAAATTCCAGAGTATTATTATATATACCCACAATCCCCATCCCCTCTGCACCAAGCAATACTGCAACAATTTTATTCGTGATAACTTTTATAAGAATATTAAAAACCTGTACGAATCCAAAAAGAAAAGTTGTTTTAAAGATATTTTTATATGATTCTTCTTTCATCAATTTTACACCTTTCCATTAGCAATGTGCGATTCAATTTTAGATACTATATCCACACAGTATTTTGAGTATCATTTCAATTTATTTAAAATATCACCAACAGTAGCTACAATACCGTCCTCAAAAATATCAATATCAAATTCATTTTCTATACGAACAGTTAATTCAGCCAAATCAAAAGAATTAAAACCAATATCACCACGTAAATCATCTGTTTCTGAAATAACATTTAATACATTCAAATTATTATTTAATCTAATTTGATTTATTATCAACAACAATTTATCTTTCATTTTTTTCTTTTTATATTTTTTTTCTGATTAATCAAAATTCTAAAATATTCATTTACAGGTATTGCAGGATTCCCACACACTCGCATATCTTCTCTAACATTATTCACAACCAATGAATTACTTCCAACGAAAGCATTATTAGAAATAATACATTTATTAGAAATTGTAGAACAAGGACTAATCCATACATTATCTTTTATTTCAACAGACCCCATTAATAGAGAGTTTCCTGTAATCACTACATTTTTCCCAATCACACAATTATGCCCCACATGCACTTGATTATCAATCTTTGTATTATCCCCTATTGTAACATATCCTTCAAATAAAGAATTACATATTGTACAGTTATCTCCAATAAATACATTTTTACCAATTACAGTTCCTCCAACATGAGTTACAGTAAAAGGTATATGTTGCTCATCATATATCAATTGAAATCCTTCGCTACCAATAACAGAACAACACCCAACAACAGTTTTATTTCCAATAATAGTCCCCTTTTTTATCACACTATTTGCTCCAATCTGAACCCCATCTCCCAAAATCACACCATCCTCAATTACTGCTGTTTTATGTATAGAACAATCATTCCCTATTTCCGACTTAAAATCATATTTCTCATAAAAGATTGTTTTATGCAACAAATGATGCAAATAATAGAACGAAACTTCCGGATTTTCTACAATAAACAATGTCGGAATCTGAAATAAACCACCCATTTTTAATTCATCATATACATCACTAGAAACAAATAAAGCTTTTACCGATTCATTATTTTTCAATAATCCCAAACATCTAGTCGATGCAATATATGACAATATAGAATTATATCGTGACTCTCTATTACAAAGGTTTAAACCTTCAATGTAAACATTCGCCCCAATAAAAGGGATTCCTAACATTTCTGATATTTCTGATATTTGAATTGAATGCTTTTTCATTATAAATTCAAATTTAACCACCAACCACAAGGAATGGCCACAAATTTTTTCATAAAATCATTCACGCCACATAATTTTTCCGTATTTCCAAATACAGAATAACAATTGTTATTTAAGTGGACTCCAGAAGCGTAATAACCTTGTTTTCGAAAGTCAAGCATTACCTCAATTTTACGATCACACAAAAAACCATATACCCAATAATTAGGTTGTATCTGGTCCCTTTGATTCAACCTATAAAATCTTGGATACGTTTGCTCTATAATAACATCCCATTTTTTTGCATTTCTCTGCTGACTCTCTAATAACATCATAATTTCGTCCATTTGACAGCAACCGATATAACTATTTATATCACTCATTGTCGCCCCATAACCAGAAAGGGAAATATCACATTTAGCAGAAATTTCATTATTTTCATCTCGAAAAATATCCCTTCGAATTCCAAAATCACGGGTCAATAACGCTTTCTTATAAAGGTCTGAGTCTTTAAACACAATCGCCCCTCCGTCTATTGTATTGGGTAAACGAACTGTTTGAAAAGAAAAAATAGTCACGTCTGTTCCTAAATTTCCAGTATAATTCCCTTTATATTTACTACCAAAAGCCTCTACACAATCATCTATTACAGGAATTCCATGTTCCATACCAATCATGTTAACTTCATCAACATACCCCACGTAACCACAAAAATGATTATGGAAAATCAAACGAGTTTTATCTGTTATTTTCTGACGCACACTTTCCGGATCCAGAGTTCCCGTTAACGGATCTATATCTGCCCACACGATTTTCAACCCAAATGTTTGTAAAGGTTGATTCGAAGCTAAGCAACTCATTGGTGAGGTTATCACTTCATCTTCCGAATGTAATCCCAATACCGTTAGAGCCACTTGAATTGCAGAAGCATAACTATTCGTGGTTAACAGGTTCTCTATTCCTATAAAATCCCGTAACTTATTCTCGAATGATTTTCCCCACCTTCCATAGGACAACGCACCGGAATGTAGAATAGATTCCAGCTCCGGCAAGTTCTTTGACATATAAGGCTTATAAAGTGGTATCATTACCAACCTTTCTTTATTGTTTCCACTATTCTTTCTCTTTCTTCGTCACCAACCCACCAACCGCAAGGAATATGAACGAACTCCTTGTACCATTTATCCATATTCGGTAAATTTCTTTTCGATGTTTGAAATATACTGTGCGTGTCACTACGATGATGCAAAGGAGAAGCCATCACACCATTGGCTTCCATCATTTTGATAAAATTCTCTCGATCTTTTACTTTCATCGTGTATAACCAATAAGAAGCTTCCGTATCAGGAGAATATTGTACTAATTGCACACCATCCACTCCCGCTAGTACCCGATCATAATATTTCCCGTTTACAATATAACGATTAATAACATCTTCCAAATAACGCATTTGTACATTACCGATTGTCGCATTCACGTTATTCATGGCGTATTTGAACCCCACTTCCGTGATATCATTCTCCAAACGAGAACGTTTTTTATCTAACCCAAACCATCGTAATCTTCTTGCCCTATCAAATTCCTCTACATTCTGCAAGCATAAAAAACCACCATCAACCGTTGTCATATGCTTGATTGCTTGCAATGAAAAAACAGTATAAGGAGAATTACATCCAGTCATTCGTCCTCTATATTTACTACCTAATGCATGGGCCGCATCTTCAATAATAGGAAGATCATACTTTTGAGAAATACGATAAAACTCGTTCATATCACACACCATTCCGGCGTAATGAACTAGCACGATCGCTTTTGTTCTTTCAGATATCATCTTTTCCACGTCATACGGATCTAACAACCCATTGCGAGGATCAACATCTCCCCAAACGACCTTTCCCCCAACCATCGCAATCGAAGTATTTGTCGGTTCGGCTGTCATTGGAGTACTGATCACCTCATCTCCGGATTTCACTCCTGCCAAGATTAAAGCTAAATGAAGAGCATCTGTTCCTGAATGTAAAGCTAAGCTTAACGGATTTTTTAAATATTCTCGGAATTTATCTTCAAATTGATACACGGCTTCCCCTTCGGCTATATAACCACTATAAAGGATCTTTTCCAATTCTGGCATCAACACTTCTCTAGCCGGGATAAACGGTTTAACTAATGGTATCATGCTTATTTTCTATAAGTTTTTAATTCTTCCTGCACATAATCAAGAGTTAATAATAGTTGTTTTAACTCCTCGATAGACAACCGATGAGTATTTTCCGAATTATACTCATCATGAATTAGTTTCGGACCATCCTTTTGTACGTATTTTGTGTAATTCAAATCCCGAAAATCTGCCGGGACACGGTAAAAACCATCCAAGTCTATAGCTTTGGACATTTCCTCTTTCGTACACAACGTCTCATACATTTTCTCACTATGACGTGCCCCTATCATTTTTATCTCGTTATCCGCTTGAAATAATTCCCTTACCGCAATTGCTAGATCACCAATTGTAGCAGCCGGAGCTTTTTGAACAAAAAGATCTCCCGGTTCCGCATGTGCAAAAGCATACAAAACTAGATTCACCGCATCATCTAAAGACATCATAAAACGAGTCATTTCCGGTACAGTCACCGTCATTGGAACTCTTTCTTTAATTTGTTTGATAAACAATGGAATTATCGAACCTCGGGAACACATCACATTACCATAACGCGTGGCACAAATAACACCTCCGTTATCTTGAACTCGCTGATCACGTGCTTTAGAAATAGCTAACTTTTCCATTAACGCCTTTGTCATCCCCATGGCGTTAATTGGATAGGCAGCTTTATCCGTACTTAACACGACTACCTTTTTCACGTTATTTCTCGCCGCTGCCTCCAAAACGTTTTCCGCACCATACAAATTTGTACAAATAGCCTGCATCGGATAAAATTCACAAGACGGTACTTGCTTTAATGCTGCTGCGTGAAACACATAATCCACCCCTCTCATTGCATTATTTATACTATCAAAATCCCGAACATTACCTATTATAAAGTTCAATTTATCATTCTTCAATTCAATCCGCATATCCTCTTGTTTTTTCTCATCCCGAGAAAAAATACGAATCTCTCTCAAATCAGAATTTAAAAAATGTTTCAAAACAGCATTACCAAAAGAACCAGTTCCTCCGGTAATCATCAATACTTTATTTTTAAACATGTTACAATTATTTATTGAGCAAGTAATATTTTATATACAAGCGAATTACTCTTCAAATAGTAGTATTTCCTCCAAAAGTTTCATATTAATTTACGATACCGTAAAGATATCCTTTGACTATCCACATATACCATAAAACACCTTGAAACCCAAGACTCAAAATAGGGAAGCAAAATAATGATTTCTCAATCTAAACTTGAACACAAAATCTCTATATTCATTTTCCGTACAATGAATTGTATTCAGTAAACTTTCGTTTTGCTAAAACATAAAATAGGTTTACCAATGATTGAGAAATATCGCTTGATGTCCCAAAAACACATTTTGTTATTCCATCTTCCCACTGTTGTACTCGAACAGCCCAACGTACACGCTCTTTCGTCATACGTCTTTGTTCTTCAACAGGAAGGTCCATTTCCCCTACAACACTTTCGTAAAGACCTATCGCATTCCACCAATCAACCAATTCCTCTAGACTTGTTATACGACTTAATCCTAAAATCTCCGTCACAAGATTTCCCACCAATAAACCATATTCTTCTTCCCCTGTAAAATAATAGCAATTACAGAGCAACCGACAAACATTCGGTGTATGACAAGGCAGCACGATCTTATCACCCCCTTTAGGAATAAGAATCTCATAAGCAGTATCTAACGCCACATCCAAGAATTTCATATCCGAATACAACAGGTAAGCATCCATCAAATCTACAGCATACCCCGCACGAGTATCTACTGGAATATCTTTATCCTTCAACAATTCCTGAATCACTCTAGCAATCTCTCGTATTCGATCATGAATATCCCAAAGACTGCCATACTCGTCTTCTAACCATGGATACACACGTACCATCGAATAAACCGACAAGTAACCATGCAAAAGTCCAGACAAGGACGAGGGGGGACAATCCTTCAACGCCAATCCACACACCTGCTTGTACACTTCCCGAAATAAATTCTTTTCCATTGATTTCTATTACTCTATTTTTTCTAGAAACGAACTTGGTATATAAGACGTGGCAATAGACGCCACACCATCCAATCGAATGACAACCCGCTTATGTCCTTTCAAGCGTACCAGCTCCCCTTCCAAGCCCAGCAAAGGTCCCTTGATCACTCGTACACGATCACCTCTTTTCAGATCCTTATTAAGCACTTCCACTCCATCGGTAGAAAAATCCAATAAAAACATGAAATCTTCCATCTGTTTATCCGGAATAATCAATGAACGACGTCCTTCACGGTCTTTCAAGTAAACAATATTCAACAGATGATCGTTCAGTAAAGAAAAACTAGTCGCTTTATCTGTCCGGATAAAGATCATCCCGTGAATCAGGATAACCCGGATCTTTTTCCGACCAAGTGGAGTTTCGCGTACCCGCTCTTCCTGCGGCAGGTAATTTTCTACTCCTAATTCGTCTAATTTCTTTTTAATGACCAATTCTTGATTTACACGGGTATAGGCGGCATACCAGTTTAATTTATCAGTCGTTATCATTGATTGTTTTTTAACAAAAGCTCGTGTTTATACTGGCAATTT
Source organism: Butyricimonas faecihominis (assembly GCF_033096445.1). NCBI lineage: Bacteria > Pseudomonadati > Bacteroidota > Bacteroidia > Bacteroidales > Odoribacteraceae > Butyricimonas > Butyricimonas faecihominis. The sequence goes on from NZ_AP028155.1 coordinate 2,732,223, forward strand.
CGAAGATTACGACCCGACCGGATACGCTTCGCGCACTAACCCTACCACGAGTCCTGATTTATTGCCATGTGTTCTGTACGCTATACTTAAACAGCAATAACGCATAGAAGCTGTCTGCATAAACATCATTTCCTATAAAAAAACGATCGTTTTATGATATTAATAAAGCAGATCTGTTAAATTGATAACCTAAAAGTGTAAATATCTAATTACAAGAATCCAAAAAAAATTGACAAATAGATGGTGATATCTAAAATTGATGTATATTTGCAGCGCATTAAACGATCGTTTTAAGACATCTAAATCATTCTCAAATCAAGCTCTACAGTCATTATTTCAAATCATATAAACCCAAATTATATTCATCACGATGTCTTACCACGCTATTCATAAAATCGAATTCAACATAGTACCCATCCTCACCCTAAACCAACCCAAATAAAGAAGTAATCTAACCCAAATAATCTCCCTCATTCAGAGTTCATTCGAAACTTACACGTAGCTCATACATTGCCAAATGAATAAGCTTCGACTAAGCTTCGAGACATCATCGAAAAAGTGGGATTATCACCCTAGCATCTCCATTACTTCTCGTGAGTTTCTCTCCAGAAACCACAAATTACAAAAAATCTTAAAACGCCCCAGCAAGCGCAAGTTTTCACATATATCCCTTGTCAAACATATAAAACAACCATGTAGATATATGAAAAAGCGCATCACACAAATACTCTTCAGCCTTCTTACCTTTTGCACGAATGCCGACATTTACGCCCAAGAAAACGAGAAAAAGACCAAGAACCCATGGAGCGGTTCAGTTTCCCTCAACTATGATTTCACGAACAATTTCACGGGAAACGTAAACCTAGGATATACACAAAAGAACTGGGATCTATTCCTAGATTATTCCGGACACTCGGATCGCATCGAAATCAGCAGTGAGTTATTTCGCTCTTTTTCGGCAAAAACATCTCAACTATTAGAGACAGAACAACACCATTTAAGCCATTCCGTAGCTATCCTATTAGATATGCGCCCTTCTTCTCGTAACCTTTTCCTATGGAATCTCAAACTACAATTCCCCAAGATCACGACAAACCGGGATATAAATAATCGCACGCAAACAAAAGAATATGACCTACACCATCGAATAGCATTCAGCCGGAAAACAATTGAAGGTTCCTTATTCTACAAACACATCTACGAAACAAACAAACACGAACTATCGCTAAACGGGATCTTCTCCCACACGAAAGACTCCCGTCCAAGCACGTATCAAATCGATGATCTCCTCACCTATACCACCACCGGAAACGAGAAACCGGAATTCGTCCGCCTGCAAATGGATTACCTCTATACATTCGAAAATCAAGGCCAACTCGAAACCGGAATTCAATTTTTTTCCAGATGGAATAAAACCCGATACAATCTTCACGACACGGAAGAAAACCTTAATAATTGGTTATCGAATTTGCCCCTTAACGACGGCCTCAACCACCATGAATACATATACACGGCGCATCTCTCCTACTCCCAACAACAAGGAGAATTTTGGCACTATAAAATAGGGATACTCGCCGATTACGATATCACCCGCACCAAGCTCATGGAAAACACGGACAAACATAATTTTGATCGATTCTACTTTTACCCACACCTAACACTCCAATACACGCCTTCTGATCAGCAAGAACTGGCCTTTCATTTTACTAGAAAGGCCGCACACCCGGATTACACCCAACTAAACCCATTTACAAACCCGATCGACCACCAAACATTCGAGCAAGGTAACCCACTATTACGCCCCGAAATCACGAGCCGGGCCGAAATCAATTATCTTCTACACGGGGAAAAGATCCAGCTGAACGGGAATCTTTATTTCAATTCCACCGAAAGGTTTATCACTCCTGTCACGTTATTTTCGGAAGACAACACGTTAACCCTATCTTACACGAATGGTAGCATGGAAAACAAGGTCGGCTTGGACATTAATCTATCCGGATCTCCCACCTCATGGATGACAATCACACCTTCCATATCCCTCGTCCACGCTCATGCCAACGGGAAATATCAAGGAATAAACCTTCATGTTGACGATTTCTCTTGGTCGGGCAACTTGGAATTAAACTTAAATTCTAAAAAACATACCGAATTTCAAGCCCTCTTCTCCTATCAATCACCAACAAAGGTTCCACAATTCAAAATTGAAGAGAATTACTATCTCGATCTGGCAATCAAACAAGGTTTCTTTAACAACCGCCTTCAAGTCAGTTTCTCCGTTTCCGACGTCTTCGACACGTCCGAATGGCAAGCCCGTTCAAACACGGACACCTATCGTCTGGCAAATTACAGCAAAGAAGCCACCCATGCTTACTGGATCGGGCTAACATTCAATTTTAACAACTTCAAATCCCGTCCATCAGCAGACGATTCTCACCCGCAAAAACGCCAAATAATACAACTAGGACAATAAAATATTACAGAAAATTCTACTTTTCATCGCAGTAAACAGTTCATTGAACAAGAAACCGTTATATAATCGAATTCCTTAGCACATGGGAAGTTATCCATAATCCCAATTAAAGTGGTCGAATTCGACCACTTTAGAAAGAGTTTTCAACGATTAAAGACCGAAAAACAACGATTAGTTGGTTGGTCGGCAAAGTACAAATTGTCAGAGTTTAATGCATATTGAACCTAAAAACACCATAAAGAAGTCGATTACGACTATTTTATTTCACAAATCAGCATATTCCACTCTAAAATCAGATAAAGACTAATGAATTTCTGTCTTTTTATTTTTTCAATTCATATCAAAACATTATCTTTACATCGTTACAACAAATTTCTCATGACATGATAGAAGAAATTATATTCAAGAATGTATTATCCTTTAAAAAAGAAACGACATTCAGTTTCGAAGCAACCCCTGATACCACATTTGAAACTCAACACGTGGTGACAATGCCTAATGGCACAAGATTGCTTAAACTCGGGATCGTTTACGGTCCTAACGCAGGCGGAAAAAGTAATTTACTTTATGCAATCTCCGCACTTCGCGATTTTATGGTGTTTGACCCACAGAGTATGGATGAACCGACAGGTTTTGAACCGTTTTTACTTGATAAGGAAACGCCAAATCTGCCATCTGAATATAGTATAAAATTTTGGGTTAACGGAATACGCTATTGGTATCAACTTACAGCTACAACAAAATTGGTTATACACGAAAAATTGTCATATTATAAGACTGTTCAGCCAATCAAAGTGTTTGAACGAGTATTGGAAGATGAGCAATCTGTATTGTCATTCAATCCTGCAGTGCAGAAGATTGATCAGGAAGAACAGAAAGCCCTCACTCTAAACTGCCTTCCGAACAAGTCATTTTTTGCAGCTCGTGGTCACGTGAATATGAAAATGGAACACGTGGATGGTGTCCGTCAATGGATTCGCAACAGATTCATGCCTATGGTGGGGCCATTTACAAACATGGAGAAATATAGCAAGAGAAAGGTAAGAGAAGATGTAAATTTTAAAGAGCACTTACTTCGTTTCCTTCATCAGGCAGACTTCAATATTACTGGATTGAGTGAAAAGACTGAAGAAAAGCCGTTACCTCCTTATTTTCATAAATATCTACAGATACAAGATTCTTTACCCGAAGATAAAAAGAAAGAATTACTTACTCCAGAAACTTATAAAGAACATGTCTTAGGTTTTGAACACACGGTAGAAAATGAACGCGGTCTGGAAACTTACGAGTTATCCACTCGTCAAGAGAGCGATGGTACAACACGTGTAATGGACATTGAAGCAGCTATCTACGAGGCAATCAAAAATAACTCAGTCCTGATACTAGATGAGATAGAATCTTCGTTACATCCAAATTTAATTGAGTTTATTCTTCAAGAATATATCATGAATAGTAACGAGAGTCAAATGCTCATAACCACACATTATCCTGGCTTGCTTAATACCATTGATGATCTTGTCCGCAAGGATAATATCTGGTTTGTGGAAAAAGACAAGTCGGGTGCTACCGATTTGTATTCTCTCGTGGAATTCAAGGGATTGAACAAGATTTCAAAGATTGAACGTGCCTATCGTAAAGGTCAATTTGGCGCACTTCCAAATATTTAATACTTATGGCACGCAAGATTAATTCTCGACAAACTCGGCAACTACAGAAACGTGTGGTTGGAGCAGGACTTACTGAATTTTGGTATTTAAAGCACCTCAAGCCACTACTTGACTTGAAGTTTGAGCTATACCCTCGTCTATTTGGTAATGAATCCATGGGGGAGATAAACAAACTCATCGAGGAGGGACTTAATGATGACGCAGAAGTAATATGCTTCTTCGATGAAGATGTCATGCGATGGGATCAAGTAGAAGGAAAACGTATAAAGGAATTGCATTGTAAATACGATAATAATTCCCGTGTAACGCTTGCATGTAGTATGCCCTCTATTGAATATTGGTTTTTACTTCACTACGAAAAGACCAATCGTCACCTTGCCACCTCTCGTGACGCAATCAGTTCCTTGCGCAGATACATTGTCCAGTTCGACAAAAAGGAAAATTTTCTCAAGCATCAAAAGTGGGTTGCCGAACTAATTAAAGACAACAAAATGGATCATGCTATGCAACGAGCAGAAGTACTAGGCAGAAGCGGGACATCATATTCTGATATATGGAAGGCTATCAAGGTGATGAAGTAAAACAAGCCTTCGTATGAAGATGTATCAAAACGAGTTTTAATACATCTTCCTATAAATTATTACACCTTATTTCCTGTAATCATAGAAACCGATTCCGGTCTTACGTCCCAACAAGTTGGCACGAACCATCTTCCGTAATAACGGGTGAGGGCGATACTTGGAATCACCGAATTCATTATACAGCACTTCCATGATAGCCAGACACACGTCCAAACCGATCAAGTCTCCCAATGCCAAAGGTCCCATCGGGTGGTTAGCCCCTAATTTCATGGCCTCGTCAATCTCTTCCTTGGTAGCAACACCGTCAGCGTAAATTCCAATACCCTCGTTTACCATCGGGATCAGGATTCTATTTACCACGAAACCGGGAGCCTCGTTCACGCTTACCGGGGTTTTACCCACTTCTGCAGCGATTGCCATCACCTTGTCGTGAACCTCCTGAGAAGTCAACTGCCCTTTAATCACCTCAACCAATTTCATCATCGGCACCGGGTTAAAGAAGTGCATACCGATCACTTTCTCCGGGCGGCTGGTTGCGGCAGCAATTTCCGTGATAGAAAGCGAAGAAGTATTCGTGGCCAGGATAGCTTCCGGCTTGCAGATCGCATCCAACGTTTTGAATATCTCGTTCTTGGTTGCCATATCCTCGGCAACCACCTCGATCACCAAATCGGCATCTTTACAATCTTCGTATGCCATAGTGTCCTTGATGCGGGCATTGATAGCCTCCTTCTCGGCAGCTTCCATCTTGCCTTTTTCTACCAACTTGGAAAGGCTCTTCTCGATAGCCTTGTGAGCTTTACCTAAAGATGCCTCTGAACGACCTTTTAACAACACGTCATGCCCGGCTTGAGCAAAGGTTTGGGCAATACCATTACCCATCGTACCTGTACCTACAACGCAAATTTTCATTTCCTCTTAATTTAAAACCTTCAAATATATAATATCAAATTCTCTATTATCGTACAAACGCCAGCTTTTCAGCTTTTATCTTTTCTTGAATTCCGCTCCTCTTTTGCCTAGAAATGCCTGCATTCCTTCTTTCTGATCCTCGGTTGAAAAGCACAACCCGAACAAATCACTTTCAACCGAAATACCCGTGTCAATATCTGTCTCCACTCCCCGGTTAATCGCCTCTTTAGCATAACGCACAGCCAGCGGAGCTTTTGCCGCGATCTTCTTCGCCATGGCCATACATTCATCCATCAGCGCTTCCGGTTCCACCACCTTGTTCACCAACCCGATACGATAGGCCTCCTCGGCTACAATCACGTCTGCCGTGTAGATCAGTTCTTTTGCCTTACCCAATCCCACTATACGCGGTAACCGTTGCGTACCGGAGAATCCCGGGGTGATCCCCAAACCTACTTCCGGTTGCCCGAATTTAGCTTTCACCGAAGCGATACGGATGTCACAAGCCATGGCTAACTCACATCCGCCCCCTAGCGCGAAACCATTTACACCGGCAATAACCACCTTGTTCAACAATTCGATTTTGCGGAAAACAGCCGCTCCCAACTCTCCAAACGCTTTCCCCTCCACCGCATTCAACGTACTCATCTGGGATATATCCGCTCCTGCCACGAACGAACGTCCTTCACCCGTCAGAATGACAACATCAACACTGTCATCCTCTCCAATAGCCGTGAAGGCAGCATCCAATTCTTTCAAAATCGTCGAATTCAAAGCATTCAACGCCTCCGGGTTATTAATTTTAACCGTGCAAATATTATCCTGTTTCTCGACAATTAGTTTCGTATACGCCATAACTTTTCTATTTTGATTCATTTTGATAACACCTCTTGTTTCTGTATCTTTGTAGGCAAAAATAACCTTTAATCAAGAATAAACCAATCTTTTTGATATGAGTTTTTCAGACATTAATATACAAGAACTTGCAAGTGCATTCATGGTCCTGTTTGCAGTAATTGACATCACGGGAGCCGTGCCTATCATTAATGATATTCAAAATAAAGGACACACAATTAGTGCCATAAAAGCCGCTTTGGCATCATATATTCTTCTCGTGGCATTCCTCTTCGTCGGGGATGGCCTGCTCAACTTGTTCAGCGTGGACATTTCCTCGTTTGCCGTGGCCGGTTCTCTCGTGATCTTCGTGCTGGCAGTAGAAATGATCTTCGGAATCCCTATTTTCAAAAATGACGGTCCGTCAGGAACGGCATCCATCGTACCGTTAGTATTTCCCTTGATCGTGGGAGCCGGAACATTAACCACCTTGTTAGCTTTACGGGCGGAATATCACATCATCAACATTATTATCGCCTTGACGCTAAACATTATTGTCGTCTATTTCGTACTGAAAAATGTATCGCTGGTCGAAAAGGTATTCGGGAAAGGTGGGGTTTATATATTACGTAAATTCTTGGGTATCATTCTCCTTGCCATTTCCGTTAAACTCTTTACCAGCAACCTCACATCACTGATTGATATTTTTAAATAAAGAGGCCCAAAGCCTCTTTATTTGTTTCAAGTTACAAGTTGAGCTATACTCTGTAAGTTACAAGTTAAATCAAATAACCTGTAACCCATAAACCTGCAACTTGTAACAATCGCTATCGGCAATAGCGATTAATGTAAGCATTCACACTCGTCACTCCCAACGATTTAGCTTTTCGCCAATCGGCACACGCCTCCTTGCGTTTCCCGGTACTGAAATAAGCAATTCCCCGGTTCGCGTAAATAGCACCGTTGTCCTTGTTCAGCTTGAGAGAATAGGTATAGTCCGGTATCGCCTTCGCAAATTCACGCTGCTTCAAATAACAATTCCCCCGGTTCAAATAATAAGCGTACACCAACTCGTATTCTTCCCCATTTTTCTTAGCGTATTGGATTGCCAGAGAATACTCCTTAATGGCTGCCGCATAATTCTGTTGATTCTGATAAATATTCCCCAAATAATAACAAAGTTCGTCATCTTCCTCAAATATCCCCTTTCCTTTCACTAGAAACTCCTTCAGCAAAGAAATCTGGTTCGTGTGAGTACAAGCTGTATTCAAAGACGAGTAAACCTCTCGTAATTTCGGATTCAACCGATTAGCCGCGATCAATTTTTGAACAGCATCTTTATAATCTCCATTTTCTATATCCGTATTTGCCTCGTTCAACAACTCGATCGGTTTATTGACCGCACTCACATCAACCTGACCTGTTGCCATACTAGTTACAGCAACCAAGGTCATCAATAACAAAGTGACTTTTTTCATAATTCGGCGATAAAATTAGTGTTTGTGTGTTTCGAATCCCAAAAATAATGAAAAGGAATTAAAAAGCAAATCCACATCGCTAAAAAAGTCCACATCGTTTACAAAGTCATAAGGTTTATAAGGAGGCTGTCCAAAAAGTCCTGCCTGTATTTGCCAACTACCCCCACCAGCTCCCCCTGTGTAAGGGGGAGTTAGTGAGGGTAGTTGTTTAAAATTGACTTTTTAGACAGCCACTTTTTCCTTCTCTCCTATCAGAACGACACCATCAAACGCATCTGCAACTGATGGAAATTCTTATCCAACGGGAAATAAACATTCTTTAAATTACTATACTGGTACTCGCCCATCACCTTCACGTACTGGTTCAACGTGTAGTTCACGCCAATCGTGGCCGCGTGTAACCGTCCCCCGCCAATACTCGTTGACACGGCCGGGTAATCTGCCACCACTCCCCCGGGATAAAATACCTGCTTACCAATTAAAAAGAAATCACCTTTATTAATGTCATTCAAATCCGTGTAGCTATAACGGGCCACAATCTCCAGATCTCCCCTCTCGTTACTTCCCCGTAACAATCCGTACTCATCGTCATAACCGTATCCTTCACCGCAAAGCAAGTACCCCATTTCCACGTACGCCCCTTGAAACTTGGAACTCCGTATCGGGTTTCCGGCCTGCCAAGATGCCAAGGTAGTCCAGCTCCAAACGCCTCCCAACTGATTCTCGAACAAAGCCTCGTCATTTCTTTTCTTGTATAATCTCTTGTAAATATACTCGCCCCGCAAAAACATATTACTGGTAACCACCAGCACTTCCGGTCCTACCGTGATCGTGTTCTTCGCCCAAGGCACCTGCGCGTTTAGAAATTCCGTCGTACCGTCCACGTAAGTCTGCATATTCGACTCCAACTCCATATTCGTCTTGAACACGTTATTCACCACCTCGCCCGTGTTAATCCGTCCGTAGCGGAAAGAGGCCCCGACATGCAGAGTTATAAACTCATTATTAAGCGGCTTGTACAACCAGCGTCCACTCAAGCTTACTCCTTGAAAACCGGAAATCTGGTCATTGTACTTGTTCTCAGCGAAAAGCCCTTGATCAGCGAAGAAAGTGGCATCATAATACTTGTAGGTAATCCCCAAACCACGCCCGGCCGATAAAGCCATGGCCGGAGCCGCACGGGAAATAAAATGGTAATTATACAAACTTGCGTTCAGACTCATACTCGACGGTTCGTTAAAATAGCCCGCCTTCACGCTATGAATCCCGTACACCGATTCGTGAAAATTATATCGCACAAAAATATTCTTTTGCTTGAAAGTCCCTTTCGAAAAATCGAAATCAGCGTAAAAATACAACGGCCCGTATGTCAACGACGTCCGTATGCGAGCATCCGTGAGCGCTGCCCCCGACTTCATCGGCGTGTACTCCGAATGATAATAAGCCACATCAGCAAACAAACGAGCGCCTGCCGTGAAACGAATTCCTTTATCCTTATTGATATATTGTAAAAGAGGATTGGAAACATCCTCGGCCTGAGCTTTCACCATATTAGACGACAACACGAGGGCGACTAATACAACAGGGAATAATATATATTTTTTCATACTGGTCTGCATTTAAACAATTATTTAGTAACCTAATCTCTCCAACACCACCTTCGCGTCAACCAACGTCTCGGAAGCCGGACTCTTTCGCCAGCCTTGAGTAATCATATAGTTGATACTCATATCAGAATGGTTCGTAAACAATGCATCCAGATAAGGTGCTTTATATTTCCCGTCAATCTCGACACCGAAATTATATTGTCCGAAATACTTAGCCATCTGGTCATACGTGTCAAACGTGTAGGGATGATTCTTCATTCCAGCCTTGTGAATCAAGTAATCCTGCCACGGTTGGTTCAGTTCCGGGTAATTATTCGGAGCTCCGGCAATACACGGTCCAATAAAATGAGCCTTGTACTTCACGCCCAAATTAATAAACGAGGCATAACCCAGCGGATCGTCATACGTGATATCCGTCGCTCCCGTACCTTTCCACAACAGGAAACACATCGGGACCTTACCTTCAAAATGCTCGGCAACCCTCACAAGGCTCTCCAACGAGAAGGTCTGCAAAATCACCTTGCCATTCGTGTTCCCCGTGTTCACCTTGCCATTCACGTAGAACGGGTTGCTTTCCGGTTCCGGTTGCGTGATAATATTCATTCCCAAACGATCCAGTTCCTTGTAGACAATCTCCTCGAACCCGGCAGGATTCAGCCACGGCTCCTTGAACTCGATATAAATTCCCGGGCGGTTTCCCGTGTCCTCCGGATCATCCACGTAACCGAACGTGTACTTGATTACGTCGGCCGTACCGCTTAAACTCTTGATCTTCTCCCCAGTTTTCTGTCCCATCGTGAACACTCGTTTTCCTTGTGCGTCCCGTTCCAGCATTTTCCCCTTGGAATAAGCCACGAGATCCTCCAACGTAGAAATGTATTGATGTTGTGAGGCAAAACTCGGGCGAGCCTGTTCGATACTCGTTTCATTAAACCACGTACCGGCATCCAGCATCATCAGCTCCTCGTAGGTATAATAAGCCGGAAGATTTGGAACAAAATTCTTGGCATCCTCTTTCACCAACGCATCAGCCTCCTCGGCAGAGTAACCGATCTTCTGGTAATACGCCTTTCTGATTTCGTAAGGAATGGTCTCCCCGAACACGTTCTCGATATTCGTGGTCCGTTTCAAGTTGTCATCATGCAACGCCAACACCACCCCATCTTTCGAAACCTGCATATCACATTCCAGATAGTCAGCCCCGATTTCTCTCGCCCAACGATACGCTGCCTCCGTCTCCTCCGGGGTCCAGAACGTCGATCCCCGGTGAGCCACAACAGCGTACTCCGGCACGTAATCCCGCACTTTAATCATATCGGGAGTCAAATGATCCAATTCAACCTTGTCGACATCGACGTTTATGTTGTTGAATTTTTGATCTTCACACGACATGACCAAGGCTATCAACCCGCATGCCATCACTGCATGAAAAAACTTTTTAATCATAATTTTGAATTTTAGAGCGTTTAATGTTTGTTAGTACTCTCCTTTACCAGATATTGTTCTTCTCTTACTGTAAATGCCGTAAAAATGAATGCCAGAGCACAGGCTCCCAACAGGATAATGAAACTCCAGTCCCATCCGAGGTGATCCACCACGTACCCCAACATGATATTTGCTAACAAAGCCGTTCCAAAGAAATAACCGAAAAAGCCGGTCAGCCCGGCAGCCGTTCCCGCCGCTTTTTTGGGCGCCAAATCCAAGGCGTGTACCCCGATCAACATCACCGGCCCGTAAATCAAGAACCCAATAGCGATCAGACATATACTGTCCATCACCAGATCATGTTCCGTCTGCCAGTAAATAAACACGAACAAGGCCACCAGCACCATGTAAATCATCGTCGTGATCGCCCGCCGTCCCTTGAACACGTAGTCACTCACGATACCGCAGATAATCGTACCGGGAATGGCCGCGATCTCGTAAGCCGAATAAATCCAGCCTACCGCACCGCTATCGTACCCTTTCACATCCTTCAGGTAAGTCGGCGCCCAGTCAAGCACCCCGTATCTCACCAAGTAGATAAAAGCATTAGCGATAGCGATATACCATAATATCTTGTTATTCAAAACATATTTGAAAAAGATCTCTTTTGCCGTCAACTCTTCCTCCGACTTTGCACTGTAATTCTTAGGGTAATCATTACGATATTCCTCGATCGGCGGCAGACCACACGATTGCGGCGTATCCCGGATCAAAATAAACGCAATCACGGCAACCACCAAGGCCACAACAGCCGGAAAAACAAACGTGGCAGACTGCCAGGAACCGAACCACACCAACCCCACGGAAAACATGATCCCGACCAAACTACCTCCCACATTATGGGCCACGTTCCAGATCGACATTTTGGTCCCCCGTTCCTTCAAGGAAAACCAGTGCGTCATCACCCGGCCGCTAGGTGGCCAGCCCATCCCCTGGAACCAACCGATCAAAAACTGGGTAATAAACATGACCACGATTGAAGAGACTCCTGCACTTGTTCCCAAAAACAACGTCACGAGTGCCGATAACACCAGTCCCAACGGCAAAAACTTACGGGCGCTACTCCGATCGGAAACCCCTCCCATCAAAAACTTCGATATCCCGTAAGCGATAGCATTAGCCGAAAGAGCCACCCCTAAATCTCCCTTGTCAAATCCCAACTCCTGCAAATAGGGCATTGCCAGAGTAAAATTCTTACGTACTAAATAATACCCCGCATACCCTATAAATATACCTAAAAAGACCTGTAAACGTAACTTCTTGTACGTGGGGTCAATTTTCTCTTTAGGCAACAAGGGTTTGTGAGGCTCAGGCTTCAGAAAACTCCACATGATATTAATTTTTAATAAATATTATATTGATTCCAATCTGATTATCGTAAACGTTTCCATTACTACTCGCAGCTCTTTCCGGATGAAATACACCGGGCTAAGATCAAAACATGATCTTAGCCGCGATGTAATTTCCTGCCAGTTCAGTGAACTCCTTCACTTCTTCATCAATCCATGCCTGATCCTTCCCAAGTTCTTTCGCCATCACTTCTGCCACCAGCGGGGCTGCCTTAATCGCCTCTCTCGCGTCAACAAACAACAATCGAACCCTCCGTGCAAGAACATCCTCTACCTCTCTGGCCATCTCCTCCCGAACTGCCCAAACAACTTCGGCTACGGTATAATCATATTTATCTGACAGTTTCTTTCCGTATTCCGGATTTTCAGCGATCAACTTCATAATCGCATCCTGATCACTACCATAAACGTACATGTGGTCTTTCAGGTTCGGGTTCTTCCGGTACCCATGTATATGGAATTTTTTCGTCACGCAGGGTCTGGCATCCACCAGTTTCATGGCAATCGCTTTATCCACCGTATCTTCGGCCATCAAACGATAAGAAGTCCATTTACCTCCCGTGATCGTGATTAAATTATTATCGGAAACTATAATCTTGTGTCCGCGGGAAAGTTCTTTCGTACTCTTTCCCTCGTGTTTCGGGGCTGCCAACGGCCGTTGCCCCGCAAACACGGATTCAATATCAGCATACGTCGGGGCCGGGTCCATGTATAAAGAAGCCGTTTTCAGAATAAAATCAATTTCTTCCTTCAACGGTTTCGGCTCTATTTCCGGAACCGGACGCATAATGTCCGTCGTCCCCACGACAACCTTATTGTGCCAAGGTACGGCAAACAACACCCGTCCATCACTCGTCTTCGGCACCATGATCGCATAATCGCTCTGCAAAAACTTCATATCTAACACCAGATGCACTCCTTGGCTCGGTGTCACCATCTTACTATGCCCCGGGGAATCCATCGCCATCAAGTCATCCACGAGAATTCCACAGGCATTGATCACGCTCTTCGCCTTCAACAGCATCTCTTTTCCGGACTCCATATCCACGAACTTCACCCCGGCGACCTTCCCGTTCTGGTCATGCACAATCCCGGAAACCTTCGCTTTGTTAAGTATCACGCCCCCATTATCCGCACAGGTCTGAGCCAAATTAATTGCCATCCGCGAATCATCAAACTGCCCGTCATGATAAACAATACCTCCCTTCAATCCTTTTTTCACCGATGTCGGTAAATACTCCATCACCTTCGTGGGGGAAATAAAACGGCTTCTTCCGTACCCGAAACCAAAAGACAACAGATCATAAAGTGTAAGCCCGCAGAAATACAGGAAATTATCCCAGTATGTATAATTCGATATTACAAAAGCCTGATCCTTCACGAGATGCGGGGCATTAGCCTTCATTCGCCCTCTCTCCCTTAATGCTTCTAATACTAAAGCGACATCGCCTTTTTGAAGATAACGTACACCACCGTGTACCAATTTCGTACTCCGACTGGAAGTACTCTTGGCAAAATCTGCCATTTCTAAAAGGACAACGCTATATCCTCTTGTCGCGGCGTCAACCGCCACTCCTAAACCCGTAGCTCCCCCTCCAACCACAACCATATCCCATACTTTCTCAGGTTCCTGAAGTTTATTCAACATATCTTTTCGGTTCATAACACAATTATTTATGTATTCAACAATCTATAAAATTCCAATAACGTTCCGCAAGCATACTATACACTTACGAACCGAAACTTCGTTTTCTTAAATTCCGTTCTTTGTTATTGGTCTCCATGGCTCATTTCTCGTTACGAGTAGTGCCATCTCTTTCTTTGGTATTGATCTTAATTTACGGAAACTCAGAGCAAAAGTTTCTACTTTTTAAGAAATATATTTCCCCAGTTTAAAATTAATTACAACACTTGATAAGTAATATTCAATAAAACAGATGTATATTTGCATAGATGGAAATATGATTATCGAAACAAAATGAAAACATTATCTTTAAGTGAAAGGCACAACTATATATTGGAAACATTACGCCAGCAAGGTTCCGTTTCAGTTGTTGATCTCGCCAACCAGTTAAAAGTATCTTCTGTAACGATTCGCAAGGATCTTACTTTACTTGAGGAAAAAGAAATGCTCTATCGCACACATGGTAGTGCCATTTTAATCAACCCTTATATCAATGATCGCCATGTAAACGAGAAAGAAAAGTCCTATCCCGAAGAAAAACGACTGATAGGCAGATATGCTGCAAGTCTAATTACAGCAGACGACTCTATTCTCATTGCATCCGGAACAACAATGCATGCGTTGGCCCGAGAGATCGTGCCTCAAGGCCACCTCACAGTAATTGCCGCAGCCATTAACGTTACAAACATTCTAGCTCGTAACAAGAACATAGATATAATACAACTCGGAGGTTTCGTACGGAATAGTTCTGTCTCTGTCGTTGGAAATTATGCAGAAAAAATGCTGGAAAACTTTTCTTGTAGTAAACTCTTCATGGGAGTTGACGGGATAGACTTAGATTATGGATTAACTACCACGAACATGATGGAAGCTAATTTAAATCAGGTAATGATACAAGCCGCACAAAAAGTAGTCGTTCTGGCTGACTCTTCTAAATTCGGACGTAGAGGTTTCGGAAAAATATGCGATCTGGATGCTGTTGATCACATCATCACGGATAAATATGTACCTAGTAAAACTCTCGAGGGATTGCGTGAACGCGGTATCGAGGTAACTGTTGCCGAATAAAATATTAAATTTGATTCAAATAAAAAACCCATTGATTTCTCAATGGGTTTCATTTTGTAGCGAGATCCGGGATTGAACCGGAGACCTCATGATTATGAATCATGCGCTCTAACCAGCTGAGCTACCTCGCCATAAAAATCGCTGAAACAAATTCCAGCGATTTTGAAAATTCGGCATCGACCTACTCTCCCACCTATCGGCAGTACCATCGGCGCTAACGGGCTTAACTTCTCTGTTCGGGATGGGAAGAGGTGGATCACCGTCGCTATAGACACCTTTTAATGCAATTGAAAATTGAAAATGGAGAATGGAAAATTATGATTTCCTTACCTCACTGTTTTTCCAACTTTCGTCACTTCTCGTGGCACTCTTGCCAACGTGACAATATCTTTAAAGTTCATTTATTCATGCTTTCTATCGACCGTCAATCACCTTGATTGACAATCGCTTGGAACGTTAACTGAATCATCTCACCCACCGAACGTCAACTTTCGGGTGATTAGTACCACTCGGCTTTGCCGTCACCGGCTTTACACCTGTGGCCTATCGACGTCGTCGTCTACGACGACCCTGTAAGGAGATCTCATCTCGAGGCAGGCTTCGCGCTTAGATGCTTTCAGCGCTTATCCCGTCCGCGCGTGGCTACCCTGCCGTACGACTGGCGTCATAACAGGTTCACTAGCGGCGCGTCCAACCCGGTCCTCTCGTACTAGAGTCAGGACCTCTCGAATCTCCAGCGCCCACGACAGATAGGGACCGAACTGTCTCACGACGTTCTGAACCCAGCTCGCGTGCCACTTTAATCGGCGAACAGCCGAACCCTTGGGACCTTCTCCAGCCCCAGGATGTGACGAGCCGACATCGAGGTGCCAAACCGCCCCGTCGATATGAGCTCTTGGGGGCGATCAGCCTGTTATCCCCGGAGTACCTTTTATCCTTTGAGCGATGACCCTTCCACGCGGGATCACCGGATCACTATGCCCTGCTTTCGCACCCGATCGACTTGTTAGTCTCCCGGTCAAGCACCCTTGTGCCATTGCACTCTAAGGTTGATTACCAACCAACCCGAGGGTACCTTTGGAAGCCTCCGTTACGCTTTTGGAGGCGACCACCCCAGTCAAACTACCCACCACGCGGTGTCCCCATTACCATGGGTTAGATCCCAGACAAGAGAAGGGTCGTATTTCAACGATGGCTCCTCGATTCCTGGCGAAACCGACTCCTAGCCTCCGACCTATCCTACACGTCCCGTGCCCGGGAACAACGCGAAGCTGCAGTAAAGGTTCACGGGGTCTTTCCGTCCCGTCGCGGGTACCCGGCATCTTCACCGGAACTACAATTTCACCGAGCTCATGGTCGAGACAGTGCCCAGATCGTTACACCATTCGTGCAGGTCGGAACTTACCCGACAAGGAATTTCGCTACCTTAGGACCGTTATAGTTACGGCCGCCGTTTACCGGGGCTTCAATTCAAACCTTCTCGTTTCCGATGAGCTCTCCTCTTAACCTTCCGGCACCGGGCAGGTGTCAGGCCATATACGTCATCTTTCGATTTGGCATAGCCATGTGTTTTTGGTAAACAGTCGCCTGGGCCATTACTCTGCGGCTCTATCACTAGAGCGTCCTTTTTCCCTAAGTTACAGGACTATTTTGCCTAGTTCCTTGACCATGAATCACTCGAGCGCCTTGGTATGTTCTACCCGACCACGTGTGTCCGTTTACAGTACGGTTCCTCGTCACTTGAAGTTTAGCGGGTTTTCTAGGGGGTAAATTGCCTGGACGCTATCCCCTCGGCCGAGGCCTCGAGGTACTATCGACTTTCGCCTCGGGTGGCGTGCTTGACTACCACCCTCAAAGGGTACGGCCTTCAACGCGCTATTCCGTCAGCGCGCGGTCCATTCATCACCCCGTCACCGCGTCACGGTGACGAGAAGCACGGGAATGTTAACCCGTTTCTCGTCGGCATCCCCTTTCGGGTGAGCCTTAGAGGCCGGCTGACCCCCGGCTGATTGACATTGCCGGGGAATCCTTGGTCTTGCGGCGTGGGGGGTTCTCGCCCCCATTATCGTTACTTATGCCTACATTTGCTTTTCATGCCGCTCCAGTCACTCTCGCGGGTGACCTTCAAAGCTGGCAGGAATGCTCTCCTACCGGTTAGCTCATCACTAACCCCACGGCTTCGGTTGACAGTTTGATGCCCGTGTATTATCCACGCGGGATCGCTCGACTAGTGAGCTGTTACGCACTCTTTAAATGAATGGCTGCTTCCAAGCCAACATCCTAGCTGTCTCCGCGATCCCACCTCGTTTGATCAACTTAACTGTCCATCCGGGACCTTAGCCGGTGGTCCGGGTTCTTTCCCTCTCGTCCGCGGACCTTAGCACCCGCGGGCTCACTCCATGATTTCGTGTTCCAGCATTCGGAGTTTATCCGGATTTGATAGGCGGTGAAGCCCTCGCGTCCAACCAGTAGCTCTACCTCTGGAACAGAACATCACAGGCTGCACCGAAATGCATTTCGGAGAGTACGAGCTATTTCCCAGTTTGATTGGCCTTTCACCCCTACCCGCGAGTCATCCGAAAACTTTTCAACGTTTACCGGTTCGGTCCTCCATCACGTGTTACCGCGACTTCAACCTGCTCGTGGGTAGATCACAAGGTTTCGCGTCTAGCGCCACCAACTCGACGCCCTGTTAAGGCTCGCTTTCACTTCGGCTAACGGGCCTGAAGCCCTTAACCTCGCTGGTGACGACTAACTCGTAGGCTCATTATGCAAAAGGCACGCCGTCACCGGATTACCCGGCTCCGACCGCTTGTAGGCGCGCGGGTTCAGGGTCTATTTCACCCCCCTGCTCGGGGTACTTTTCACCTTTCCCTCGCGGTACTGGTTCACTATCGGTCTCTCGGGAGTATTTAGCCTTGCCAGGAGGTCCTGGCGAATTCAGGCAGGATTTCTCGTGTCCCGCCCTACTCGGGATACCGCTATCTTCGAAAGAGGTGTCGTGCACGGGGCTGTCACCCTCCACGGCTTACCTTTCCAGGTAATTGCACTTCGTCTTCCGTCGAATATCGCGGTCCCATGACCCCGCTGTCGCCGAAACGGCAACGGTTTGGGCTCTTCCCCGTTCGCTCGCCACTACTGGGGGAATCACATTTTGTTTTCTTCTCCTGCGGGTAATGAGATGTTTCAGTTCCCCGCGTTCGCTTGCATTACTGCATGACCGTCATCTAGACGGCCGGGTTGCCCCATTCGGAAATCCACGGGTCAAGGGTTACTTGCACCTCGCCGTGGCCTATCGCGGCTTATCGCGTCCTTCATCGCCTCCGAGAGCCTAGGCATCCACCGCGCGCCCTTCGTTGTTCACGTTCGTTAGCGTCGTGTTTTTAAATAATTTTACCTTGTCCCGTGTATCACTACAGGGACGGCTCTGTGTTATTCTACTACATTGTTACTTCGTGGATCAAATGATCCATTAACGTTCCAGCATGTCAAAGAACTTTATCCGTGGAGAATAAGGGAGTCGAACCCTTGACCTCCTGAATGCAAATCAGGCGCTCTAGCCAACTGAGCTAATCCCCCGGCTTTGTAATTTAAAATGTAGAATGTAGAATTTAGAATGAACACCATTTTAAATTTTAAATTCTAAATTTTAAATTTCAGTATCGTAGTCCCTCGCGGAGTTGAACCGCGGACCTCTACATTATCAGTGTAGCGCTCTAACCAACTGAGCTAAGAGACTATGGTTAACCCGTCACGGGCAATCATCTAACGTGAAAAACGTGAAACGTGTAGCGAGCCACATGAACTCCTGCTCCAGAAAGGAGGTGTTCCAGCCGCACCTTCCGGTACGGCTACCTTGTTACGACTTAGCCCCAGTTACCGGTATTACCCTAGCCCGTTCCTCGCGGTCACGATCTTCAGGTACTCCCGGCTTCCATGGCTTGACGGGCGGTGTGTACAAGGCCCGGGAACGTATTCACCGCGCCATGGCTGATGCGCGATTACTAGCGAATCCAACTTCGTGGAGTCGGGTTGCAGACTCCAGTCCGAACTACGACCGGCTTTAGAGATTCGCTCCGGGTCACCCCGTGGCTGCCCTCTGTACCGGCCATTGTAACACGTGTGTCGCCCCGGGTGTAAGGGCCGTGCTGATTTGACGTCATCCCCGCCTTCCTCGCACCTTACGGTGGCAGTCTCGACAGAGTGCCCGGCTTCAACCGATGGCAACTGGCGATAGGGGTTGCGCTCGTTATGGGACTTAACCCGACACCTCACGGCACGAGCTGACGACAACCATGCAGCACCTTGTATCTAGCCCCGAAGGGAATTCCTGTTTCCAAGAAATGCAAAATACATTTAAACCCGGGTAAGGTTCCTCGCGTATCATCGAATTAAACCACATGTTCCTCCGCTTGTGCGGGCCCCCGTCAATTCCTTTGAGTTTCATCGTTGCCGACGTACTCCCCAGGTGGCTCACTTAATACTTTCGCTTGAACCCTGGCAGTGTATCGCCAAGATCCAGTGAGCATCGTTTACGGCGTGGACTACCAGGGTATCTAATCCTGTTCGCTACCCACGCTCTCGCGCATCAGCGTCAGATCGAGCCTGGGAAGCTGCCTTCGCTATCGGGGTTCCAAGTGATATCTAAGCATTTCACCGCTACTTCACTTGTTCCGCCTCCCTCGTCTCGTCTCAAGGTCGCCAGTTTCAACGGCGTGCTACAGTTTAGCTGCAGTCTTTTACCGCTGACTTGGCGTCCCGCCTACGCGCCCTTTAAACCCAATAAATCCGGATAACGCTCGCATCCCCCGTATTACCGCGGCTGCTGGCACGGAGTTAGCCGATGCTTATTCGTCAAGTACTGGCAAAACAGCACGCGTGCCGTCTATTCTTCCTTGACAAAAGAGGTTTACAGGCCATGGACCATTCTTCCCTCACGCGACTTGGCTGGTTCAGGCTCGCGCCCATTGACCAATATTCCTCACTGCTGCCTCCCGTAGGAGTCTGGACCGTGTCTCAGTTCCAGTGTGGGGGACCTTCCTCTCAGAACCCCTAGACATCGTCGGCTTGGTGGGCCGTTACCCCGCCAACTACCTAATGTCGCGCGTGCCCGTCCCGTACCACCGGAATTTTAAATGAAAGATCATGCGATCCTCCAGTATTATGGGATGTTAGTCCACGTTTCCGCGGGTTATCTCCCGGTACGGGGTTGGTTGCACACGTGTTACTCACCCGTGCGCCGGTCGCCGGCGAAGTATTGCTACTCCCCGCTGCCCCTCGACTTGCATGTGTTAAGCCTGTCGCTAGCGTTCATCCTGAGCCAGGATCAAACTCTTCATGGTAAAGTTATTTACAGAAATTTTTATTCTGACCGGGTCATGTGTTTCATGAATCTCGACTCGCGTCGATTATCGATTCACGCTCGCTACGTTGTTTATTTTCACGTCAATATTGTTAAAGAACTCTTCTTGTCATTTTCATCGCCCTCGCTTTTTCAGGAGCGAAAGCGGATGCAAAGATAAGGCGTTTTTATCTTTCCTTCCAAATCTTTTTCGAAGTTTTTTCAAACTTTTTTTCGTGACCCTCGTTAAAGAGAATTCACGTCGTTAAAGATCGTTGTCAACACCACTAGAACGCCGCCTCCACGTGAACCCGACTCCCTCTTTCATCCTCCCCCTGTCCCGTTTTAGCGGGTGCAAAGATAAGGTAAACATTTACCCTTTTCCAAACTTTTCAACCACTTTTTTTCAAACTTTTTCAATCGACGCTGGGATCCAGACTTTTACAACTGGAAGTGCCAGGCTAGAACCAACCCGGGAAGCGGGAAGAACCGGGGATATTCCCCTTCAATACCCGGACAGGCACGCTTCAAGGACACTCCCGAACGCCTTTGAAACGTCTTTGATTCGAATGTGATACGTCTTTGATCCCTGCCTTCAATAGGAATACCACGGGAGTTCAACGGGTATTATGCTAGGAAAGGTTATTGTAAACCGGAGTAAACTCATATCTGGAAACAACAACGAGGGGGCAACGAGAATTCCACACTAAAAACTAAATTACTATTCCTCTCCCCAAAAAAGTTTGATGTCGAAGTAATCTATTCGCACATTTAGAATACTCCGACATCATTAAAAACAATATTAATAGCTATGGGAAAACACACAAAGATTATATTTTTCTATATGAATCTACACTGTGTTTATTCATTTTTCAACATTAAGTATCACTTGATATGTTTTATTCGGCTCGAAATCACAATTATATATTAATAAAAAGTTTTCATCCAAGGCTACTTTCCAATCTTGTCCTTCCGCCAAACGAGGTTTTTTCAATCGTTCCGGGAAGAAATAGCTGAAAGGCAAATCCAGCACGTGTTCGTTTTTGAAGTGATCGCCTTTCATCCGTTGTAAATTGAAATTTTCCTTGGTCTCGATCGTAATAATACATTTTTTCCCTTTGACTTTAGAAGTTACCATGAAATCATTTTCTTCCGGGAGTTCCTGCAAACGGACATTCCATTTCGGGTCCCCGTAATAAGCCAACATATCGCGATCATACCAAAATCCCAACTCGTCTTTAGAAGGCTCCCGACCGAGCAATTTCGTTAAGGATTCCCGACCTTTGACCATTCCCTCGTACACGGATGAACCAAAAGGGTATTTTTCTTTTGTCAGGCAAGGATACCATTCGTGCTGTTGGTTCAGAAAATCCTGCTGGTTCAAGAAAATAGCTTCCGCCAAAGTATAACGCCCCGGAGTCGTCAACCAATATTTCAGTCCTCCCCAGCCGGCACGCCCATGCCAGGTCGGAACGACGTAACCAACCATCGTAGCCGCATTAGCCCCATTCATCCAAGCTACCGCCATACTGTTCTTCGTGTTATTCACGTTCCCGATCAGGCAATTCCCCACGGCAAAATACACTTTACGTTTGCCACTGTCCCGCAATTCCCATTGACCACGTCCCGAGTGTCCGATCAATTTTCCATCGTAACAAGAAAAATAACCGCCAAAAGGCATCTGTAAATGCTTCTCCGAAGCGTGAAAAGCCGTAACGACCAAATCCGGGTTATACTTCACGTACAAATTCGCAAATGCATCACTCACGTCCCCCACTATGGTTCTCGTGATCACGGGTTCCTCTTTACCGTCCTTCTCCCCCCTCAAATTTTCCAAGTGATCGTCCACCCAGCCGTAACGCTCAAACCATTTGGCACTGCTCAATTCCGTGATAGAAGAGATCGCATCATGAATGATCAAAGGTTCCGTACTGTTATTTACCATTTTCATCGCGCAGGCAGCATCATATCCCGTGATGAATCCCCACAGAAAATCTTCGTAAATATCCTCGTCTAACTCTCGGCTCATACGATGGAAATCGATAATGGTCTCCCGCCCTATATTTTCCGGCATATCAACAACTGCCACGTAGCGAGGGCGGAGACGTTTCAATCCTTCCAAGGTTTCCCGTTGCGCTTTATCGTAAAACAACACCTCTGCATCATGTTTTTTCTGTAAAACATCCACCACTTTCATCCATTCCACATCATTTTTCACCGAGACCGAGGCTAAAACAACATACTCGCAAGCCTCTCTTTTCAACTTCTTTTTCTGCGCAACAGACGGAAATGTCATCACCACTGCACAGAATAATACCAACAAACGATAATCTATTTTCATCTTAACACTAATTAAATACACCGATATATTTCATAATCTTTTATTTACCAAAGATTCCAATTGCACTTCCAACTCCCCGCTTTGGGAACAACGATAAACAATTTTCCCTTTAGCGTCAACGAGCAGAAATGTAGGAATAGAGGTGATTTTATACAAATCGTTCACCATTGTGGTAACATGTTCCTCCCCTCGAAATTGCGCCCAAGGCATTTGTTCTTCTTTCAAAGCCTTTTTCCAATTCTCTTCCCCGTCGTTCAAGGCGATGCTCATAAATTTCACCTGTCCGCCGTATCGTTCATATATCTTTTTGAAATAAGAGGAACTACACCGACAAGCCCCACACCATGAAGCCCAAAAGTCAATAACCGTGTATCCTTTGAGGTTCAATTGATCTAATAATTGTACTTTTTCCCCGTTAAGCGCAAGTATCTCAACATCTTCTAAGTTCCTCCCCTTTGCAAACTTTACCGCCTCTTGCAAGTAGTCACGGAATTTCCGCAACGAAAAGCAAGTGTCCGAATCGGAGGCGAACAACGCCCCCATTCTTTCCACGCGAGACCGATCGTAAGTAAACGGTTGTCTTTTCAGTTTTTCTGCCACATACAGATTTACGTGTACATTCCGATGTGCCCGAATAAACTTCACGCACCACTGATCCAATTTTTCCCGTTCCTGTTGTAATTGCTTCCAATCCTCCACTCGTTGTGACACCCCGCTCTTCTCTTCCAATTCCTTGATAATGGCTCTTTGCTCGAGGGTCTGTTGCTGATAGTCAAAATAGTCATCTTGTGCCACAGAACCTGTTACCCTGTAATTTTTCTCTTTTCGAATATCATACTCGCTAAATGCCGATGGCAGGCTATCTATATTGGGAGTCTTGAATCTCAATTCTCCATTCTCTGCGAAAAACTCGATATCCTTGTATTTCAAACGATTCTCTTGCTTCAATTTGAATCGCAATAAACAATAGGTAGGGGTTTTCATGGTATCCCGAAGCGCAAACCGCCCGTTGATGACGTATCCCGTTATATTCCGGTGACTTCCATCCTTGGGATACAGGGACACTTCCGTGCTATCCGGCGCACCGGGAGCGATGCCTTCCAACACGAAAGAATCACTCGTCGACCGCACACAACCTACTATTCCCAACAGCAATAATATTATCAGGTACTTCATACATATTGATTTTAAGGGCGTAAACATTTTCAATGTCAAGACAACAATTCCGATAATTTATCTTTTAGTTGCTCTCTTCTTAAACGTCTATCTATAATTTGATTATTCTCATCCAAAATATAAATCAGCGGGTAAGACGTCCCGATCCGATACAAGTAATCCACGTTTTTACCATCTTTTTCCCACGCGATTCCCTGCATCCATGGCAAGTTATCCTCTTTAACAATTTCTGCCCAACGTGCCTTATCCTTATCCAAGGAGACACTAATCACTTCCAATCCTTTATCATGAAACTCCCGATAATATGTTGAAATTTCCAAGTTTTCTTGACGAGACATCGGCGCGACAGTATTCCAAAACACGACGAGCTTCACTTTTCCTTTCACGTCATACAGGTTGACCTTTTTCCCCGACTGATCCACGAAAGAGAAGTCTTCAGCCGTTGCCCCGATATCCGTTCTTTCCCTGTATGCAATATCTTCAGCTACCTGTCGTCCCCATTCCGTGGCTTTCCCTTTATCGGATAGCGAATTGTATAAATCTTTCGCGATAGATAGAACATGTATACGCGTATAGCTGGTAGCAACATAACCCGCTATATAGGAATCCGGATTCGCCTTAACTAACTCAAACTCTTTATCTTGTTTATCCTTGGCTGCATAAACCATACATTTTCGAAGCGAGTCAAGCTTAGCCCGATCTTTTGCTTGAGAGGCCTCTTGTTGAAACTCTACACTTTTCTTATAAGCTTTTTTCTGGATTTCACAAAGTTGATTAAAAACAGCCTGCTCTGCCCCTCCTCCTTCTACCCAAGAATCCGCTCCAACCGCAATGCCAATTTTTGCTTTATAATTTTCATTTTCCAACACGAAAGGCTTCGTTACTTGTTGTCCTCCAAGGGATAATACTGCAAATATGACCGGTTCATTAACATGTCCTTTCATTTCAAATTTTCCATCTTTTATATCCGCAACGGCAACTGTATCTTTCACGACCATACGCATTCCGACCTCAACCTTTAAAACGTAAATATTCCCAACTTCCACACCATCAACACTCCCTGTTATCGTGTAACTATTTTGAGCATTACAAACACAGAAAACCAAACTCGCTAAAATCATTAAAATACTTCTTTTCATCTCATTTACATTTTTCGTACATACAATTTAACATCATCAATCATAGCAGGTCGATTTTTCAACAGGGACGACCTGCAAGCACCTGTAGAGGGCAATATCGTGCTTCTTCCTAAACAAGGAGAGAGCGGAGAAGGTCGTTATCAACCTCTCCAACCCTCCCTTGCAACAGGAAGAGCAAAACATTGCATTGTTTAGGACTGATATATAGCCCTTGATTTTTACTTAGATAATTTTTCTATTTTAGATCCCACCACTCTTCAAAAGTGTTCACGAAGCCTTGCATCATTTGGAACTTACGGAGAACTTTATCATAATCAGCATAACGATCCAAAAATTCCTGCTCGCGTCCACGATATGCGTACACTCGCGCCACGTATTCGATCAAATCATCCTCTTGCGTGTATGTCGCACGAACATCCGGGATGTCAACATACCACCCCAACATCCCCATATCCTTGTACACATCAAAATTATATTCCGAGGCGGTACTAGCATACGCCTTATTATAATAGGCATCCCTCGTCCCTTCATTGGTTATGGCATACCATTTTACCAGATCCATATTCATATTCCCGTTCAACATCCACGATACCAATTTGGATGCGATCACCCGACCACACCACAAATCAATTTCTTCGTCCGTCATTTGAAGAATATCACACAATTGCCCGACGACAACACCTTTCATCGCCACGTACAAAGGTTTATTTTCTATTCTACAAGGGAGCTGCGACCAAGGTAATATCAAATTTGCGTTCTCGTTCAACGAATCCACAAGAAAATAACATTTAGGAAGAGCCTCCCCCACCTTGGGTACATGCGGAAGCACCCGATTCCGGATCAATTCTGCCGCTTTTAACATGGCAGGAGTATCGCTACTCTGAACGATATAATGCGTAGATCCTTGCCTATCATCTTCCGTACTACCAAACATCACGTAGGAAAGGTTGAATTTTTCCGTTCTCAAGATGGGATTCCCTTCCGCGTCTTTCGCGTAATATTCTTCTCCTAAAGTATCACTGACAAAAATCGGTACTCCCGTTTCAGCATAAATCTTATAGACCAATTGATTAAATTCCCCCGGCTTATCCGGTATCACGAACCAGTTCCGATCGGCATAAGAAGGCGAGGTAATCTCCTCCTCATCCTTGTTGCAACCAACCAAAACCAACAGGCAGCCAAAAATTCCGTATAACAAGTATTTCTTTAACATATCTTCCGTGATTAAAATTGCTTCACTTATTCTCTATTCTCTTCTAAAATTCGGGTCTTCATTCGGACGTTCCGGGCGATCCGGATTTTCCAATACACCCTCACTATATGATATTTCCTTACTCCCGAAAGGCATAATCCAGCCATTATCCGTCCCGTAAGGTTTCAATAGATAGTAACCGGCATACTCCCCGTTTTCCGTTTCATAAACCATGTGACGGATAGTTGTCTCAAGCGGGTATTTCGTGTTCACTGCATAACGCCTCAAATCCGGCCAACGGTGTCCCTCGAAACAAAGTTCTCGGCGGCGCTCCGAGCGGATAAAATTTACTAACTCTTTTTCACTCGATGAAGACAATTTAGGTTGCATTCCCGGGGCATAACGAGTATCAAATAAAGGCTGTAAAGTCGCTATCGCTCCTGCCAGATCCCCTTTCATCGCTTGCGCCTCTGCCTTATTCAAGTATATTTCTACCGTGCGAATCAAGAAAGAATCAAATACCACCGGGTATTCCCAATATTGTTCATAACTATAATTTTTTACCACTCCAAACCGGTCCGAATTTATCCAATGTCGTTCAAAATAACACCTAAAACGAAGGTCAAGCACCTCCGCATCCACCCTATACTCATCTATCAGACTCTGAGAAGCAGAATACACGAGAGAAGTGTTACCATAATCATTCGTTGCCGGCGTAACATAATCTTGAACAGTAGCATACCCCATCGTGAACACGATTTCCGGATTGGATGCCATGTATAAATAATCCCGCTCATCCAGCCATTCCGTGTCATAAAAGAAATTGTTTAGATCAAGCATCTGTAATCCCATGTTCAATGCCGAATCACATTGCGTGATCACCTCATCATATCTCTCCATGTACAGATACACCCTACTCAACAGTGTCCGTGCGGCTAATTGATTCGTACGATAAAAGTTTTTTTGCTCTACTCCGCGCAAGTTTGCGCATTGCCCCGATTAAATCCCTTTCGATAACCCGGTAGACCTCTCCCACGGTTGCCCGGGAAAACTTATCCTCCACGATCCATTCGGTCGTCTTCAGCGGGACACTCAAATCCGCTCCATTATTTTTCACATCGTATGCCCAACCATAAAGATTACTCAACATCAGGTAGTAAGCCGCTCGCAAGAACTGACATTCCCCCAAGATACGCTTCCGGTCCTCGATCGGGTCGTTCGGGAATTCATCCAAAGTACTCATGATCGTGTTCACGTAAGCAATATGAGCGTATAATTTCTCTACCGTTTTATCTTCGCTATCCTCACCGGTATTAGTTTGCAAATAAGGATTTTTCTGCCAAGTAGCAGTATTACGCACTTGTGGTATGAACGAAGGATTATGACTCCCCCACCCCATCGCCACGTGCTCTTCGGCATCATCATCCAAGGCGAACAGGTAACCGTAATAGAGGTCATTAAAGCCAGGTGCTTTCCCGTCGCCTCTACTCTCCATGTATCCATTTCCTATCAACGCCTCATCCAAATCCTTGCACGAGGAAGCGTAGACCTGATCCCGAGAATACTCTTCCAAAAAATCGCTACATCCACCTCCTACCATATAGCACACGAATATCCAGATATAAAATATAATATTTCTCATATCATCAAAATTAAAATGTTACATTCAACGTCAACGAATAGGTCGGACGAACCGATATATTGATCAAGTTCGTACTACCCGACTGAGAGGGATCCTGCCCTTTCAACTTCTTGCTGCAAAGCGTGAAAAGATTTGTTCCACTAACGGATAGGTACGCTGATTTCATATAAAGACGTTTACACAAATGTTCCGGCACCACGTAACGCAACTGGAGACTGGAAAGTTTCAGGTAATTACCCGACGCGACACGTATATCCGAGTAATCATACATGGTCCAGTAATTCTGCTGCCAATCATACGTATTATTTTTCCACCAATAGTTATTCATCTGGTAGTAGGCTTCTCCGCCCACGATACCGGGAATCGTGGTATGCCGTTCATCCCCCGGCACGCGCCAACGTTTTTCCCAGTCCCGACGCAGATTCTTCTCCGGCAACGGAAGAGATCCCCCGTTATCGTACATCCGGAACAAACGAATTTTGGAACCAAGGCTATAGGTCAGATTAAAAGCCAAAACCCAATTGTTGTACTCGAACGAGTTGTAGATACCTCCCTGCAAGAAAGGTTCCCGACAACCGGAGCGGGTCAGCAACTTCGTTCTCCATACTTCTTCCTTATCCATATTCGAATATATCTCGGCATTATTGATGATTACCGGATCCCCGTTTTCATCATACACGGGATCCCCATTTTTATCCAACATGGGTTCTTTCTCGATTGCCCCGTAAAATTCAGGAGCTCCCGTGTCATGATTTAATCCCCGGAACCGGTAACTATAGAACGTATTCACCGGACGTCCTGACACCTGCACTTGCCCATTCAAGTATTGTTGGATCGTAACCTCATTGTCTTGAATCTTTTTATCTTTCGGTTTCACTTTATCCAACAATTGATTGAAAACCGAACCGAATTGCGGATCAAATCTCCAGCGGAAGCCGCGACGCTCCACTCCTCCGGAAGTCGCTTCACTCAACGCGGAAGATACTTTATTGATCATATTATCGATCGGGGTAAACTGGAAGGTAAACTCAAATCCTTGGTTAATCAATGTCCCGGCATTTACCATGTAGTCTCTTGTCCCATTGAACACCGCAACCGTTTTTTTCATGAATGCATTACTCGTATGCCGATAGTAATACCCCAAGCTCCCCCTCAACCTGTTCTTGAAAAGAGAATATTCTATCTCTCCGTTAAAAGTTGAGGTTGTTTCCCACCCCAAGAAGGGATTCGGGAAATTCTGTATCGTGGAATAATATTCGTCAAAAAACGGATGTGTACCATTTTTTTGAATAATCAATTTCGGGGATTCCGTGTTGGACATATTTCCCTGGTAACCGAAAGATAATTTCAACGCAAACGTGTTTACCCAACTAAATCCGTATAAAATATTATCATGCATGTTCCAGCGTCCGGAAAGAGACCAAATAGGCAAGAACTTTTCATGACTTCTGTCCCCGAATTTATTCGACCAATCCGCACGAATGTTCCCGTTCAATATATAAGTATTCTTCCAAGCCCACGAAGCACTGAAAATCAATCCCACCTGACGAGTCAGATTATCCTCCATACGACCTCGTGCCTCATCCGAATGCGACCATTCCGTGAAAGACGTGTATTTCTTAATATCCCAATTATCAAAAATCATCCCGCGATCCGGAAGATAATTTCTCTTGGTTATCCCGAAACCAGAATATTTCGAATGACTCAGTTCTCCGATTAAGTTTGCCGTTATACTTTGATTTTCAGTCAACGATTTGTTATAAGTGAGTGTTCCGCGAAGACTATAACTCTCGTTTTTCGTATTCGATAATTTCAACTCTCCTCCGGCGACACTTGTAGCCGCTGCAGCATTTTGGTCACCGATCTCCAAAGCAGAATTCGGTAAGGCCCGTTTCACAATACACCTCATTGCCAACATCCTACTCGTCTCTTCTCCGTAATAAGTGTCATCGTCCGTGTGGGAAACATTATACGAGAAGTTCACCTCCGCTTTCAGCGAGGAAATAATTCGATAGCCCAACGCCATCTGCATCCCGATTTGATCCGTATCAATATGCCGCCATGAATGCTCCATATCGTTAATAATATTATAATCGGACTTATATTGACTGTTTTGGTCTACATCATAAAATACCAATTCCCCATCTTCCCCGTAAGCAGGCACACTACGAGAGGTGTTGTAAGCGTAATTTGCTACCCCCACATCTTCCGGGGTATACTCTTTCTTTTGCAAATTTCCGTTCAATCCAAAACGGAAATCCCACTTGTCATAATTCACGCTCAAATTGGTCATAGCCGTGTAACGCTTGTTACCTTCACCCCGCGTGTTTCCTTTCTCATCCATGTAACTCAAGGATGAATAATAGCGAAAATTTTCCGATCCCCCGGATACGCTCAACGTGTGATTGTGAGAATAGGTATCCTGTAACAAAATGCCCAACCAATCCGTGTTGGCGGTCTCCATCTCGGACACCTTTCCCACGAATTCATTATACGTGATCTTATTATTCAAATAATCAGAGTAAGCGGCCTCATACCCGACCCAAGCTCCAAGAGACGGCATTCTCCATCCGGCACTAATCGCCTCACGAGAATAAGCGATACGCTCCATCGAATTCATCACGTTCACCGCCCGATCCGTGTAACGCGGGCGCTGACGGAAAGTACCGGTTAAACTATAAGTCACGGCAGGTTTCCCCACTTTCCCCTTTTTGGTCGTGATCACGATCACCCCGTTGGAAGCCTTCGGTCCGTAAATCGCCGTGGCAGAAGCATCCTTCAGGACATCGATCTGATCAATATCACTCGGGTTCAAGCCGGAAATAGCATTCCCAAGCAGGTTCACGAAGTCCAAATCATTGATATTCGAGGCATCCACGTTGACCGGATCTTGCAAGATCACTCCATCCAACACCCACAAAGGCGCTGTTGATCCCAACAAAGTCGTCGTTCCCCGTATCTTGATCTTAGGTGAGGCTCCCACCTGCCCCGTGTTTTGCATGAAAATCATCCCCGGTACCTGTCCTTCCAACATTTGATCCAGCGTGCTGACTCCCGGCTGCATGATATCATCCATTTTCAAGGAGGTGATTGAACTCGTGGATTTCCGTTTGTCCATATTGTAATACCCCAAGGAGACTACCTCTTCTAATTCGTTCACATCCTCCTCCATGAAGATGCGGAGCGTGTCGCTTGCTGCCGTGAACTTCACCTGCCGCAATTGGTATCCCACGAACGAGAACTCCAACATACCTTCTGTCATAGGCAAATCCATAGCGAACCATCCCCTAGTATCCGTTGCCGTTCCCAAGGGCACTCCCGCTACTTTTACGGTTACACCCGGAAGCGGCTGCTTTTGCGTGTCATAAACGAATCCCTTCACTCGTAACGACTTCTTTTGAGATTGCTTTAACACTATAGGTTTAATAATAACCATATTATCCACATACTCCCACGTGAAATTATTACCAAGAATATATTGCAACACATCATCCACTTTCACATTTTTCACATCAAGCGAAATTTTCCGGTCCACCTTAATCTCGTCAAAGCTGTAAAAGAAATCCAATTGTGTCTGTTTCTTCAACTCCGAAATCACATTGACAAATGACATTTCTTCCACTTTCAGCGTCACCATCTGATCCTGTGCCCTCACAGATGCAGAAAGCGAAAAAACGAAACCACATATTAACAAAAAAGTCAATTTCATAATCATCAAAATTTTGGCACATCGATTTCTTAACGGAATCCACGTGCCCGTTCGATTTTTTTTCATACTTTTGTAATAAGAGTTAAACAATCATCCTTCAGGGATCGCGAGTCCCCGCGGGACGTTTACCACACCGGGAGTTGTTGCTGCAATTCCCGGATTGTTTTTAATTATTCCTGTTTATTATTTACTTCACTCACCGTCACCACCCGGCCATTCACGCTAAAGCGTACCCGCGTGGTTTTCTCGATAATCGAGAATATCTTGTTTGCTGAATATTCCTTGTTAATCACCCCGGCAAAAGCAAAACGTTTCACCTTCTCGGAAGTAAAGAAGAAATCGATGTCATACCAACGTTCCAGTTGCACCGTGATCTCCTCCAACGTGGCTCCCTCGAAATAGAACTTCCCGTCGATCCATGCGGTATAAATAGACGTGTCGACCTCTTTTGTCTTAAAAGCCCCGTCTTTCCATTCCGCTTGTTGCCCCGGTAAAATAACTTCACCCTTCCCGGTCAACCGATCACCTACTCGCACCTTGCCACTCACGAGCGTCGTCCGTACAGCCTGTTCCGAAACATAAGCACTCACGTTAAAACTTGTTCCCAGTACACGCACATCCACCTCTTTCGCTTCCACGATAAAAGGCTTCGTAGTATCCTTCGCCACCTCGAAATACCCTTCCCCTTCCAGATACACCCGCCGCTCTTTTCCCTCGAAACGAGTCGGGAAACGAAGTCTCGATTCCGAATTCAAGTACACTTTCGAACCGTCAGCCAGAATCAATTGATACTCCCCTTTGCGGGGCACGATGATCGTGTTGTACTCGATCTTAGCGGGTGTCCCGGCCATCCGTTCATACGTCACGCTTTTAGAGGAATCGAGCCGGATGCGAACATCACCTTTATTCAGGATAGTGTCACCGGCAAGCAAGGATAAATCGATTCTTTCCCCTTGTTCCATAAGCAACACGGCACGAGGTGTTCCGGCTTCTATCTCCGGGACCACTCCCGCCACGAGAACATCCTTTTTCTCCCGTGAGTTTATCCATAAAATTCCGCCCAATAACAAAGGCAACATCACGGCAGCCACCCAACGCCATGCAACCACACGCCTCCGGTTCCGCCCCTCTCCCCGGTATTGCTTAACGATCCGCCACATTTTCTCTCGATCCGCCACCAACTCGTCTTTTTTCCGCATCCCGACCTCTCTCAACACACGCCTCACCCCGGTAAAATCCTCCTCCTTCCATATCCTCTCCCACTCGGCATCCCCCGGCTTAACCTTGCCCTCCAGTATCGCCCGTAACCAATCTTTCTCGTCTTTTGTACTCATACTATCTCGTTTTTTTAACGTAAAGCCTTCTCATCCGACTTTCTACACGTAAAGCGAGAAGTAGATCAATTAGGGTGAAAAGAAATCGTAATTTTTTTTAGAAATTTGTAATATTTCTCTTTTTTGCCCGTCGATAGCTATGATAGCAACCAAAACCGGCACGAATCGCCAACTCCGTCATGCACTCTCCCGCGTAAGTCGAATCGGCCAACAAAGACTCCATCTCTCGAAGACGGCAATCATTAATATAAGCATTAAAATTCATCCCGTACGTGCGGTTAATAAACGTGGAAAGATACGTGCGATTGGTCTGTAATCCCCCGGTCAGGTCCGTTATCTTCAATTCCGGGTTCAAGTAAGGCTTTTCCTCTCGCATATATTTCTCGAACCTTTCCTTATTCAAAAGCGGTGGTTTCTTGATAACCAAACGATCACCGGACGCCCCCCTCTCGCAAGGACACAAGACGTAATTCCCCACGATAACATTATAAGATATAATCGAGAACTGCAACAACAAAATACCGATCGGGAGAAAATCGACCCAATAACTTTCGGCAAAAAGAGGCTCCAATAGTGGCATACACAAAGAAACGAGAAACAAAAGCAACACGCTCCCTAACCAACGCAAGGGAGGCTCTCCCATGTCGCCCGACCGCTCCCGCGTAAGATGCCAGTAGCGGAACAAACGTTTCAGCCCCAGCAAAGTATAACAAAGACAAAACAGGAACGCCACCATCAATTGGGACGTGAAAAAACGAGTAAAATAAAAATAAACATCTTCCAGCGGACTATCCACGGCCACGATCGCTACCTGCACGTCCAAAGGTACGAAAAGGCTCCATACCAGAAGAGCAAACGGGATCAGCACGGGCAACCCGTAATGCCACGTGGAAAAACGCTCGGAAGAATCCACCCGTGTCAACCAGAAAACAACATGATAGAAGGTCACGGACATCATGATAAACGAACAATAACACAAGCTATTCAAATAAACGAAAAGACGAGGCGACCACGTATAGACAATCACACAGGCCCACCCGAAAGCAACCGAGAAATAGAAAAAGAATAGCCCCCGTTTCAAGTAACGCTCTTCCTCCTGCACGCTATCCTTATAAGTAAGGAGCATTAACAAGCAACAGGTCAGGGCCGAGATTACCGGAAACAGGTTCGTGAGAATCGATATCCATGTTTGCATACTCATATCACACAAATATATCAAAAAACGTGCAATAGCACCCTGTACAACAGATACTTTAATTATCATCATTCGTGCATTTCGTTCAAGATTCACGCACTGCAAGCCCGCTTCGAACGATTTGTCATGTTATCTTTTTTCACTTTTGAACGATTTGAACGGTCGATTTATATACTTTGCACATCCCGGTTTTCTTCTTTAACCTATTTTTACCGGAAAGAATTTATCATCTAAAAACACTATGGACGACGAAAACTTATTTGAAACCAACCTTGCCGATTCAGCTTGGCAATGGGATTTTATCGACTTCTGGGCACAACCCCTAAGTCAAAGAGGCATGAAACTTGGAAAGGAAAAAGACGACAAGGTGCCATCCCCGGAAAAGGATCAGTGACCTGTTCTTTTCCTGAAGAATGATCAAGACCTATTGTCCCGCCTCTTCCTTGAAAAAAGAATTACACAGGATTAACATGAAATTTTTATCCCGATCGCCAAACTCGGACTTAATTTTCTTGTAAGCCACCTTGACCTGTGTCTTCACCGTATTCACGGACACGCCCAATTGTTCGGACACGTCCTTGTAACTCAATCCCTCGATACATCCCAAAATAAAAATCTCCTTGCACTTGGGCGGCAAACTGTCCATCACGATCTGCAGCCGTTCGTACAACTCTTCGAAATTCTCGGAATCCTCACTCGATTCTTCTCCGGACGCCATCATTTCTCGCTGGTAGCGTCGCTCCACCTCCGCGTGAAGCTTACGATCGATACAAGAGTTTTTGACGGAACGACTTAAATAAGCATAAAGAGAACCAGAATGGGAAATTTTCGCCCGATTCACCCACAGGTAAATAAACGTGTCCTGCACGATGTCCTCTGCCTCCGCCCGGTCCCCGACAAAACCCAAAGCGTAAAGATACAGTTGTTCCGAGTAAGACTCGAAAAAAGAATTGAACGCACTCCAATCTCCTTCCTGCATTTTCCGGAACAAAACTAACTCATCCTGCATAAACCACATATTCTTATTGATAGCAAAAATAATGATTCTCTTTATATTTTACGCTCCCATGACAGGAAAATACGAAAATTCGTATATAATCGCTTCCCCCTTCTCCCGCTTTCAACTAGCCCTTCTCCCCCTTCCCACGACATCCGAACCTATTTTACCATATAACAAATATAGTACACGACACACCCTTGTTTCAAATATAATCGTATCAAAAATCAATTTTATCGAAGGTGAATGCTAGATGAATGCAGGATGAATGCTTCGTGGTCTAAATGAACTTATAGCAAAGTCTCTATAGAATTTCGGGCAAACATAGTTTAAAGCCATCGTAATACCAGCCCTTTCACAAAGCAATAATCTCCCATGTCCCATCTCACGCCCTTTCATCACCCTTTCATCGCCCTTTTACCATACACGATGAAGAGGGAGAAAAACCTGAAACAAGGTCTAGAGGAGATTATTACAGATATATATCCCAAACACTTCAATGGTTTTACCCTGAAAATACAGCAACACCCCATCGGTCATCAATATTTATTCCACCGAAGAGTTTCAAAAGAAATCAGAATCGTTTATATTTGCATCACTATTAAGATAAAAGCTAAAAAAGAAGACATGGCACAAACTCCATCTATTCCAAAAGGAACAAGAGACTATTCACCGGAAGTTATGGTGAAAAGGAATTATATATTCGACACGATCAAATCCGTATTCAAACTCTATGGTTACTTGCCGCTGGAAACTCCGGCAATGGAAAATCTTTCGACCCTTATGGGGAAATACGGCGAGGAAGGGGATAAATTACTTTTCAAGATACTGAACTCCGGGGATTTCTTGGCTCCTGTCACCAATAGCGAAGTGGAGGAACGCAATATTCCCCGGTTGACCAACAAGATTTGCGAGAAGGGATTGCGTTATGACCTGACCGTACCTTTCGCCCGATTCGTGGTACAACACCAAAATGAAATATCATTCCCGTTCAAGCGCTACCAGATTCAACCCGTGTGGCGGGCCGACCGTCCGCAAAAGGGACGCTATCGCGAGTTCTACCAGTGTGACGTGGATGTCGTGGGAAGCGATTCCTTACTGAACGAGGTGGAATTGGTTCAAATCGTGGACGAGGTGTACAAACGGCTGAAAATAAACGTACGCTTATTGATCAACAACCGGAAAGTGCTGGCCGGAATTGCCGAGACGATCGGGCATCCCGACAAGCTGGTTGACATCACCGTTGCCATTGACAAGATGGACAAGATCGGTGCAGAGAACGTGAACGCCGAACTCCGGGAAAAAGGAGTGTCAGAAGAGGCCATCGAGAAATTACAGCCGATTCTACACTTGGAAGGTTCCAACGAGGAGAAATTGACCCGCTTACAAGAAGTCCTGAAAGGCAGCGAAACCGGATTAAAAGGAGTTGCAGAACTCTCCACCGTGTTCCGTTACCTGAATCAACTGGACATCCAAACAGAAGTAAAACTGGACCTAACACTTGCCCGAGGTTTGAGCTACTACACCGGAGCCATTTTTGAGGTAAAAGCCAAGGACGTGGAGATCGGGAGTATCACCGGGGGGGGGCGTTATGACGACTTGACCGGTATCTTCGGGATGAAAAATATGTCGGGTGTCGGTATATCTTTCGGAGCCGACCGTATCTTCGACGTGATGAACCAACTGGACATCTTCCCCAAGGATTCCACGGCAACTACCCGTGTACTTTTCGTGAACTTCGGAGAAAAAGAAGAGGCTTTCTGTCTTCCCGTGCTGAAAACCCTACGGGCCGCGGGAATCAACTCCGAGATATACCCTGAAGCCGCCAAGATGAAGAAGCAAATGACTTACGCCGACAAAAAGAGTATTCCCTACGTGGCCTTAGTCGGTGAAAACGAAATAAACAATAACGTGGTCACGCTGAAAAATATGCTCACCGGAGAACAAGAAAGTGTAGCCGTTTCCAGCTTGGTTGACAAACTTAAAAGCGAGAATTAAAATATGCAACTCTATCGCAAAGAACAACGTCCGCTGAAAAGCCACGGATTTGATGTCAGATTCCCGTGATCGGGCATCTAACGGTTGCAAGTTACAAGTTCACAAGTTACAAGTTTAAATCACTTGCAACCTGAAGAATCGAAGATTCAACCTGTAACTTATTATGTGTGTGCGCAATTTTCAATTTCTAATTTTCAATTTTCAATTAATTATGACTCATTATATAACCCCAGAGAAATTAACTTTCGAGCAAATCGAAAAAATCTTAACTAAAAAGTATAAGTTAGCTTTATCAGACGAAAGCAAAAAACTGATCAATGATTGCAAGGCTTACTTGGATCACAAGATCGCAACTTCAGACAAACCGTTGTACGGGATCACGACCGGGTTCGGCTCTCTATGCAAAATTTCTATCTCGCAAGAAGACTTAAGCCAATTACAGGCTAATTTGGTAATGTCTCACGCTTGCAGCTTGGGAGAACCCGTGCATAAAGATATTATCCGTTTGATGCTGTTGTTGAAGGCTCATGCTCTCTCTTTAGGAAAATCCGGGGTACAACAAGTGACAGTAGAACGTATTATCGATATGTTCAACCATGACGTTCTTCCCGTGGTGAAAGAGTTGGGTTCTTTGGGTGCATCCGGGGACTTGGCCCCACTGGCAAACTTGTTCTTGCCGTTGATCGGAGAGGGTGAAGTATTCTACAAGGGAAAAATCTATCCAGCAA
The DNA here is from genome assembly GCF_033096445.1 of Butyricimonas faecihominis. Taxonomy (NCBI): domain Bacteria; kingdom Pseudomonadati; phylum Bacteroidota; class Bacteroidia; order Bacteroidales; family Odoribacteraceae; genus Butyricimonas; species Butyricimonas faecihominis. The sequence continues at coordinate 2,770,150 of NZ_AP028155.1, forward strand.
AAGAAATTAATGCCAAATTTGGCTGGGAACCCATCCAACTGGGAGCCAAAGAAGGATTGGCCTTGTTGAACGGTACTCAATTCATGAGTTCTCATGCTGTTTACGCTTTATTGAATGCCTTCAAAGTGGTAAAATACGCTGACATTATCGGGGCGTTATCACTGGAAGCATACGACGGACGTATCGACCCGTTCTTGCCGCAAATCCACGAGGCCCGTCCTCATCCGGGACAAATTGAAACGGCCCGCAATATCCGCACCTTACTGGAAGGTTCAGAATTCCAGAAAATGGAAAAAACTCACGTGCAAGACCCGTACTCTTTCCGCTGTATGCCGCAAGTGCACGGGGCAGTGAAAGACACCGTGGCTTACGTGGCCTCTGTCGTTGAACGGGAAATCAACTCGGTAACCGATAACCCGACGATTTTCATGGAGGATGACTTGATCATTTCCGGGGGTAATTTCCACGGTGAACCGCTAGCACTGGTATTAGATTTCTTGAGCATCGCTATTGCCGAATTGGGTAGTATCTCTGAAAGACGGGTATACCGTTTGATTGCCGGAGATCGTAAAACACCTGAATTCCTCGTTGCCAATTCCGGCTTGAATTCCGGTTTCATGATCCCGCAATACGCCGCTGCCGCTATCGTCAGCAAGAACAAACAATTATGTTCCCCGTGTTCCGTGGACTCCATCCCGTCATCCAACGAGCAGGAAGACCATGTCAGCATGGGTGGTAATGCCGCAACCAAGACCGTGAAAGTGATCGAGAACGTGGAACGCGTGTTAGCTATCGAATTGATGAATGCCGCACAAGCCATCGATATGCAACGTCCGACGAAAACATCTGAATATCTGGAAAACTTCTTGGCAGAATTCCGTACCATCGTACCGTTCAACAGCCAAGACCGGGTAATGTACCAAGACATTGAGGCCGCCGTTGAATTCTTGAAACAAGGAGAATTTGAAGGATTTAAAAATTAGGTGATTTAAAATCTTAAATCTAAAAATCTAAAATTAGAGAGGGGTCTCCCTCTCTTTTTTGTTTATTTTAAAATTCATCATACATTTTTTATTCGTACATTTATGGAATTTCTGTTCTCCCCGCATCTATGTAATAACATTTCCTCCGGGAATTGCGAATAAACATAGAAAGGAAAAGTATAATTAAACAGATCACGATATGATGAAAAGATTACTTATTATCACGGTATTATTATTCGGCGCACTCGTCGCTTTCGGACAACGAGATGTTTCCGACAAAGAGAACGAGGCAGCACCGAAAACAGCCTTAATCGAGGCACAAAAGGATTATCAGAAAGCAATAAAAGAAAAAAACTCTCCGCTACTGATTCAATCATTAATCCGCCAGATCAAATACCAATCTTTGATTGACATGGACAGTATTCCTCCCATGTTGCAAAACTTGGAAGAATACATTGAAACAGACCAAAATATTGTTGAAAAAAGCATTCTCCACTCGTTATTGGCAGAACTTTATCAAATGTACTTCGATACCCAGCGAGGCAAGATCAATCGCAGGACACCAATCACGGGTTACATACCTCGCAATATGGCAGAATGGACAGGTAACATATATAGAGAAAAAATATTCCAACATGCACTGGACGCGGTAAAAGCCCAAGCCCAACTCTCCGAGGTAAATTGTCTTACCTATAAAGAAATTCTTATACTCGGGAAAAACTCTCCGGCACTTCGCCCAACGATGTACGATTTTCTCGTGTATCGCAGTATTGACATTCTAAACACTATTTCTCGTTACGATAGACAGGAACTGCTCACGAACAAGCAACTACTGTTCGCCCCGGTAAAGGAATTTGTCCAAATGCCCATCGAGGTAAAAAAGATGGATGCTTATTCAAACACGCTCAAACTTTATCAATCGTTATTACAATCTGAAATTGCGGCTCAACGCACGGATGCCATTCTTATTTCCGATCTGGACCGTTTGGAGTACGCAAACAATATCATCGGTTTAAGTCTGAACGATTCCTTATACATTCAGGCTTTAGAACAATTATCACAACAATATAGCAAGAACCCTTACAAAGTTGAAATTCTTTACAAACTTGCCCAATATTATTACCAAGGAAATTATATTTCAAGTAATAGAGATACTCAAAAAGCCTTAGATATATGTAATAGCGGTATTCGTCAGTTTCCCAAGTATTTCCGGATAGACATTTTAAAACAATTAGCCAAGGAAATCACCCAAACTACCCTATCTTATTCTATAAATCCCAACGTGTACCCGGGACACAAACAAGAGGTGAACCTATCCTTCAAAAACTTATCAGAGATTTCAATCTCACTGTACAAAATCACGGAACCCACTCTGGAATACTTGAATTTGAACAAAAGAGTTCCGAAACTGGAAAAAATATCGACTCACACGTATCGTCTTCCCAAGCGACTGGATTCTCAGGACACGATTCTACGACTTCCCGTACCTAACACGGGACGCTACCAGTTAACCGTGTCTTACGCAAATAATTCCAAAGCGGACTCATCCTATTTCAGTTCCAGCCATCTATCTACCATTGCCCGTAAAACGGGAGAAACAACTTATAATGTCCTCGTTTGTGATCTCATCAGCGGGAAACCCATCGAAGGCGCAAAAGTAAAAATCTACAAGAGAAACGGACAAAAGTACAGTCTCGCGAGAGAATTTTCTTCCGACAGAAACGGGATTGCCACGTTGAATGAATCCAATCCTGACAATTATTACCAAGTAACCTTGGGAGAAGATAATCACGGCACGATAAATCGCCTTCCCTACCAATACTTTGGCCGTACGGATGAGCGATCATCATCGGTAAACCTTTTCACGGACAGGGCAATATACCGCCCCGGACAAATAGTATATTTCAGCGGCATCAGTTGGGAAGCCACCCAAAACGCATCCAAAGCGATTGTCGGGAAAAACTACACGGTAACTTTACAAGACGTGAATCAACAGGTTATCGCGGAACAAGAAGTCCGGACAAACAAGTTCGGTTCCTTCGCTGGAAAGTTCACCTTGCCCAAAGAAGTATTGAATGGTATGTTTATCATCTCTACCGATGGAGGTAGCCAAATGATCACCGTGGCAGAGTACAAACGTCCGAAATTCGAGATCACGTTTACCCCGCTAAAGGATGCCTATAAATTAGGGGACCGGCTTACCGTTTCCGGTATTGCCAAAACTTATTCCGGTGTCAACATCGAAAATAGCAAGGTTACCTATACCGTACAAACCCGTACTTTTGATTGGAGCCTTCAGGAAAATACGATTGCAACAGGAAAAACACAAACGAATGCAAAAGGAGAATTTGAAATTTCTTTCCAAACGAAAGAATCACCCAATACACCTACAATATACAGAGGATTCGAAACTTACACAGTTTCCGTCACGATTACAACGTCCAACGGGGAAACTCAGGAAGCACAATACCCGATTATCATCACAAATCAACGTTATCAGTTAAACTCCCTCATAACCCCTGAAATCAATAAAGATCTTCCAAGTAAGATTCTGGTTACAACCCAAAATCAACTCGGTTATCCTTTGACAGAAAATATCACATACGAACTATTCTTTCTTAAACCGTTACAAAAGTTAGGAGAGCAATACGACGAAGGGAATCCACCCATTGACAAAAAAGTTCGAGAAGGAACGTTCACGACTGGAGAAGACAAAAAACTGGAAATGAACTTGTCGTCCTTGCCTTCCGGTGCATACTTGTTGAAATTTACAGGGACAGGAAACGATAAAGATATTACTTACCAAAGAATCGTCTATCTGTATTCCACTCAAGACAAACGTCCTCCCTATCCAACTTACTATTGGTGCGTGCAAGAGAAAACGGTATGTGTCCCCGGCGAAGATGCCAAAATTCTGGTGGGTTCGTCCGCTAAAGAAGTATATGTATTATATGAGGTATATTCCAATCAGAAATTCATGGAACGCAAACGCTTCATGCTGAACAATTCCTATACAACGCTGTCTATTCCTTACAAGGAAACTTACGGCCCAACAGCAGATGTCTTTATCAGTTACATAAAGGATAACAAATTCTTCCTAGAAAACATTACTTTAACTCGTAAAGAAACAAGCAAACAACTGGATATTACCACGAAAACATTCCGGGATCACCTTACCCCCGGACAACAAGAAGAATGGTCATTTGTGGTCAAAACAGAACAAGGAAAAGCTGTCATAGCTGAAATGATGGCAAGTATGTACGATGCCTCGCTGGATAAAATCCATTCACATCGCTGGAACTTCAATCCCGTCTATTCCACCTATAGCATGCCCCCCAGATGGAGATATACTACCTATCCGCTAAACGGTTATTTAAGCGAACGCATCAAATGGGCAAATGTCCCCAGATTTGAATATGATGTATTAAATCTATATGGCCTAAATCAGTTTGGATTCTCTAACGAGGCACAGATCATGGTAAGAGGATACGATGGAGTACCGGGAGCCTTAGCGGAAGAATCTACGACAGAAGACGTAGCGGTTGTTGCTTTCGGAAAAGTAGCAGGAGTTTCCAACTTAAGTAATTCCGACACGAGATTCTACATCAGAGGCTTATCTTCTTTTAAAGAATCCGGAGACGAGGCCTTTGTAGCCGGCGAACTTGCTTCCCCGGAAATCAGACAAAATTTCCAAGAAACAGCCTTTTTCTTCCCTCAGCTCCTGACAGATTCGACCGGTAACGTGGTAATCAAATTTACAGTACCGGAATCAAACACTACATGGAAATTTATGGCCTTGGCACACACACCGACCATGCAATTCGGACAAATTGAAAAATTCGTCGTTACAAGCAAGAAATTTATGGTCAACACGAACTTACCACGCTTTGTACGTACAGGTGATAAAGTCGTGTTACAAACCACGATCAACAATCTCACACCGGAAGAGCAACAAGGAGAAGCTTACCTTGAGTTATTTGTTCCCTCTACGAACGCCGTAGTCAGCAAACAACAGGTTGCATTTAACGTGAAGGCTGAGGAAAATCAAACCATCAGTTTTGAATTCACCGCCCCGAAAAACATGGATTTACTCGGGTGCCGTATTGTTGCTTCTTCTTCGGAATTCAGTGATGGAGAACAGCATGTACTACCCGTGGTTCCCGATGCAACCCTAGTTACCCAGACTTTACCTATATTCACGCACCAACAGGGGCAACAAACATTCAAGCTGAATGCCCCGAAAGGTGTTACCCCGTACCGTCTGACACTGGAACTCACGGCCAATCCGATATGGTACGCGGTATTGGCATTACCGACAATAAACACGCCCCAGACAGACAACGTAACGGAGATCACGGCATCCTATTATGTCAGTACACTTGCCACGGCTATTGCTAACGCAAACCCGCAAATCACAAATACCATCCGGCAATGGATGCAGAAACCAGACGCAGCACTGACCTCTCCGCTAGAAAAGAACCAGGAATTGAAATCTATCCTGTTGCAACTTTCACCTTGGGTAACCGAAGCCCAGAATGAAACCCAACAGATGCGTTCCCTTGGAGAACTTTTGGATGTCAACCGTCAAAACTACATTTCGCAACAGGCTATCAACAAACTTGCCGAACTACAAAATGAAGATGGCGGGTGGTCTTGGTTTAAAGGATTTACTTCCAGCACATTCATGACAGAAAACGTGCTTGAAGCCATGGCAAGACTTGTAACACTAAATATCACAAGTCACCCGGAGCAGGTGAAAAAGATGCAGATCAAAGCACTACAATTTCTGGATAAACAAATACAGGAATCATACAAACACGTGAAGACAGCCGGATATTCTCAGATATTGTACCTGTACACACGTAGCGCATACCGGGATATTCCATTAACAAATGCATTGGAAGCTCACAAGTATTATCTCAATCAACTGGAGACGTCATGGACACAACTTTCCCTTTACGAAAAGGCCTTGACCGCCATTGCCATGGAACGTTACGGGAAAACGGATATTGCAAAACAAATCATTCGTTCTCTGAAAGAATATTCCACGATAACTCCCGAAATGGGAATGTACTGGGCAAACAACCGTTCTAGCCTGTTCACGAATTCCGCCATTCAAACCCACGTGGCTGTCATGAGCGCTTTCCGGGAAATTGAAGGTAATTCCACGGACACGGAATTAATGAAACAATGGTTACTGCGCCAGAAACAAACTCAAAGCTGGGGATCAACCCCAACCACAGTAGATGCCGTTTATGCCTTGTTACTCACTGGCAATAATCAATTAGCTTCTCCGGAAGATCTAAGCGTCAAACTCGGAAACAAGAACTTGAACATCTCCCCGGAAGAAACAACGCTCGGTTACATCAAGCAGACTTTCACGGGTAAAGAAATTACCCCGAAGATGATGAACGTAACCCTTTCAAAGAAACGGCAACAAGCAAGTTGGGGAGGTTTATATTTACAATACTTTGAGAAATTAGACAAGATTACCAGTCATTCAGGTGAAATCTCCGTGAAGAAAGATCTCTTCATCCAGAAAGAAGGTGATAATGGAAATACATTGACACCACTGACAGGACAGAATTTACAGGTCGGAGACCGAATTTGCATCCGTATCACAGTAACCAATGATCAAGATATGCAATTCGTACATCTGAAAGATCTGAGAGCCGGATGCTTCGAACCCACGGAACAACTCTCGGGTAACCGCTGGCAAGATAATCTTGGTTACTACCAAGAAACCACGGATGTTGCAACAAATTTCTTCTTTGATTTTCTTCCTAAAGGCACGCACGTGTTCGAGTACACGGTGTGGATCGCCCAAAGAGGAACTTATCAAGATGGTATTGCCACATTACAATGTGTCTATGCTCCACAATATTCAGCGAACAGCGATGCGGGAAGTGTCACCATTCAATAGATAAAAAGAAAAGTTGAGGATTTGATCCTCAACTTTTCTTTTTATAATCATCTTACTTTTCTTCCAGAATTAAACGGAAACCTGATCCGTGTACATTCTCAATTTTGATTGCTGGATCATCCTTAAAATATTTTCTCAACTTGGTCACGTAAACATCCATACTACGGGCCGTAAAATAATCGCTGGCTCCCCAGATCTCGTTCAACGCCTTATCCCGTTGTAACAGGCCATCCCGATGATAGTATAATAATTCCAGCAAACGAGACTCTTTCGGGGTCAACTTGATAACTTCATCACCTTTTGTAATCGTACGCAACTCCGTGTTAAACAGGTAAGCTCCCAACTCGATCAATTTAGGTTTTACTTCTGTTTCCTCGTGTTCGCAACGACTGAGAATAGCTTTAATCTTAAAGATCAACAACTCGGAATCAAACGGCTTAACAATATAATCATCTGCCCCAATTTCGTAACCTAATTTCATGTCATCCTTCATACTTTTAGCAGTGATATACACGAAAGGTACCGTAACGTCCAGCTCCCGGATTTTCTTTCCTAAAGTAAAACCATCCATCTCGGGCATCATCACATCCAATAGACACAAATCGAACTTTTCCTTACGAAATGCTTCAAAGCCATCGACTCCGTTCGTGCAGTGTATCACATCGTAATCGGATAACTCCAAATAAGATTTCAGAACCGACCCGAAACAAGGATCGTCTTCTACCAAGAGTATTTTATGTCCCATATCTATTTATTTATATATTTACTATTTCAACTCTCCATTTTAAAAATAATCTCTACTTGAGTCCCCTTATTCTTCTTTGAGGTTAACTGGATCTCTCCACCATGCAATTCCACGATCGATTTCGCATAGCTCAATCCCAATCCGAACCCTTTCACGTTATGCACGTTCCCGCTAGGCACCCGATAGAAACGTTTGAACACCTTGTCCTGCGCCTCTTTCGGAATTCCGATTCCTGTGTCCCGAACTCCAATAATAAAACGGTTACCCTCCTGTTTCGTGTATATGTATATATTCAACGAATCATGGGAATATTTGATGGCATTATCAATCAAATTACAGACAACATTCAACATATGTACCTCGTCCGCAGATATTACATAACCTTCCGGATCTAGCTCAGCTCGAATTACTCCTCCCTTCTCTTCGACTTGTAGTCTGAAATGTTCCACGGCCTCATCCACCAACACGTTCAAGTTTACAGGAACTTTTTTCAAATGTACTTCTCTCCGGTCCAGCTTAGCCTGCAACAAGATTCTTTCCACGTATTTATTCATCCGCTCGTTCTCGTTACGGATCATTGAATTAAACTTCAATATCTGTGTTCGATCGTTCAACACCTTTTCTTTCTCAATAGCAGACGTGGCCAGTGAAATCGTTGCCAACGGGGTCTTGAACTCGTGTGTCATGTTATTGATAAAATCATTCTTGATCACGGACAATTTCTGCTGCCGCATGATAATCACGATCGTAATAATAAACACACTCATCAAACCGATAATACAAAAACCCGAAGCGATAAACATCCATCCCATATTATTATAGAAAAGAGAATCTCTCGTATCAAACATCACACACAGGTTAGCATCTTTCGTGGTCTGGTCATTGGGGAACAACTCCACGTAATAGAATCCTTTTGTTCCCTTTTCCTTGATATATTGTACGATCTGCTCCCGGGTCATAATCTTCCACGTGAACGGGTTATCAATTCCCGTGTTGATCATTTCCTCTTTCAAGTAAGGATTCAAATCAACATTCTCCAAGCGTTTCTCCACCTGCGCCATCTGCGGATCTTTCTCCCTCAAATAACGAATTACAAACTCCCGTACCAGATCCATCATTCGCTGGCGCTCTAATGAATCGGCTAATCTTTCGGCCTCCGATGTCGCAGAACGCATCACTTGATAAAGGATATTATTATCCCGGTCAGTTTCCAAGATATAACCGGGACCCATCCGTCCTCCCGGATTCATAAAAATCCTCAACATACTAGAGATATTCCCTCCCTGCCCTTCTCCAACTTTACCTTTAGAGAAGGCAAGCGAAAAAAGAGAGATTCCATTATTGCCCGGGTCTTCATCCGCCAATACAGAATCCTGAGCATGATTCATTGTAGAAATAACTTCCTCCACCTGCGTGTAGCGTTCTTTCAAATCATTAAAAAGACGGATATTATTGGTTTGCTCGACCAGATTGACAGCTTTCCCTAAAACATCGTACACCTTTGAGGTGAAACGAGCCTCACCTTCCCGCATACTGTATTTCATCCAAATCCATTGCACGCTCACCACCGCAATAAAAGCGATAAGCATAATGATAGATAATATTCTGATTATTATTTTTTTAATCATAAGCTGCCATATACAATCAGCGAAAATAGCATTTTTTATTTCATCATGCAATGACTTGAAAAGAAAATATCATGAAAAAGAGGTACCCGGGTAAGGTACCTCTAAAAAACAACTAAGTAATAAAAACGGGAAAATTAAAACCACCATAATGGTTTTATGCTTTATTTCAGTTTGCTCTCTAACACTTTATAAATGTTACTTTCTTTATTTTCAACAGTCATTTTGTTGAACAGTTTCTTTTGCAAATCCAAACTATCCACTAACTGGTCTTTAATCAAAAATAAAGAAATTTCTTTACGCGGGTTAGCAACAATCAAATCTCTTGTCCAATTGGCTTGTTTTTTCAGGAAACGTTGTTTTTGCAACTGGTGAATACCCAACATAACCTCGTCATCCTTGGAAAGTTTCTCTTTCTTGCTGATCTTCTCGATACGCTTGTCGATCTTGGCAATATCTTCACCAAATCTTTCCTTGTACATTTTCTTGATTTCCTTGTACTCATCCATCAAACCAGAACCATCAGCTTCGATTTGATCCGGGAATTTGATTTTACCTTTGATCCAGATCATATCTTTTGTATCCAGAATAGCCTCAACCGTAGCCTTTCCATCAATATCAACCCATACTCTTCCCGGGATTTTAAACTGATCTGTTCTTAAATCTATTTTACCATCTTTCACCTCTTGTTGAGCCAAAATCGTCAAACCCGGTTCGCCCGGCATCTCTGCCAGTAATTTTACAGTTCCGTTCAGTCCTTCTACTTCTCCCCGTACTTTTACCGTATCACTATCGCATGCACAGAACAAAAGTGTGGCAAGTACTAAAAATAAACTAAATCTTTTCATAATAAATAAGTTTTATCTCCCATCCATGTTTTACCATGAATGTAAATTTCATCTGTTATTTTATCAAGCTCTTATAATAAACCATACATCACAGCGAGCAATATTACCCCCTGTAAACATGGACAAATATACAAAAAAATTTATAACCCCACACTTCTTAAAAGTAATTTAGCAGAGCTTGATGGTTTCGGTGCATCAACATCGACAATTCGCCCCTCCGGATCAATCAGCATATAGCGGGGCATTACAGTAACCATATAGCGAGAATAGAAAGCATACGTGTTGTTTACGACATAATGTTCTCCGGGGAGACTTTTTACTTGTCCCAGCCATTGGGAAGGCCCCATGCAAAAAGTAGCGAAAAGAATATTCTTATCCTTATACTCTTCAACAAGCTTTGTCCACTCAGCCTGAACCTCCTTATCCATCTCTCCATAGCTAGAAGCCCAAACATATATATATAGGAATTTACCCCTCAAATCTTTTAAATACAATGCTTTCCCGTCACTATCCTGTAAAGAAATATTCGGAGCGGTAGCCCCCGGAGACAGCTTACGCCAGCGATCTACCAGTTGTTTTATCTTCACCATTTTACTGGTGTCAGACACTTCATTCCAACATACTGCCAATAAATAATCGGCATCTTTTAACCCGTTTTCCTGAAAATAATTATAAACAACCTCGGATAATAAATAATCCCGAACCTTTACACTATTGACATTTGAGCGGATATAATTAACCAAGCGACGCATACTGAAGTTTTGTCCCTTGTAATAAATATAAGTCAAAACAAAACGTTGATAGCTATCAAAAGCTAACATATCTTCGTTATTAATGTCAAACTCGGACACGAAATTATCATACAATGCTCCCGGTTTATACAATGTATCAAAAGCCACATGACTACGAGGATAATGTATTGCCTGTTCTGCAACACGATACCTAATCCGTTCCCGTTCCTGCTTTGTGAATTCTTCTCCCAAGTTCTTTGCCTCTAACAAAACGATACTAGTATTAATATTTTCCCGCATCCTATTCACAAAATCCTTTTCGTTCAGTTTATATAAATTAGGATCATAAATATGATATCGATTTTGTTGTTCCTTCAAATAAGTATTGATCGCACTCAACGTACCTTTAAACTGCAAGGAATTGGACACATTCCTCACGTTATTCATACTGATTTCTAAATCTTCTCCGGGTGTTAAAAAAACTTGAATTGAATAAGGAATGAAACGAGCATAGGTACCCTTTTCCAGTTCTATCTTACCGGAAAAATAATGTTTCTCATCCAAGCGAAACTTATGAAGGCTATCATTTACTTGAAAATAAACAACAGTATCACCCGTCTCTACCCGGCCCGACACTTGTACGCTTTTATTACGGGTACAAGCAACGAAAAGAATAATAATTATTATACCTACAAAACTCCTCATGCGTCAACACATTAATTTTTAGAATACAAAGATATATATTCAGCAAAAAACTATGTGTTAAAAAAAAGGTAAATAAAAAAGGCAACCGCATGGTTGCCTTTTTGCATATCTTAACAGATAATTATTTTGTTATTGCAATGAAGTCGTTGTTTTCAAAGAATTTTGCAAATTCCATATCGGTTGCAGCCAATTGTTTGAATGAACCATCCAAAGAACATGCTTTTCTCAAGTTCTCGATTACTGCAGTAGCATCATTGGTTCTAGCACCAATAACAGCTTTCAAGTAATAAGACATCGGACATTCTTTGTTTTCAGCATTCAATTTCTTCAATGCCTCGTTATTATTTCCAGCAAGCACGTTAGCTAAAGCAGCATTCACGCAATTGCATTGACCGAAATAATTTACAGCAGCAGCATAGTCACCACTCTTAATAGCCACGATACCTTTGTTATAGTTAACTTCGTCACCAGCACCGGTAGCAGCACCGAAATAAATTTCAGCTTGTTTCAAATCACCATTCTTCAAAGCTACTGCACCCAAGTTGTTTTGAACAACCGGATTGTTAGCTGACATAGAGTTAGCTTTATTGAAATTAGATTGAGCAGCAGCGATATTACCCATTTCAAATTGAATCATACCAGCATCATTGAAACCTCTCCAGTCATTCGGGAATTGTCTCATGCAAGTTTCATAGATAGCCAATTTGTCATTGTTGTTATCGAATAAAGTTGCAGAATAAAGCAATTCCTCAACATTCAATTCTGCAGGACTTGATTTAGCTAAAGCTTTCAATTCATCATCTGACTTACCAATCAATTCAGTATTTACAACAAACAAAGATCTTCTTAATTTCGGAAGGATTCTGATCAGCAACAACTGCGAAAGCAGAGGCGATATTCTTGATTTCTCTTTCTCTTACTTCCGGATCAGAGTGCATAGACAAAACGCGAAGAATCAATTCTTTATCTTGGATATTTGATTCCTCCATAGCTTTTTTGAATCCGTCCCAGTCTTCAGCTACAACGAAATTCTTGAAGAAGTTCTCGTCTTTATACTGATCAACTTTACCTTTCTTCATTTGTTTTTTCAAGAAAGTAGAAGAACTCTTTTCACGTTGGTTAGCTAATTTCTCGTTGAAGTCATAAGCACCATCAGGAGAAGCGTATGATCTAACATCAATTCCGTTCAAGTTCATATTTTCTTTAGCTGCAGCTTCTTTGATGTAAGCCTCTAACTTTTTCATTTCCTCAGAAGTCATTTCTTTAGAACGAATGTTTGCAGAGTTAATCAAATAATAGATAGCAGCCTCTTCTTGTTGTTTGATAATCCGTTGGAATTTATCCTCTCCGACTGAAGTTGCAGGAGCATTTACTACTAAAGTTTCAGTAGCAATCACACCATCACCAATTTTTCTCGGATCGAATTTCACGGTTTTAGCGCCTTTTGCCCCGGTAATATCGATTTCCAAATCAGAAAGTCTCATTGCATCCTCGTAAGGAATACGGCTCATGTAAGAAACGGTCTTACCAGTTTCGTAAGGAATCACTTCTGCATTACCCTGAACTTTCTCACCTTGGATAGCTTTCATTTCATAAGCTTTCTCTCCTCCTTTGAAACGCAATACAGGGGTAGCCTCAATAGCCACTTTTTTGTTAAAATATTTAGCCGGGAAAGTTACGTCTATCTTCAAATCAACCATTCCTCCTTTAGCCACTAATGTCTCCGGAGTAACAGAATACGTGATTTCTCCTGCACGTTTCTTCATTTTATTCAATGAAGAACAGGACACAGTTATTAACCCAGATAAGGCAACAACGGCAACAAAACCTAATGTTTTTTTCATACTCGTCTTAATTTTTATTGTAATACTCAAATTAGTTCACTTCCTTTTTCACAAAACAAATGTATAATTTTTTATTAATATATAAAAGGCTACACAAATTTTGTACCAAAAACTAATGAATTTTATCCAAAATCAATTTCTCGGCTCTTTCCAAAGCTTTACTAACCCCATCGGGATTTGATCCTCCGGCAGTTGCGAAAAATGGTTGTCCACCACCACCACCTTTAATTTCCACTGCCGCATCTTTAACGATTTGTCCGGCGTGTAATCCGAAATCTTTCACCAGAGAATCGCTGAACATCACGGTCAAATGAGGTTTGTTGTTAAATACGCCACCGATCACCAAGATAAGGTTATTCAACTCTCCTTTTAACTGGAATGCAATATCTTTCACGTTGGCCGGAGGCATCATAACCGTCTTCACAATCATGTTAATATCACGGATAACACGCTTTTCGTTCTTCCACCCTTCTTTCATGATTCGTAAACTCTCTTGCGTGAATTTTTCCACATCTTTCTTCAACCCCTCGTTTTCGTTCAACAATTCTCTAACATTCTCTAATACACCACGATTAGATTTAAACATACTGTCGATTTCCTTCATCATCTTGAAATAATTCAAGATATATTCTTCCGCCTTCGCTGCCGTAATGGCTTCTATACGACGGACCCCGGCTGAAACGGAACTCTCTGAAATAATCTTGAAAAACCCGATTTGCCCCGTGGCATGGGCATGTGTACCTCCACACAATTCCACAGATTCCCCAAATTTCACCACACGCACCAAATCTCCATACTTCTCTCCAAAGATGGCCATTGCGCCCATTTTCTTGGCTTGCCCGATAGGTATAGCTCGACTTTCTTCTAATGGGTAGTTCTTACGAACTTCCTGGTTCACGATGGCAGCCACTTGCTCCAACTCCTCGTCGGTCACCTTTTGGAAATGTGAAAAGTCGAAACGCAAATACTCATCACTCACGTATGATCCTTTTTGTTCCACGTGTGTTCCCAGCACTTTCCGCAAAGCGTAATGCAACAAGTGGGTTGACGTATGATTGTTTTCCGTGGCAATCCGCTTGTCCAAATCCACCTTGGCCGTAAACACTTGCGTCAAATCCTCCGGCAAACGATCTGTTATATGAACAGTCAACCCGTTTTCTTTATGGGTATCTAAAACATTAATCTTTTCTGTTTCTGAAATCAACCAGCCACGATCACCGACCTGTCCTCCACTCTCTCCGTAGAATGGGGTTATATTAAACACCAGTTGATAAAGCGTTTTCCCCTTCGTATTCACCCGACGATAACGGGTAATCTGCACTTCCGTCTCCGTGTAGTCATATCCCACGAACTCCTGAGTATCATCAGCAATCAATTCCACCCAATCATCTGTGCTTACAGCTGCAGCCGAACGAGAACGTTCTTTCTGAGCTTCCATCTCGGCCTTGAACTCTCGACGATTTACCACCAATCCGTTTTCCTTCAAAATCAACTCGGTTAAATCCAACGGGAACCCATAAGTATCATACAACTCGAAGGCCACATTCCCCGGTACAGTCAAAAAATCTTCCGCCTTGGTCTTCTCAATAATCTTATCCAACAACTTAATACCTTTATCTAATGTACGCAAGAAGGCATTTTCCTCTTCTTGTATTACCCGCTCAATCAATACCCGCTGGGAAGAGAGTTCCGGATAATGTTGCCCCATAACCTCAATCAACACCGGCACCAACTTATACATGAATGCATCCTTCTGATCCAAGAATGTATAAGCATAACGAACAGCCCGACGTAAGATTCTCCGGATCACGTAACCGGCTTTCACGTTCGAAGGCAACTGCCCGTCTGTAATTGAAAATGCGATCGTACGCAAGTGATCTGCAATCACCCGCATTGCGACATCCGCAGCCGCATCCTTCCCGTATTCTTTTCCACTCAATCGAGCAATCTCCCCGATGATCGGAGTAAATACATCCGTGTCATAATTGGACGTCTTTCCCTGTACGGCCATACACAAACGCTCGAATCCCATCCCCGTGTCCACGTGATGGCTGGGCAAATTCTCCAAACTACCATCCGCCTTACGGTTATACTGCATAAACACCAGATTCCAGATCTCGATCACTAACGGGTTATCCTTATTCACTAGTTCACGTCCCGGTTTCAATGCCCGTTCTGCCTCCGAGCGCAAGTCTATGTGAATCTCCGAACAAGGTCCACAAGGTCCCATATCTCCCATTTCCCAGAAATTATCTTTTTTATTCCCGTACAGAATCCGATCTTCAGGCAAGTACAATTTCCAATACTCCAACGCCTCTTTATCTTCTTCTAAACGATCATCCTTACTTCCCTCAAAAACGGTTGCATACAATCGATTTTTATCCAACCCCATCTCTCCCGTAAGGAACTCCCAAGCGTAAGCAATCGCCTCCTTCTTGAAATAATCACCGAACGACCAGTTGCCCAACATCTCAAACATCGTGTGATGATAGGTATCATGTCCCACCTCCTCCAAATCATTGTGCTTTCCGGAAACACGTAAACATTTCTGAGAATCTGCCACCCGGGTTGCCTTCGGACGCACATTTCCCAAAATTATATCTTTAAATTGATTCATTCCAGCATTCGTGAACATCAAAGTAGGGTCCCCCTTGATCACCATCGGTGCCGATGGTACTATTGTATGTGATTTCTTCTCAAAAAAATCTAAAAATCTCTGTCTGATTTCTGCTGATTTCATACCTTCTAAATTTAAAAATGACATACGCAGATTCTGTCTTTCACTCTCTATCAACTCCATGCTTATTGCCCAAATCCTCGCTCGAAAAGAAATTCAGATCCCTTTCTGACATCTTTCCTACCAAGCGCATTTCAACCGGGATGATCATGCTATCACTTTGATCTGCCTTGTTTACCAAGTTGCAAATTTAGATTATTTCTTTAACTTTGCATCGCAAACACTATTTTTTATTAGCAACTATGCGAAAAGCAGGGTATCATTTTAATTCGGACACATTATCTTTTGATAAAATAGAATCATCTTTAAGAAAAAGGCTTTGGAGATTATTCAAGAAATTCTTTTCCAGTTTCTCCTTGGCTATTGTCATGCTATACTTGGTATATGCTTTCATTGATTCCCCAAAAGAAAAACTTTTAAAACGGAAATACGAGGAAGTTCTTACTCAATATAGCCTATTAAGTAACAAAGTAGAACATCTGGACAACGTCCTAAAAGACATGGAATCACGGGATGACAACATCTATCGGGTTATTTTCGAAACCGATCCCATCCCATCATCCATTCGCCGGGCAGGTTCCGGGGGGGTCGACCAGTACGAACATCTGAGACAAATCGACAATGCGGATCTGATTATCGGGACTGCCAAGAAAATAGATGAATTATCAAAAGCAATCTATATTCAAAGCAAATCCTTTGACAAGATTGAAGAACTGGCCAAAAACAAAATCGACATGTTAGCCTCCATTCCAGCTATCCTTCCGGTATCGTTAAAAGACAAAAATACACATCAGGTAACCTCTTCATTCGGCTACCGGATGCACCCTATTTACAAGACCCCGAAATTCCATGCTGGCATGGACTTCACGGGTACCATCGGGACCCCAATCTACGCAACAGGTAACGGTGTAGTTATCGAAAGTAAATTTGATAAGGGATATGGCCGTCACGTGGTTATCGACCACGGATTCAGTTACAAAACGCTATATGCCCACATGGATAAAATCTTGGCTAAAAAAGGCCAAAAAATCAAGCGAGGGGACGTTATCGGATATTTGGGCAACACCGGACTATCCACGGGACCTCACCTACACTATGAAGTACGGAAAAATGACAAGCCGATAGATCCCATAAACTTTTATTTCAACGATCTCACCCCCGACGAGTTCGAGTTGTTAGTGGAGACCGCAAATAACACGGGACAAAGCATGGACTGATCCAATTTAAATTTTAGATTTAGAATTCTAAATGAATGTATAACACCGAAAAACGAAACTTGAAAAGCTAATTTTCAATTTTCAATTTTCAATTTTCAATTAAACCATGGTGGCTGAAGAATCATTAAAGTTGTATTATTCTATCGGAGAAGTAGCCGAGATGTTCGGAGTCAATACTTCACTGATCCGGTTCTGGGAAAAAGAATTCGACGTGATTAAACCCCACAAAAACAAAAAAGGGAATCGTCAATTTACGAAAGCGGATGTCGATAATTTCCATCTGATCTACCATCTGGTCAAGGAAAAAGGAATGACACTAAAAGGAGCCCAGCAACAACTCAAGAACCGGAAAGACGAAACGGAATTACACTTCGAGGTCATAAAACGCCTGAAAGGAATTAAGGACGAGCTGTTATCCATCAAAAACCAGCTACCGTAATAATTTAGATTTTAAATTCTAAATTTTAAATTCCAAATATGTATATAAAAGAGATTATTTCGCTCATAGAAGACTATGCCCCGTTAAAACTTCAGGCAAGTTTCGATAATTCCGGATTACTTTGCGGGGACCCGGAACGGGAATTAACATCCATACTACTATGTATTGATGTTACCGAAGAGGTTGTAAAGGAAGCGATTGATAAGGGACACAATTTAATTATTTCCCACCATCCACTCATTTTCAGCGGGCTAAAACATATCACTCCGGCAACTTACGTGGAGCGTTGCGTGATCGATGCCATCAAACACGACATCACTATTTACGCCGCACACACGAACATGGACGTGGTAGCCAACGGTGTAAGCGGACGTATGGCAGATAAACTAGACCTGTACCATCGGCAGGTTCTTCAACCGGAAGGGGACCCGATGGCCGGTAACGGCTTCGGGATTATCGGCAAGTTACAACAACCCGTTGAAAGCATGGCTTTTTTGCAGCAAGTAAAAGAAATATTCCGGTGTGATAGGTTACGTTACACGACACCTCACACGCCCTCCATACAACGGGTGGCTGTTTGTGGCGGAGCCGGAGCCTCCTTTTTCAAGCAGGCCCTAGCCGGACAGGCCGACATATACATCTCCGGGGATTTCAAATATCACGACTTTTTCCTCACGGAAAACCGCATTATGATTGCCGATATTGGCCATTACGAAAGCGAACAATTCACAAAAGAGATATTTTATGAGATACTTACAAAAAAAATATCTAAATTTGCGGTTCAGTTTTCTGAGATTAATACAAATCCGATTAAGTATTTATAATATATGGTGACGAATAACAATGAGAAAATGCAAGAACTGACAGTTGAAGAAAAACTGCAGAACCTGTATGAATTACAAAGAATTGACACCGAGATCGATAAAATCAAGACTCTACGGGGAGAATTACCGTTAGAAGTTCAAGACCTTGAAGACGAGATCGCGGGATTGGAAACACGTATCGAAAACTTGAAGGTTGAATTAGGTGAACTTGACAAAACCTCTTCCACTCGGAAAATGGACATCAAGAAAGCCGAGGAAGCGATCAAAAAATACAGTGAACAATTGGATAACGTTCGCAACAATCGCGAATACGATGCTTTAAGCAAGGAAATCGAATTCCAGAAACTGGAAATTGAATTACAGGAAAAGAGAATCCGGGAGGCTCAAAAAGCAAAAGCAGAAAAAGAAGCGCTGATGGAAGAATCCAAAAAGCGTTATGAAGATAAAGTATCTGATCTAGAAGCTAAAAAAGGCGAACTGAATGACATCATCAATGAAACACACAAAGATGAAGAGTCTTTACAGACAAAATCAGAAGAACTTGCTGCTACCATCGACGAACGTCTATTGACGGCATATCGCCGTATCCGCTCCAACGCCCGCAATGGATTAGCCGTTGTTACCGTTGACCGTGATGCGTGTGGTGGATGTTTCAACAAAATCCCGCCACAGAGACAGTTAGACATCCGTTCTCGGAAGAAAATCATCGTCTGCGAGTACTGTGGTCGTATTCTCATCGATAAATACATCTGTGACTACGACGGTTCGCAACAAAAAGCAGACCTTGAAGCTCTCCTTGATGCACAAAAGAAAAAAGGAAGAAGACTTAGAAAATCAGAAGAATAAAAAACAAGGCTGCTCGACAAAGCAGCCTTTTTACGAATATATAATTTTAATCTGAATTAAAATGATCCCAACAAACTATGATCCGCGAACGAGCGAAGAGAAATGGTATCAATATTGGATGGAACATAGATTTTTCCATTCCACTGTTGATAAAAAGAGAACTCCGTATTGTATTGTAATCCCGCCACCTAACGTCACGGGAGTCCTGCACATGGGACACATGCTGAACAACACGATACAGGATGTACTCGTCAGACGCGCCCGTTTACTGGGTAAAAATGCTTGTTGGGTTCCGGGAACCGACCATGCCTCCATTGCCACGGAAGCCAAAGTGGTAGCCAAACTTAAAAGTGAAGGCATCGAGAAAAGGGACCTTTCCCGGGATGAGTTTTTAAAACACGCTTGGACATGGACTGAAAAGCACGGGGGGATCATCCTCGAACAATTAAAGCGATTGGGAGCATCCTGCGATTGGGACAGAACTTGCTTCACGATGGACGAGATTCGTTCCGCCAGCGTGATAAAGGTATTTATCGACCTGTATAACAAAGGACTTATCTATAAAGGAGTCCGGATGGTTAACTGGGATCCATCGGCCAAAACAGCCGTATCCGATGAAGAGGTTGTTTACAAAGAAGAGCATAGCAAATTATATTACCTACGTTACCGTATTGAAGGGACGGAGGATGAATATATCATCATTGCCACGACCCGCCCGGAAACGATCTTGGGTGATAGTGCCGTGTGCGTGAATCCCAATGACGAGCGTTTCCGTCATCTGGCCGGCAAGAAATGTATTGTTCCCTTGGTAAACCGTGTGATCCCGATTATTCAGGACGAATACGTGGATATGGAATTCGGTACCGGAGCATTAAAAATCACCCCGGCCCACGACATCAATGACTACGAGATCGGTTATAAACACCATCTTGAAACCATCGATATTTTCAACGATGACGGTACATTAAACGAGAATGCTCAACTTTTCGTGGGGAAAGATCGTTTTGTTGTACGTCAAGAAATCATTCCCGAACTGGAAAAAGCGGGTAACCTTGTAAAAATAGAAGACTATAATAACAAGGTGGGGTATTCCGAGCGGACTAACGTGGTTATAGAACCCAAGCTATCCATGCAATGGTTCCTGAAAATGAAGGAGCTGGCCAAACCAGCATTGGATGCCGTGATGAACGATGACATTCTCCTAACTCCGACAAAATACAAGAACACGTATCGCTACTGGATGGAGAACGTGAAAGATTGGTGTATCAGCCGCCAATTGTGGTGGGGCCACCAGATTCCGGTATACTACCTGCCGGATAGCAACGACTATGTGGTTGCCGCAACACCCACGGAAGCAGTACAACTGGTGAAGGAGAAATTCGGCAAAGACATCCCGGCAGATCAGTTACGTCAAGATGAAGATTGTTTGGACACTTGGTTCTCTTCTTGGCTGTGGCCTATCTCCGTGTTCAACGGCATTTTGGAACCGGACAATGAAGATATTAACTATTACTACCCGACAAATGACCTAGTTTCCGGACCCGATATTCTGTTCTTCTGGATGGCAAGAATGATCATGGCCGGTTATGAATATCGCCACGAGAAACCGTTCTCGAACCTGTACCTCACTGGAATCGTTCGAGATAAACTGCATCGCAAGATGTCCAAATCTCTTGGTAACTCTCCGGACCCAATTGACCTGATCAACCAATACGGGGCAGACGGTGTACGGGTTGGCATGTTATTGTGCGCACCCGCCGGGGGAGACCTTCTTTTTGATGAAAGTCTTCCGGAACAAGGACGTAATTTCACGACTAAAATATGGAATGCATTCCGCCTAGTCAGCAACTGGAAAGTCGCAGACCTGGAACAACCCTTGCATTCTAAATTAGCTCTTGAATGGTTCGAACAATACTTGAACAAGTGCAAAGAAACCTTGAACACCCAATTTGAGCAATACCGGATCTCCGAGGCTCTTATGACCGTGTACACCGGATTCCGCGATGAGTTCTCCTCTTGGTTATTGGAAATCATCAAACCGGGATTCGAGCAACCGATTGACCGGATCACTTATGATAAGACCATTTACCTCTTCGAGGAAATGTTACAATTACTTCACCCGTTCATGCCGTTCATCACGGAAGAGATCTGGCAGAACTTGAGAGAGCGGAAAGACGGAGAAAGTATCATGGTTTCCGTGATGCCAATCCCCGGAAAATACGACGAAAACTTCTTGAATACCTTTGAAAACACGAAAGAAGTGATCGCCGGAATCCGCACGATTCGCAAGCAAAACAACATTGCCTTTAAGGATGCGATTTCTTTAAGAGTGAAAAGTAATGACCGCTACCCGCTACTATTCGAGAGTATTATCTGTAAAATGGGTAATATCCAAGATGTAGAAATGGTCAACGACACGGTAAAAGGAGCATGGAGCTTTATCTGCGACACGGTTGAATACTTCATCCCCGCAGTAGGAGAAGTCAACACAGAAGAAGTCAGAGCCAAACTGCAAGCTGATCTAGCTTACGCCCAAGGCTTCTTGGCATCCGTGATGAAAAAACTCTCGAACGAGAAGTTTGTCAGTGGAGCCCCGGCACAGGTTGTCGAGAACGAACGTAAAAAACAAGCTGATGCCGAAGCAAAAATCAAAGCCATTGAACAACAATTGGCAGAATTGAACTAAAGTATCATTTCAAACATTAAACAAGCAGTCCGTTGTCGGACTGCTTGTTTAAAAAAAGATATAAGCCATGAGACCCTTGATACTTTTACTATTCATCTTGAGCTCAGCCCTGATTATTTCATGTAACTCAAATCGGAATCGCTCGGAAAATAAACAAAAACTGGAACAAACCTTTCTGTTACACGGCCCAATACAAGAAAGCACGGCACCTAAAAATCTCACGGCATATTTCGATTCCTTACAACAACAAGGTTTCTTCATTCCCTATCACACAGATTCCACCGAGCAGCAAAAAGTCATACACACGGTAGCACTCCTACAAAAATACCAAATAGGAGAACGTAAATACTACCCGGCAGAAGAGGTTCAAGCAGCCTTGGAACTCATGCGACATGAATTAGGCTACCGCCAAAACCATCGAGGTGAAGAGCTGACAACCGAAGAAACAGTCTTCTTCTTTCGTTTTCTCGAACAAGCAGCCCGCCTATGTCCGGATGTACATTTATTAGCTGACGTAGCCTCTGCAGACCACAAAGTCGGAGTCATAAATTTTCAAGAATGGTCATACAACCCCTTGTATTCATTCCTCCTTTACGAGAACGGTAAAGGCGGTTGGAATACCACAGCCATTGATACCACCGGATACGTAAAGATCGAGAAGATATTCACCTTGCAAAAGGACGGACAAACCTACTATCTTCTTTCCAACAACTTCCAACTACTCGGCTTTTCACAATTCATTTTTATGATTGAAAACGAGACAGCCTCATTATTCCAAGGTAAACAATATAAAGAATCCGTAAATCAATGGTGCGAATCCTACCCGGAAGACGCAACCATCATCTTCAACCCTCAAAAAATATGCTGGAACTTCTGCCATAAAGTCGGAGAACATTACCAGCAAATCGAAGGCACAAAGACTCTTTATCTAGAACTTGCCAAGGAACAGTCATATTTTCATGTAGAATAATCTAAACGACATTCTTTAACAAACATTGCAAATATCAAATCCGTATTATATTTTAGCACTTAAAATATAACCGTTCAATTATTCAGCTTATGAAAAGAACAATTTTACGCCTTACGTTCATCGTAGGGATCGTTCTGCTTTTCTTCCGATGCGCCACCGTGCCGCTTACGGGAAGACACCAACTTATCCTATTCCCGGAAGACCAAATGGTCTCCATGAGTTTAACCTCATACAGTAGTTTTTTAAAGGAAAACAAGCTATCCACCGATGCCGTCAATAAACAACGGATCAAAAATGTCGGGGCAAAGATCTCGAAAGCCGTTGAACAATATCTTGCCGCAAATGGGCTGCAAGACCAGATTGCCAATTTCCAATGGGAATTCAACCTCGTGGCCAGCAACGAACCCAACGCATGGTGTATGCCGGGAGGTAAGGTCGTTTTCTACGAGGGGATATTACCCTACTGTCAGAATGATGCGGGAATCGCTGTCGTCATGGGGCATGAGATCGCCCACGCCGTGGCTCACCACAGCAACGAGCGCATGAGCCAGCAGGCACTCATACAATACGGGCAGGCCGCTGCCACCGAAATCCTTGGTCACGACCAAAGTGATGCGAGAAAAGCCATTTTAGCTGCCGCGATAGGTATGGGAACCAACGTGGGAATCACACTCCCCTTCTCCCGTAAACACGAGTACGAGGCGGATCACTTGGGACTGATCTTCATGGCCATGGCCGGTTACGACCCGAATGAGGCTGTCGCTTTCTGGACCCGTATGGCAAACGCATCAACAGGCAAACAGCCCGAATTCCTATCCACTCACCCTGCTGACACAAAACGGATTGCTAAACTAAAAGAGGCCATCCCGGAAGCGTTAAAATACAAGAAAAACTAAAGTAACAACAAACGGAAAACAAACCATGAATGACAAGAATAAGGCATTAATTTACCCTTTCCCGTCATTTTCAAGGAGAAAATTTCTACTTTTGTTGAATCATATCAATAAAGCATTATAGTATCATGGAAAACAAGTTAACGATATACAACACGTTAAGTCGAAAAAAAGAGTTATTTGAACCCATTAACCCGCCTTTCGTAGGATTATATGTTTGTGGACCGACCGTATACGGGGACGCTCATTTGGGCCATGCCCGTCCGGCAATCACCTTTGACTTGTTGTTCCGTTATCTTAAATTCATGGGGTACCGGGTAAGATACGTCCGCAACATCACTGACGTGGGTCACCTCGTGAATGATGCGGATGAAGGAGAAGACAAGATCGCCAAAAAAGCCAAACTGGAACAACTGGAGCCGATGGAAGTGGTACAATTCTACTCGAACCGTTACCACAAAAACATGGAGCAACTGAACACGCTACCCCCCAGCATCGAGCCACACGCGTCCGGTCACATCATCGAGCAACAGGAATTAATCAAACAGATCATCGAAAACGGTTTTGCCTATGAAAGCGAGGGAAATATCTATTTCGACGTGGAACGCTATAACCAAAAATATCACTACGGTAAACTATCCGGTCGTAAAATCGACGAATTGTTTGCCAACACGAGAGAACTGAGCGGACAACAGGAAAAACGTAACCCATTTGACTTCGCCCTGTGGAAAAAGGCTTCCCCGGAACACATCATGCGCTGGCCCTCACCTTGGGGTGTAGGATTTCCGGGCTGGCACCTTGAATGTTCCTGCATGAGTCAGAAATACCTAGGAGAAACATTTGACATTCACGGGGGCGGTTTGGACTTGCAATTCCCGCACCACGAATGTGAAATCGCCCAAAACGTGGCCGCACAAGGACACGAGGCGGTAAAATACTGGATGCACAATAACATGGTGACCATCAACGGGCAGAAGATGGGTAAATCCCTGGGGAACTTCATCACGCTGGATCAGCTCTTCACGGGCAACAACAACGTGCTGGAACAGGCTTACTCCGCCATGACCGTTCGTTTTTTCATCCTGCAAGCACACTATCGCAGCCCGCTTGACTTCTCGAACGAGGCATTAAAGGCAGCGGAGAAAGGTTACGAGCGAATGATGGCCGCCGTTTCACAACTTAACAGGTTGAAAGCGTCCAACGAGAACACGGTAGACATCGCTACTTTACAGACGAACTGTTTCGAGGCCATGAACGACGATTTGAACACGCCGATATTAATCGCCCACTTGTTCGAAGGTGTCCGCATCATCAACTCCATCGCGGCAGGCTCGGAAAAGATCAACGCAGAAAACTTGGAAATGTTGAAAAACCTGTTCCACAGCTTCGTGTTCGACATCCTCGGCCTCAAGGGAGAAGAGGACTCCAGCGCCAGCAACCAAGCCCTAGGCAAGGTGATCGACGCTATGATGAACGTGCGCAAAACCGCCCGTGCAAACAAGGACTGGGCTACCTCCGACAGCATCCGTGACGAGCTGAAAAACGCAGGCATCCAGATAAAAGACACGAAGGACGGTTACGAATGGAGCCTTGAATGATTGCAGATGAAGTGATTTACGATGGAGTGATTACACTTGATCGTAAACACAAGAATCACGAAATCATAAATCACTAAATCACATAATACATTATGCCTTATCTCTACTACATACTACTTTCGCTCCTGTTGCTCTCTGCCTGTCAGGGAGAAAAAAAGAGTAAAGGGGACCAGAACCAGATTACGGTAGACAGCGCCCAAAGCCGCAAAACGACGGGACCTAAATACGTGAAAAGCGTGCAATTCGTGTATCCCATGAAATTCGACACCTGTCGGTTTAACGAGGAACTCAAAATTGTATACGCGAACAACAAGCACTATAAAATAGACTCCGCCCACCTGTTCTTCAACCAGAAACAGATTGCCACGCTCGACAGCGCAACCCGGGAATTCGTGTTCAAAATCCCGAAAGAAAAATGTGGTACCAACACGCTCAAAGTGATCGCATTCCATCCCAACAACAAATGCGGGGTAGCCACCCAATCCTTTATCGTGAAACCGGATAAGGCACCCCAACCACTTCAATACCAACTGATGAAAACCTATTCCCATGCCACGGATGCCTCCACGCAGGGATTAGTATATATAGACGGCATTATCTACGAGGGAACCGGGATCAAAGGCCAATCCACCCTGCGCAAGATCGACTTGGAGAACAACAAAACACTCGCCATGCTGGGATTGGACAGCCAATATTTCGGAGAGGGGATCACGGTTTACAAGGATAAGATATACCAGCTTACCTGGACTTCCCAGAAAGCGTTCGTTTACGACTTGGCCTCTTTCACCCTGTTAACGACATTCGACTACTCCATGGAGCAAGGCTGGGGACTGACCACGATGGGCGACAAACTCGTCATGAGTGACGGTTCACATAACTTGTACCATTTGGACCCGAACCTCTTCAGCGTTGTCAAAACCGTGGAAGTTTTCGACAACAAAGGTCCGGTAACCAACTTAAATGAACTGGAATACATAAACGGTTATATCTGGGCAAACGAATGGCTTACAGACCGGATTGTCATCATCGACCCGGAATCAGGCGAAGTAGTACAGGACCTACTACTCCCGAATCTACTCACCGCCTCCGAAAGAGCCAAACTGGACCAGAACGACGATGTTTTAAACGGTATCGCATACAACGAAAAGAAGGGCACGATTTACATTACCGGAAAACACTGGCCAAAGTTATTTGAGATAAAAACGAAATAATTGAGTGATTCTGTGATTTCCGATTCAGTGATGTAGGAATCACCTAATCACGAAATCGGCAATCACCCAATCATTAAATCTAAAATCAAAATTCTATGGTTGACGTAAAAATCGAGCCCTCTTGGAAAGAACTCTTAAAAGATGAATTTGAGAAACCTTATTTCTCCGAGTTGATCCAATTCGTGAAAAACGAGTACAAGACCACGAAGATATATCCTCCGGGAAAACTCATTTTCAATGCCTTTGATCATTGTCCCGCGGAACAAACCAAGGTTGTCATTCTCGGGCAAGACCCGTACCATGGTCCCGGACAAGCACACGGGCTTTGTTTTTCCGTTCCGGAAGGCATCGATCAACCACCTTCATTACAGAACATTTTCAAAGAAATAAATAACGATTTGGGTAAACCCGTCCCCACGTCCGGCAACCTCGAACGCTGGGCAGAACAGGGAGTGCTATTACTCAACGCTACATTGACCGTGAGAGCCCATCAGGCTGGTTCACATCAGAACAAAGGTTGGGAAACCTTCACCGATGCCGTCATCAAAATCATTTCCGAGAAAAAAGAAAACCTCGTTTTCTTCCTTTGGGGTTCCTACGCCCAACGCAAAGGTGCCTTCATCGACACCCAACGGCATTTGGTGCTGAAATCCGTACACCCCTCCCCCTTGTCTGCCAACCGGGGCGGCTGGTTCGGCAATCACCAATTCAGTCAGGCGAATGCTTATTTGAAATCGCATGGATTAAAAGAAATAGAGTGGTAACCACTCTATTTTTTTTACCCCTGCGATTTCAAGTTACAAGTTACAGGTTAACAAGTTGCAAATTCGGACAAAACATGACCTTCACACTTCGAACCTGTAACTTGTAACCCGTTAACCTGCAACTTGAAAATTCAGGGAATTTTCAATCTCCGCAAACGTTTGAAATTTTTCCTTCGTTTCCTTGCATATCTCTGTTTTTAATGCTTAACTTTGATGCACGAATATAAAATATAGCAGCTATGGTTAATTACAAAGACTTAGGACTGGTTAATTCCAGAGAAATGTTCAAGAAAGCAATGGAAGGTAAATACGCTATTCCGGCTTTCAATTTCAATAACATGGAGCAAATGCAGGCTATTGTTGCAGCTTGCGTGGAAACAAAATCTCCTGTTATCTTACAAGTTTCCAGCGGTGCCCGTAAATATGCAAATCAAACCATTTTACGTTACATGGCACAAGGTGCGGTTGAATATGCCAAAGAACTTGGATGCAATATTCCAATTTGTCTTCACCTAGACCATGGCGACACGTACGAGTTGTGCGTATCTTGTATCGAAATGGGATTCTCTTCTGTCATGATCGACGGATCGGCCCTTCCTTATGACGAGAACGTGGCATTAACCAAGAAAGTGGTTGAATATGCTCATAAATATGATGTTACCGTAGAAGGTGAACTTGGTGTTCTGGCCGGAATCGAAGACGACGTGGTTGCCGCAGCCAGCGTTTACACCAGCCCGGACTTGGTGGAAGACTTCGTGAAGAAAACCGGAGTGGATTCATTGGCCATCTCCATCGGAACTTCCCACGGGGCAAATAAATTCAAACCGGAGCAATGTACCCGTAACGCGGACGGAATCCTCGTTCCTCCCCCATTACGTTTCGACATCTTGGAAGAAATCGAAAGACGTATCCCCGGATTCCCAATCGTTCTCCACGGATCATCCTCCGTACCACAAGACAAAGTTGCTATTATCAATAAATATGGCGGTGCATTAAAAGATGCCGTGGGTATCCCGGAAGAACAATTGCGTAGAGCCGCTACTTCTGCCGTATGTAAAATCAATATCGACTCCGACGGCCGTTTGGCAATGACCGCAGCCGTTCGTGAAGTCTTCGCAAACAAGCCGGCAGAATTCGACCCGCGTAAGTACCTAGGCCCCGCCAGAGATGCATTAAAAGAATTATACAAGCACAAAACGGTACACGTTTTAGGAAGTGCCAACAGGGTAGAATAAAAAAAGGGGCTCAATGAGTCCCTTTTCTTTAAAAAAAATACTAACTTTGCGCCCTATTTGGATTTAATACCATAGGAGCAAAATGCAGAAGATTAGAAACATCGCGATTATCGCGCACGTTGACCACGGGAAAACCACATTGGTTGACAAAATGATTTTTCAAGGAAACTTATTCAGAGAAACAGAAAATACGGGTGATCTATTACTGGATAACAATGACCTGGAGAGAGAACGAGGGATCACCATCTTAGCCAAGAACGTATCCGTTCATTATAAAGATTACAAGATTAATATTATTGATACCCCGGGCCATGCCGACTTTGGTGGAGAGGTGGAACGCGTGTTGAACATGGCTGACGGAGTATTATTATTGGTTGACGCTTTTGAAGGTACTATGCCTCAAACACGTTTCGTACTCCAAAAAGCGCTTGCCCTCGGCAAGAAACCGATTGTTGTCGTGAACAAAGTAGACAAACCGAACTGTCGTCCGGACTTCGTGTACGAGCAAGTATTCGACTTGATGTTCTCCTTGGATGCCACGGAAGAACAATTGGACTTCACCGTCGTTTACGGTAGTGCCAAACAAGGTTGGATGTCCACCGACTGGCACAAACCTACAACGGACATTACCCCGTTATTGGATGCTATCATCAAAGATATTCCCGCCCCGACAGTACAGGAAGGAACCCCGCAGATGCTAATCACGTCTCTGGAATATTCCTCTTACGTGGGACGAATCGCCATTGGTAAATTGACCCGCGGAACATTAAAATCCGGTATGCCAGTCACCCTCTGCAAAAGAGACGGTGTAACACTGGTTAAAACCCGCATCAAAGATTTAATGACCTTCGAGGGGATGGGAAAACAGAAAGTTGACGAGGTGCAATGTGGAGAAATCTGCGCGCTTGTTGGGATCGAGGGATTCGAAATCGGTGATACCATTGCGGACTTCGAAAACCCGGAAGCACTGGCTCCTATCGCCATTGACGAACCGACCATGAGTATGCAGTTCACCATCAACGACTCGCCATTTTTCGGCCGGGACGGTAAATACGTGACTTCCCGTCACATCAAAGAACGTTTGGACCGGGAACTGGAAAAGAATCTTGCTTTACGGGTTGAACCGGGACAAAGTGCCGATTCTTTCATCGTGTTCGGACGAGGCGTACTTCATTTAAGCGTGTTGATCGAAACCATGCGTCGTGAAGGCTACGAGTTACAAGTCGGACAGCCGAAAGTTATCATCAAAGAAATTAACGGGGTAAAATGCGAGCCTGTTGAGGAATTGACCATCGACCTACCGGAAGAGGTATCAGGAAAAGCTATCGAGATGGTGAACCGCCGTAAAGGTGTCATGACAAACATGGAACACCGTAACGAACGGGTACACCTGACTTTCAATATCCCTTCACGGGGTATCATCGGTCTGAGAAGTAACCTACTCACCGCTACTGCCGGAGAGGCCGTAATCGCTCACCGTTTGAAAGGTTTCGAACCCTATGCCGGTGAAATTGAAATGCGTACCAACGGCTCTTTGATCGCCATGGAAACAGGTGATTCATTTGCCTACGCTATTAATAAACTGCAAGATAGAGGTAGATTCTTCATTACCCCGGGAGATGAGGTTTACGCCGGACAGGTAATCGGTGAAAGTACCCGTCAGGATGACATCGTGATTAACGTATGCAAGTCTAAAAAACTGACCAACATGCGTGCCAGCGGTTCTGACGAAAAGACAAACATCGCACCTCCTATCCTTTTTAGCTTGGAAGAGGCTCTCGAATACATCAAAGAGGACGAATACGTGGAAGTTACGCCAAAAGCAATGAGACTTCGCAAGATCTACCTCGATGAAAACGAAAGAAAGAGAAGAAGTAAAACGATAGAATAATTCAAAACCACCTTCGGGTGGTTTTTTTATTTATTCTCCTTTCCAAACAATTTGAATATAATTTCATATCTTTACAAAGCAGTACGTATCTCAACAAACAGATCATGAAAATTAAAAAGGATGTCACTGAAAAGAATGCCGAACTTACCACCGAGAAGAAGTTGCGGAACGTGCGCACGTGCCTGTATATCCTGATACTTGCTGCCATCACGAAACTGGCCATGACCGATTTCACCGAGTTATCATACCAATCTTGGATCAGCGTGATTATCATCACGCTAGTAATCATTCTCGTTCTAGCTATCGAAAGAGGCATTCGCAAAAAACTGAAAGAGGAAAAGGAATAATTTCTATATCGTCATCTTCACCTGAGCACCGTAATTCACATCATCCGTGAATGCTTGGTTAAAATTGTATTTTCCGGCATAAATCAATGCCGCACGAATCGTTCCCCCATGAGCAAACACGCATACCTTCCCGTATCCCGTTTCTTTCAGATCATCCAAAAAAGCCGACACCCGGTTATATTGTTCCAAAAAACTCTCCGCTCCCCCGGCAGGTATACTTAACCAATCATCATACCATTCCTGCAAACGAGGGTCTTGAATCTCCTCCCAACGTTGCCCCTCCCAGCTCCCAAAATTCAATTCCTTCAGCCGGTCATCCAGAATCGGATTCTCGTAACCGCAGTAAACCGCCAACTTCCTGCAACGCTGTAACGGACTGGAATAAACCGCATCAAACCTCTCCCCTTTCAGCCTCTCCCTCACCTTCCCTGCCTCTTCGAGGAAAGAATCGGCCACGTCAACATCCGAATTCCCGTAACACGTTCCCGGAATAACCGCCGTTTTCGTGTGTCTGATCAAACATACTTCCATATATAAATCGTTTATCTTGTAAAATTCGCCATTTTTTCGATATATCACGAAGATTTACCAATAAATTTAGGAATTTATATACGAGTTTACTGTAAACTAACTCCCTCCCCCCTTCGGGGTACTCCCTCTATAAACAGAGGGAGAGCTGAAATACTCTCTATATTCGGGAATAGTCACCAGCACCTCCTCTGTTTATGGAGGAGGTGGCACGAAGTGACGGAGGAGTTTGAGTATGAAAACAAGCATTACCTTAATGGACTGTAAAGTAGTATATAACTACCCAAATTTATAATTAACAGTACGGGAAAGGACAAGAACATTCAAAATTTTGCGGATGAAATCGCAAAATTATGGCAAATTATGTGGTTACATCCACAAAAATCAGTTCTATGAACTAGCTAAACTAAACACGAAAGTGTATTCACGTCCCCGGCTATTTAAACTTGACCTTCACCAATCGGGCAGACGTCTCTTCTCCCAACGAAAGGGCAAACTGTTTAAATATCTGCCGTAATAACGGGTCTTGCGTCTCCCGGGTCATCTCTTCCGGAACGGGTTCTAAAAGCGCGTAAAAATAGTCCTCATCTGCCGAGAGAAAATGAATTTCCAAATCGGGATCCGCTTTCCAATAAATCCCCGAATCCTTACCCCGGGCATAAAGAAAATTATACGCCTCTGCCTGAGGTCCGCAACTGGTGAAATAAAAGAATTTCCCGCCTTCACACAAATAGATCGGCATCTTGTAATAATCTGCCCTCATGTAATCCTGTAACATCAAATCACCTTTTAACATCCCGTAAGTATCCGGTATCCCCCGTTTGCCAAAATCAAAGGTGTAGGCCTTCTCCAACTCTCCTTTCGTATTCACCCGGTAACACGCATTATCACCTCCTTGCGTGCGAATCAGATAAGTATTACCTACGGCCTGCGATACGAGAAAAATATTCACTGTGAACCCTACCTGCGGAATTGAACTCTCCAACTTTTTCCCGTTTTTGTCAAACCGGGTCACTAAGAGGTGTCCCCGTTCAAAATTATTGGTACAAGGAGCCGAGATCGAATAATAATAAAACCCTCCATCCGGAGCCGGGGCAATCTCTTCAAACAATTGTAGAGGCTTGTTCATCGGGAGGCGTTCAATCTCACGCCCATCATTCAAATCAAAAAATACGACTTCACTATCTCCATGCGCAAACAACAATTTTTTCTGATCCACGCTGATACAGGCATCCTGATGATAAGGACATTCTTTCCCTTGATTATATTTCATTGAAAATTGATACTTCCCGGCAGCATCAAAACACATCACCTCCCGCCCGTACACGAGAAACAAATCCCCATCAGGTCCGATCAGCAATTTTTTCCTCATCCATTCCAATGACTCGGCATCAAAACGCTGTTTAATTGGGATCACTTGTATTTCCTCAATCCGGTCCGCCAGATCGGTAACCAAAGTACATTGTTCCAACGGCCGTAGCGCCCGAACTTGTTCTTGAGCTGAAAGCGTATGCTCCCAAAAGCCCAGACAACAAAAGCAAAAACAGATCATCATTGATTTCATTTCCATAAATTGTTTTGGTATCCTACAAATTTATCACAAATATCTGTAAATACGTTGCTTTTAACCGATTAATAAACGAATTAATTCCCTCTACACCTAAGGTTGCTCAAGTTCATCATGGTTCGCTTTAAACTCTTCTGCCCACTGGTTCAATTTTGCTTGCAATAATTGTTTATTAGGCAGATAGAGTGCATATTGCGTAGCGTAAATATTAGCATCGTCCGGTAGTGTCAGTTTCACCAAAGCCTCATTTTGTTCTTTACAAAGTAAGATGCCAATAGTAGGTTTCTCAAAAGACTGCTTCACATATCTGTCATAATAATTGACATACATTTGCATCTGCCCCAAGTCTTGATGTGTCAGTTTATCTATCTTCAAGTCAATCAAACAATAACACTGTAACAAGCGATTGTAAAATACTAAATCAACAAAAAAATGTTCTTCATTAAACGTGAAACGCTTTTGTCTTGCTTCAAATAGGAAACCCTTGCCCAATTCAAGTAAAAAATCTTGTAGCTTATCTATGATTGCTGTTTCCAATTTACTTTCTGAATATGCCGTCTCTGACTTCAATCCTAAAAATTCTAACGTCAAGGGGTTCTTTATAAGATCCAATGATTTTTCTACTGTTTGGCCCTCCTTTGACAAACGAACGACCTCATGTTTGTTGCGACTTAATGCCAAACGTTCATACAGACTGGAATTCACTTGACGCTGTAACTGCCGGACACTCCATTGTTGCTGTGCACATTCTATCTCATAAAAACTACGTTCAGAAGGATTTTCTATGCGCATCAATATCAGATAGTGTGACCAACTTAGCGTAAAACTCTTTTGAGAAATTTGCGAGAACGTTTCAGACTTGCCAATTTCGTAAACAGTGTTTACGAAATCCTTTCCAAGTGACTTTTTCTGAATCGGATCAATCATGTTTACCGAATCCGCATAAACCAAATAAAATTTTCGATAGAGTGTCAAATTCTCAACAGACCATCCCCTTCCGTATTTTTCTATTAGTTTTTGAGATAACTGTTTCAGAACAGATTTCCCATATTCAGCCCGATGCGCCCCCTGTTGTTCATCCTCAACAATATACTTACCTGTTTCAAAATTAGCATATACCATTGTGATATTTACCGTAGATGCAATATTTTTGCGTGCCGTCTCTATTAATAAAGAAATTCTAGCGAATAGAGCCTCTGCTCTTTCATCTAATTTTCTATCTATGTTACAATTATCCATTTCCTTATTCTCTGTTACTTAGAATTTTATTAACACCTAGTATTCGCTATATCTCTGCAAGCATTTTTTATTTATCTCGATCATCTCATTCTAAAATGTCTCGTAGTTATATGCCATCAAGAGTTACAAAAATAACAAAAGAAACTGATATTTAGTGAGCTTTTATACTGAAACTCAGCTCCATTAAGTAATTTTATCCCAATAAATCAACATCAACACAAATCTCCATGCTACCTTTCGTGCCTATTCATGCTAACGTCAATTCTGAATTCGTTTACGATAGATGATCAATACCTGATTACTACCTAATACAATATTTTCAATAACTTGTTAATATATTTTATGAACCTTATTATATATAAGGTTCATATAAGGTTTCTATAAGGTATCTATAAGGTTCATGACGGCAATCATCCGATATTAATCAATTAATAAAAATGTAATCGGGACTAACGTCGGCACTAATCACACATCATCTCGGACATAAAAAGCACCATTCTCCCGTGTATTCCACGTTAGAATGGTGCCTTTCTCAAAATTCAAACAGCTATACTAATATCTTTTGAAATCAATACTTTTGATCTTGCACAACCCGGACCAGCTAAAGCCGGGAACCTCCTCCACGATAATATTATTCGGATCATTCATCACCTTGTACATTGTCAGCGTTCCTCCCGTCTCCTTAGATAACGAAGGATCGTAAGTACCCACGTAGAAGAAATCATCACCGGCACCCACGTCAATCAAAATGTCGTAGTGTAACAACGTTATTTCCTGACCACCGAAATCCCTAAGTAATTGCACTTTTTCCGCCACGTAATCATACGCGTACAGTTTCGAACCGGTAGCGTAAATCAAATAGGTTCTTTGCGCACTAACCCCGAAGAATTTCGCCTTGTCAATATCCGTGGCTTTATCCAAAGAGTATTTTTTCTTCTTCTCGATACTTTCCCAGCCCCACTGGTACTTCAACGCGTAGCAATACAAGTAGTAGCTCCCCTTGCTATCAGTCAACACGGTAAACGAATACCCGTCCAACAAACGACTACTTATACTTGTCACGTAATCCAACCCCGTTTTCCAAGAGAAAATCTCCACGTCACTCCGCGTATCTTTCAGCGTGTCACAATATCCCACAGGTGACCCATAAGCCCTTCCCCCGGTATAAACAAAACGTTTCGCATCATTATTGTACAACATATAATAATACGCCATAGCCTTCGGATTATAAGCAATCTTATCCCCGATAGAGAAAAGATCATAAGTTCCCTGATAATGATTCGCCGGATTCTGGAATACGGAACTGGAGATCAAGAAACCGTTATGAAACAACTTATTATCAATAATTGCCGCCCTGTTATAGCTACGCATCTGGGCCACCTCCTGAAGAACAAAATGATCCAGTGACTCCGGGTCATAAAAATTATACTTCAGGTGCGTGTGGTCACCTCCTTTGAAATTATCCCGATCCAAACGGTATGTACCGTCTTCCGTCGAAATATGAATCATGTTATCCCTGTAATTATCAACTACCCACACTTTCACCGGACCTCTCAACGCGGGCAGCCCGCTATCATGCAACATATCTTTCAACACCATCGTGTCCACGGAATAAGTAATCATGTCCAGTTGTGCCTCCCCGTTACTG
Source organism: Butyricimonas faecihominis (assembly GCF_033096445.1). Lineage (NCBI taxonomy): Bacteria > Pseudomonadati > Bacteroidota > Bacteroidia > Bacteroidales > Odoribacteraceae > Butyricimonas > Butyricimonas faecihominis. The sequence goes on from NZ_AP028155.1 coordinate 2,806,194, forward strand.
TTCTCCCCGAGAATAATCCAACCACTGGTAAGTAAATCTTGAACCTGCATCACTGTGACATTCGAGTACTCCATCGTGTTCAGCGTGTCCGTCACTTTGAAATACAAGGTATATGTCTCCGTCGGCAAGCTTACCGGGAACACCAAATCACGTTCATTTCCCAACGGGTATTCTTCACTCCCGACTCCATTAGACCGAGCCACCCACTCGAACTTCAGATGCGTGTTTTCCGCCAGCTTGAAATTGATTTCGGGTGAAATCCGAAGCGTGTCCACGAACGACGTGAGGATATAAGCCGTGTCAAAACCACGATCACCGATACTTATCTCATTAAATTCATGGTAATCGTAATTCCCTTTATCATCATAACATCCCATGCATAAAGCTATCGCCAATAGCACGAGTAAACTTAGTTTCTTTTTCATAACTTTCATTATTCAACATTACTAAATTAAAGGTCCCACGGCCATTTTCACCGGATTACCATCCTTGTCCTTCTCGTCCTCGTAAACGGTCTGCCCCTTCGCCTCCATCTCCTTCAAGTATTTATCCAACCCTTGAGCATACGTGCGCTGTCTTTCCATATCCATTTCGATTACGTTATCAAAATCAGCCATCTTCAAACCGAACATCTCGCACAGTAATTTGACTTTCTTTTTAGAGTAGGAGCCAAAATAATTCACCGTCCACGCCTTCGGCATGAAAACCTCATCTGAAAGTCCCACCACGTGACGGACCACGTTCTGTATCTCTTTCGTGTAATCTTTAAGTTCCAAGGGTCTCCACACATCCATCGGTAACGAGAAATACTCGTTTTCCATCAACTGTAAGGTCACGTAATACGTGGAATCCAACATTTTTGCCTGACGGAATCCCGTGAATTCCACGAATCCGTCACGTTCCCCGGCGGCAATCATGTAGCGTTCCTCCAAGGGAGCGTAATCCTCGTTCACTAATGCGGTGGTCAACGAATCGACGACCGACACGGTAAAATAGCGGTCATAATTCACGACATCCCCCATCACCCGGACTTTCAATCTCACCGTGCTATCATTCTCTAATAACAGGGAAAAGGGAATCAATGTCGTGTCCATATGAGCCCAAATTTCCGGGTCACCATATAAACTGGGTGGGGCTTCCTGTACCGAAAAATAAACCCCATCTTTCCCCTCGTAATCCATCATTTCTTTCTCACATCCAAGAAATGACAAAACGACAACTAATAGAAATATATATATTTTCATACGAAGAAATTTTAATTATTTACCAAGATCATTTTCTTTTCTATAATCCTGTTCCGACTGTGGCAGGTCAAACAAGTAAAAGCGTTCTTCCATGGAAACAACGTTTCCCTGTTTCTCGCCGGATGCAATCTCGGTTTTCCCCTTGCGTTTATAAAGCCAGAATAACTGTCCTTCACCCACAAACTCCCGCTTGTACTCTTGCTCGATACTCGCAGTCAGATCGGCATCATCCTGAATGTTTTTCACGTTACGTGCCGTTCTCACCGCATTCAGATAATTCCGTCCCTCTTTCGGGTCCGGACAGCACTCGGCCGCGATAAGATACACTTCGGACACCCGGAGTACAGGCATGATGTAACGATAGCCTTTGCTAATTTTCGTTTTCGTGTCAATATCATCCACATCCTTGTACTTGATCACGTGGAGATACGAGTTATTATCCGGATCAACCATTTCCGCGAACCAGTATGCAAGCCGGAAATCATTGTCATCCCCATCGTATATATTCTGCATAATATCCTTATCAATACGTAACACGCTCCCCTGTTTCAAGTTTGCCCCGAAACCGACCTCGTAAACGCTCTCCTTTCTTTTCAGGTTATACAGGCCAAACAAGATTTCACTTTGGAAAATACGATCTTCTTTATCTGTCGTCACCACTTCTTCCCGGGTCACGAAGGGGAACCATTTATGTTCCTCGTGTATCCCGCGAATCATTTTCTCCGCGTACTCCCAAGCGACCTCCTTTTCCCCACAATAGAGAGCCACACGGGCCATCAAAGCCTGAACGGCATAGTAATTCAGACGCATGGAGCGATAACGCATGTCATTCACGCCCCCTTCCGGATCATCACCCCACACTGCTCCTGTTTCAATCACGGGGTCATACCCGGTCAACGACTCCTCCGCATTTTTCAAATCTTCCATGATCAGCCGGGCAATTTCCCTTGCCGGTAGCAAGGGATTTACCTTTGTCTCGGAAGTCAAAGCGTAAGGGATACACTCTTTTTCCTTGTCCTTGCTATAACTGGGACCGAATATACGGAACAGTTCGAAATGTAACAAAGCACGTAAGGCCAGAGCCTCCCCTTTGATCATGTGATAATAGGTATCATCCAGCACATTCCGGTCGGATTCGCAATGCTCCAATATCGTATTGACGTTATTCAAAAGGGCATACGACCGATTCCAACAACCACTCACGGCATTATTCCGGGTCACGTTATCAAAATCTGCCAAAGATTTATAACTATGGTCCTTCTCCCGGCAGGTATAGTATTGTGCCAAAATATCAGTCATTCCCCATGTCAGAGTTTTCCCGTACATACTTGAATTCAACAAATCTATATAAATACCATTCAACGCCGTCATGAATCCCCGGGGAGTACGGAAAAGATCGTTCTCCATGATCCGGTCCTCCGAACTGACTTTCAACCAATCGGAGCAAGACAACGTGAGGGCGCCAAGCACCACACACACTAATAATTTCAATTTTCGTATCATATCCACACTTGTTTTAAAATCTTACACCTAAGGAAAAACTTACCGAACGGGCAAAAGGATAATCCAGACCCCGCTCCTCTTTAAAAGAAGAGATCCGGAAAATATCATTCATGTAAACCCGGAAATTCATTCCCTGAATTCCCGCTACCCGCAACCATGCAGCATCCATATCGTAACCGATTGAAATGGATTCACCGGAAAAAGTGTTCTCCGTCACCACGAAACGGGAAGACATCGGCGTGGAAGAATAATCATCTATCGCCTTGAATTTTGCCTTATCTCCCGGTTTCTTCCAACGGTCGTACAAAGCTCGTTTGTCTTGATTCCTACCGATATTGTCTTGGGTGATATTCTCCACTTTATCATACAATGCCGAGGCCATGGTTTCTTTGCCCAAGCTATAACGGAAACTGAAAGAGGCAGACAACTTCTTGTAATAGAATGACATTCCAACAATTCCCTCTACATCCGGAACGGACGATCCCACGATCACCTCATCGGATGCGGAATACAAGAAAGTTTGCGTTCCATCCTTTTTCAAGAAGACTTCACGCCCGGTAGCCGGATCGATTCCCAAAGAAGGAACTGCCCATAGATCGTCGGGGCTGCCTCCCTCGTAATAACGGTTCAAGGCAGTAGAACTCCCCACCTTGTTCAAGTAATCCAATTTATCCCCGATGTCACGATATTCCGAATGATTCGCCCGTGCGTTCATGTTTACGCTACAAGACAAATCCTTTTTCCGCAGAAAGACATAATTCAATGTCCCCGTCCATCCCCTAGAAATTTGCCTTCCCATGTTCGTGTACAAGCTCGTCGCCGCAGCAGAAGGAGGCATTCCGATGGAAACCAGCAAAGGGTCCGTGTCTTTGAAATAATAGTCAAAAGTCACACGAATTCGGTTGTTCAAAACAGACAGGTCGACACCGATGTTTTTATCCACGGTTCGCTGCCATTCCAAATTTTTATTCCCGTACTTCTGAATCAACGCACTCGCCCCGAACATATTTTGCAACTCGACATTATACACGTAGGTCTTTTGTGATATGTAGGCATCGAAGTTTTCGTTTCCGGGATTACCGATTGATCCCCGGATCTTCAAATTGTTGATCCACCCCAATTTCTTTATAAATTCCTCGTTATGAACATTCCATGCCAAACCGACAGCCCACGTCGTGGAGAAAAGTTTGTTACTGCCGAAAACGGACGTCCCGTCAGCTCGCAGGTTGAAGTCCATCAGATAACGATTGTCATACGAGTAGTTCAAGTTCATGAAAAAACTGGTGGAACGCCGACGGTCTTTCGAGTAAGTAGGCTTTTGATTTTCCCGGAAACCCGTGGAATAGGCAGGATTCTTGTGGAAGTCATCGTTAAACCCAACCACGCTGTAACCGGATGCTTCCGAGCGAGATTCACTGAAAGACCATCCTCCAACAAAGTTTACTTGATGAACATTCTTAAATATTTTACCAAAGATAATGTTCAAATCACCATTGTACGAGAAGCTTTCATGCTGATTAAACGAGAAAGAACCCTTTTTTAATTTCTCCGTCTCCAAAAAATCCGTGTGATTCGGGGACTTGAATGCTTCTGTTTTCGAGATGCTCTTGGATATTCCCAACCGAGCCCGGAGTCTCAGGGCATCGAAGGTAGTCCATTCCATCGTGAAATTGTCCCTCAACGCGAGATCCTTGGTTGTATTCGTGTTTTCAATGTTCCACACGTACAAGGGATTCAGCATATCCTCCCCGTACAACCCTGTCTTTCTCTCCAAATACATGGGAATTGTACCGTTTTCCTGTCTTTTCCGGTAATACGGGTTTGCTCTTGAAAACTCGGAGAATGCCACCGGCTCCCGGTCAGAATTAGAGAGATCCATGCTCGCCTTGTTCGAGAAGAGTAAACCTTTTTTACGGTAAATCAAGTCAATGTTCACTCCCATACCGTCACGGTTGGACTTTTTCATCACACCATCACGGTTATTGTAGCTGATACCCAAACCGTAACGCATGGCTTGGTCACCTCCGTCAATGTACAAGTTATGAGAATGATTGAAGACGGTTCGTAACGGTTCGCTTAACCAATAAGTGTCCACCCCTCTCAGCACTTCTTTTAACCGGGAATAATAATCCTGCATTTTCTGAAGTTTATCAACAAAACCGTCATATCCTTCCATGGGAGAATAACGCCCGGCTAATAACTCGTATTCCAGTTTTTCGGAAGCGTTCATTAAATTGTAATCCGACAAATCGGCAAACGAGATCCCGTAATTCCCACTGTATGACAGCCGTAACTGGCCTGACTCCGGTGATTTCGTTTCCACGACAATCACCCCATTAGCCGCCTTCGATCCGTAGATAGCCGTGGACGCTGCATCTTTCAAGATCGTCACGCTTGCCACCCGATCCATATTTAGGTTAATGATGGTTTCCAGCGTGGTCTCCACACCATCCAAGATAAACAAGGGCTGATTGGGGTCGTTCTCAAACTCTGTCTGCAATCCGACCACGCTCGTCTTTCCCCGGATTTCAATTTTGGGCATACGATTCGGGTCTGATCCCCATTGTTTGTTCTCCAAGACCATCATGGCCGGGTCCAGCGTTTTCAAACTCTGGATGATATTCTGAGCACCAACCATTTTCAACTCCTTGGCGGAATAGGTGGATGCCGACCCCGTGTAACTATTCTTATCCCGGGAGTAGATACCCGTGATGATCACTTCCTCAAGACCTTCTACTTCCTCTTCCATCGTGACGATCACTTTCTTTCCCGGAATCACGTCCTTTTCCACCGGTTTCATCCCGATAAACGAGAAGACCAGCATGGTTTTCCCCGCCTTTGTTGCCGGGAAACGGAATGCTCCGTGCGTGTCCGTGGAAGTACCCGTTTGGGTCCCTTTCAACAAAACGGTCACTCCGGGTAACGGATTCCCCTCCGTGTCCATGACTTCTCCCTCGTAAAACCCTAGTTTCTGATTTCCCGGTTTCCCTGTCGCAACAACCGAATCTTGCCGTGTGGAAGTTCCCGATAAAGGATCGATCTCTCCCCGGCTTGAACCACTCGTCCCGGCTCTTGTCAACAAGGGAAAGCCCAGCAATAAAATGATAAGTAAGCGGGAAACCGCGGTGACGGTCTTTTTTTCCGATAGCAATTTTTGCCGAAAAAATTTCCTGTCATAAGTTTTTTTCATAACTTTGATAATTAATTGGTTTATAAAACTAATGATGCAAGGGGGTGATATTCAACGTGCAAAGTTTAGGATTCACCCTCTTTTTTTCATCCTTCTAATAAGAAAAATCTCTCTAATTTTTCATGGCTTATAAATTTTGGGTATTTATTCATTCCGTTTATTTTAATCAAGTTGCAACCTTAATATCCTTTATCAATCGAAAATTTCTTTTATAGTGCCGATCCCCAAAACAAAAAATGATACAATAAAAAAAGCGAGGACCGTCAACAACTCTATCTTATCTGAGGCATCGCCAAACGCCCGGAAATAAATAGACAACGATCCACGCCTAACCAGCGTGAATTCACCGTCTAATCCTATTTCCTTCAATTGGCGATTTTCAGATAAAGATTAGCACAAACTCACAATATTTTAAAAGGCAGGCTCTCCCACCTATTCGTATCATACCTGCAAATATATAAATACTTTTTCATTTTTCAATACTTTTTCTGATTTTAGAATCGACTAAAAACAGACTATATTGCTAAATCTAAAAAGATAGTTTTCTCCCATGATACCAAAAGAATTAGTGAGATTAAGAATAAAGATAATTTTTCAAAAAATTACTTTTATCTCTCAACCCCATAAACTCCATGATTTCTTTAGCCGAATATGTATTGTCACCGATTATTATCAAAACTTCTTTTAACTGTAGGGTAACTGTGGGGTCTTGCCCAACAATGCTCCGAACATAACGGAACACGACCTGTACAAAAGCACCATCCGAATGAAACTCTGGATCAGGAAGTCCTACTCGACAACAGTCTCCCTGTCTAAAACAAAAATTGATGGCGACACCAAATAACTAACACACTCAGATAAAAGACCTGTTCGATGATTAACACGGATGCACCGCAACAATCTCCCGTGTACCCCCCGATCTTGATTTTTAAGAAGAAACGTAAGCCGATGGCAGTCAATATGGCGGGGATCATTGCGAAACAGAAACTCGCATCTTTCAGGAAGAAGAAGGGGATCAACGTGATTAATCCCACGATCACGAATATAAACGTGCGTACCTTGCTGTAAACAAGTTTTATTTTACTTTCTTCCTCTTTCCGGACATAAGGTAACGTATTTACCATCACGGCCGCACAGAGTTTGGAAAAACAATCTGCCGCAATCACGATCGGGAAAATCATGGCCGGGTCGAAACTGGACAACAAGGAATAATAGAGAATAAAGTAGAGTACCAAACCGATGGTCCCGTAACACCCGATATGCGAATCTTTCATGATAGCTAGAATCTTCTCTTTAGAAGTTCCTCCACCAAACCCGTCAAAAAAGTCTGCCAACCCGTCCTCGTGCAACGCCCCGGTCAACAGGATTCGGGCAATAATCGCCAAAATACACGCCACCTCCAAAGGTACAATCTGTGCCGCCAGCCATAAAACGCCCCCCGTCACGGTCCCCGTCAAAAAACCGACCAAAGGCCAGTATTTAATGACATCCGTGAAATAACGCTTGTCCACGTTGACAATCCGCCACAAAGGTAGTCGAGTAAACATCATGATTGCTGCCAAAAGAGAACGCATACTGATTTTAGTTTTAATGATTTATGATTTTAGATTTCCACCCACGAAATCACCCCTTCTAGATTTACTACATTCAACTTTTATCTTTTAGTTTTTACTTTTTATCTTTCTCTGGCAGAGGGAGAGTTGGATTACTCACCGTCTTCGAGAATGGTTACCAGCTCCTCCTCTGTTTATAGAGGAGGTGGCAGCGTAGCTGACGGAGGAGTTTGTTGTATTCCTTCAGCCAATGCTATCCTTATCGTTTCGAGTATATTTTCCGGTTGTTCAAAAACTAGCTTGTTTTCAAAACGGAGAGTACGGATTCCATATTTTTGCCAAAGAGATTCCGTCCGGCGTTCATCATTATATTCGCCATCGGAAGTAAAATGGCTTGCCCCGTCTAATTCAATACAAAGTCGGGCTGTCGGACAATAGAAATCGAGAATATATGTTTCAATACTAAATTGCCTACGCCACCTTAAATTATTTACTTGTCGTCCCTTGAGGAGTGTCCAAAGGGCCGCTTCCGCTGGTGTACCGTGCAGACGTAGTTCTCTACGGGTTTCTTGTTGATACTTGGCGTTATGGGTGATCTTGGGATTTATCATAGCTTATTTTTTATGTTGAACTCCCTCCCCCCTTCGGGGTACTCCCTCTATAAACAGAGGGAGAGTTGGATTACTCTCCGTCTTCAGGAAACTTTTCATTTTCAATTTTCCACATTCAATTTTCAATTACTTAAAGTATTTCGTTACTGCTGCCGCCTTGAAAGAGGCCATTTCGTTGATCATGTTCACGGCTGAAACGAGTAAGGGATAAGCGCAAATGGCCCCCGTCCCTTCACCTAGGCGTAAACCGAGATTTAATAAAGGTTGGGCGTGCAAGAAATCCAGGACTAATTTATGCCCGCATTCGTCGCCTTGGTGACCATAGATGCAATAATCCGTTAAAGCGGGGTACAACATCTTTCCGGCAAGAACACAATTCGTCATGATAAAGCCATCCACGATAATAACCATACCCAATTCGGCAGCACGCAACATACCTCCCACGGCAGCCACCATCTCGAAGCCGCCAAAATAACGGATAATGTCTTTCGGAGTTCCATCCCCCTCGTAATTTTCCATACACCGTTTCAACACATTATACTTGTGTTCAACGCCTTCCCTAGACAACCCACTACCCGCTCCGACACAATCGCTCAAAGGAATACCTGTCAGGTAAGTCATCCACAGGGAAGAAGAAGAGGTGTTGGCAATACCCATTTCCCCGAAACTCACCACGTTCGAACCCTCATCATGAACCATATCCACGATCTCCACTCCGATCTCGATTGCCCGGTCAAATTCTTCCGGGGTCATGGCGGCCTCGTACAAATAATTTGAAGTCCCCTTACGGATTTTACGATCAATCAGCCCTTCCATAGGTTCGAAATCCGCATTTACCCCACAATCCACCAATTTAATCCCGAAATGATGTTGACGGGAAAACATATTCACCCCGGCACCCCCTTTGATGAAATTAAAAATCATCTGGGCGGTCACTTCCGGAGCCGAAAAGCTAACCCCCTCTTTCACGATCCCGTGATCGGCCGCAAAAATAATATTCTGGGGGTTCCGTAACTCCGGGGAAAGCGTTTGCTGTATCAACCCGATCTGGTGTGCTGTTTTTTCAAGTAATCCCAAAGATCCCTTGGGCTTGGTTAAATTATTAATCTTATCTATCAAAGCCTCAGACAAAGCCTTGTCGGTCTCTTTTATTGTAAAACTTCTCATACAATTGAAAATTGAAAATTGAAAATTGAAAATGAGATATACACTTTCAGGTTTCAATTCAGATTATATTATCATTTTATTTTACTCGCATGGCTATTCCGGAAACCATCAGGACAACTTCGTCCGCCCGATCTCCTACATATTGATTCACCCATCCCTGCAAATCCGTGAACCGCCGCTGAACAGGGGCAATAGAAACTCCCCCCATTCCGATCTCGTTCGTGACGAAAATAAAAGTTGCCTCCTGCCCGGTAAACCGGTCGAACTCTTCCTTTATTTCCCGCAAAGATTTATCCACGTCGGAATCATTGTCAAAAAAGAAATTGGTACTCCACAAGGTCACGCAATCAATGACCACGACCCGCCCCGACACGTCACATCGACTAATCGCTTTTTCCTCTTCCAAATTGGTCCATTGCGGACCCCGGTCCTGTTGATGACGTCTCACCCGTTCCCGGAATTCATCATCCCACACCCTCGAAGTAGCCAGATATACGGGATTCTCTGCCAATTTTAGCGCAAGCTCTTGGGCATAACGACTTTTCCCGGATCTTTGTCCTCCCGTAACTAAAATTATTTTTCTTTTCATCATGACGACAAATTTCTCTGTTTTTTCAAGAAATACAAAGTAATCGCCCGAAAAATCTACAACTTTATTTCCGACTCCATCCCAGCAAACCATCCACGATGATTCCCAACAAAAACAATCAAGCACCCCGACAAATACTCTAAAGATTCAAAATTGTTTACTAACTTTGTGAGTTAGAAGTCTAAAAAGAAGTGATGATGGAACTCATATTATCCCGACACGGGGAAACATTAGAAAATCAACAACATATACTCCAAGGCCAACTTCCCGGGACCTTATCTCCATTGGGGATAGCCCAAGCCGAGAGACTGGCGGAGATGCTCCAAGAGGAAACGATTGACAACATTGTTTCCAGTGATCTGGCCCGAAGTTATAACACGGCGGTCGCCGTCGCCCGGAAACATGGGCTGACTCCTCACCCAACTCCCCTCCTGCGGGAAATGGACTGGGGCATATACACAGGTAAGCGCTTGGATGACGTGGACTGGACCAACCTGCCTCCCAGCGTGGAATCCCTAGATGCTCTCTTCCAAAGAGCTATCGATTTCATTGCCTATTTAAAAAAGAATTTCTCCGGCCAACGGGTAGTGGCCATTGGACACGGAGCATTCAACCGGGCAATTATCGCGTACCTCAACGGGAAAAAGGCTATTGACATGATCGACCTTCCTATCATGGAAAACACAAGTTGCCTACGTTTTACGTTAGTGGACGACAACCAAACAGTATAACCCAATTGAAAATTGAATCTCCACATTTTCAATTTTCAATTTTCAATTTTCAATTAACATGAGAATATACACGAAAGGCGGGGACAAAGGAACAACAGGAATATTCGGCGGGAGCCGGGTGGACAAAGATGATATTCGTATTGAAACAAACGGGACCCTTGACGAGCTGAATGCCACATTAGGTGTCATTCGAGCCTTGCTAGACGAGAAGGATAAACGGCAAGAAATTCTGGCATACATACAGCGAACGTTAATGATAGTCATGTCACAAGTGGCAACTCCCTCAAACATCCGGGAACAAAACCAGAACATCCTACCGGAAGATATAGACCGGTATTGCGAACAACAAATCGACCGTATGAACAGCGAGATGCAACACCCGTCCACCCATTTCATCCTGCCGGGCGGAACGCTGATTTCAGCCCAATGCCACGTGGCCCGCACGATCGCCCGCCGGGCAGAAAGAAGATTATGTACCCTAAACAAAACAGACGAAGTTCCCCCACTTATCCTGCGATTCGTGAATCGCCTCTCGGACTTACTATTTACCATGGCCCGCTGGGAAATGGATCAGCAAGGTGCGGAAGAAGAGAGATGGAAAGCGTTCCTTTACAAAAAAAAGAATCAATGAATAGCGTTCGCCTTGTGCGGCTGGAATCTAAAATCTAAAATCATTAAATCTAAAATATACATGTCTTTTCTTCGTTCAATCATGTTTGTCGGGACCTGCTCGGATGCGGGTAAAAGTATTGTTAACACGGCGTTTTGCCGAATATTCAAACAAGATGGCTACCACCCGGCCCCCTTCAAGGCGCAGAATATGTCACTAAATTCATATTCCACTCCCGACGGGCTGGAAATCGGACGGGCGCAAGCGGTACAGGCCGAGGCATGTGGCATTACCCCGGAGAGCGACATGAATCCCGTTCTGTTGAAACCCACGAACGAACAATGCTCGCAGGTCGTACTCAACGGAAAACCGGTCGGGAATATGTCTGCCAGAGAATACTTCATGTCCAACAACAAGGCCGAATTATTCAACCAAGCATACGCTGCCTATGAACGTCTGCAAGCCCGCTACTCTCCCATCGTGCTGGAAGGAGCCGGGAGCATCTCGGAAATCAACTTGCGGGAAAGAGACATTACGAATATGCGGATGGCATTGCGCACAAATGCCGCCACGTATCTGGTGGCGGACATCGACCGGGGGGGAGTGTTTGCCTCCGTCTACGGTTCCATCGCCTTGCTTTCAGAGGAAGAAAAAAAATTGATTAAAGGAATTATCATCAACAAATTCAGAGGAGATATATCTCTTTTCGACGAGGGAAGAAAGATTATCCACGACCTCACGGGTATACCTGTTGTCGGCGTGATTCCCTATTTCAAGGACATTTATATCGAAGAAGAAGACTCCGTCTCACTGGAAACCAAAAACACCAAAGCCGGGAGCGGCAAGATTAACGTGGCCATCGTACTCCTGAAACGCCTTTCCAATTTCACGGACTTCAGCGTACTGGAACGAGACGAACGATTTCATGCTTACTACACGAATAACGTGGAAGAAATTGGCAAAGCCGACATCATTATCCTACCGGGAACGAAAAACACAATCTCCGATCTGCGAAACATCCGGGCAAACGGTATCGCGGAGGCAGTCATCCGGGCTCACAAGGAAGGTAAAAAAGTGATCGGTATTTGCGGGGGGTACCAGATGATGGGCGCCCGGATCGAGGACCCGGATCAGATAGAGGGTGACATGACCGCCATTCCCGGCTTGGGCATCCTTCCTCTTGTCACGATCATGGAACCTGAAAAAGTCACTCGCCAAGACCAATTCACCTTCCGCAATCACCCGGAAACCTGCAAGGGGTACGAGATTCACATGGGTCGAACAACCTTGTTGGACGGGGTTCCGGAATCTCCCTTGAACCGTTTACACGACGGGCGAACGGACGGCTATATCTTAAACGAAAGATGCTGGGGTAGTTACCTCCACGGAATTCTGGACAATGACATCGTCCTCAACGAACTGGCAGAAGGACTGACCCAAGCAACCCCCACAACCTTCAATTATACCGATTTCAAAGATCAACAATATAACAAACTGGCCGATCACGTACGCGCACACGTTGACCTGCCATACATTTATTCCACCCTTAAAACCAAGTAATATGCTGAACGGACACGGAGATGACATATACAAATCAAACACGGAAATAAAAGCTAATTTCTCCACCAACGTATGGTATGACGCGGACACGGATATTCTCCGTTCCATGCTGATCACCCAAATCGACAAAATATTCCATTACCCGGAGCCTGCCGCCGAATCATTCGTACGGGAAGTTGCCCGGTTCCACAACCTGCAACCACAAAACGTGATTGCCGGAAACGGTGCCACGGAACTGTTTTACCTGATCGCACACGCTTTCGAAGGGAGTAAAACCATCCTTCCCATTCCCTCTTTTTCGGAGTACGAAGACGCTTGCACCCTTTACAGGCACCAACAGATATTCGTACCCATAAAAGACTTTCAGGCAGGCCCCGCAGACTTAATGTTTATCTGCAACCCCAACAATCCTGACGGGCACGTGTGGAAGCTGGAAGAGATTGAAAATATTTTACAACAATACCCTCAAATGACACTTGTCGTGGACGAATCGTTCATTGACTTTGCCCCCACGGCACAGCCATCCGAACCGTTATTAGCCAGTTATCCTAATCTACTGGTCATTCATTCCATGACGAAAAGTTATGCCATCCCCGGATTACGCTTAGGCTATATGTTGGGCAGCGAAAACCTGATAGACCGGATCAAACGCTTCACCCACCCGTGGAACGTGAATGCACTAGCCATCGAGATCGGAAAATTCCTACTGCAAAATGGAAAATACCTTCTACCCGACACGGGCAGGTTGCTCAAGCGTAAGGAGAATTTTGTCCGCGCTTTCGATGAACTTCCCGGATACTCTCCCGTCCCCTCGGAAACCTCGTTTTTCCTTATTCACACGATACATAAATCCCACGTGTTAAAACAGGAACTATTGAAACAATTCGGGATTCTGATACGGGACGCCTCGAATTTCAGAGGTCTGGACGAACATTACTTCCGGGTAAACACACTCTCGGATGAAAAAAATCAGATGCTACTCCGGGCGTTGAGATTATTATCCATCACTGATTTATAATCGGTTACCATGTTCTCGTTTTCAATCGTCATCGTCCCTCTCATCATCGGGTATCTTCTCGATCTCATTTTTGGAGACCCCCGGAAATTACCTCATCCGATCGTAGCCTTCGGAAATATTATCGGATGGTGTGAACGACATTTCAACAAAGGGAAACACAAAAAACGAAACGGGTGCCTGATTGCCATCATCCTACCACTTTCCACACTCCTTTTAGGGGGACTTCTCGCCTTAGGAAGCTGGATGCTCCACCCCTTCGTGTATTACTGCGTCGCCTCCGTGTTCGTTTTCTACGGATTGGCGAACCACAGTCTTATACAGGAAGGCGGAGAAGTTATTCGAACCCTTGAAGAACAAGGATTGGACGCCGGACGAAAACGCTTGTCGTGGATTGTCGGTAGAGACACTAGCCAACTTCCCCCGAGAAAAATATATACCGCCGTGCTGGAAACCATGGCAGAGAATTTAAGTGACGGGGTAGTTGCCCCTTTATTCTTTTACGCCTTGGGAGGATTTCCTGCCATGATGGCTTATAAAATGGTAAACACGCTCGACTCCATGATCGGGTACAAAGATGCACGTTACAAAGATTTCGGGTGCTGTTCGGCTCATCTGGATGATGTACTGAATTATATCCCGGCCCGGCTAACAGCACTTCTGATCGTCCTGTCCGGCTACCGGAAAGGGATCTTTTCCTTCATCCGAAAATACGCCCGCCAACATGCCAGTCCCAACTCCGGTTACCCGGAATCCGCTATGGCCGGAATCCTCGATTGCCGTTTCGGGGGACCGAACATTTATCACGGAATACTCGTGGAAAAGCCTTACATCGGAACGAACGACAGGGAATTATCGATTAGGGATTACAAACGTGCCGCCCGCATCAATCAATCGGTATGCCTGATCACGGTAATCCTTATTTGCCTTGTTTTCATACCATTGATATAAAAGAACGAGGGGCCACCGATGTTGAAGTGACCCCTCGTTTTTTTTCGAACTAATTTATTTCCGTTCTCCTAATTTATCATCCAGATAAATCAAGTTATGACCGTTCATCATCTTGATTCTATCAACAATAGTCTGTGCAGTAGACTCTTCTTCCACTTGCTCGTTCACGAACTCATTGATAAAATTCTGGGCAGCTTTGTCATTCTCCTTGATAGCTACATCCAATAAATCATCAATCAACTTAGAAACATGACACTCGTGTTGATAAACATGCTCGAAGACTTCCAAAACAGAACCCCATGCTGTCGGTACCACGTTGATCTGACCAATTTCTACATTCCCGTTCCGTTTGATCACGAAGTCAATCATTTCATAAGCATGATTCAATTCCTCTTTTGATTGCGCTCTCATCCATGATGCCATCCCGTCGTAACCATTCTGTGCAAAATACACGGACATTGACAAATACAAATTGGATGACCACATCTCAGCATTAATCTGAGCATTAAACGCCTTTACTAAATTTTCGCTCAACATAATTGTTTATTTAAAATTTGATATTCACTCTTCCAAATCGTTTGAAGAACGAACAAATTACATGCCACTCCAAAATTATGTCATTAAAAATATAGCTTAAGACATTTTGTCATTTTTGACTCATTAACATTAAAAAATGATCAATACCACACTCTCCCCAGTAAAAATGAATATAACTTGCCAACACGTTTTTATAGGTATATACCGGAGTATCAACCACCATATCCTTGGCATTATATATCGTGCCAATCACAGGTATTTTCTCATTCGTAGGCAATATTCGGGAATAGTGAAACTCATGCCCCCGAATACGTTGACCGTTTACACGAACTTCCCGATAACCCAATTTCAATTTCATCTGCTCCATTGTCGCCCCTTGTTTCAACACGCCCGCCATAGGATAAACCTTCCCGTCACCGTCTGTAATCGTGTCACACAAATACATCATTCCACCACATTCTGCCAGTACTCGCCCCCCGTTTTCACAATACTTCCGGACAGACTGTCTCATTCCCTCGTTAGCTGCCAACTCCGCCAAATGTAGTTCCGGGTACCCTCCGGGAAAATAGACCATATCGGCCTCCGGAAGACTTTTATCACGCAGCGGACTAAAAAACACCACCTCCCCGGCTCGTTTCAATGCCTCCACGTTCTCCCGGTACATGAAATTAAAAGCCTCATCCCGGGCAATAGCGATCTTCCTGTTCCCGAAACAAACGACATCTTGCGTCTGTTCACCGGAAAATTCCACCGTACAAAGTTCCAGTAAACGATCGACATTCACGGTTTTGTCAATCACCTCTGCCACCCGATCCGCGAACGTATCAAAACAAAACGTCTCATCAATCGACAATCCCAAATGACGGGACGGGATAACAATACTTTCATCCTTTGGGATATACCCCAATGCCTCCACTCCGGCATCCGCACAAGCCTGCTGCAAATAAGCATAATGCGCTACCGATGCCACGAAGTTAAACACGACCCCGACAACCCGGATTCCCGGATAGAAGTGTTTAAAACCATACAACACTGGGGCCACGGTATAGGCCGTGGACTTTGCGTTAAGTACCAACACGACGGGAATACCGATTAACTCGGCAATCTCCGCGCTACTCCCCTTCATCCCATCGTACCCATCAAACAACCCCATCACCCCTTCCGTCACGCAGACATCACTCGCAGTCCCGTACCGGGCGTACAGCTCCCGCACGTGTGCCGCCGATGCCATGTAAGTATCCAAATTCACGGATTCCTCTCCTGCGGCCATGGCATGATGTTTCGTATCAATATAATCCGGCCCGCACTTAAAAGGTTGTACCTTCATTCCCCGGTTCCGCAACAATCGCAACAGACCTAACGTGAATGTCGTCTTCCCGCTACCGGAACTTGCCGCCCCGATCATGATGAATGGTTTCTGTTTCATTTCTTTCAGCATTTACACGCAAAGATAAAACTTCTCGAAATAATAAAAGTATAATAACATTGGATGTTTCTAATAAAAGCCTATTTTTGTAGCGTTACGATATTTGAGGCGGTTGCAACATGGATAAACTTTCGGAATGGACGCCGGGAGCGGGCCTCAAGTATAAAGGAATGATTTATGAAGGAAATGGACATGATTAAAGACATCGTCCGGGTTTACAGAAATTACCCGGATCATGTGGCTTTTGTAATTGATGATACCTCTTACACCTATCAGGAGGTATTTGCCCGAGTGCAAGGAATTATGCCCTTCGTGCAGGATTGCCCGGAAGACATTATCGGAATCATCGCGGAAGATTGCATCGAAACGTACGCCTCTATTCTGGCCGTTTTGTTATCCGGGAAAACTTACGTAATCCTCCATCCCAACTACCCGGACAGTCGGAACAGAACCATTGTGGAATCCACCGGAATGAAACGGGTATTATACGGTCACGCATCCGGTACGCAGCAAGGCCTCTCCAACGAGATCAAATGTATTTCAACATTAGAGCTACGGGATGAAAATATAGACCATCTAACAGGAGAGCAAACGCAGGATACAAACAAGAATGCCTACATCATTTTCACCTCCGGAAGTACCGGGGTTCCCAAAGGAGTCCCGATCAGCCGGAAAAACTTGAACGCATTCTATGCCGCCTACCATCAACTGGGCTGGCAACTTGGGCCGACAGACCGGATGTTGCAAATGTTCGAACTGACATTCGACGTTTCAGTCGTGTCCACCCTCTACCCGTTAACCCTCGGAGCCAGCATTTACACGGTGGGAACAAACAAGTTAAAATACATGAGAGTGTACGAATTGATGGAAGACGAGGAACTGACTTTCGTGGCCATGCCTCCCTCCCTATTACAATTCCTGTCCCCTTACTTTGACGAGATTCACGTTCCAAAACTCAAATACCTTATCGTGACGGCAGAAGCGGCAAATGCCGATCTTCTCCAACGTTTCAGGGCCTGCGCCCCCAACGCGGAGTTCGTAAACCTGTACGGTCCCACGGAAGCCACAATTTATTGTACGGCTTACCGGATTCCTCCCGAAGGTTGCAAACAACACAACGGGATGATCGCCATCGGCCACCCCTTCACCGGAATCGACACCATGATTATGGACGAGAAGGGAATACCCGTGCAGACCGGAGAACAAGGAGAATTATGGGTAAGCGGGAAACAAGTCATGCGAGGCTACTGGCAAGACGAGGAAAAGTCCCGACAGGTATTCGCCCAGTTCAACGGAAAAGAGTATTATAAAACAGGCGACCTATGTTCTATCGATCCGGACGGGGACATCATCTATCGCGGACGTAAAGACTACCAAGTTAAAGTGCAGGGTTTCCGAGTTGAACTCAGCGAGATCGAATACCGGACAAAGAAATTCTTCCCGAACGAGACCAATGCCGTCGTCGTTCCCAAGAAAGAGGATGACGGGGGATGCCAATTGCACTTGTTCGTCGGGACAACACCCCATGAACGGGAAACCTTGCTCCATTATCTGAAGGAACACTTACCCGTCTACATGTTACCAACCGAAGTTCACTTTTTGGAAGAATTTCCGTTAAACACCAGCGGTAAAATTGACCGGAAAGCATTAACGACATTAATATAAAAAACTATGGAAACCGAAGAAATCTTACGCGAACTGGACACGATCTTTCGTGACATTCTAAAAAACGAAAACATCACGTTAACTCCCGAGACCACGGCAAAAGACGTGGACGGCTGGGATTCTCTAACGAATATGCGCCTCATCACGGCCATCGAAAAACATTACAACATTCGTTTCGGCCTGCGTGAAATACTGAAATTCAAACACGTGGGTGACCTGTGCGCATCCATCCAAGCTAAAAAGAAGTAGCCTATGATGTTTCTCTCTCTACCGTTTGTCATTCTGTTTACTTGTTGCCTAATCCTATATTACACGGTAAAAGGCAGCTACCAGAAACCGGTCCTGTTACTAACCAGTTGCATCTTTGTCGGTTATTTCAACATCGCATACCTACTGATAGCCGCACTCATTGCGGCAATAACCTTCTACTGGGGGCGCTGGATCGGGATGCAGGAACAGGAAAACAAACGCCGGAGAGTCTTCGTCGGGGGAATCGTCTTTCTCGTCCTGTTCCTCGTGGCATTCAAGTACCTCAATTTCATCGGGGAAAACATCGCCGTGCTACTCGGTTGGTTCGGCGTGGACTGGAAAGGAGCCATCACCTCTGTTTTCTTCCCGTTGGGAATCTCGTTCTATACCTTCCAAGCACTCGGCTATCTTATTGATGTCTACTGGGAAGAGGAAGAACCTGAACGCTCACTACCGGACTTCATGCTCTATATGCTATTTTTCATGAAATTCCTTTCCGGACCGATCGAACGGGCCTTCGATATGCTCCCGCAGTTGAAAATCGAGAAACGTTTCGACTACGACACGGTTACCTACGGTCTGAAACTCATGATGATCGGTTTGATGAAAAAAGTCCTGATCGCCGACCGGCTGGCTCCGCATCTGGATAGTATATTTGCCTCCGTGCAAGACGCTTCCGGGGCGCAGCTATTACTCGCCGGACTATTGTATCCGATCGAGCTTTATGCCGATTTCTCCGGTTACACGGATATGGCCATCGGTGGAGCCATGATGTTCGGCTATCGCCTGTCACCCAATTTTAACCGTCCGTTCGTGGCAAAGACAATCACCGACTTTTGGCGCCGCTGGCATATGTCCCTCTCCTTCTGGGTCAGGGATTACCTTTACCAACCCATCGCGGCAAGTAAACGATATTGGGGACAGTGGGGCATCGTCTACGCTCTTGTGGTAACCTTCGTGTTACTCGGCGTGTGGCACGGGGCTGGTTGGAACTATGTGATATACGGGTTAATCCAAGGACTTATCATCAGCTACGAGATGGTGACCGTGGCCTACCGGAATAAAGTGGAAACAAGCGTGGGGAAACACGTGTTCGGGGTTTACTCTATCCTCCGGACCTACCTGCTCTTTGCGTTCTCCCTGCTATTTTTCCGTCTGCCCTCGCTATCCGATGCCGGATACATGATCAGTCACCTCTCCTTCAACCTGCACACCTCGATTAAAGAACTGCGACTAGGGATGACCGACCAAGAATGTATCGTTGCCGGGGTTGCCGTCGTAGTGCTTTTCCTATACGAATACTTTATGTCGAAACGGGACCTATTGCAAGCCTTGAGCGAACGCCACAGAATCATACGTTGGGGGGTCTACTACCTGCTCGTACTACTCATGTTCCTATTCGGACAATTCGGATCTGAAGATTTCATTTATTTACAGTTTTAGCCATGAGAACTTTCAAAGGATTTATAATAAAATGCGTGCTTTTTCTCGTTCCCTTCTTTGTCCTCGCTGGGTTCTATTTTTACGATGATCCCTTTAAGGTTCTGCGGGAATACAAAAAATATGACAATGATCCGATCTTCCTGAACGAAGATTACATCGGTTGGAAGACATACAAGAATTACCGGGATTCCCTGCACTTCGATTCCTTCATCCTAGGAAATTCCTGTACGATGGCATTTCTGACCTCCGACTGGGAAAAATACCTCAACGGGAGTAAGGCTATACGCTTGTACGGGACGGCTGAACGATTGGCTGCCGTACACCGGAAAGTGATGGCTCTTGACAAGGAAGAGGAACATATTGCAAATGTTCTGCTCATCGTCGATGCCACCCTATTACGAGAATATCAGTTATCCACGGGCTACATGCACCTACTTCCCCCGGAAGTCAGCGGGATGAATAAATTCAAATTCCAATCCCAGTTCACACAAGAATTCTTCAACCCGAAATTTCTGGTTCCCTACATGGATTACCGGGTATGCCGACGCTACCGCAATTACATGAGAGGAATCGTGAATCCCGACAAAAACATCCGCAATGTTGTCACAAACGACTTGTGGAACCCGCGGGAACACGAAATAGAACAACTCGGTGACCATTACTGGGAAAAACATAAAAAGAGATTCCGTCCCCGTCCCGGGGAAGACCGGGTTCACCCTCCGGTATTAATGAAACCACAAATCAAACTGTTATCGGAAATCGCAAAAGTATTCCAAAATCACCACACGAAGTACAAAATCATCATTAGCCCGGAATACAAACAAATACGTCTGAACCCGGCGGACGTGAAGCAATTGAAAGAAATATTCGGAGCTGAAAACGTTTATGACTTTTCCGGCATCAACAAATACACAAATAACATCCGGAACTACTACGAAGGCTCGCACTATCGCCCCTGTCTCGGACGCCAACTACTGGACAGCGTGTATGCCACGCACAAAACAACTCGCTAATTTTAAATTTTAGATTTTAAATTTCCGACTACCCCCTCTAACTCCCCCTTACACAGCGGGAGGATGCGCGACATTGAAACATTGATACGATTTCTTGCGTCCGTCTCTCCCCCTGTGCAAGGGGGAGCCGAAGGGGGTAGTTAAAGCGTCAGCCTTGTGCGGCTGGAATCTAAAATCTAAAATTATTAAATTTAAAATTAATTGATTCCCAATTTCTTCCTTATCGCCTTCGGGATAGCATTCTTGTGAACCATAATATCCATTGTCTTCAAAGCCATATAAGGATAAGATGTGTAGAAATACCCTCCGAATTTGTTATACTTATTCCAAGAATTCTTCACGATGAAATAAGGAGTTCCGTTCTGATCTTTTGCTTTACCAATGATATGCATTCCGTGATCGTCAGTTGTCAGGTAACGATCGAACTCTTCCTGTCTCATCTCCTGCGTGATCGTCTTTTCGGGAGCCGGACCTTGCTTGAAAGCATCCATCATCTGCTGTCCCTTCGGCAACTTTTCCCATTTAGCAATTTCCGCACCGCTCATCTCCTTCGTGTCCGTTGCGGGGATCACGGCAACCCCTGCATCCTTCGTAGCAAATCCTTTCTCGCTCACGTCAGCACCCCAGACGAAAGTATAACCATTATCAATAGCATAATCCATCACTTGCATCAACTCTTCCAACGGAAGATTATAAGCCTTATCCCAAGACCAGTTATCCTCAACCTCAATAGCGAACTCCGTGTAGAAAGGATGGTGCGTGAAAGAGGTTAAATTCACATAGTCATCCATGTTTAAACCAACCACCTCTTTAGCGAAAGTCTGCGGTGTATATTCTTTTCCTTGATATTCAAACTTCTCCGGCTCCGGTCCGAGATAAGTATCCAGAATAGCATCGAATCCCCGTTTCCACGCCGTACTCAACCGCTTGTTGTTATTTTCCACTACCGCCTGCACGTAAGCTTTCAAAACAGCATCAATCTCTCCGAAAACATGACTCGGTTCCCCGTAATTCAATCCTTGATACACCTCAAGAGGCACAATCCCATATTTCTTTGCCATATTCGTCACATCCGAAGAGGCTCCTCCCACCGCAAAATTCAACACCCCGTGCAAGCGAACATATTTATCCGCCTTATCCGAATAAGCGTGTTTCACGAAATACATGGCCGACAAATTCACCGAATCTTTCCCCATTCGCATCATTTCCGACTCTAGGAAAGAGGACGTTGACCATGACCAACAAGTTCCGGCACGATACTGATCCTTCACGGAGGTAGCGGGCAATCTCTTGATATCAGTAAACTGGTAGCCTACAGGCTTTGTCGTGTCCTGTGCCGTCGTATTCTGCTGCGCATGGGCCATCATGTACCCTCCGAAAACGAAGGCGAATAAAATAAATGCTGTTCTCTTCATATCTTTTATATTGATTGTGATTTAATTGTCTGCCTGCAAAAGTATAAAAAGAACCGCAAAACAAGCTGACAAGCTGAATATATTTACGTTAGCCAATAACAAAAAGAGAACTGCCTAAACAGTTCTCTCTGTTACAAAATAAACTCCTCCGGCCTTCGGCCACCTCCTCTATAAACAGAGGAGGAGCTGGTGATTCTTCCCGAAGACAGGGAGTATTTCAGCTCTCCCTCTGTTTATAGGGGAAAATCGGCGAGTAAGCGAGAACAGACAGAGAGTTTACTCGTTGTCTGTCGAGCGAGAGCCGATTCGAGACTGCTTGCAGGCTCAATACCCCGAAGGGGGGAGGGAGTTTGACATCCTCCTTGACTTCTTTCAAATTCCCTTTCTTTAATTAAAAAGTATAAGAAACCGATGCCTGATAATTCCGGGGTTTCGCCATGATCGTGGTCCGCTCGAAATATTCCTTGTCAAACAAGTTGTTAACATTCAATGCCAGTGTTACGTGATTCTTGATCGTGTAGAAAATACCCGCATCCATCAACCACAAGGCCGGATCGTACAACCGGTTATCTATATTCCGGAACACCTTATCCTTGAAATTTCCACTCAAATGGAATGACAAATTCTTTAGCACCCCGCGTGGTATCGTGTAATCGGCATAAGCGTAGAATGTCGTACGAGGCACACCCGTGGCACGAACATTTTTATTCTGTTCCTTATATTTAGAGAAACGTCCGCTCTCGGCAATTTCCCGCAAACGATAGTCCGACCAACCGAGACCTCCCGTAACTTGTAAAGTCGGTAACGGACGAACAACCACCTCAATGTCAAAACCTCGCGAGTCGGCTCTTCCGACTTGTCCCCGGATACTCTTCTCCGTGGCCACGCCATCCACCAATACCGTCGTGTCTCCCAGACTCTTCACGATATTATACTTACGAATATAAAACACGCTTGCGTTTATATCCACCATCTCGTTCAAGGTGTAACGTACACCGACTTCCGTGGAATACCCCTTTTCCGGCTTGAACACTTCGCCCCCATCCTCGTCAGGATTGAACTCGTTACCCTTGCGGTCCAAATACATCACGGTAGGACTATATGTCGTGGTTACAGGATTGAAATAAGAAGAAATAGAACCGTAGAATGACAATTCAGGCATAGGGAAATACACGACACCCACTCGATACGTGAATGCCGAGGTCTCCACCTCTTTCCATTCTTTCCTGTTCTTCGTTTCATATTTCTGTTTCCCGTCATCAATCGTGGCACTTGATGTTTTCCGGCTATACAAATCCACACGCCCGGATGCCATCATTTTCCACTTATCATTAAATTCGATCACGTCATGCAAATAAATTCCATGCGTTCTCTCCGTGCGCAGGGAAACGGCTGAAACTTTCGTGTCCCACCACCCCTGCACGATATGCGGATCCCGCACAGGCAAAAGTGCATCCAAGCCGGGCCCCCACAAATCGTCATCTCCATAACCGTTATACTGGGCGAAATCAAAACAATTGTACGTCCATCCCAACGTGTAGTTATGCAACACGGAACCTGTCTCGAACTTCCCGGTCAACTCGATCGTGTTATTCACGTTTTTATGGTCCGGGTTAAAATTCAACGGGTTCTGACGGGCAGCATTTCCCCGTTGAACCGTATCCAAGTCAACATAAATCTTCTCGGTCTCTGACTTTTTATAATACCATTTGTATATCGGGTCTTTGGAAGTGCGGTAAGAAAGCCCCTCAATACAATGATAATCCAAATCACTGTGGAAATAGGAAAAACGTTCTTTCAACTTCATCCAATCCGTGATCTGGTAAACGTATGACACAGACATATCCCATACTTTCCGTTTCATGTAATTATTGGCAAAGTCATTATAAACCTCGCGGTAATCCGCCTCCGGGTGACGATCCCCCTTCAGCGCGTACGGTTTGTCTCCGTCCACGTAGAACATATCACCGGGCATAACGGGTGCAGCCCCGATCTCGGTCGTGTAATCATCATCGGCATAACTACCGGTCACATCAATACGTCCCCACTTTCCTAAATCAGCTCCCAAAACACCATACACGGAAAAACGATTTGCATTCACCTCACGCCATCCGTCACCCGTTGAATAATTGATATTGGCACGATATTCGAGAGGTCCCACAAGTTTTCCCCCGAAACCAAGAGTAGCTCGTCTCTCATCCCAGCTACCATAACTGATACGAGCGTTGGCCGAGAAATCGGGAGATGCTTTCTTGCGCACGATATTCAACACGCCACCCATAGCCGAATGTCCGGCCAAAATAGCAGCGGGACCCTTCAATAACTCGATAGACTCCACGGCAGCCAAATCCCCGTAAGGTACGTTATTCTTCAACGTCCGCTCATCGCGAATCCCGTCAATCATAACAACCGCACTCCCCTGTCCGCGAATGGAAAACTGTTGGAATTGCCCGTATTGTTTGTCTTTCGCTACAATCCCCGGCAAAAACTTAACGGCATCCATCAGATCGACAATCCCTTTCCGGTCAAGCATCTGACTAGACAACTTGCTCACCGTTATCGGAACGAAACGTAAAGGCACATCCAATCCCAACAAATCAATCCTCTTCTTTTTCTGCATCACATCCACCTGATCGATACGGAATAAAGAATCCGTGATACTCTTTTTCTTTCGCTTGTCGTTCTCTTGAGCGAGAAGCGAACCGACACACACAAACAGCAACAATGCTAATACAACAACTTTTTTCATACAACTATATATTAATAATGAATAAAGCATTATTAACATAGTCTTTTGGGCAACATGAGTCTAAGGTAAAATCCGTCTTTTTCCCTCTCGCTTTTTTTCCCGAAAGCTATGGTTTATCTTGTTCGGCAGGTCTTCTGACTTGTTCCGGATTTTGTTGCCTTCCCAGTTTATAACCAGTGACATTTGAAGTACAAAATCCCTTGTAAAGGAACTTACAGCTGCGGGTACAGTCCCGGATTCACACCGGGTTCCCTATTAAGCGTTACCTCCATGACCGAAGGTTCCGCACCAAAACTTGGTGCGAAAGTAATACATTTTTTTCATCCGGCAACAACCTTTTATAAAAAATTATATACATTTGTCTCGTCTTAGGTGATGTGTTGATGCCCAATTAACACACAAGAGGGAAGCCGGTTAGAATCCGGAACAGTGCCCGCTACTGTGATGCCCGTTTCTCCGGATAAGGAGATTCAAAGAAAGATTCTTACACCACTGTCCACACGGATGGGAAGGTATTTTTCTTAGGCGTAGTCAGGAGACCTGCCAAGACAAACATAGGTAATAGCGTATTCTCGGGGTCAGGAATACTATTATAAACATTTAAAACATCATCATCTAATGAAGAGAATTGTAATGCTAGGCATGATATTCATGTTAGCCTTGGTAAGTACCTCGTTTGCAGAGATCACATTAAAAGGAAAAGTCACAGATGCAAAGAGTGGAAAAGCCCTCATCGGTGCAAACGTTCGTCTGGTCGGAACAAGCATAGGGATTGCCACCAACAACAAAGGGGAGTTCATTCTAGAAAATATTCCGGATGGCACGTACACGCTACGGGCAAGCTATTCAGGCTACGAAGTTGCCTCGATAAAAGTCAACAGCAACAAAAACGACATTCTATTCCGGCTCACGGCCACCCCGGTAAACCTGAATCAAGTTGTCGTCACGGGAACGGGAACACACCGCCGTTTGAAAGATTCTCCCGTACCCATCGAGGTCATCAGCGGTACTGACTTGAAAAGTGCGGGCGTGAACTCCTTCGAAGATGCCCTCCTGTTACTGAATCCTTCATTCAACATACGTCCCACCGTCATGGGTTCCTACTTCACGCTGAACGGCATGAGTAACAAATACATCCTCATCCTTGTCGACGGCAAAAAAGTGGCCGGGGACGTGTCCAACAACACCGACCTCTCCCGTATTGACATGAGCCGGGTCAAGCGTATCGAAATACTGAAAGGAGCGGCATCCGCACTCTATGGTTCCGACGCTATTGCCGGGGTAATCAACATCATCACGGAACAACCGAAAGACCCGATCAGCGTGCAATCCAAGACCCGTTTCGGGGGAGAATCCAGCTTCTCGCAAAATGCCAGCATAGACCTACACTTTGGTAAATTCACCTCTTCCACCTCCTACCAAAGGAGACAGATGGGAGGCTGGCAATTAAGCCCTTACGAGATTGACGGGGACACAGCCATACTCACGAGAAGAGAAGCTTCCAGCAAGTTCCATTCCAACATTGTCAATCAACGCTTCACCTACGCCCCGGTGAAAAGCCTAAGCCTGTACGCCCAAGGGGGATATTTTGACCGGGAAGTAAACCGTCCCGTGCAGGAGAAGAAAGATGACGGGGGCTACACCTATGACCTAACCTACATGGACTACAACATCGGCGTGGGCGGACGCTACCAGCTAAACTCCACCGATTACATCGCACTGGACCTCTACATGGACAACTACGAATACAACAAACTGTACACCGTGGCACAGGTCAGTAAAAAAGACACGACCTTCCGCATCGGGGACGAGGAATTGACGAAACGCCAGAAATACTACAACGGGAACCTGAAAGGCGTGTTTAAACTAGGCTCATACAACAAAATTTCCGCAGGTACCGAGTACACGAACGACTACATGAAAAACCCCGGAAACCTCGAAGAACCGGAAGAGATCTACACGCTGGCCCTGTACGCGCAAGACGAGATTCGCCTCTGGAAAAACCTGCAAATTTTGCCGGGATTCCGCTACGTGTACAACGAGATGTTTAAGAACCGCTTTACCCCGAAAATAGCCTTGATGTACACCCTCGGCTCCTTCAATTTCAGAACATCCTACGCCGCCGGTTTTAAAACCCCCAGCATACAAGAACTATATTACGATTACGAAGCCCGCGGGGCTATCACCATCGGGAACCCAGACCTGAAACCGGAAAAAGCAAACTACTACAACATCAACGTGGAATATGCCGGGAAATATCTGAATGTCTCTGTCAACGGGTACATCAACGACGTGAAAGACATCATCGAGAAATACGACGTTGGGGTTACCGACGAGGATAAAGCGAACGGGATAAAAACCCGGAACGTGTACCACAACCTCGACAAAGCCAGTATCAAAGGCTTCGATGTCACGATCAATAGCTACTTGGGTGCCGGGTTTTCTGCCGCCGGATCCTACAACTGCGTGTATGCCGCCGATGATTCCGGACGCCGCCTGAGCGAATCGGTACGCCACGCGGCAACCTTCCGGGCCGGGTGGAGCCATGAATGGAACAAGTACAAACTACGGGCCAACATCAACGGGAGAATGCAAGGTTCAAAATACATCTACAAAAAGACCACGGACAAAACAACCGGGAAAGACATTTACACCGACGTCAGCGCCCCCAAGTACCAGCTCTGGAACTTGGCGACCACCCACACCTTCGCTCCCGTGGGTAACTTCCTGTTCGAAATCAACGCCGGGATTGACAACATCTTTGACTGGACGGACGATCGCCCCAGCGGGGTAAACTATGCCACGCTAAACCCCGGACGCACACTATTTGCCAGTCTCATTATTCGTTTCACCAAATAAACAAACATCATGAAAAACATATTTACAGCTCTACTTTTATTGACAAGTCTGTTCACATTTGCCCACGGTGGAGGTGGTTTCAAACATTCCGATATATTCAAGACTCTTGGTCCTAATGACAAAGTAGCCATTCTCATGGTTCACTTCGGTACAACTCACGATGACACCCGAGCCTTGACCATCGAGGCCATTAACAAAAAAGTGTCACAAACATTCCCCGGAGTGGAAGTCCGTGAAGCCTACACTTCCCGCATGATCATGCGCCGCCTCAAAGAGAAAGGTATGGTCAAACTGAATCCGACCGAGGCCATGGACAAACTGATTGCCGACGGTTATACCCACTTGATCCTTCAACCCACGAACATCATCGAAGGAATTGAAATGGAAGCCCTGCAAAAAGAAGTTGCATCATACCAAACGAAGTTCAAAGACATTCGCTTAGGGACAGCTCTTCTTCATTCTCCCGAGGATTACCAAGCCGTGG
This sequence comes from Butyricimonas faecihominis, assembly GCF_033096445.1. Lineage (NCBI taxonomy): Bacteria > Pseudomonadati > Bacteroidota > Bacteroidia > Bacteroidales > Odoribacteraceae > Butyricimonas > Butyricimonas faecihominis. Next base: position 2,834,758 of record NZ_AP028155.1, read on the forward strand.
TAAAAGCGATTGCCGCATCAATCAAGGACAAGGAAAAAGGGGATTGCGTCTTCGTATGCCACGGGACCTACCACCCGGCAAACTCAACCTACGGGATGCTCGACTACGTGATGAAAGCTCAAGGACACAAGAACTACCACGTGGGAACGATCGAAGGTTACCCCACGATGGATGATGTAATCCGCGAACTCGAAGCGAATAAGGCAAAAGAAGTGACCTTGATACCCTTCATGTTCGTGGCCGGAGACCATGCCAAGAATGACATCGCCGGGGACTGGAAAGACGAACTGGAAAAGAAAGGCTATAAAGTAAACGTCCTGCTCAAAGGACTGGGAGAATATCCCGCCATACAGGAACTTTTCATCCAACACGTGAAATTCGCCACCAAACACCAACGGGAAGACATCACCGTGAAGAAAAAGAAATACGAGAAAACAGACGATATAGACTAACCCGCCCATGTTAACCAAATTGTTTATCCATATCCACCGGATACTGGGGTTAATTCTCTGTATCCTGTGCTTTTCATGGTTCATATCCGGAATCGTGATGATCTACCACTCCTTTCCCCGTGTAAGCCAAGAAGATCGGTTCACTCGTGCGGAAATTCTTGATACGAATGGCTTGCCCGCCATCCAAGACGTGTTACTCCGCCTCCCGGCCAAAACGCCAACCCGCGGACTCTCCCTGAACAACCCTTATGGAGATCCCGTATTCAGTATAGGGGGAGGACGTCAAAGCGTTGAGTTATACGCGGACACGAATGTCGTGGCTCCCGTTATTAACTACGCACTCTGTGAAAACCGGGCTGCTCGCTGGTGTGCCGATCGAAAGATTACCCGGGTGGATACCCTGTACGCCCTCGACCAATGGATCCCCCTCGCCCATTACAAGCGGGAATTTCCCATCTACAAATTCTACTTCGACGGTCCGGAAAAATACCAGCTTTACGTCTCTTCCCGAACCGCCAATATCCTGCAGTTTACCGATTCCGACAATCGTTTCTGGGCATGGTTTGGAGCCATTCCCCATTGGGTGTATTTCACCGTTATCCGGGAAAACCAGAATCTTTGGACACAATTCATGTACTGGGCATGTTATCTCGGAATGTTCATGTGTTTTACCGGATTCGTTCTCGGCATACGTTCCTACTGGCTCGCTCGCCGGAAAGGCTTTCTTCGCTCCCCGTACAAGAAGCGATGGTTCAAGTGGCACCACATCACGGGTTTCTTCTTCGGTATATTTGTCTTCACGTGGATACTGAGCGGTTATATGTCCATGGCTCCGCTTCCTTCGTGGCTCTTCGGCAAACAGGACTCCCGCGGATTCCGCCAAAGCCCGGCTGAAAGACAAGCCCCGTCACCTACCGACTATGCCTTGGACTATCGAAAAGCCATTACCCTCACCGCTACTCCGGATGATCCTGTCAAAACCATCGAGTGGACCCACTACCAAGGTATTCCCCTCTATCGTCTCCGCACGGTCAGCAAGGAAGTGACCTTAGACGCCTCCACTGACACGATTCGTCCTTTCCGCATCACGGAAGAGATGATCCTCGCTGCCGTCAAACGCCTCGCCGGGGACTCAACCACCTACTCCATCACCAAGATGAACGAGTACGACAACTACTATATATCCCGTCGTCGTCCTCTACCGCTCCCTGTCTACAAGGTCACGTTCGACAACAAGGCGAAGGACTGTTATTACTATAACCTTGAATCTTTCCGTCCCGTTCACTACGACACCAACGGACGCTGGAAACGCTGGCTTTACCGTGGTCTTCACACCCTTGACATCAAATTTCTCGTCGAGCGCCCCGCACTATGGACCGTGGTCATTTGGACCCTTCTCCTTGGCGGTGCTGTTGTCTCCTTCACGGGAATCGTACTTTCGGTGAAATACCTCAAAAACAGGTTTATAAAGTTCGTAAAGTTTATAAGGTTCATAAAGTAGTGTCCCCCGCAGGTACCTTTTTTGGGCTGTCCAAAAAGTCATTTTTCAAACTCCCTCCCCCCTTCGGGGTACTCCCTCTATAAACAGAGGGAGAGTTGAAATACTCCCTGTCTTCAGGGAAAGTCACCAGCTCCTCCTCTGTTTATAGAGGAGGTGGCACGAAGTGACGGAGGAGTTTTTTGATATAAAATGACTTCTTGGACAGCCCAAAACTCCGTCCGAAGGACGCCCGTCACTTTATAAACTTTACAAACCTTATAAACTTTACAAACTAAATCGTAACTTTGCTCGAAATAACGTCTTTATTTATGAAACACGGAAAAATATATGTCGCCGGCATTGGGCCGGGTAGCGAGGAAGACATTACCCCAGCCGTACGGACAGCCATCATGCAATCGGACGTCGTGGTGGGTTACAAATATTACTTTAACTTCATCCGATCCATCGTCCGCCCCGAAACGGAGTGCATCGATACCGGGATGAAAAAAGAGAAAGACCGGGCAGCCCTTGCCTTCGAGTATGCCGAACAAGGACACACCGTCTGTGTTGTCAGCTCCGGAGATGCCGGAATATACGGGATGGCACCCCTCGTTCTTGAAATGAAACGGGATAAAGCGAGTGATGTTGAGGTAGAAATTCTTCCCGGGATCAGCGCCTTCCAGAAAGGAGCCGCATTACTGGGAGCCCCTATCGGGCATGACTTTTGCATCATCTCCCTCTCCGACCTCATGACCCCGTGGGAAAAGATCGAGCGTCGCATAGAAGCCGCCGCATCTGCCGATTTCGTGACTGCCGTCTACAACCCCAAAAGCGAGGGACGCTACTGGCAACTCTATCGCCTGAAAGAACTATTTCTCAAATACCGCGAACCGGAAACCCCTGTCGGCTACATCCGCCAAGCCGGACGTGAAGAACAAGAAGTCAAGATCACGACACTACATGATTTCAACCCGGAAGAGATCGATATGTTCACGATTGTAATCATCGGAAACTCTCAGTCCTACACGTGGAATGACAAGATCATCACTCCCCGCGGTTACTACCGGGAACAATGTACCGAAAACGTTGGTATCGGGCAGGAAATCATGATGCGCAGTTTCCGCACTATCGAATCCGAATTAAGGGACAAAAACATCCCCCTCGGCCGTAAATGGGCGTTGTTACACGCCATCCACACCACTGCCGACTTCGACATGGAGAACATTCTCTACACCGACAATGACGCCGTGGAAACACTCCATACTGCCCTGCACGATGGCAAGGTACGCATGATAGTAACCGACGTCACCATGGCAGCCTCCGGAATCCGCAAGGGAGCCCTCGAACGTCTCGGCATTGAAGTCAAATGCTACCTCGACGATCCTCGCGTGGCAGAAATGGCATCCCGTCTCAAAATCACCCGCACACAAGCCGGCATACGCCTTGCCGTGGAAGAACATCCCGAAGCACTCTACGTTTTCGGTAATGCCCCCACGGCCCTCATGGAACTATGCAAGCTCATGCGTCAGGATAAGGCCCATCCGATCGGTGTTATCGGTGCGCCCGTCGGTTTTGTCAACGTTCGGGAATCCAAACATATGCTGAAATCTTTCACCCGTCTACCCAAGCTCGTCATCGAGGGGCGCAAGGGAGGTAGTAACCTCGCCGCCACCCTCGTCAACGCCATCCTTTGTTTCGATGACGCCGCACAGCTACGACCGGGAAGAGACCTTTGAGGAATTGAAAATGGAGAATTGAAAATTGAAAATTTCCCGAAGCCAGTGAGTAACCCAGCTCTCCCTCTGTTTATAGAGGGAGTACCCGAAGGGGGAGGGAGTTCAACATAAAAGATAAACCATGACAAACCCAAAAATTACCCACAACACGAAAAAACAACGGGACATTCGTAGGGAACTACACCAGCACGGAACACCAGCGGAAGCGACTCTTTGGAAATTCCTCAAGGGACGACAAATAAATAATTTAAGATGGCGTAGACAATTTAGTATCGAAACCTATATTCTCGATTTCTATTGCCCGGCGGCCCGACTTTGCATTGAATTAGACGGGGCAAGTCATTTCACTCCCGATGGCGGATATAATGATGAACGCCGGACAGAATCTCTTTGGCAAAAACATGGAATCCGTACTCTCCGTTTTGAAAACAAGCTAATTTTTGAACAACCGGAAAATATACTCGAAACGATAAGGATAGCACTGACTGAAGGAACGCAACAAACTCCTCCGTCAGCCACGCTGCCACCTCCTCTATAAACAGAGGAGGAGCTGGTAACCATTCCCGAAGATGGTGAGTAATCCAACTCTCCCTCTGTTTATAGAGGGAGTACGGCGGAACCGGGAGAGAGTTAAATCTAAAATTATTAAATCTAAAATGAATAACTTCACAATCATCGGTATAGATGACAAGGATCATCCCGAATTACCGGAACAGGCCCGGGCGGCCATCGCCACCCATCACGTTTTTTCCGGGGGGAAAAGGCACCACGAGATCATGCGTGACAACCTGCCGGAGGCCCACCTCTGGATCGACATCACCGTCCCGCTGGACGAGGTGTTCCGCCAATACGAGAACCACCCGGACATCGTTGTTTTCGCCTCCGGGGACCCACTCTTTTTCGGTTTCGCCAACACCGTACTCAAACGTCTCCCCGACGCCAAGATCACCCTGATTCCCACGTTCAACTCCTTGCAGACACTGGCTCACCGCCTCCTGCTCCCCTACCATGATATGCACGTCGTTTCCCTCACCGGGAGACCGTGGCACGAGTTCGACCGAGCACTCATCGAGGGACAGGAGAAAATCGGCGTGCTTACCGACCGGGAACACACGCCGACCACCATCGCCGAACGTATGCTCCGTTACGGGTATGACAACTACATCATGTACGTCGGTGAAGCCCTCGGCAGTGACACCGAAACCGTCCGCGTCCTCGTTCCCGATGATGCCACGGCCCTCACCTTCCGCCACCCGAACTGCCTCATTCTCTACCGCACGTACGAGCGTCAGCGGCATTTCGGCATTCCCGAAAGCGACTTCGAACTGCTCGACGGACGTGTCAACATGATCACGAAAGCACCGATCCGCCTGCTCACGCTGGCACAACTGGATCTTCGTCGCCATCAAACCCTGTGGGACATCGGGTTCTGCACGGGTTCCGTCTCCATCGAGGCGAAACTCCAGTTCCCTCACCTGCACGTCGTGGCTTTCGAGCAACGCCCCGAGGGCAAGCGCCTCATGGAACTCAACGCTGCCCGTTTCGGGACGCCCGGCATCATCACCCGCATCGGAGACTTCCTGCAGGCTGAACTAGACGACCTTCCCGCCCCCGACGCCGTATTCATCGGCGGCCACGGCGGCCACATGGATCAAATCGTCCGGAAAGTCAGCGAACACCTGCTCCCGGACGGAATTATCGTCTTCAATTCCGTCTCTAAGCAAAGTCAGGAATTATTCGCCGAAACCGTCAAACAACACGGCTTCACTCTCGTCAGCACCCAACACGTGGCCATCGATGACCACAACCCCATATTAATCATGAAAGCACAAAAAATATAATCCCATGAAAAAAATAGCCATCATCATAGCCTCCCGTCAAGGACTGGCACCAGCCCTTACCATACACCGGGAACTTCCCGGAACAGAACTATTCTACGCAGGCGAAGGAGAGGCAAATCCCTGTACCTCCATCGACTCCATCCCGGCCTTCATCGCCACCAACTTTACCCGCTACGAAGGTCTCGTCTTTATCGGCGCTCTCGGCATCTGTGTCCGGGCCATCGCCCCTTGCACGCAATCCAAGTACACGGACCCCGCCGTCGTCTGCATCGACTCCATGGGTAGGAACGCCATTTCTGTCCTCTCCGGTCACGTCGGTGGGGCCAATGCCCTTACTCGTCGGCTCGCTGCCATACTCGGAGCCGTCCCCGTCATCACCACCCAAAGCGACAACAACGACCTCTGGGCCCTCGACACCATTCACGAAAGGTTCGAGGGATGGATCCCGGAACCCGTCGGGCCGATGAATGAAATCATCTACAAGTTCGTCAACCGCCGTCCCGTGGCCCTACTCCTAGACATCCAAGATAGCGGAACCCGGAACCTCGAACGTACCGCACCGCCTCACGTCGACATTTACAACTCCTTTCAGGAAATAGACCAGAATCGTTACGAGGCCCTGCTCATCGTCAGCCCCTTCATCTACCCCGTCGTTATCCCAACCCTCTACTATCGCCCACACGTGCTTTCCCTCGGTTTTGGGTGTCGGGAAAACTGTGACCCGTCGGGTGTACGGGAATACATCACCGCACGTCTTATCGAGGCGGGAATCTCCCCGACCAGTCTCACGAACCTCGCGACGATTGACATCAAAAAGGATGAACCTGTTGTCGACCTTCTTACTCACAGTTTAATACTTTCAATGGACTCGTACTCGCCCGACGAACTCCGGAACATCTCCGTTCCCAACCCCTCGGAGAAAGTACGTGAAGTAACTTCTTCCCCCAGCGTCGCCGAGGCCGCCGCCCTGAAATCTACCGGGAATACCCGTCTGCTCCTTGAAAAACAGAAAGGTAAACTCAGTGAGGGCAATGACTTTACTTTTGCCGTTGCCATGAATCGTACTGTCGAACGCCGGGGATTCATCGAGATCGTCGGGGCCGGCCCCGGAGATCCGGAACTGATCTCCGTTAAAGGCAAGTACTTCCTTGAACAAGCCGACCTCATCCTCTACGCCGGCAGTCTTGTCCCCGTGGAACTCACGTACTACGCCAAACCCGGTGCCACCGTGCGCAGTTCTGCCGACATGACCCTTGAAGAACAATTCGCTCTCATGAAAGAATTCTATGACCGGGGCCTCTTTATCGTGCGCCTGCACACCGGGGACCCCTGCATCTACGGAGCCATTCAGGAACAGATGGCTTTCTTTGACGAATACGGCATGGATTACCACATCACACCGGGTATATCCTCTTTCCTTGCAGCGGCAGCGGCCTTGCAGTCACAGTTCACCATCCCCGAAAAAGTGCAGACAATCATTCTTACCCGCGGAGAAGGGCGTACCCCGATGCCGGAAAAAGAGAAACTCCACCTGCTGGCCCGTTCGCAAAGCACAATGTGCATCTTTCTCAGTGCCTCTATCGTTGATCAAGTGCAATCCGAACTGATGCAACACTACCCGCCAACCACCCCCGTCGCCGCCTGCTACCATCTCACGTGGAAAGACGAGCGGATATACCGGGGAGAATTGCAAGACTTGGCGAAGATCGTGAAAGAGAATAACCTCACCCTCACCACCATGATCGTCGTGGGTGACGCCATCGACAACCGACAAGGCCTGTCGAAACTCTATTCACACCAGTTCAAACACCTGTTTAGAAATTGAAAATGGAGAATTGAAAATTGAAAATGAAAAAACTACCCCCACCGGCTCCCCCTTGCACAGGGGGAGAAACGAACGCAAGAAATCGTATCAATGTTTCAATGTAGCGCATCCTCCCCCTGTGTAAGGGGGAGTTAGAGGGGGTAGTCGAAAAGGTTAAAGATAAAAACTAAAAGATAAAAGTAAAAGAAACCTGTAACTCGCCAAAGGCGAATCCCGATTGGAATCTAAAATTTAAAATCTAAAATTAGCAAGGCCTTGCGTGGCTGGAATCTTAAATCTAAAATTAAAACGTCATGATTCTCATTTTCGGAGGAACAACAGAAGGAAGAACAGCGGTAAAAGTACTCGATGAGGCAGGTAGTCCCTACTACTACTCCACCCGTGGCAATGCCCAGCAAATCGAATGTAAACATGGGACCCGGGTAGCGGGAGGCATGGATCATGACGCCATGACGGAATTTTGCTCGACACACGACATACACCTCATCATCGACGCCGCCCATCCCTTCGCCTCTTTGCTCCACACCACCGTGGCTGCCGTTTCCGAACAACTGGATCTGCCCGTCATTCGCCTCGAACGTCGTTATCCGCCACGAGACGAATCGCTCGTGTGGTGTGACACCTTCGATGACGCCATTGATTACCTCGAATCTCACGAAATACGTGATCTGTTGGCCCTTTCCGGGGTCCAGACCATAACCAAACTACAACGTTACTGGGAAAAACATCCCTGCCATTTCCGTGTCCTCGACCGGGATAACTCCCGGGAGATCGCCCACCGGGCAGGATTTCCCGCGGAAAACCTCCTTTTCTGGCAGGAGGGACAGGACGAACTAACCCTGTTCCGCCAGCTACGTCCCGGGGCTATCCTTACCAAAGAAAGCGGTGAATCCGGGTACTACGAGGAAAAAATCACCGCAGCCCGGCAACTGGGCATCCCGGTCATCGTCATTCGCCGTCCGCCGCTCCCCGACAGTTTCTACGTCGTGAACGGTGAACATGGCTTGCGCTACCGCGTGGAACGCCTCCTTCCCGGTTTTTACCCTCTCCGTAGCGGGTTCACCACCGGCTCGTGTGCCACCGCCGCCACCCGTGCTGCCCTCGAAGGCCTTCTTTCACGAATTCCACAACACTCCGCCACGATTACCCTTCCCGATGGAGAAACGGTAACGCTCCCCGTCAGTTCGTGCGTTCTCACCAAAGATAGTTGCACCTGCGGGGTTACCAAGGATGCCGGAGACGACCCGGATGTCACGAACGGCTACACCATTTTTTCCACCGTCTCTCTCACAGACATTCCCGGAGTGCGATTCCTGCCCGGCGAAGGCGTCGGTACGGTCACCCTTCCCGGCATCGGCATACCCGTTGGCGATCCCGCCATCAACCCAACACCCCGCCGCATGATCACCGGTGAGATCGAACGGTTGCTTCGCACTCATGGTACGTTGTCCGGCGTGTCCGTCCGCATTTCCGTACCCGGAGGTAGCGAACTCGCTCAAAAAACCTTCAATCCCAAACTCGGTATTACCGGGGGAATCTCTATCATCGGTACTTCCGGCATCGTCCGTCCCTTCTCCTCCGAGGCTTTTGTCAACTCCATACGCAAAGAGATCCAAGTTGCCCGGGCCCTTGGATGCACGGAACTCGTTATCAACTCCGGAGCCAAGAGCGAAAATTATCTCCGCTCCCGTTTTCCCCACCTCCCACCGCAAGCCTTCGTACATTACGGCAACTATATCGGAGATACCCTCCGTCTTGCCGAAGAGGAAGGCATCACCCACCTCACGATGGGCATCATGATCGGTAAAGCCGTCAAGCTCGCCGAGGGACATCTGGACACGCATAGCCGCAACGTCATCATGAACCGGGACTTCATCGCCACCCTCGCCCGTGAAAGCCACTGCTCCCCGGAAAGCGTTGCCCGCATCGCCGGAATAACCCTTGCCCGTGAACTTTGGGAACTTTTTGCCGACACCCCGGCCTTTTTCGCCCTACTTGTTGATCGCTGTCTCGCCGTCTGCCGTCCACTACTTCCACACGCCAGCCTAGATATTACGCTAGTTCCCGAACATAGCCAACGATAGCTCTTCGCCAATCCTTCGCTGGCTCTTCTTTGGCCTCTCTTTACTCTATCTACTGCTCTTCTACTGCTCTTCTACTATTCATATACTACTTATACAGTATAAGTATTGTTTATATCAAATTAAATGATTATTTTTACATTAGCGAAGGACCGGAGGGAAGTAAGTGAATAGTTTAAGAATCTCCGAATCACGCACGAAAACACTAAAAACATCATCATGCAAGTAGAAGGCACCTCGTTAACCCCGAAAAAACGCTTCCGAGTGGGAGGCATCACCTATTATTACAGGCTTGGCAAGTTACAAGCCTGCCCGAGTAAGCGCATTACTCTCAAGAAAAAGATAAGAAAAGACGAGAACGGCAACATTATCCCTGATCGAACACCGAAACAAAGGAAAAATAACACCAAATTCACCTTTGCCCGCTACATGTTCGCCTTCATTCGCAAGAGATTTGGGGATCTACCCGTCTGGAAGATTGCCGCGGCCCAACGAGGGATGACCGATGATAACCTGATACAATCAACCAACTATAAATACCTAGACGAAAAGGGGAAAATTCTTGATATGGAAGGTTTTCAAGTCAGTCTTGGCCCTCTCGCCCTCCCCCTCAACCTACGAGCGACACGGAACGGCACGCTTGTCTCCATCACGTGGGACGATCCGCGGGATGAACCCTCCGCAGCCCCGACAGACCGCATGATGGTAGGTATATTCTATGCAGATTACCGCGACACTTTCACGCTCGAAAAAGAAACCGGGACTACCCGTAGAGACGGGAAATGCGAAATCATCCTTCGCGATGACGACGGTGAAGTATGTATCCACCCATTCTTTGCACGCGCAGATAACACGGCCTTTTCCGAGGATAAAGCGATCACACTTCCCGACACGGAATAATCCCGAAAATAAATGCTATCTTTGTACTTGAAAAACACGTGACTGGAAACACGTTAAAACAATTGAAGCATGAAAAGCAAATTTAAAATTACCCGGGCCGACTACCTCAAAGCCATGAGAAAAGCCCGGCGGGACGAGGAGATCCGAGAACATCTCCACCCGGTGAACATCAACCGGGTACACAAATCCAAGAAAGTGTATAACCGCAAAAGAAATAAGGCGGATCTGAATAAGGATCTGCCTTATTTTTTTGCCCTCAGCAAGTTACAGGTTTATTCATTTTAGATTTCCACCCACGAAATCACCCTTCTAGATTTTCAACTTTTATCTTTTAGTTTTTAGTTTTTAGCTCCAATCTTTCCAACTACCCCCTCTAACTCCCCCTTGCACAGGGGGAGGACATACTACATTGAAACATTGAGGCGCTTTCTTGCGTTCGTTTCTCCCCCTGTGCAAGGGGGAGCCAAAGGGGGTAGTCTTTTTCATTTTCAATTTTCAATTTTCAATTGTTCCAGTAGTTCCTCGATTGTCCCCACTTCAATCACGTTTTCCCCTTCCCGGCAGATCCGGAAACCGGAAGTTGTTAAATCTCCCGTTTCTACCCACACGCTCGATTCCACGTTCCGGTTTGCCAAGATGCCGTTACGCTGTAACGCCTTACGCACCATGGCGTATTTCTGACCGTGGCCCACTAACCGCACTTGGGATGAATACTGGTTTTCCACGCGAAACAATCCGGTTTCCATGTCGAAAACAATTCCTTTGCGAGCGAAGAAACCGCTCAAATGTCCCTCAAGAGCCAAATCCTCCGGCGTGCCGATCGTGATGCCGTGTTGGCGATCCATGAGCCAGATTTTGTCGGCGATCTGCAAGGCTAGCTCCAAATCATGGGTCGAAAGGAATATCGTTTTTCCGGTCTCCCGGGTCAACTGGTGAAGTAACTGCATGATTTCCACCTTACTTGGAAAATCAAGGAATGCCGTCGGCTCGTCAAGGAAAATCACGGGCGTTTGCTGTGCCAACGCTTTGGCAATCATCACTTTTTGTCGTTCGCCATCACTTAACGTGTGAACCATACGATCCGCCAGATTTTCGATCTTCACGAGAGCGATTGATCGTTCGACAATCTCCCGATCCTCCCCGTGCAACGTACCCCAGAAACCCGTGTAGGGAGCGCGTCCCATCTCGATCAGTTCCCGGGCTGTCATGTTCCGGACATCGCATTTCTCCGTCAGTACCACGCCAATCGTGCGGGACAACTCCTTGTCGGAATACGTGCCAATCTCCCGCCCCATAATATCAATCTCTCCCTCCAACTTGGGTTGGAAAGCGGATAGCGTGCGCAACAACGTGGATTTTCCTACCCCGTTTGCCCCCAGCAGACAGGTCAGTTCCCCGCCGTTAATCGCCGTGCAAATATCGCTCGCCACCACCTTCGTGTCGTTCTTTCCCTTGTACCCGATCGCCAGATTCCTTAATTGAATGGTTGCCTGTTTCATACTTGTTATAACTGAAAACGTATTAACTACCCCCTCTAACTCCCCCTTACACAGGGGGAGAATGCGCTACATTGAAACATAAAAGCGACTTCTTTCGTTCGTCTCACCCCCTATGCAAGGGGGAGCTGGTGGGGGTAGTTGTAAATCTAAAATCATAAATCACGAAATCACTGAATCCCTAAAACTCCACCGCATCTCGCCTTTTCCTCTTCCTAAACAACACCGACGCTACCACGGGCGCCCCCACCAATGCCGTCACGGAATTCACGGGTAGCGCACCCTCGAATCCCGGCAAGCGGGCAATCAAGTTGCAGAGCAATGCCAGCGATGCCCCGACGAGCATCGAGGCCGGCATCAGCACCCGGTGATCGGATGTCTGGAAAATTGCCCGGCACAAGTGAGGTACCGCCAACCCAAGGAAAATAATCGGCCCGCAATACGCCGTCACGATTGCCGTCAACACCCCCGCACAGGTAATCACCCACACCCGGGCCCGGTTGATATTCAACCCCAGATTACGGGCATAACCATCACCCAACATCAGCAAATTCAACGGCTTGATCAGCAAAAACGATAACGGGATAATCACGGCCATGATCGTCACGAACAGCATCATCTGGTTACCCGAAACCCGGGCAAAGCTCCCCAATCCCCAGATCACGTAAGCCTTAATATCCTCTTCCACGCTAAAAAACTTCAACACCCCGATCACCGCGTTAGCGATATACCCGATCATAACCCCGATAATCAACAATGTCACGCTCCCCGCCACTTTCCGGGATGCCAGCACGATCAGCCCCATCACCGACAAGGCTCCCACGATAGCCGCAATCGACAGGGCTACCTCCCCGATAAAACCGAGACGACTTAATGCCACCCCACCCAGTTGACCGGAAAGTAACACCACGAACGCCACGCCGAGACTTGCCCCCGAGCTGATACCCAACACGGACGGCCCCGCTAACGGGTTGCGGAAAATCGTCTGCATCTGCAAACCGCTTATCGAAAGTCCCGCACCCGCCACCAAAGCGGTCAACGCTTGGGGAAGACGGGATTTCAATATAATATTCTGCCATGCCACCGGATCTCCCTCGCCTCCCGTCAAGATATTCCAAACCGCACGAAACGGGATGGCCACTGAACCCAGCAACAAGTTTAACAACAAGAACACGAGAATGGAAATCGTGATCGCAAAAACGAGTATCGTGTACTTACCTCTCTTCATCGGCTCACTTTTTTAAAATATCATAATACACCGGTTCATGATCAGGAAGGATTTCCGGGTGGAACACCCGTATCATATCCGCCAGCACGACTTCCGGTTCGGCAGGCATACTCTCGTAGAACGGTTTTTCCCGCATATTACAATAGACCACGTGTTTTTCCTTGAACGCCTTGAAGTCCGCGTAACGCTCGTCCTGCGCCTTCAGGGCCTCGTAACAATACTCCCCGGCAAAGCTATTCGCTATCCGCCAGTAATCGGCACTCTCTGCCTGATTGTACACGGTCTCGAAATCAAGCGTCACACCACCGGAACGGGGATCATCCTTCAAGAAATAATCCGCCCCCGCATCATGGAACAATTGCGCCAAAAAGCTCTTTCCTCCCACGGCATACCAAACACCCCCACGTAACTCCCCGCTAAATACAACGGGACGATACTTCACCTCTCCCACCATCGCTTTCAAAGAGTTATAACGTTGCTCGATTCGATCGAACTCCCGGTTCGCCACGTCCTCCATCCCCAATAATAGGCCGACAAACTTGATCCACTCGGCCTGACCGAGCGGTGTCATCTCCTTGTAACCGAGATGAGGCACCAGCGGGATTCCAATATCTTTCACGGCATCATACCCCCCGCGTTTGAACGGGGAAATCAACATCAGGTCGGGATTAATACTCATAATCACCTCGTTATCGAAATTTCCCTCGATACCGATACGACGGGTTAGCCCCTCGTCCACCTGCCGTTGCATATCCTTGTTAAACAGGAAACGAGTACTCGTGATTCCCACCACCCGATCCATCGCCCCCAACTTGATGAAATTGGAGAGCTGCAACGAAGTCATGCAAATGGCACTCCGCACGGGCAACGCCACCACCGGTAAATCTTTTGGGGTCTGCACCGTCGATCCACGCGGAACCAAAGCGTACTGGTAATGAGTATGACTACTCTCCTGCGGGTCCTTGATGTTCAGTACCACGTACCCCTCACGTTCCTCCAACCAAAAACCTTTAGCATACTTAATATGAATCCGGGAAACCGTATCGACCTTCTCTTTCACGGTCTGTTCTCCCGACGACTGTTTGCGTGAAGTCGACTTGCAACAAAAGAGAACACTACAAAAGCATAAAAGATAAAAAAAACGCACTACATTCATTTCTTTTCCTCCGAAAGTATTAATTAATCACGTCTCATGGCAGGTTTTCTGGCTTGTCATCTTTTCCCCTTCCCGGTATCACCAGTGGCCTAACGAAAAGATCCGCCCTCTCGGACGGGCAATGACTTTACAGCTGCGGGGACAGCCCCGGAATTTCACCGGATTCCCTTTTCTTCCAACATGAAAGCACCAAGACGCCTGCAAATATATAAATATTATTTTGAGGCTATTCCTTTTTTAGCGACTTTTGCAACGAAGAAAAAGAGTTCATAAGGTTTGTAAGGTTCATAAAGCTTATAAAGTAACGGGGTGTCCTTCGGACGAAGCCTGTCGGCAACTTCCGTTGCCGTGAACTAAGCACCTCACAAGGGACCATAAACCTTATAAACTTTATGAACCTTATAAACTTTACAAACTAATTTAGACATGAAAGGAAAAATCGTGGGAGTATCGTTGGGACCGGGAGAACCGGAATTGATCACGTTGAAGGCATTAAAAGCCTTACAGGGAGCGGACATTATCTATTGTCCCGGCACACAGACCAAATCCCGTTCCCGGGACATCCTGCAAGCCCTGCCCGTGGCCATGGAACGAATACGACTTTTCCACGTCCCCATGTCCAAGGATCGCACGTTTGCCAATCAAGCCTATGATGCCCTTTGCACGGAAATAGCATCCCTTGTCGCCACGGGTAAAAACGTTGCCATCACGGCGGAAGGGGATTCCGGTTTTTACTCTTCCGTGAATTCCATGTTCGACAGACTCGCTTCCATGAACCTTCCCGTTACCACCGTGGCCGGTGTCCCTGCTTTTATTGCGGCAGGAGCCATCTCGGGCCTTCACATTGTGAAACAAGAAGAAAAACTCGTCGTCCTACCGGGAATAACCACCGCCAAAGAACTGGACACCCTTCTTTCCAACGGTCATGTTGTGGTGATCATGAAACTCTCGCAATGCACGGAAGAAATACACCGTTTCATGCAAAAAAGTCCCTGCCACGAGTACCACTATTACGAAAATGTAGGCACGTCAGACGAGCTACACACGACTGCTTACAACGACATCACACGCAAAGACTTCCCCTATTTCTCGTTAATGATTATTCGTCCTTGCAAACAATTGGCATAGATATTGCGTACAAGAAGACGCAAGATGAATGATTATAAACATTTTTACAGGTTAATTATATGATTCAACGAATAATATGTGCATTGTCGTTATGCCTTTTATTGTTTATCCCGTTCCATGACATCATGGCGGGGGAACTCGTGACAAGAGATTCGCTGAACAATACAACTGACACGTTGAAGAATGGATTCTTTCACCGTCTCTATCGTTATTTCGAGCAATCGAACAAGGTGAAAGAAGAAAAGAAATTCGACTTCTCCATCATCGGCGGGCCGCACTTTTCGAGTGACACGAAACTGGGACTCGGCGTGGTCGCATCCGGACTGTTCCGCATCGACCGGGAAGATAAAACCATCTCCCCGTCAAACATTTCCCTTTACGGGGATGTCACGACCACGGGTTTTTACCTGCTAGGTATCCGGGGCAACATGATTTTCCCGAAAGACCGTTTCCGGGCAAACATCAATATGTACTTTTTCTCGTTTCCCAGTGAATACTGGGGAATCGGCTACGATGCGGGGAAAGACGAGGATCACAAGACAGAGTACAAACGATTGGAACAACAGGTAAAACTGGAACTTCTATACAAACTCGCACCCAACTTGTACGCCGGGGCAAACCTCATGTTCCGCAATGTCACGGCAAGGAATTTCGATGACATCACGTTCCTCAACGGGGCCAAGAAAAACGTGAACACCTTCGGACCGGGACTCGTTATATCTTATGACTCGCGAGACTTTATCCCGAACCCGGCAAGAGGCTTTTTCGCCCAACTGGAACAACAATTCTTCCCCGGATGGCTGGGAAATGACGATAGTTTCAAACGCACAAGCGTGGATTTCAGATATTACCAGAAAATGTGGAAAGGTGCCATACTCGCCAGCCAGTTACAAGGAACATTCAACTACGGGAATACCCCTTGGAGCATGGTTTCCCTCATGGGAGGATCATACGCCATGCGAGGGTATTACGAGGGAAGATACCGGGACAACGACCTGATACAATTTCAGGTAGAGTATCGCCAGAAGATATACAACCGCCACGGAATCACCGCATGGGCAGGAGCCGGAAACGTGTTCCCCGACATGGACAAATTCAAGTGGAAACAAACCCTGCCGACCTACGGAATAGGTTATCGCTGGGAATTTAAAAACAGAGTAAACGTAAGATTAGATTATGGATTCGGCAAAGGCGTCAGCGCATTCTACTTCGGCATTAACGAAGCTTTTTAAAGGGATCGTGAATTTCGTGAAACGGCCAAAACTATTGTTTTGGCTCTTTATCGCATTGAATTTAGTCCCGAATTTCTGTCTGCTTTTCACGGAACCTCTCTCCGGACTGGGCAAAACGATCTTGATTCTGCTACCACTTGGTGTTTACATGGTCGTGTTCTCCCTGTTCAAACGGGCGGGCCTCATGCAATTGATACTGATTCCGGTACTGATCTTACACGCCTTCCAGCTCGTTTTGTTCTATCTCTTCGGAGAGTCGGTCATCGCTGTTGATATGTTCCTGAACCTACCCACCACGAACGCCTCCGAGGCCGGGGAATTGCTGGGAAATATATGGCCCTCCATTATCATTGTCTGCGTCCTTTATATCCCCGTTATCGTGCTGGCCTCTATTGCCGTACACTATAAAGTGAAACGTACTGCCGTATTCCGCAAGCACATGATCACGTGGGGAATCATCTTCTTTATCATTGGTTCCGGACTGGTCGCTTTCGAGAAACACCGGGATAACACCTACGAGGTAAAAACAGATATATACCCGGCAAACGTGATGTATAACCTATATTACGCGGGAGTGAAATGGAACCGCAGCATGAACTACCCCGTCACCTCGAAAGATTTCGTCTATCATGCCACCCGTGATTCCGTTCATCAACGCCGGGAAATATACGTGCTGGTAATCGGGGAGGCTGGAAGGGCTGAAAACTGGGAACTGTGGGGGTATCATCGGGAAACCAACCCGTTATTAAAAAACGAGGATAACTTGGTACTATACAAAGATGCCTTAACACAATCTAACACGACACACAAAAGCGTACCACTCATCTTGTCCGCCGCCGACGCTTGCCACTACGAGTACCTCTACACGCATAAAAGCATCGTAACTGCCTTCAAAGAGGCCGGGTTTAAAACAATATTCCTGTCAAACCAGACACCGAACCGATCATTCACGGATTACTTTGCCGCGGAGGCAGACATTCATGTCAATGTACGTCCACAAGCGGACGGAGGGTTAATCACGGTCAATAAATTCGACGGAGAAATGCTCCCGTTGATACAGCAATACGTGGATTCGTTGAGCGAGAACCTATTTATTGTCTTCCACACCTACGGATCACACTTCAACTATAAAGAACGTTACCCGGAAGAATTTGCCAAATTCCAACCGGCCAACGCCACGGAAGTCGAGTACAAAAACAAGGACCAACTCATCAACGCTTATGACAACAGTGTCCTGTACACGGATTACTTCCTGCACAGCCTGATCGGGATATTGAAGAACTCGGGAGCTGATGCTACCATGATTTACTCGCCGGACCACGGGGAGGATTTACTGGACGACAGCCGGAAAAGATTCCTGCACGCCTCACCGATCCCGACCTATTACCAGATACACATTCCATTCCTGATGTGGTTCTCGGATAATTACATCGACGCTAGGCCGAGGATGTACGAGGTCGCACGTTACAATAGTAGCGCCCCCATTTCTTCGAACGCCTCAATCTTCCATACCCTGTTGAATATGGCCGAGATTCAGACCCCTTATTTTGACTCCACTTACTCGCTCGTCAATCCCGGTTTTGTCCGGAGACCACGTATGTACCTCGGAGACCACGACCAACCCGTGAATTATTACGAGGTCGGATTGAAGAAACAAGATAAAGAGATGATTCTCAAAAGGGGAATGGACTGTTCAATTGAGTGATTCTATGATTTCCTATTAAGTGATTTTATGATTAGATGATTAAAAAGAGTTAAGAATTTAACATCCCGTATGATTGTTGAAAAAATAACATGCCCCTATTGTTCAAGCAATGCTTATTCACTACTTTTGAGGCGTTAATATAACCTAACTCATAAAAAGACTCCCGGAAAGGGAATCTAATCATTAAATCAAATTATACACGATGAAAGTAGCAGTAGTAGGAGCAACAGGATTAGTCGGAAGAAAAATGTTGCAGGTTCTGGAAGAAAGAAACTTCCCGGTAACAGAGTTAATACCGGTAGCCAGCGAGCGTTCGGTAGGCAAAGAAATTACCTTCAAGGGGAAAAACTACAAGGTCATGGGTATGCGGGACGCAATCAACATGAAACCTCAACTCGCTATTTTCTCTGCCGGGGGAGACACCTCATTGGAATGGGCACCCCAATTCGCCGCAGCCGGAATTACCGTGGTAGACAACTCGTCAGCTTGGAGAATGGACCCGACGAAAAAATTGGTGATCCCCGAAATCAACGCAAACACCTTAACCAAAGAAGATAAGATTATCGCGAACCCGAACTGTTCAACAATACAGATGCTGGTCACCCTAGCCCCTCTTCACAAAAAATACGGGATCAAACGCGTCGTCGTTTCCACGTACCAATCCGTGACCGGGAGCGGTTTGAAAGGAATCAACCAGCTCGAAGGCGAACGGGAAGGCCGGGAGGTGAAAAAAGCATACGCTCACCCAATTGACCGGAACTGTCTGCCGCATTGCGACTCATTCACCGACAACGGGTACACGAAAGAAGAAATGAAACTGGTCAACGAGACCTGCAAAATATTAAATGACGACACGATTAAAGTAACTGCCACAGCCGTACGGGTTCCCGTCATGGGCGGACATTCCGAAAGTGTAAACATCGAATTCAAACAGGATTACGACCTTGACGAACTTCGTGACCTGCTCGCCCATTCAGAAGGTATCATCGTGCAGGACGATCCCGCCCAGAACCTTTACCCGATGGCCATCACAGCCAACGAGAAAGACGAAGTCTTCGTGGGCCGCTTACGCCGGGATTTCTCCCAACCCAACAGCCTCAACCTGTGGGTAGTTTCCGATAACCTACGCAAAGGTGCCGCCACAAACGCCGTGCAGATAGCGGAATACTTGTACAAACACGATCTTTTGTAAGAACCCGTAAGTTCATTATTAAAAATGAAGGTCAGCAATAATTATTTGCCGGCCTTCATTTTTTTTATAAACACTGTCACCCGCAACTACCCGTTCCGGATTTAATAACGTGTTCTGTGATCGTAAAATCATTGTAAATTTAAAACTTGTAACATGAAATGTAAGTTTATTATTTTTCTAATCGCACTAACCTCTTGTACTCATACTGCAAGAAGTCAAAACAACATCACGCTCTCCGTAGATGTGGAGAAAACCCCGGAAATGGGTTTTGTCATTTCCTACTTGAAAGAGTCCATGATTGGTATGGATTTCGATGACAAAGGACATGCAGAATATCGTATCGAAGATATGGATGCGATTTACTTAACCCTCCATAACGGCTTTGCCGAGCAGAAGACGATTTATGCCGAAAAAGGAGATCACATCCAATTATCCTTTGACGGAGAAAGCATGAAGAAAACACTAAAAATGGAGGGAGTGCGAGAAAACATTGCCGATTACTTGAAGAACGTGAAAATATCAGGGCCCGCGAATAAGGACTTCGCTTTAGACATAAAAGACTTTGTGAAATTGCTGAAAGAAAAAGTAAAGAAGAATCAACAATTGTTAGACAGCCTGACACCAGCCTTGACAAAGGAAAGCAGTAAATTCATCAAACTCGAAAAAAATCGGATTAAATACATGCTAGGCTTGTCATTACTCGACTATCCCCGGATGCACCCCTATATGGCAAAGATTGAATATACCCCGGGAGATGATTATTACAACGAGCTTAAAGCTTGGTTGGAAGAAGACCTAAATTCATTGTGCCTATGGCAATATCGCACTCTCATGACCGAAGTTCCCACATTCATCATGAGTCGTAAAACGCCTATTCATACTCCCTACGAAAAAGCCATGAAACAAATGGAGTACATCAACAATAACACCAAAGATGAACAAGTTAAACAGAATTTACTCACCATTATTGCCAACAATTATATCAAGGATGCCGGAATTCAGAAAAGTACGGAACTGGATGCTTTCTACCGGAAACACGTGACAGACAAAGAACTACTTGCCCAATACCAGCAGACGTATGATAGTTGGGCCGCAGTTTCCCCCGGACAACCTGCTCCGGATTTTAAAGCCGTTGATATTTCAGATAAAGAATTCTCCCTTAAAGACTTCAAGGGCAAATATGTTTGCCTCTATTTGTGGCCATGTGTCAGTCCCGCAATACAACAATTTTCCGAGTTGAAAAAACTACAACCTCTATTTAAAAAGAAAAACATCGTTTTGGTTAACTTGTCTATTGACAATAAAAAAGACAACTGGGTTCAAACCATACAAAACGAGGAAGCACAAGTCGGGACTCATCTTTACGCGGGATTCGATAAACATTTTTTACAGAAATGTCATTACAGTGCTGCCAGCATGGTTCAATTTATTTTCATTGATCCCGCTGGAAAGATCATAGAATTACAAGCCCCTCTCCAGTCTTCCAACATGGAAGATTTTATCAAAGAGACCATCCAAGATTAGACTTTTGCGGCCCGTGCATGGGGCCGCAACTTTTTTATTTCAATAAGTTTTTGTTTATTTGCAAAAACAATTGGAAATCACACCGTGTCAAGTCAAGAGAAATTCTTAAAAGGGATAAATCAGAAAGAATCTGATGCATGGAAAGAGCTATATCGCTATTTCTACGGGACTCTATGCAATTACACGACCAAAATTGTTGTAGACGAAACCGTGGCGGAAGACATCGTTCAAGAATGCTTTATCTCCATCTGGAATTCTTCGCTCCATTTCCAAGAGATGAAAGCCCTCTCGGTTTATCTATACCGTTCGGTACACAATAACGCTTTAAAATATCTCCGGGATAAGAATGTCGATAATCAAAGATTACAAAGATGGAGCAAAGAACAAGACGATGTTGAAGATGTTGATTTCTACCAAGCCGTCGAAGAAGAGCTTATCCGCAAATTACACGTGGTCATTGATCAATTACCGGAACAACGTAAAAACATCTTGCTATTGAGTATTGACGGCTTGACCGTGCAAGAGATTGCCGACCAACTGAATATCAGCATCAACACGGTAAAAACGCAAAAGAAAAGAGCCTACGTGTTTCTCAAAGAAAATTTAAAACAAAGTTTACTTCTCATATACATTCTAGAAATATTAAAGTAAAAAAATTACTCTAGCTGTCACCCGCATATAGCACTTTCGGATTTATAGATAAAATAACGCATAAAAATCGAATCCGATGAAATGGAATGCATTATCAGATAAGACCGAGTGGCTATTAAAAAAGATCACAGAACACACGGAAGAACCTATCGATGACAATATGCTAAAACAACTTGCAGATAAACTGCAAGAGAAGGGTTACGTATCCAAAAAACTTCGGGAACAACAACGCTTCAATTACCTAAAGGCCTACCAGCAAGTTGTTCAACCAAGAAAAAGATGGGTGTCACCCGGCTTATTAAAAATTGCAGCCGCCATTATTATCCTAATCGGAACAGGGACATTCCTGTATTTCCAGCAACTTCCCGAATTGACACCTACCCCAGATGAACTCTTTCTTACCGAAGTACATCCGGGAACACGTAAAGCTTTCTTGATTAAACATGATGGTCTGGAAATTGAATTGAAAGGAGACTCCGTGAAAATCGACGAACAAAACGGGATTAACATTCATATCGATTCCATGGGGCTACGGTATGATACCGAACAGGCTCAACAGCAAACGGCAACCCTCTATAACACGCTGGTTGTTCCCCGGGGAGGAGAATACTCGTTAGTGTTGGCAGACGGGACAAAAGTGTGGCTGAATGCCGATTCTGAATTAAGGTACCCGATCCAATTCACGGGTAACACAAGAGAAGTTTCCGTGGTAGGAGAGGCTTTTTTTGAAGTTACAAAACAAGAAGGCAAACCTTTTATCGTGAAGACGTCCCTAGGAAACATCACGGTTCTCGGTACTCAATTTAACGTGTGTAACTATCCGGGAAAAGAGAAACTCGTAACCACGTTAGTACAAGGAAAAGTATCTTGTGATCTACCGAATGGTAAGAGCATTGTCCTTGCTCCCGATCAACAATTATCGATCAACGGGAGCGGAGAAAGTAAGTTAAGAACAGTGGACACCAAGTACTTCACCTGCTGGAAAGATGGTATGTTCTTGTTTGAGGAAATGAGGATGGAAGATATTCTGGAACAATTGTCCAGATGGTACGATATTCACATTTTCTACACGAATGAAGAGGTAAAAGATTTGCATTTTTCGGGAGACCTCAGTCGTTTCAAGGATATTATAACTTTCATCGAGATGTTCGAAAAAAGTGCTGATGTAAAACTAACATTAAAAGGGAATACTTTAACAGTAGGTTTATAAAAAAACAAACCGGACCAAGCGCCAACTAAAATCCGGTTTGATATGGTTTAATTTATATAACTAAACGTCTCAAAATTATGAAAAAAAAAGGAAGAATCATGCAGGTTCTTGCAAGCTTTCTGTTTTTATTTGTTTTGCTTACGTGTCATATGAACTTAAAAGCACAAGGCAAAGCAGTAAACATGAACTACAAAGAAGTTTCTTTTGTCGAAGCGATCAATTCTTTTCGGCAACAAACCGGGGTAAAATTTCTTTACAACTTGGAAAAAGTAAAAGATAAAAGATGTAAAGACCTCGTACTGAAAAATGTACCTGTAAACAAAGCTATTGAAACCGTACTAAAACACTTCGGTTTAACCTATTCGATGGTGGAAGGGGTGGTCGTCGTGAAAGAGACGGAAGAAACATCCCCCACGACTTCGACACACACGATCACCGGCAAAGTCGTCGATCAAGCCGGCAACCCGCTCCCCGGGGTAACGGTAATTATTAAAGGAACAAAATCGGGTGTCGCAACAGACGTAAACGGAAATTTCACGATCACGTTAAATGAACAAAAAGAACAAACTCTCATTTTCTCGTTCGTGGGTATGCAAACGAAAGAGGTCTCCTGCATGGCCGGGAAAACCGTGACGGTAATCCTTGAGCCAGAGGAGGCCCAACTGGATGAAGTCGTGGTGACAGGTTATCAAAGCATCAATCGCCGGGACATGGTAGGTTCTTACACGACAGTAAAAGCCGCAGATATTATGATGCCGGCATACAATTCTATCGACCAAATGTTACAAGGGAAGATTCCGGGAATGGTTGTCGTCAATTCCTCTTCTCGTATAGGTAGTTCACCTAAAATCACGATCCGCGGAACTTCCACTATTTTCGGAAACACGGATCCGCTATGGGTCGTTGACGGCATCATCCAGCCAGACCCACTCCCCATTGATGCCAGCTCCGCTGTAACGGAAGATATGAAAAACTTGATCGGGAACCAGATATCATGGTTAAATCCTGCTGACATTGAAACAATCACTGTTTTAAAAGACGCATCCGCAACGGCTATTTACGGTTCAAAAGCTTCCAACGGGGTCATCGTGATTACCACGAAGAAAGGGAGCGCAGAGAGAACAAGCATTCGTTATTCAACGAATTTATCATTTAGAGCCCGTCCTAACTACGGGATGTTCAACTTCATGAACTCCAAAGAACGGATTCAATTCAGTAAAGAAGCTTATGACGCCGGAATCAGGTACCAGAGCGATCCTCTTCCTCAAATATATACCTATGAAGGGTTAATGGCCATGTACAATAATCGTCAAATCAGCGAAGAAAATTTCATGAAACAGATGGAATACTTGGAAACGTGTAACACTGATTGGTTTGACATCCTGTGTCGAAATTCTGTCAGTCATTCTCATAACTTAAGTATTACCGGAGGTTCCCAGAAAGTGACATACAATGCTTCTTTTGGCTACTCTTCAAGCCACGGAACGCAAAAAGGTGATGACATGACACAATTTAACGCTCGATTGAATGTCAACGCCCAACTACTGGAATCTCTTTCTGTTAATTTCAATCTAAGTAATTCATTTACTGACAGGAAAGGATATGGACCGGGAGTTAGTCCTGAAACTTACGCAAAACAAACCAGCCGGGCAATTCCTTTTGTTGATGAAAACGGAGATCGGGTATTTTATAAACAATACTACGAGTACAAACTAAATAGAACCGGGCAACTTGAATACGGTTACAACATCTTGAACGAGATGGAAAACAGTTACTCTAAAAATAAAGCAAAAAACGTAAATATGTCACTTAACGTGAATTGGAATATTGTTACCTGGCTTCAATACCAATTCGTGGGAAGTATTGCTTTCAACCTGAATAATTCGGAATCATTTGCAGGAGAGAAAACATCCTACATTGAACTCAACTATCGAGGTTACGCTTATGGCTCAGAGTCATCCGGTTCCGCCAAATTCAAAGCAGCGTTATTACCATTCGGAGGTGAACTGGCCACAAACGAGACAAACAATACCTCGTACAATATGCAACACAAAATCGTGTTCTCCAAAACCATTCACGAATTCCACCGGATCAACGCAATGGCCGGAATGGAAATCCGTTCAGAAGCAAACAAAAATAACACAAACACGGTTTGGGGATACGTTCCCGAACGAGGCGAGATATTAGTCTCTCCCTCCAAGCCGACAGAAATTGTTCCCGTTGGCGGAGTCGTCCCTATTTCCTGGGGTGCGCTGGATAAACTCTACCAAGGAGGATGGGCAAACACAAGTATTACCAATAATTTCGTGTCATTTTTTGCTACGTTAGCCTATTCTTTAAAAGATCGCTACGTATTCAATGCCAACATAAGATCAGACGCATCTAATAGATTCGGGCAAGATGTCAACAACCAATTTGACCCGACATATTCCTTCGGTATATCTTGGAGAATTGCCGAGGAGGAATTTATAAAAAACTACCTGTCATGGCTCAACCAATTGAATTTACGTGCGACCTACGGGATTCAAGGAAATGTTGTAAATTCCGTAAGCCCTGATCTTATCGCCCAGTACCGGGGAATTATGGAAGGTTATGACGAATATTACTTGAGCATATCCAGTTTGCCCAATCCCCTGTTAAAATGGGAACGCACAAAAACTTGGAACTTAGGGTTAGACATGCAATTGTTTAATGGTATCACCATGAGTTTCGAATACTATGGAAGACGTTCAAATGCCATTATCAATCAGGATATTGCACAAGAATACGGTATAGCAACTATGAAATTAAACGGAGGTCGGATTCATAATCACGGAATTGAATACTCTATAAATTTAACTCCATACAAAAGAAAAGATTTCGCATGGACCATCGGTATCAACGCATCGAAAAACTGGAATAAAGCCCAAAACGATGACGTCCGGATAAAAGCAGATAAACTGACAAAAGATAATTTCCTTAACGGTAGTACTGACCGTTTATTAAAGAAAGGATATCCACTAAGTGCCTTCTGGTCATATTCTTTTGCCGGACTTGACCCGCAAACAGGTTACCCTACCTTCAACCGCATTGATTTCGACGAAATCGACCCCGATATTGATCCTACCACGTTTTTGGTATATTCCGGTCAAAAGGACCCTTACTTCACGGGTGGAGTTAACACACGTGTGCGCTACAAGAGTCTGTCATTAGGTGTCGATTTTTCCGTGTTACTCGGTGCCAAGAAACGCCTTCCGAATCCTTATGCAAATTTCAACTACGGGAAACTTCCGGACCCTTACCATAACCTGTCGAAAGACCTGCTAAAACGGTGGCAAAAACCCGGCGATGAAAAACACACGATTTACCCGGCTTTATACACTTCCGTCGAAGACGTATATAACATACAACTTCCTGACGGAACACAATCCAATTCCATTTACTCCATGTGGGCAAATTCCGATGCAATGGTTGTTAATGCCTCTTTTTTACGATGTAATCAAATTTCAGTATCGTGGAATATGCCACCCCGGATATGCTCTAAATTCGGAGCCACCAATTGTTCGATTAGTGCAAACCTCAATAACCCATTCGTCATTGGCAGTAATCGTTTCAATGGATTCGACCCGGAGTTAGGAGATAGTGTCATGCCCAAGATCTTTTCTTGTGGTTTAAGTGTAGGATTTTAAAGATAACATTATGAAACAACGAATTATATTTCTTTGCATTGTAAGTCTAATTCTTGGAAGTTGTGGAGATTTTCTCGAACCCAAATCCAAGAGTGAATTTGTTCCCAAAGACGCCAACTCCTTAAGTGAACTTTTACTTGGAGAAGCTTATCCTCGTAACGATATTACAGAATTAAATGTATTTCTCCACCTATTGGATGACGATATCGCCCCAGCTCCTTATCAAGAAGTGCAGGTCGGTTCAGATGCAAACAGATGGTATGCTCCTTACACTTGGCAATCCAACATGTATGACATTATGGGTTCTGCCGGAGAGAAATACACAAACCTTTATAGCTCTTATTATGCCTTGATATTAGGAGCAAATGCTATTCTGGACTATGTTGATGATATAAACGATGACAAGAATGCTATCAATTCGGTAAAAGCCCAAGCTTTAGCCCTTCGCGGATTCCTTTATTTCAATTTAATCAACATATTCGGAACCCCTTACAACTACGATAAAACAGCGCTAGGTGTTCCATTGAAGTTAAATAGTGGTATTGAGGAATCCGAACTGAAGAGAAACACCGTAGAAGAAGTGTATGTTCAAATTATAAAAGATCTTCTAGAAGCCGAACGCTTATATAAGACCTTACCGAGCGATCAACAATGGCAACCCAACAAAAGAACCAGCCTTCCCATGGTTCATCTCCTTCTTTCCAGAGCTTATTTATACATGGAAGAATGGGAAAAAGCCGCAACCTTCGCAAATCATGTCATTACAAACGGGAATTTTCATTTATTGGATTTGAACACAATCAAAACATACTCAGAAGAAGACCCTAGTATCCCCTCTTACATAAACTATCACTCTTACACGACGTCGAGCGAAGTTATTTGGGTATACGGAAATATTACAGATGTAACCAAATATGTTTACAACGCAAGCGCCTCAACAAATGACCATCCGTTTTTTAGAGCCTCGAAAGAACTCATGAATTGTTTTGACGAAACAGAAAACGACCTGCGTAAAGAACGTTACGTCATTCGTAGTAAATTTCAAATTATCAATGAAGATAACGAGCTTGAAGCAATGCCCTCAGCTTTCGGGAAAATAAACGTAAGTTCTAAGGCATATTATCAACCGGTTGCAACGAATGATGCTTTTGGTAGAAGTCTTCGATTGTCGGAAGCTTACTTGAATTTCTGTGAGGCAAAAGCCATGCTTTACAAAGCCGGAGTAGCGAATGCCGGACAAGAAGCCCTAAATACACTAAATGAATTTAGAAGATTCCGGTTTCCTTTAAATTATCAAAACGAGAATATCACGGACCCCGAGAAATTAATTACATTTATACATAACGAACGACGTCGAGAACTCTGCTTTGAGGATCATCGCTGGTTTGATTTACGCCGTTGGGGAATGCCACAAATTCAACACACATGGCACCCAGATGCGCAATCAACGCTCGTTTACACGCTCAAAGAACATGATCCCGGATACACGATTCCATTACCTCCCGATGCTTTGGAATTGAATAATTTACTAGAACAAAACCCATTGGCCCCCGCACCACGCAACGGTATTAACCTTTAATTAAATAGTATGCCATGAAACAGATCATATTGTTAATAGCTATAAGTAGTATCTTCATATTAACCTCCTGTTACAATGAAGGTGATGTTACCCCTTCCGGTAATTATTCGGTTTTACGACTTGAATTCCCTCAAGGAAACAATTCGTGGGATAAAGAAATCAAGGACATTCACGATGTCTATGGGGTATACTTACTATATAAAGGTATTACCCCCCAAGATCTTAATCGCAAATGGACTTCCTTGGGTACAGGCAAATTATATTACGGGAATGATTTAACAGACGAACAAACACCGTATTACGTCGACTTTCTCAAAAATCATGTTCTCAATTATGTAACTCCGGAAATTGCTAAACTAGTGTTACCAGCCAAAATATATATGCTGGATAATTTAAGAGGATTGTACCCGGGAGAGGATCCCAATGGGACCGGAACGGGAACAGGAACAGGAACAGGAACCGGAACAGGAACGGGAACCGGAACCGGAACAGGAACAGGGACCGGAACAGGAACGGGGGACCGCAATTTTGTAGGATTAAAAACAGACGGTTTTGATTATTGGGCAATTAGCTTCACTGCCGATCAAATTGCTCATCCTAATTCACAAGATTTAAAAATCAAAAGAGCAACATTACTTTATCTAATGTTTGAAGCGGCTTTACAAAACAAAGTAATAAATGAACCGGATAGTTTTAAACAAGGAATTGACTACACCACTGCAATTACAAACAGTCAAAAAGACAAGCCAGATTATTATTTAACTCGAGGTTTTATTAACATTCTTGCCAGAGATTTTAGTAAAGAAAGCTCGCCGTATAGTATATCCGAATATACAAATGCAAGTTGGGACACAAAAGCCTACCCGTATAGAGACTATCTATCCTACATAAGAGCAGCCATATTTTACACGAAAGAAGAATTTCAAGAAAAATATTCTCCGGAAACATATCCTCTTGTCAACTCAAGATATGAGATCGTAGTAAACCATATAAAAAACAATTACAACATTGATCTCGAAGGAATAGCCAAAGGACCTCAGAAATAAGGTGCGTCAAAAGTCCTTTCGTTAATTACGAATCCCACACCACAACTCCCCTCTCCTTACACGGGAGGGGAGTTGGAGTAACTCGAAAAAAACATAATCTCTCACAAGATATGAAGATAAAAATTTTAATTTTCCTGCAACTATTATATTTTCCTCTTTTTGCACAAAACCTCAATGCATATCAGCATCTAAAGCAAGAATGGTCAAAGAATTTTTCCTCCGCCAAAGATATTATCAAGACTTATCACAATAATACCAAACGAACAAACACGGCAGCATTTACTACCATCAATAATTGCTTTATGACCTTAAAAAGCGGAGAATACATCATTTGCAGTAAAGGAGAAAAAGAAGATATTCAACTTTTACTTCAGGAAATTTCACCCATAGTGTTAAATGACTCCTCTGTCATCACATTCATGCAACAAAATTCTCCAGAAGAATTCACGAATTATTATTACATGATTCTCGCCTTAAAAGAAGGAGAGTCTTTTGATGCAGCAAGAGACGGTATCACCATCTCGACACAATTTCCCACAAGAGCCCTCAATCATAATGACTACACGAAACTAAATGAAATCTTTTCCGGTAACAATAAATTATTACATGAGATTTATCTGGAAAAAATAAAATTCCTTCTTCAAAACAATGGCTGTACAAAAGAAATTGCCCAACTACGCCCAATCATAGAATCACATGTAGAATCCTCTCCCTTAAAACTTGAAATATTAAAACTATACACGCAATATGAACTCTTGGGCCAAGGCAAACCGGCACCATTATCTTCATTACAAGATTCGGATGGGAACATCTACACATTCGGTAATTTTAAAGGCAAAGTCATCGTTGTAGACGTATGGGCCACGTGGTGTTGCAGTTGCATTGAAAAAATGCCGAAGTTCATTCAATTAAAGAATGAATTTCAAGAAAATGGAAACATTATTTTCCTAACAGTTTCTATTGATCAAGAAAGAACCCGGGATAAGTGGTTAAAAGCTATCAAGGAAAACAACATGACCGGATTAATAAATCTCATTATCTCTCCCACAGGAGATTCTCATTTTGAAACAGATTATCAAATAGTAGGAGTACCTCGTTATTTCATCATAGACAAAGAAGGAAAAATCATCACCGTATTTGCCCCTAGTCCCGACAAAGAAATGAAAGACTTAATTCAAAACATCTTAAAATCATAACCATGAAATTTATTTCTATCATTAGCTTATTACTTCTTCTAGCCAGCAACAGCATTGCTCAAGAAGGTACGAACTTCGAGGATCTAACCTTTCAGGAAGCCCTAGCAAAAGCAAAAACAACCGGGAAGAAATTATTCATCGACTGTTACACGAAAACCTGTGGACCATGCAAATACATGGTCAAATTTATTTTCCCGTTAAAAGAATGCGGGGAATATTTCAACAAGAACTATATCTGCATCATGAAAGATATGCAAGAAGGAGAAGGGATTGATATTGCGCAAAAATACAACGTACAAATCTATCCGACATACTTGTTTATCAACCATGACGGAAGTCTCTATTGCCGCATGGACGGGGGAGGCGTGTCAAAGCCCGAAGATAATTTCGTGCAAAAAGTCAAAAACGCAATCGAACTGACAGAATTAAACAAGGAGTACGCCGCGGGAAACCGAGAGCAGGCATTTCTAAAAAAATATATAACTATTTTGCAAAAACAGGATAAACAAAAACTACAAATCGTTCTGGGAGAAACGATGCCCCAACTGGGAGTCAAAAAACTATGCGAAGCAGAAAACTGGTCCCTCATTAAAACAGAAATAACAAATGTCGACACCCCTCTATTCCGCTATCTGGTTGACAATCGAAAAGCTTTTAGCAAACAAATCGGACAGCAAGAAGTCGAAGAGAAAATCATGTCGGCCTATTTAGAAGAATTCCGCATCTTTAAATCAATGGGAATAGACTTCGAGAAACGTATCGCTGACCTTAAACTTTTTGAAAAAGACCATTACAAAGGAGTTCTTTCACTAAGATATTGTATGTTATTCCGCCAAATAATCGACAACAAGCAAAAAGACAGGATTCCTGAAATTCTCACGGTATTACGGGATCTACCCGAACGGATTACAGATACCAAAGAACAAATGAACGTGTTGCAAGAACTCCAAGGATTCCAACAAATAGCAAATCAACAACAGAAAGAGAAAGCTTGTTCTTATTTGGAGGAGATCTGCAAAAAACTCCAACCGACTCAAACAAAACAAGTCGAAAGAATAATTACACGCATCAAGTAATAACCCCACGAAGAGATCATCTAACACCCGGTGATCTCTTCTAAAAAGATTTCATGTATCCCCGTTAATTCTTCGTACTCGCAACAGACATGACAGGCATATCCATCATCCACCGGACAGGCATGCACGTATAGCGGTAACTTATTTCCCCTTTCAAATAAAGACACACCTCCCCCGGAAAACGAAACAATAAAACTATTTAACGGGCGGGCCAATCCGGTACCTATATATTTCAAAAAGCTTTCCTTCACAGACCAATAATTAAAAAATAATTGATCCTGCTTATCCTCTTCCAACATTTTCAATTGTGCCACCTCTTCCCCGTGAAAAAAACGTCCCGCAACCTCCATACGAGCTTTTGCCCGTTTTTCAATATCAATACCGATCTCCCGATCAGACACGGCACAAACAACGTAATCCCCTGAATGTGAAATATTAAAAAATACATTTTCTACACCCACAATAAAAGGTTTTCCCTTCTCTCCCCGGTCAATCCGATAATCTTCCGAGGTCAGATTCCAATATTTTTTCAGAGCAAAACGAACCAATGCCTCTCCTAACAACCTGCGAAGGGCAACTTCCTTGTTTCCATACCCGAGGACTTCGGCACAACATTCTTTAGACACAACAGATCGTAACCCGACAAACATTTTATCCCGATTAGCTCCTGCCGGAATTTGAATAAATAATACTTCAATCATAACACAAAGGTAAAAAAGTTAGAGACAACTATTTTCTTTTCTAAAACAAATAATCCAAAAAACCTAATAAACACGGGCATCTTAACGTTATTTTAAAATTAAAAGATAAAAATTTTAAGAAAATATTCACATTTCTCGGCAAAAAACTTGTTTATATCATTTTTATCTTCTATTTTTGAAACATCAAATTAACGTTTAAATAACATTTAAAGATAAACGTCATGGAAGCAAAGAAAACATCCCGTTCCGATCTTGAGAACAAGCGGTTTATTTTCCGCGAGATCGGTTTTATTGTAGCCTTGGCTACGGTGTTTTTTGCCTTTGAGACAAAATACTACCAGGAAGAGGCCAAAGAGATCACGTTTCCAGTAGAGACGAGTGATATAGAGGAAGTTCTTCCCGTTTTTGTACCACAAAGAGCTTCACAACCACTTCCCAAGATTTCCGTGAAACCTTTGGATTTCATCGAGGTCGTGGAAAACGAGATGGATCTTGAAAATGAGATGGACGTTGTTGATGATAACGAAAACACGAAAGGCTCTTTAACGGGTAAGGCTACCGACTGGCAGAGCGGGTATGATGACGAGGGTGATGATCCCGGGGAGAGAGATCTTCCGTTTATTACAGTTGAAAAAATGCCTCGTTTTAACGGAGACTTGAACAAATGGCTTAGGAAAAATTTAAGATACCCGGCAAGATGTGCAGAAATGGGCATCGGAGGAAAAGTATTTGTTGAATTCGTGGTAGAGAAAGACGGTAGCATCAGTTCCATTAACGTGGTACGCTCCGCTGATCCGGATCTGTCACAAGAAGCCATCCGCGTGGTTAAGGCCATGCCGAAATGGGTTCCGGGAATGCAACGGGACAAAGCCGTAAGAGTTCGGTTTACCATCCCGATCACATTCCAGTTAAAATAAGAGAAACATACAGTGATTTACATACAATACGAACATCCCGAAAAAGGACAACCGATCAAGGTTGTCCTTTTTTACTTTCCCTCTCCCAAGCTATCATCGACATGAAATCAACCTGATATGAACAACAACCCAAACTTTTAAGAAGATTTTAATGAAGTTTAGCGATCATTTTAACATTTTCTTCAAAAAAAAGGAGAGAAATATTGCGGTTTATTATGAATTTGACTATTTTTACCCACGCAAATTGTGAGAAAAACAGAACTATAATATTAAACTAATAACATGGAAGTAAAAAAATCACCTAAAGCAGATCTTGAAGGGAAAAAGACCATTTTCCTTGAGATCGGTTTTGTTATAGCTCTAGGGATTCTACTGAGTGCTTTCAACTGGAAGACCAACACGAAAGTAGAAGAAGGGTTTGTTATTACCCAAGAAGAGCAGGTTGAGGAGGAAATCATTCCTATTACTCAACAAATGATGAAACCGCCCCCACCTCCTCCTCCAGCCCCGAAATTGACGGACTTGATCGAGATCGTGGAAGATGAATTAAGTATTGACGAGGAACTTGAAATCGACGACGTTGAAGCAGATGTTGAAAACAAGAGTAATTATAACTTCGATTACGACGGAGACAGCTGGGGAGAAGAAGAGAGTGATGGAGAAGCTGATATTTTCCAAGTAGTAGAAGATATGCCGCAGTTCCCCGGAGGTAGTGTACAAAAATGGATCGCGAAGAACGTAAAATACCCGATGATCGCACAAGAAAATAACATTCAGGGTAAAGTTTTCGTACAATTCGTGATCGAGAAAGACGGTAGTGTTAGCGACGTGAAAGTTGCCAGATCCGTTGACCCATCTTTGGACAAGGAGGCTATCCGCGTGGTAAAAGCCATGCCGAAATGGAAACCTGGGAAACAGAGAGGTAAACCGGTTCGAGTATCTTACACTGTACCTATCAACTTCCAGTTACAGTAAATAAGACATGTTAAATTATAACAAGGGGCTGTCGATCATCGTCAGCCCCTTCTTTTCCTATTTATGAGCGAATATTTTTACACGAAAAAAGAAGCAGAAAAAGCCATTCTTGTAGGTGTAGCGCTACAATCAGAAAACATCAGCTACGACATGATGTGTGAATACTTAGACGAACTCGCTTTCCTAGCAGAAACGGCAGGAGCGGAAACCGTAAAAATATTCACGCAAAACTTGGATAAACCGGTAACGGCTACCTTTGTCGGTAAAGGAAAATTGGAAGAGATCAAAACATACGTCGAAGATAACGATATTGACTTGATCATTTTTGATGATGAACTAAGCCCGACACAAATCAGAAATTTGGAACGAGAATTAAAAGGAAGAAAAGTCCTTGACCGCACCAATCTCATCTTGGATATTTTTGCCAAAAGAGCCCGTACGGCAGAAGCAAAAGCTCAAGTTGAACTGGCACAATATCAATACCTACTTCCTCGTCTGACGGGTATGTGGACTCACTTGGAAAGACAAAAAGGAGGTATCGGACTTCGCGGTCCGGGTGAAAGTGAAATCGAGACCGACAGACGCATCATCCGGGACAAAATCACCCGCCTGAAAGAGCAGTTAGCCAAGATTGACAAACAGATGGTCACACAACGGAAAAACCGCGGAAAACTCGTACGAGTAGCCTTAGTGGGTTATACCAACGTGGGTAAATCCACGCTCATGAATCTCCTGAGCAAATCGGAAGTATTCGCCGAGAACAAGCTTTTCGCAACCCTGGATACCACGGTACGCAAGATAGCCATAAAAAATGTCCCGCTACTACTGGCGGACACGGTCGGTTTTATCCGTAAACTTCCCCACCACCTCGTGGAATCATTCAAATCCACGCTGGACGAGGTGAGAGAAGCAGATGTCATTTTGCATGTAGTCGACATCTCACATCCCCAATTCGAGGATCAAATCCGGGTTGTAAATGAAACGCTGGGAGAGCTAATGGATAATTCTAAACCCACGATTACCGTATTCAATAAAATAGATGCCTTCACGTACACGAAAAAGGAGGAAGACGATCTCACTCCTATCGAACGGAAAAACTATAGCCTAGAGGACTTGAAACAAATGTGGATGTCCAAACAGGAAGGAGAAACCGTGTACATTTCAGCTAAATCCAAAGAAAATATCGAGGAATTGAAAGAAAAGATATACGATATTGCCAAAGACATTCACTCGGCACGTTTCCCATTCAACGATTTCTTGTACCGGGATTTCGAGATAGACGAAGAGACAAAATAAGGTGCTATCAAGAAAAAAAAATAGGGAAATCAGACCCTTTCCCCTTCAGGAGCGACATTTGGATGCCGCTCCTTTTTTATACTGGGAATCAGTAATATATATAATTATACATCTTTCACCTATTTTCTGACAAAACCATTCGTTTATTTTGATTTCTGGCTATTTTTTTGTATATTAGAGGTATAAGCTTAACCATCATAAATAAACATTATGGAAGTAAAGAAATCATCAAAGGCAAACCTCGAAAACAAAAAAGGAATCTTCTTCGAGATCGGACTAATCGTAGCATTAGCCTGCATATTCCTTGCTTTCGAGTGGAAAGTCGACGTGAAGATGGAAGAAGGCTTCATAGTAATAAACACGGAAGAACAATTGGATGAAGAGATCATACCCGTCACCCAACGAATACAACACGCTCTTCCGCCACCACCTCCCGCACCCCGGCTAACCGACCTGATAGAGATCGTAGATGAAGAAATAAACTTGGACGACAACTTGGACATCATGGACGTGGAAGCCAACGTTGCCAACCACGGAGTTTACGACTTTAGCGGCACGGGTAACGGGTACGAAGGAGACTACGGGTATGGGGATGAATATTCCGGGGAATCCGAAGTATTCGCAGTCGTTGAAGAAATGCCCAAATTCCCGGGAGGCAATGTACAGAAATGGATTTCCAAGCACATCAAATACCCGATGATCGCTCAGGAAAATAACATCCAAGGTAAAGTTTTTGTACAATTTGTCATCGAGAAAGATGGTAGCGTTTCAAACGTGCAAGTCACTAGATCCGTGGATCCTTCCCTAGACAAGGAAGCCATTCGTGTCATTCAATCCATGCCAAAATGGACTCCCGGAAAGCAAAGACAGAAACCGGTGAGAGTATCTTTCACGGTTCCTATTAATTTTCAATTACAATAAATGAATAGAGGCTGCATTGGATGCAGCCTCTATTCATTTATTTTATAAACTCGCTTACTTCACCGTAATCAAGAAATAATTCTTTTTCCCGCTTTGCAAAAGGATAAACTTACCGTCGATCAAATATTCGGGAGTAACTACTAATTCTTGATCCTGCACTTTCTCCTTATTTATACTGATCGCATTTCCCTTCAATGCACGCCGAGCCTCTCCTTTTGAAGACATCATGGAAGTTTTCTCTGCCATCAAGTCCACGATATGAATTCCGGCCTCTAAATCAGTTCGTGCAACGTCAAATTGAGGCACCCCTTCGAAAACAGACAATAGCGTGTCTTCATCCAAACGTTTCAACGCATCGGATGTTGCATTACCGAAAAGAATTTGGGAGGCCTCCAAAGCGGAATCATAAGCTTCCTCCCCGTGAATCAGGCAAGTCACCTCCTTCGCCAACACCTTCTGCAACTTTCTCAAATGCGGGGCCTCCTGATGTTCTACAATCAAGGCATCAATCTCTGCCGGTGGCAATATCGTGAAAATCTTGATATACCGGGCAGCGTCCTCGTCCGTGCTGTTCAGCCAGAACTGGTAGAACTTGTAGGGAGAAGTCCGCCGCGGGTCCAGCCACACGTTACCCGATTCCGTTTTCCCGAATTTTTTACCGTCACTTTTGGTCATTAACGGCCAAGTCAAACCATAAGCTTCCCCACCATCTTTCCGGCGAATCAGTTCCCCGCCCGTGGTGATATTTCCCCATTGATCGGAACCACCCATTTGCAACAGGCAGTTATAATTACGACGCAAGTACAAAAAATCATACCCTTGCACCAGCTGATAAGTAAACTCCGTGAATGACATCCCGTTTGTCGAATCGGCGCTTAATCGCTTCTTCACGGAATCCTTCGACATCATGTAATTCACCGTGATATGTTTCCCCACCTCCCTGATAAAATCAAGGAAAGAGAAATTTTTCATCCAGTCATAATTATTCACCATGATCGCCGCGTTCGGCTCGCTCGAATTGAAATCAATAAACTTGGACAACTGGGCCTTAATCCCTGCCATGTTCTTTTGAATGGTATCCTCGTCCAACAAATTCCGTTCTAAGGATTTACCGCTGGGATCTCCGATCATACCCGTTGCTCCA
The DNA here is from genome assembly GCF_033096445.1 of Butyricimonas faecihominis. NCBI lineage: Bacteria > Pseudomonadati > Bacteroidota > Bacteroidia > Bacteroidales > Odoribacteraceae > Butyricimonas > Butyricimonas faecihominis. The sequence goes on from NZ_AP028155.1 coordinate 2,872,114, forward strand.
CCAATCACGAAAATCGGTTTATGCCCGGCCATCTGTAAATGTTTCATCATCATAACCGACACGAGGTGACCTATATGTAACGAATCAGCCGTCGGGTCAATTCCGACATAAGCCGTCGTTTGTTCTTTTGCTAATTGTTCTTCGGTTCCCGGCATGATATTATGAATCATCCCTCTCCATCTTAGTTCTTCAACAAAATTCATCGATTCTTAATTTTTAATTCGCCTTCGCGAGTTATAAGTTAATAAGTTACGAGTTTTTTCAACTCTTATCTTTTAATTTTTAGCTTTCAATTTTTAGCTTATTTTATCGCACTTTCGTAAACGCCATTTGCAAAGTTAACAAAAGGTTTGTACAACAAGCTATCACTCTTCGTTTTTGCCGAAATAAAATCATAACGAACGTCCAGCGCATTCACGATGAAAAGTACCACACATACCACGATAGCAGCTTTCAACACGCCCATCACGATCCCGAACAACTTGTTAAACAGTCCCAATGAAACCATATCAATCAACTTGGTCAACAATTTCCCAAGCAGGTGCATCACGATAATAACCAGTAGGAAAGTCACGGCGAAAGCGATGTAATAGGCATACGACTCCGGCAAAGCCACGAAATCCTTCAAAAAGCCCTCCACGTTCACGGCATACCTCAACGAGATAAACACTCCTAACACCAACGCAAACAACGTTGACATCTCAACAATCAATCCTTGGCTAAACCCTTTATAAGCCCCGTATACCAACGGTAGCAATATAATCACATCAATGTAATTCACCGTTAAATTATTAATCATTTCATTCAGATTTCAAAGATAAGCAATTGTCCACGTTTCATCACAAAATCGGGATAATAATATTGAAAAAAACTTTCCGATTGGTTACCACGTTTCAACACGTTTCACCCAATGACTGAAATCTGCTACTTTCCCCTTGTAAACAAATCAAGAGGAATTACATCCGAGTTCAAACGGAGTTCGGTCCCCAAAGACGAGACAAAGCCGATTCCCCCACGAGTTAAACCCGACTAATTAGATCGTCTTTAATACCTAGGAAAAACCGTTATCAACTTCCCGTAGGCATCGATCTCCCTCTCAACTCCCGTCGATCTCCCACGGATCTCTTCATTTTCAGTATCCGCATTTCAATTTTCAATTATTTATGCCTTAAACTGACAAATTCTTACTATTTTCGCACAATGTTTATGCCAGAATTAAAATTGAGAATTTATGTATAGAACACATACTTGTGGGCAGCTAAGAATGGAGAACGTGAATGAAAGCGTTTGTCTTAGCGGATGGGTACAAAAAGTACGGAAACTTGGAGCCATGACTTTCGTGGATCTTCGTGACCGTTACGGGATTACCCAATTGGTAGTCGAGGAATCGGCTCCCGAAGAAATTAAAGCTAACGTGGCAAAGCTCGGACGTGAATTCGTGATCCAAGTAAAGGGTACGGTGATCGAAAGAGCCAGCAAAAACAATAAAATACCGACAGGCGATATCGAGATTATCGTGAATGAATTGAATGTTCTGAGCGAATCGGAAGTACCGCCTTTCACGATCGAGGATCAAACCGACGGGGGGGATGAGATCCGGATGAAATACCGTTACTTGGATTTACGTCGTTCCTGCGTTCGCAAAAATCTGGAATTACGCCACCGCATGGCACAATTGACCCGGAACTACTTGAGTAACTTGAACTTTATCGAGGTAGAAACCCCGGTATTAATCAAGAGTACACCCGAGGGAGCCCGCGATTTCGTGGTACCTTCCCGTATGAACCAAGGCCAATTCTACGCCCTGCCACAAAGCCCGCAGACCTTCAAGCAATTGCTGATGGTTTCCGGTTTCGACCGCTATTTCCAGATCGTGAAATGTTTCCGGGACGAGGATTTACGGGCTGACCGTCAACCCGAATTCACTCAGATCGACTGCGAAATGTCATTCGTGGAACAAGAAGACGTGTTGGAAGTTTTCGAAGGTTTGATCAGTCACTTGTTCAAAGAAGTTCGTGGCGTGGATATTCCCAAACTGGAAAAAATGACTTGGATGGATGCCATGGAGCAATACGGATGCGATAAACCGGACCTTCGTTTCGGGATGAAGATCGTGGATTTGACTGCCGTTGCCAAAGGGAAAGATTTTGCCGTGTTCAACGATGCTGAATATATCGGGGCCATCTGCGCACCTAAATGTGCCGGATATACCCGTAAACAACTGGACGAGTTGACCGAATTCGTGAAACGCTCGCAAATCGGGGCCAAAGGATTGGTTTACGTGAAATACAACGAGGACGGGACATTCAAATCCTCTGTTGATAAATTCTACACGGAAGCCGACTTGAAAGTATGGGCAGAAACCTGCAAGGCAGAACCGGGAGACCTGATCTTGATTTTAGTAGGTCCGAAATTCAAAACCCTCCCCCAATTGTGCGAGTTACGCTTGGAAATGGGTAATCGTCTGGGATTACGGGATAAGGATGTCTTCAAACCGTTGTGGGTAGTAGACTTCCCCTTGCTGGAATGGGACGAGGAAACCCAACGTTTCTATGCAATGCACCACCCGTTCACTTCTCCCAAGCCAGAGGATATTCCATTAATGGATACCGACCCGGGTAAAGTACGTGCCAATGCTTACGACATGGTCATTAACGGCGTGGAAGTCGGTGGTGGTTCTATCCGTATTCACGATTCGGCATTGCAATCCAAAATGTTCGATTGTCTAGGTTTCACGCACGAGGCCGCACAGGCTCAGTTCGGATTCCTGATGGGAGCATTCAAATTCGGGGCTCCTCCTCACGGTGGTATCGCGTTCGGTTTCGACCGGTTAGCCTCTATGTTCGCCGGGTTGGATTCTATCCGCGACGTGATTGCCTTCCCGAAGAACAACTCCGGGCGTGACGTGATGATTGACTCCCCTTCTGAAATCTCTCCGGAGCAATTCAAGGAACTGGGAATTCAATTGAAAATGGAAAATTGACAATTGAAAATGAATGAATTTATGATTCCTGTCAAAAAAAAGCGTTGATTCGTGCGGCTGGAATCTTAAATCTAAAATCATTAAATCTAAAATTAACAAGGTGTTTTTTAAAGACGTCATAGGACATGAAGAAATAAAGCAAAGACTGATTACTTCCCTGCAAACGGGAAGAATCAGTCATGCCCAACTCTTTTCCGGTGATACGGGAGCGGGTTCACTGGCCTTGGCGTTAGCTTTCACGCAGTATCTTTTCTGCACGGGCGATAAACATGAAGATGCTTGCGGGGTCTGCCCGGAGTGCAAAAAGATGCAGAAACTGATTCACCCGGATTTACACTTCGTCTTTCCCGTGGTGAAATCAGCCAAGATAAAAACACCGATCAGTGACGAGTATATCAACGAATGGCGTAGCCTTCTGCTCAAAAGTCTATACATAGACATGGAAGAATGGCTAGGAGCCATGGGTGCCGACGAGAACGCTCAAGCCTTGATATACACGGAAGAAAGCGGGAACATCCTCCGGAAACTCAACCTGAAATCCTTCGAATCGGACTACAAGGTCATGATCATCTGGTTGCCCGAAAAGATGAAAACGGAATGTTCCAACAAACTTTTAAAGATACTGGAAGAACCCTACCCGAACACGTTATTCCTGCTGGTCACCGAACACGCCGAGGAAATCATCACCACGATTCTCTCGCGGACGCAGAGGATCAAGGTACCCCCTCTGACCCAAGAAAACATAGCGAAACAACTGGTTCTTCAAAAACACTTGGTCCGGGACTCGGCCGATCAAGTCGCTCACGTGGCATCCGGTAGCTGGCTGAGAGCCCTCCGCATGCTGAACGAAACCGACGAATCTGTTTACAACCAAGAGAAATTCGTGCAGATGATGCGTCTCTGCTGGGAACGGAAAATGCTCCCCGTCAACGAATTTGTCAATGAACTCGCTTCTCTCGGAAGAGAAAAGCAAAAAAGTTTCCTGATGCATTGCATCCGTATGTTACGGGAAAACTTTGTCAGAAACTTTGGTATTGAAAAAATAGTATACATGACTGAACGGGAGAAAACTTTCTCCACGAGATTCTCTCCCTACGTTCATGAAGGCAATATTATTCCCCTTTTCGATGAATTTGAACGTGCATATAGTGACATCATCCGAAACGGGAATGGGAAAATAATTTTCACGGATCTCTGCATCAAGGTGATGCAAAACATCAGACCGTGAAAAACATGAAAAACTAAAAGATATAAACTAAAAATTGAACCATTGAAAACCGAAAATAAATATCACACCATTTTCAATTTTCAATTTTCAATTTTCAATTAATACAGTATGAGTGAGATAAACGAAGAAGAAGTACAGAATAACTCCGAAAACAAAAATATAAAGCAACAACCACAGGTTGTTCCCGTGATTGATCACCGCCTGCTGGCAGGAAAACTCACGGTCTATAACTGGATGGAAGATACCCCGGAAGGATGCACTCCTTCTGAAATCGTGGAAGTCCGGTTTAAAAATACAAGGAAAGGTTTTTATTTAAACAACAGTAATCTGAAACTAAATATCGGGGACATCGTGGCCGTGGAGGCAGCTCTTGGACATGACATCGGGATCGTATCCCTCACGGGAGAACTCGTGCGGGAACAGATGAGACTGAAAAAAGTCGACTTGGAACGTAATCCCTTGAAAAAGATATACCGAAAGGCAAAACCCCACGACATCGAGAAATGGCAACAGGCCATCGCCTTGGAACACGACACGATGATCCGTTCACGTGTTATCGCTGCCGAACTCGGACTTGACATGAAGATCGGGGACGTGGAGTACCAAGGGGACAAGACAAAAGCCATTTTCTACTACATCGCCAATGACCGCGTGGATTTCCGGAAACTGATCAAGATTTTGGCGGAAACATTCCACATCCGGATCGAGATGAAACAGATCGGGGCCCGTCAGGAGGCAGGACGTATCGGGGGAATCGGGTCGTGCGGACGTAAATTATGCTGTTCCACGTTCATCACGAACTTTATTTCCGTTTCCACTTCTGCCGCCCGTTATCAGGACATTTCCTTAAACCCGCAAAAACTGGCAGGACAATGTGGTAAGTTGAAATGTTGTCTGAATTACGAGGTCGATGCTTATATTGACGAGCAAAAAGATTTCCCGTCCACCAATATCTGGCTGAACACGGGCGAAGGTATGCTCTATCACCAGAAAACAGATATTTTCGGTCGCAATATGTCCTACTCTTTCGATAAAGAAGGACGTGGTACGTTGATCAAACTATCCGTCGCCCGCGTGAAAGAGATCATCGCCATGAACAAACGGGGACAAATTCCGGCAAAAGCTGTCGATGTCGAAAAAGAAGAACAAGTGAACATCGGTTACACGGACGGGGTGGGAGAAGAAAGCTTGAATCGTTTTGACGAGAAAAAACAAAATCAAGGCAAACGAAATCACTCCAGAAACCGTAATAACCGGAAAAACAATCAGAAAGAGAACAACAACACGAATAACGAGAATAAACCCAAGGAAAATCCGGGCAACAACACGGGGAACAAGCCTGAAAACAGGAACGAGAATAGAAACGAAAACAGGCAAGGCAACAGGCCCAAGCACCGCCCAGAAAACCGGAATAATAACCAACAGGGTAATCGTTCCAACGAGAAACCGGCAAATCGCCCGGATGGACCGAAAGTGTTACGTAAACAAGACAAAAACAATAAACCGGAAAACAAGGAAAATAATAAACCTGCTGAACAATGAATAATTATAGACCCTTCGCCGGGATCACCCCGGCAGTAAAGATCATCATCATTATCAACGTACTCGTTTTCTTGGCCGTTAACATGATCGGCCAGCGGTCGGACGTTGATCTTGTCAATATACTTGGGATGCACTTGCCGCAATCCCAGTATTTCCAGATCTACCAGTATATCACGCACATGTTCACGCAAGAAGGGCTTACTCACCTTTTCTTCAACATGTTTGCCGTGTTCATGTTCGGCCGGATACTGGAATCGGTATGGGGTACCAAACGTTTTATTATCTACTATTTTGTTACCGGATTAGGCGCAGCCGCTCTCCACTCGCTGGTAAGCTGGTACGGTCTGCACAATATGCAGGAACAATTCTACGCGTTCCAAAGTACTCCCGACGCGGGAGTCTTCGCCGAGTTCGTCCGCTCTCACGTGAGCAACCCCAGATTACTCTCGCAATTGATGCAATTTGTCGATGCTTGGAATGCCGCACCTGCCAGTTCGCAGTTTGCCGGACAGGCAGAATATTACATGCAAAGTATTATTCAGGCCTATACCAACGTTCCGACTATCGGGGCATCCGGGGCTGTCTTCGGCATATTGCTGGCATTCGGTATGTTGTTCCCGAACACTGAGTTATACTTGATGTTCATTCCCATTCCCATCAAGGCGAAGTACTTCGTGCTTTTGTATGGTGCCGCCGAATTGTTTTTCGGTTTACAGAATTCGGTAGGTGACAACGTGGCTCACTTTGCACACTTGGGTGGTATGCTTTTCGGTTTCTTCTTGATTCTTTACTGGCGAAAACACAGCAAGAAGTTTTACTAGAAAAAGATAGGTTATGTACAACAGGGCGTATGGATCGAATTTTTCAGGTGGAATCTGGAATGGGATAAAGAACTCCTTCAAACAAGGAACGACACTTACCCGCCTGATCTATATCAATATCGGTGTTTTTCTCGTCATCAAGATTCTGGAAGTATTCTTCGTACTGGCCGGACAACGGGGCTTCGAACAACTCCTGTTGCCTTACGTAGGTGTTCCCGCGCTGCCGGAACGTCTGCTTTACACGCCGTGGACGATAATTACCTACATGTTCACCCAGTTCGGGTTTCTACACTTGTTGTTCAACATGCTCTGGCTGTACTGGTTCGGTTCGATCTTTCAAAACACGTTCTCCAGTCAGAAACTCACGGGAGTGTATCTCCTTGGGGGAATTACCGGGGCTATTATTTACATGGCAGCCTACGCCTTGTTTCCCGCTTTCGAGCTTGAACGTTACCAGTCGTGGGCCATCGGTGCCTCGGCATCCGTCATGGCCATCGTGTTCGCCGTGTGTACTTATCACCCGAACTACAAGATATACGTGTTTCTGATCGGCCCGGTGAAACTTATTCACCTAGCGATCTTCACGGCAGTCATAGACCTTCTAAGTATCCCTAGCGGTAACGCGGGAGGGCATATTGCCCACCTCGGGGGAGCCTTGTTCGGTTATCTTTTCACCTTGTCTTTCCGTCGCAATCTCGACTTGACCAAAGGACTTTCATCCCTCTTCACCAAGTTAGGCAACAGCCGCCTATTCCATAAGAAGACCATGAGAGTCAAGTACAAAAAGAAAGTCTCGGACATGAATGACATGGAATATAACGAGTACAAAAAACGAAAAGACGACCGCATCAACAGTATCTTGGACAAAATCTCCAAACATGGTTATGAAAGCCTGACAAAAGAAGAAAAGGAGATATTGTTCAAATCGAAAAACAATTGAAAATGAAGAATGAAAAATATAGAATTTAGAATGAAAAAACAACTACCCCCTCTGGCTCCCCCTTACACAGGGGGGAGTTAGAGGGGGTAGTTGGAAAGATCGGAGCTAAAAGTTAAAAGATAAAAGTAGAAAATCAAAAAGCGTCAGCCCTGTGCGGCTGGAATCTAAAATTTAAAATCTAAAATTCCTTGGGCCGATTATTTGACATTATCATGAGGATCGTCACGATCATCGCCATGATCGGATTACTTGGGAGCTACACCGCTCCCTATGTTAACCCTAACGTGTTTTATTTTTCATCCCTGCTGGGTTACACCTATCATTATTTATTGATTGTAAACATTATCCTATTGCTTTACTGGATTGCACGCTGGAAAAAGATAGCCATTCTATCCATACTGATCATCGCAGCCGGGTACCCGTTAATTACCACTTACTATGGATTGAACCCGCAAACCGTGCCCGATGCACCTCATGATCTTTCCATCATGACTTACAATATCCAGATGTTGGGAATAGGCGAAAAGGATGCACCTGCAAAGATCGAAAATTACATAAATAATAGTAATAACGACATTGTTTGTATGCAGGAATTTCCTCAACGGGAAGCCTCCTTCAAAAAATTCCCTGCCTACCCGTATTATCACCGCAATCGGGATGTTGCACTTGTCTCCCGCTATCCGATTATTAATAAAGGTGTGATTAAATTCGATAAAGGACATTCGGCCGCCTGCGTTTATGGAGACATTGCCATCGGTAAAGACACGATCCGGGTATACTCTGTACATCTTGAATCCTACCGGTTAGGTAAAAATGAACAGCAGATATACAAGGAACTCACCAGTGGCAACACGCAAAATGCCACGCAAGGTGTCAAGACTATATCTTCTCGTCTGGTTACCGCCAACCGAAACCGGGCAAAACAGGCGCAAATAATAAAAGATCATATGCTACAATCCCCCTACCCGGTTATCATTTGCGGGGACTTTAACGATACCCCGATCTCCTTCGCCTACCACACATTGTCCGAAGGGATGAAAGACTGTTTCATAGAAAAAGGACGTGGCCTCGGGAACACGTATATCGGAGAATTCCCCTCGTTCCGTATTGACCACATCCTGCACACACCAACGCTCGGCACCGTATCTTATACCCGTGATACCGTTAAGTATTCCGATCATTATCCGGTGCAAAGTGATATTCGATTTTAGATTTTTTCTACAATCCTAACAAACACTGTTGTATTGTTTCTTGAATTTGTTTCATCTGCATCTTATCCGAGATTTCCGCACTCACCAAGAAAGCTTGGTTATAAGCCTGTTTTGCCTTCTCTTTGTTGTCTATACTCTGAAAACATTGTCCCATCATCATTAACAGACGAGTACGCAATTGCGGGGACATTTCTTTTTCCAAAGCCTTCGTGATCCACACGATACTCTTTGTGTAAGCCGTTTTCGACAGATTCCCGTTGTACGCCACGGAAAGATCCTCTAGCGATTGGGTATAATCCTCTAACTCTGCTTTATCTCCCATTCCCGCTAAATACTTATCCATATTCTCGAAGAATTTCCTCTCATCCTGTTTATATAAATAGTAGGTTGCATCCGATAATAACGTTATCGCATCCAACACGGACAAGGACCCGAAAGTAATCCCGGAATACACCTCTTTCAAATCCCTGTTCACCCGTCCCAAACGATCTTTATAAGCCAAATCTCCTTTCTTGCACAATTGGATGATATAACTATTATTCAACCCAATCAAATAACCACTGACTTGTTCTTTCCCAACGATTTGCGCATATTCATTAAAATGAGCAACAACAAAATCAAAGATCGGGTCCTGCTTGGAAACCTGAGAATGATACATCGAGAGAATCGTAAAATCCTGTTCATTGACCATATTCTCCAACTTCTTATTTTTCAAATAGTCCGGAAAAAGACTTTCTATCCGGGATGCCCACTTTTCCCGATCATATCCCTGTAAGGAAGACATAAACACGGGAGCATCCAATAACAATTGCTGTTGAAGTTCAAAATTCTTTTTGTCCTTCTTGAATTTATCATACAATTGGTCAAAACTCAATTCTTCCCCCAAAGCGATTTTAGCCTCCTTGATAAACGCCTCCGGAGCTTTGACTCCCTCAATCCGACGTAATTCTTTGCCACTGCGGATAAATACCATCGTCGGCAGAGCGATAACACGATACGTTTTTGCCAGATTCGCATTCTCCTTTGCCTCTACATTCACCTGTAAACAGATAAAATGCGCATTAAAATACTCCCCCACTTCCGGGCGGGTAAACACTTCCGAAGCCATCGCTTTACACGGTCCGCACCAATCGGCATAAAAATCCACGAACAAGTCTTTCTTCTCTTCTTTCGCTTTCTCTTCGGCTTCCTCGAACGTCCCTTCAAACAATACCATTTGAGCCGAGAGATTCCCTAGCGTTCCCACGAGGAACACCAATAAATAAAACACCTTTTTCATAAATAACAAATTAAATCGTTTGAAGACATTCACTCAAAGTATCCGCAAGCGGCCATCCCGCCTGCGGATATCAAATTATAAATAGGTCTATTCGTCCACGATAAAAGTGAACGCATCTTCCAGAATAGCACGTTGTCCTTTATTCTCAAGGCGAATTGAAACGACATACCGCCCGGCAGGAGCTTCCAGATTTTGCTCCACGTACATACGTCCCCCTCCCATAATAGACAAACCCTTACGGAAAAGTTCCGCATTAGCAGCATTCTCATTCTTCACGTTCTCGATAGAATACACCAAAGGCTCAGTCCCCAACACTCCCTCGATCGGAGAGGTCACCCAAGGAATCTCATACTCGATAGTATTCTTCAACTTATCCACTTGATTAGTCAATTCCTTCTCAGAACCAAAACCCAGCTCCTCGGCAATCTGATTCACCTGTTGCTGTAAATTCCATATCTGATCGTCCAAGTTTTTTATCTCTTTACGCATCACCTCCCGTTGTGCATTCAACTCATCTAATAAAGCCTGCAATTTTTTACATGTTTCAGCATCCGTACACGATGCTAATTGCTCTTGTACCGGTGCAATCTCATAATCATCAAAATCCCACAAATCCCATTGTTTCTCTTGCCTGAGTTCACTTAATTCGGCTTTCTCTTCCAAAAGAGGTCCTGTTTTCCCGTGGAATTCATTCAATATATTGATCAACTCCTCCAGTCGATTCTCTATATTATACAAATGCAGAGAATCTTGAGTATATGCCGCATGTTCCGAAACCAAGTATCCCACCTCCACATCACTACAAGCACCCAACAGGATTGAACATCCTAGCGTCATGAATAATAATATCTTTCTCATCATCGCCTATTTTTAAAAGTTACGGAATCTGAAATCATAATTAAGCGAATGAACAACTCCATTCGTAGTTTGTATATCCGTGGAAGCAACACGCTCATTCCTAGTCCCGTCCTGATTTCGACTAGCGATATAAAGTGCGATCTCTCCGGTATCCTCGATATCATTATAAGCCATCCTTTGTGTCCACAAGAAAAGAGAACCTCTAATACAATCAAATACCAAACCATCATATTCCACAAACGCACTCTCGATTCCCCCTCCCGATTGTATCCGGTTCCCCCGGGGAACATCATTCAACATGATGCGTTTCGGAGCCACCAATTTCTGTATAATATCCTGACATTTTCCAACCGGGATATCTGTCACTCTCTCGTAATTATTTTCTAACATATAGCGTAAGATACTATTACTTGTCAAACCGAAAAAAGTGATTTGCTTATATTCACCAGTTCCATCGAAAAGAGATTTCAGTCCTGCATGTTCTATCATGACAACCGTGGAATCCCAATCGTAACTATTCGTGTGAAAATATTCCCACATCGTACAATCATGAATTCCGTTTGCCGTTCCCCCATTGATATAATTGTATTTTGTGCAAGAGCAAAGGCATAGCACCATTACCACGATTGCCCCCTTAGTTATATGTTTTATTGTTGCCGCCATGACCAGTAAATATTTTGTTTCATTAATGGATTTTTTGTAAATGAATTACGAGACACGGGAAGATAAAGAGCTCCGTCCCGTATATCGTTGTCAGTTAATGCTGCATACACCAAGGATAATTCTTCCCGGAAATACCCGTTTCTCACGACATCATAATAACGTTGTCCTTCCCCAAATAATTCCCGCTCCCGTTCTAGAAAAATTTCTCTCCGCAGAGATTCAGAATCAGTTCTTCCATCATAATCATCCAAACCGGCACGCTTCCGTATCCGATTCAAATCGTTAACAGCCGAAGCCTCCCCCAAACGTACACGACATTCTGCCCGAAGTAAAATCAGATCCGCCAAACGCCATACCACCCGGTTCCCCTCCATCGCCAATAGTTGAGCCTCTCCGTCTTTATCTATAAATGACGGATTCACGGTACGAATAGGATCACGCCATTTATTTAAAAAAGCATAATCTGATATAATTTCTACGGAATCAATCACATTTCCATCATCATCCCAGTCTGAATCCTCCCAATAGCTGACTTCTCCCAATCGATACCAATATTCGTCCCGTCTTTCGTCCTTCCTATCCGGATACAAATTCAGCACAGATCTCACCGAAATCCAAGGTTTCCGATAATTCGATTCTATTTCCTGAGGATTCATTTCACTATACGGGTAATCGACCAGAACCAATCCCGGGTAACGCTCCTCAAATTGTTTCCTCCAAAACCTATTTTCATCCGTTTCATTTATTTCTATCGCAAAAATTGTTTCGTCACTCGTTCTATTTGCGCCCAAAGTATTAGCGATCAGAAGAGAAATCGTCTTTTCCAAATCATAAAAACCGACCTTCCCGTCTATCACCAAAGACGCATGCTCTTCTGCTTTTTTCCAATATTCCGTATCGCCATACAATCCTCCCATCCAAGCGTAAATATTAGCTAGCAACGTGTGTACCGTGCCTAAACTGGCATATTGTTTCGAGGTAATCACGTTACCATTCGCATCCATTAATTTATCATGCGTCGGAAGAATCAAAGCAACCTCAGCACAACGTATAGCCTCCTTCAGAATAACATCGACCGTACTTTTTCCTTCAGCTTCCGTGGACTCCGTTCCGGGGGCAAGAGGAACCTCTCCCCAATTCTGTACCAAATCAAAATACATTAATGCTTTAACAAAATTCGCTTGGGCCAGCCAATATTTCGCCCTCTCATCAGAGATATTCTCAAAACGGAATTGATTCTCTTCCAACATATCTGCCAGATACATGGCACTATAATGACCACTCCAGCCTTCCATACCCATTTTATTGAAAAATTCAGCAGGATCTAACTTTCTATACCCTTCATAGTCGCCGGCATTATCACATGGCAGTCCGGCCCAGCCAAAAGCATTTACATGATAAGGAGCAAATATTCCTTTTTCGTTATTAAACATAGAGATTAACACCTTTTCCAAATCCTGTTCACTCTTGAAATAATTCAAGTAAGTCACCGATTTTTCAGACTCCACGTCCAACCAATCATTGCAGGAGAAAAACGGTAAAAGCATTAAAATAAATAATATCTTTTTCATACCCGTCACATCTTAAAAATTAATAGTCAATCCAACAGTAAATTTCCGGGGAAGCGGATAAGAAGACAATGCATCCAATCCACTGAAGATACTCACAATCTCCGGATCTAAACCGGAGTAGTTTGTTAACAGAAACAAGTTCTCCATAGTCATGAATAGACGAGTCCCAGAAAGCCCTATTTTACCGGCAATTTGGCGATCTAAATTATATCCCAGCGTGAGTTGTTTCAAACGAAGCATATGAACCTTCTCAATAGCAGTGTCATAAACTCCCGAAAATTGATTCTTCAACTCCGTGTACATCTGTAACTTGGAAAAATCATGTTCTTTATTATCCGCTTGAGTCCATGCATCAAAATCCCGGGTATCACCCATGATCGGAGCAGGTCCATTACCGGGTTGAGCAAACGAGTACTTGTAATTATTTATGATATGACGTCCTAACGAATAAGTAAAAACAACATTCAGATCAAACTGTTTCCAACTTATCTCATTGATCCATCCACCGTGAGCGACGGGTAAAGGGCTTGCTGCATAATATTTGTCAGCTTCCGAAATTACACCGTCACCATTCAGATCCAATATTCGACGTGTTCCCGGAAAAAAGATACCTGTATTACCTGTATTCAAAGGTTTCGGTAAACCATTTGCTTCCGTGTAGTACATGGGAACTTCATCCATTGAATTATAAAACCCATTTGTTTTGAATACCCTTATCCGGTATAAAGGTTCCCCCAAAACATTTTGTTCATAATCATATCCGTCACTACTTTTCTCGAAACGATTCCAGTTCCGGGAAACATTATATTTCATTCTCCACTTCACGGCTGTTTCCCGCAAAATATCCGCAGTCAACTCGACCTCGATACCCTGATTCGAAACAGCTAATGCATTTTGCCATTGGAATTTATGAAAATATATATCACCGGGAAGATCAACCTTATTCAACTGTCCTTTCGTGTAACGATAATAATAATCAGTCGTTACTTTCAAACGATAGTCAAATAAACTGAAATCCAATCCCACGTCATATTGACTCGTTTCCTCCCAAGTCAGTTTCCGGTTAATAACCCCTCCATCCGTATCCGGAACAATTCCACTCGTACCCAAGAAACTCCCGCTAGAAGTCATCAAACCGTGCGCCAGATAACGTTGACCGAATTTCTGACCAGATTTACCCCAACTTACACGTACTTTACCAAAACTCAACCAATACAAATGTTTCAAGAAGGGTTCTTCCGAAAAAGCCCAACCGGCAGCAATCGAAGGAAAGGTTGCCCAACGTACTTTTTCTCCGAAAACAGAAGACCCATCTCTACGTATGGTCGTTTCAAACATATATTTCTCCTTGAAATTATAGGTTAAACGCCCGAAATAACTATTCATCCGTTCTTCCTCGAAATCCGAAGCATAAGAAAAAGCAGATTCGTAAACCGTTTCATCACTCTTGGGATCAGCAACATTAACTAATCCGGCACCATCTCCCCATTTTCCCTGTACATATTGCACGTAATCATTCGGACCATTTCTTCCGCTTCCGGCATTGGAATAGTTCTGGTCTTTTTGGAAAGAAAGTCCCAACAACACATCAAAATTATGTTTTTGTTTCAGGCTAAAAGAGTAACTCAATAAATTCTCGTTCAAAATGGAGAGGCTACGTCCAATATTACCTTCCGACGTTGACCAATGGTAATATTTATCCAAAGTACTAGGCGAGAATTGATTCATATTCTGCTGATTATAATCGATTCCGCCCGAAACACGTAAATGCAAATCAGGAATTATCTCGTAATCCAATACCAAATTATAGCGGGTCCCGTAACCATGATTTTTCTGGGTGATGCTATTCATTTTCTCCAACAATTCGGTTTTAATATAAGAATCTCCCGGGTATAACGAGGAAACTACCGTAGGATTCACCGTCATTCCCTCAATCTTCGCACCCCCACTATTTCCTCCCCGACTACGATCCGTGTAAGAAAGAGAAATCTGATTATCTATCTGAAGACGTTTCGTGGGATGAACCGATATATTCGTCATCACGTTAGCCCGTTGATAATCACTATTCCGCATAATACCTTCCTCCTTGTAATAACCGGCACCTATCATATAGCGAACAGCTTCTGTTCCCCCGCTAGCCTGGATATTGGCGTTATACACGCTTGCCGTGCGATAGGCATATTTCCACCAATCTGTTGAGTTATTAAAAAATACATTCAAACTATCCTGTAAATGATAAGCACTATTCGCACTTGACGATGTACCTAAAAACCAGTCGTACATCGGCTGATTCGTGGTAGTAGCTCTAAAACGATACACTTCTTCGAAAGAAGTAGGTATTTTCCAATGTCCATCCACATCCTGATACGGAGTTACCGTATTTCTTAACCCCCGAATATTGTACCAACGTTCCAATTGCCCTCCACTCTGCTCCGGTGTTTTCGGTAACCATGAAGCAGAATAAGAAACATTCGCTGTAAATTTAGTCAATCCCGCACGCCCTTTTTTCGTGGTAATCAAGATCACGCCATTACCGGCACGAGATCCGTAAATAGCGGCAGAAGCTGCATCTTTCAATACCTCGATAGATTCAATCATAGAAGGATCTAAATCGGATAATGTATTCGTTCCCGTGATAGGGGAAGTAAACGCCTGCATGGGCACACCGTCAATCACATACAAAGGTGTCCCGTAAGCACGATCTTCCCCTTCACCTCCACCGTCAACAAAAAAAGAGTTATAACCGCGAATCGCCACGATAGAACCACCTCCTCCGGGAGCTCCCGAAATATTATTTACTTCCACGCCCGCCATATGTCCTTGCAGCAAACTTTCCAAACTATGGGTCGGTAATTCCTTTATATCATCCGCCTTCACGGAAGATACCGCACTAATCACCGTCCGTTTTTTCTGTTGCCCGTAAGCAATCACCTGCACCTCGTCCAACCCGGTCACATCCTCTTTTAAGATAACCCGTATCGTGTCCCTCGTATTTTCCGTGAAGTTCACGGTCTGAGATTTAAACCCGACAAACGAAATTTCCAGACTTCCTTTCGTGATCGGCAAACGCAACACGAATTGCCCAGCATTATTCGTCGCCGTACCCACGGTGGTATTTGCCACTTTCACCGTCACTCCCGGTAACGGCTGTTTCTTTACATCCATCACCACACCTCTCACAATGAAACCGCCTTTCTGCCCATCAGTTCTCACGGCAACAAATGGTCGCACGATCACCACATTTTCCCCGATCTCGAAACGGTAATCTTTACCAAAGACCAAAGGCAAAACTTCCTTTAACGCCATGTTCGAAACGCTCACCGTGACATTACGATCCACGTTCACCTCCCGGTTACTGAAAAGGAAATCCTTTCCCGTCTGTTTTTTCAGCTCCTTCACGACCTCACCCAAAGGTAGCTCTTTCACGTGAAGCGTCACACTTTTATCCTGTGCAAACAATGGATTCCAAGCCACGGATAAGCCACAGAACAATAAAATCAGTAACACTCTTGCACTTACCAAAATGGACGAACGTAGAGTCCGACACGCATTTTGTTGCATCGTTCGATTTTTTTCCATAATTTTGTATTAATAGTTTAACATGACCAACCCTGAATCCAACTTCAGGCTAGTCGAATTATCAAGACGGTATCTGCGCGAACAGATACCGTTTTTTTATAACAGGGCATTCACCGTTACCGTCCGGCCGGAGACCGTAAAGCGAACATCCGTAGTTTTTTCAATCATATCCAACGTCTGGCGAATCGTGTTATCCCGCCACACGGCACCCGTGAACTCGTAAGACTTCAATTCCTCGTCCGTCCAAAATACCTGCAAGTCATACCACCGTTCCAGCTGGATCAGAATTTCTTCCAAGGTCATCTTCTCGAAATAGAATCGACCGTTAATCCAAGTAATATAATCTTCGGGGTTTACCTCTTTCACGTCGATCCTCGTACCAACAAGAACCGCTTGTTGATTCGGCAACAACACGACTGTCGAATCCGTCTGCAAATCGTCTACCCGCACCTTTCCCCGTACCAACGTTGTGAAGATTTCATCATTCTCCGGGTAAGCATTTATATTAAATTCTGTTCCCAGCACCTCGATTATCGCATCATCATGCACATCCACCCGGAAAGGCCTTAACGTGTCATGCTCCACTTCGAAATAGGCCTCTCCCTTTAAAAACACTTTCCGTTCATTCGAAGCGAATTTCACCGGGAACCTCAATTCCGAATCCGCATTCAACCGCACCCGGGTCCCGTCGTTCAGCTCCACCGTGTACTCCCCGCCCCGAGGAACCACAATTTTATGATAGAATAATTGTTCTACCTCTTCCTCTACCGTATTATACACCAATTTTCCCAACGTATCCACGGCCAGAGGCAACCCGTCCTCCTGCCGGATTGTATCCAAATGCGGGGCAGACAACTCTATTTTCGCCCCTCCTTCCAAAACCAGATAAGCCTTGCGTATACCCGTGGAATCCATTGTCCCGACAGTCGCAACGTTCACGGGAGCCAATTCTTTCTCTTGATTTAACCAAAATAACAGGAATAATGATAATGGTAGTATTAAAATAGCCGCATACCGGGTAACCCGCAACAAGCGCCGTCTCCTTGCATCCCGTTGTAAATTTTCCTGCACCCCATTCCAAATTTTCTCCCGGTTCGTTTTCATCCGCATCGCCCTCATCCTTAGCAACTCCTTCTTCACGTGAGCATACTCGTCCTTCCCCAGCTCCGCCCGCAACTCATCCCAATTCATCGTTTCTCCTTTTGTCAAGAAACGCCGCAGGATTTCCTCTATATGATCTTTATTCTCTGTTTCCATTTTTCTTGCTTTACACCTTATTAACAAGATCGGAAACAAAACGAGTGAAAGAAACAGACATTTTTTTCAAAAGAAATTACTTTATTTTTCAAGTTGAAAGGAAGCAACTCTATTTCAGCAACATACTCAACAGCATGAACAAGGTGGTCCCCGGAAGATTCAGATCCGATCTTACTTTTTTATAACCAAAACGCACTTGCGTCTTCACCGTGTTAATCGTAACCCCCAATTTATCGGCCACCTCTTGGTACTTCAACCCTTCCACGCAACTCAACACGAATATTTCCCGACATTTTTCCGGCAAACGATCTATTGCATCCAATAATAGTTTTCTCAGCTCTTCCAACGCATCGTCATTTTCCCAATCGAACTCCTCCGTCTCCCCATTCAGCATTTCCTGCCGATAGCGTTCCTCAACCCGCTCCCGCACTTTCTGATTGATACAAGTATTTCTCACGGTCCGCTGCAAATAGCCATAAATAGATTCCGAATAAGTGATCTTTTCACGCATCGTCCAAAACCGCACGAACGCCTCCTGCACCAAGTCTTCGGCTACATCCGAATCCCGGCAATATCCCAAAGCATAAGCGTGCAACATATCCACGTACGTGTTGAAGAAATATTCAAACGCCCGCCGATCTCCCTGCTGCATTTGCAAGAAGACTGTCAACTCATTATCAACATTGGTCATTTTACGCCGATTTACACGGCAAATATAAGAATAATCGACAAAATCACACCTCAACCATTTCCTATTTTCAAATATTTATCTATATTTGCAATCGCAAACGGGGAATTAGCTCAGTTGGCTAGAGCGTTTGAATGGCATTCAAAAGGTCGTCGGTTCAATTCCGATATTCTCCACGAACACCATTTAAAGCATTGAAATTCAATGCTTTAAATTTTAAAGAGTGTTTTCGGTTTTTTCGGGGCTTTTTTTAGGTTTTGGAACGGCTTAAAAAAACAAGGAAAAGTGGTGTACAAATACTCAAATTTTTTATTTCAAAACTATTTCTCTACCCTTCCATCCCAAGACCAACACTTACATCTGTCTCTTTATGTTGTTATCACTCTCCGTCTCCCTTCGTTCCTATAGAAGTCGACTTCATCGAAAGGATAACGAAGAGGTAACGACAAGACGCAAGAGTAGGCCATACCGAGGGCAAGACTTCACCCGGAAGATTACAACCCCCAGAAACGGGTAGGAACAATTTTAGCATTTCAGCAAAAATATTCCAATTTGGCATAAATTATGTTGCATAAATCATCACTAAACCTAAAAATACAACATAATGGAAGTTATTGCAGCGCGTACGATGAACGCACTTTACATGTACCTTGATGTCGCGTTCCTACTTTTCTTAGGTGCAACCTTAGTTTACACGAAAAGATATTTGGCAATCCTTGTCGGATTACTGGCCGGAATCCTGTATTTCATTGTTGACTATGGTTATTTTTACCTGTATTTAGGGACAAGAAGTGTGGAAGGAGCCGATCCGTTCTGTTTTCTCCTGTGGTTAAGCATGAGTTACGGTTTCACGAATTTCGTATGGATATGGCTCTGGCTCGACCGGGACAAACGAGCATTGGAATGGTCCATCTTGATTATCGCCTCTTGGTTTACCACCTCGTTACTAAGCCAAAGTTTCGGGGGTAATTTCGCCCCGATCACCATTTCAAGGGGTACGGGAGCCTACCATGGCATCATGGCCCTCATCCTCTTCGTGGGATATGCCATTCTTTGTATTCACAATATCAGAACGACAGATGAAACCCGAAAGATTAACATCCCGTGGATTCTTGCCATCGGGATTCTAGTACAATTCGCATGGGAATTCGTACTACTGATCACAGGAATCCGTAACCCGAGTTTCATGACCATCGTGGTTAACTCTCTTCTCGAAACCAACTTGGGACTACCTTACATGTACCTCATTCACCGGGCTGTAAGTAAACGATACCACGAAAATCTCTCCCGTAGTGAAAAAATCATCGTAGCCTAATTAACCACTCTTTCCTGAAAAAAAGGACAACGTATTAAACTCGTTGTCCTTTTTTTCGTAAATTAGCCACAAATAAAAACCGAAGTTTATGGAACAGGAGCGCCAAGAAGAGAACCAGAAACTGACAAAAAAAATCAGCCCGTATAAAATCATATATCCCATCATTATCGGGTTGGCCGTGGTCTCTTACATGTTATATAAAGAATTCGATCCCAAAGCATTTGACATGATCACCTTTACATGGAACACCGTGTTCTGGTTATTCGTTGCCGTCCTGTGCATGGCCATCCGGGATTTCGGGTATATCATTCGGATCAAAATACTATCCGGCGGGAAACTAAACTGGATACAATCCATCCGAATCATATTTCTCTGGGAATTCACCTCGGCAGTAACCCCTTCCGCCATCGGGGGAACCAGCTTGGCAATCCTTTTCGTGCATAAAGAAGGTATCGGGGTCGGGAAAAGTTCCGCCATGGTCATGGCAACCTCCTTTCTTGACGAATTGTACTTCATCATCATGTTTCCACTCATACTGCTATTCGTCAACCATCAGGCACTGTGGGAAATGCCGGATACCACGAAAGCAGTAGCCGACGGGTTAATTCTCGTGGCCGTTATCGGATATAGCGTGAAACTTGCCTACCTTCTCGTGTTAAGCTACGGGTTATTCAAGAATCCTCGGGGCTTGAAATGGCTGATCATGAAATTATTCCGGTGGCGTATTCTCCGCAAATGGCGTCATGATGCCAACGAAGCCGGAACCGATATTATCCGGAATTCCCACGAATTAAGAAGTATGCCGTTCTCCTTCTGGCTAAAAACATTCGGAGCGACTTTCTTCTCGTGGACAGCACGTTACTGGGTAGTGAACGCCATCCTCGTGGCTTTTTGGTTCGGACGTTATGATTGGGCGCAACATTTTCTTATCTTTGCACGACAACTCGTCATGTGGATCATGATGCTGGTAAGCCCGACACCAGGTGGTAGCGGTTTTGCGGAATTCGTCTTCTCCAAATACCTCGGGGAATTCCTTCCGAGCGCCGGGGTTGCCATAGCGATGGCCATTTTATGGAGGCTCATCAGCTACTACCCTTACCTGTTCATCGGGGCATTTATCGTACCGAAATGGATTGCCCGTAGTTTTGGCAAGACATCGAAGAAAACGAAAACGAACAATTAAAGATTTAACGTGCTAAGGAATAAAAATCATGGGACTATTTAAACAACCGGAACACCGTCGTTTCAACTTAAAACCCCGCTACTGGGACCCGGAAGCAGAGGCCAGAAAAGAACGGGAAAAACGTATTCGTGCAGAACTGGGATTAGCGGAAGATGGGGATGAATATATTCCCGATGTCAAGGCCAGTCTTCAAAAAGAATACGCCAAACGTAAAAATGAGCGTCTCGGAGGAGGTCTTGGTTACTCAACCCGTATCTTCATGATTCTTATCATTATACTGATCGGGATCTTCTATTTGGCAACGTACAAGATCGACCTCATCATGAAATTATTCTAAGGATTCCGGTATGGCAGACGTAATTCAATTATTACCCGACTCGGTAGCGAACCAAATTGCGGCAGGAGAGGTCGTACAACGTCCGGCCTCCGTGGTGAAGGAATTAATGGAAAATGCCCTTGATGCCGGGGCAACAAAAGTACAAGTTATCCTAAAGAACGCGGGCAAAGGATTTATCCAAGTCATTGACGACGGGAAAGGAATGTCCCCGAGAGATTCCCGCATGGCTTTTGAACGTCATGCTACATCCAAAATATCCTGCGCACAGGACTTGTTCAATATCCGCACGATGGGATTCCGCGGAGAGGCCCTTGCATCAATTGCATCCGTAGCAGAGGTGGAATTACGCACCAAACGGGAAGAGGATGAACTGGGTACCTACCTCTTCGTGGCCGATTCTGAATTAAAAAATCAGGAAAATATCAATTGTTCCCGGGGAACAAATATGCTGGTTAAAAACCTGTTCTACACGATTCCCGCCCGACGAAAATTTCTGAAATCGGACACCACGGAACTCCGTAACATTACCACGGAATTCTTACGAGTGGCCCTCACCGCCCCGGATATCGCATTCACGCTCGTCAACAACGGGAACGAAATATACAACCTGCCAGCATCCGGCTTGCGACAGCGTATCGTTAATGCCTTCGGGAAAACGATTAATACAAAACTACTCCCGGTTAATTGCGAAACGGGAATCGTTACCATCAATGGTTTCGTATGCATCCCCCAGCACGCCCGGAAAACTTACGGGGAACAGTATTTTTTCGTGAACAACCGGTTCATGAAACATAACTTTTTCCATAAAGCAATCACGGAAGCCTATGCCGGCTTGATTAGCGGGGACATGATCCCCTCGTATTTCCTTTATTTCACGGTGGACCCTTCCATCATAGATGTGAACATCCACCCGACAAAGACGGAGATCAAATTTCAAGACGAGAGTGCTATATTCCAAATTATACTGGCCAGCGTAAAAGAGGCCTTAGGCAAATTCAATGTAACCCCGACAATCGACTTTGATACGGAAGGCAAGGTTGACTTCACGGTTCCCGACTCACCGATTCTCCCGAAGGTTCCCAAGGTCAGTTATAACCCCCATTACAACCCGTTCAACTATTCCACCTCGATCTCGAAAGAAGATTCAAACTTCGAACAGTCAGGCGGTAATAGTTCACGCCAGAACTTCGAACCCCGGCACAAGGAACAAGTTCCCGCAAACTGGGATGCACTCTTCGCCGGATTGGAAGATAAAACCGAAGAAGTACAAACTGAAATCCCCGAAATGGCAGAGAAACAGGAGGACCACGAAGGAATCATCTCTTTCGTGCAAATGAAAGGCAGATTCATTGTCACGCCCGTTCATTCCGGGTTGATGTTCATTGATCAGAAACGGGCGCACGAACGGGTGCTATACGAACGTTATCTGGAAACCTTGTCACACCAACAAATCTGCGGACAAAAAAGCCTGTTCCCCGAAACTCTAGAACTCTCGGCTGAAGATTTTCTACTCGTAAAAGAAATCATGGACGATCTGGCCATATTAGGTTTTGAACTCGGAGAATTCGGAAAGAATTGCTACGCCATCTACGCCACCCCGTCCGACTTGTCGACTTCTCGCGGAAAAGAAGTGCTTATCAGCCTAATTGAACATTACAAGAACACGGAAGGTTCAATTCGGGATAAAATGAGGGAGCGCATAGCCCTATCACTCGCAAAGGCGGCATCGCTGGATTACAATACCCCACTGGACAAACAGGAAATGAGCGATCTGTTCGACAACTTATTCGCTTGTCAGCATCCCAATTACACGGCTGACGGCAAGACAATCATCCACATTCTGAAAAATGAGGACGTAACCCAGTGGTTTAAATAAAAAACTATTTTTCTTTCAGATAAGCCCGCAACGTTTTCGCTGTTTCGGGATCAGAAGGTCGTGACATATCCGAATTGATAATACGTCCATCCGGAGCGATCAAAATAAAACGAGGGATCCCGCGAATCATGTAAAAATCCATGAAAGAACGATCACTCCCCATATATAATTGTACTTCTCCCTTGGGATTCTCCCGCACCCGCTTTTCCCAGACAGCACGGTCATTATCACAAGAAACAGCCACGAACACGATATTTTCATCTTCAAACTCTTTCTCCAGTTTCTCCCAAGCCAGATTTTCATAGCGACAAGGAACGCCCCAAGTAGTCCACACGTTGATGAACAGGTATTTTCCCCTGAAATCTTCCAATTCAACAGCTTGCCCGGCAATATCCGTAAACATAAAATCAAAAGCAGGACTACCGGGGACAATTTTCGCACAACGATCATAAATCTCTTGAAACCGTTTCCGCAATGCCGGGTCCTTCACGTAAAAATCATACACCCGCAAGACATCATCAATATGCTCGTCAATTCCCACACCAAGCAAATAAGCATAAGCGTAATGATCGATCAGGAACTCCACCAGCGTCTCGTTAGTCAAATGGTGAATCACATAATCAAACTGCGCCATCACTTGCTTGTAGGCATCCAGCTCCTTCATGTGGTACGTACTGATCAACGAAACCAAGGAGGCCATTCCTTCTTGGTACTCCTTCAGAACCAACAACTTCTCATCTTCTTTGATCAATTTTTTGATACAGGAAAGATAAGCGGTATCCGGCTGATAATCCATGTTTCCTGTACTCCAAGCATGATACAAGGGATAATTTTCCAACGCTTTATAAGTGGAAAACTTGATCCGGTTCCGTTCCATCTCGGCAAAAGCGGCATCGAAACCCATGGTATCCAGATAATGAAACTGCTCTTGAATCAAATCCTTCAACTGGTCTAAAAACTCCGGGGCATTCAGTTCATAATCAAAAGACAGATTCTTCATGACCTGACTATTCAAATAACTATTCTTAGGAGAGCCGTCTCCTTCAAAACGGATATTCCCTTTAGCATGATCCCCGTAAATATATATTCGTAATGTCGTTCCGTCTTCAATAAACAAAGGAAGACGATCCTTTCCATATTTTAACGTTGCATATCCATGTTCGCCCTCCGTCAGCATCAATTTGGCATAGCCGGAGTCATCCACTTCAATTTCCCGTTCCTCCCCGTTAACCACCAGCTCCGGCTGTATCCCCGAAGACCCGATAAGATTAAACTCCACAACCGTTTTCCGGGTATTACAACACCACATCAATAATATCAAGATCAATATTATGCCTCCAAATTTTCCCATGATCTAACGCACCAATGTTACAATTTGCTAAATTAATTATAAATTCTTTTAACCCGAGTTAATGTCCTGACTTTAACTTTTTATTAACGTATCACACCTTGTTATTTAAATCAAGTCCAAATAGCTTTACACACGCTTAAAATGATTAAAAATATGAACAACATGGATAAAAAACAGGCCCTGCATTACCATGCAATGGGACGTCCCGGAAAGATTGAAGTCGTTCCGACAAAACCACATAGTACACAATATGATCTTTCACTGGCCTATTCCCCAGGGGTAGCGGAACCCTGCTTGGAAATCCAGAAGAATCAAATTGATGCCTACAAATATACAGCCAAGAGCAACTTGGTAGCCGTGATTTCAAACGGGACAGCCGTACTCGGACTAGGAGATATTGGTGCCTTGTCCGGCAAACCCGTCATGGAAGGGAAAGGATTATTGTTTAAAATATTCGCGGACATCGACGTGTTTGACATCGAACTCGACACGAAAGACGTGGATAAATTCATCGAAACGGTTAAAATGATCTCCCCGACTTTCGGGGGAATAAATCTGGAAGATATTAAAGCACCCGAATGTTTCGAAATCGAACACCGGCTCAAAGAAGAACTGGATATTCCCGTGATGCACGATGACCAACACGGGACAGCCATTATTTCGGCTGCCGGGTTACTAAATGCCCTCGAACTCAACGGGAAAAAAATTGATACTATTCGTGTCGTAGTCAACGGAGCCGGAGCCGCAGCCATTTCCTGCGCCCGCCTTTATAAAGCATTGGGAGTGAAGAAAGAGAACATGATCATGTGCGACAGCAAAGGAGTTATCTACACGGGAAGAGCCGGCCTCAACGCGGAGAAAGAAGAATTTGCCGTTAAGACCTCTGCCCGTACACTAACCGAAGCTCTCGTTGGGGCCGATATGTTTTTAGGTCTCTCTGTCGCTGATATATTGAGCGAAGAGATGATTCAAAGCATGGCAAAAGACCCGATCGTATTTGCCCTCGCCAACCCGAACCCGGAAATCAGCTATGAAAAAGCCATTCACAGCCGACCGGACATCATTTTCGCCACGGGACGTTCGGACTACCCAAACCAGATCAACAATGTACTCGGATTCCCGTATATCTTCCGGGGAGCCTTGGATGTGCAAGCCCGGAGCATAAACGAGGAGATGAAGCTTGCCGCCACTTACGCGCTGGCTGAATTGACGAAAGAACCCGTTCCCGAAAACGTGAAAATGGCATACAATGACCCATCTATCGCTTTCGGCAGGAATTACATCATTCCCAAACCCTTGGACACCCGTTTAATCAGTCGTATCGCCCCCGCCGTGGCAAAAGCCGCCATCGAATCGGGAGTTGCCCGCACGGGAATCGAGGACTGGGATGCCTACCGGGATCAACTGGAAAAACGCATGGGCCAAGACGAACGACTCATGCGCCGAATGACCCGTAAAGCCAAAACCAACCCCAAACGAATCGTGTTTGCGGAAGGAGCTGACATCAAAACTCTGATGGCCGTACAGGAGATTCTTTCCGAAAAGATCGCTCATCCCATACTCATCGGCAACAAAACCGAGATCGAGGCTCTCCAAAAACAATATAAATTAGAGTTACCCGAACTAACCATTTTCGACCCGGCAAAAGAGATCGACAAAATAGATCAATACACCCAGTCTTATTACGGGAAAAGACAAAGAAAAGGGGTTATTCTGGAACAAGCCAAAGAATTGATGAAGAACCCGAATTTCATCGGTTTAATGATGGTTGAATCCGGAGAGGCAGACGGTTTCATTTCCGGGATTCACTCTAATTACCACGATGTACTCCGGGCTGCCAAAGACATCATCGGCCTAAGAGCTTGTTGTAAATATGCCGTGGGTATGCACATCGTGACCAATAAAAAAGGTACTTATTTCCTAGCCGACACGACAGTCAACAGTCATCCGTCAGCCGACACGCTGGAATGCGTGACCGTCCTGACCTACGAGGCTGTAAAACAATTCAACGTGGAACCGGTTGTCGCCCTTACCTCATACTCCAATTTCGGGGAATACCGCTTGGGTAGTCCGGCACAGATACAAGAGGCCGTTGACACACTCCATCGTAAATACCCCGAAATCCTAGTTGACGGCGAAATGTCCGCATCCATTGCGTTCAATACCGAATTGCGACAAGCACGTTTCCCGTTCTCCCCACTGGCAGACAAGGACGTGAACACGATTATCTTCCCGAACCTTAGTTCCGGAAGTATAGCCTTGGGCGTGTTACAAGAACTAGGAAACAACGAAATCATCGGTCCCGTTCTACTCGGTTTGAATAAACCCGTACATATTTTACAAATGGGATGTAGCGTGAGAGACATTGTTTACATGACCACCTTGGCCGTGACGGACGCACAGAAAGAAATGCCGGTGGATATGTGCCGAATCTGACGATTTACGATTTTAGATTTACGATTTATGATTCTAGCTTTCGTAATCATAAATCGTAAATCTAAAATTGTAAATTATTTCACCGGAATCTTCTCCACCCTTCTCTGGTGGCGACCTCCTTCAAAATCCGTTGATAAGAAAACGTCTACAACATTTTGAGCTTCTTCGTAAGCGATGAAACGAGCAGGTAATCCAACCACATTCGCATTATTATGCTGACGAGCCAAAGCAGCAAGCTCCATGTTCCAACACAAAGCACAGCGAATACCCTGATGCTTATTGGCAGTCATAGAAATGCCGTTACCACTTCCGCAAATGGCAATTCCTCTTTCATACTCGCCAGTCTCCACGGCCGCAGCCATCGGATGAGCCGAATCCGGATAATCCATACTCTCGGCTGAATAAGCACCGAAATCCTTTACTTCATGACCTTTTTCCCGAAGGTATTTTACCAACCGTTCCTTGTATTCGTAACCGGCGTGGTCACATGCTATCGCTATTTTCATCTCTTTAAAATTATTGTCCTTAACTATAAAACAAAAGTTGACTCGTTATCGTTTGCAAGTTTACATAGAAACTTTTTAACTTGCAACTTGAAACCTGTCAACTTCTAACAAAAAAGGGACTCTTCCGAATCCCCTTTTTATCATCAAAGAATCAATTTATACCCTTTTCCGTGAACATTGATAATCTCCACTGACGGATCTTTCTTCAAATGTTTACGTAACTTCGTGATATAAACATCCATACTTCTGGCATTAAAGTAATTGTCATCAGCCCAGATATTCTTCAAAGCGTAGTTTCTCTCCAATACCTTGTTTACATTCAAGCACAACAGACGAAGTAACTCAGACTCTTTCGTGGTCAATTTTTGTTCTTCTTCCCCGTCAAACAAGGTCTGCTTCTTAGAATTGAATGTTAACTTACCAATCTTGAAGATCTCTTGTTCGTCTTCCGGTTTCAACCCGGTTGATCTTCTCAAGACAGCCTCGATACGCAGCAACAACTCTTCCATACTGAAAGGTTTGCTCATATAATCATCGGCTCCTAACTTGAATCCTTCCAACACATCTTCTTTCATCGACTTAGCCGTCAAGAAAATAATCGGAATTTCGCTATTGATCTGTCTAACTTCTTTTGCAAGCGTAAAACCATCTTTTTTAGGCATCATCACGTCGAAAATGCAAATATCAAACGGTTCGTTCAAAAACCTTTCGTATGCAATCTCTCCATCCTCACACAAAACGGTGTCAAAACCTTTAGCTCTCAAATATTCTTTAAGAAGCATACCCAAGTTGGTATCATCCTCTGCCAATAAAATTTTAATTTTCTCATCCATAGCTATGTTGTTTTAAATAATTCTCATTTTTTAATTCTCTGTAAAAATATACGAATTTAGAAAAATAAGGTTCTCTTTATTTTTTGCTTTTTTACGGTTAAAGGTAAAATGATGTCAAAACAGCTACCTTTTTCAAGGGAGCTTTCCACGTCAATCCTTCCACCATGAGCCTCAACGATTTTCTTCACATATGATAGTCCCAAGCCGAATCCCTTCACGTCATGCAAATTCCCCGTGGACACACGATAGAATCTTTCGAAGATCAACTTCTGATCTTTCTTAGCAATTCCTATGCCATTATCAATGACACTTATTATAATTTCTTTATCTTTATTACGAGTATAAATGGTAATTTCTGGTGGTTTTACACAATATTTTATCGCGTTATCCACGAGATTGGAAATCACGTTTGTCACATGCACCTCATCCGCAAGCACTTCATCTTGATCCGCCTCAAGATAAGCAGAGAACTTACCTCCTTTATCCTCCACACGTAAGCTAAATTTAGGTAATAAATCTTCAATCAACTGATTAATATTTATATTCTTTAGCTTTAATTTCATCCGAGTCTCCGTGAACAAAGCCGTTTGCAACACCCGCTCCACTTGGAAAGTTAAACGCTTACTCTCATCCCGGATAATCGTAGCCACCCGGTCAATGGTTTCCGGGGTATTCGTCACCGCCCCGTCTTTCAACATCTGCGATGCCAAAGAAATTGTCGCAATCGGGGTTTTGAACTCGTGCGTCATATTATTAATAAAGTCATTCTTGATCACCGACAACTTTTTTTGCCGGACGATAACGATCAAACAGAACACGGCACAAAACACGATAGCAATCGTGATCAGCACCCCGGGCAGAACCATCCACACGGAACCTGCCGTATCGGACGATGCATCCGGGAACTTCAGATACAGGATAGCCGATGAGCTTTCACCCGGGAATATCTTCCGGCTAAGCGTCACATCATCCGAGACATGACTTAAAAAATTCTTGGAGGTCAGAATAAATTTACCATTTTCCTTGATACCGAATTCGAAACGGGAACGAATTCCCGCATCTGTCAGCGTGTTACCGATAAAACCGTATAGATTATTCAAATCCACCCGCCCCTCGATCACGTGTTTATCCTCTTTCCCTTCCGGTACAAACCTGTAATTTTCTCCGGTTCGTTCCTTCATGGCTTGCTGCAACTTGGAGATAGAAGTGGCCAAATTATCTTCCTTGAACTTACTTCCCACGAATTCACTGACATCCTTCACCTCCGAATCATCATCAATCAAATTAAGCATAGAATTGGCAACTGCTGACGGGTCATTTTTCACGGCAATCGGACGTTTCGGGTCAATATAAATCGGGGCATCAATCTCCACTCCCCGACTTCTGGCCTCAGACAGATTCCTGTTCTCAGAAAGCCTTCCCGCCTCTTCCTGCTTGCGGATATAATCGACCATATCATCCATGGCCCGGTTAGCCGAGTAGAAGAATTGCTCCTTCTTCACCTCGTAAGCCGTTTGGAAATAACTGGTCTGGAGAATAATCAATCCCAGCAAGGATATACCAAACACAATTCCTAATATGATTATCTGTTGCTTTCTCATACACGCAAATTTAACAAATCCATTTTAACAATTGACAGGCTTAATACTATTTAACAAAAATATAACTCGTTGATCCTCTTCAAAATTTTATCCAATCCGCAAATTAAACAAGTCAAAACTCCGCTTTCACCCACTTTTAACGTTAATAAAACTTTTGAATTTATTATTTTATCCAACACTTCCCGCTTTCCCAACCCTCCGGAATTAGCTAGAATAACGTGGCTTGCCAGTCATCCGTTCGTCGATTCTTCCGCAGATGCTTGTAGGCCAAATCCGTCACTTCACGTCCCCGGGGAGTTCTTTTCAGAAAACCTTCCTTAATCAAGAACGGCTCGTAAACCTCTTCCAAGGTTCCCGGGTCCTCGCTGACCGCGGTTGCAATCGTGGTCAAACCGACAGGCCCCCCTTTGAACTTATCAATAATCGTCAACAGAATTTTATTATCCATATCATCCAGTCCGAACTTATCAATATTCAAAGCCTCCAGCGCGAAGGTCGTGATCTCAAGATCAACCACCCCGTTTCCCTTCACCATGGCAAAATCCCGTACCCGACGCAACAAGGCATTAGCGATACGAGGAGTCCCGCGACTTCTGGACGCGATCTCTTTCGAAGCCTGACTCGTAATCTTTGTTCTTAAAATAGCTGCCGAGCGCTCCACGATCCCCGTCAGCACGTCGAGATCATAATACTCCAAATGGCTATTGATACCGAAACGCGCCCTCAACGGGGCTGTCAGTAAGCCGCTACGCGTGGTTGCCCCGATCAGCGTGAAAGGACTCAATTGGATCTGCACGGATCGGGCAGCCGGCCCTTTATCTATCATAATATCAATCTTGAAATCCTCCATCGCCGAGTAAAGATACTCTTCTACGATCGGGCTTAACCGGTGAATCTCGTCAATAAACAACACATCATTCGGCTCCAGATTAGTTAACAACCCCGCTAAATCACCCGGTTTATCCAACACCGGACCCGAAGTAATCTTAATCCCGACTCCCAACTCGTTAGCAATAATAGCCGACAAAGTTGTCTTTCCCAATCCGGGAGGGCCGTGCAACAAAACGTGATCCAGAGATTCACCCCGCATCTTCGCCGCCTCCACGAAGACTTCCAGATTATCCACGATCTTCTTTTGCCCCCGGAAATCACTAAAACTCAACGGACGCAAAGCCTTCTCCAGTTCTTTCTCACTATCTGGCACATTCCCGGTCCTTATATCAAAATTACCCATGTACTATTTTATTAATAACAATCTATTCAATTCGTAAATGTACAACAAAACAATTGAAAACGGAAAATGGAAAATGGAGAATAAATTAATTATCTTTTTCTGGCAAAGAAATTTTTTACCAATTCTCCACATTCATCCTCTAAAACTCCGGTAACCACGTTTGTCTTCGGGTGTAACACGGACGGGGAAAGCCGGGCATACCCCCGATGCGGGTCGGCAGCCCCGTACACCAATTCTCCCAATTGAGCCCAGGCAAGCGCACCACCACACATGACGCACGGTTCTAACGTGACATACAAGGTACAATCATTTAAATATTTTCCTCCCAATAAAGAAGTCGCGGACGTGATGGCAAGCATCTCCGCGTGTGCCGTCACATCATTCAAACGCTCGGTTTGATTATGGGCCCGGGCGATTACCCGACCTTTACAAACGACTACTGCCCCAACCGGGATTTCCCCTTCTTCTTCAGCCAAGCGGGCTTCTTCCAACGCTTTCCGCATGAACATTTCGTGCTTATCCATAAATACTATTTTTTATATTCTCTTTCTTTTCTCCACGAAACCCATGTATATATCAAGGCCGAAACGATCAATCCCACGGTCACAAGCAATGCCAGCACCAACCACCAGTTGGCAGACTCCTGTTTCCGGTTCATCTCTTCGATCTCCCGCAAGAATTTTTGATTCTTGTATTTTTTCAACACTTGACGATAACGCCCGTTATCATAAAAGGAATCGTACAACTCCAAAACCGAATCCCGTCGATGCAAGACGTCACAAAACGCCTGCCGATTCTCCATATCCTCGTGATATTCGCTCAGCAATTCCAACACCCGAGCCTGAGCCAATTGACTCTCCGGGGATTCTGCTTTTTTATAACTAATACTTTCCAGATACGCAACAGCCTTATCCTTTTCCCCCATCTCCCACAAACAACGCCCATACCTTAAATAATTCATGAACATCACACCGGGAACCTTCAATTGATTTTCACGAGCATATATCTCGTAGGAGTCTATCGCACTTTTTAACGCCATCAAAGCCGAGTCCCGAAGTCCCTCATGGATAAAAGATTCGGCTACACGAGCAAGCAACACGTTACGCATCCCACCTCGTTTCTCATTCGCCAGTCCAACCCGCAATATCTCCCGAGCCTTTTCGTGATACCCCAACCCGGAATAAGCCTCGGCCACCTGTATCCCATAACGTCCAAACCCGCTTGAATCCGGCAACTCCTTTAAAACCTCTTCATACCAGAGTAATGCCTCCTCATGCCTTCCCAACTTTTTCAGGCTTGCCGCCATCTGCTCGTAAAAAGGCTTTACCTTACCCCGGAATCTTGAGCGTCGTAAAAGGCGATAGGCCTCCTCGTAACAGGCATATTGTTCTTCATATTCCTGCAAAACCCCGTATAAAGTTGCTTTCAAGCGATAAGCCTCAATCTCCCCCTCCGTATCCGAAAGTCCCCGATACAACGACAATGCCTGATCCACGGCTCTAAAAGCCCGGTCTATATCGATCGATTTAAAAAAACAAGCTCCCAAGTAATAGAATTTAGCCTCTTCCTCCCGGGTAAACACCACCTTGGAAGGTACCCGGCTGATAAAACGAATGGCCTCTTCCGCACAGCTATCCCGCAAAATCAAAGAACCGTAAAGCCGGGTTAATTCCAGCGCCACCAGATTCTTCACGTCCCGCGGAGCAATCCGGTAGGCCTCCCGTAAGTAAATCCGAGCCTGTTGCATCTGCTCCACCCTAGTGGAATAACAGCTTCCCGCTGCCAACAATACTTTCGAACGAAAAAAATTAGGTAACTCTGCGGACACCTTTACCAAAGAATCAAACGCAGGCGACAACATCACAGAGTTCTCCAACTCCCTGCACAATTCTGCTGTTTTCGCTTTCTCATTTTTCCGACAAGAAGACAACAAAAACAAAATTGTTATCCCCAAGCACATTATGATTCCAACTTGTCTCATTCTTGCTAATTTTGTCTTCTCTCACCAAGCTAATAGTCTATTCACTACCATGCACATTTTTATTGAAGGTAAAAATCCAAATTTTCCGTGAGTGATACAAATTTTCACCCACATTTTTTCATCCTGTACATCCACTAAATTCCTTCCTGCATATTTTTTGGTTTAAATAATTTTATCCTTACCTTTATCTTTTGATTAAGTAATTTACTCATTAAAATAACAATTGCTATGCAGACAATTGATAATTACAACTTTAAAAACAAGAAGGCGCTTATCCGCGTAGACTTCAACGTACCTTTAAATGAAAAGTTCGAGATCACGGACGACACCCGTATGCGGGCAGCCGTTCCCACGATCAAGAAAGTGTTGGCGGGAGGAGGTTCCGTAATATTGATGTCTCATCTCGGACGCCCGAAAAACGGACCGGAAGACAAATTTTCATTAAAACATATCCAGAAACACTTGGAAGAACTGCTAGGTGTACCCGTGAAGTTCGCCGATGACTGCATCGGGGAAAGCGCAGTAAAAACTGCAGCAGACCTGAAACCGGGAGAAGTTCTCCTGTTGGAAAACCTTCGATTTTACAAAGAAGAAGAAAAAGGAGACGAGAATTTCGCTCAAAAACTGGCTTCTTTAGCCGACGTTTGGATCAACGATGCCTTCGGGACAGCCCACCGGGCTCACGCATCCACTGCAGTCATAGCTAAATTCTTCCCGAACGACAAACTATTCGGCTACGTCATGCAAGGAGAATTGGAAAGCGTGGATAAAGTAATGCACAACCCCACCCGCCCGTTCTCGGCCATCATGGGAGGCTCCAAAGTTTCATCCAAAATCGATATTATCATGAACCTCATGGATAAGGTGGATAACCTCATCCTAGGTGGTGGAATGACTTATACGTTCAAAAAAGCACTGGGCGGTCATGTCGGCAATTCCATCTGCGAGGAAGATAAACTCGACCTTGCTCTTGAAATCATGAAACTAGCCAAAGAAAAAGGTGTAAATCTTGTATTGGCAACCGACACTGTCGCTGCCGACGCTTTCGACAATAACGCCAACACCCAGATCGTTCCTTCCATGGAAATTCCCGTTGGATGGGAAGGATTGGATGTAGGCCCGGAAAGTATCGCCTCCTTCACCAAGGTCATCGAGCAATCCAAAACCATCCTTTGGAATGGCCCCGTGGGAGTATTCGAAATGCCTAAATTTGCCGTGGGAACCAAAGCCATCGCTAATGCTATTGTGAAAGCCACAGCAAACGGCGCCTTCTCCTTAATCGGGGGTGGCGACTCTGTTGCCGCCATCAACCAATTCGGCTTGGCCGACAAGGTTAGCTACGTATCCACCGGAGGCGGTGCCCTGCTCGAATACATCGAGGGGAAAGAGTTACCGGGAATCACGGCTATTAGAGGGAAATAACGCCCTTCATAATAAGTAAATATACCCTAGCGATTTAAATCGTTAGGGTATATTTATTATCTAACACTAATTTCCAGACAACTCTTTCAATAACAACTCTCCTAACACCGGATCGGAAGGTCTACGAGAAGAGGCATCCCATACTTTTCCTGTCGGGTCCAAGATAATAAAACGCGGAATCCCATGAACAGCCATTTGTTGCATCAAAGGATGTTTATATGCCCGGGAACATAACAACTGTTCTCCATCCATATCCTTTTGCTTTACAAACTTTTTCCAAGTATCAACATGTGTATCCAACGAGATCGAAACCCATACTAACGGTAAATCTTTCAACCGATCTTCCAACCTCTTGGCATAATTAATCTCAGCAACACACGGATTACACCCCGTGGACCAAAGATCAACAAACACGTATTTCCCTTTGAATTCAGATAAACAAATAGTATCTCCATGAATATTCGGGAAACTATATTTACTAAAATCAAGTCCTGACATATCCCGATACACACTTTTTTTCAATTCTTGAGCGCATACAGCCAATTCGTTTTTTCCCGCTTTGGATTTCACGATACACTTTGCTTTTTGAAGTCGTCCCTCCAAACCCTTCACGTTTCCTTGTAACAATTCTAACTTTATCGCTCGTAACAAATAAGCCTCCTTTAACACAGGATCCTCAATCACACTCGCCATATCATTTAAGTAAGTTACACGAGAACCTATCTTAATTTTTTCATTTCGTACCTGGGCGTACAACCACTCTTGAAACAAAGCAAACCAATCTCCGGTAAACGTCAATTCTCTGACCCATTTCACGTTCAACACGGGATCACTGTAATCAGGAGCCACATCGGGAGGATTAAAAACTTTCCCGAAAGCCTTCGAACGCAGTATCATCATATACAGATTTTCCAGTAACCGGAATTGCATATATCCCTTGACTATCTGTTGATCTTTCATTGATAAACCAGAAGTTTCAATCACTTTTTCCCGCTCTTGATACCCACGATACAACGCCTCGGCATAAGGTTTTGTAAACGTTTTTATCCCGTCTGTTTTCGGCTTAAACTCTTCCGCTAACACACGTCGTAATAAATTATTTACCCCAGCATAAGAGCCTTGAAATTTCTCATCTTGAGTCAAATCAAGATTAATCTTCGCTCCCGGAGCCACAAACAAATTACCCGAAAAAACTTGCCGACCGATACTTATCGATAAAAACATAGGTTCTTTGACTGGAAAAGTAATACTATATTCTCCGCTGACATCAGCCTCCACCAACCGTTGTGTCATCCCAACTTGCCGTTCAACCAAAAGGTGCATCGGTTTTCCAGACGCTACTCGTCCTGTTATCGTCACAACCGTATCCTGTTTTTGAGCTATCGCACAAAAGGACAAAACCAAAACAAGTAATATTAAAAATACCTTTTTCATGTCTCCCTCAATTTAATTTAGAACGATATTTCGCAAAAAACTCTTTCGTAATATTCTTCATCTTATCATTATCCAATGCATTTATCATTCTTTCTTCCAAAGCGACATAACGTGCGATCTGTTCTTCACTTCCTTTTTCTATGATAAAATCAAGGAAAGGAGCTTTCCACAAAAAAGCATGCGGCAAATTCTGCACATCTTTTTCTAACAGACAAAGCATATCGTCTATATTCTGGCTATTCTGAGCTTTCACAAAGTGAAGAGATAAAAGGATGCCTTCCTTACCGACAAAATCAACCGTCTCTAACTGCTTACTCAAAAAAGCAAACAGATCATCCACCTGAACATTGGATTTCAATCCCGTGAGTAAACCATAATAATTATCATACAATCTTTTATCCACCACCTTCTTACCGATTTGCTTATCGAAATCTGCTTTATGAGCTAGTACATAAGCAAATCGCTCGTCTTGAGGACCAACTTCATCTTGATCATACAGATACCAATTCTCCGGTAAACATTTTTCTTGATCGGAAAGTTGTTTGAACTCTTCCCCTGTTAATGCCTTCACCTCATCCCGGTCTCCAGCATCCTCCAAACTTTTACGATACAAAGTACGTTGTTCCACATCTAATTTTCCCTCTTTATAGAGCTTTTCCAGATAATAACGGGAAGTCCTTTCTTCAGCTCCCCGTTTAACACACTCCATGAAGTTTTCTGTTTTCCGGGAACCCACGATCCGGTGTTGCACGGCTCCATCGGGACGAATCATCAGGAATGTCGGGTAAGATCTAACATGAAAACGCCCGTTTAAATATCTCCCTTCCCCTTGCTCCATATCATATTTCACATTCACGAAATGCTCGTTGAAAAACGCACCCACCTCCGGAAGAACAAAGACATTATTCAACATATATTTACAGGGGCCACACCAACTGGTGTAGCAATCCACAAAAACAAGTTTGTTTTCAGCTTTTGCTTTATTTAGTGCTTCCTGAAAAGTTAACTCTTGAAATTGGACTCCCTGCTCTTGAGCTTCAAGCCGTGAGAGGCTACATACTATCAAACAAAATATCAGAATTTTTTTCATTATAACCCTATTTCTTAAATTATTTTTCTAATTCCGCATCCAATAATGCCTTTAACCTCGGATCAGAAGGACGAGGAGAATCAATCGTAACCACCTTTCCTTGGCGATCAAACACCATAAAACGAGGAATCCCCTTAATTTTATAATCTTTGACGATCTGGCTCCAACCACTGGCAAATAATTGTATGCCTTCCAGTCCCTCTTTATCCAACACATCCAACCAAGCCTGATGATCTTTCTTTTCATCCACGGACACCCCTATAAAAACAACATCTTTGCCCCGCATCTCTTCTTCCAGCTTAATTAAATACGGTATCTCTTTCCGACAAGGACCACACCAAGTTGCCCAAACATCCACCACGACCACTTTCCCCTTGAAATCCGAAAGAGAAACCAATTTCCCGTTCCGATCCGGATAAGTAAAATCCGCTGCTTTTGCTCCCTTATTCCCCACGTACAATTTAGCACTCAGTTCATCCATCCTCCGATGATGACTTTCTGTTGTCAAATACTTAGAAAAATAAGTTACGATCTCATCATATTTCTCGTACGTTTTCGCCCACCCGGCATGCCTTAACACGATCTCCGCCTTCAGTAGATCACACGGAACCCATTCCAATTGATCAACAATGGTTTGCTTCCGGTTAAGCTTTTGCAACGCAAGATTCGTGTAGCTCATCAAATAATCTACCCCGTAAGGCTGCCGCAACAAGCTGCTGTCGTTCAATTTATCTTTCGACACTAACGTAGAATAATAATCAGGATAATCCCCCGGCTCGGGACGACATCCTCTCATCACAGCCCGATCCACCTTGACAGCCGATAATATCCTCAATGCAAAATACTCCACGTCATACTCCACGGTTTGCCTCAGCAACTCTTCAAAAAACGGATTCTCAGAACGAATCTCCCTCTTAAACTCCTCTACTTTCGGCAAAAAATCCATGTAATACGGGAATAACTCTTTATACGTGAAAAAGATAAAATCCTTATGATCCACCCTCCGACGCACTGGTTCAAATATGCTCTCCCACCGGGCTAGCAATAAATTCTCGGGAGTATTACGATTCGTTATAACTAACGTATCTTCCAATATATTCACCTCTGCCCGGTCTCCTGCCTCTAAATAAACTCGGATTCGTTCACTCGTTTTTTCACCCCCAACCGTGTAGAATCCGGGACGAGCAGGCTCTATCGCAAACCCGTACCACCCGTTCTTCCCCACCCGAGTTTTACTAATCAACGTCTCGGCACCATTCACCACTTCATACAACCCGACCTCGTCCATTTTTTCCCGATGCACCTGTCCCTTTACTTCGGCAAAGGCGTCCAATGACAGTTTAGCCAACTCATTATCATGTTCATGTAACTTATTCCCACTACCACAAGCGGCAAAAAGCAACGCAATACAAAGAACAAAGATCTCCTTGATTACAATAAAAACATTCAATTTCATATTGTTACATTTTTCTCATCCATGTTCATTAAAAGCATTACTTGCCTAACGCACCCTCCAACATCTTTTTCAAAGCTGGATTCGAAGGACGAGGAGCATCAAAAGAAACCACGTTCCCCTTCCGGTCGATCACGATAAAACGCGGAATCCCGTTAATCTTGTAATCCTTTGTAATTTTACTCCAACCGCTAGCAAAAACTTGAATACCTCCTAACTTCTCCTGCTCTATAAAATCTAACCATTTTTGTTTATTTCTAGCCTCATCCACGGACACTCCCAAGAAAATGACATCCATACCCTTCATCTCCTCCTCCAATTTTTTCAAATGCGGGATCTCTCCCCGGCAAGGAGCGCACCAAGTTGCCCAGACATCAATCAACACCACCTTACCCTTAAAATCAGAAAGTGACACTTGTTTACCGTTCACATCCGGATAAGTAAAATCAGCAGCGACACCTCCTGCACGGGTCTTGTACAACTTAGTTCCCACTGCTTCCGCTCGGGCTTTTAAAGAGGGAGATAACCAATATTTTTCGAACCTCTTCATCCCGTCCAAATACTCCTCGTACGTGCGATACTCAGAAAAAAAACGACTTACAACAAACTCCCCTCTCAGCCGATCACTTGGGATCGCCTCCAAACAAGTCTGCTCGTACAAGGCCTTATCCGCCGGATTTACATCCTTCTCGTTCACAGCAAAAATAGAGTACAATCTCAGCATCGTAATTCCATTCGGAAAATCCAACACACGTTCATCCGCAAATTTCTTCGAATTAATAATCTGCTTGTAATACTCAGGTCGATCAGACACCTTCGGATGTTTCGATCGAGGGGTTTGTAAAAAAACAACAGCATAATAATCCGTGGCATAATCAATCCACTCTCTCAGCAATGCATCGAACTCCTTGTTACCACTCTTCAAACCAGCCTTCAACTCCGACAACCCGGCAACAAACTTTTCAAAATCAGGAAAGAAATCCTCATACGTGCTGAATACTCTATCAAAAAACACACTCTTCAGCCATACATGATAAGCATATTCCACCCATTTATACAATTGCACGTTCTCCCTCGTGTTCTTGCCTATCAAGTTAGCCTTGTTTTCTTGTAACTCGATATTTATTTCTTCCCCCCCTTTCACGTACACGGGGAAATTCATCCGCTCATCCTCCCCTATCACGTAAAACCCGGGTTTCTCGGGCTTAACCAGAAAACCGAAACTACCATCCGCCTCCACCCGACTTACCGCACACACCACCGGAGTCCCATCCACGGTCTTAAATAATTTAACCTGTGACAACCATTGATCCTTCACTTTTCCTTTGATTGCCGTGAAATCCTGAGCACACACTGCTACAACACAGCAAACTGCCGTGATCAATAATAATACCTTTTTCATAAATAAATGATTTATCTTTTTATTTTATATCCGCTCTAATCCGTTCCAAATTGAAACCTGCCCCTTTAAGCACATACTCCATCAATGTATAACGCGCTTGTACGTAAGGATAAGCTTCATATTTCTTCATAAACTCCTCCTTATCGTAATCCAGAACGGCATCCAGATAAGCAGCAAAATCATTTTCTGCTGTCGGGACATTATAATAAGTTTTTCCATCGGATTTATATGTAGCCAATGCCAATAATCCAAAATTCTCCGGACAATTTTGCTCCACGTAAGCTTTATACTCGTCATAACTATCCAACTGTTTATCCATAGCCGCAATCACATTATTAGCAAGGTTTACCTCGCTCTCCCATTTTTTTCGTTCTGTTTCCGTTAAATCATCTCTTTCCAGTTGAGCTAAGGCCTCTTCCTTTTTTCCCATGTAAAGAACTTTCATATCATAATAGGATTGCATATTATTTACTTTCAACAACCGATCCGCATAAGAAGGCACGAACGTTTCATAATTTACCCCCCAACATTCTTTTATTATAGCCGGTGAAGCCGATGTATTTTCGAATGCCTTAGTTACAACAGATTGAAAACTGGACAAAGAATCTTGCAAAGCACCATAACAAATTTCATGTAAAAATGCCCGTTGGAAGAGAGAATCCGGATTTGATTGCTCGTATCCATTCAAAGCGAAACCTAAAACCCCAAACCCGCGATAAACATACATGGGCTTCGTTCCCTTTTCCATATCCTGCACGATCAAGATTGCCGGGATAAATACGTCAACCCCATCAATCCAAGCCAGTAACTTCTCGTTCAGCAACTTCAATAGCGGCATCATTGCAGCCTTACTTTCCGGGTTAGTAACATCAACCTTATTGAACGTGATCTTAGTCTGGATATTGGCAATTTCTGTCATATCGTAATCCAAACGAAGCACTTCATAATAAAACTTCGGATCTCCGTTTTCATCTTTCCATCCCCGATCCTCCATCCCGATCGTATCCTTGTAAAAAATTGCAAGATCATATTTCTCATATAGGCGATAAATCATATCATCCACTTCGTCCATATTTTCCGTAGGAGTAATAACATACCAATTTTTCACTTCCATCGGAGTCAACGTTTCCTCCCCGGAACATGCTATAAATACTCCTATTAACAAAATATAAATTAATTTTCTCATAGCGTTTCCTCCTCTTCTTTTTCAATTACAAAATTTGCCGTAACTCCACCTCTCACAGGGTTTTTCATATTACCATCGCAAAATTCGATGACACTTTGCGGGATAGGGATCATCCATGAACCAAAACTATTATCATTATATTCTTCCAACGTTGTCTCTCCCACCTTCTCGGCTATTACGCTCCCACCCGCATCCGTTGCAATTTGATAACATACATGTTCTATGGCCCGTTTACATGGATAAGTATTGTTCACAGCATAACGACGAAGATCAAACCAACGGTGTCCCTCGTAACATAACTCTTTCCGCCGTTCTAATCGTACAAAATCAACAAGTTCCTTTCCTCCGGAAGGAATCGTTGGCATCTTTTTATAACGATATTGCATCAAACTCCTTAACGTGCTTACAGCTTCCGATTGTCCCAAACAAGCCTGCGCCTCGGCCTTATTCAAAAGGATCTCGGGATATCGTAACCACCCTCCAGTTGACGCAGGGGTTCCGGTATTTGCATAAACAACCGTATCCATACTTACCGGATCATACTCGGAAATAGATATTTTTGACTTATACTTTCGGGGAACCAAATTCTTCGCATAACGCGTCCGACTGAAGAAACGGTTTAAACGATAGTCATTCTCATCAAACAATCCCTCGAATTCGGGCGAACAAGCATACGACCAGCCGTTCTGTTTCACCGTACGAGTCGTTATCATAACGATCTCACCAGTGGCTAATAAATGATCTATATCTATTCGACTAGATATCTCTAACTCTGCATCATCTCCAAAAATCCAATACGCCTCGTGTGGCCCGTGGGAAAATATCGTCTCCACGGATTCCAAAGTTGCAAAAGATTCGGTGACAGGCAAAGAACTCAAACTCTTCACCCCGTATCCCTCTATCTTATTCGCAACCTCAATACAATCTTCATATCTTTCCATGTAAAGATAAACCCGACTCAACAAAGCGTAACAAGCATCAATACTTCCATGCTGGGCATTTTTCCTAGGTGAAGACAACAACTTAAAAAACTCGATTGCTTTTTTCAAGTCTGCCTCGATAGATGCGTAAACCTCACCTACCGTATTTCGTGAATAATAAATATCGATCACTTCTTCCGACAATTTTAAAGGAACACCCCAAGTAGCATTCGGATTACTCTTATCGTATGGAGCCCCGTATATATTTGTCAACATAAAATAATACCAAGCTCTCAAAAAATAAGTCTCTCCCCCCACTTGATTCAACGTCTCCTCCTCGCCGAACTTATGCTTTGACCGTTGTTCCGGTATGGCTGAAATGATCGAGTTCAAAACAGCGATACGTCTATAAAAGTCCGCCCATATATAATCTTGCACCGCTATCCCCGTCAAACCGATAGCGGGATCATCCGCCCATCGGTAATATCCTGCCACGATTTGCCACGATCTTGTTTTATATTCCTTTGCAACCGGAGCTGGAGCTTCTTTTATATCATCATCCATCAAATGGATACACGTCATAAAATCTCGATTCTGTGTCTTATTTCCAAATGTAGCTATTGCCGCTCCCGGACAAATCGTCATGGCGGGGTCTTGGTAACCACTTCCCAACAACAACTCCTCCAAATCCGAAGCGGTTTCAATATAAGCCAAGTTTTGTGAATACTCGTTCAAAAAATCTTTACATGAGGTAGATAATCCACAAAGTAAAACTGCAAACCATAATATACTATATTTTTTCATCGTATACCGTTTTAAAAAACAACATTCAAATTAAGCGAATACTTCGGACGGACAGATATATTAACCACGCTGGAAGTTCCAGATTGTTCCGGAGATTGCCCCTTCAGGTCCTTACTACACCAAGTAAACAAATTCGAACCGGACAAGGATAAATAACCGGAAGAAAAACCTAACTTCTTAGCCAACGCCCTTGGGAACAAATAACGTAAGGACAAAGATTGCAAACGCAAATAATTCCCGCTCGCGACCCTCAAGTCTGAATCATCATACATAGAATATATCGTGGCACTGCCACTTGGCTCCCATTCAACTTTATATTTATTAGCATTCCACCATCCTTTATCCTGACCACCTTCTATATCCAGAGCCGGAATATCGGTTATTTTTTCATCTCCCGGATTTCTCCAACGATTCACAAACTCCCGGCGCAAATTTTGCATCGGTTTGGGAGACACCGCACTATATTCTCCGGAAGCAATTCGTAACAATCTAATTTTATTACCGATGCTATAAGAAAAATTAACCGTTAAACTAAAACTTCGGTAACCAAAATAATTATTAAAACCACCCTGAAGAACAGGCACCCGAGTTCCGGACTCATCTAGCACGGCCAACCACACATCCTTCTTAGACAAATTCTTGTACTTTTCATGTAATTCCTCCGCCCGATCTGCCTCCAAATCCTTAAATGTCGGTTTCCCTTGATTATCCAACCCGGCATACTTGAATGAAAAGAAAGTGTTCAGCGGAGTTCCGGACAATTGAACAGAACCATTCAAAAACTGCGACAGAGTCAATTCATCTTGTAACGTTTTATCTTTCCGTTTGATACGATCGTTTAACAACTTATTCAATGTCTGCCCGATCTGTGGATCAAAACGCCAGACAAAACCTCTTTTCCCATTAGCCGAGACAGCACGGTTAATCGGATTAAAGTTCAAAGACAACTCTATACCTTTGTTTTCAACATTACCGGAATTCACGACATAAGTTGTCACCCCATTCACGTCACACACGGTCTTGGACAAAAAGGCATCCACGGTCTTTTTATAATAACCGGAAATAGAACCCTGAATTTTATCTTTAAGGAAACTGAAATCTATCCCGGCATTAAAAGAATACGTCTTTTCCCATTTTAAATCAGGATTAGGAAACTTCTCCACAGTTGAAATATATCCTCCTTTTGAAGAATCATACCCGCCTTTATTGATAATTAATTGAGTCGGTTGATTATTTTGCATATTCCCCTGAATACCGTAAGACACGCGTAGAGCCAGATTATTAATCCAACTCACATTCTTCACGACATCATTCGTCATATTCCAACGCCCGGAAAAAGACCATACCGGAAAAAGTTTCTCGTTACTACGACTCCCGAATGCGTTAGACCAATCGGCTCGGGAATTCACGTTAAAAATATACCGATCCTTGTAACTATACGTTAGCGTAAGATAAAACGACGTTGTATTCGTCAATGATTTACTATATTTCGGATAATTCCGAATCACCCAATCAAAATATTTCGGATACTTGGAATAATCCTCCCCTTTTAACGCGGCGAAAGTCATTCCCCGATCTTTCAGATACCCCCGCTCCGTGTTTGCCGTAGTATTATATTTAGAAGATGACAATTCCCAACCGATAGAAGCATTCGTAAAATGGTCCTTATTTTTATCCCAAAACTTGCTGTAATCCGCTTGTACCCGGAATGTATAAGAACTACTACGATTTGAATTTGTTTTCAACTCCCCACCAAAAGGACATTCACTCCTAGTCATGGACGAATTCGCATCTTTCAATTTAAGGATATAATTCGAGTTCTCGCCATACCACGTTTCATCATCGGAAGTTCCCATGGAATAAGAAGCCGTACCTATTAACTTGAATGCATC
Source organism: Butyricimonas faecihominis (assembly GCF_033096445.1). Lineage (NCBI taxonomy): Bacteria > Pseudomonadati > Bacteroidota > Bacteroidia > Bacteroidales > Odoribacteraceae > Butyricimonas > Butyricimonas faecihominis. The sequence goes on from NZ_AP028155.1 coordinate 2,916,990, forward strand.
TGTAAAACGATACTGGACTTGTGCATTCGCACTCGCATTCCTCTGATTAATTGTATAATCAGACTCCTCCATTTCCCGAATGATATTAAATGGATAATTCCCCTTTTTATACGTGTACAACTCCCCGTCCTCACCGTAGAGAGGAATCGCCCGGGTCATATTATAAGCATAATTCATAATACCTAAATCACTAGGATTATAGGTTTTATCCTGAACATTACCGGAAACGCCGAATTGCATTTGCAATCTCTTATGTTGCACAGTTACTCGTACACTTGCCGTGTAACGCTCATTCTTCTCCCCTTTAATATTCCCCTCTTCATTTGCATATCCAAAAGAAGCATAATATTTAGCACTCTCATTTCCTCCACTGATACTCAATGAGTGATTATGCGAGAACACATCCCGACACAAAAGATCAAGCCAGTCGGTATTCAACGTCTCGTAATAAGCGGAACGCTCTTTAAAATCATTGAAACTAATAGAACCATATTTAAAATAATCCAGATATGCCTTCTCGTACCCAATCCAATCCGTAAAACTATTGTAAACACCAGTATAACGAACTCCTCGTTCCATCAATTCCCGGGAAACATCTACTCTTTCCTTGGAATTCATCAAATTCACCCCTCTATCCGAATACCGAGGACGAGTAGAAAACGTACCTGTCAACGAATATGATAATTTCGGGGGACCCACCTTCCCTTTTTTCGTGGTGATAACGATAACTCCATTGGCAGCCCGCACCCCATACAATGCTGTGGCAGCCGCATCCTTCAACACGTCAATCTGCTCCACGTCATCCGGATTCAACCCGGCAATAGCGTTCCCCAACAAATTCACGAAATCCAAATCATTCAACTGTTGGGGATCAATATTCACCGGATCTTGCTGAATAATTCCATCCACTACCCACAACGGTTCCTGATTACCCAAAATAGAAGAAGTTCCCCGTATTCTCAATTTCGGAGTAGCTCCCACCTGACCGCTATTCTGCATAAAAGTCATACCGGGAATACGTCCTTCCAGCATCTGGTCGATACGATTTACGCCCGGGACATCAATATCACTCATTTTAACAGTCGTAACAGCTGCAGTCAAATGTCGCCGATCAATTTGCTGATAACCGGTCACCACAACATCCTCCAACTCGTTCATTTTCTCTCTCAACACCACTCTCAAGCTATCCGTCTTCTCCGTAAAATTCATTTTCTGAGTCTCGTAACCCACGAAAGAGAACTCCAATGCACCCTTGACCACGGGCAATGTCAATACAAAACGCCCCTGATAATCCGTCGCCGTCCCTAAAGCCACAGAAGATTCCGAACATAATTTTACGGTTACACCCGGTAAAACATCACCCGAGTTCTCATCAATAACTATTCCGACTATTCTCTTGCCTTTTTTTACATCCTCTTTCTTATCCTCCTGTTGAATCACGATCAGATCTCCCCGGAACTTGTAAGTCAATCCCGTTCCTTTCAGAATCTGTTGCAACACGTTTTCCACCGTCTCGTCCTTCACGTTCACGGACAACTGTCCCAGCCGATCCGTCAACTCCGTGTTAAAAACAAAATACAGATTCGTTTGCCTCTGAATCTCGTCAAACAAAGCCCGTACCGCCACGTCTTTCAGATTCAGACTGACTCTTTCCTGTTGAGCAAGCGATTCCGCCGAAACAGAAAAGGTGAACACACACATTAAAATCCAGAAAAGTTTCATCACTTTTTCAATTTTTTCTCTCATGCCCCGTGGCAATCGAAAACATAATCGTTTTTTTTTCATACATTTGTGGTAATAAATTCAACATTCAATAAACCCTCACGGTTCCAATGCGAGGTTTATTGTCTTTTTGAAATAAAGACGGAGGGTTTGCCGACCTTCCGTTTTATCTTGATACACATACGGTTCTATCGTTTATCGTAAACACGACCCCCGTAGCATCCGTTATCGCGTGCAAAATATCTTCAATCTGTTCATAACGTTTCATATGTCCCGAAAAATGCAACTGCTTGGCACTCTCCGACTGGAAAAACACCTCCATGTCATACCATAAAGAAAGAGTATTCATGATATTTTCCAATGTCTCCCGCTCGAACACGAAAATTCCTTTTCGCCAAAGAGTATATAAATCGGGATCAACTGTTTCAATTTTCATATCACGGGAATTCCGGTCATAAAATGCAAGCTCGTTCGGTTTCAACACGTACTCCCGGTCCAAATCCTGACCTCGAATCCCTACTTTTCCTTCCACCAGCACAGTACGAACCCCATCAGCACCAAGCGTATTCACATTGAACGAAGTCCCGTACACCCGTACTTGTACATCATCCGTAACCACGATAAACGGATGTTCCACATCTTTTGCGACCTCGAAATAAGCCTCTCCTTTCAAGTACACCCGTCGTTCCGGCCCGGTAAAAGCCACCGGATACCTTAAATCCGTCGCTGAATTCAAATACACCCGTGTCCCATCTGCTAATTGTAACTTAAACTCACCACCCTTGGGAATCCTCAACACATTCGTATCCACATACTCTGACACAACCGAATCCGAATACACCAGCATTCCGGAACTTTGTTGAACGTCAACGCCCCTACCCGCCTCTATCATTTTATCCTTTTCCTTCTCCAGTATCACTTTACCTCCACCAACAACCTCCAAAACAGGACTCTCCTCCCGTTTCACGATTTTCGTATTTTGAGCCACCGGTATTGATCGCTCTCCTCCACGAGGAAACAACAGCCATACCCCAGCAATAAGCAAAGGTAATGCAATTACAGCCGCATATTTGATCCATGTAGTCATCCGTCGTTGTCGCCTCAGCCCGTTTTTCACACGGAAAGTCTCCCAAGCCCGAGTCGTATCCACCTCACGAAATATCCCGTATTCCTCCGCGAAACGAGTATCTTTCCGCAATCTATCGAACAACTGCTTATGCTCTTCCTTCTCCTTCATCCAACTATCCAACAAACGCTGTTCGTCCGGCATGATCGTTCCAGAGAAATATTTTTGAAGCAAATGACCTATTTCATTTTTATAGTCCATATCTATGATCATATTTTACTCCTAATACGACCACGAAAACAAAAAGAGGGTATCCGATTTAAAAAAATGTACCGACTAATAATAAAAAATGTGCATCACCCAAGCGCTTTCTTAAATATTGCATGGCATTTTTCTTGTAGGATTTCACGGTAAGTACTGATAAAGCAAGCAATTGAGCAATCTCCTCGTTCTTCTTCCCTTCCAAATGTAATTCAAACACCGCACGACTTCGCTCCGGCAATTCCTGCACCACGAGATGTAACTCCCGGTACATCTCCTCTTCTGCCATATCCAGCTCATCCCATTCATGCTCCTCTTTCATGACCGCCGCAGCATATCGGTCTTCTACAACTTGATGTTTTAAATAATCCATGCATCTATTCGCCACAGCATTATAAAGAAAAGCCCTGAAACCGACATACGAGTTAAACTCCTTATTTCCCTCCCACACATTCACGAAAACCTCCTGCACAATATCCTCCGCCACATCCCGTCGCTGTACTCGCCTCATGGCATACACAACGAGATAATTAAAAAAACGCAGAAACAACTCATGAAAAGCTTTTTCCTGTTTTTCGTTTATTTGACGGATAAATATACTATTCAAATCATCCATTGACACCAAATAAAATTTTGCACCCGGGCATCACAAATATACGACTTTTTTCAAAACCTCTTCCTTTCTCCTAATTTCAGTTTTTATCTTTATCTTTGCAAGCAGAAAATAGAAACATGGACTTTAGCATCAATATAAAAGAAATATTCACCGCTTTTATGGTACTTTTCGCCGTGATCGACATCACGGGATCAACCCCTATTATTATCGGGCTCAACAGTGCAGGTAAAAAAGTCAATGCAGGAAAAGCCGCAGGAATATCTCTTGCGATATTCATCACGTTCCTGTTTGCCGGAGATGGACTCTTGAAACTATTCAACATCGACATCTCCTCATTTGCCCTTGCAGGAGCGCTCGTCCTTTTCGTGCTAGCAGTCGAAATGACATTCAACATAGAAATTTTCCAGAATGATGGCCCGGAAGGATCAGCAACAATTGTCCCTGTCATATTCCCACTGATTGCTGGAGCCGGAGCATTAGCCACGACTTTAACTCTCAAAGCAGAATGTAGCGTGTTCAGCATTATTATTGCCATTATACTCAATATGCTTGTCGTATATATCGTCCTACGTAACGTCTATCTCGTGGAACGAGTATTGGGAAAAGGCGGTGTCTACATTTTACGGAAATTCTTCGGGATCATCCTGCTCGCCATGTCGGTAAAAATATTCACCTCCAACTTGAACACCTTACTGGAAACATTGATGATATAATAAAATTCCCTCCTTTCCTACCGAGTCCTGTAACTTTTCGTTACCTTTAAGCGTCCCATCATAAAACAGATCATTATGAAAAAAATATCATTTGTCATTTTCATGCTCTGCCTCACAATAACCGGAGCATTCGCACAGGAACAAATCAGCATCTCCCGCTTCCAAGGACAAAAGATTACCGGAATCGAGGCTCACGGAATCTTCAGTATAACGGCTAAACAAGGTACCACGACCGGAGTCACCGTAAACATTCCAGCTCGACTTGAAAAACAACTCGTTCTGAAACTAGATTCCGATGGGAAATTACATATCTACATCGATGGGAAAATCACCACCAAAAACAAAAGAAACAATGACGATGATCGTTTCACGGCAGAGATTACCTTTACCAGCCTTGACAATGTGGAGTTAACCGGAGTCTGTAAATTGGAAACCATCGGGGATTTCATGACAGCCAAGCTAAAGGTGGACCTCTCCGGAGCCAGTAAAATGCTTGTAGGTGGAGATTTCCTAGCAAAAGAAAAACTTAACATCGAACTAAGTGGAGCCTCAAACCTCAAAGGACAAATGACCAGTCCCGAATCAACCTTCGACATTAGCGGAGCATCAAACCTCTCTCTTAAAGGTAACACCGTACATTGCAAAATGGAAGTATCAGGAGCCTCAAAAGCGAACCTGGAAGACTTTCCGATAAACGAACTGAAAGCAGAAGTATCGGGAGCTGCAAAAGCTCATTTTCAAGTCAAAGAAAAAATCAGTCTACACACCTCCGGTGCCGCAAAAGCTACATACTCCGGTGATCCGATCATCCTCTCCCTGCACTCATCGGGAGCCTCCAACATCAACAAGATCACGCCAAAATCCTTTGAGAATAGAAAAAAATACGAAAAGTAGGCATTTCTTAATTATCTATAACTCTTTGCACCCTTTTCGAAAAGTATTACCTTTGCACCCGAATTTTGGAGCAAAGGTAATTTTTATCTAATTACCCATTAGGGAATCCGGTGTAAATCCGGGGCTGTACCCGCAGCTGTAATCTCTTATTTAATGATCCGGCACTGCTATGCCACTGTTCAGTGATGAATGGGAAGGCCACCGGATGACAGAGAAAGCCAGAAAACCTGCCAACATTCATTTTATTCAACGTTTCGGGAAGTAAACAACGAATTAGCATCTGGTAGTACCAAATACGTTATTCCTTGTTTTTCATCCTTAATTTTTAATTTATTAACAAATAAAATGATGAAAAAACTTTTATTCTTACTTTTATTTTTCGCTACATTCGTAGCTTGTTCTGATGATGATAATACTGACTATGACCCAAGTAAACACATCGACATGATCGTGGTCAACGAGGGAGCAGCTACTACAGGAAGTGGGGCTTTATCCGTGATTTATGATGATAGAAGTACCACTTTTGACCTATTCCAAGATGTAAACAACAGGCCTTTAGGTGACATCGCCCAATCAATCACCTATATCAATGGTAATTACTTTGTGGCCCTAAATGGTTCTAAAAAAGTAGAAATCGTCGAGCCTCAAACATTCAACTCGATTGCAACTATCGTTTTTGAAGACAGCAACATATCACCTCGTTTCATTCAACCGATCAGTGCAACAGAAGCCATTGTCTCCTCCTTAGGAAGAGAACTTGCACGTATCAATATAAAAGATTATTCTGTTATCGAATATATTGACATCTCAGAAACAGAAGCCATGCAAATTGAAAAAATGATCACGATTGACAAGAAATTATTCTGTGCAGCTATCGACAAAGGTATTGGCGTCTTTGACGTGGATAACATAAAAGGTTCATCCATGCGTCTAGTTGAAGGACTACAAGGTAGTATCATGAAAACAGCCAAACCGATCCTCGACAAGAACCATAAATTATGGATACTAACAACAGAAAGTGATAAAGTCATCTTGAATGGTATTAATCCGGAAACAGAGAAAGTAGAAGATACCATCGAAATCCCGTACGTGAAGGAAGGAGATAAGGACTACGTTGATGATTGTATCACAGGAACAGATTGGTACACGAGAATGGACACAGACCGGACAAAAAGTAAACTATACTTTTACATGACCATCCTATCTGAAAAAAACAGCAGACTCGGAGCTATTTTCACCATGGATGTTGATTCTCACGAAATAGCTCTCTATCGCAGACTTCCGGATTTAGGGATGATGTACGGTATGGGAATTTCTCCTGATGGTGACGTATTCCTCTGTGATTGTCTGGATTATTCTAGACAAAGAGGTTTCCTCCGGGAATACAAGGAGAATGGTAGTATCGTCAGTCAACGAGTAGGAGTATATCCTAGAATGATTCATTTTACCGAATACGACAAATAAATAATTTCCCGCCCATGAAATACACGCTGTTTCTCCTGTTACTAACACTTATATCCCTGTTCGCCCAGGGCCAACACCGTGATAGTATTGCCATGTATGGCACAATTGACACCGTACTCGTACAGGAGAAACAGCTTGATAAGGCAAAAGACGCTAATGCCGGAACACGAGTCAGCACGATTGACATCGAAATATTAAATTCCAACCGGACAAAATCCCTAGCTGAATTACTTTCCGAAAACTCGGTCGTGTACATCAAAAGCTTGGGTCAAGGCGCCTTGGCAACCTCTTCTTTTCGAGGGACCAGTTCTACTCACACTCGTGTCAACTGGAATGGTCTCAACATCAATCCTCCCATGGCAGGTTCCTTCAACTTCTCACAAATTCCAGTCTTCTTCACCGACAACGTGGAATTACAATATGGTGCTGGAAACGTGAAAAACGGAACCGGATCTATCGGGGGAAGCATCAATCTATCCAACGCCCCCATCTGGGACGATCAGATACACACCCGTGCATTTGTAGAAGGCGGTTCATACTCCACTTACACGGGAGCAGCATCCGTGCGTGTCGGCAATTCCCGCCACTCATTCCACACGCGAGCTTATTACCAACAATCAGACAACAATTACACCTACACGAACAAAGTACTCATGAAGGATCCCTTCCGGGAAAAACGAAAAGAGGCACAATACAAACAAGCCGGATTTATGCAAGAGGCTTACTTCAAAACTTCCGCCAACACGATGCTTTCTGCCAACGTGTGGTTACAATACGGTGACCGTAGGTTACCCCAACCCATCATGGTAAGCGTCACACAACATGAAAAACAGGAAGATTTTGACTTGAGAAGTTACATTGGATTCGATTACCTTTGGGGTAAACACAAGCTATTCCTGAAAGGCGCTTATTTCCTCAGTACCCTACAATATGATAAATGGAGTGACGGAACATACAAATATGCCGAAGAAGCCTTTAATCGCTCTGTCACCTACCACGTGGGTGCAGACTATCACTACAATCTCTCCCGATTTGTGAACCTCAACACGACCCTCAACTATACCCGAGATCAGATTAAAGCCGCTAATTTTTCCTCTGACAACATCGCCCGAAACGTCATTTCATGGCAAGCAAACTTCCGTTGGTCCGCAACCCCTTGGCTGTTGGTCAATGGTCAATTCATGGGAGAGTGGAACGACGGGGAATTCGCCCCGACCTATTCCATCGGGCTCTTTGCTCATTTACATGAAAACGTGTTAACCTTAAAAGGTAATGTGGCATACAATTATCGTTTCCCCTCAATGAACGACCTATACTGGCAGCCCGGAGGAAACTCGAACCTAACCCCGGAGAAAGGTTTCTCCTATGACCTGACACTGGGATATACACCCCGGTTAGGAGACCCCTTCACCCTAAACCTTGACGCTGCCCTATATTTGATGGACATTGACGGCTGGATCATGTGGTTACCCACAAAAGACTGGTTCTGGGAACCTCGTAACGTACAAAATGTGCGTAGTTATGGAGCAGAATTATCCGCCAAGGCAATTTTCCGGACAAATCATTTTCATGCTCGCCTGAACATCAACTATAACTACTCCCCTTCTGTCAACCGAGAACGCAATTTCGATGAAGACGATACCTACAAAAAGCAACTCCCTTACATCCCCAAGCACAAAGCAAATGCTCTTTTAAACATCGAATACAAGAATTGCTTTCTCAACTATCAAACGAACTATACAGGTATTCGTTACACGATGGCAGACGAATCCTATAAAACGAATGCCTACACGATACACAATATTACCATAGGTTACAAACTCTCTTTACACAAAATAAAAATCACGCCTCAAATTCGGATAGAAAATCTATTTGATGCCTACTACGAGTCCACGCAATATTATCCTATGCCATTGCGTAATTGTTTGGCATCCGTCATGTTCGAATTTTAAACAAGCATCTATTCACATCTTCATTTCAACTCCTGTAAAGGCCTTGTCGTAAACACAATGTGAGCAGGAATATCTCCCGTTTGCACATCCCATTTCTTCTTTCCGTCGGACCCGAAACAATACAACCTCCCCGGAGTAACATAATCTCCGGCATCGCCCACGAAGATCTCGCCCGTTTCTGGATTTACCGCCAAAGCGTAAGGAGTCACGATAGACTTCTCGGTTCCGTCCTTGATAAAATTCCGAGAAACAATACGTTTCGCCTTCGTGTCATAAATCGTGTAATTGACCGTCCACTTACTCGTAATCTTACTATATTCTGTACTGTAAGAATAGAGCGAATCGCCGCACAAATAAAGTTCGCTCGCCGGGAAATTCAAAGCTCCTTCCACGAGATCATTCTTCGCGTTTATCACGTAAGTATTCGAATGTACGTTATAATAATCCCCGCGGGAAGTCACGTAAATCAGTCCATTTTGGTCAACACGCATACGATGTAGATTAATCGCCACCGTGATTTTCTTCGTCTCCTTAAACGTTTCCAAGTCAATCACGGACACCGTATTATCGTAATTCGGCACACGGTATCCCCCGGAGTTTGCAACATACAACTTATTCCCGACAATCACCATCTCTTCCGGTTGGTACCCCACGGTACAACTCCCCACGACTTTCAGCGTGGCCGTGTCAATCTTCACCACCTCACCCAAACGGGCATTCGGATCTATCTGTACCGGTCCGGCATACGAACTGACATAAGCGAATCCCTCATGAAAAACAATATAACGACAATTCGTTACCGTGATCTTCGTAATTTCCTTCGCCGTGTTCACATCCATCACCTCGATCAAGTGAGAACAATTAATCACCGCATACAATTTATTCCCGTAAATCTGAATATCATTCCCCACGTCTCCCAGCTCCTTTACCACGCCCGGATTCCGCTCCGCGAATATATTCTTATGATACCCTCCGGAAGCATAATTGAAATAATCCAACGTGGCCTTATTACTTCCCATATTCCCCTCGTTCAACAGGAAAAAACCTTTTACAGGCCCCGGCACCGAATCGCTCGGGGTAACCTTCGTTATCACGGACGGAATAATTTCATCATCATCATTCCGACAAGAAAAAAACAATAACATTCCCAACGCGAGGAACATTAACATACCCAATTTCATTCGATTTTCACAATACATCATTCGATCTTTATCTAAATTTCTATGTTGATAATAAACTTCACGTTCGTCCCCGGCATCGGGTAACACTGCACCACCTCGTACTGTTGGTTAAAAATATTATTCGCCTCCGCCGTCAGTCTAATTGCAGTCTTTCGCCACGAGAAATTCTTCGATAACGAGAAATCACTCGTGTACCACTCTTTAGCCCTGTTCTCCGGGATATTCGCGCTCGCCTCGTAACGCTTCCCCGTGTATATAAAACTATAATTCAAAAACCAGCTCTTGTACGTCCCGTTCAAAATCAGCGAACCACTATGCCAAGGGATATAAGGAATCTGATCTCCATAATACGTACTCTCTTTCTTTGTAAAATCCTGGGCCTTCTGGTATGTGTAATTCACCCGGGCATCCAACAACCAATGTTGACAGAACCTCCAATTACTCTGCAAGGCTACATCAATACCTCGAATTTCCACCTCTCCCAAATTCACCATCGTCCAGCGAAACTGGTTGGAAGTCGGCATGGCAATAATCTTATCGGACACCTCGTTATAGTAGGCGTCCACCTGTACGTCCAGCCCCTGCAACACCCCTTTGTCAAAGTTGCGATTATAAGTCACTCCCACGTTATACTGGTTCGTGTACTCTGGTTCCAGATTTATATTCCCGATAAAAGTATAATACAAATCATTCAACGTCGGCATTCGGAACACACGCTTATAAAAAGCCCTCACGTTAAAATCCGCCACACGGAACGGCTGCCACGCCATCACGACCGTGGGAGTATATTCCTGCATATCATCGGCTGCCCCATTCGCCACCTTCGTCCGCTCATGCACGAAAGTCCCCAACACGCTTGCCTGAAATTTAAAACGATCAAAATGCAAGGCCGTTGCCACGGCCCCTAATGTCGTGTAACGGGTCGGATAGACAAAATCCACCAAATCCGCATTCAGCTTGTTCCACTGAAAATCCACGGACACATCCACGTTCCAAAAAGGCAAAATGGCAAACATATTGGCTGACGAAACATAAATTTCGTGTTGCCGGAAATGATTATTCACGTACATCGTACTCACGTCCAACCGGGGATCGGAAAGATAATGCAGAAAATCATAGGCATACTTCGCGTTCATCTGTAAACTATAACCACTAAAATGCCTCAAAAAAGAACCTTGAAGGAAAAAATTAGAATCCCATTGACGATCCTGATGCTTGAACTTTCCCGGCTCTTCCCGTACCGATGCTCCGGGATAACCTCTTTCGGAATCATAAAAATACGCCTTGGCCTTCCACTCCCCGTCATTCATCCGGCCAAACACACCGTACTCTGCCCGCAAGGCACGAACATCCCCGTTCTTACGCACCTCGGTTGTATCGTAACCGTTCTTTTTCCGGTAACTGAACTTGTATTTTCCTGTCGTGTACATATACTCCGAACTAAAAGCCCCGCTCACGTGTTCCCCCAACCGATGTTCAAACAACACCGATGGATTCGCCACCCCGAAAGATCCCGTTTTAAAAGTAACCTTCGCGTTATATTTCTTCCCGTCTGTAAACCTCGGTGTACGGCTTGTCATGTAAATAGACCCGGCCGAGCCAAAATCTTTGGCAGACTGGAATATGGCACTCCGCTGCCCGTTATACAAAGAGATCGCCTCCATGTTATCCAGTGAAAAACGTCCCAGATCCACGGTCCCGTTCTGCGCATTTCCCAACTCGATACCATCATAAAACACCCCCACGTGTTGGGTCCCCATCGCCCGGATATTCACGGTCTTCAAGCCCCCGATTCCCCCGTAATCCTTGATCTGCACCCCCGAAAAATAACGCAAAGCATCCGCGACGGAATGCACCGTCAACCTTTGTAACACCGGGCCTTCCATCGTTTGAACCGGAATCACCTCCTTCTGAACCCGCTTGGCGGAAACAACAACCTCATCAATATTGTACACCTTTGTCGTGTCCACTTTTTGTGCCCACGAACCATTCCCAAACAAGGAACACCATAAAATTACACCAAAAACGATTAATTTCATTTACTCTGCCATTACAACGATAACAAATCCGATCATTCCATTTCCGGCAATCGCTTTCATTTGCAATCACCTTGGACCCAATCATTAATTCAAGAAAGATTTATTTTTCTTGCACCTCGCAAACTCTAGTCCCAGAGAGTTACGAACTCATGATCTTGGCAGGTCTTCTGACTTGCTCCGTCCTTGAACGCCCTTCCCATTTCGTGTCGAAACAGTGGATGTGAGTCTTGTTCACGGACTTTGGCGGAGCTTACAGCAGCGGGTCTGTTCAGGATTCGCACCTGATTCCCTTTTCATCACACGCCCGAAACGAGGTGTGACACCAAAATCGTTACGAAAATATATAAAAAAACAAATACTATTTGGATTTTAGAACGAAAAATTCAATTATTCACAACATTTCTTGCTTACAAACAAAAAGGAATTTCTATCCTCCCCCTATCGATTAAAATTCGAGGGGAAGCGCTCGATACCTATTATCATGAGCACTTCCCCTCGGGCATTAGTTTAACAACCAGCTTACGGTTTCACCAATTTTCCAGCCTTTGCCTCCTCGAAAGTCGGGTTGTAAGCATTCCCTCCAACGAGCCATGACATTTCATCGTCAAGAGACCCGATTGCCTTTTCCAAACCTTTGAAAGAAACAAGTCCTCCTTGTTTGTGTATATCAATAACATCAACACGTTCCAAAGCAGAAAAACAATCCAAATCCGTTATCGTCGTATTATATTGGGTCTCGTCATTCGCCCTCGAAGTCATGACAAGTTTCCCGACACGTTTCAACACGGGAGTATAAATTTCCTCCAGCATCGTGGGGTACATCCCGTTCACGAAAGAAGTTGTGATCTCCATACTTCCGGTCACCTCCTCTAAGGCAGGGAAACGCAAGGCTTCAGCCGCACCCACATAAGTCATACTACCCACCTTCTTGAGTTTAGGATATTCCGTGGGCTGCACCCTCATCCGTGCCCCCTGACCTTCAGTCAATTTCATAGCATTATCAACAACTTCAAGATCAGGAAGACGAATGACTCCCTTATTCTCACTATACCCTTGAGTAATATTTAAAGTCCCAAGTTCCTTCACTCCGGAGAAATTATATTCTACACGATCAGTCTTCGAAACCGGGACATCATTAATATTCAAGCTCCCAATCCAGTCAAAACCAACAAAATTCATCCCGGGAACTTTATTCAAAGTAAAAGCTCCTTCAAAAGAACCCTTCCCTTTCAACGTAATCACATGACTGGCCGAAATCGTAACCGTGGCCGTAGTCAACCCCGTAAGATCAAGCTCTTGTAAAGCATCAAGTCCGCTGAAAGAACAAGTAGTAAGAGAACCTGTCTGAAGTTGAGCCAACAAAGTAAAGCTTTCCAACTTTTTCATTCCTGATAAAGAAAGTTGCTTGCCCACGGAACGTAAGGCCGTCAACCCGTTGATAGCCGAAATCTCATTCAAGTTACTCAAGAACATGTTCCCCCCGATCGTCTCTAAACGGCTGAACCCGGTAAAAGATACCGCTACCTGCATATCGGATAGTGTGAAATTTCCTCCAACCGAAGTCAAATTAGAAAAGCCATCAATCGCGGTGATACCAGACATCGAAGAAAACGTGAAATCACCTCCCACTTCTTTCAACGCTTGTAAAGATTTCATATCAGTAAAAACACCACTCTTCAATTCATACTTACCGACCACGGAAGTCAAAGCAGAAAGATCAAGAGAAGCTAACTTGTAACAAACTTCAATATTCAATCCCCCCTTCCCCAAAGTAGCAAGATTATGCAGGTCAATTACTTCGAGATCTTCAATATAATACACCCGAAAACCTCCCGCAGAACGAAGATTCGGCAGGTTAAATTCCTTTACCCGATGGGTCCATTGCAACGTGATCTGATCACTGACCGAGGTCAATTGACTAAAATCAAACTCCTCAACCACCTCCATCGTCTCAAGATAAAGCACCCCAACCGATTGCAATACCGGGAATGCAATTTTCCTCGTATTATAAATACGTGTAAGATCAAGCCTGTTCCCAACAACCGCCAAAGAGGGGAATACAATTTCCTCTGGAGCAACAATATTGGAACTTGACTGCCTTCCCATGATATAGAAATTAGCTCCTACCGTCTTCAACGCCGAAAAGTCCAATTCCCCAAGCTTCCAAGTCTGGACATTAAAATTGCCACTCACGCTCTCAAGAGCAGGTAAATTAAGATTATAAAGCGTATCGGCAGAAATCGTAAAATCCCCACCAACAGCCTGCAAATTAGGCAAATTCACTTCTCGTACGAAACGTATTCCCCACGGCCCATTCTCATATGGCCGCGGAGTCATAACGAACCCTCCTGCCCGTTGCAGATTCTGCAATCCATCAAGAGAAGTTCCCCGGTAAGTAGGATTAATCGTCACCACGCCCGTAACTTCCTTCAAAGCCGAGAGAGCAGCAATGGAAGTAAGCGAATCCTCCTTCACGCTTCCCGCCAGCTTACCAATAACAAGATTCCCCTCTATTTTACCAATACCACGAGCCGCGAAAGCCTCAACCTCCTCAGGGGTTGTCAAACGGACATCTCCCTCACTAGCTAAAACCGTTCTGGTAACCATATACTTGTAAACCCGCTGATTATTGTTATAGGAAGTAACCGTAAAATTAAACGCCTCTCCCCAATTTTCCACTTCAGCCGGATCAGGTGAAACGCTGGCATTCTCACTACAAACGATCTCCACTTTTGCCCCCTCAAGAGACACATTTTCGGGAACAAGAAGCAACAACGTATCTCCGGAAACAAGTCCGGTATAAGTATTACCATCTTGAAGAAGACGGAATGAAGTAATAAAATTTTCGTCTCCGGAAAAAATACTGTCATCATCCTCGCAAGAGACAAGTAAAGCCATAAAGCTTACAACGAGTATATATAAAAATCTATTCATTTTCATCATTCTTATTCTTGAATATTTGGTTTCGTCCATTGTCCTTCCTCCACCAACTGTTTATAAGTAGGATTATAAAGATTATCCTCAACCTGCCATTTATCCTCCGGACAAGTCAGCACGGCAGCCTTAATCGCGGCAAAAGAAGCAAGTTTATCATGTTTTCGGATACGTAGCCCCCCAATTTTCTCCAACGAAGAAAGGAAATCCAAATTCTCCCATTTCGTATTCTTGTAATTAACATCATCGTTATCACTCGAAACATTCGGTCCTAGTGGACGCAAATCAAGCGTGCCACCAACCTGTTTAAGAGACGGGTAGAGAATTTCCAGAGGACCGCGATCCCCGTAATACGAGTATCCCGTCTGGATAATCATATTCCCACCCACGGTTGCCAACAAGGGGAAAGTCTCTTCATCATAAAGATCAATACTCATGGTTGCATCCCCTCCAATAGTTGTCAACTTGGGAAAATGCTCTTTCACGCTCGAAGAATATAATTTAAAATTACCTCCAATTTCCTCAAGATCTGAGAGAGACACTGGTTTTATGTTATAATTCACCCAGTAAGAAAAATCCCCGTTTATCTTACGAATACCATTGATTTCAACCGTCCCCTCCCGCAAGCTCAACGAACTGATCGTCAACCATTCAATTTCATGAAATCCTTGTAATTTAGGCATATACCCACCTAAATTCTCCAACTTAATACCACCATTGAAACGATCATCCGCGATAACCGTGGTAGTTTCAAGCCCGGTACCGGTGAATCTCAGTTCATCAATCTGAACACCCCGCAAATCAACTTCCCCGATCCCATTCGCCAAGACAAGAGTCTTCAAGCTTTTCAAACTGGAAGGAAACTGCAAACGCTCCGCACTACTTTTAATTGTAAGAGTTCCCCCCACACTCTCAAGTGATGCGATATTATCGGAAAGAATACCCGCCGTCGCTATACTGAAATCTCCATCAACAGATTGTAACAACGGTAAATTAAATTGATTCACACCGGTACACGTCAAGTTAATACTTCCCGCACGGGTTAAGACAGGGAATGTAATCTCGTATAACGGATTTTCCAAAATACTCAATGCAGAAGCAATGGTTTGCAAATTCGGACAATAAAGCAACAATAGAGACCCTTTCGCCACGTTCAAGTTATCACAAGAAATCAATTCAGGAAATTCCAGACGCACGACAGGCATATTCACGCTAACAGAACCTCCAACCTTATCAAGAGATTGAAAAACCATCTTCTGAACAGTGGACTTACCATTCAAGGAAAGATTACCACTCACGGATTGCAAAGCCGAAAAATCTGATGATACAAAAGGAGTTGCCAAAGTAAGGCTACCACCTACAGACTGCAATTTCGGGCAAGAAACCTCCGCGGCAGAAGCACTCGTGATATTAAAATCACCGCCTACACGAGTGAGGTTATCCATCACCACCACCCACAAGCTATCCGCTGAATTGATTTGGAGGGAACCACCTACCTCTTCGAGATTATCCAAACCCTCGAACTGATTCCCTAAATAGTAACGATTAAGGACCACATTCTCTGTCACTTTTTTTAAAGAGGAAAGCGCCGCCAGCGAAGTAATCGTATCCGTTCCTACCTGACGCCCGATAATAAGACTGCCATCAACACGAGAATACCCCTTCGCACCAAAAGCATCAACCTCCTCTTGCGTATTAAGCATGATGATTCCCTCGGCAGAAAAATAACTCCGGGACGGAATATACATATACTTCCGTTCCACCCCGGAATGTGACGTTACAACAAAATACATCTGTTGTTCCCAGTTATCAATCATTGACGGATCGGGTTTTATCGTCGTGTTTTCACTACATATAACTTCTGCGGCAAGTCCTGAAAAAGAAACATTCTCAGGCATATTCAATAAAATCGTATCACCCCGAAAAGACGCGACAAAAACTTGATCGCCCTGTTTAAGGGTAAACGAGGTAATAAAATTGTCATCTCCGGAAAACGGATCATTATCATCTTCACAACCGATAATAAAAGAAAGCATGAGAAAAAATCCCCAAAGTATATTCTTATTCATAATTCGCTTGTTTTTAGTCCTATTTTTTAGCTTTTAAACGTAAATCAATAGCAGCCGAGGATTCAGTAGAAACTTCTCCGACAGCAGCCCCCTGTCCCATTTGCGCGGTATGAACCTTCACGAAATCTATGTATTTAAGATTAGCCGGGGAACCGTCTTGTTGGATCGCGTTCTCGATGCGAAAACCTGTCGGCTCGTTAATATTATCCACGTATCCCCAATCAAAACCCCAGTTCGTTTCAAGTCCCTCGGTTTTAAATTGATTTCCCAAACAAGTACCCGTCAATATATAATACTCTTCTTTAAGGAACCATGGGAAATAACCGCTATCCGGGTGATAAGCATTACGGGCCAAGAAACGGAGATTCCCGTCATTATCGATAGACAGCACATCCTGTTTCTCCGCCGTGGGCCGGAAATACTTCAACGCATATCGCTGAGTGATGCCGGGCTTACCAGTTTCACTACCTTTAAGCTCGTACCAAGTATCATCAGGAATGCCATTACCATTCTCGTCCTGACTCACCCACACGACACCACATTCACACCAATGTTTACCAAGAGGGTTCCCCACGATATCAAAATCAGCCTCACCTTTACCATCATCTTTAACGCTATGGTCAAATTGCAAGATAAAATAACCGCCCCAAGCTCCCAAAGAAGCTATCCAAGACTCTCCTCCACCGCTATCCAACGTCTTCTGTATTGACATCCGGGCATCCTCTGCCGTCTGATTCTGTGTAAACCTGATAAATTGACCGGGAGCAGGAATAAATTCATAACAAGTATTCGAAATATAGCTACTTGTAGCTTTCGTTTCTCTAAAATGAGTTCCTTCCGGAGCCTCGCAAACGACATTCACGGTGGCCATCGCCGTCTTTTCCTTATCGTTTGCCGTCACGGTAATCTCATAAGTTTTCCCTTCAACAGAAGGGGTAAAATTATAACAAATTGACGTTTCACCCTCTTGCACGACACCATCCACTTTCCACTCGTAAACAGCCAGATCACTGATCGAGAATTTCACGGGAGCGAGTACTACATTTTTCCCGATCGGACAAGTCATCGTACGCACATCATTCAACTGAGAAGGCAAAACGTAACGCCCGTTATCAAAGAATAATATAGGCTTTTCCTCCGGAATAACTGATATATTGATATTCTTCACATCGGCCCCATCCTCATTCGTCACCTTTAACGCCACCGTGTAAACATTAATATCATCCTCCTTAAACACATAAATAGAATCATGCCCAACAACTTTCCCGTTATAGCTCCATTCAAAAGTAGTCGATTCATCCGTGTAGTCCGTCATGGCCGCCATCTCCTTCTCCAAACCACAATATGCCACTGCCGAAGCCGACATTGTGATAGAAGGTGCCAAACGATCCACCACGGTTACTTTTACTTGTTTCTCCACGCTACCGTTATCCGCATCAAGGCGGAAATTCACGAAAAACTCTCCCAATTGACTACCTTTAAAAAGATAAACCGTGTCATTTGCCACGATCACCCCCTCCTGTTTCCAAGAATAAACAGGATTCACTGCATCCGTCACCGAAGCCTTTAGTGCCACCTCTTTACCTATCTTCACCTTATACTCTCCCGTCTCTGAATTAAAAGAGAAATCGGGATTACCGACGAGAACCTTTTCATCATCGTCATCACATGCCGTAAAGCCCCCGATAAAGAACATCACAAGCAACACTAGCCTAATCTGATTTTTTTTTCTCATAATCATTAATCTGTTATTTCGACAATTCTTTTCATCCTATTTTTATTTCAACCTCCTGTTTGCAATACATACCACATATGCCCGCGGTAACACCACAAAAGCAAGCATTCAATTCATAGCTGACACAAAACAACAGCTTTCCGGTCCAAATAGATACAAATAGCAATAATTGTCTATCGCACAACAGTCTGATAAAAATAATGTTTTCTGTATCCAAGCTCTAGTCCCAGAAAGCTTTAGATCCATGATATTGGCAGGTCTTCTGACTTGCTCCATCCTTGAACGCCCTTCCCATTTCGTGTCGAAACAGTGGATGTGAGTCTTGTTCACGGACTTTAGTGGAGTTTACAGCAGCAGGTCTGTTCAGGATTCGCACCTGATTCCCTTTTCACCACACGCCTGAAACAGGGTGTGACACCAAAATCGTCGCAAAAATATATAAAAAACAAATAGTATTTGAATTTTAAAGTTATAATTCTAGAATTTTACAAAATTTATCATTTACAAATACCCGACATGATTATTAATTATTACAATACAATCCGTTATAGCTCATCGTTCTCATAAAACGAAACCTCATCACATTTCGTATCTTCCATCACTCATTTACGATTCAGCCTCCCACAGGCACACCGAATCGGAAACATCCTTCCCGTCGGCATTTTTAGCAAAGACATAAATGACAAGGCCTTCCCCGGCTATTTTTTCTGAAAAGTTCACGCTTTTTTCTATCGTCTCTCCCCGAAGTCCCAACTCCTCGACACGACAAATATATTTCGTCTTACAAAGAAGCACGGCATAAATCTTATCATCCAGAAAGCAATCAACGGACTCGATTTCTTCCTTCTCGTGAGTGAAAAAGATTCTCCGATTTTCCATATCAACCTCGGCACGAATTTCTGGGATCACCAACGAACCCGCTGCCACGCGTAATTTCTCGTAGTTGATCACCCCGTTAAATTCCTTGACTGCTTTCTTACGGCTATTGAAAGGTTTTTCCGGATTTGCTTTCTCCACGGTCACCGCATCCATCACGTTCGCACTGGTAAATCCCCGAAAACCTTTCGGGTAACCGTTCCCTCCGGGAAATCCCAACTGGACGGCATTTCTCATCCATATTTTCCGTTCCGTTATCGTCCCGAAAGCCGCGGACTGTCGTTTTTGCGGTTCCTGACTCGGTTTACGCGAGATGCTTGTCCCCCGGCAATAATTTTTCCCGCTTGGTCCCCCGTAAGTGATCACGTTACCGAACTTACCCCGAATCTTTCCAAGTGGATTTACAAATTCCGCCATATCCTGTTATTTTTATGTTCCTCGCCAGCAAAGATACACAAATAAACCGATGTAGTCACACTTTCAAACTAAATAAATAAATTATTACATGTATTATTCATGAGATATAAGTGATCACTTTCATGTAAAGCGCTATTAAAACGCTATTAAAGCGCTATATATAATAGCGTTTTATAAAAGATTTATTTGCGTATTAAAAATATTCTATCTATTTTTGCTCATGAATTAATACACGAGTGATTATCAAATAATTATTATCATGGAAAACACATTATCTATTCCAGTAGCTCTCTTGGCACAAGGCTCTATCCGGATCGACGGGATAACCTATTACCGACACGGCAATAAAGTTCGGGCCTGCAAATCACGACGGAGCCCTAAAAAAACAAGAACCGAGGGGGAAGAGGAATCCTCCAGCCGTTTCACGGAAGCCCGTAAAATGTGGAGAATCTATCGTCGTGCCATCGGGGATTTACCGATATGGAAACTCATGGCCAAGGAGATGGGAATAAATAAAAGCGATTCCTTATTCCATTCTCAAAACGGAGGATGTTTTCGCCCGGGAGAAGGGGTATGGGCTTTCCCGACATTCCGATTCTCGACAGGCACGCTGGATGCACCGGTGATCACGGGTGTCACAAGGGAAGGATGGTCCGTGACCCTAAACTGGGAAAATGACATTGACTGCCCGAAAGCGAGCGTGTCAGATCAAGTGTACGTGGGATATTTTTACGGGACCTTACCCCGCGCCCCGCAAATGATCACGTGTTTTAACTCGTTTCGGGGCGATGGCAAGGTGACCGTGGACATTCCGGCAGCAAAACAACCGGAAGGGACACCCCTGCATCTCTACTTGTTTTTCGGCAATAAAGATACCACCCGTTTCTCTCCAAGCGTGTACGCGGGAGTGTAATGTCCATACGCTCCCCCCTCTCTCCGAAATCGTGATTACCGGACGTTACGCCCGCGGGAATTCATCGGCATGGGGGACCTTGTGACAGATATGCAAGAAGTTAAACATTATTACACGCTTGGCATCCTCCCCCGTGACGGGATTGATCATCGAAAACCTCGCCTAACAGGTGGTTCATACCAATGAAATAAAAATCTTTTATCCAATTTATTGTCTAATTAAAAATTACGACCTATTTTCGCACCGTCATAGTTTCATACACCACTTCGTGTTGTATTGAATGAAAAAGGGAATCCGGTGCAAATCCGGGACAATACCCGTTGCTGTATTTCCCCCTTTTAAAGGAAAAGTTTATCGTACGTTTGCCACTGGTTAGAATGCTGGGAAGGCACGATAAAAGGGATAAGTCAGAAGACCTGCTATGATGAGGGACAGATTTGCATCTGCGGGATTCAGATGGTAGTCAGGTTGGATGGCAAGGTCATTCTGTTTTGATTTACCGTTTCAGGTTTTTCCCGCTCGCGTAAATATATCTCTCGAAGCATAAAAGCTATTATATATGAAACGAGTACTATTTTTATTCACGTCAATCGTTCTGCTGATGCTATCCGGTTGTCAGACGAAAACAAAGTCCACGACCGCCTTCACGAAGGAAGTTTACTCACCGGAATACGCCGCGGGCTTCGACATCATGGGAGCTGATAACACGGAAAGCACGATTATTCGCGTGCGTAATCCTTGGCAGGGAGCGGAAGGCATTGAAATGTCCTACTTCGTGGCCCGGAACGGAGAGCAGGCACCGAAAGATTTTGACGGGGTGATTATTCCTGCGGGAGCCAAACGAATTGTGTGCATGTCATCCACTTATATCGCCATGCTGGATGCCATTAACCAAGTAGATCGAGTAGTCGGAGTTTCCGGGATGAATTATGTTTCCAACCCGTATGTCCTTGCCCACAAAGAAACCATAAAAGACATGGGGGCAGAAGTAAATTACGAACTTCTTGTCGGGTTGGCCCCGGATCTCGTGTTACTTTACGGCATCGGGGACGCGCAATCAACCGTGACGGACAAATTAAAAGAATTGAATGTTCCTTATATGTACGTGGGGGAATACTTGGAAGAATCTCCGCTGGGCAAGGCTGAATGGTTGGTTGCCATTTCCGAATTGACGGATAGCCGGGAAACAGGTACAAAAGTATTTAAAGAAATACCCGAACGTTATAACAACATGAAACAGTTAACGGCAAACGTGGAAAAACGTCCTACCGTCATGCTGAACACGCCGTGGAATGACAGTTGGGCCATGCCTTCCGTGAAAAGCTACGTGGCACAATTAATCACGGACGCGGGAGGGGATTATATTTACAAGAAAAACACCTCTAACGGGGCCGAACCCATCGGACTGGAAACAGCCTACGGGTTGATTCGCGAGGCTGACGTGTGGTTGAATGTAGGCATGGCAACAACTCTCGACGAGTTAAAGATCATGAACCCGAAATTCAAGGACGCGAAAGCCATCCAAGAAAACAAGATCTATAATAATAACTTGCGCTTAACGCCCGAAGGGGGAAATGATTACTGGGAATCGGCTGTTGTACGCCCGGACATCGTACTCCGGGACCTGATCAAAATCCTGCACCCGGAACTGGTGACGGAGGATTTGTATTATTACAGGCACTTGGAATAGTTTAGAGTTTAAAATTTAGAGTTTAGAATGAAAAAAGCATCTACCCCCACCGGCTCCCCCTTACACAGGGGAAGAGACGAACGCGAGAAGGCGCTACGATATTACAATGTAGCGTATCCTCCCCCTGTGTACCTTAGATTTGTACACGAAATAAATAGACGAACACTTGGCTAACAATAATAATAAATGCTTAAACTTGGAGGATAAACCAAAGTATTGAAAGAAAGGCGGGAATGGAGTGAACCAACCCCTGTGGTGAGCTTTCATGCTCGTCCCCTTATTTGGACTCCTTTCCCTTTCTTGAACCCAGGCCCGTATAAGAAATTAACTTGAATTGTTAAGGTACTTGGGACAGGTTCAAAATCCTTTCTCTCTAGACTTGTTAAACACAAAAGTATGGAAAATAATTGTTTTATAGGCATCGACGTGAGTAAAAATAAACTTGACATTTGCGTTCTTCAAGGTAAAGAAGTTTTGCAAGAGGACGTTATAGATAATAACCCGTCCGCGATCCACCGTTTCCTTGTCGACATGGCGGAAAAGCGGGGCTTGGATCTTTGCAGTTGCCTTGTTTGTGCCGAGCACACGGGAAATTACACTTACCCCTTGACGTTGGCTTGCCGGGATCTAGGTTGTCGTTTGTGGCTGGAAAATCCCGCCCAGTTGAAGTACTCGTCGGGAGTTCATCGTGGCAAGAACGACCGTGTAGACGCCCGGCGGATAGCGTTGTACGCTTCTCGATTCAATGACAAGGCCATGTTGTATCACGAGCTTACCCCGGAACTGGAACGGGTCAAGCAACTGAGACAGGAACGCTCTCTTTACCGTTCGGACTTGAGCAAGTACAAGGGGCAACTTTCGGACCAGAAAAATTTCATGGAGAGTACCGTTTACAAGGCGAAGGCAAACCGGTTGAAACACGTGATCAAGGAACTAGAGAAGATGATCGATGTCGTGGAGCGAGAAATAACGGGAATCATCGATTCTTGTGATGTTTTAAAACGTCAAATGAAAATAATAACCTCGGTGGAGGGCATTGGAAGGGAAACCGCCTTGTGTTTTATCGTCGAGACCGCGGCGTTCACAAGGTTCACCGACTCGAGAAAGTTTGCCTGTCACGCGGGAATCGCCCCTTTCCAGTACACCTCCGGCAGTAGCGTGCGCTCCCGTAACAGGGTCTCGCGCAGGGCAAACAAGCAGGTAAAAACGTTACTACACATGGCTGCCTTGTCTATAACAAGGAAAAAGAAGAGTGAATTGAAAGTGTATTACAAGAGAAAGGTGGAAGAAGGCAAAAACAAGATGACCGTCATCAATGCCATCAGGGCCAAGCTGGTCGCTCGTGTTTTTGCCGTCATTAGAAAAAATGATATTTATTCCATAAATTTTACTTGATTTACTTGTTTAAACCATAAGAATAAGGGGGAGTTAGAGGGGGTAGTTAAAGCGTCCCCCCGTGCGGCTGGAATCTAAAATCATAAATCAAGAAATTAATAACGGTGATGTCATTTTCAATTTTATCGTGAAACGCAATTCGATCATATTCCTTTTCCTGAGCCTGCTGGTTTTCGTGCTGTTCGCGCTCGACTTGGTGTCGGGAGATTCGGCACTTTCCGTCGGGCAGGTTTGGAACGTGTTCACGGGTAACGAGACGGATATGACAACCCGGAATATCGTGCTGTCGATTCGCTTGGTAAGGGTGATCGTGGCCGTTCTGATCGGTGTGGCACTTTCGATAAGCGGCTTGCAGATGCAGACCGTTTTCCGGAACCCGCTGGCAGACCCCTACCTGCTGGGAGTAAGCTCCGGTTCGGGACTAGGCGTTGCTTTCTTTATCCTAGGGGCTCCTTTGCTGGGACTGGCACATTCCGGGTTCTGGCAGTCGGTAGGTATTGTCGGAGCCGGATGGGGCGGGGCCGTCATGGTCCTGTTACTGATTGCCATCATCAGTCGTTACGTGAAAAATATCCTTGGGGTGTTGATCATGGGAGTGATGATCGGTTACATCGCGGGAGCTATCATACAGATTTTACAGTACTTGAGTTCTGCCGAGCAATTGAAAATGTTTTTCCTGTGGTCGATGGGCTCCTTGGGACACGTCACGACCACGAAACTGTTTATCATGATTCCCGTGATTTGCGTGGGCGTCATTCTCTCGATTTATTGTATCAAGGCATTGAATCTTCTTTTACTCGGGGAGAGCTATGCCCAGACGATGGGACTGAATATACGGCGTGCCAGAACGCTTATTTTCGTGTCGACAACGTTGTTGACCGGAACCGTGACGGCATTCTGCGGCCCGGTGGGCTTTCTCGGACTTGCCGTGCCTCACGTGGCCCGTATGTTGTTTAACGACGCGGATCACCGGACACTTTTGCCGGGAAGCATATTACTAGGAGTCGTGGCCATGTTGATATGTGATATTATTGCTAAAACACTCGTGCTACCCGTGAATTGTATTACCGCCCTGCTGGGAATTCCGGTAATTATTTGGGTGGTATATAAAAATCTTCGACCGGCATGATACAACTGGAATCTTTAACACTGGGATACGGGCAACAAATCCTGCTGGACCGGGTGTCGGCCAGCTTGGACGGGGGCGGGCTGATCGCCTTGCTGGGACGTAACGGCAGCGGGAAAAGTACCTTGCTGCGGGCCACGGCGGGGTTAGGGAAAATCAAGTCCGGGCGAATATTGCTGGCCGGGAAAGACCTTGCCGGGTTGCGACCGGAGGAACTGGCTCGCACCGTCAGTTTCGTGACTACTGAAAAGGTTCGGATTCCTAACTTGAAATGCCGGGATGTAGTCGCCCTCGGGCGGGCCCCCTACACGAACTGGGTAGGAAGACTGCAACCACGAGACCGGGAAATCGTTGATAAATCCCTCGCATTACTCGATATGTCCACCTATGCCGAACGAACAATGGACCAGATGTCGGACGGGGAATGCCAGCGAATCATGATCGCCCGGGCCCTCGCACAAGACACTCCTATCATCTTGCTTGATGAACCCACCTCTTTTCTGGACCTGCCAAACCGTTACGAGCTGGGAGTGCTATTGCAAAGACTGGCTCACGAACAAAACAAATGTATCCTTTTTTCAACCCACGAACTGGATATTGCTCTCACGCTCTGTGATTCCATCGCCCTGGTCGATCGTCCGCATTTGCATTACCTACCCACGCGACAGATGATTAACAGCGGTCATATCGAACGCCTGTTCCGTAACGAGACCATCACGTTCGACCCGAAAGAATTGCGTATACGTGTCCGGTGAAAGGCTGTTTAAGACTGGCATTAAACTTGTCGCTCATTTTCGATAATCATATAAAATTGAGTATCTTTGTTCTATTATTATCCATAAACGAACGCGCATGAGTGAGAAAATTTATCCCATAGGTATCCAGAATTTCGAGAAAATCCGAAAAGAAGGTTATTTCTATATTGACAAGACCGCCTTGATTTACCGACTGG
Organism: Butyricimonas faecihominis; assembly: GCF_033096445.1. Classification (NCBI taxonomy): domain Bacteria; kingdom Pseudomonadati; phylum Bacteroidota; class Bacteroidia; order Bacteroidales; family Odoribacteraceae; genus Butyricimonas; species Butyricimonas faecihominis. The sequence continues at coordinate 2,943,005 of NZ_AP028155.1, forward strand.
TAAAAACAGGTAGTTATTACTTTCTCAGTCGCCCGCATCGTTTTGGCAAAAGCCTATTGATCTCCACGCTCGATGCCTATTTCTGGGGAGAAAAAGAAATCCATGACAAGCATTACGCTCAACCATTCCAATCAGACAAGCGCAAGATATTTAAAATCGGTGTAAATTTCAGTTCGAAAACAAGGAATATCGAGAAATGGATCGTGGAGTCATAACGCTCGGATTCATCCAGCCAAGAGACAATCCGAAAATAGATTTATTCCACAAATTGTCTCTTGGCTATGACTCGCTTGAATCAAGCAATCTGGATTCCAAGTTTCCGGAAGTTCTTCGGATGACCGAAAAGTACAAACACATCCTTTTCAACAAAAACGGTATCATCGGACGGGTTATTCATTACCAATGATTTATCGACTTTAGCATCATAGCGTTTTAAGGCTATCAATTTTAACCCAAATTCTTCTTCGAATTTCGCATCACCTAATTTTCGCCCGATAAAACGAGGTGGAATCTCCCACTCGATAATCAAATGATCGTCATCAACAACATAGGAATCTATAGTTGTCCCCAACTCCACTTTTGTCGCGAAGAAATCGGCATACTCCCATTCCGGATTGATGGTCTCCGTGATTCCCATAGACTTCAGAATCACCTTATGCACCGGCGAAATGGCCCGTGCCACGATACGTTTCACGCCAAATTGTTTCAATAGCGCAATCACGAACAGGGAGGTCCCAAAATCTTTCCCGAACACCACAAACACCACATCCACTTCTGTCAAAGGTAGCGTTTGTAATGCTTGTTCATTTTTCACATCCAATGCCACGGTATTCGTGATGGAATCCTTGTACAAATTAATCTTACTGATGTCAGAATCCACTCCCAACACCTCGTTTCCCCGTTTGGTCAGACGTTGCGATAGTGCAAGTCCAAAATTACCTAATCCAAATACGATACACTTCATAATAATTGAAAATTGAGAATTGAAAATTGAAAATGTGAGACGGAGCTTGGTTTTCAACTTTCAATTGATTAAACGATTACGGTTTCATCGGGATACGTGTAAAGTTTCACTTCCTGATGGCGGATGAAACAAGCCAAAAGGGTGATTAAGCCTACACGCCCGACAAACATGGTGAGGGCAATGGTCATTTTACTTGCCACACATAAATGGGGCGTCAAATTCAAAGTCAGCCCCACCGTCCCCAAGGCAGAAACGACCTCGAAAACAGCTTGAGTCAGCGTTGCCTTCGGTTCCAGAATCACGATGACAAAAACAGCCAGAATGATCCACAGAATAGATAGCATGATGATTGAATGCGCCCGGTTCACGTTCTCCCGAGTCAATTGACGATGCGCGATAACAACCCGATCGTTCCCCGCGAGATTCGCCCATATATTTTTTAAAGCAATCACGAAGGTTGTCACCTTGATACCGCCCCCCGTGGACATCGGAGCCGCACCGATCCACATCAAGACAATCGTGAGGAAGATTGTCGGAACGTGTAACATGGACATATCCACGTTGTTAAAACCTGCCGTACGAGGGGTGACGGCCCCCATAAACGAAGTGGCAAATTTTCCCGTGAATGACATTCCGTCCAACACGTTATGATTTTCAAATATCCAGAACAAGGCTGTCCCCACGACAAGCAGGATTAAAGTGGTCGGTAACACGATTCGCGTTGTCGTACTCACGATGCGAGGTTCGTGGACCACCTTGTAATTCATACCCAACAGACATTTGATCTTATTCCGAATACCATAATGCAGGAGTCGCCCGTAATTGAACAAGATCGGGAATCCGATACCACCAAATATAATCAAAAAAGCCAAAATGACTTGCAAACCATACAAATGCCTGATCAAAGGATCATAGAGATTGCCCGGCAACGTGGAGAACCCGGCATTACAGAAAGCCGAAACACCATGAAACAAGGCGAAAAAGAGTTTATTGTCAATTTCCGCTACATCCTGCACTTGCATGTAGACAAGGTAAACACCAATTCCCTCGATGATAAACGTGGTCAGAATGATATACACGACCGTCCGAAAAATATCGCTCAAAGATGCCTCGTTCAATAGGTTTTTCATCATGAACTGATCGTGAAAGGAGGTGCCACTCAAGAATGACATGGCAAAAAAACTGGTAAAGGTCATCACCCCAATTCCCCCAACTTGAATCAGCATGAGCAGCACGACCTGCCCGGTCAACGTAAAAGTGGCACCGGTATCAACGACAGTCAACCCGGTCACACACACGGCACTCGTCGAGGTAAACAAGGCATCCATGAAACTGATCCCCTCGTACGTGGCATTAGGTAATCTTAACAAAACAGCCCCCAAAAGGATGATAAATAAAAAACTCGCGGCAAAAAGAACTTCCGCCTTTACCCGACTTCGCAAGACAACAAATATCTGTTTCGAGAGTTGTATGATACTCAATAGTAATACCACAGCATACGTCAATATTCGCTCGACCTTGAAAAGGAAGGGGTTAGTCTCCTCGAAATCCGGTCGGTCGAAGTGTTTGGAGAACAAGGTCAAGGCAAACAGGAAAAGTAACACTAACACTTCTATCCAAAATCCTTTTTCCGCCCGTAGCAGCCTGAAATTAAACAAGAACCGCAACAAGCCAAGCACTACGAAAAGACGAATTATCGCTCGATAGGTGTAGTATATCTCATGAGAATAATCAGCCGGCATATCAAAGCCGAAACGATAAATGACTAAAATAATTGCGAGAAAAGAGGCTAGAAATAATAACACATTACTTACCAGTTCAACAATCTGTTTTACAGACTTATAAATCTTTCTCGCCCGATAGCGGAATTCCACTGAAAACATAACACCAACTTTTTTTAATAAATAACGTTAAGCAGTTACCGCAAGTTACATAAATCACCGATAATTCTTCACTTTCCGATAACACCGGGAAATGTCTCCAAGTTTACTCATTATTTTTCAGTTTTCCGCTAGACTTTTCTATTTTTGATTTTCACGAAAAGGTAAAACACAAGAGGGGATAACCCAATATAGTTATTTCATGAATACAAAGTAAACTGCCAGCACCAAGCAAACACAAGCGGCCAAGTGATTCCACTGGAAGGTTACCCCTTTGAAGAAAAGCATGGAGAAGATAATGAAAATGGTCAGCGTGATCACTTCCTGAACCACTTTTAACTGCATCAGCGAAAAAGGCCCCCCGTTCCCAATGAATCCCAAACGATTAGCCGGAACTTGGGCACAATATTCGAACAAAGCAATACTCCATGAAAACAAGATTACCCCGAAGAGAGGCCAGTTATCTATCCATTTCATTTCCTGTAACTTCAGATGGCCATACCAAGCAAAAGTCATGAATACGTTCGAAACGATCAGCAATAATATCGCATAAAGTCCTTGCATACTGTATTTTTTAATCTATTTATAAGTCTTCAGAAGACGGCACAAAAATACAAATTCTCAAAGAAATTCGTGAAATAGACCACAAATATTACATCACTCGACTATTCTTCCACTATTCTTCCACTATTCATTCCATAAGGAAACAAATAGCATACTATATTGCAATATTTGCAAGCAAAACTTCCGTACTTTTGTAAAAAATATAAAGGACAATGAATAATTACAAGCATGTATGCATGTTACTACTAGGATGGTTGACGTGTATAGTATTGTTTTCAGCCTGTAAAAAGGATGTCTACGATCCAAACAAGAATGAACCGGCAAAAGATATTTTTGACTTCGCCACCACCGTCGATAAGTCTTTGGACATTGATTATGGCATGAAAGGTAACAAAGCCGTGTTCGAGGTATTCACGGAAGATCCCGTTATTTTAGAAAACGGAAAAGCCAAGAAAAAAGAAAATGTAAAATCCATTTTAAAAGCGTACACGGATGAAGATTGTACATACTCCGGTATTGTCAATTTGCCAACAGCTTGCACGAAAATTTACCTGTATTCGGAGAATTATATTCTACCGACCAGCGTGGAAGTCGAGGTCGAAAATTCGGGAATTAAATTCAACCTGAAAGATTATATCAAAAATCTTCAACCAAGCACGCCGGTCATGACATCCCAGATGGCGATCATGGACAAAGCGCTATCCAGAGCATACACGGAAACGAACCCGTACAACATTCAGTTCCTTGGAGGATATGATAATAACGGGATGCCGGATTATCTTCTAAGGGAAGAACATAACGGGATCACGTACCCGGTTGCCGTTGATGTACCCAACGGACTAGTAAACCGGTTAAACGATGTTTTGACCGCCAAAGATAACTCTAGCTTTGCTGTTTCGACAAAAGTTATAAACACGAATGTCTTGAAAGATGCTAGCATTAAATTGACATTCCTTGGAGAAGAGGCCGAATACCGGAATGCAATCGGTTACTACTATTACGAAACCCAGAATCCACCAAGCGCGGAAGAGTTCGAATCCCTACCCAAATACATCGCTTTCCCAAATTGTTCTACATGGGGGTCAAACTCCGGAATCACAAGTAATTATATGCCCCCATTATGGTCTGGTCATCAGATTCAACTCAAATATTTTGACAAAAACGGGAAAGAGACAAATGTATTCCCGGCAGGCATCACTATCGGATGGTTTATGATTCCGGATGGGTTTGAAGTTTACAAACAAGCATCAGGAAATAAAGTTAACATTGTGAATCCGAAATATGGTATCCGGTATTCGAATAATGAATTCAATAAAGACAATAAAAGTGTATGCATAAGCCTATACGACGAGAAAAGTAAAACTACTGTAAACGGTTTCGAGGACGGAGGAGACAAGGATTACAAAGATGTTTTTTTCTACTTGACCTCCACTCCCGAAGAGGCGATCTATGACCCGAACAAGCCAACAACCGACCCGGATGAAGAATATCCACCCATTGAAAGTGACGCCCTCGAAGGTACGTTAGTATTCGAGGATTTATGGCCCAGTCAGGGAGATTATGACATGAATGATGTTGTTGTCACGTATCATACCACATTCACAACTGACAAGGACAATAAAATTATTGGGATCAAAGACATATTCACTCCAATCCATGCAGGCGGAGCTTTAAAAAGCGCTTTCGGTTATCAAATGAACATGGACAAGAGTGATATTGACAATATTAAAATCGAGAATTCCTCATCAACCGCCCTCAACGAGAATGGAATGGAAATCAACCAAGATAAACCAACATTTATGTTGTTTGATGACATTCAACAAGCTGTTAAAAACGGAGCGATAACCGTTACCTTGGAACTGGCCGGAAAGAACTCGATCAATGATGTCTCAAGAAAAAAACTTTACAATCCATTTATCTGTGTCAGCACGGATGGATTCAATGCAACAAGCAAAGAAGCTCGTCGTGAAATTCATCTCACAAATTATCCCCCGACCCCGTTTGCCAATTTGTATTTCTTCGGACGTAATAATGATAAAAGTTCGTTGGATCAAGAAGGAAATCCTATCGGACCCAATTACTATGTCGCTGAAGATAACTATCCCTTCGCCATCGATCTTCCTATCACAGATTATCAGATACCGGATGAGAGTGTAAAAATTGACAAGTTCTACCCGGGGTTCTATAAATGGGCAAAAAGTAAAGGCGAAGAAAATAAAGACTGGTATGAATACCCAGCCTCCAAATAATACTGATTTTAATAAGTATTTCATATCACGATCTCAGAGACAGGCCTACCAGCCTGCCTCTGATTTTTATATATCCACACCCATCGAAAGAAGCAAATTTTTGTTTAAAAAACAAGAATTTTAAGAGATTTCAGTCTGTAAACACTATCTTTGTTCAAATAACGGATAAACTTTACCATCAAAGTGCAGTATCATGAAAGCGAACAAGATTCAGAAAATAGAGATCCGCAATATATGGGGAAAATATAATTTCCGGTGGGAAAATCTCAATCCCGACGTGAATATCCTGACAGGTATTAACGGTAGCGGGAAAACCACATTCTTCAATATTATTGACGCCTTACTTTCGGCAGATATTAAACGCTTGAAATTGTACAACATCGAGGCCGAGGTCACTATTGACGACATCTTGATCAGTTTCCGGAAAGATAGTACCCTAGCATCTGTAAGACAAAAGTTAGCCGGGGTGAACTATTTAAAGATCAGCACCTTTGACGTACCAATCCGAGACCGTCGAAAAATGGGTAAAGAAGATAGTCCCTTACTCAGCGAGTTAAAGGAAATCGTGTACAGCGTGGGCGAGAATAACAATTCGTTTTCTGATTACCGCCTTCGGGCCACGAATTTTCCGGATCAGGCGGAAAAGATCAACCGCAGGATTCGCAAATTTTACGACACGGTGAACCACTTGTTTGCCGGAACAGGGAAGACCATCGAGATTGACCCAATGACGAATCAATTGGTCTTCCGGGATGGAGATGAAATTATCCATCTTTACAAGCTATCGTCGGGAGAGAAACAATTACTAATTATTCTGCTCCGCGTGTTCCTGATGGACGAACAACCTTACATCCTGCTTATGGATGAACCGGAAATCTCGTTACATATCGAGTGGCAGTACCGCCTTTTTGAAGAAATTCAAAAACTGAACCCGCATTGCCAAATCATTACCTCTACCCACTCCCCGAGCCTGTTCGGTGATGGCTGGGGGGACAAGTTGGTATTCATCGAAGACCTATTGATTCACTAACCTGATCAATTTTAGATTTATGATTTTAGATTCCAACCCAGCTCTTTTAATCGTAGATTGATGGTCTTTTTACATTTTCAATTCTCAATTTTCAATTGTTATGTTTTCTCCTCCCGTATCTAAAGAAAAATATTATTATCACGCAGCCAAACGTTTTATGATGGACGCACAGCTCTTGCGTTGTAGGGCAGCTATTCACGTGGAAGATAAAGACGATATTGTTTTCTGGAGCAATATTTTCAAGCATTTCCGCCCGAATGACCGGTTTCATTTTATCGCGGGTTCCCGGAACGAACGGGGCCATGAAACCAGAGGCGTGACGCAATGTCTGAAATATGTCAAATACTTAAACCCGAAGTTTTTTATCTGCATAGACAGTGACTATCGCTATTTGTTGCAAGAACAAGGGATTGATGTTAAACATTACATTTTCCAGACCTATACCTACTCTTTCGAGAACCATCATTGCTATGACAAGGGGTTGAACGAGTTATGCTACCGGATCACGACCCTACCTAATAACGTGTTCGATTTTCACCAATTTCTGAAAGAGTATTCGAATATCGTGTACAAATTATTCCTGTGGCATCTATATTTCCTAGTGGCAGATCCCAAACGATTCTCGATCGCTGATTTCAACGAACTGATTTCGTTTCAATGGCAACGTCGACCGGACATCCGACAGAACGGACGCCACGAGTTAAACAAGTTGAAAGGACGGATCGAACAAAAACTTGCCCAACTCCGGAAGAATTACCCCAAAGCGAACCTTTCCATACTGGAAGAAAAATACCAAAAGATGGGGCTGACCCCGGACACCACGTATCTCTTTATCCGGGGGCATAATATTTATGATATGGTTTACATGCTGAACCGGGAAGTTTGTAAAAAGGTACTGAGAATCGCGAAAGATTCGTATTCCGGTTCACAACAACCGCCTCATGTCAACCTTTTTGGTTACCGGAACAGTATTGACGATCAATTGAAAAAGAATTTACATTTCGGGGCTTATCCCGCCATTCGCAAGATAGAGGAAGACGTTCATCTTCTATTCTAAGGTTTCCTCCCGGAAGGTAACACCTCCAAGATGGCTTTATGGGATTCGCCATTCTTTCCAATCGTGAAATGAATACGGGCTTGTATTCGCTTACCGGATGGCGTGTTCTCCCATTTAGGCCCCTCGGCCAACAATCGAATAACCTCTTTATTGCTCTCCTTCGAGAAACCATCCTCTATCCGGATTCGGCTGGGGACTTTCTTCCTGTTCAACTCGAATGAAAGTATTACAGCCCCCATTTTATTCGAATCCAAGTCGGTTTTCGGATAGCGCAAAGCTTTTTCCATATATTGATTGAAATGGAGGACATCATCTTTAGATACCAACGTATCAAGTACAACATTTTGTCGACTGGTTATAACAGAAACTTCCTGCATTTTTATATTGGACATTTCTACCTCTTTCTTTTTTGCAACACCATAACCGGTAACAACAACCTCATTCATTTTTTCTGCATCTTCTTCCATCTTCACTTGCAATTCGTCTCCCGCCTTAACCAAAATATGCTGAGATTTCATCCCGATAAAAGAAAAGGTAAGTAAACCCTCTGATGTAGGAAGATCCAAACTAAAGTGGCCGTTGGCATCCGTGACTACCCCCATCGTCGAGCCGGAAAGGAGTACTGTCACTCCCGCTAAAGGATTGTCCTTCCCATCCGTTATCATACCCGACACGTGATTATCGTTTACTTTCATTTTCCGGGTTACCAGTCGGGAAGTATCTTCAATCTGAACACTTGCCAAAGAAACTTCTTGATCAGCAAGTTCCTCCATCACCATCTCCCGTACAGAATCCTTTTTTCTTGCTACCCGGTTATCCGAGCGTAACAACTGTTTTTTATCGCCCGGAGGCACTGTCAAAGAATCCGTTTTATCAAATAAATCTATTGTGTTTCCACTTTCAAGTGTCAGTATCGCTCTCTCTTTGGTTTTCACCGAATCAGATAATTGAGCAACTACCATCACGGGTACATCAAAAGTTTTCTCTTGCCGGGTAAACCACCATGTCCCGCAAGCTAGCAAAATAGCAAACGAGGCTGCAATATACATCCATGTCCGTTTTTGTTTACGAGATGAACGGGAGCGCTCGTTCAACTGGCGTTCCAGACGAATCAGGCCATCAAGAGGATCACCGGGAGTCGAAGTCAACCCCTCCAATGCCTCGAACAAGAACGGATCGGACAAAGCCTCCCGCTCCATACGGTTAGCAGCCTTACCTTTCCGGTTGCCATGCAGGTATTCTTTTATGTCGTCAATCCGTTTCATTTGATGTTATTCCTTTACGTTCCAAACACAATTTCAAGTTCCGTTTCCCATTCTGGATAAAACTCTTTACCATTTTCGAAGAAAAACCCGTGCGTTCTTCCACTTCCTTGTACGAAAGTTCATTCAGGAAGAAATATTTCACGCTGACACGTTGTCTTTCAGGCAACCCCTCGATACATTCCCGCAACGATTTCTCTCGATTCTCCCTCTCGTTTACAACAGTAAGATGAAAATCATCGCAAAATTCCATAAAAGAATCGTCTAAAGAAACGGACAAATTTTTACTCCGTTTCCGGATTTCCATCAAGCAGTTATTGCGAATACAAGTATATAGCCAAGCTTTGAAGGATTGTATTTCCGTCTCTTTTACCTTCACAATCAATTCTTCGAATAGTTGCATAACGGCATCCTGCGCATCTTCCGGTCGCTTCAGATACTTTAAGGCCACCCCATAGACCAAGGGCATGTATCTTTTATAAGCCTCCACGAAATACGCCAAGTCACCGCTTTCACAATATCGTTTCAGCAGTTCTTCATCCGTTATGTTCTCTTGACCCCGCTTCACTATTTATACATTGATTTTTACAAATATAAGAATTAAAAAAATTCTCTCTAAAGATTTATGGAATTTCTTTTCGTCTGTCATCTTAGGATAAAATTAATTTAAAAATAACAGCTTATGAAAACAAATAGCGTTTTAAAGAAATTAGCATGGGGATTAGTTATATTCATTGGATTATCCAATGTCGTTTTAGCCCAAAAGATTCAAGTAAGTGGTAAGGTAATGCTTGCCGCGGACAGTTCGGCATTACCCGGGGCAACCGTTCTCATTAAAAACACGAATATTGGCGTAGCCACCAATTCGCAAGGGGATTACACGATACAGGCGAATGTAGGAGATACCTTACGATTCAGTTTTATCGGGTTAGAAATTTTATATATCCCGGTAAAAGAGAAGACATTAAACGTTTACCTGAATACGGATGACGAAACGGCAATGGTAAGCGAGTGCATTGTTACCGGATACGAAACCATACACCACGAAAGTGCCGTGCTTAAACTCCGTTCCGGAATGCCCGTAACATTAACTTCCGAGCAAAACACGGAAGAGTATAACGAATTCGCCGCAAATTGCTTCCTGTTGGCCTTGGACAAGCCTCTTTCCACGTTCTCGATCGACGTGGACAACGCTGCTTATTCTAATGTACGACGTTTTATTAATCAAGGAACTCTTCCTCCTGTCGATGCCATACGCACGGAAGAGTTCCTGAATTATTTCGCTTATGATTACCCCGCCCCACGAGGAAATGACCCGGTAAGTATCACCACCGAGGTTTCCAACGCCCCATGGAACACGCAGCACAAACTGGTACATATCGGGATCAAGGCAAAAGAAATTGCCACGGAAAACCTTCCGGCCTCGAATCTTGTATTCTTGATTGACGTATCCGGTTCCATGGATTTCTCCAACAAACTCCCGCTGTTGAAATCATCTTTGAAATTACTCGTGAAACAACTTCGTCCACAAGATCGAGTAGCGATTGTTACTTACGCGAACCAAACAAAAGAAGTACTTACCTCTACCCCGGGAAGTGATAAAGCCAAAATTCTGGCTGCCATCGATGGATTATATGCCAGTGGCGGTACTGCCGGTGGAGATGGAATCCAAAGAGCCTACCGGGTTGCCGAGAATAATTTTATTAAAGGAGGAAACAATCGCATTATCCTAGCCACAGACGGAGATTTTAACATCGGCATTTCTTCACCCAAAGAACTAGAAAAGATGATTGAAACAAAACGGGCTACCGGTATATACCTGACAGTATTAGGTTTCGGAATGGGAAATTATAAAGACAACCGGATGCAGGTTCTCGCGGAGAAAGGAAACGGGAATCACGCTTATATTGACAACCTGACGGAAGCGAAAAAAGTATTAGTAAACGAATTCGGAGGAACCCTTTTCACGGTTGCCAAAGATGTAAAGATTCAGGTGGAATTCAATCCGGCTAAAGTTCAAGCTTATCGCCTGATCGGTTACGAAAGCCGCCTGCTGGAAGCGAAAGACTTCAACGATGACACGAAAGATGCCGGAGAAATGGGAGCCGGACATAGCGTTACTGCCTTGTACGAAATCATCCCGGTCGGAGTTAAAAGTAATTTTGCACCAAACATCGACCCACTGAAATACCAGAAAACAGGAAAAGATGAAAAGAAAGCCTTAACGGATAGTCCGGAATTATTAACCGTGAAGCTTCGCTATAAACAACCGAACTCACATAAAAGTTCTAAAATGGAAGTAGCCGCTATCGACAAAGATACACCTATAAAAAAGAGTTCCGAAAATTTCCGGTTCTCTGCCGCTGTTGCAGGATTCGGGATGTTATTACAAAATTCGGATTACAAGAACGATTTTACATTCGATAACGTTATCGACCTCGCCAAACAAGCTACAAATTATGACCCGGAAGGGTATCGAAAAGAGTTTATCCGGCTGGTCGAAAGTGCTGCCTTACTAAAATGAATAAAACAAAATTGGCCGGAAAGCTTTCCGGCCAATTTTTATAAAGCAATATCACTTTATTTAATCAACAAATCGTTTTTCAATGCCGTCCGGGGAACAGCGACTTCAGCCACCCCACAAGCGTAAGCACCTAGAACATATTGACCATAGGTAAAACAAACTGAGGTTTTGTTAAAGTTAACAGCCGTCACATCTTTCAGCGTTGGATCTGTCGTAAAACAACCTTCCGGATTCTTGAAATTCGCTTTCAACTGGGTATTAATCTGAGTCTCGTTAGTATAATTCAGAATCTCCTGATTCGTCAAGAACTTCTGATTCTGCACGTCATAATTGAAGGTGTAGAAATTCGTTATTCCATGCGCACCGCCCGTGAAAGTGTAAACAATCAAGCGTACACTCACGTATTGGTCGTTTGCCATAAACACGCTATCTCCCACTTGCAATTCGTATATCCATACAGGACGCTCTTCTCCACTTTCCTGCCATGACTGGAAAAACTCGTTCGCGTTACTCTTCAAACTATCCTGCAAATCATTCACGAACTTCTCAATCTTCTTGTTCAAGACCTCGCAGCTCTTGTTCACGTTCGCATCAGCAGAGGAGAACATGGAACGATTTACCGTAATGTCCCAATTCTCAGAATTCGCCGTAACCTTTTCATTCTTCACGTTCAGCTCCTGAACCTTTGGCTGGCATCCCACAAAGGCAAATGCCATTAAAACTGCCATAATTAGTGTACTTTTCATTGTGTGTTTTGTTTTTTGTGTATATCACAAAATTATGAAATTAAAATATACTGTTATCACATTGCATCACTTTTATTTTATCAAATCTAAAGCTGCCAATTTCTGCTTGATCCTCATTTGAATCATCGCTTTTGTCATTTCCTGTTCCATTTGCATGGATTCCATAAAAGCCTGATTATAGCACTTCTTTGCCTCGTCATATTCTTTCAAAACCTTATTGGTATCCCCTAGCATTGCCAAGAAGTTAATTTTATCCATCAACGAAATATCCGTGTACTGCAACGCTTTCACCGTCCATTCTTTCGTTTTCAAAATAACGCTTTCAGGCACCTTTCCCCCGGTAGCGGTGTAAACTTGCTGGGCTGCCATTCCATAATCAACGGCACGGGCATCCTCTCCCAATTCTTTAAAATAAGCATCCATTGACGTCACGTATCCCTCCCCATCTTTCTTATAAAAAAGTAAGTACTCGGCATCATACAAATAAGTGAAACGCTGCCGGGCAGACATCGTTTTCTGTGGAACCACGCTATATGTCAATTTCATATCCCCATCAATGCGTTCCAAGTATTTTTTATATTCCTCCTTGCCGGCACGAGCCATATTCTCCATGATTTTATTATTGTACTCCATCACAAAATAAGCAGGCCCTTCCCCAAGTTTCAAATAAGCCTCCATGTTTTTATTCATAAACTCCATCAACTTGTCCCCCGGCTTATCCGTATGATGAAAAGTATTGATAATACGATAATCATCTACATTTATCAGTTCCGGTCCCATTTTCAAATCAATATAGTCCTTAAAAAATTTTTCGATTCGGGCAATCCATTTTGCCTGTTCCATATTTTCCAATGTACTCACGTAAGCGGGGGCCCCTAGCAACAACTGTTGCATTAGTACCAAATCATTTTTAGAAGATTTGAACTTCGTGTAAATCTCCTCAAAGCTCATCTCTTCCCCCGTGACAACCTTGGCCGATTTTATAAGAGCGGCACCATCAAGAGCTCCTTCCAAGCGGGACCGTAATTTTCCATCCGCATCAAAAAAAGCCAGTGTAGGATACGATCTTACTTTATTCTGTTTCACAACCTGACGATTAGCGGGATTCTCCGCATCAATCTGTATGGAAACAAACTTTTCATTAAAATAATTTCCAACAGCCTCAAGTGTGAAAACATCTTTAGCCAGCCGTTTACAAGGCCCGCACCAATCCGCATAGAAATCTACAAACAGCATCTTTCCCTCTTGCTTGGCTTTTTCTAAAGCCGCATTATAATCTCCTTTAAAGAATTCAATTCCTTGACCGAAAGACTGAATTCCTCCTATAAATATCAATACAATAACCAGAATTGTTTTCATTTTTACTTTTGTTTTAGATAAAGCCCGATTCATCGAATCAGACTTTATCCGAATTAATTTATTTTACCACAAACGTATAGACATCCGATAATAACTCGGAGTAACCATCATTCGAAACTTTCAAGGTAACGACATAACGCCCCACGGGTAGTTCCGTGTATAACGGTAACTCCATAACTCCTCCACCACGGACTGTAATTTCTTTTTTGAATACTTCCGCATCTCCTCCCTCCGAAGCCTTCACGCTTACAAATTCGAACGACAGGGGGGAAGTACCCAATACTCCCTGTATTTTCTGGGTCACCCAAGGAGCCTCATTCGCCATCCTGACAGCATCTTCCACCGGATCCAGTGTTTTTTTCACTTCCAATTCATTCGGTAAATAACCGGCATTCTCCGCCTTCAAATACCCGACCTTCATATCCTGACATCCCCAACAGGTGATAATCAGCACAAGAAATAAATATACTTGTTTCATCATAGCATTTCGTTTTTATAATTGTCCCAAGGTATAAGAGTAATTCAAAGAATGAACGACTCCATTATCCGTTTCTATATCAGTTGAAGCGACATCAATCTGTGTTCTCGTGTCAAACGAAGTGACATACAAATACACGGGCCCCACGTCCGGAATATCATGATAGGTATCCTGAAACGAGTATACCCAGAATTTTGTCCCGAAAGCACTGGTGAAAACTTTTCCACCTTTCCCCTGCGTCTCGCCCAAAATCTGTTCGCCCCGGGGAATATCATCCCGCCAATGAATCCCGGCAACCACATGCCGTAATATCAACTCCCGACACGTTGCTTCCGGAATTTCCCGAATAGCATTATATCCCTGCTCGATCATCCATCGAAGAATGGATAAATTTGTCGGACCGAAAAAAGTTATTTTCTCGTACCCGACCTGCTTCCCTTGAAACAAATCTTCCAGACCGGCACGTTCCACCAAGAGTAACGTGCTATCCCAATCGTAAGAATTGGAATGCAGGTAATCATACATCGTCCCGTCAAAACGGCCGTTCGCTAAACCCGAATCGATGTAATTGTATTTCGTCTCGCAAGAAAAAAGCGAGAGCAAAACCAAAATTATTCCTATATTTCTCATTGTCTTCATTTTAAATTTACTCGAATCTTGACCAATAAATATTCTGACGTATCAAATCATTTAGATTAAATGCTTCATCCCCAATCGGTAAAAACAAAGCTCCTTCTTTTACATCTTGCTGATCCAGTGTTTTGTAATTACCATCCATATAAGTATGTATGTATTCCAGTCCATTCCGTATAATGTCATAATACCGATGTCCTTCAAGCAGAAGTTCCCTCTCCCGTTCTTTAAAGATCGCCAGTTGAATGTCATTTTCTCCCGGAGCCGGATAAGGCGTAGCGTGAGCCCGATTGCGGATTTTATTCAAATCCGCTTTTGCCAGATCATCACCCAGTTTTGCGTAGCATTCGGCCCTCAACAAATAAATATCCGCCAAGCGCCAGTAGCTATAATTCACGTCAATGTAAGCGACCTGAGGGGTAGGACTCCACGACACATTCCTGTAGACTACATCTCGCCATTTATACACGTATGCATATCCTTGATTCACTTTATACATCGTATCATGCGACATGGAATCCAGCTTAAAGAAATATTCATCCCTCCGGTCATCCGTATCCTCGTAAAGATTTTTAACCGTCTCGGCCTTGATCACGAAGTCTTTCGTCACCACGGATCCCGGAGTTTCCGTACCTTTTACCGGCCAAGTAATCCATACCCTGCCCGGGAAGTACGCCATCGGGTAAGTCTGAAAACGGTCCAGCTCAAACTCCAGAATATTCTCCTGACTGGCACCTATTCCTTTCATGGCTTTCGTACACACCTCTTCACTCGTGCGTTCCAACTCGTAAAATCCCGCTTTCTTTTCAATCAAAAGCGTAGACCATTCTATCGACTCTTCATAACATTTTTTTGCATCTCCTTCCAGACCGCACAAATCAATCATGCTCCCTTTCCATGCATACAAATGAGCCAAGAGTGCCGCACAACTTCCCTTGCAACCATATTGCTTTGACACCCAAGTATTCGCACCGAGAAGAGGCATATCCTCGTACTTCGGTAACAATTCATATCCTTCCGAGGCATTTTTTATCGCTTCATCCAACACATCCAGCATTGAACTTTTGTTATATACCTCCATACTGGTACTATTTCTCGTGATAACGGCATCTCCCCACTTCCTCGCTAAATCGAAATAAACAAAACCCTTCACGAAATAGGCCTGCCCCGCATAGAAGTCCAATTTATCCTGCGGAATCCCCTCTGCCCGATATAAATTATCCAGAATCACGTTCGCCACGTAAATCAAATCATACTGATTTCTCCAACCATTGGAAAATGAATTTATTATTGACGTTTGATTCAACATTCGTTGATCCCCATAATAGGAGCTATTCACCTGATCGGCCAAAAACCCCCGGAAAGCCATCACTTCATTTTCAAATTGTTTGTACCGGAAAAAACCCTCCAACTGAAAAATCATGGCATTAAAATCCTCCTCGGTTTTAAAGAAATTCGTGAATGTTATGGCATTCTCCGGTTCCACGTCCAAAACGCTATCACATCCCCATAACAAAGGGAAAAGTAGTATATATATAATTTTCCTCATGGCTAAAATTTTACAGTTAATCCTAACGTTAGCTTCCGGGCAAGAGGATAATACATGAAATTATCATACCCGGTATAGGGGTCCACCACTTCCGGATCCACGCCGGAATAATTTGTCAACAGAAACAAGTTCTCTGCCGTAAAAAACAAACGACACCCTTCAAGATTAATTTTCTTCATCCACTCTTTCGGGAGATTATAGCCAAGAGTCAATTGTTTCAAGCGCAAATAATGCACTTTCTCTATATTGGAAGAGACATCTCCACCAAACTGACCGATATAACCATCAGTACTAGAGGTTATAATAGGATAATCTGCCTTATCGCCCGGTTTCTCCCAAAATGTCGTGTTTGCATAATCAACAAAAATCGTACTTGTTCTTAAATTATTCTGCAAGGAAGAAATCTTGTACAAATTAATAATTTTCCGCCCCAAGGAATACGTAAACAATACATTCAAATCGAAACCGTTCCACATGATCTCGTTTGCCCATCCCCCGTAAGCAACCGGCAAGGTCGATCCCGCATAATATCGATCCTCATCATTGATTTTTCCATCCTGATTCATATCCTGAATCATCCGGGTTCCCGCCGAATAGGGATAACTCTTATTCATCGAGTGCAACAGATTTTTATTCCCTTGCTGATCGTAATAAGCCGGAATATCCTTCTCGGACTCGATTATTCCCAGATCCTTGTAAATATACAACCCGTAAATAGGACGCCCAAGAACCAACTGGCCAGTACCGTTCACCATATCCATATCCGTGTACGACTTTTCAAAGCGGTTCCAGTTCCTCGAAATATTAAATTTTCCCCGCCATTTTACTTCCGTGTTACGTAATATATCATAATTCAACTCTAACTCGATTCCCTCATTAGAAATCTCCATTGCGTTCTGCCACGCGGTTTTATGATAATAGTAATCTCCCGGTAAGGAAACATTGAATAACAGAGATTTCGAATATTTATAATAGTAATCCAACTTGAACTTCAAACGATAATCAAAGAGATCGACATCCAAACCAATATCATACTGGTCTGATTCCTCCCAAGTCAAATTTCTATTAACGATCTGGGAAGGTAATACCCCTGCATTCCCCAAGAAAGTATTTGCAAATTCCAAAGTTCCATGTGCCAGATAGGCATCTCGGAATTGCTGCCCGGAAGTTCCCCATGATGCCCGTATTTTAGCATAACTCAACCACCATTTCTTGAAAAACGGTTCCTCGGAAAAAGCCCAACCGACAGCGACCGATGGGAACGTGGCCCAACGCACATCCTCCCCAAACACGGACGAACCATCCCTTCTCAACGTGAACTCGAACAAATATTTCTTTTTATAATTATAAGCGGCACGACCAAAATAGCTTAACATGATTTTCTCCTCAAAATTGGATCGATAGGCCTGTAAGGATTTAACACTTCCATATTCCTCGAACGTGGTAGGAAATCCATTCAGTACATAATGAATCTTATCACTTGGAGATCCCTTCCCGCTCCCGCTAAACTGGTCTTTTGCCTCTCTCAAATAAGACAAACCCAACAGAATTTCCATGTTATGATTATCCCGGATCGATTTATTATAAACAAGTAGATTCTCATTGGAGAATAGCGTTCCACTACTTATGCTTCCCGTTGATACACTCAAATTATTCGCCGCATCCAGATAACTGGGTGTAAATGAGTTCCGTTTCCCTTCAGAGAAATCCATGGATAAACTCGAAGACAATTTCAATCCTTTTACGAACTCGTACGCAACGGCCAGACTTGCCCGGATCCGGTAAGTAATATTTTTCTCGGAAGATTCGTTCAACTGTTTCAAGGTCTCCTTCTCAATCTCGCCGGATCCCGGCAAAATGGATAAATTTGATTTCGGGTCGACTGTCAACCGCTCTATCTTACTTGCATTTGTAAAAGAAGTATTTGCAGCTCCCCGGCTTCGATCCGTGTAGGCTAAGTACAAACGGGCATCAATATTCAAATTTGCACGGGGAACAACATTCAAGTTTGTCAGGATATTAGCTCTCTTAAAATTACTCCCCAACATGATTCCTGTTTCGTCATACCATCCTGCCCCTACCATATACTTTATGGTTTCCGTCCCCCCGGAAGCCTGAAGATTTGCGTTTAAAATCTTTCCCGCATCGAAACAATATTTCCACCAATTCGTCGAATTGTTGTAAAATGGATTCAAACTATCTTGTAAAGGTTTCCCTGTACCAATTTGATATTCAGTTAAGGGATACCCGCTATTCCAGAAATAATCATACGCCCCATTCTGGTGATAGGCATCACGATAAGATTCCGGCATCTTATATATTCCTGTTTGCCAGCTTCCGTAAGCCGTGCAATAATTCCTTAATTTATTGAGATTCGCAATTCGTTCCAACTGTCCTCCCGTCTGTGTCGGGGTCTCCGGCAGAATAGAATACGAGTAAGAAACATTCGCGGAGAACTTACCCCGACCGGTTTTCCCTTGTTTCGTGGTGATTAGGATTACTCCATTACTTGCCCTTGAGCCATACAACGCTGCCGATGCCGCATCTTTCAGCACCTCAACGGATTCAATAGTAGAAGGATCAATCTCGGCTAACGTGTTCGTACCCGTCACCGGAGAAGTAAATGAATGAACGGGAACTCCGTCAATCACGTACAAAGGTGTTCCATCCGTCTGTGATTCTGACAACAAGGAATTATAACCGCGAATATTGATACGGGTTCCACCCCCACCGGGAGAACCGGAAATATTCGACACTTCCACACCTGCCATGTGTCCTTGCAACAAATTCTCAAGACTGGCAGAAGGAACCTCTTCCAGCTCCTTAGCTTTCACGGATGAAACAGCCCCAATCAATTCTCTTTTTTTCCGTTCCCCGTAAGCCACCACGGTCACCTCATCCAAATCGGAAATTTCCTCTTCCAGCACGACATTGATCGTCGTCTGATCCTTCAATTCAACCTCTTTCGTTTTCATCCCCACGAAAGAGAATAACAACGCTTTGGCTGTTGCCGGAAGCTCCAATTTATACACGCCATTCACGTCGGTCACGACACCGACAGTAGTTCCCTTCACGTAAACCGACACCCCGGGAAGCTTTCCCTTTTGCTTATCCGTGATCGTTCCCGTGATCACTCTCTTTTTCGGAGTCACAGCCGTAGAACCTTTTACTTCTTCCGCAGCTTTCTTCTTGATAACCACAACGTTCTTTTCGAGAGTGTACGTGTAATCCGTCTTCCGCAAACAAATATTCATCACGCTATCAATCAACACGTCCTTCACGTCAATCGTGATCTTACCAATTTTGTTCACGGCATCCATACTATACACGAATGTCATTTTACTTTGTTTCTCTACAGCAAAAATGATGTCCAGCATCGAGGCATTTTCCCTTTTCAGCGTTAATTTTTCCGTTTGTGCATGCACACTTCGAAATGCTCCACTAGCTAAAAAAAACGCTATACACAAGCAAATTTTCATGCATATAGAACTTTTCTCCTTTTTTTTATCGTGCAGGAGCCACGTCCAAAAGTTTTTTTTCATAACTTTGAGAAATTAAATTGATATTGAATTTAATGAAATGGGTTGTCAGAAATAATCACCACAAAATCTCTGGCTCCCATTTTTATTTATAGCAATACGTGGTCAACTACCACTTTTCACCGTCAACGATTTTCCAAGCATCTCAAATTTCACCTCGCCTGTCAACTCCAATATTTTCAATAAAGAATCAACATGTTCATACTTTTCCAGCTTAAACCCAAATCGCTTTTCCGCCATCTCCGGATTCTGGTAGAACACCTCGAAATCATACCAACGAGCCATCTCCTGTAAAATGTCATCCAAGCGTTCTTCCTCGAACACGAACATCTGTTCCTTTCTCAAACGGTAATTCTCTCCCTTAATCTTACGATAAGAGAAATCTCCCAATTGCTCATGATAAGTTGCCTGCATATCAGGGCGTAACACGTTATCTTTTACACTCACAATACCCTCAACCAACGAGGTTTCCACAATACCTGAATTTTTATATGCTTTTACATTAAAACTCGTCCCTAACACTTTTACATCGAGAGATTTCGTTTTCACGTAGAAAGGATGAGCCGGATCATGGTGTACCTCAAAATAAGCCTCTCCTTCCAAGTATACTTCTCGTTTATTGCCTTTAAAACGAATTGGGAATCGAATTTCCGACTCTGCAAAAACCCAAACATTTGTCCCATCTGCCAATTTCAGATTATATTCTCCTCCTCTGGGAACGATAATCCGGTGATACTCAACTTTTGAATCTGCTATTGAATCAACTCCTGTGTAATCCAACCCGATTCCATTCTCTAAAAGCACACCATATTGATTTAGTTTTTCCGCAACATTTTTTACGGTATCTAAAGCAACCAACTGTCCCCCCGGCAACTCTAACATCGTCTTATGACTTTCAAAATAAGCGTTCACAATATAATTCGGACGCTCTCCCACCTTAAAATGACTCACGTACAAAAAAAACGCTGCAACTGCCAACGGTAAAATCAATATTGCCGCATACCAGAACACACGGTAGATTTGCTTGGAATTCTTTGTACTTGTTGCTTTCTGAATTTTATTCCAACTCCTTGCCGCATCAAAAGATTCGTAAATTTCTTTTTTAACCACAATCGCTTTAGGATCTCGAATACGTTCCAACAATTTCTCTCCCTCGGGGATTCCCTGAAGATCCTTTTCCAACTCCAATTCCTCCATATCAGAAAGATTCCCTTCCAGATACCGGGTAATTCGCTCCGCCAACTCGATCGATTCTCTATATTTTTCCATACTATTTTATCAACTTTTACATACCTAATATGCAAAAAGAGAATTCAGGGGTGACCGGAAAACTAAAAATTTTCAATTTTTATTATTCTGACAGAATAAAATCATGATAATCAACAAGGAATCACATATTCATCAACACCAAGAAAATAATAAACAAATGTTTCAACTCCTCCCGGAGAAAAGCATACGCTTTCCTTTTTTGAGTCTTCACCGTGTTCACGGAAATTGCCATTTTCTCAGCAATCTCTTCTTGGGAAAAACCAGCCATACTCAATTCCACCACACGCCTTCTTTCCTTTGGCAACTTACTTATGGCAGCTATAATCTCCCGGTGGACTTCTTCTTCAATCATCACGTTCAGAACAGACTCCGTATTGTCCTCCAATCTAGGATCGACCTCTTCATTCACCCGATGCTGGCGTAAATAAAAAAGAGCGTTATTACGTAAAGACTTATAAAGATACGCTTTAAAATATACCATATCCGTGCAAATTCCCCGTTTCTCCCAGAGATTTATAAAGGTCTCTTGCACCACATCTTCCACGGCCTCATGTTCCGGTATGTAATGTTTAACAAAAGCACATGACGCCCCGAAAAAGCTATCAAACAACTTTTTAAAGGCTCGCTCGTCCCCTCTGTTAAATTGATGCAACAGTATATCCACCCTTTATATTTTGCCTGCAAGATATGACTTTTTTCAAAAATATCAATGCAAAAAAAGAGCGATCCTTTCGGATCGCCCTCGTCTTCCCTACAATTCTCCCTATCTATTTCAACAATAAATCACCTTTCAATAACATACGGGGTACGGATATTTCCGCAGCTCCACAATAATGGGCTCCTAGAACCAGCGGGTTATAAGTAAAGCAAATATCACCTCCCGAAAAATTTACCGTGGTTACATTTGCCAGCGTGGGAACTTCCGAGAAACAGTTCTCCGGATTCTTGAAATTCCGTTGAATCTGCTTGTCAATCTCCGCACTCTTGTCATAATTCAGAATACTCTCCGGACTCAAAAACTTCTTGTCCTTCAAGCTGTAATTGACCGCATAATACTCAGTCAACCCGTTAGCCCCTCCTGTCAACATGTAAACCGCAAGGCGAACACTGATATAATGACGATCCGCCATGAACACGCTATCCTTAACATCCAATTCAAACGGGATCATCGGCTCTTCTTTCATCTCCCGTGCCTTTTGCAGGTACTCGTTCAATTGTGCCTTTAAATCATTTTGCAAGCTGTCAATCAACCGGGATATCTCCCCGTTCACCGCCTTACACCCTTGCTCCACCTCGGCTTTCTGAGAGGTAAACACCGGATAGGCGATCGTAATATCAAACTCGTTGGTCTTGTGGGACAAAAAATCCTTCCCTATTTTTATCGTTGCCTCCTCACATCCCGTGAAAAACAACGCCAACAATGCCACTACAAAAGTACAATTCCTCATCATCTCCTTTTCTGTTTCAATTCTAAGGGTTATACGGAGGCTATATACAAAAGTTCGGGTCTATACTTAAAAAAATAAACTTTTAGAAATAAAAAACGCCAACTGTCAAATCAGTTAGTGATAATATAAACCATATTAATTTATCCCCTCTAAAAGTATCAATCAAAATCAGGGAAGATCAAAGAAGTATCAGGAAAATCTTTAAAACAACACTCAGCCTTGATTTTTTGGAAATTTAATACTATATTAGCCTTGACAAAATGGAAATAATATCGATTTAATGCCTTGACAAAATGGAAAATGAATATTTATATCGTAAAATAGATGACCAGCTCTTAGCTTGGAGCAAAGAAAGTAAACGAAAACCACTTCTTGTCCGTGGAGCAAGACAAGTAGGAAAATCATCGGCAATAAAAAATTTGGCTCAACATTTTGAATATTTTGTAGAAGTAAACTTTGACCAGCAAAAAGAAGTATGTACATTATTTGAAAAGGGGATTTCGCCACAAGAAATCTGTGAGAACCTTTCTCTGATTTACAATATTCCCATTATTCCGGGAAAAACGCTCTTATTTTTTGATGAAATTCAGGCATGTATAGCGGCTATTTCCTCATTGCGATATTTCTATGAAAAATATCCAGAACTACACCTCGTGGCCGCCGGGTCATTGTTGGAATTCGCATTGGAAGAACTACCTTCATTCGGAGTGGGTAGAGTTCGCTCCCTATTCGTGTACCCGTTTTCATTCGAGGAATTCCTTATTGCCAACAAGGAAACAATGTTGTGGGGAGCAATACAAAAAGCCACTCCACAAAAAGCTCTTTTAGAACCGATTCATAAAAAAGCCTTGCTACTGTTGAAAAAATTTCTGATACTAGGAGGGATGCCGGAAGTTATCGCTTCCTATGTTCAAGGAAAATCCATGTTGGATTGTCTTAGAATCATGGACGACTTGATTATATCATACAAAGACGATTTTTCTAAATACAAAAAAAGAGTACCAGAGTCCCGCATCACAGAAGTTTTTGACAGTGTTATGCAGAATGCAGGCAAACCATTTATCTATGCGGGTGCAGCAAATGCGAACTACAAACAAATAAAGGAAGCCCTTGACCTGTTAATCAAAGCCGGCCTTGTTATTCCCGTAACACATTCAGCGGCAAATGGAATACCGATCGGAGCGGAAATCAATCCAAAGAAAAGAAAAATGCTTCCTCTTGACACAGGTTTATTCCAGCGTATATTAGGGTTGGATATGTCAGAGATATTTCTCTCGGATGATTTTGAAGTTGTAAACAAAGGAGCCATTGCAGAAATTTATGCGGGGCTGGAATTGCAAAAATCAACCTCTTGCTATCACAAGGACGATTTGTATTTCTGGAAACGAGAAGAACGGGGAAGCAATGCCGAAGTAGATTACCTCATTCAAAAAAATGAAGATATAATTCCCATCGAAATCAAGTCAGGGAAAAGAGGTTCCATGCAAAGCCTACACCTGTTCCTCAAAGAAAAACAATCACCTTACGGCATCCGGAGTTCATCAGAAAATTTCTGTGCTTATGAGAACATCAAGGTAATTCCATTATATGCCATTGGTAACATTTATCATATAAACGAATAAAACGGGATAATTTCTCTCAACATCTCATTCCAAAGAAACAAAACACCGGAACCTTCAGCCAAATACATGGTCTGAGTTCCGGTGTAATCTTCCGGAAGATCCCCTCCGGTCTCTTGCACTTCATGTACAGACTTTCACAAGAGTTAAAATCCGCATTTCAAGTCACACACTCTCCACTATTTTTCCCAATCGGATAGCGGGTTCACCTCTTCCGACTTTATTACCCAGTCTCTTACTTTCACGTTTTTCAAAAACTTCCGGGCTGCGTTACGAACATCCTCGATCGTCATGCTTTCCAGAATCTTGTCGAAAACCTTGTGATTCGTGGCGTCCACCTTGCTCTCGGCGTAAGTATTCAACACGTTCATCCAGTAATCAACACCTATATTCTCATTCTGTTGATCCTGCATCCGCCGGATAGAGATCAGAATTGGCGACAATTCGCTCTCCGAGAAAAGCTCATCTTTACTTCTCTCCAACTCGTTATAAATGATCTCCTTCATCCGTTCCACCTTATCCCGTTGCGTCTCGAAGCCTACCATTAAAGTAGCTTTACGATACGGGAAAGTCATGCAGTTGGCATCCACGTTAACGCCATATGTGGCACTCTCCTGTTCTCGAACGATAGCGAACAAACGGTTCCGCAACATCTGTCCCCAAATTGTCAAGGCCATTTGCTCCTTATCGGAAAACTTCCCGTCATTCTCTAACATCAAATTCACCATTCCCTTGTCTCCCGGCATTACCACCTTGAATTCACGGGCAATCGTGTCGGTATCCACGTCGTAATTACGAATGATATATTCCTCCTTCTTCCCCTTGCGAGAAGGCAGCGAGCCGATATATTCACACGTCAGACGGGCGGCCTCGTCCCGGTCAATATCACCCACGATACAGAACGTAAACTCTTTCGCATTCGAGAAACGTTCCCGGTAAAGCGACTTCATCCGCTCGAAATTCATCTTGTCGAAATAAGCCGCACCCCAATCCCGGTTACGATCGTCGATACGAGTCGTCAACTTCCGAATCGAATCCTGAACCAGATCCTGTGGAGCCTGACGACGATTTTCGTACATATATTTAGCACGTTCCACGTATTTGTCAAACTGCGGTCTACCGAAACGGGGTTCCTCGAACATCAAATAGTACAACTGGAACAACAACTCGGCATTATCCGCTTTCGTGCTACCGCCAAAACCTTCCGTGTAATCACTTACCATCATGTTCAGACGAATCTGTTTACCCTGCACGAGATTCTTCAACGTGTTCAGGTCGTACTTGTATATCCCGGACTTCATTGCCAAAGCCTGCATCGCAGCCAGCGTCGGCAAATCCTCGGCATCCACCACGGAACGCCCGCCATGACTACTACAAGCCATGGAAAAGAAACCATTCCCCTCTTCCACGTACTTGTAGAACACCCTAGCCCCGTTGGACAACGTCCACTCTTCTGCCTTGAACCGATCCAACTTTTTCACCTTCTTGATTGTTCCCCCTTGGAGTTTCAAATCAAATTCTTCCGGAATCTTGTGTTCAATCACTTCCGGCTGGATGTCTTTCTCAGCGACCTCCGCCATGACATCAAGCGCCTGATCCTTGGTCAAATATTTGTAATCCTTGTCATTACCGGATACCACGATAATCCGGTTCGAATCTGTGGCCCACGAATGAATCCAATCGGCCATATCTTCTGGTGTGATCTCCAATAACGCCTCTTTCAAGACGTCTAACTCCTCGCTCTGCTCCCGGAAAGGTAAACCACTCAGGAAATGAGACTGGAACACGCTCACGTAGTAAGAATTACTCTCCTTCTCTGCAGCACTCTCCATTTTCTGCAGTTCTTGGAAAAGTGCCTCCTGCACCCGTTCCACTTCCACATCCGTGAAACCGAACCGTCGAATCTCTTCCCATACCGTCCACACCTGTTCAAACGCCTCGACATCCTTGTCCTTATAAGGTACGATGTCTAAAGAAAATCCATTGTAATTCCGAACAAAGGAACCGAACTCGGCCGACGCGCTCAAAAACTTCTCCCGGTTGTCATTCACGATACGTGCCAACCGTTGTCCCCAGATTGCGTTGAAAATACGAGCCTTGAACGAGTAGGATTTCCGTCCCAGTTCATCTAATCCTTCCACCCGGTGAGCCCGCTGGTGAAAAGAAATCATTTTCGAGCGGTTCTCCGGGTCCAGGATCAACATATAATCCAAGTCCGCCCGGTCGGGAATCTCCACCTCGTAGCGTTCCAGCGGGTTCACCCGTGCCGGGATCCGCCCGAACATCTCTTTTACTTTATTCTCGTACTCCACCTCGTCAATATCCCCCACGATAATCACACACTGCAAATCGGGACGATACCATTTGTGGTAGAATTCACGTAACACGTCGTACGGGAAGCTTTTCAACAACTCCACCGTGCCGATCACGTTCCGCCGGGCATACTTCGTGTGATTATACACCACGGGAGCGCTCCCCTCTTGCAAACGTCGTCCCACGTCATAATGACTTCTCCACTCCTCGATAATCACACCCCGCTCGTCATCAATATCCTTCTCTTTTAGTAAAATCTCGTTACACCAGTCCTTCACGATAAACATACACGTATCGACCAATCCCCCGTCAGCCGTGGGCACATCCTCGATATTATACACGGTTTGATTGATGCCAGTCCGGGCGTTAAACGTGAAAACACCTTTCCCTCTCAAATAAGGCATCACCCCACCCGGAAAATGAGTCGTCCCGTTAAAGGCCATATGTTCCAGAAAATGCGCCAACCCATTCTCGTGATCCTCTTCCAAGATCGAACCCACGTTCTGTAACAGGTAAAAACTCACCCGCCCCGGCTCTGCCTTGGAATGTTTCACGTAATAAGTCAACCCATTCTCCAACTTCCCGTAACGTAAACCCTCCATTCCTTCCTGCGCTGCCAAGGGGGCGAAAGCCGTGAAAAGAAATATCGTAATTGTAAATAATAATCCCCTCATACCTTTCATTTTGCTAATTCCAGCGCCTGCAACTTCCGCTTGATAATCATTTGGATCTGGGCAACCCGCATCTTGTTCTCGATCTGCAATGCCTCCATGTATCCTTGGTTATAAGCCTCTTTCGCTTTATCAAACTCTTTCAACGCCTTGTAAGTATCACCCAACATCGTCACGAAATTAATCCGGTCGATTAAACCCGTTCCCTCGTATTGCATCGCTTTCACCAACCAATCCTTTACCTGTCCCAACTGCTCATTATTCAATTTTCCCTTACTCATGACGTACATATTCTGGGCAATCTCTCCGTAATCATTCGCCCCTACCTGGTCTCCCAAAGCGGCAAGATACTTAGTCATCAATTCCACGTAGGATGTCACATCTTTCTTGTAAGACAACAAATACATTCCGTCATAGTAATATTTGAACTTCTCGTAAGGGGTCAAAGTTCCCGTCGGCATGATAGCGTAAGCCGCCTCCAGTTCCGTGTTAATTCTCTCCAAGTATTTTTTATACTCGTCCTTACCGGCTCTCGCCAGTTCCCCAATAACATTATTATTGTACTCCACCAACAAAATTCCGGGAGCCTCTCCCAGCTTGTTCATGTAGGTTTCCAAATTCTTCACCATGAATTCCATCACGGCATCATCCTTCACGCTTTTCTTGTTGAACTTGCTTACAATCTGAAAATCCTCCTTGTTGATAAAATCCGGTCCCATCTTGGCCTTCGTGTACTCATTGTACAACTTATCAATCCGCACTATCCATTTTTGAGCTTCCATACCCTGCAAGCCTCCTACATATTCAGGAGCTTGTTTTAATACCAACTGCATATCGGCCAGATCTTTCTTGGATTTAGCCCGATCATACAGTTTCTCAAAACTCAACTGCTCACCAGTAGCCACTTTTGCCAAATTCAAGAAATCAGCTTTTTCTCTGGCTCCGGCCAAACGAGATACCACACTGGCATCCCCCTTGAAAAATATCAAAGTCGGTAGTACCGTCACGTTAAACTTCTCCGCCGTTTCCTTCTGCCATCCTGTTTTTTCCACGTCAATCTGCATACAGACAAAACGCTCATTCATGAATTTTCCCACTTCCTCATCCGTGAAAACTTTCTCTGCCATCTGCTTACATGGCCCGCACCACGTGGCATAGAAATCCACAAATACTAATTTCTTTTCCTGTTTAGCTTTCGCTAACGCTTCATCAAAAGTTCCCTCGAAGAACTTAATTCCTTGGCCTTGGCCAGACATACTCCACCCCATAAACAGGGAGAAGCATATCATCATTACATATTTTCTCATCACAATCATTTAATAATAAATGTAAATACATCAGGTAAAACAGCCGAGTAACCTTCGTTACTTACTTTGATAGTCACCAGGTAACGTCCTTTAGGTGCCGTCGGTCTCAGCGGAACTTCCATCCGACCATTACCTCTCACAACGATTTCTTTCGAGAACAAATCCGCATTTCCCCCGTCAAAAGCCTTCACGCTCACAAATTCATAGTGTAACGGCTCTGTCCCGAGAACTCCACTAATCGCATTCGTCAACCACGGAGAATTATTATCAATCCGGATCTGGTCATTTGTCCAAGGATTCTCTTCTGCTGTTACCAACTTTGCGGGGATAACAATAGAATCCGGAACATACTCAGCACCTTCTGCTTTCAAAAAACCAATCTTGACATCATGACACCCAGTGAATGCCAGTATGGCTATAAATATAAATAGAATAACTTGTTTCATATTTTGTCTCTATCAATAATTAAAACTGTCCCAAAGTAAACGCATAAGCCAAAGAATGTACAATCCCGTTCGTCGGCTCTATATCCGTTGAGGCCACATCAATTTTAGTGTCCATATATTTCCCTCCTCTTATATACAGAACGACCGGTCCCGCCTCCGGAGTCTCCTCGTAAGGCTCCTGGAAAGAATAAATCCTAAATTTCGATCCGTTAACCGATATCATTATCATTCCGGACTCGGCATTATCGTCGGTACCTCTCGGAATATCTTTAACCTCGTATTTACCTTTCACGATATGACTTAATATCAACTGACGACAATACTCCTCTCCCTCACCCTCGATAAACTCTTTCACGCTATGATACAGGTAAACTTTCTGCCAAGTAGCACTCCATGTATATTTCTCGTATATTTTTCGACGGATAGAATGATTCGTCGGTCCGAAAAAAGTAATTTCTTCATATCCCGCTTTTTTCCCCGTGAAATAATCTTCCAATCCCAGGTAATCGATAAACACCAAAAGCGAATCCCAATTGTAAGAATCTGAATGCAAATATTCGTACATGTTTCCCGGGTACTTCTTCTGGGCCAAACCGGTATCAATTTGATTATATTTCGTACAACCAATAAATGACAATACCAGTAATCCTAATAATATTATTTGTTTCATATCTCTTTTCTAGTTTATATATTGTGCCCAATACGTATTTTGTCTTAACAAACTATTATTTTTAAATGCAGAATCGTGGATCGGGTAAAAAATAGCCCCACTTTTCACGTCTGCAATGGTCATCGTTTTGAAGGCGGTGGGTTCTAAATAAGTATTGATGTATTCCATCCCGTTCCGAACGACATCGTAGAACCGGTGACCTTCCATCAACAATTCCCGTTCTCTCTCGTGGAAAATAGCGTATTTCAATCCTTTCTCGTCTCCACTACTATTCGGATAAGCTTTTGCCCGGTTATAACTTCTGATCTCGTTCAAATCTTTTTTTGCCAAACTTTCCTCACCCACTTTAACGTAACATTCAGCGCGTAACAAATAAATATCAGCCAAACGCCAATAGGCATAATTAGACTTCATCGCCACCAATTTCAATAGATTCGGATTATAGGCATCCTTTTCATATATCCCGACCCGCCATCTATAGGGGAAAGCGTAACCTCCGGTAATTTTGTTTATTTCATCTCGAACACTATCCCGGTTATACTGTCTTTGTTCTTCGGTGTATTCATCTTCCATGAACATCAGTTCCACCGTATCCGTGCTGTAATAAGCATATCGATAAAAATAAGCTTGCGGACGTAAATCCGATTCATCATACATTGATTTTATCGTTGAATAGGCAATCAACGCTTCCTCTTTCTTATATTTATGCTCGCTCGCGGAATAGTCCAGATGCTGTGGATAACCGATATATTTTTGTCCGAACAGGTAAGTCGAGAAAATATACTCGTCCTGCATATCCAAGGTATATTCAAAAATTGACTCCGGATTATTCGCCTCGTTATCAGAGAAAAGTTGAGATAACTTTTCCGGATCACGAACCAACGTGTAATTCCCGACATCTCCTTTAATCAGATACCCGGCGTATTCGATGGACTTATTATAACAATCCTTTGAATCACCTTCAAGTTCGAGAAGATCGATCATACTCCCTTTCCACGCATAAGCATGAGCAAGCAAGGCACAAGCATTTCCCTTACTCCCGAATTGTTTGGAATTAATCACGGCACCCAATCGATCCACCACGGCCCCTTGAACCGGCAATATGTTAAAAGCCCTCGTGGCATTCGCAATCACCGTATCCAGAACCTCCAATACCGGTTTCTTCCCGTAAGGCTCCGAAGAAGAACTGTTTCTAGTGATCGGAACTTCGCCGTATGTACGACTTAAATAAAAATAACTTAATGCTTTCGCGAAATAAGCTTGAGCCCGGTAAAAATCTAACCGTTCCGGGGTAACATTTCCCTGGGCATTATGCATATTATCCAGCAACACGTTGGCCATGTATATCACCCAATAACGTTCAGTCCAGTCGGCAGAACCGGTACCGTTACTTCCAACCACTTTTATCGGATCCCATGCCTGGCGCAAGCTGGATGTCACTTCCCTAATATCCCCCATGCCGGCATGGCTCCCGGCACCACCAACTCGCCACACGAAACTCTGCATTTGATACAAAGTCACTTCTAGATCCTGTTCGGTCTTGTAAAAATTATCAAACGTAACTTCCGTTTCCGGCTCTACATCCAACAGACTGTCACACGAAGCGAGCAGAGCGATCAATAAAATATAGAGTATTTTTTTCATAACTAAAATTTAAGCGTTAAACCTAATGTCACCTTCCTTGCACTCGGGTAATTGGTCATCTTGTCCAGCCCTTCCATTACATCCACGTTTTCCGGGTCAAGACCGGAATAATTAGTCCACAAGAACAAGTTTTCTCCCGTGAAGAATACACGCAACCCCTGCAAATGAATTCTCTTCGCCCAAGCTGCCGGGAGATTATATCCCAAGGTCAATTGTTTCAAACGAAGGAAATTCACTTTTTCTATATTAGAATCAATCAAAGCATCATACTGTCCGTAATAGTAACTATAAACAGAAGACATTATCGGATAATCAGCATTATCTCCCGGTTTTTCCCAGAAGGAAACATTCCGGTAATCTTCAAAAATAGCTCCCGTTTTACCTGATGACTCAAACATCAACGAACCTTTTCTAAAGACATTAATCATCTTCCGTCCTAAAGAGTAATTGAACAAAAGATTCAAATCAAAACCTTTCCACTTGATTTCATGAGCAATACCTCCATGAGCGATAGGCAGGGTCGAGCCGGCGAAATACTTGTCATCTTCAGATATAATCCCATCCCCGTTTAAATCATCAATCAAATTCATTCCCAACCGGGTAGGCTGAGCCATACCTCCATCACCTAGTGGTTTTGGGTTTCCTTTAGTATCGTAATAAATTGGGACCTCAGAATCACTCTGAACCGTTCCAAGATTTCTGAAAACACGCAACTCATTGGCCGAACGTCCGATCACATATTTCTGGTCAACATCCATACCCGTGTTCGTTTTCTCCAAACGGTTCCAATTTCTGGAAACATTGAAACGCATCCGCCATTTCACGGCCGTCTCGCGCAATATATCCAATTGAGCTTCCAACTCGACTCCCTCGTTAGAAATCTCCAAGGCATTATCCCACAAATTCTTGTGAAAATAAACCGTTCCGGGAAGATCCACCTGCCACAACAAGGATTTCGTGTATTTAAAATAGTAATCCATCTTCAATTTCAACCGGTAATCGAACAAATCGACATCCAAACCGAGATCATACTGATCGGATTTCTCCCATGTCAAGTTCCGATTCTCCATTTGTGCAGGAACCAATCCGGCAACCCCCAAGAAAGAATCCCCCTCACCGATAACTCCTTGCGCTAAATAAGGATCCAAGAAAACCTGTCCGGAAGAACCCCAGGAACCGCGAATCTTACCGTGACTCAACCACCAGAAATTTTCCATAAAAGCCTCGTCAGAGAAGTTCCATCCCAAAGCAACGGAAGGGAAGGTCGCCCAACGCACATCTTTCCCGAAAACGGATGAACCATCCCGACGTAAAGTAAGTTCTATCAAATATTTCCGATCCAAGTTATAGGCTACCCGACCAAAATAACTGACCATGATCTTCTCCTTGAAATCAGAATTAAAAGACTGCATCGCGTTCATTACCCCATCGATCTCCTTTAGCGTAGGCATCACCGACGTTACATAATGAATATAATTACTGGGGGCTCCTTTTCCTTTTCCTTTCAAGCTATTCGAAGCTTCACGGGTGTAAGAAAAACCTAATAGCCAATCGAAATTATGACGTTCCTTCAAACTGAAATTATAATGCAATAACTCTTCTGTTTGAAGCAACACGCTCCCCTGCATCTGCCCGTACGAAACGCTCAGTCCGTTATTAAAGTCCATCGTACTCGGCTCAAAACGGTTTACTTGAGATTGGGTGTAGTCCACTCCTAACGATGCGGAAAAATCCAATCCCTCAAGAATCTTATAAGCTAAACGAATATTTGAACGAATATTATAATTATATTTCTTCTCAGAAACATCATTCAAATTTTCAAATATTTTATCGTAAACTTCTCCTTCAGCACCCAGCATAGTTGAAGTACTTTTGGGGTTTACCGTCATATAAGAAATATTATGACTTCCCAAACCACCTGAAGCCATACTCATATCAGAATAGGACATAGCCAAACGAATATCGAAAGTAAGATTCTTCCGCGGGGTTAAATTCAAATTGGAAATTAAATTTGCCCGGGAGAAATCAGAACCGACATTGATACCTTTCTCGTTGTACCAACCAAGTCCCACCATATATTTCACCCGTTCCGTTCCCCCGGAAGCCTGAAGATTCGCGTTCAACGTTTTCCCCGTGTGGAAAGCATATTTCCACCAGTTCGTGGAATTATTATAAAACGGATTCAAACTATCCTGCAACAACCTATTTAGAGGAGGAGCACTAAGTGCATTTGAAATACCATTATGCCAGAAATAATCATAGAATCCGGTAGTCCCTATCGCCTCTTCCGGAGAATTGGGAAGATGTAACTGATTATTGGAATCGAAATAACCGAGTACTACATGTTTAGCAGCCTCCAGCCACCATTTACGTTCCCCGTTACCTTGAATCTGAAGGGGCGTTTCCGGGTACCATGTCCATGAATAAGAAGCATTTGCCTGAAAAGTAGCCTGCCCGGCTTTACCATGCTTCGTGGTAATCAAAATCACCCCGTTGCTAGCACGTGAACCGTAGATTGCAGCCGATGCAGCATCCTTCAACACCTCGACGGATTCAATCGTCATAGGGTCTATCTCCGCCAGCGTGTTGGTACCTGTTAAAGGAGATGTAAACGAATTAACCGGTACACCATCTACCACGTACAATGGAGTATTTTCACTGATACCCTTGACCATTAAAGTATTGTAACCACGAATGGCGACACGGCTACCCCCACCTCCGGGAGCCCCGGACACGTTATTCACCTCGACTCCGGCCATGTGACCTTGCAACAGATTCTCCAAGCTGGCAGAAGGAACTTCCTCCAAATCTTTTGCCTTCACGGATGACACGGAACTGATCAATTCCTTTTTATTACGTTCTCCATAAGCGATCACGGTAACTTCATCCAAGTCAGAGACCTCCTCTTTCAGCATCACGATCAGCTCATCGCCGGCCTTAAACGTTTTCACTTCTTGTTTGAAACCCACGAAAGAGAATATCAACTTACCTTTCGAAACAGGTAACGTCAAGGAAAACAACCCGGCTGCATCCGTGGAACATCCCACCGTGGTACTATCCAAACGAATGGTCACCCCGGGGAGCGGTTGTTTCTTTTCGTCGATCACCTTTCCCTTGATAACGAATTTCTTTACCTCCTTCTTTTCATCCTTAGCGACAGAGGGTTTTACAATAATAACATTCCCCTCAAACAAAAAATCCAAACCCGAAAAAGTACGTTTCAATAAAATTTCCACGGCCTCATCCTTGGCGGACACGGAAATGTTGTTAAACGAGACCAAATCGGCATCATTGTACACGAAAAACAAATTCGTCTCCTTCTGAATCTGTTTAAATAGTTCCATCGCACCAACATTCTTCACGTCCAACGTCACCCGCTGTTCTTGCGAGAAGCCATTGGCAGAAATCGTCATGCTGGTCATTGTCATCAAAATAAATAATAACCTCATGATTTTCAATAAATTCTTTTTACCATAGAAATAGTAAAAACTTTGGTTTTTTTTCATACATTTGATTTTTGAATTAAAAAACTACTTGGGTAAACATTGTCGCATTTGTTTACCCGAATGAATTCAAACTCCGGATAAGTAGCCGCTTGTCCGGAATTTTATTTTCGCACGATTATCACTCTACCTTTTATCTCGAACTGCACATGGGATGTCTTCTCGATCAGAGACAACAACCCATTAATTTCCTCGTAACGGGGCAAATACCCGCTAAACCGTTCGTTTCTTACCTCGTTATTCACAAAGAACACCTGAATATCATACCACAACGATAGTTCATCCAGTATCTCGCCTATACTCTTGTTCTCGAAATAATAATTTCCTCGCTGCCACGCCACGTAAGATAACACGTCCACGTCCCGAACCGTAACCCGTCCCGCGAGCTTGTTAAACACCGCTTGCTGGTTCGGTTTCAACATCACTTCCGCCAATCCCTTCGGTTTCACCGACACGGAACCTTCCACCAACGTCGTTTGGATCTGGTCATCCCGACGAGAGTTCACGTTAAACTGCGTTCCGTACACCTTCACCTCCATCCCGTTCGCCTCCACGATAAACGGTTTCTCGGTATTCTTCACCACCTCGAAATAAGCCTCTCCCTCCAACCGTACCCGTCGCTCCTTACCCGCAAACTTCACCGGGTAACGAATCTCTGTCGCCGCATTCACCCACACTTTCGTCCCATCGGCCAGCATGATCGTGTACTCTCCCCCTTTAGGAGTAATCAAGCGATTCTGTAAATTAACATCCTGATCATCCAGAGAATCCACGTAAACCAACGCCTGATCATTCGTGTGAATCGTCACCCCGTCAATCTCTTTCAGTGTCATCCGGGAAGTATCAAGAGCAAGGACTTTCCCGTCATTCAACACCAACGTCGCTTTTCTCACGCCATGCTCAATAGGCCCGATACCGTAATCCACAACTTCCTCCACGGATTGCCTTGTCCAAAGTAACATTCCCGCAATAATCGGTAATGCCAACATTGCCGCGTAACTCACCACCTTCAACCACACCCGTCGTCCCCGTCTCCGGTAAGCCTCGTCAACTCTCGTCTCGAAATCCTGTTTAAATCGTTTCTTTGTCTCCACGCTCAACTGGAAATTCTCCCGCCTCGCCACGAAACGTTTCATCTCCCCGTAAAGCTGTCGATGTCTTTCCGATTCATCCAGCCAAGCTTCCAAAACCTGCCTATCCTCCTCATCCAGTGAAGAAGTAAAGCTCCGTTTTATCAACCTCCAATCTATTTTCATCGTATTTTTCTAAAAATTTCGTCCCTATAACACGAAACCTCGAAAAATGTTTACAGGAGAAATGAAAAAATTTCAGAATTTTATCTTATCATTAAAATCAAACCTTCCATTTGCGAGTGATACCGTTTTTTTGAAACTCGATTATCCCCCGCAATTTCATAAATGTTGCGAGCAAGAAAAATCTGAACTAATGTGAAAAATCGTAATTATAATTTCATCATCCAGTTATCATATTGCGAGCCGCTCCCATTCCGCTCCCATTCCTCCCCTATTCCCCTCCTATAACAATAACAAATATTTGTATTACGATAGGATATATTAACATTCGGTTTGGTCTATAATAACTATTTAATTGTGATATAATAACCATACCCGGCAGAAGCTTCCCCCAAGATCTCGTTTTTCAAGGACAAAAACAGCTTACCCGGGTCACGCACGTCACAACACACGAATGGAGCCGATTTGAAACAGCCTATACATTTTCAAGACAAACCGTCAACATGAAAAGCACTAGCGCGAAATCATAATCCGAGAAACAACGTTTCAACTTTTCCAACCCGCGATGCAACTGTACCTTTACGGTATTCTCATTCATCCCCAACTGTTCGGAAATCTCGCTGTATTTGTACCCATGCACGAAACGAAGAAGGCACACTTCCCGACATTTTTCCGGTAACTCGTCCAGCACCTCCCGGATTTTCTCCAGAATCTCCTCCCGATCAATCATGTCCACGTTGTCCGAATAGACTGCCGCCTCGGCGTATAACGCCATGTTACGATCCTCGACTTTCGCGTCCCGCAGGTAATTGTAGCAACGATTACGCACGCTCGTGTAAAGGTAGGCTTTCAAGGAACCTTGGTAATTTTTCAGAACCGATTTTTCATAGATCGCGATAAAGACCTCCTGCACAATATCATTGGCCACGTCTTCCCGGAAAACCATATTCAAGGCAAACGTGAACAACTTGTCGAAATACCTGTCAAACAAATCTGAATAGGCTTTTCGATCATTCCGTCGTAATCTCTCTATCAATATTGATTCATCCAATTTCGCACTTATTTTGAACCATAGTGGGACAAAAATATTTTTTATTTTCCACTTATAAAAAGTATTCCTCGTAATTTATGTTCAAATTAACATACTTAATAGTTGAATACAGATAATTAGAAACACCATCGCTATCGGATAAACCGTTGCATAGGCCACGCTCGGGATGTTACTGTCAGTCATGGAGTCAGCGGCAGCCAATCCCGGTGTACTCGTCATTCCTCCCGTGATCGTTCCCATCAGATCCAAAATATTGATCCGGAAACCGTAGTACCCCACCAACAGAGCCACGATCATCGGCAACAAGGTAATAGCAAAACCTACCCCGAACAGGGTTAACCCGCTATTCACGAAGGTTTGTACCAGATTCACGCCTGCCGAGGTCCCGACTTCCGCCAAAAACAGTAACAATCCTAATTGACGTAACAGTTGATTGGCCGGGCCGGACATAGACCACACGATAGGTCCAGTCTTACCAAGATAACCCAAAACCAGAGCCACGATCAGAATTCCTCCCGTCAATCCCGGAGAAAAGGTGAAACTATCGGAAAAAGAGATATTCACCTTTCCAAAAAGCACGCCCAACACGATACCCATTGCAATCGGGAAAAAATCGGTGTCCGACAAACGTCTCTTGTCATTCCCCAAAAGATTCAACACGTCCTTCATGCTCTCCTTCCGGGCTATTACTGTCAACTTATCACCAAAACGCAGAACTAAATCGGGACTCGGGGCCACGTCAATACCGGAACGACGCACACGGGTCACCGTACAGTGATAATTCTGATGCAGGTTCAAACTACCCAAGCTCTTCCCGGCCACCTCTTTATTCGTCAACAGCACGTACTGCATATCAATGCTATCCCCCAGAGGCAAATCCTGATTCATCTTTTCCCCGACCAAGATTTCTAACTGCCGCAAAGCATTCGGGGAGCCTACCGCCTTGATCAAATTTCCCTCCCGCAACACGGATAGAGGGGTTGGGATCTCGGTCAGGTTATCGTGAACCAAACGGGAAACCACGGCTCCTGTCATGGTCCGAATTTGCAAATCAGCCAAGCTCTTGTCAAAAGCGTTCGGATTACTCACCCGGAAAACAGCCGTTTTGATCTCCGGGTATTGTTGTTGCAGCAAGGTTTCCAGCCGTTTTTCCTCCGCACGGATGTCCACGCATAATATCTTAGGTAAAAGTTTCACGAACAGAATCACCCCGATCACCCCAAAAGGATAGGCAATCCCGTAAGCGATGGAAGAGGACGAGGAACCCGTGGCATCAATAGCGGCAGCCAAACCCGGTGTACTCGTCAACGCTCCCGCAATCAATCCCACGACACTCGGCGTATCGATGTCAAACAAATATTTAGAGGCAATTCCGGTCAGTGCTGCCGTGGCCACGATTAATAACGTGATAATTGCCAGCACTTTCCCTTTCGCTTTAAAAGAGGTAAAAAATCCCGGCCCGGCCTGCATTCCGATCGTGAAAATAAATAGTACCAACCCGAAATTTCCCAGTTCTTTCGGGATAATTACCCCGAAATGACCGAAAAGCAAGGCGATAAAAATGACCGCTGACACGTCCAGCGATATTCCTTTAAAATTAATTCGTCCCAGTATAAAACCTAGAGCAACAATTAAAAACAACGCAAAATAAGAAGATTGTAATAATGATTCCATAAATAAATAGATTCCGTGATTACCGATTAATGATTTCGTGATTAATCGGATGATTAAATCAATAATTTATCCAGCTGTTCCCAAAATGTAGGGAAAGACTTCGTCACCACCCCGGCATTGCGGATGACCAAACCGGGTAACTTTAACCCGACAGGAGCAAACGCCATTGCCATACGATGGTCTTGATAAGTATCTATTTCCAATGAAATCAACGTATTCCGTTCCCGATTCCATGACAACTCGCCATGCACGGAGACATCCAGATCATACCCCAATTTATGTAACTCTCGAATCGAGGCGGCTACCCGGTCACACTCTTTAACATACAAAGTTTCCAAGCCGCAAATATGAAACGGAATATCTTTTAAACAACAAGTCACGATAAAAGTAAGAGCCAGATCGGGCATTTCAGTAAAATCCGCCTCGAAAAAATCCGTATTTTCACCGACAACCCGCAAGAGAACACCCGATTCCTGCCATTCTGTTTGCACCCCTAATTGTTCCCACAATCTATATTGCAGCGCATCCCCTTGCAAACTGTCTTTTTTCAAGTCCGAAATAAAGATTTCCCCCAGCCCGACAATAGAAACCATCTCGTAGAAATAAGATGCTGCCGTCCAGTCGGATTCCACGCGCAGGTTTACCGGGATGTACCCCTTCTCGGGAATAATAATCTTTTTCCCTTCCAAACGCACGTCTACCCCGAACAAGCGCATCATGCCGACCGTCATCCGTATGTAAGCGGCAGAAACGATTCTTTCTTCCAAATCGAGCGTCAAGCCTCCCGGCAGCAAAGGGGCAATCATCATCAAGGCCGACACGTATTGACTACTCACGGATGCGTCTAACGACAGGGAACGCCCTCCTTGTAAAGGTGCGGAAGTAATCCATAAAGGCGGAAAACCCTCGTCTCCCATGTAGGCGATACTCGCACCTAATTCCCGCAAAGCATCCACCAATACCTGCACGGGACGCTGTTTCATACGCTCCGAACCGGTTAATTCCCGGACCCCGCCTTTCAAGGCAAAATAAGCTGTCAAGAAACGCATGGCAGTTCCGGCGTGTCCCACGTTGACCAACCTGTCTGAAGTGGACAGGGCCTCCCGCAACACCCGTGTATCATCGCTATCCGACAAATTCTCCGGTACCGGGCATCCTGCCAAGGCACATAACACGAGCGCCCTGTTCGAGATACTCTTTGAAGCCGGTAAAACAGCCACACCTTCAATCTTTGTCTTGTCCCACGCGATAACTCGATCCATAATTCTACTCGTTATTTACACTTGGCTCAATGCCTCAACCACTAAATCTTTCGAACAATAATTATCCAATGAAAATTCCCCGATACCCGGGAGTAACGTGAAATTCACTCCCCGCCGTTCGTTTTTCTTATCATGCAACATCAATTCATACAAGGTATCAACATGCTCCATCAGAGGATAGTTCGGATAATATCGTTTGACAAAATTCCGGACTTCCCGGTAAATTTCTTCCGGGAAACCTTTTTCTTTGACGGACAGGTATAATTCGGCCACCAATCCCAATGCCACCGCCTCCCCGTGCAAAAGAGCCATTCCCCGCATGATAGACAAGCTTTCGATGGCATGCCCGATCGTGTGTCCGAAATTCAACACTTTACGCAGTCCCTGTTCCCTAGGGTCTTGGGAGACAATTTCACCTTTTATCGTCACGGAGCGCCGAATCAGCTCCAGAAAATCTTCCGGACTCGTTTCTTGATATTCCAAGCTCAACAACCGGGTCAAATACTCCCGGTCTGACAATAAACCATGCTTGATCATCTCCGCGAAACCGGACATTCGTTCCCGCACGGGTAAATGACTTAAAAAATGGACATCGATAATCACTTTTTCCGGAATGGAGAACGTGCCAATCTCGTTTTTCAAACCGTTGAAATTAAACCCGGTTTTACCGCCCAAAGATGCATCAACCTGCGCCAGCAGTGTCGTGGGAACATTGATGCAACGCATCCCCCGTTTGAACGTGGAAGCCGCGAATCCTCCCAAATCCGTCACGACACCACCTCCCACGCACACGAGAATGGAAGATCGACGCGCCCCCCGTTTACTCAACATCATCCAAATCCGGCTGACGCTTTCAATCGACTTATACTCTTCCCCGCAATCCAGAACCGTCACGTGAGAGGGAATCCAATCCACCTTCTCAAACAAGCGATCACAAAAACCGACCGTGTGCTTATCTGCCACGATAAATAAATTCTCGTGCCTGATTCCTCCCAGCAATTCGGCAAGGACAATGCTGGCATCCGTGGTAAAAATGATACTTTCCATTCATCCTGTATTTCCGTACAAAATTAAACTATTTTAATCAGATGCCCAAAAGAGAAAGGGTTTATAAGGTTCATAAGGTTTATAAAGTCCATAAAGTTCTTGGACACCCACGGGACCTTTGTCCACGGCAGCTTGGTTTGCCGATAGATTTTGCCCGGAGGACACCCCGCCACTTTATAAACCTTATAAACTTTACAAACCTTATGGACTCATTTTCTCCATTTCATTCGCTTTTTAAACTATAAAGGTGTATTTTTGTCATAAATTACTTTTAAATATCGGCGTATGAATCATGAAAACTCGGTCCTGACAAAGGTTGCCATCACCATGGCACCCCGGCTTAACAATGCTCTTTTTGCCTCCTTGTTCCAACAATGTGGCGGAATTTCCGGCTTTTTCGAAGAAACAGATCAAAATATAGAGACTCTTTTCCGGGAAAATAACCTGACAAACATCCAACCCGAACGCTCCCGCTGGTTACAGATGGCAAAACAGGAGTTGGACGTCATGGAAAAACATCACATCCGGGTATGCGGAATCGAAGATTCGAATTATCCCCGCCTTTTGAAACATTGCGCGGATGCCCCGCTCGTACTATTTTATAAGGGGATTCTGGATGCCTCCGACTCGAAGAATATTGCCATCGTGGGGACCCGCAAAGCAACCGAAATGGGCAAGAAACGAGTAGACACGTTGCTCCATGAACTGGCCGAAACAGGTTACCACCCGAATATTATCAGTGGATTGGCTTACGGGATCGACATTACCGCCCACACGGCGTGCATGCATTACGGTTTAAAAGCACAGGCCGTTCTCGGACACGGCCTACACATGGTTTATCCTGCCTCACACAAAAGTATGGCCGAAAAGATTTTGGAACAAGGGGGAGCTTTAATTTCAGAATTTCCGACTTGCGCACAGATTTTACCGACAAACTTTCTCCAACGCAATCGAATCGTGGCAGGCATGAGCGAGGCGATTCTTGTCGCCGAATCTCCCATAAAAGGAGGGGCCATGTCTACCGCCCGACAAGCCTTGTCGTACAACCGGGACGTGATGGCGATTCCCGGAAGACCGGAAGACCCGACCTTCGCCGGGTGTAACCTGTTGATCAAACAAAATATTGCCGCCTTGGTAGAAAACATCAAGGATCTGATCCGGATTCTCAACTGGCCACCTCTCCCAACCGGACCCTACCAGATGTCCCTAGATTTATTCCCCGTAACAAATAATGAAGTATTACTCATGGAGACTCTGTTAAAAAGAGGAGAACAAAATATCGATCAGTTACATCAACTTACACGCATACCCGTGCATGACCTCTCCGTACTTCTTTTAAAACTCGAGCTGGAAGGTCACGTGATGCAACTCCCCGGTAATTGTTACACGCTCATTTAACAGGTTTTATTACAGATTCATAGCACTTCATGAATCGTGATTGAAATTTTAAACTATTATAACGTTTGCACCTACCAAAAAATAACTCGAAAAATTTTTGGAATCATAAACAAAAGCATACCTTTGAACCGAATTTTGATAATTCAAGTAAATGAAAATGTTTTTTTAAAGTTTTTACTTAAACAATATTCAAATGAAAGCAGAGATTAAAGAATTCATGGATGCCTTAAAGGCTAGAACCGTAGGTGAATCAGAATTCCACCAGGCAGTTCAAGAAGTGATTGAAACTGTATGGGATACCTATCAGGCAAACCCGAAATACAAGGCTAACAAGATCCTTGAGAAAATGGTAGAACCTGAAAGAGTAATCATGTTCAGAGTACCCTGGATCGACGATAAAGGTGAAGTACAAATCAACCGTGGTTATAGAGTACAATTCAACAGTGCTATTGGACCGTACAAAGGAGGTTTGCGTTTCCACCCGTCAGTAACCCTTGGCGGTTTGAAATTCTTAGGTTTCGAACAAACTTTCAAAAACTCTTTGACTACTCTTCCGATGGGTGGTGGTAAAGGAGGTTCTGACTTCAACCCGAAAGGAAAATCAGATAACGAAATCATGCGTTTCTGCCAAAGTTTCATGACTGAACTTTGCAAATATATCGGTGCTGATACTGACGTACCTGCAGGTGATATCGGTGTTGGAGCTCGTGAAATCGGTTTCTTGTTCGGACAATACAAGAGAATCCGTAACGAATTCGTTGGTGTATTAACTGGAAAGAACCGTGAATTCGGTGGTTCAAGAGTACGTCCGGAAGCTACTGGTTACGGTACCGTTTATTTCGCACAACACATGTTGGCTGAAAAAGGTGAGAAAATCGCCGGTAAGACTGTAGCTATCTCTGGTTTCGGTAACGTAGCTTGGGGTGCTGCTCAGAAATTAGTTCAATTAGGTGCTAAATTAGTTACCATTTCTGGTCCTGACGGATACATCTATGATGAAAAAGGTCTTACTCAAGAAGGTGTAGACTACATGTTGGAATTGCGTGCTAGCAACAACGACGTTGTAGCTCCTTACGCTGAGAAATTCG
Organism: Butyricimonas faecihominis; assembly: GCF_033096445.1. Classification (NCBI taxonomy): domain Bacteria; kingdom Pseudomonadati; phylum Bacteroidota; class Bacteroidia; order Bacteroidales; family Odoribacteraceae; genus Butyricimonas; species Butyricimonas faecihominis. Next base: position 2,986,502 of record NZ_AP028155.1, read on the forward strand.
GTGCTAAATTCTTCCCGAAAGCTAAACCTTGGGAAGTTAAATGTGACATCGCATTCCCTTGCGCTATCCAAAACGAGTTGAACGAAGAAGATGCTAAGAAATTGGTTGCTAACGGTTGCCAAATGGTAGTTGAAACTTCTAACATGGGTTGTACTGCTGAAGCTGTTAACTACTTGAACGAGCACATTACTTTCGCTCCGGGTAAAGCAGCTAACGCTGGTGGTGTTGCCGTTTCTGGTCTTGAAATGAGCCAAAACTCAATGAGATATAGCTGGACTGCTGAAGAAGTAGACGCTAAATTGTCTCAGATCATGAAAGACATCCACGATACTTGCGTTAAATTCGGTAGAGAAGGTAACAAGATCAACTATGTTAAGGGTGCTAACATCGGTGGCTTTATCAAAGTTGCTGAGGCTATGTGCGCTCAAGGACACTGCTAATAATACAGTAAGTCTATATAAAGAATCCGCCTCGAACGAGGCGGATTTTTTTATTCCTCTCTATTACCCGATCAGTAAAATTGATAAAACAAAAAGTAATCCGTGTATGCTATTATCAGGTTGTTTCCTGTACTTTCGCGTCATGAAAATATCAAAATATGCGTACTCATAATAAATCATCACAAGGTGCGGTCCGGATGGACAATGCTGCACGGTAGTTTACTGAACAAAATTCTGTTGTTTTCTCTGCCATTAGCGGCAAGTAGCATCCTGCAGCAGTTATTCAACTCGGTAGATGTAGCCGTCGTGGGAAGATTTGCCAGCGATCAGGCTCTGGCAGCTGTGGGAAGCAACAGTTCGGTGATCAGCTTGATGATTAACCTGTTCGTGGGAATATCCGTCGGGGCAAATGTCGTGATCGCCAACTACATCGGGCAAAAAGATGAACGGGGAATCAAAAATGCCATACACACGGTCTCCGTGATCGCCTTGACAAGCGGGTGCCTACTACTCGTGGTAGGTTTACTCATAGCCCGCCCGATACTGGAAGCTATGGACACGCCCGATGATGTCATTGACTTGGCAGTTCTGTATCTTCGCATTTACTTTCTCGGGATGCCCTTCTTCATGATTTACAACTTCGGGGCAAGCATTCTCCGTAGCATGGGAGACACGAAACGCCCGCTTTATTGTCTTGTTGCTGCCGGGATCATCAATACCGTGCTAAACTTACTGTTGGTCATTGTCTTCAAGATGAGTGTTGCAGGCGTCGCTATTGGTACGGTCGTTGCCAACATGTTCAGCGCAGGCGTGATCATATACATCCTGCGACACGAACAAGGGCCATTCAAACTAAACTTCAAGCACCTCCGCATCAATCGTCCCGAATTACGAAAAGTTCTTCAAATCGGTGTCCCCGCAGGAATACAGGGGATGGTGTTTTCGATTGCCAACATTTTCATACAAGCAGCCGTCAACCGATTCGGTTCTGCAGCCATTGCAGGCTCCGCCGCAGCCCTTACTTACGAGTATTACTGTTATTTTGTCGTTAGCGCTTTCAGTCAAGCCGCGGTAACTTTTATCAGCCAAAATTACGGGGCCGGACAAATTGATCGCTGTAAAAGAATTTTCCGTCTGACGATGTTATTAAGTGTTGCCTGTTGCGGCTTGCTGAACGTGCTATTCGTCTGGCAAAAACACTTCGCCATCAGCTTCTTCACGTCCAGTCCGGAAGTATTCCATTATGCAGCACTTCGCATGAATATCGTCTTATTGACACAGTGTCTTGCCTGCTCATACGAAATTGCCGGAGCTGCACTCCGGGGACTTGGCTATTCCATGCTACCAGCAATCCTCACCGTGTTTGGTACCTGCGTCTTACGATTGCTATGGATATACCTTGTCTGTCCCTTATTGCCCAGTTTCGACGCCTTGATGGTCATCTATCCCATCTCGTGGATCGTGACGGGTGCTGCCGTTTTGGTCGCATACTACGTGGTACAGAAAAAGTTATTCCGGCCCAAGGAAATGCCAATTTTTACCTAACAAGGTAAATGTTTAGGGTTATACCCCGAAAAACTTTTCAAACAAAGATAGTTTTTCGGGATATAACCCTAAATCATTTAAAAATGATTTCTATTTTTTAGAAAAATACTTCTCGATGATCTCTTCCAAAAGCGGACCATGCGGGTTGCGAGCAAGGATTTTACCGGATGCATCGATTAAAACCGTAAACGGTATCGCCTGTACCCCGTAATCAACACGGGAAACACTTTCCCAACCTTTCAATTCGGAAATCTGGATGCCTGCCGGCTGATGCTTATTCAAAGCTCCCTGCCATTTTTCCCGATCAGAATCAACGGACACACCCACAATTTGTAATCCTTGATTTTTATACTTTTCCTGCAATCTCTTTAGCAGAGGAACCTCCTGGATACAAGGGATACACCAAGATGCCCAGAAATCCAGTAAAATAAGTTGTTTCTTACCGACATAATCCGATAAACGAATCTCTTTCCCGTCTATTGTTCGAGCCACAATCTCCCGATAGGGCATTCCCACGTTTGTGACTTTCTGCGAATGCACGAAATAATCCTGTTTTTCCTGACGAGCCCGGATTAAAGTCTCGTATTGCTCCCGTATTTCCGGCCGAATAGTCGGATAAACCTCATCTACAAAAGCCTTGCTATACACATCTTTCCCGCAACAATGAAAGAAGAAGAACTCCCCGATTTCAGTACCCGCGTATTCTCGAATAAAGTTTTCTGATGCCGGAATGACATTCTCCTTGAAAATAGCACTACTTTTCAGATTATAGTAGTTATCTACCTCATTTTCCACACTCCCCGGCAAACGCTTCACGCTATCCCGTTCCTGCCATAAAAGTTGGCGTTGACGCACGGTTTCCCGCTTGGCCTCTCCTATCGTCGTCATGTACCGTTCATTTACAGGGGTTCCCGCCATAATGATTCCCAGCGTATCGTATTCTATCGTAACGTCTCCGGGTTCAATCACCACGGCTATTGAAGCCATATCCGGGATCTTATAATCCACTCCATCAATTGTCAGCATATAGACGGTCGGTTCCTGCACCGTTCCGGCAAACCGAAATTTACCATCCTTAATTTTGACGCTATCCACTGGACTGGGTTTCTCCTCGGAGAAAAAGAACGTGGCAGGCGTAAGCTTAACCAGACATCCATCATAACGAGTCGGCAAACTCCCGGTAAGCGAATAGTGGTTCCCGCTCCCGCAAGAAGAAAAAAGTCCTGCTGCTGCAAGCAACAGGACAATCAGATTATTTCTCAGCATGATTTCCCTCCTCTTTAAGAATCTCGATAACATAAGAAATCTCATCCATCAGACCGCTGGGACTTCCACCGTACCCTTCCGCACGATAGCGGATATGCCCGTTTTTAAGGATGGCTTTTTGAGGAATACCCGATGTTCCGGGAAACATGGATTTATACACGACATTCCGTGAATTCTTTCCTTTCGGATTCGCATCATAAAGGACTTCCATGTTCCGGAAATCATTCTTCTTCCAAAGAGCATCTATCTTTTCACGGTTCGGTTCATCTTGCGTGATCACGAAATAAAATTTCACGGTCGGATCATTAGCATAAAGATCCACGGCCATCTGCATCCCATCTAAAGCAGCAATACAAGGCGCACACCACAAAGCCCAAAAATCAATCACCACGATTTCATCTTTTTTGAAACTGGCAGATTTCACTTTTCCTCCCTGATGTGATTCCATGACAAAGGGTTCAAAAGGTATATCTATAATTTCTGCACGAAGTTTATTCTTGATTTTTTCTACCTCATGCTTCGGTTTCAGAGATGCAATCCATGCCTCGAATGTGGCAGGTTTCTCCTTCAAGGTAGTATAATGCTCTCTTAATTTGTCATAAATTACCGGAGTCATCTGCCCGGCACTTGCCGCACCTTTCATTGCTTCGAAAGCCTCAGTATGGTTTCCTAACTTTTCCAGACTCACGATGTATGCCTCATTTCCTGCCGGATAAGAGATATACCGTTGATCCTCGTCAATCAAATTCATCATGTCCACGGCCTCTTGGTAACGACCACATTTTTCGGCAACTTGAGCATGAACACAGATGTAGTAATTCAACCACAAGCGAGCAAGCTCTTCCGCTTGTCGGGGAGAAGCTGCTATCGTCTGCCGATACGAACCGTCACCCACCTTAGCAATCATCTGGTCGATGAATTTCTTTGAAATCTCGACATAGGTTTCCGGTGGCGTGGGAGTTTTCCGAATAGCAAACTCGACACTTTTCCGGAATACATCATTGATCATTACCATATCCATCTCAGGCAATATTTCTTCCAGTTTCTTGTAATTCCCCGATTTGTAATACCTCGTGGCCAACTCCCGATAAAAATTATTATACACGAATCCTCTAGGATTCGGATTCTTCCTCCATGCCTCTATCGGGAAATCTTTTCGAAACTGATCGGCAGCCGCAAAGTATTCCTCTTCAGGCAAAGCATTCAACTCGAAAGAACGGTTAAAACGAGCCAAGCCCCCGTGCGGGAACAATTTGAGGATCACCTGATTGATACTATCCGCTTTCACTTTATTTTTCAAATCAATCCGGTAAGTACTACTGATTTCCTCGTATTCATTCTCGGTCAAATCCGGTTGGCTTTCCATGACTTTCAACAAGTGTGCTATTCCGGGACGACTGTTATCCCCATACATTTTTTTCAAAACTGATTTCATAGTCCCGAAAAAGTGGCGACCATATTGAGGATAATGTTTTGTCTCCTGATCCGTCCACATCATCGCGGCCTCGTTAGAAATCTCCTTGTAGTTCCCGGAAAAATAATTCCCGGTTTCCGATCCCAGCGAAGGCATCCGGAATACACCCCAAGCAAGGTATCTACCCGGCAAATAATCACCCGCACTATTTTTGGGGATAAACATAAACCCGTTATCGTTATTATTATCCGTTGAGTCCGGTTGCAAGGTAAACGTGGACTGGAATTTAAAAGCGATAAAAGCACAATTTTCCGGCATCTCGAAAGTTCCTTTCCAAAGATCTCCTTCCTGCTTCAATTGCACATCGCCCATCTCCCAGTGATAAAAATTATACATATAAACAATCCCGACCAAATCGGATCTACCTTCTAACGGTCCTCCTTTCGGATTATAGGTCAATTCCAAACTCTGACCGGCCACGGGTACTTCCGGATTTAAGGTCAAGCGGGACTCGTTTTGCTGGCCCAAAGCCATGTTAACCATGGCTAGGCAAGCAAAAAGAACATAAACAAATTTCTTTTTCATACTCTACAAACAATTATCTTTACAGTGATTTATTAAAAAGTCGTATTACCCATTTTCCGAAGATCAATACCAAATTCTTTCTTGTAGTAATCAATTAAAATATTCCATTTTTTCTGGATCAACTCGTATTCCGGGTTATTCAGGAACCAAGCTACTTCCTCATCCGTCTTTTCCCGCAGATGATACAAAAAAGACTTCAAATCATTCGCCTTTGCTTGAGTCCAAGCATAATCCCCGTAGTACCATTCTTCCGGCTCTCCGTTATAATAGGACGACGGTAGGAATCCTCTTTTCCGATAAGTTTCCAAAGCTTCTGCACCGGAAGAAGGAAGTACGGGAGCATTCTCGTAATCCGTATCTTCATAAAATTCATCAGGAACATTCAGTAACCCTTGAGCAATGTAATAATCCCACATGGTGGATAGTAATTCATTCTTTCTCGCTTTTTTAGTTACGGCATCCATACCGGCTAAATCCTTATTCATCCCCGCAATAGAAACAGAATTTCCATTAATTCGCTGATTATAGCAAACATACCATCCCGGAGAAACGGCTGAACGATCCCAATAGATTGAATCGGCCAAAAAGACCCGGTAAGGTAATCCCCCTTTCTTCAAAAAGTCATCCGGAAAAAACTGTAACCAGATTTCATGAATGTAATCAAGCATCTCGTCCACGTATTGAGTTTCGCCCATTCTGATTACGTAAGTCTGTGTACCTGTACCCGCAGATGTCTGCGTCCAAAATGCATCCTTAGACGAGTAATTATAAAGCACGTAACTTCCATACGTATCAAATATATCCTGTATCCTAGCATTCGCTTCGTCGGAAGCATCACCTTGCGGCAACACGTAATCCGGCTGAATTTCATCCGGTGCTCCTATTTTATGATCTTCGCTACAAGATACACTTACGCCCCACAGACAAATTATAATAAATATTATCTTTTTCATAACCGTTCGTTTTATTATTTTATCTCTCCCTGTCTCGCACTCATTTCCCTTGAAGGATTCTGGACAAGAGATCTATTTTGTAACATGACACTATTCGGGAACGGAATCGTGTACATGGGATCACCCTGTTTCAACACATATTCATAAACAGATCCTCCCTTTTCTGCCTTGTAAGTATGCTTGATCTCCGGCATTCCCTGACGACGTAAATCAAACCAACGATGTCCTTCAAAACAAAGTTCTTTCCGGCGTTCCAAACGAATCTCATCCAACAAAGCCTGACCGCTCAAATTAACATCCGAGTAACCGACAATTCGTGTCTTTCGAAAATCATTCAATTCAGACAAGGCCAATCCCTCTTCTCCGGAGAGAGCATAAGCCTCCATTCGATTCAAGAAAGCCTCTGCAGAACGAATGGATTGCCCCAATTGGGAAGATCCATTGGGTTTTTGCATGTATACGGTATTTGATTCATCCTGAGACTTAAAGCAATTTGCCAAGAAACGCTGGTCATTCTCCTGATCCCATAAAGCCCTGAAATCAGGAGCCGTAGCCGGTTGATACTCCCAATGATTCGCAACCGCACATGGACCAAATAGCCATTCTACTTCCGGATTTGTATAAGCAATGGGCGTGTAAAGATTACCATTTGCAATGACATCCAAGTTATTTACCATGTTCAATAATTGGATACCTTGTTGTTCGGCCTTCTTTACCTCAGCAATACATTCCGTATAATTTTCCATATACAAGTAAACCCGGGAAAGTAAAATATGGATTGCCGGCTGATTGACCCGGTAATTCTTACGCATAATCGGAAGAGGATCCAGCAAACGGGCTGCCTCCAGCAAGTCTTTCAGTATCACCTCTTCATAGATATACCCAACCGTGGAACGTTCAATATGCTTTTCCGTCAAATCGGAAACCAATCTTACCGGAACTCCCAACGCCTCCTTATTATGATTATAAGGTTCCCCGTAAATATTTACCAGTTGAAAATACATTAAAGCCCTCACTGCAAGCGCTTCTGCTTTCACCCGGTCTCGATCTTCCTGGGTTCCTATCGCATCATCAATGTAATCCAACACGGCATTACACCCCAGTATCTTTGAATAGAACTGGGCATACGTGGTAGAACTTGCCGTTACATTAATCTCACTATCATAACCGTCATAATCGGCAAGAGTCGGTTGCCATGAATAGATCGGGAACTGAGTTATCGCATTGGACGTGCCCACTGTTCCTTCCGGATCACTCGTGCTGGCATAAGTCAAAAAATGAGCACAGTCATCATCCATCAAAGAAATAAAAGAAAAATTAGGCTCTGCATCATCAGGATACCCCGTACCCAACAAAAGTTCAGAAAAGTCTGATGTAGTCTTCGGAATTACCTCACTCTGGGATTCTTCCTCCAAAAAATTTCCACAAGCCCCCAAAGTAAGCATCCCCGTGATAGCCCCTAAAATAAATATCTTATTTTTCATCATAACAAATAATTTATCCGTTCAATTAAAAATTAAGAGTCAACGACCAAGAAAAGGTTCGACGAGCGGGCCAAGTTGCCGTCTCAGGATCACGTCCTTCCCACGCTTTGTCAAAAGCAATAAAAAATGGATTAGAAAGAGAGGCATTCACCGAAGCCCGTCTGACCCCAATCTTATTTACCCAAGCGTCAGGTAAATCGTATTGTAAAGAAATCTGCCGACACCGGATAAAATCAGTATCAGCTACCCGCAAGTCTGACTGATTGTACATTGCGTAAGGACTCATGGAAACATAACCCTCTACGGGTAATTGAATAGCCATTTCATTTGGATTCCCGGCTGGAATGGAAGGAATATTCGTGATTCTCTCATCCCCCGGTTCCCGCCAACGCTTAAACAGATAACGCGGGGCATTCTGCTCCGGCCGCGGAGCTCCTGCCGTGGCAAAAAATTCAGGGAGAAGAGCCTGCGCACCGAACGACATGGCAAAACTAGCCCGTAAATTCAATCTCTTGTACCGCAAGGAGGTATTCAGACCTCCGGAAATATCCGGTTCCAAGCAACCTAGTTTGACCAGATAATCCAAATCATTCTCCGTAACGTCTATATCCAAATTTTTAAATGTAGGTCTTCCGTTAGTCGGGTCCAAACCGTTAAATGCAAACCCATAGAAAGTCCCGTATTTTTCCCCATCAACAATAGCCGTTCCATTGAGATAATCATCACGTGTATTTTCCCGTTCATTATTCCGAATGGTATTTTTTACCTTACTCGTGTTGAAAGAAAGAGACCACGTAAAATCTTTCGTTCTTACCGGAGTGACACTAATAGCCAATTCGTATCCGGTATTCTTCATGGTCGTTCCATCAACGTAAGCATTGGCGACCCCATTTTCAATCGGAACATCCCGCGAAGCCAAAACGTGACTGATCTTATTATACCAGCTAAGACCTGCACTCATTCTTCCTTCAAAAAAGGAGAAATCTACTCCCAGGTTCCAATCTTCTGTTTTCTCCCATCCCAAATCAGGATAAGGTAAGGATACCATTTCAAGGGTATACTGTTGGAAATATTTATTTAACCCGCCATCTTTAGCGATCAGATAGGGAGAAACGGCTTCCACGGCATTTCCCCGCCAACCGTAAGAAAATGAAATATCAAACATATCGTACCATGAAGAAGCCCACGTCATAAACGGCTCGTTACCGATACGCCATTTTACACCGATTGACAAACTGGGATTAAACCTGTTATTTTCATCCTGACCGAAACGGTTAGATGCATCCAAACGAGCATTGAAATTCAAAATATAGCGTTCTTTATAACCATATACAGCCGTGAAATACTCACTAACGGTGTTATTCTTCGTTGTTGTCACCGTGGTTCCCGCACGCATTTCATCATGAAGATCTCGTGAATTTTTGAGTAAACCATTGGCAGCCGTTATTTCCGTGGGAACCGTGGCAAACTTTTCTCCCCGGTAATATAGATAACCATAGCGCAAGTTTGCATTCCCATCTTGTTCCACGGAATTTACTTGGAAACCCAAATTCAGGGTCAGTCGATGATCTTCATTAAATAGCTTATTATAGACTAAACTACTTCTAAAAGAATAGTTTTTAGTTTGAGCATATTCCGATTGCAATAAACCTCCAAACGGAAGAATACTGGCATATTGCTCCGCTGAGTTAGGTAGAATTTCTCCCACCTCATAACCACGAATCTGGGCAATATAATGCGTGTACTCCGTTGCCCATGATTTGATTTTATTCGTCGCTATAGCATAAGATGCCGTCGTCTGAAATTCTAAATCCTTCAGTAAATTCCACCGTAGGTTTAAAGCTGCCTGCAAATTCGTACCGTCCGTTTCTGTTCCGGAATTATCACGTTCATTTAGAATGTTATAGTTATAGGCAACTTTATCGGGAATGGAATAGCTTGTTGCTCCAGCTTTTTCGTAATAATACAAAGACCCGTCTTCATTATAAGCCGGAATGTCCCGTGCCGTGTTGAGTGCATATTCATAAGGGCTTACTCCAAAAGCAAAGTCTTTCGTCTCACGATAGGTACCATTTAACTGAAGATCAATAATCAAACGCTCATCCAACCGGAATGTGGTATTAGAATTAGCTGTTAATGTTAACATATCGTTTCCTTTTGCCTCGCCTTTCGTGCTATTAATTCCTATCGAAAAACGACTGGAAACTTTTTCGCCTTGTGCTGATATACTGATATTATGGACATGACTGAAACTGTTCCGAAACAGAATGTCAAACCAGTCGGTATTCATATTCTCCATTTTCCGATACTCCTGCTCGAATTGCTGTTGAGTAATCTCTTTCTTTTGCAATTTTTGTATCAACCCGGCATACCCGATCGGCTGGATATTCTGGTTGTAGCTATCCCGATCTTCCCATAACTCCCGAGAAAATCTCATATGCTCTTGAGAATTCATCATGTCATACATACGATAACTAGGTTTCATACCCACGCTAAAATTACCGCTGTACGAGATATTCAGTCCATCTCCTTTTGCTTTCTTGGTCGTGATCACGATCACCCCATTGGTGGCCCGTGTTCCGTAAATAGCCGTGGCTGAAGCGTCCTTCAACACGGTAATCGTTTCGATATCGGCAGGATTAAGCCAAGAAATCGCATTACTTGCCGTTTCCCGTAACCCATCCATCTCGGAAGAAATAGGACTAGCATCATCCGGAAGAGGAAGAGGATCTGTTTGTATCACCCCGTCAACCACCCAAAGCGGTTCTTGGTTTCCCAACAACGTTGAAGTTCCCCGAATACGGATTTTTGGGGATCCCCCGACCTTTCCGGTTCTGTTTACAACAGACATTCCCGGAATCACACCTTGTAACATCTGGTCAATCGTAGCTTCCCCGGCCACCTGTATATCCTCCGCACGAATTTGAGTCACGGCACCCACATAACTACCGCGATCGATGGTTGCATAACCGGTTACAATCACGTCGTCCAAGGTCTCGACATCCTCCTGCATCACAACATTAATCGTATCTTTACCAGTATATACCACTTCTTTCGTCTTCATTCCAATAAAAGAGAAAAGTAAAGAAAACTTCTCCGTTTTAGGAAGCGACAAAGTATATTTTCCACTGGCATCCGTGGCAGTTCCTATCGTCAATCCCTTCACGATCACAGTTACTCCCGGTAAAGGCAATTTATTATTATCCGTTACCAAGCCGACAATCTGAATATCTTTCTTTTTCTTATCATCATCCTTTACCTCCTCTTTAGGTACAATCATGATAAGATCATTTTTAAATTTAAACGTTAAATCCGTATCCTTCAAAATACGATTCAACACCTCTTCCACGGTTTCATTCTCCACCCGTAACGACAACTTTCCCAATTGTTTCGTTTGCTCCGGATTAAAGAGGAAACACCAACTCGTCTGTTTTTGAATTTCATCCAACAAAACTTTCACCGACACGTTCTTCAAATCAAAACTAACCCGCTCTTGTTGAGCAAACGAGCTAGCTGAAAGTGTCAACGTGAAAACACAGATAAACAAGAGACACAATTTCATAAGCATCAAAAGTTTTTTAACATACCCTCGATAAAATCGATGGCATAATTGTTTTTTTTCCATACATTTGTAAATTAGAACAGTTAAACTTTCAATACGTCACTCTCCAACAGCGACCTATTGATCTCATTAAAGTTCAACGGGAAGGCTCCAACCCTTTCCGTTTTTTATTTAGATACTATTATAGTTTTTCCGTTTATCGTAAAGTTTACTCCTACAACCTCCGTAATCGCGTTCAGAATTTCAGATATATCATTATACCGTTTCATATACCCGGTAAATACCAGTTGTTTAGCGGATTCCGACTGAAAGAACACGTCAACATCATACCAAAGTGAAAGCGTGTTCAGAATCTGTTCCAGACTCTCGTTCTCAAAGGTAAAATACCCGTCTTTCCAAACCACATATTGCCGCACATCCACTTCTTTCACCTCGAATGTTCCCGCATTCCGGTCAAAACTAGCCAATTCCCCCGGTTTCATCGTAATCTCCCCGGTCATTCCTCTTTTTTTGATCCCGACCTTACCGTCAACCAACACGGTGTGAACTTTCCCCGGTTGATGCGTGTTCACGTTAAACTCAGTCCCATACACGCGGACCTGTACCTCCTCCGTCACCACGTAGAAAGGTCGATCCGAATCCTTCGTCACCTCAAAATAGGCCTCTCCCGACAAATAAACCTTTCGTTCCTTTTCATCAAAGCGCACCGGATATTTCAGTTCCGAAGCAGAATTCAAATAGACATTCGTCCCATCCGATAATTTTAACCGGAATTCTCCCCCGCGAGGAATCTTTAGCGTGTTCATGGCTAACGCCACTTCTTGCACCGGGGCAACTAAAGAATCATATTCCAAATTAGCTCCCCCTTGTTTAATCACCACCCCTTTTTCCACTTCTATCTCTCGCTGCCCCTGCACGCCATTTAACTCGTGAACGGTTTGATCGGCCGTGATCAATACCGCCCTCGGCCCCCCGGGAGTAATTTTAACCACACGTTCAGACGCTATTGGAAGCGTATTCTTTTCCCGATTTAAAAACAAAAAAACCGTAACAACCGCCAACGGCAACACGATCACCGCCGCATATGTCAAAATTCTCCTGACATAGACACGTCTTTTCCTTTCCCGGGTGGTAATTTTAAACTTTTGCCAAGCCACCTCGTCATTCAACGAGCGGAAAAGAGAACTTTCAGAAGAGATGCGAATTTCTTTCTTGATTTTCTCAAAAAGTACCTGATGCTCTTCCGAATCACGTAACCATGCCTCCAGCTTCCCCCGTTCCTGTTCGGAGAGTTCTCCTATCAAGGAATGTCGTATTAACCGGGCAATATTTTCATCGTACAGATCCATGATGTCTTCTTTATTTTACACCATATACAAGAAAGGGAGCAAAAAGTAGCAAATAAAAACCTATTATTTTTCTTAAAAAAAATTACACCTCGTAGATATAGGTGTATAAAAGGAAGAGATTTCCCATTTTCTTTTTGAGAATATGAATCGCATTTTGCTTGTGAGACTTCACGGTCAACACGGAGATTCCCAGTATTTCAGCAATCTCATCATTCTTTTTCCCCTCCAAGTGCAATTCAAAAACCTTCTGACACTTTTCCGGCAACTCCCGAACTGCCATATATAATTCCCGATAGATTTCCTCCTGCATCAAGTTATAATCCCCCTCCGTCTCCTCCCCCGTGGTTTTCACGTAAGAAACATATTTATCCTCCACCTGTTTATGTTTCAAGTAATTGGTACACTTATTCTGTACCAGCTCGTACAAATACGCTTTCAAACCTTGATAGGAATTATATATCTTTTTATTCTCCCACACGGTAATAAAAGTCTCCTGCACGATATCCTCCGCCGCATCCAGCTGATCAATGCGTCGCATGGCAAACAGCACCAGATAATTCCGGAATTTCAGGAATAAATCATGAAAAGCGGTCTCCTCTTTTATATTTATACGACGAATAAAATCTTGCTCTGTACCATTCATTTTCACTACCATAGGATTTTTGACAAAGATAGGTTTTCGGAAATAAATAAACAAATCGCTCCAATCATCCTATGATCATCTACAAAAAAAAATACCGACCGGTACATTATTTCCCGGTCGGCATACTCATACAACTTATTTCCTATCGTCCCCTTCTCCTTAACCAGATGAACAAGGAAAGGAAAAGCAGCAATCCCGGGAAAACTCCCAATAAAGCGTAATCAAGAATCTCTGCACCTGTCTCTCCCACAAATAACTTCCGATCAATCGCATACGGACGTCTCACATCAATAGGCACCTCTCCATCCGACAACCAAAAGAAACTAGCTTGAATAATCACGGAATTTGCTGTCCACAAAGGACTTCGACCGCGAGTAAGTTCTCCATCACTCAAGCAATCCGCATCACCCAAAATAACGATCTTTTGTTCTCGTTCTCCCATTTTACGAGATAATGCCAAAGCTAACGGGTAAGATTTTTGTACCTCTCCTGCGGCCGGATTATACACAACCTCTTGATCAACAATTTCCGTATTCTCCAACTCGTTCCAACAAATTGAATCAGACATAAACAACGGAACAACATCAAATCCTTTATCTGTTGTATATTCCAATCCAGCAGCCGTAGGCATCGCTGCCACGTAATAAGGCCGCATAAAACCGAAAGCATACGATAACTCCACTGCATCCTTTGTCGGTTGCGAAACAATTAAATCTATTGGTTGTTTCTGCGCAACGAATCCAGCAAATGGGCCGAGATCCTTATTATCCTTCTTTTCCTCTTCAGGATCTTTCGGTTTCTCTGGCTGAATCAAAAATCCATCCACAAGCTTCACACCAAATGGTTCCATCACTGCTCCCATTGCATCTTGCCGACCGGGTTCCCCAATGATTACCAAATTACCTCCTCGAGCAACATATTTATCAAAGTTTACTTTCTCCGCTTCCGTCATTGCTTCACGCATTTCAGCAATAACCAAAATATTGATATCTTCAGGAATCTCTTGATCCAATGTAACATCTTTGTAATTAAATCCCTGATTTACCAATGCCTGTCTCAACATCGGCAAGTGGGTAAACATACAATAATTACGATCTCCGGGGCGATCCGTTTCCCGTTCTCCGTGACCAGATAAGAAACCAATCGTGGGTAAGGTCATGACCATCCGTTTTAAAGCAGCTGAAATTTCCGATTCCGAAGGAAATATTTCACGGTCATCATATAATCTCAAAAAAGTTTTCTCTCCAGACTCACGTTCCAACAAACGTACAGTCCGATTCCCTTCCGTAGTTCTCAAATCAATCTTTGCCCGAATTTGTTCTGGAGTTAAAATCTTCTTCGGATTCAATTTTTCCATCTCGATCACCTTCTTCGCTTTCTCCTCATAACTCATTCCCGGAAATGCCCGCTCTAGATAATCATTTTTTATTGTATCATAATAAAGTATATACTTCATTTTTATTTCCGGTTTAAAACGCGTATATTGCTCAAAACGGCGAATATCATTGTTATATTCTTTCGGATAACCCACCCAATTATACTTGTCCAAGATATTCACGTAAGTAGTAATTGTCAATCCTCCTTTCAACTTGTTTATGATTTCTTGACTATTAGGCGTCAACGTATTTGCTTTCGTATGAGTGGCGTCATAATAACATTTAAAAACAGGACGAGAAGAAACAAATGCCAACACGACAGCTATCCCCCATACTCCTGCATATTTACCTAAAGAAGTTAACCAACTGACCTTTTGTCGCCGTCCCTGCATACGGATAATAGTCATCAACAAGAATAACACCACAACCACGATAAAATAAAGCACATCCTCACTACAAATCATCCCGAACATAAAATTATCGGAACGCCCTGTCATCCCAAACCAATAAGTGACTTCCCGAACAAACGGAACAGCCTGCCACATCCCTTTTACATACGTCAACACGGCAAGTACCGCCAACGTTCCCACGGCAGCAACAATTTGATAAGATGTCAAACTGGACATGAACAAACCAATAGCTACATAAGCACACAACAACAGATAAACACCTAAAAGTCCCGTCAAGAAAACAGGAATGTCCATGTTCTCAATCGTGCATACACTATAGATTCCGTAAACCAATAAAACACCGACCAAGATCAGTCCATAAATTAACATGGCGCAATATTTACCCAAAATAATCTGGGCATTCGTAATCGGGGAAGAATAAAGCAATTTAATCGAACCACTTCCTAATTCCCGACTCATCAGCCCCATTGTCAACAAAGGAATATACAAATACAAATAAGACTGTACAGCGACAAACAAACCTCTTTGCCCACCAAAAATACCGAGAGTCAAATTAGATCCTATTCCCCCCATACTTTGGGATTGCACAATCTCTGAAATTGTTCCGGAAAACAACATCCCCGTTTGAAACGTGAATATAATCAAAATCAACCAAGCAATCGGGGAATAAAACAAATCCCGCAATTCCGTTTTCGCTATCTTAAATATAATTCTCATCTTTACTGCAAATAAAATTTAACACTATTTCTTGGACAACTCGGCAAAAATGGTATCCAACGAACTTTTCTCCTGTTGTAATTCCATTAATTGCCAATCGCGCGTATAACTAGCTTCCACAATACTATTTATTGCCTCCTTGACATCTGAAAATTGAATACGGAACCTCGGGCCACCTAACTCCTCTACACGAACAACCCCAGGAAGAGCCTGTATGTCAGCCACCAACGGGAGTGCTCCCAACGAAACGACTAACGTGTTCGGTTGTATATAATTATCAAATTCTTCCACCGTTCCGGAAAAAACCATATTTCCCTGTTCGATCATCCGGATATAATCACAAGTTGCTTGCACTTCCGGCAAGATATGAGTAGAAAGAATCACAGTTCGTTCTTCCGCTATCTCTTTAATCAAATGACGAATCTCGACAATCTGATTCGGGTCCAATCCATTCGTCGGCTCATCAAAAATAACCAATTCCGGGTTATGAATAATAGCCTGGGCTATCCCTACCCGTTGCTGATAACCTCCGGATAAATTATGAATAACCCGTTTCGCAAAATGAGAAATACCACAACGACCCATAACTTCCCGCACCGCTTTTTTCACCTCCCGCTCCGGGATATGTCTCAACTCCGCACAAAACTCCAGATACTCCTCCACAGTCAAATCCGGATGTAACGGCGGCACTTGCGGCAAAAAGCCAATATGTCGTTTCGCTTCAACAGGATTCTGGCTAATACTGATTCCCTTTATATAAACATCCCCCTCTGTCTGTTTTAACACCCCGCACATGATATTCATGGTCGTGGATTTCCCGGCTCCATTGGAGCCGAGTAACCCATAAATACCATTTTTCGTTATCTCAAAATTAATATCCCGAATCGCCCACTGCACACTATAGCGATGGGACAAATGCTCCACCTTTACAATTGATTCTTCCATACAATATGATTTTATACAAACTTCTGTTAATATTCATCTACACCCGTCACTCCCGTGGCCATCTCTTTCGCCATGGTTATCTTTCCGTCAAACGTCATTGTTTCCACACACTTCGGTCGATCTCTATCCGAGATGTCATAAAACTTCAACGTGCCATTTTCACCTCCGACAACTAACAAGTCATACTTACCTATCGCACCGACATCAGAGGTTCCATATCCGATATAGGTCACCTTTTCCGGAAAATCCGTAATCATCGACTTACTCGCATACTCGCTAGCAACAAGTAAATAATTCACATGATTGCCATCCGTATATACCACTTGATTCTTAGCTTTTGCATTAGATGACGAACAAGTAACTAATATCAAAGCATCATCAGAAATCCTGACAGGGCACTCTACTACACGAGAATCCGCTCCCTCAGGATAAAAAGGAAACATCGGAGCAACAGACTGCACTATAGAACCGTCAGACGGATTCATTATAAACTCCCCACACCAAGTCTTTCCTGATGCATCATTATAAATTACAGAATATACATTAAGACTTGTCGTAAAATTCAACATTGCACTCTTCATATATCCCATATTCAATACTTTAGTCCCATTTTCAAATCCCCAAACCGGAGGACAATCCGTTAACGAACCATTATTTTTTAAAGGAATCAAACTCGTCGCCAAATAGGAGGGATCTCCCCAGCCACTTCCAGCCTGTTTCGAAGCGAAAGCAATCATAATCAGCCGATTATTCTTTTCATCCCAACAAGGAATTGAGGTAAATCCATACAAACGGGTACCGAATTCCGTAATTTTATACCCTTTTTCATCCAATTCGTAAGGAGTATTGATAAACATCCCTCCCAAATTATTTTTTGACAATTGCCGTCTGTAAAGCTTACCGTCTTTATTGGCTAAAAAAGTACATAACCCAGTTCCCTTATAAGCTTCCCACGCATCAACCCTCGCAACCGGAGAAAACCCGGACGGGACTCCTCCTCCGAACAAATCTTTCAGTTCGGAATGTAATTCGAACGTAGCGGCATCCACTTCATAAGCAACCTCGTCAGTCATAATCGTAACCGACCCCATCGGTCCCACATTCTTAGCCGTTCTAGTATATCCCAAGAAAACAGGTTTGCCGGAAATTGACAATGCATTTATTTCACTAAAAGAATCCTGCAATTCAAATTCATCCTTCAATTCCTCCCGATTATATGTTCTTTTTACAAAATAACATTCTCCTTCACCTTCTTTTTCTGTTAAAACGAACCAGTCTCCATTACTACGATACGGTGTTATAAAAAAAGAAACCACTTTCATGAAACGAGTTTCAAACTCCTTATCGATAACAGTAAATGAACCTCTTACCCATTTGTCTGTAGCACAAAGTTCTTCCATCTTTGTCCATTTAATTACGCTATCCACCGGAATATCAATATCTGCTTCTGTAGCTATAACCACATCATTCAACTTCCACTCATAGCGTACTTCCCGCTCCCTCGAAACAGAATCCGTATCCCATCTAAAAGCATCATGTCCGCGCAGTTTCATCACGTTATGCTCTGTCGCATACACGCTTATTGGCTGATCTGTATGCCATTTAGGCTCCTTAATGTCGTAATAATCATAATTTCCCTCATCCTCTAAACAACCAAATATCAAAAAAAACGACAAACAAAATAATATATGAATCTTTCTCATAATAGCAACTTTTAATCATTAAATCACAACTGTTATATCGTTACCATACTCATCTTTTTGTCCGGGATTGGCAATCAGCCACTCTTTAAATTTTAAAACCAATCCGATAGCCAAATCCGGACGTTCCTCTATCATCTTTTCGTCCATTGTCATACCGGGATCAGCATGTTCAACGAAAAGCTTATATTTTGTATTGGAAAACTTCCCTAAAAGCGTAAGTTCAACTTCACCATTCTCTTTCCACCAATCCGGTCTTTCTGCCACATAAGAAGAAATTATCACAGCACGACGGCGTTCATACTGTCCCAAGCCAATCCCTTCACCTGGTACTAACTCAACAAACAACCGTACCCCCTTCTCCATTTTTTTTAACCGCTCGGACAGGTTCAACCTAATCTTTATCGTATCTTGAATATCCAATTGCCCTTCCAACAGAGGTTTTGCATGAAACACATACTGGTCATCCAAATCATACTCATCTTCATTAGCCGTTGTTCCCTCACTTATCACTTTTAAACCAAAAGGAATATCTGCCGTTAACGGTAATCCGGAATAGTTCACAACCACCTCAGCTTCTATTGTTTTCGTATCATCGGGATAAAAGAAGAACGACATCACAGTCGAGTCTGCCCCCTCCGTTCCCGGTTGAAGGGCATTCATATAAAATTTATCAAAATAAAGCTGAGCCTGCCCATCAAAAACTTTTATATCATCTTCATTGCAAGAAAAGAAGGACAAAAACATCAACATTATCATAAAATATAAATATCTTTTCATCATGATTCAAAGTTTATGTCGTTATTTAATATCTGCTGGCACAGGGAACATACTTTCTTGAAGAGTCATAGGACGCAATGTTCCTTTATCATTCACAATCGCCGTATTCAAACGTTTATACAAGAAAAACAATTGTCCTTCAGAAATCCACTCGCGACGCGCATCATGGAGTAATTCCTGCTCAAATTCATTCCAAGTCGATCCTCCAAGTGAACTTCCATAAATCCCCCTATTTTCACGGATTTCATTCAAAATTCGATAGGCCTCACCTACATTCCCGTTACGTGCATAATACTCGGCCATAATATATTTCATCTCGGTAAGACGAATTACAGGAAACAAATTCACTGTTTTATCTCTTGTATCCAAATTAGTGGGAATAAAATATTTAGCAGAAACAGGATAGGCGCCACTACCTAAAAAAATCATATGATTCCATCGATGATCCGAACTTTTCTCATCAACACCTCCATGTGAAAAATAGCTTTCCGAAATTTGAAACCAATTCGGAGAAACTCCACCTTTCCAATCCGCACTCAACCAACTACCTGTTCCTTGATAAGACAAACTGTTATAGGCAGCAAAAATTAAATTAGACATCGTTTTATAATCTTTTCGATTATTAAAATCTGCTTCATTATTACCCCAACCTTGTGTCAAACCGCTATAATCATCCTTATACATCAAATTCTTCGAACCATCTCTAAATACCACATGGGCTTTTACCACTTCATCAGCATAATTAAAGGCATCCTGATCCCGTCCCGCGTACTGGCAAACCCTCGCCAATAAAGCAGTAACGGCATTATAACTCATTCTATACCCCCGTCCTTTAAAGAAATCATCTATCAATGCAGCATCAAAATCCTCGATCTGTTGCCCGGATATAGTCTGAGAATTATAGGTAAAATCGTTATTAAAACGTCCCGTACCGGATAAATTAATTCCCTGTCCATTTATTGTTGTATCGTAAACAGCAACTAACCCTCTAGCCTTTTCCAAATCTGCAATCACTTTTTCTAACACAGGTTTCACTCCAAGTTTTGTGGCTGACAACACCGGATAAGATTCTATATAAGGGATATACGCACGTCCATCATCATTTATGGGAGCCGGAGCAAACAAACGTAACAATTCAAAATGAATCAAGGCCCGACAAGCATATGCCTCTCCTGTGATCATCTTCCTTTCCATTTCCCCTTCCGCAAAAATATCATTAGAAGCATTTTCGATATTCTGCAATAAGTCATTTGCATTAGCAATAATATTATAGGCAATTCCCCACGCACTCTCTATACTTGAAGATACTTGCGTGTTTGTGTACTCATATTTGGCTGCAGCTTTACACATCTCGTCATTGAATGAGCCGGACTCCAAATTATATAACTGGGCCATACAATCCAACATTCCATAAGACCAATTCCGACCATAAAGTTCCGGCTTACCCATTGACTTATACAAACCATTCAGAACAGACCGATAACCGTCACCCGTACTAAACAAATCACTTTCAGTTGCTTGCCCTGCTGGTGTAACATCCAACCAATCCTTACATCCCGCAAATACCAAAACAATGACAACTGCTAATATTTTAATATAATTTCCCATGCCATATACCATTTAGAATCCAACATTTAATGAAAAATTAAAACTTCTCGCAAACGGATAATTTATAGCTCTCTCCTCTTTCACACTTCTCCATTTACACAAATCATTCGCACTAAACTGCACGCTCAAGCTTTTGAGTTTCCACTTAGAAATCAACTGACGGCTAAAATCATAACCTATTGAAAGACTTGTAAAATCCAAACGATTATCATCTTGCACGAATCTGGAAGTCGGATTTTGTGTCGGATTTTTACTCAAATCATAATAAGGAACCACGTCTCCCGCATTTTTCCATCGTGCAGACAACACCCGTTTATCCACATTCTGCGTGCTAACCTGAGCATTCTCGACTTTCTCCGCTAATGTTGAATTATAACTCTGTCCTCCCCACTGATAATTGAAATAAGCATTCAATGTGATTCCTTTCCATGCCACATTGATACCGAAAGAACCTTTGGCATCCGGTTCCGTATCCCCGACAACAACTTGATCATTAGCATCCCACGTGTAAGTCGACATCCCGTTTTTCTTTACAAAACGTTCACGTCCATTAGCCGGATCTATTCCCTCGGAACGAACCGCATAGATCGCAGACAAGGACTTTCCTTCATAATACAATATCAACGGCCTGCTTAACACATCTTTGTACTTAGAATCTTCTTTCTCGTATTCGGCAAGAATCGTTTCATTATAAGCATTCATCTCCTCACTCAATTCAGTAATTTTACTCCTGTTAGAAGATAAATTTGCCATAAACGTCACCATCCAATCTTTATTCTGGAAAAGAGTAGAAGTCAACGCAACTTCAAACCCTTCATTCAACGTTGCTCCAGAATTCTCCTTGTAAGAAGTAAAACCGGAATAAGCCGGAATTTTCACGTCATCGATCAAATCTTCTGTTTCATTCCGATAATACGATCCCTCCAAAGTAATTTTATCATTCAGTAAACCTATATTGAAACCTGCATCCAACTTATATGTCGTTTGCCAAGTCAGCCGCGAATTCCCCAAAGCCATCAAAGAAGCTGCAGGCCCCGTGAAAAACCATGCATCTGTTGCTGTTTGGAAGGTTGTTATGGCCGAATAAGGAGCGAATCCCACATTTCCAGTAGAACCGTAAGAAGCCCTCAATTTTAAACGACTAATCAACCAATGCCCTTTTAAGAAATCATAATTATGAACATTCAATCCGGCTCCTACTGACCAAAACGGAGCAAATTGCTTATCCGAACCGAAATCGGAACTTCCATCCAAACGGAAAGAGCCGTCGAACAAATAAATATCATTATAGGCGTAATTCACGGAAGCTAAAAAACCTATCTTACGAGTTTTAGATTCCGACACATTTACCGGCCTGGCCTGAGTGGCTGCAAATTGAGGTTCATGCATATTCCCCAATTGGAAACCATTTAATACATACGATAACGACTCCGTTTTGCTTTCAGAAATCTCCCCTCCGGCTGTTGCATTAATAAAATGATTGCCGAAAACATGATTATAATAAAACATCATTTTTCCATTCCAACTCCAATTATCATTTTCTTGCCGACTCAACTCTCCTTTCTGATCGGCAGGAGTTACATCATATACAGGATCTGCAGGATCCTTAAAATTATCCGTACGACCATCCGTTCTGCGAAGACCTAATTGGCCTTTAAACATCAATCCTTCCATAATATGAATGTTCAACTGGAAATTATTGGTTAAATCCCGGTTTTTCATCTTGCCATAGAAAGTTGACAAATTGGCCACTTTCCACAAGGGATTTATCATAGAAACAGTAGTTCCAAGCACTTCTTTCAACAAGCGTCCGTTTTCATCATATATCTCAGCATAAGGCTGTGCTTCAGCATATTGAGTATACTGCCCATAAGGAGAATCCTCAGACTCTGTAACCGTATAAGAAATATTATTCAATAATTGTAACCAACTTCCCGCACGATAATCCAACGTTAATCCTCCCCCATAAATATGACGGAAAGAACCTTTCATCACACCGTTTTTACTCGCATTATAATTCAAATCTATACCATACCTGATGCTCTCCTCCCCACCAGATACATTCAAACTATGCATATGACCAAAGGCATTCCGCAAAGGTTGCGACATCCAATCGGTGTTCACCCCGCGCAAAATAGCATTTTGTTTCTTATAATATTGAGCCGTAAGTTCAATTTGTTTTTCCGGATCATCAGATGAATATAAACCACTTAAGCGTTCAACTTCCAATTTTTCAGCCGCATCACAAAGATTATAATCAGACAGATCCGGGAAATCCACATTACCGGAAAAATTATAATAAATCTGCATCTCTCCCGGTTTAGGAGCAACCGTCGTAACGACAACCACCCCATTAGCAGCTTGAGAACCATACATAGCTGTTGCAGCGGCATCCTTCAAAATGGTAATTGACTCGATACGATTTACATCCAAATCATAAATTTTCTGAACATCCACCTCGAATCCATCCAAAATAAACACGGGCAAATTAGGATTATTTTCCAAAGTCGTACGCTGTGTTCTTTTCTGCTGTTCCACATCCAATCCTTTCGTCTGCCCAATAGAAGTCTCTCCCCGGATATTAAACTCCGGTAAAGCATTTGGATCCGATCCCCACAATTTATTATCTTTGATCCGGAATGAAGGATCAAACGTTTGTAATGCTGCAATCACGTTTTTTGAATTCACTTTCATTAACTGCTCTTTAGTTACAGTCGTAGCTTTACCGGTAAAACTCTCTTTACGAATATTGGAGTACCCTGTCACAACCACCTCGTCCATTTTCTTGTGATCTTCCTCCATTACAACGTTTATCGAATCCAGTCCTACATATTTAATCTCCTGTGTCCGCATCCCGACAAATGAAAACACCAACACAAAATTAGTATCACGCATGGCGGGTAAAACCATCCTGTATTTTCCCTCGCTATCAGTTGCCGTTCCCAAATTTGTTCCTTTCACCACCACCGTTACCCCCGGCAACGGCATCTTTCCCTTATCCACTACCTTACCGACAATCTTGATTTCTTTCTTCTTTTCATCATTCAAAGGTTTCAGCACGATCACCTCATTTTGAAAAACATACGTCAAGCCGGTTCCTTTCAAACAGTCACTCAGAATCTTTTCCACCGTTGAGGCTTTTGCCTCAACATTCACTTTTCCCACCTTATCCAAATCTTCCTCGTGATACATGAAAACAAACGTGGTTTGTCGCTGAATTGCCCATAAAATATCCTTCAAATAGGCATTCTTCATAGAGATTGTAACCTGTTGCTCGTTCTGGGAATAAACCGTTCCGTGCGTGTTTATTATCCCTAGAAAAACAAATAAAAAAGTCCATTTCGACATAAGCCATAATTTTTGTAATTTCTCACGTTTGCACCTGAGAAACATTAGAAAATTTTCCATAAATTTGTTCTCCCAATTATTAGTTAATAATTATCTCAATGTTAACGAAGTAATTCCCGCAGGAAATGTTGGTACCATTTCCTGCCTTTATCTACCTCGTTGTATTTTCAGCACTTTTCCCTCTTTCGTTATCTTTATTTTGCCGTTCAATTCAAAAATATTCAACAAGGGTTCTATCGTTTCGAGACGACTCATGTTAAAACCGAAATGTAAATCCTTGACACTCTCATCCTCGTACACCACAGTCATATCATACCATCGTTCCACGACTCGCATGATCTCTTCCAAACGAACATCCCGGAACCGGAACATACCATCCTTCCAAGCCGTATAATAATTCACGTCCACTTTCCTAACTTCCACGCCTCCAGATGTCTGATCTAACACCAACTGTTCATTAGGCCATAATGTTCTTGCCGCTCCAATACACTTACCAGAGATGGAAACAACCCCCTCAACCAATGTTGTCGTGATCACATGTTCATCGGCGTACGCCGTGACATTAAATTTCGTTCCTAACACTGTGATCTCATACCCCCCGGTCTTCACGATGAAAGGGACATCTTTGTTCTTAGTTACCTCGAAAAAAGCTTCTCCACACACTTCCACTTCCCGGCATTTTTCAGAAAAACGTTCCGGGAAACGCACCTTCGTCATGGAATTCAGATAAACAAGCGTTCCGTCACTCAACACTAATTGATACTCCCCTCCTTTCGGCACGATCACCTCGTTATATCTTAAAGAGTCCATCGGAGCCTGATTTCCTGTATTTTTATAGGAAAGAGTTTTTCCCTCGTTATTAATGACTGTATTTTCCCCACGCGATATAACCCCGGATCTCGCAACCAAATCAACCACCTCCCCCGAAGGCAACACCAGCTCTGCCCGGGTTCCCCCGGGAGTGATTGCATTCAGATCCGCCAAAGAGACGGTCTCCTCTCCCGAATGAAGAACGCCATAAACAGCAACACCCAAGGGGATCAACAAAACTGCCGCGTAACGTAAAAACACTCGCCGGCGCATCGCCTTCTTCTCTGTTTTCCTTAATTTTTTCGAGTATCCCTGCCAACCGGAAACTTTATCAAAAGTCGTGAAATGTTTTTGTTTCGATTCCCTCCCCTCCCGATCAACGATCCGATCATACAATTGACGATTCCGCTCGGAAGTCTCCCGCCAATCATCCAAAGCCCGCTGTTCTTCATCAGACAACTCCCCCGCCATGGCTTTTGCGATCCAAGAGGCTAGCAAAAACGGATTTCCCGTCCATTCTTCGTTATATTCATTTTTTCGTTCCATGTTCATTTATCGGCACGTAATATTATTTTTATACTATTACAACACGAAAAATGGAATTTATGGGGAACGAAAAATTCACTTTTTTGAAAGAAAAAACAAACAGCTCTAAAAATCAGCTATTTATTCAGGAGGAAAATAAAAACCAAATAATAATATTCTCGCAAAATCTCGCGCAATTTCTTGTACGCTATTTTCTTTAACGTATGCACGGAACTCTCGGCAATTCCCAGCTGTCCGGCAATCTCGCTATTTTTCAAGCCATCCAAAGACAACAAAATCACTTGTCGGGTTTGGTGAGGTAAGGATTCCACGGCATTATAAAACATTCGATAGGCCTCTTCCTCTACCAGCGTCTCCGTGTAAAATTCAAGAGATTCAACCACGGAAAGATCCTCCCGCCTCAACTTGTAATCGCGTATATAGTTCAAACAATCATTCCGCACTATGGTATAAAGGAACGATTTCACCTTGAAATAATTATCAAACCCCTCCCGTTTATTCCAGAATTTCACGAACCCTTCCTGAACAATATCGGCAGATAAGGCATCGTCTTTCAAATAGGTGGACGCAAAAACGCACAAGGCTTGATAAAATTTATCAAACAGTTTTTTAAATACTTGCTCGTCTATCCGCAACGAGCTCTCGTTTTCCACGTCCATACAAATGCTTTCTTTTGTTATTAAACACAAACCTAATGAAAAATATGACAAGCAGCAAACTCATGCCATAAAAAAAAACTTGCCGCCCGTCTCTATACCCGTTCATTTCCGGACATAAAACAATAAAGATAACGTGATTATTGTTAAGAAACTTCGAAGAGATAGATCCCGCAGACCCGGAATAGCATCCCTTATCCCGGGTCTTTACCGGGGATATAATGGCCCGAAATTTTATTCTTGAGCGTGAATAGCCTCGTTATTAACCCGGTTGACGGGATATTCGAGTATGTTATTTTTGTTTTCCATCTGTTAAAATGGCGGCGATAATCGGGCGAGCATCGGGCGACAATCGGGCGATGGCGCCTAACAGCCTCCCAATAGTCGCCCTACCGCCATGTAACGGACATGGATAACCCCGGGAAAAAGGATGCTAAACACTCCTAGTTGCCAATCCATAAACAATTCACTACTTTCGCGACAAGAAGAATGACACTTATATCACAAATATGTTTATAGATACTCACTCACACATCTATGCCGAAGAGTTCGACAATGACAGGGAAGAAGTTATTCAACGGGCGTTAGCAGCCAACGTCCGACAGATTGTACTGCCGGATATTGACAACACGACCCGGCAAGCAATGTTATCACTGGCGCAAGCCCACCCGGACATGATGTACCCCACGCTGGGTGTACACCCGACTTCCGTAAACGAATCCTACAAAACGGAAATGCAACTTTTCGAGAAATTACTAAGCCAAGAAACAATACACGGAATCGGAGAGTGTGGAATTGATCTTTACTGGGATAAAACATTTTACAAGGAACAAATTATTGTCTTCGAACGACAATTAAACATCGCCCGGGAAATGGATTTGCCCGTTATCATCCATTCGAGAGACTCGCTAATGGAAATATTCACCGTGTTAAAAAGACAACACTATAACATGAAAGGTATACTCCACTGTTTCCCCGGCACGGAAGAAGATGCCCGTCGGGCAATAGACTTAGGTTTTCTACTGGGGATCGGTGGTGTCGTTACCTTCAAAAAATCATCCATGGCTGAAGTCGTGGAGAAAACCGGGGCAGAACACCTTGTATTAGAAACGGATGCTCCCTATCTTGCCCCCGTTCCCTACCGGGGTAAACGCAATGAAAGTAGTTATATTACGTGTATAGCCGCTAAAATTGCTGAAATTCTAGGGATCGACACGAAAAAAGTCGAGGAAATAACAACGAATAATGCAATGAATTTATTTAATTTGCACGTCAGTAGTGCGAACTGTTCATAGAAAAGATGCAGACAGGTAATTTACTGACGAAAAGTGCAGAGGGAGCTTAAAGCTTGTAATGTTTTAGTTTTTAACTTAGTGCGTATGACAAAACCCGTGTTAATCATATATACCGGAGGTACAATCGGGATGGTAAACGATCCCGAAACTGGGGCGTTATGCCCTTTCAATTTTGACCAGATCGCTTGCGAGGTTCCGGAAATCAAAGAATTTGGATTCACGATAGATAGTTACACCTTACCGGAAATCATAGATTCCTCAGATCTCCAACCACAATTGTGGAAAGACCTCTGTTCAATCATCTTGAAAAATTACGATGATTACCGGGGATTTGTTGTCCTGCATGGAACGGACACCATGGCCTACTCGGCCGCGGCCTTGAGTTTCATGTTAAATAACTTGACCAAACCCGTGATCTTTACCGGTTCCCAGCTACCTATCGGGAAAATCAGAACGGACGGGAAAGAAAACCTGATCGCGGCCATTGAAATAGCAGCCGCTTACGATCAAGAAAAGGCCATTGTCCCGGAAGTCTGCATCCTGTTCGGGGATAAACTATTCCGAGGAAACCGGACGACAAAAATAAACGCGGAAAGTTTCGATGCCTTCCAGTCATTCAACTACCCGGCATTGGCAAACATCGGGATACATATTCATTACGATTACAGTGCAATCGATTACACCCTGCGAACGGAACCCGTAAGTGCATTCTGTGACGTGGACACGAATATCGCCATATTGAAAATATTCCCGGGTATGAGACCGGAAGTGATTGACGCAGTAACAGGGATTCCCGGGTTAAAAGGAATCATTCTGGAAACATACGGGTCAGGCAACGCTCCCACGAATAAAGTTTTTCTTAACAAGATCAAGGAAGTACTATCCAAGGGAATTTTCGTGTATAACGTCACCCAATGTCAAGGTGGGAGCGTCGAGATGGGTAAGTATGAAACAAGTAGAGAGCTACTTAACGCGGGAGTCATCAGCGGTCACGACATTACCACGGAAGCCGCTGTATGCAAAATGATGTATGTACTGGGCAAATATAAAGACACTAACGAAATAAAAAAATATTTAAATAACGGCTTAAAGGGAGAAATATCCCCCAAATATATTGGATTTTAACATTTTTTTTATACCTTGGTGCCCGATTTTAACCGGCACACGGTGTAAAACAAGAACGAAACAGCTTAAATAGATATTATAGAGTTAAATTTTAATTATTAATAAACTAAAAATCAGTTAAATTGATCATGAGAAAATTATTTGCACTAATAGCAGTTTTAGGAATGCTTACTATTGGAGCATCATCTATGCTAATGGCTCAAGAGAATGAAACAACTCAAACAGAGACCACTGAAACGACAGAAACTTATCAAGAAGAAGAGGAAACGACAGATCCTACCGTGTTAGAAGACGAATCACAAATCGAAAGTACTTCTTTCCACGCTGCCTTGAAACAAAAATTCATCGAGGGAGGTGCCGCCTTCATGAGTTTCGTTATCTTGTGTTTGATCTTCGGTTTGGCTATCGCTATCGAAAGAGTCATTTACTTGAACTTGGCTTCTACCAACACGAAAAAATTAATTGTAAGTGTTGAAGATGCATTAAACAACGGTGGAGTTGAAGCTGCAAAAGAAGTTTGCCGCAACACGAGAGGCCCCATTGCAAGTATTTTCTATCAAGGGTTATGCCGCTATGATCAAGGAATCGACATGGTTGAAAAATCAGTTGTATCATACGGTTCTGTTCAAATGGGACTTTTGGAAAAAGGAATGTCTTGGATTAGTTTGTTTATTGGATTGGCCCCGATGTTAGGATTCTTGGGAACTGTAATCGGTATGATCGACGCCTTCGATAAGATTCAAGCAGCAGGAGATATCCAACCGTCATTGGTGGCTGGAGGTATCAAGGTTGCATTGATCACGACCGTGGGTGGTTTGATCGTGGCCATGATTCTTCAAGTATTCTACAACTACTGTATTGCTAAGATTGAAAGTATTGTTAATGACATGGAAGACGCTTCCGTAACTTTATTAGACATTCTTGTCAAATACAATCAAAAACACTAAACCATGCAGAAAATAAACAAAATATTAAACATCATGACCATCGTAATGTTCGTCGTTACGATCGTGTTATTGGGGTTATTTTATTTTGGAGGCGAACTTCCAAACTCACAATATTCCACCCCGGTATACACGGAACAACTACTATGGTGGTCATATCTTTTATTTGGCGTTGCCATTGTTGCAGCGTTAATATTCCCGGTTGCTAGATTATTCACCAGACCAAAGGAAGCGATGAAGAGCTTTATTGCCCTTGCAGGGATCATTCTCCTCGTGTTAATCGCTTACTCGATGTCTGACGGAACTATCATGAATATTCCGGGATATAGCGGTGCGGACAACGTTCCGGGAACTTTAAAATTCACTGACACCATCCTAATCACAACTTATTTCTTGGGAATAGGAGCTATTGGTGCTATTGTTGTTACAGAAATTATTAGACGCGTTAGATAATTTTCCTGAAGGATAAAAAAGAGATTATGGCAAGAAAAAAAACACCAGAAATTAATGCCTCCTCCACCGCGGATATCGCATTTTTGCTGTTGACATTCTTCTTGATGACAACAACGATGGATGTGGATTCGGGATTATTCAGACGGTTACCACCGATGCCGCCACCAGATCAGGTGATTGCACCTCCTGTTGCCAAACGTAATATATTACAAGTGTTGGTAAACAAGAACGATTTGTTGGCCGTGAACGGGGAACTGATGCAAATTGAGAACCTGAAGGAAAAGGCTAAAGAGTTTATTTTGAACCCGCAAAACAGAGAAGATTTACCGAGTAAAGTTGTTAAGGAAATTCCTTTCTTCGGACAAGCTGAAGTTTCAAGAGGAATTATCTCTCTTCAAAGTGACCGAGGAACTTCATACAAAATGTATATTGCCGTTCAAGATGAACTGACAGCAGCATATAATGAAATTAGGGATATGAAAGCCATGGAAAAATGGGGTAAGAAATATAGCGAACTCACGGAAGAACAAATGGACGCTGTGAGAAAACTTGTTCCTACCGCTATATCCGAGGCTGAACCTAAAAACATCGGGAAAGGAGGAAAGAAGTAATGGCTAAATTTAGAAAAGAAGGCGGAAAAGAGACCCCTGCAATTTCAACAGCGTCTCTACCGGACATCGTGTTCATGCTATTATTCTTCTTCATGGTTAGTACCACGATGCGAGAAGTTCTCGTGATGGTTGATAACGGTATGCCCGAAGCAAAAGAGATTAGCAAGCTAGAGAAAAAATCTTTGGTTAGTAATATCTTCATCGGAAAACCGAAAGACCAGTACGTGGCTACTTACGGAAGTGAACCTCGTATTCAGTTGAATGATAAGCTGGCAAACGTAAGTGAAATCAGTAGTTTCGTTGCCGCTGAACAAGAAACTCGTAAAGAGGAAGAACGGAACATGATCACGAATAACTTAAAAGTTGATCAGTTTACAAAAATGGGTATCGTAACCGACGTAAAACAAGAATTGCGTAAAGCGAATTCTTTACGTGTAAGCTACGCTACTCGTAAAAAGGTAAAATAGTTTATCTATTATACATTAAAAAAGGGAGCAAATTGCTCCCTTTTTTTAAAAATTTGATTAGCTTTGCACTCGGATAATATGGTCCCCTAGTTCAATGGATAGAATGAAGGATTCCGGTTCCTTTGATATGGGTTCGAGTCCCGTGGGGATCACCACTTTACCACATAACCTGCTAAAACACAAAATGTTATAGCAGGTTGTTTTTTATATAGCCAATATATAAGCCAAAACAACAAACTATTCTCGTTTTTCCCTACATTTGTATAGAACAACACAAGCGTAATTATGGCTAACTTGCAAATCATACAAAGTAAAATATACGAGATCAGGGGCCAGAAAGTAATGTTAGATTTCGATCTGGCAGAGCTATATGGCATTGAAACTAGGGTACTTAAACAAGCAGTCAGACGTAATTCAGCACGTTTTGAAGGAGAAGATTTCATGTTTGAACTTACCAAAGAAGAAATTTCAAGATCACAAATTGTGATCTTGAACAAAGGAAGAGGATCCAACATAAAATATGCCCCTTTTGCTTTCACAGAATTAGGAGTAGCGATGCTTAGCAGTGTTCTTAATTCACCAACTGCCATCGAGATAAATAGGGGTATCATGCGAGCCTTTGTCGCAATGCGTCAATTAATACATACCTCTCCTGTTGATAATATCGGTGAACTAAAAAACGAATTAAAGGAACTGAA
Organism: Butyricimonas faecihominis; assembly: GCF_033096445.1. Taxonomy (NCBI): domain Bacteria; kingdom Pseudomonadati; phylum Bacteroidota; class Bacteroidia; order Bacteroidales; family Odoribacteraceae; genus Butyricimonas; species Butyricimonas faecihominis. The sequence goes on from NZ_AP028155.1 coordinate 3,018,232, forward strand.
AGAATACATCGAAGATGTTTTTACTGACCAAAACGACATAAACGAAGACACTCGGATACAACTCGAATTAATAAATCAAACCTTAGCGGAACTGCAGACAAAAGACCGAGGATTTAAGGAAAGAAAAAGAATCGGGTACAAACTACCGGGATGTGAAGAGGAGGAAAAGAAATAAACAACACAAGCATAATCATGGATAATTTACAATTGATACAAAGCAAAATATACGAGATCAGAGGACGGAAGGTGATGTTGGATCGAGATTTCGCAGAGTTATACCAAGTCACAACAGGTAACTTGAACAAAGCTGTTCAAAGAAACATTAAAAGATTCCCTCCAGACTTTATGTTTCAGCTCACAAAGGAAGAATTTGATGAATTAAAAGCCAACTTGATCTTCCAAAATGGAATATCAAATTGGGGAGGAACTCGCAAATTTCCTTATGCATTCACGGAACAAGGGTTAGCGATGTTATCCGGAATTCTCAATAGTGATATAGCCATTAATGTAAATATCTCAATAATGCGGGCTTTTGTGGATATTCGCCAAATGATCGCCAGCCCAAAAACAAATAAGATCGATGAACTCGAAAAACGAATGGATGCAATAGAAAACTATATCGAAGAAGTGTTTTCCGACTATAACGACATTAACGACGATACCCGAATGCAACTCGAATTAATAAATCAAACTTTAGCGGAACTACAGACAAAAGACCGGGGATTTAAGGAAAGGAAACGGATTGGGTACCAGTTGCCGGGATGCGAAGAGGAAAAGAAATAAACAACACGAGCGTGATTATGGATAATTTACAATTGATACAAAGCAAAATATACGAGATTAGGGGACAGAAGGTGATGTTAGACTTCGACCTAGCAGAATGTACTGTGTCGAAACAAAACGCCTCAAAGAAGCCGTGAGGCGTAATATAGACAGGTTTGAAGGTGATGATTTTATGTTTGAGCTTACAAAAAAAGAAATAACCGAACTTTCAAGGACGCAATTTGCGACCTTGAACAAGGGACGTGGAAGCAATATAAAATATCTTCCTTTCGCTTTTACTGAACTCGGAGTAGCGATGCTTAGTAGCGTTTTGAACTCCAAGCCTGCGATAGAAATAAATAGGGGAATAATGCGGGCTTTCGTGGCAGTCCGGCAAATGCTGTCCAACCCCATAGAAAGCCGTGTTGAAAGGATCGAAACACAAGTAAAGGAACTCAAACAATACATGGAAGAGGTTCTAGTAGATCAAAATGACATCAATGATGATACCATGATTCAACTCGAATTAATAAATCAAACCTTAGCGGAACTGCAGACAAAAGACCGGGGATTTAAGGAAAGAAAAAGAATCGGATACAAACTACCGGGATGTGAAGAGGAGGAAAAGAAATAAACAACGCAAGCATAATCATGGATAATTTACAATTGATACAAAGCAAAATATACGAGATCAGAGGACGGAAGGTGATGTTGGATCGAGATTTGGCAGAGTTATACCAAGTCACAACAGGTAACTTGAACAAAGCTGTAAAGCGAAATCTCAAAAGATTTCCTCCCGATTTCATGTTTCAGTTAACAGCTGAAGAGTGGGAAGCTTTAAGATTCCAAATTGGAATCTTAAAGAATGGTAGAGGGGAACACACGAAATATCTACCGTATGCATTCACGGAACAAGGGTTAGCGATGTTATCCGGAATCCTCAATAGTGATATAGCCATTAATGTAAATATCTCAATAATGCGGGCTTTTGTGGCTATTCGCCAAATGATCGCCAGCCCCAAAACAAATAAGATCGATGAACTCGAAAAACGAATGGATGCGATAGAAAACTATATCGAAGAAGTGTTTTCCGACTACAACGACATTAACGACGATACCCGGATGCAACTTGAACTAATAAATCAAACCTTGGCGGAATTGCAGGTAAAAGACCGAGGATGCAAGGAAAGAAAACAGATCGGGTACAAGTTACCGGGATACGAAGAAGATGATAAAACTAAATATTAAAAGAATGGATAAAAAAGAAGTAATTTTTGTACTACTAAACAATTTTGCAGACTGGGAAGGTGCTTATATCTCCACCTGCCTAAATATGGGTGTCAAACCGGGATGTCCGATTAAATACAAGGTGAAAACGTTGTCACTATCCAAAGAACCCATTACCTCGATAGGTGGATTCAGGGTATTGCCGGATTATGATATTAACGACCTACCGGATGATCATGCAGGACTTATACTCATCGGCGGCATGAACTGGTTTTTGCCCGAGGCGAAACCCATCGCATCATTAGTGGAAAAAGCAATTGCGGAAAGCAAACTGGTTGCCGGAATCTGTAATGCCTCCGTGTATCTCGGAATGTATGGTTTCCTCAACCACGTAAAACATACAAGTAACACGCTGGATTACCTCAAACAATATGCAGGTACCCAGTACACGGGTGAAACTAATTACATAAACGACCAAGCTGTAAGAGACAATAACATAGTAACGGCTAACGGTAATGCCCCTTTGGAATTTTGCCGGGAGATTTTATATCAATTGAATGCCGCAACACCGGAAATTATAGAAGAGACTTATTCATTCTATAAAAACGAACTTTAAGGAGTAGCACATCAGCACGTCTAAAATAGTCAACCTTACTAATTGGTTGACTATTTTTTTATACATTTGCTATAAATCTGTTCGCTATGCAAAGACCTTTCAAATTTACCAAACTCAAACTCATCACGGGATATATCCTAATTCTCTTGTTAGGAGCAATTGCAATTGTCTTTATCTACAAACAAACCATTGCCTTAACCCAAAAAGGGAATGATGAAATCGTCATGCAACAAAAACTATTCATCATAAGTAACACGCTCACCAAACTATACGAGGCAGAAAATACCGGAATCGCCTTTTCCCAAACGGGAACACAAAAGAATTTTGACACCTATATGAAATTGATAGAGGACATCAAGGACAACATGGATACCTTGAAAAATCTATCCATCAGCTCGGAACAAAACCTGCGAATAGACACGATAAATACGCTTTTAGGCAAACGGATCAAGAATCTGAAAGACTTGTATTACGTCAAAAAATATTACATCCCAGAGGATTTCTACAACAAAACAATCGAAAAAATAGGCACGCTCAAAGATTCGGCAGATATCATCCCCGATCTCCGGGAAAAAATCATTACCGTCATTGACAGTAACTACATCATCCGGGAAAGAAAAGGATTATTCCGGACGAAAAGAGATTCCATCCTAAAAGTTGACACAACCCTCCATCGCATCGTTGACACGCTCAGTATGGTCACGACAAACAACAACACGGACACATTAATGAACGTGATTCGGGATTCATGGAGCCAGTACCAGCAGCAAAAGGAAGAGATCGATGCGGAAGTCTCCCGGCGAGAGGCGATCGTTATCCAAAGTGGTCAACACATCACGGAACGCCTCAAGCGAGTACTGAAAGACCTTGAAAAAGAAGAACTCGAAAACACGATGATTCGCTTGGAACAACAGCAAATCACGACACATCATCTCACCAGAACCATATCTTGGATCGCGATCATCGCTTGTGTGCTGGTGGTCTTCTTCGTCGTTCTTATTATCAATGACATCACGCAAAGTCAACGATACAGGCGGGAACTGGAAGCTGCAAAAACATACACGGAACGGTTGCTACATAACCGGGAGAAACTCATGCTGACTGTCACTCACGACATAAAATCCCCTCTAAGCTCCATCATCGGGTACATTGAACTACTAAATAACACCCAACTGGAGGAGCGACAGCACTATTTTCTCAAAAACATGAAGGGGACAGCCGAACATATCCTGCATCTTGCCAATAACATGCTTGATTTCTCCAAATTGGAATCCAATAAAATGGAGATCAACACGGTTCCATATAACCCGGGACGTCTGTTACAGGAGACGACGGATAGTTTCCTTCCTCTAGCGGCACAAAAGAGTCTGGAATTGAAAAGCGATATTAGCAACGCCCTGAACGGACTTTACCTCGGGGATTCCATGAAAGTTCGCCAAATCGTGGTTAATATCCTATCGAACGCCATAAAATACACCCGGGAAGGAAAGGTTTCTTTATCCGCCTTTATTTCCCCTACAAAAGACGACCAGTTTATCATTGTAATCAAAGACTCCGGGCCGGGAATGACGGAAGAGGAACAAGAACTGATCTTTAAAGAATTCACCCGCCTAACCCCGCAGCATAACAACGGGGCGGAAGGCACAGGTCTTGGCTTAACAATCACATTACAACTCGTTCATTTACTTGATGGTGAATTAACCCTCGAAAGTAAAAAAGGCGAGGGAAGTACCTTCACGGTTAAATTCCCGTTGATAAAGGCCACAGCACAAGAATCCCAACCGACAGAAACACCCTCTTCACCCCCGGTTAGGCATGAAGGGATGAAAGCCTTTATCATCGATGATGACATTCTTCAACTGACCGTCACGACAGAATTACTCCGAAAAGCAGGCATCCAGTGTGACACGTGTACGCACCCTCAAGAGGCACTATCCCGTTTGGAAAAAGGGAATTATAACATTGTTTTATCCGACATCCAGATGCCGGAAATGGACGGGTTCGAACTCGTGCAACAAATCCGAGAATCCCAAAACCAACAAATAAAAAGCCTTCCGGTAATTGCTCTGTCTGCCCGTGACGATATGCACGAAAAAGAGTATCAAGAAGCCGGCTTTTCAGCCTATCTAAATAAACCGTATACCCCGGAACAACTATATAGCAGGGTAAACGACCTGTTAGGATGTGCGATAGAAACCAAACAGCCGACAACACAAACCTCTGATAAAAACGCCCCTTACAATTTAGATATGATCATGGTCTTTGCCGACAATGACAAAGATGCCGCCAATCAAATTATCGGGTCTTTTATATCGGATTGCAAGACCAATTTCCAGCTATTGGCCCAACATCTGGAATCACATGAAACGGAACAGATTGCCAAGTTAGCACACAAAATGCTACCCATGTTCAAGCAACTAGCGATTAACGATGTCATTCCCTCGTTGCTTTTCCTGGAAAAAATGCCATTGGATACAGAGGAAAATAAAATAAGAGAGAGTATTGAAAAGATCCTGCAAGAAGGAAACAATGTTCTCCAATTACTGGAAAAAGAAACACGTCAATAATCTCTCAAAATATCTCATAAGTCCTCCAGACCGAAACTTTTTAATTTATTATACAATGTTTTCCTGTCTATCTGGAGCATACGGGCAGCCTCGCTCTTGTTGTTCCGGCATTTCTGCATGGCATCCTTGATCAGCTCGATTTCCATCTCCCGCCGTGTTGTAGATGTCCTTTCAGGCTCCACGGGCTTTTGCTCCAACTCCGGGGGCAAACAGGTCTTGGAAATCAAACTTCCCATACACAACAACGTCGCCCGTTTCACGATATTACGCATTTCCCGCAAATTCCCCGGCCACGAGTAAGTTCTAAAAATACGCATCACCTCCTCATCAAACCCGGTCACTTGTTTCCCCAGTTCCTCGTTCGCCTTATCCAAGAAATGATTGGCAAAAATCAGAATATCCTCTTTTCTCTCCCGAAGGGGCAATGCCTGAATGGAAAATTCATTCAAACGATGATACAAATCCTCGCGGAAACGACCACTCGCGACGGCCTCTTTGAGATTCTCATTCGTGGCTGAAATAATACGAACATCAAAAGGAATATCAACATTTCCGCCCACGGGATGTACTTTACGCTCTTCGAGTGCGCGCAACAACTGAACTTGCACGTCATAAGGCAAATTACCAATCTCATCCAAGAAAATAGTCCCCCCCGATGCGGTCACGAAATACCCCTGTTTATCGGTAACGGCACCCGTGAAAGAACCCTTAATATGCCCGAAGAACTCACTCGCAGCAAGGTCCTTCGGTATTGCCCCACAATCAACCGCCACGAAAGGCCCGTCCTTCCGGTTACTCATCGAGTGAATCAGGCGAGCGATATACTCTTTACCCGTACCACTCTCCCCGTTAATCAAAACCGTCATCGTGGTAGGCCCCACCAGATGAATATATTCATATTGCCGATCGGCACCTTCACTCACTCCTTTTATATAGGAAAAGCTCGTCGTTTTCGCTTTTGCAGGAACAGACTTGGCAACGGGTTCTGCCTCCAACTTCAAAGCTTCCTGCAACTTTTTAAGAATCTCATCCGGGATAACAGGCTTGGCCACGTAGTCAAAAGCCCCCAGTTTAATCGCCGTGACCGCGGTCTGTATATCGGCATACCCTGTCATCAGAAGCACCTGTGTTTCCGGTGTTTTCTCCTTGATCACCCGCAGCAAATCGATCCCGTCCTTATCCGGCAAACGCAAATCCGTCAACACGAGATCGAATCCTGCTTTATCCAATTGTTTTACAGCGTCCTTGTAGGAAAAAGCAGTATCTACCTCAAATCCACGTTTTTCCAACCATTTTCTCAGCATGATACAAAATGTTGTATCGTCATCCACGATTAAAATCTTTGCCATAAGTCGATTTATTTCTAACACGAAAATAGCCTTAATCGACTAAACAAAAAAGTTTTTAACGGAATTTAGGAAAAGAAAGCAGGTAACCCTCTGGAAAAGAGATACCTGCTTGAAACAAATGTAATAAATCTCCTCAAACCTCCAACTACACGAATAAAACTCCCGCTCTTACTAACGGATATTGACGTATATCCGTCGTGTTTATATTAATAATTGTCTATCATCAAGATGATTAGGTTCACTCTACTTCATTTCAGGTTCTGCTAAAAAATGCGGTAACAAAAGTCCCGAAATAGCTATTACGATAAAAAATATACAAATTCCCATAACCAATCAATTTTAATCATTCAACCATTTGCTTATAGTATAGAGAATTGTATGCCACCACAAAACAGAATATACAATTACAAAATAATCAACTACTTATACAGTAATCTTAATAAATAAGTATGTGGAAAAATGTGGAACAAGTGTGGAAAAAATCCCTATAACCTGTTCCCCAACAGACCTTCTATCGCCTCACGAACCGTAGTAATGTCCCACTCAGATACTCTTTGCTCGAATTTACTTTTAATCTCCGTCAAGCAAAGATTACCCATACTTCCCTCGTGCGTATGATGAATTTCCCGTACCCCATCTCGATAACTCCCCTCTTGAATTTGCATTCCGATTTCCCGGTAAGCCTCCCGAAACGGGATTCCGGCCATTACCCGTTCATTCACATCCTCCACGGAAAAAATATAGGCATAACGAGGATCTCGTAAAACATCCCGTTTCACATCCATCTCCTGCAACACGAGATGAGCCATAAAAAGGGAATCGTTCAACTCTTGAAAAGCGGGTAAAAATAACTCCTTGGTCAATTGCATATCCCGAAAATACCCGGAAGTCAGGTTCGTACAGATCATAGCCATTTGCATGGGGAGCGATTGCAAGTGATTACATTTCGCCCGGATCAACTCGAATATATCCGGGTTCTTCTTGTGCGGCATGATACTGGACCCCGTTGTGTACTTATCCGGCAAACGTACAAAACCGAAATTACTACAAGCGAAAAGACAAACATCGGCAGCCAAACGTCCCAGAGTCGTCGCCACGGCAGCCAGCCCGAATAACACGTTCTTTTCCATCTTTCCCCTCTGCATCTGGGCATAAACCACGTTATAAGCCAAACTTGAAAATCCGAGCAAATCAGTCGTCATTTGCCGATTCAAAGCAATCGACGAGCCATACCCCGCCCCGGAACCAAGAGGATTCGTGTTCACCATATCGTAAGCCGCCTTCAACGCCAACAAATCGTCAGCAAGCGATTCGGCATAAGCACCAAACCACAAGCCGAAAGAAGAAGGCATGGCCACCTGCAAATGCGTGTAACCGGGAATCAACACATCTTTATTCTCCCCTGCCCGTCGTATCAACAAATCAAACAAACGTTCTATATGTTCCAACGTTTCGAATATCGCCTCCCGGGTAAATAACTTCAAATCGAGTAACACTTGATCATTCCGGGAACGTCCCGTGTGAATCTTTTTCCCCGCATCCCCACATTCCCGCACCAGCAATAACTCGATCTGAGAATGCACGTCTTCAATTCCCTCTCCTATCACGAACTCGCCCCTTTCCACCATTTCGTGAATATCAACCAATGCCCGCTGCAAAGATTTATATTCCGCCTCGTTCACCAAGCCCACGGTATGTAACATTTTCAAATGAGCCAAATTCCCGATGACATCGGCCCCCGCCAGCATAACATCCAGCTCCCGGTCTTTCCCTATCGTAAATAATTCCGTAAAACCATCTATATCATATCCTTTATCCCAAAGCTTCATTCCATTTTAAATTTTAAATTCCAGCCACACAAGGCCAACGCCTTCTGATTTTCTACTTTTATCTTTTCAACTAGAGGGTGTGTCAAAAGGTATTTTATCCTCAAGAAACTCCTCCGTCACTTCGTGCCACCTCCTCTATAAACAGAGGAGGAGTTGGTGACTCTTACCGAAAAAAGGGAGTATTTCAACTCTCCCTCTGTTTATAGAGGGAGTACCCCGAAGGGGGGAGGGAGTTTGAAAAATGACTTTTGACACATTCTCTAGTTTTTATCTTTTAGCTTGTTTAGAACTATAATTCAACATATTGAATAATAGATTTAAACCATTTAATCCCCTCCCGTATTTCTTCCAAACGAATATATTCATTTGCCGTGTGCGAGCGAGCGCTATTCCCGGGGCCTATTTTCAGTGAGGGGCATGGAATCACCGCCTGATTCGATGTCGTCGGGGAACCGTAAGGAGATAACCCCAACTCGATGCATCGTTTCACCATCGGGTGAGAAGGCGAAACGGAAGATGAGTTCAGTGAAAAAGAGCGAGGGATCACATCGCATCTCACGTGATCACGGATCGTATCAAATATTTCCTGGTTTGTGTAAAGTTCATTTACCCGTACATCCACCATGAAATGACAAGTTGCAGGAACCATGTTATGCAGGGTTCCCGCCTCGATCCCCGTTACGCTCATTTTCACCGGACCCAACAATTCCGAAATCTTTTCGAACCGATACGTACGAAACCAATGTATATCTTCCATTGCCTCATAAATAGCATTCACTCCTTCCTCCCTTGCGGCGTGTCCCGCTTTTCCCCGGGCGTAACCATCCAACACCATCAACCCCTTCTCCGCTATCGCCGGACACATTCCCGTAGGCTCTCCCACAAGGGCAAAATCAACCCGACCAAGCTCCGGAAACACGCTTTGAATCCCGCCACTCCCCGTGTTCTCCTCTTCCGCGGATGCCAAGAATATCAGATTACATGGCAAACTCCCGGATGCCAATTCAACAAAAACCGCCAGCATTGAGACAAGACTTCCCCCCGTGTCATTACTTCCCAAACCGAACAACTTTCCCTCCTTCACAACCGGCGTAAAAGGGTCACTGTCCCAAATCCCGTTAGGACGCACGGTATCCAAGTGTGCATCGAGTAATAACGTGGGCTTCGCGTCATCGAAATTCTTTGAACGACTCCACACGTTATTACCTTTGCGATGCACGTCGAACCTATATCTTTTCAACACATCGGCAATCAAATCAGCCACCTTGTCTTCTTGCTTACTGAAAGAAGGGATGGATATAATTTGTTTTAAAAGTTCTATTGCTCCACTCGCGTCCATTGTTTTTCCAATATTATCCTAGTTCCCGCATCCGGTTGGCCCAAATCATCCGGATGAATCAACCGAACCGCCTGCACCCCGTTAGAAACAGATTTAAAAGCGTTATCCAACTTGGGGATCATGCCGGAATGAATCATCCCGCTTTGCTTATATTTTTCATACAAAGACGGGGTAAGACAAGGAATCACGGAACCTTCATCCCCGACATCCGTCAACACCCCCTTTTTATCAAAACAATAGATCAACTCCACGTCATAGCACATCCCCAGCGTCTCCGCCACCGCCGCCGCGATCCCGTCCGCATTCGAATTCAACAACACCCCTTTCCCGTCATGCGTGATCGGAGAAATAACAGGCACCACCCCGGCTTGTAACAATAATTCGAGCCCCCCCATACGCACCAGTCGGACATCCCCCACATATCCCCAATCAATACTCTGCCCTTCCCGCCGATCGGCTTTCACCAGATTCAGGTCGCACCCGGAAAGTCCACAAGCATTCACTCCCAAAGCCTGCAAACGAGCAACCAGCGTTTTGTTGATCCACCCGGCATAAACCATCACCGTGACTTCCAGAGTCTCCCGATCGGTCACCCGTCTCCCATCAATCATTTTGCGGGGAATCCCCAATCGTTCCGCGAGCTGCCCGGCAAAAGTCCCGCCACCATGCACGATAACAAAAGGGGAAGTCATCGATGCAAACTTCCGGCACAACCGGTTCAGCAGTCCCGCATCCTCGATCAAAGCACCCCCGATTTTTATGACTTTACATTTCATCTGTTAATTCATTACTTGTTTAAACCGAGCGACAAACTCATCAACTTCCTCCCGGGTAACACACAACGGGGGCAATAAACGCAAAGTGTTCTTCCCGCTATTCCCCGTGATCACGTGTTGATTCGCCAGCAAACGACGACGGAAAATTGAATGAGGAATATCAATATCCACCCCAACCATCAATCCCTTTCCCCGAACTTCAATCACCCCGTTCAAAACTTTTAATCGCTCCATCAGATACCCACCGACACGATCGGCATTTTCCACCAGTTGCTCGTCCTTGATCACATCCAACACGGCAATCCCAGCCGCACAAGCCAAATGATTTCCCCCGAATGTCGTTCCCAACATCCCCTTCTCCGCCTTGATCGACTCGCAAATCAGCACTCCGGCAACCGGGAATCCGTTGCCCATTCCTTTCGCCACAGTGATCACGTCCGGCTCAATCCCCGCGTGCTGATAGGCAAAGAATTTCCCGCTCCGCCCGTAGCCCGACTGGATTTCATCCAAAATCAATAACGTACCTGTCTGATCACAAACCTCACGAGCCGCCCGCAGAAACTCTCCTGTCGGAATCCGGATTCCCCCGACACCTTGAATTCCCTCCACGATGACAGCCGCATATTCCTCCCCGGACAACTCCCGTTTCAAAGCCTCCACGTCATTCAAATCGATAAATGTCACTTGATGTCCCCGGCTCCAAGGTGCCTGTATTGTCGGGTTATCCGTGATGGCAACGGCCCCGCTCGTACGCCCGTGAAAGGCAGCGTGCATGGCCAGTATTTTCGAACGCCCCGTAACAAAAGAAGACAGTTTCAAAGCATTCTCGTTAGCCTCCGCCCCGCTATTACAAAGGAACAAATTATAATCCGTGCAACCGGAAAGCTCCCGTAATTTCCACTCCAACTCCTCCTGCAAATGATTCTTCACGGCATTTGAATAAAACCCGATACGATTCAATTGCCCCGTCACCAACTCCACGTAATGCGGATGCGAATGTCCGATTGAAATAACGGCGTGTCCCCCGTAAAAATCAAGGTATTTATTTCCATCACGGTCCCAGAAATAGGCTTTCTCCGCCTTGACCGGCTCTATATCCAATAAATTATAAACATCAAACATACTCGAATAAATTAAAAATAACTGGCTTTCAAACCCAAACCCATTGTTTCTTCCAATCCGAACATCAGGTTCATATTCTGCACGGCCTGTCCGGATGCCCCCTTTAACAGGTTATCAATCACGGAAGTCACTAACACGTTACGATCCTGCCGTTCAATATGGACAAAACAATAATTCGTGTTCACCACCTGTTTCAAATAAACAGGTTCGTCACTCATCACCGTGAAAGGATGTCCCTCGTAACAAGCAGCATACACAGATCGGATTTCCGACAAATCCCGTTCACTCTCGAAAACCGCATTTACCATGATCCCCCGGGCATGACACCCACGCACCGGAACAAAAGCAATATCCGTCTGTACATCTTCATCCTGCCCGGACAATGTTTCCCGTATTTCAGCCAAATGCTGGTGAGAAAAAGCCTTGTAAACCGAAAGATTCTGCGCCCGATGGCTATAATGCGTCTCTTCCGTCGGTTTCTGTCCCGCACCCGTCGCCCCGGTAATCCCGAAGACCGACACGTGGGCAGGCAGCAAACCACTCTTCGCCAACGGTAGCAACCCCAATTCTATTGCCGTCGCGAAACATCCCGGATTCGCCACGTGCCAAGCTCCTTGTATCCGCTCCCGATTCAGTTCCGGCAAACCGTAAATAAAATCCCCGGCATTCGACTTTAACCGGAAATCATGACTCAAATCAATGATTCGCACAGATGCCGGAACCGGATGCCGTTCTAAAAATTGAGCCGACATCCCGTGTCCCATGCACAGGAAAAGAACATCAATACCCGTCAAATCCAAATCGGAAAACTTCAAATTCGTGTAAATCAAATCCCGATGAACTCGTCCGACAGGTTCTCCCCGGTGCGATTCACTTTGTAAATAACGTAATTCCACTTGCGGGTGAGAAATTAATACGCGGATCAATTCCCCCGCGGTGTAACCGGCAGCCCCGGCAATACCCACTCTGATCATAGTCCCTCCTCGCTCTTCTCGTTCACCGCGTGATACACCCGCAAAGGCATCGACAACATCCGGGTAAAACCTTTCACATCCTCTGCCGTCCAAGCCTTGTTCTCCTCCCCGTAACAAGCAAACGTGGCATCCATCAGATCATGGTCTGACCGCACTCCCAACAATTCGAAACAATAGGGACGCATCCGAACCCGCACGTCACCCGAAACGTATCGTTGTGTATCTTTTAGGAAACTCTCGATATTCCGCATAACAGGTTCCCCGTACATGGCCTCGTGTAAAAACATCCCGTACCAATTGGCCAGTTGTTCCTTCCAATACATCTGCCATTTCGTGAGTGTATGTTTTTCCAGTAATTCATGGGCTTTAATAATCATCAACGGAGCAGCCGCCTCGAAACCGACACGTCCTTTAATCCCCACAATCGTGTCCCCCACGTGGGTGTCACGACCGATTGCCCAAGCAGAGGCCAAAGCCTCCACCCGGCGGATAGCCTCGATTTTATCCGTGTAACATTCACCGTTTACCCGGCACAACTCTCCCCATTCAAACGACAAGATCAACTCCTCTTCACCCTCCTTCTCCAAAGAAAAAGGATAGGCCTCTCCCGGAAGATATTCCCATGAATTCAATGTTTCTTTCCCTCCCACCGAGGTTCCCCAAAGTCCTTTGTTAATGGAATAAGCCATTTTGGACCAATCCCGCTCCACTCCTTTCGATTTCAAATAGGCAATTTCCTCTTCCCGGCTCAGTTTCAAATCACGAGTCGGGGTTATAATTTCCATTTCCGGGGCAAACACGGAAAAACAAAGATCAAAACGAACCTGATCATTCCCGGCCCCCGTACTTCCATGAGCCAAGCCGTCCGCCCCGATCTCCTTCGCGTAACGAACGATAGCCAACGCTTGGAAAGTACGTTTGGAGCTGACCGATACCGGGTAAGTCTTGTTACGCAAAACATTCCCGAAAATCATGTATTTAATACATTTCTCGTAATATTCCCCCGTGACATCCAGCGTCACGTGTTTCTTCGCCCCCAAGGCATACGCCTTTTCCTCGATCCCGGCCAGCTCACCGGGGGTAAATTCCCCGGTATTCGCCAATGCCGTGTAAACCTCAAGTCCCATTTCCTCGCTCAGGTACTTGACACAATAAGAGGTATCTAATCCCCCGCTATATGCTAAAACTACTTTTTTCATGAATATAAATTACAAGTTACAAATTTGCCGTATGTTTCATGGCAGAGCGAGAAACCGGTAACCCGCAAACCGCCAACGTGGCCCCCACAACATGACGCAGATGCTTGAACAAAGGCAATGACCTCCCCTTAGCCGCCTTTTTAGCCGCCGCCTGTTGTCTGGCCACGACCTCCGGATCATAAATCATCCCGGTACAAAGACACTTGGTCATGTTCGTCCGTTGCAATATGTCATAATTCACGCAAGACTTGCATCCGGCCCAAAACTCCTCGTCATCCGTGAGTTTGGCAAAAGTAACAGGCACGTAACCCAATGAAGTATTGATTCGCATCACCTGCTCACCAGTTGTCAAGCCGAAAAGCTTTGCTTGCGGGAATCGCCTTCGCGACAGATGAAAAGCAGCCTCCTTTATTTGTTTTGCCACTCCCAATCCCCGGTACGCCGGTACCACGATTAACCCGGAGTTCGCCACGAATTTCTGGTGACCCCATGATTCAATATAGCAGAAACCCACGAACTCCTCTCGATTCAGAGCGATAATTGCCTTTCCACTTCGGATTTTATCGGCAATATACTCGTTCGTTCTTCTGGCTATACCAGTACCTCTTGCTTTTGCAGCATGATCAATCGCATCGTTTATCGCTGTCACGTATGACAGGTGTTTCTCGGATGCAACTACAACTTCAATCTTCATCTTTTTACCATTTAATCTAAATCATTCAAATTCTTTTTGATTACTCATTGTGCATATTTATTTATTCACCGTGCAAATATATGCATTAATATGCGGCAAAAACAAATATTTTCTCATTTTTTTCACCGAAAGAAAAGAAAACGCCTTGACACCCACCATCAACAAACAATCAAACAACATATTACATGAAATAAAAACAACAAGCAAAGTGCCACTCATTCCCAATACCACAAGCATCACACGAAGAAAACGTACTAATTTCACCATCTCTAAAACACGAAGAAAACGATCGGGATAGTCATATTGAATAAATATGCAATATTACCAAAAACTTTTTATTCAAAATCGCATATGGAAATCCATTAAAAATTCGTAATATTGTGGCTTACTATCAGACATAAACTTATGTATAGACTATTCTTCTTTTCGATTTTAGCAGGATTCCTATCAAGTTGTGAGGATTCACGCGGAGTAAGCCCTACTCCGGGCCCTTACTCGTATGTCCGGATTAACACGTTCACGAAAGACAAAATGACCGACCAATACTTTTGGGCGGATGAAGTCAAGGACAAAAACATTGATCCAGATAGTAACCCGGCGGAATATTTCGCTACCATGAAATACCCCGAGGACCAATGGTCACGCATCACGAGTTCCAAAGGTTTGGGAGAAATTGCCGACGCCTCCGGGTATGACGAAGGTTTTGGCTACAACTTGACTTTCTGGGAGAAAGAGGGCTACATATTCGCGGATGTCAATTTCGTTCACCCGAATTCTCCAGCAGCAAAAGCAGGACTTAAACGGGGAGACCTGATCACTCACATGGACGGGGAAAGGATCACGACGGAAAATTACACGGACTTATATTACGCATCCCAGCTTTCTCTCGGGCTATCAAACGATGAAGTATCAGAACCGTACGAAACGAAAAAGCTGACCGCCCAAACATACACGATCGATCCGGTACTTGATTACGGGTTGATTCCCTTGGAGAACCAAACAATCGGGTACATGATCTACACGGATTTCGTGTTCCGCGGTAACACGTCGTTGGCACAACTGAACCACGTGTTCCAAACCTTAAAATCAGCCAATATTGACGAATTCATTCTGGATTTACGATATAATCAAGGCGGGTACATTTTTGCAGTGAAACAACTATGTTCACTTCTCGCCCCGGAAGAAGTCGTGGAAAACGAAGAACTGCTTATTCACAAAAGCTGGAATAAAGCATATCAGGAAAAATACGCTGATGATCCTACCCGCTTGGAAGAACATTTTGACAAGACGGTACCTCTTGATTCCCGTCTAAACTTGAAACGCCTGTGGGTGATCACGAGTAAAGTGACTGCATCAGCCGCCGAAATGCTGATCAGTGCCTTATCCCCATACATGGAAGTAAACGTCGTTGGCGACATTACCATGGGGAAAAATATGGGTGGAATCATCTACACGCCTAACGACAAAGACTTACAGAATTGGAATATCATGTTGATCTCCACGGAATACAGAAACAGTCGGGGAGAATCCGTCAAAGGCGGCATACCCCCCATGTTCCCCATCTTGGAGCAATTTCACCATCAATACCAACTGGGAGATAAAGAAGAACCCTTGCTGGCTGCAACCCTTCAACTCATCACGCAGGATGCGATTGCCACCCCGGTCATGAACAGTCGGAGCAGCAGAAGTCTCGACACGGGAACCCCTCGCCGGATTATCCCAAAATTCGTACAGGCAAGGTCTAGGCTATTACTAGGGATAGAAAACTAATTCACACGGGAGAGTCCTTAAAATTCAGTTTACATTTGCAGGTAGCTCCCTATCCGCTTTTCACTTTTTACATTCAAAAATGCAGAGGTGAGATGAAAAATTTTTGTACCATCTAATGTAAAATAATGTTATCAATATATGATCAAATTGCTATTTCAGAGCGAGCCGCTCCCATTCCCTTCCCATTCCGCCCCTATTCCCCTCCTATCAAAATAACAAATAATTATACTTGTATAGTATATATTAACAAGAGGATAAGTGTATGATAACTGTTTAATACCATTATTTTAACAGGATCAGTTATAAACCCGATCCGAACACAACTTTTCCGGGGACAAATCGTCACATCCCCGTGGAATACGCGGGTGTACTGGATTTGCAAACCTATTTATCGCCTCGTATGCTTATTACATGACCATCTAGTATGAAATCATATTCCTTCTATCTCCTTTTTACCAAAGTTCCCCGCCCAGTCACGTTTTGTTTGGTAATCCGCGGATTCCCGTCATAAATTAGAATACCAGCTGAAGAAATCTCTGCCTCCAACTGCCCGGAAATGGAAACTTCAGCCTTGGCAGCCCCGCTAATCTCAGCATCACAATCTTTCACACGCAGCTCCCAACCCTTCAGCGTGGCAGCGGAAGACATTTCCAAATCAAACTGCTCCACCTCACCTTTAAGCTCTAGTCTCGCGGCACCGGATGCCTCCACGTCAACTTCACTCCCTTTCACCTCCAACTTCACGCTCCCCGCACCGGATGCCACGATTTCCAGTTTATTCACGGCAAAAGGCGAACTTCCTTCCAAACGCCCGGCAGCCGCCACGTTTATATCCGTGATAATAGGCATGGACACGGAAACGTTCATTGCCGTATATCCCCGAACAATCACTTCCGGGTCAAGGAAGATATTCAATTGCCCGTTCTTTATCTCCGTTTTTATATAAGGAATAATATTATCATCCGCCTCCACGGTAATCCCTTCCGTTTTTCCTTGTGATATATACAAGGTGATCGACTGCTGAACGGAAACACGGGTAAACGGCTGATCCGCCTGACGATCATGCACCACAAGATACCCCGTTCCCTTGATTTTTTTCACCTCGGCAGAAACAACCCCTACCATCAACATCCCCAATAAAATCAAACCAATCCTTTTCATAATTAACAATTTACGATTTATAATTCATGATTAAAAAGCGTAGACCTCGCAGGTGGAAATTTAAAATCTAAAATTTAAGGTAATTATATACAACTTTCCAGTCCATTAAGGTAATGCTTGTTTTCATTCTCAAACTCCTCCGTCACTTCGTGCCACCTCCTCTATAAACAGAGGAGGAGCTGGTGACTCTTCCCGAAGACAGGGAGTATTTCAACTCTCCCTCTGTTTATAGAGGGAGTACGGCGAAGCCGGGAGGGAGTTGGTTTACTGTAAATTCATATATAAGTTCCAAATTTAAAATCTAAAATTATTCGAGTTTTCCTATCGCCTTCAGGTATTCCGATTCACACAATTTCAAAGCGGCCTTCGCGTCCACCCATTCGCTCCAAGCCTGTTGCCATTGGGCCTGAGCCTCCAACAAGTTTGTCAGATTTTCCATTCCCACCTCATACTGATCCTCGGACACTCTCAGATTTTCCTTTGCCTGCTCCAAGGCGGATTCCGTCAAACGTATCCGGGTTTGGGCATCATTCAGTTTAAAGCGACTTCCGGCTATTTCCAGCCGCATCATCTCGCCCAATCGCTCTTTATTCAAGCGACTCATTTCTTCCTCGGCCTTCGCCACCCGAACTTTATTCCGTCCCTCTCCCCAGTTGAAAATAGGTATCGCCACGGATGCCATGGCACTAAAAGAACCGGAATTAGAATCATCACCGTTCAATTTCAAACCACCGCCATAACCGTAACCCGCGGAAACACCCACTTGAGGCAGGAAATCGGCACGGGTCACGTTTATCTCCTTCCGTTTCATCTCCACCTGTTTCTCCAACATGTTATAATCCGGCCTTTGTTCCAGCCCGTCCGGCAACGCCAGCACACCGGGCGTTATCGTGGCCGATAGTGAATCGGTCAGTACCAACTCGGTATTCAAATCCAGTCCCACTAAACGACAAAGATTCATTTGAGCCAACTGCTTTCCATGTTCCGCTTGTTGTAGCTGTAACAAGGCATCATTATATTTCACCTGAGCTTTCAACACATCATTCAACGGGGCCATCCCTGCCTGCTGGGCATCTTCCAAGTTCTTCACCAACTCGTTCACCACCGACTTGTATTTCCGGGCAACCAACACCAATTCCTGCACCCGGACACATTGCCAGTAAGCCTGTTCCAATTCGACAAGCACTTCCGAACGATTCAACCGAATATTTTCCTCGGCAAGCTCTTCCCCAAATTTAGCCGCCTGATGTGCCGCCCGGATTTTCCCTCCCATAAACAAAGGTTGTTGCAATTGAACCGATGCCATATACACCCCTCTCAAAGAAAGCGATAATGGTATGTCCGGTAGAAAAGCATATTCATGGAAGACCGGCTTTCCATCCGTCCCCATCACGGGTTTCCCGTCAGCACCTATGACAACATTGGGTTGCAATTTCCCGTCGGCACCGGGTACGTAAGTCGGCAGATAGCCCCCGCTTAATTTGTATTCCTGCTTTTTCTGATGATATAAATAAAAGCCTGACGCGGAAAGTTTCGGCAAATAATTTGCCCCGTATTCTTTCTTGGTCCACACGGCCTTCTCTTTTTGCTTTTCCGCGATAGCCAATTGTTTGCTATATTCAAGAGCCATCTCCCTGCATTCCTTTAAATCCAACTGCCGCTGGGCTCGTAAAGGAGCAAAAGCCAATAACAACCCGATTGATAATATAATAAAACGCATAGTGTAAAAGTTTAGAGTTTAGAAAATTCTGTGATTGCCGATTAAATGATTCAGTGATTTATGGAAATTCTGCCCCATGAGTGGCAATCCATTAATCGGCAATCACTAAATCACAAAATCATTCGGCTTTGATTTTAAAGAACAACGAATAGAACACCGGCAAGATCACCAAAGTAATCACCGTACCGATAAACAACCCGCCCATAATCGTCACGGCCAAGGCCCCGAACATATCGTCATTAATCAAGGGAATCATCCCCAAGATCGTGGTCATCGACGCCAGAAAGACCGGACGCAAACGAGAGGAAGAAGCATCCAGAAGAGCCAGAAAACGATCTTTCCCCGATCGAATCTGTATATCCACTTCATCTACCAGTACTACCCCGTTTTTAATCATCATACCGACCAATCCCAAGGCTCCCACGATCGCCACGAACCCGAATTCCTTACCCGCCAGCAACATTCCCAAAACAACCCCGATAATCGCCAAGGGCAAACAGAGAATAATCATCAGCGGCTTTTTAAAATCCTTGAACAAAGCGATCAGAATAGCCAGCACCAAAACAATTCCCAACGGAACGTTCTTAAACAAATACTGCTTGGATTGCGTGCTTGCCAGATACTCTCCCTGCCATTCCGTGGAATAACCGGGCGGGATATTCAATTTCTCAATCTTGGGCAGCAAACTATTTCGCACGTCATTTGCCGTGTAGCCGGGTGCGTTATTACACTGTGCCGATATAGAGCGTTGCCCGTTATATCGCCTGACCACCGGAACTTCCCACGAGGCGGTGATCCCGTTGGTTGCTTGGTTCAAAGGAGTAGAACCCACGACGGCCGTCATCACCTCATCCGTCGAAATCATTCCCATCATCAACTCCTTCACGGTTTCCAGACTCAACATATTCGTCGAAGGCACGAGGCTCCATACCGGAACATTATTCAATCGCCCCGGACGTAACCCGTCTTTACCCATACTTTTAATATAAATCGGCAAATCATGCTCTCCCTCGTAATATGACCCGACAGGCAACCCGTCCGTGGTGGCCAGTAAAGCCAACCCGACATCCTCCCTAGAAAGGTTCGCCACGCGAGCTATCGGCTGATAATAATCCACGTTCAGCACGGGCGTCATCGGCCCCCAGTCATTCGTCACTAACATCGTCGTGGAATCCTCATTCATCAATTCCTCCACCTCCCCGCACAAACGTTTCAACACGGCCGGGTCCGGACCGGAAATCATAAATTGTACCGGATAATCCATATACATCAAATTATATTGTTTCATCCGAACGTATGCCTCCGGGTAATGCTCCGAAAGGTAAACCTGTAATGAATCAATATTCGCCTTTAAGGTTTCGGGAGAAGTGAAATCCACGATTAACTCCCCGTAACTTAAAGCGGGTTCTGCCACCGTTCGTACAAGATTATACCGGGAAGGAGTTCCTCCCAAACTGGTCGTAACGGCCGTAATTTCCGGACGGCTGGTCAAATATTCCTCGATAGAGGCCAGATCCCGTTTCACCGTCTGGGGATTCGTACCGTAAGGCATTTTATACTCTATATACAACTGATTATAGCTCAAATCCGGAAAAAATCCCTGTTGCACGAACCGGAACAGGTAGATGCTGACAACCAGCAACAGGACAATCCAACCAATCACCCATACCCGGTGACGCACGGAAAACTGCAACGTGTTCCGGAAAGCCTTGTACACCCGGGTATCGTACATTTTTGTCTCATCTTCCACCTCTCCCGGCTTTACCCTTAAACCCCGGTCCGCCTGTATCGGGACATACGCCAAGGCAAGAATCCAGCTCAACCACAAGGACACGGCCAAAACGATAAACAAGTCCCGGACATACTCTCCCGTGGTATCGGGAGATAAAAATATCGGCAAGAAAGTAAGAATCCCGATCGTGGTCGCTCCCAGCAAAGGCCAAGCCGTCTTCTTCGTGATATTCACCAAAGCCGCCGGCTTGGGAATCCCCTTCTTCAAGTCCACGAGAATCCCATCCGTGATCACTATCGCGTTATCCACCAACATTCCCATCGCCACGATAAACGAGGCCAGCGAAACCCGTTGTAATGTCCCGTGCATCATGTACAGCACGAGTAACGAGCCCAATACGACAATCACGAGACCGGCCCCGATGATATACCCGCTCCGGAATCCCATGAAAAGCATGACCACCAAGATCACGATAACCACCGATTCGATCAGGTTTACCATGAAGACGTTAATGGCACTTTTCACCCGTGCCGGTTGAAAGAATACCTTTTGAAAATCAATCCCCGCCGGAATAATATCTTCTTTCAACTCGGACAGTTTGGCATCCACCTTTTTTCCCAATTGAAGAATATTCCCACCTTCCTCCATGGCAATCGAAATCGCTATTGCCGGCAAAGTATCATATAACAAACCTTCCCGTTCCGGTTTCACGTAACCCTTCGTAACACGAGCCACATCCGACAAGCGGATCTGATCCTGTTCGTGTCCCTTGATCAAGAGATTACGAATATCGTCGATCTCCTTGTAAGCCCCGTTCACGTTCACCCGCACCCGTTTCTCCCCGCTATCGAAATAACCGGAGTAAACCGTTTTATTCTGCCCGTTCAGGGTCATGATTATTTCTGCCGGATGCACACCCATGTTAGCCATCTTATCTTCCAGAAACTCGACGTTTATACAGGACTGACGTTCTCCATACACGTCCACACTGCTCACCCCGTCAATATCCAACACGGAACGACGAACCAGTTCCGCGTAATCCGACATTTCCTGATAGTCAAAACCATCGGACGTCATGGCATAAAACATCCCGTACACGTCCCCGAAGTCATCCATCACGATGGAAGGTTGGGCCCCATCCGGTAGCTGAGCTTGCGCTCCCATGACTTTCCGGCGTAAAATATCCCACTTCTGCTGCAACTCCGCCAAGGGAACCGTACTACTCAATTCTACCATAATCTCCGACACGTCATCCATCGAACGAGAGGAAACATGATCCAAGTCCCCCATCGAACGAATCGCCTTCTCCAATACATCCGTCACTTCCAACTCCACCTGATAGGCAGAAGCTCCCGGATAGGCCGTCACCACCATAGCCTGCTTCACGGTTATCGCCGGGTCCTCCAACTTACTCATCGTGAAAAACGAGTATATCCCCCCAACAACCAAAACGAAAACAAAGAAGTAGACAAAAGCTCTATTCTTTAAAGCATATTCCGTAAAATTCATTGTATTTTGTTGCTTTGCAACGTTGCAAGTTGACCGGTTGCAAGTTGCAGGTTAATTTAATTTTCAATATCTATAACAATTTTCCAACGTTGGAAGAGGACACGGGGGGTAGCAACCGGACTTTTTGCCCTTCCTTCAAACCGTTCACCCCGGCAGAAACAATCCTTGTACCCGAGGCCAGATCCGATTCCACGATGACTTGCCCGTCTTTATCCAGTTCGACAACTTTCACGGGATTCATCCTCACGGTTGTTTGGGTGGTATCATACACCCACACGTATGATTGATCCTCTTTTTGAAACAAGGAAGAGATTGGGATAATAGATAGCCCCTCCTGACCCGGCTCGAAACGAATGGTCACGCTGACACTCATGCCTGCCGCCAGATTCAATTTCTCATCCGGTTTCATCCGGAAACGCACCCGGAAAAGTTGATTATAATTTGCTTGTTGTGTTATATCCAGTAATTCCAAGGGAATTTTTACACCCGGAAAGACATCCGCCTCGCAATAGAACTCCCTAAAGCTCTCCCGGCGAATAAAATCACTGGACGGAATATCAATATTTACCTCGTAGTAATCATTATTAATCATCGACAACACGGGAGTCCCGATATTCACAATCTCGTGAGCGTCAAAAAACTTTTTCTGGACATACCCGTCGAAAGGAGCCTTCAACTTCGTATCGTTCAACGCATTCAGATTCGCGTGATACAAAGAGGCAATCCGCTGCTTTGCCGCCACGGCCTTGTCGTAATCATTCACGGGAACACTTTTCCGGTGATACAACTCGATCACCCGATCCGATTCCTCCGTTACCTGCGTGTACTCCGCTTTAGTCGCCTCGTACTGCAATCTGTAATCCCTCGGATCAATCTCCGCCAACACTTCCCCTTTCTTCACGAACTCCCCCACTTCAGCGTTGAAACGTAGAATAGGTCCCGCCACCCGGAACGCCAACTGCACATCTGAAGCCGCCTTGATCTTCCCGGGATAGGTCGTACTACACTCCCCATCATACTTCTGCACCTCTGCCGTCTTCACCAATTGCGAAATCTCCAAACCCGGAGTAGCCCTCCGACAAGACATCGCAACAAGCAAAACTCCCGAAACAGAAGCCCACTTCAATACCGAAAACACTGTCTTATTCATATATATAAACTTTTAAATCGAGTATATATACTCAAAAGGTCGTGTTAAAGTTTCTATAAAATCATTTATCCCCCCTATAGACCCACTTGATCGCATCACCAAGAAGGACCTGATCCTTGTTTCCCTGATCCGTCAACACGATTTTACATTCACCGACAGGCAACTGGAATAGCCCCAGAGAAACCCATCCCACATGCTCTTTAATATCAACAGAAACCTCCTGCTTTTCCCCACCGACATCCACAATATAATATTGCTTTACCTCTTCCGGTTCTGATTCTGTAACAGAAAAAGCCGAAACAGTAAAGATTCCACTTCCCCGGCCACCTTTCTCCTGCTCTTCCATCCGATGGACAAAAACCTTCGGGGGAATATACGCCAGAATCTCGTACTCGCCCTCACGTTCAACCCGGGCAGTCCATTCCATCTTCGCTTTACTCCCCTGTAACATGAAAGCATGAGTAAGCTTATTCAACCCGTATGCCTCGGAACTAATCATGTGCCTCGGAACAACTTCAACCCCTTCCCTTATCATGAGATTTGACCCCATCTCATACCTCGACTCACTCAAAGGAGAAATCAGATTTCGTAGCCGTTTCCGAGAAGAAGGCGAGATCAATTTAAAATTCTCATCCTCGTTATCCACGATAATCTCCCCGGGGGCCGGCATGAAATAAGAACGATCCAGATCTTTCACGTACTCGGTCGTGTCCGTCGTTTTTGAAATATTCGTCAGTCCCTGAATGAAAAACTTTGTTGGAAGATTACTTGAAATATTTGTATTAAATGTTGATGTCATACCTTTCAGTACCACGGCAATCTGCATGCCGGTGCCTGCCTTAACCAAAAAATTCCGGGTAACCACTTTCTCCCCCTCTCGACCCTGCCGACGAGAATTCATCCCCGAAAATGTCATGTCCCGAGCCTCGAAAGAAACAACTCCATCAACATCACTATCATTAAAGACATTCACCGACACTCGAGAACGTCTATTTGCTTGATCACGAATCGTAAAACCTCCCGAGAAAGCGAAACCGGAAAGACTACCTTCTCCGTCCTCCTGAGATGTAACATTTTCCACTTTAAAATCTCTTACAAAGAAAACGGGTATCTTACGATTCTCGTACCACGCGGGCAAAACGTCCATCCAATCAACCCCAAACTTTTCAATAAACTCCCGGTTCATCTCATCAAATTCAACTTGCCGGAAACGATTTTCCCGAATAAACGTCGCTAAAAACGCTGTAATCTGCTCCATGGGAATATTCCTCACACTTAACAAACGCAATAGTTCCAAAGTTCTCTCGTGTAACAGAGTCGCTACCTCGTAAGGATTATCCAACCGATCACGGAAAAGATCACCCACACTACGTCCGACAAATCGTTCCTCTTGATCCAACTCAGAATAAGAGATAAAAAACGTGTTCGATTTCTTCAACGCATCTGTTAGTATGGAGTTAATTGCCGGATATTCGGCAGAATGTAATGCCATAGTCTGTTCATAAAACATGGGACTAATCGTGTACAAATTACCTACACTAGTACTGGCAACCCCATTACGCCACAAAAGAGAAGGCGAAACAACCGAGTACAACAACACTTTCGCCTGATTCACGTTATAACGATACTCATTCAAAAACATCGAAGATAACGATCTAGTCAGATCACTACTGAGCATATCCTCCGTAGAACTATAAAAAGACGACATCTCGGGCATCATTCGCTTTCTAAAAGCGACCTCCGCCTTATAATCATTCCACATCCCGATCCCCCGTTCCGGCAGAAATAACATACCGGGCTGGGCCATTTCACTTCCCCCTTTATTAGGACGGGCAAAGCCGGAAAAAGAAACCGGAGTCTCCACCAAAGTCAATTGAGAATAAGGATACGTGATCCCCATCTGTTCCTCCACGTTATAACGGGCATCACGAATGATGGCTGGAATGGAATCACGAATTTCCTCGAATCCCCGCAAAAGCTTACCATGCCCCGCAAAAAGATAAAGTTCATATAATGTAGAATCGACTACAAGATCATGCTTTTCAAAATTCCCGATACAAAGCCCCATCCCGGGCAAAGGAACATCTCCCGTAAAACAGACACGCCCTTCTTTCGTCTCCCGCTTTCCGGGAGCAATAACCGTTCGCCCATCTGTTGATGCCACTTGTAAGGAGTAGGAAGTAAAATCGGGCAAAGCATCATACGGGGATGCCGGATTCACCAACGGCTGGGCTACCGGATACCAAAGACATTCCGGGGTAAGCACCGTGAAATCATCCCCGACAAAAGCAAACCGCTTTCCCGCGGTAGAACTATGCCCGGGAATGGGTTGCAATTGAAATAATTTATCAAAATCCACGTCCAAATAACACACCCGCTCATCAATCCCGCCACGATACTCCACGGTTAATTCCACCTCCTCACCGGGTAACAATTTCCGAGCAACCCGAATCACTTGATTCTCCCGTTCAAACGACACGTCAGTCTCACCTTCTTGTATCGCGGACACGACCAAGGCCGGGTTCAGGTAAAGAATAATTTCCGATAATTCCTGATCCCCCTGATTTTTGACAAGAAGGGTACTCTTCCCAGACAGCACATTTCCCTTTTGCTCCACCTCCAAGGTATTCGAAACCACGTTTCCTTTCGGGAATTTTTGATATTTATTATAAGTTTCGGCATAAAGTTCCCGAACACTCTCCACGTTCTCCCGTGCCATATAGACAACTCCCCCGAATAGACCTCCCAGCACCAAACAACCGATCGCCACGATCATCACCCGCTTTCGGTTCACCGGACGATTCGGCAAGCGTTGAAACATCAACACGGCCAATCCAGCAAACCCCATCCCCACGAATAACCAGCAAACCCGCTGCATAAGATAAAGGGCCATTCCCGGATGTCCCGTCACTTCAGAAAAAGCATTCGGTAAAGACAACCCGAAGGGATCAAAAAGCCCTTCCCGCACCTTACCCAACTGAAACAGAAACACCCCAAATACCACCAAAAGAATCAATATACCAAGTCCCCGGTGACGAACCCATGTATGAATGAAGAAAGAGAAACCCAAGGCAAATACCAAAGCCGGAAAAATTATCGTGAGCCAGTAAAAAGGATAAAGCCAGAAATTAAAAGGAGACTCACTCGCAAAAATATGCAGCAACATCCCGATAACAAGAGAAATCCCCGCCATCGTCATAAAAGTCTTCGTGAATCCCAACATCATCCCCACCACGTAGTCCGCATTACTCTCCGGCCGATAGTAAACCGTATCCATCGAATCCATTTTCCTCTCTTTCCCAAGAAAAGACCCTGCCAAAAAGATCAAGGGCACAATTTGTAAGATCGTGAACAGATAAGCATTTTCATGAGGAAGATAAGATGACAACGTCACCAATCCACTATTTACCCCATAAAAAATATTGGTCTGCGCCAAGACCTGATAAAGTATAACAATCAGAAAAAGTAATAACAAAAACAGCCGGAACATCCAACTTCTCAACAACAATCTCGAATTATAACAAGCAACGGTTTTTAAGTTATGAATGTCCATGATATTGGAATATTAAAAAATTTACATACTATTCGCCCCACATATTATTATGCAATAGTACTAATAATAAGAGATAATCGCAAAATTCATTCAAATATGTTTTCAAATAAAAAAACATATAACTCAAGAGAGCCGTCCAACTGGACGACTCTCCCTTGTATCTCCTCGAAAACAACACGAAAGATAATCTATTGAAAAAGTTCTTCTAACTTTTTTTGCAAAGTTTCACCTCTCAACTTAATCGACAAAACTTTTCCATTTGCATCTAACAAAAAGATTGCGGGAATCGTTTTCACTCCATAAGCATCAGAAATACCTGAATCATCCAAGAAATTCGGCCACGGGAGTTGCTCTTCGGATAACGCTTTTTCCCACGCTTTTTGATCCTTATCTATAGATATACTAATTATCCCCAATCCCTTAGCAGCAAACCGGTCATATAGCGCCTTCAAATTAGGAATTTCCTTCCGACAAGGTGCACACCATGATGCCCAAAAATCGACAAGTATGTATTTCTTATTTTTTTGTAGCTCTTGTAACGTAACCTTTTTCCCTCCAGAATCAGTTACTGTGAAACTCGGAGCATTCTTACCTTCAAGAGTTTCCGGGAACAATTCTTTATAAACGATTTGCCCGTAATAACTTTTTTGCACTTCTGGGGAAAAAGCCTCAAACCACTCTTTTTGATCTTCCTCAAACCAATTCATTAAATTCAACATCAAAAATGGTCCCCACCACGAATCCTTATTATCCAAAACGGCTTTTGTTATTTCCGCCTCAGCCTTTTCAAAAAAAGCAGCTTCATCTTTTTCCATCTGAGCATAAGCCTCTGTACGAGAAAGTGAATCTAAAAGAACTTGCTCCTTATTTCCTCGCGCTTCCCCTATTTTACGATTAATATCCGCATGTTTTTTCTCCTTATCTTCGTACAATTGATCCAATTTTGTTCTAAAATCTATTTTCTGAAGGAATTCGTCATGCACCGGTGAACCAGTAACCTTTATATCTGAAAATTCTACAAACATTTGACCATTATAATCCCGCTTTTCAGCTTTTCCATGTATGCAAACCTGTAATCCATTCTCTACAACTACAGGAATTACACCATTCATACCTTGAACCATAACATAATACAAACGAGGGGTTTCCACATTCCCCGTGAAAGAAAAACCTCCCTTTGTCATGATTGCTTCAGCCACAGGCTTTTCTTGTTTATGAGTTGCCCCTGGAACCAACTCCATAATGGTCCCGTCCGACAAGCCGGTAATTTTTCCTTGAATAGTAAACGAATCTTTAGGAGTACAAGCACCCACAATTAATATCATTCCAACCAACAAAACTAAAAAAGACTTTCTCATTTCAATTACTTTTATAAAATCAACAATTTAATTATCGTTTCACATTCTGTTGCAAAGTTCCATTACCGGGATTACTCGTTGCTCCCTGCGGGAATGGCATTGTCCACAAGTGTGATGTTGGAGAAAGCGAGAGCATTTTCCCGTTAAACTCCTTTGTTAACGTCCGGGCATATTTACTGTCTTGGTTCAAACGCCGGGCATCCCAGAAAGGAATTCCAGTCTGCACGTATTCATTAGCCTTCTCTTGAATAATGTATTTCACGGCCTCCTCAACAGAAGTAGCAGAAAGCGGGGTATAATAATCTTTAAAAATACGAGTCTCCCGTACCGCATTTAACGTCTCCATGGCATCGTCTAGGTTATCTTGACCACCCTTACGAGCTAAACATTCTGCCTTGATATAATACATCTCAGGCGTGGACAAACCACCCCCATTGAACTTATCATTACGAATGCCATAAAAAATATCGTCCGGAGCTTCATACTTCGCTTTCCATTTAGATGCGAAACGAGCATCCCCGGCCTCAAACAAAGCAGCCCGAGCAGTTGTCAATGCACCGGTCAACGCCGACTGTCCTCCATTCTTCTGTGAATTAGTCCCATAACGGAAAATATAGTTTTCAGGATTCGTCAGGGAAATCGCAGGGTAGCTATTAGACCAATCATCCGGTTTCTCAATCTGATCTTTATTTTCCTTATAATAATCTCTCCAATCAAAAAGTTTGTCATTACACTTCAACGCCTCTTCCGCATTCACTAAAGCCTCGTCATAATTCTCCATTGTAAGATACACCCGTGCCAACATCGCATACCCACATCCTTTATTCGGATGCAGGATCGTTTTTCCTTCCTTGGGAAGGGCCGGTAAGGCATCCGTTAAATCTTTCAATATAAACTCATACATTTTTTCAATCGTAACTTGAATGGAAGAAGCTCCCATATCGGCAGATTCTATCAAAGGCACAGATAATTTTGAAGAGGCCGAAGAAGCATTATAAGCATCAGCATAATAATTCGTCAGGTAAAAATAATTCATTGCCCGCAATACTTTCGCCTGCGCAATTAACTCCTGTTTCTCTGTCTTGGTACATTCAGTAGCATCAGGAACACTATTAATAATCAAATTCCAATTCGAGATGGCGGTATACGCATAATAATATGCCCCTTCATCCGAATTATTTTGCGCAATACGATCCTCATCCTCCATCCAATTATAATTAATAGACTCCAGAGACACGAACCCCAATGCACTAGGCTTTACATAGGAATCATTTAAAAGATTAATTGCTTGTGTTATATCATTCAAATGATTCGACTCGTTACGAATAAACGCATCAAAATCGGTTAACGTTGTCGGGATCTTTTCTCCTTTCGGCAGAATATTCAAAAAATCATCACAAGAAGAAAAAAACATTCCGATCGCAAGAATTATAATTCCCGCTATATATTGTATTTGCTTTTTCATCGTATTTCCATTTTTAAGATTAAAAATTCAAATAAAGCCCGCAGACGTAATTCGGTTTATCCTTACTCCCTAATAAATAACCCGCTTTACGATCAAATGCTATTGTTGCCAAATTCTCAATATTAAACTGTACCCTCGCCCCGCCAAAACCTATTTTCTTCACCCATTCATTGGGAATCTTATAAGTAAGAGAAATATTACTAATCTTAATATGCGATGCATCCCACACGTGAATATCTGCCCCCTTATAAATGGACTCTCTATCGTAATTAAAATCAGGTGACGTATAGAAAAGCAAACAAGGTACATCCGTGATCTTTTCATCTCCAGCCTGTTTCCAGCGCTTACGAATATCTTTGCTGGTCATGTCAATGATCCCGTTACTGTATGGATCTCCCATATTGATTTTAGGAATATTCGTATTCCGGATCTTATGCCCGCCAGCATAAAGCATCTGAATTGACAACTCAAAATCTTTATAATTAAACACATTCGTGAACGAACCGCTATACTCGGGAACAGTCGTTCCAACATAATGAATTGCTTCTAGATCCGTGTAATCAGTAGTAGTAATATTACCATCTTTATCATAAATCTGTGGCTCTCCCGTCTCACTCAAACCAGCCCACTTATAAGCATAAATTCCATTATAAGAGTTTCCTTCCACAGGATATGCCTCCGGATAATCCAGCTGCAGAAAATACACGGGAGCCTCCACGTTGATTTTCGTAACCTTATTCTTATTATAGCCTAAAAGGAATCCCATGTTCCATTTAAACGCAGATTCTCTAAACAGATCCCCCTGAAGAGTTAGCTCAAATCCCCGGTTACGCATCGCCCCATTATTAAATGTAAGCGTTGAATAACCAAATCCTTCCGTGGGTACTCCCATTTGATTTGCCAGCAAATCCACACTCTTTTTGTTATACACTTCGAACGACCCGACCAAACGATTCGTGAACATGGAAAAATCCACACCAACATTCACGGTTGTCGTCTTTTCCCACCGAAGATTCGGATTAGGTGGAGAAGAAATATTCCCGTACAAACCGCCCACGAGAGCACTTGTATAATAATTTGCAGTTAAATAAGGAGCTGCATTTTTAGCGATATTTCCCCCGATTCCATAAGAAGCTCGCAATTTCAACATATCTACCCAAGAGCAATTAAAAAAATCTTCCCGGTTAATATTCCAGTTAACCCCGACCGACCAAAGCGGTTTATTCTGATACTTCGAATTCGTTCCCCACAAGTTGGAACGATCCCATCGGATACTTCCTGAAAGCGTGTAACGATTATCGTAAGAATAAGCTCCATTCGAATAAAAAGACACGAACCGATTCACCATCTCCCTCTGGGCACTAGGAGCCGATAACGACGCCCAAGTATTCATCAGCCCGGAAAAACCTTGAGTTAATAAAGGTTCATCAATATATTGAGCCATCAAAAGGTCATTGTCATACCCGTAACGGGTTAGATTACTATATTCCAATTTTGTATTACGTATTTCTTGACCAAGAATCCAAGTAATACCATGTACACCATTAACCACTTTATCAACATTTAACTGTTGACGGAAATTATAAGCATTGGAAAAATGATTCTGGGTATAAAATATATCCCCAGCCGGAAGATTATAAACCACATTCCCATCCGTGTAAGTAGCAAACTTATTAATCATTACACGCGTCGCATAGGAATCCATTTCTTCCAAACGTTTTACTCGATTCACCCCATATTCATATTGGAACATCGTGTTATAAGTTAACCATGGCAAAATCTTCACTTCTAACTTTGCAAACAGCCTGCTCATAAACTCTTTCGTCTTTGTCAATCGCTTATCTAACTCTGCCAATGGAGTTATATCCACGTCATACAGCCCGTAATTTTCAATATTATCCCGTACCGTTTTTTTATACTGGGAAGGCATCGTGATCCAGTTCCCATCATCATCCTTCAAACGATCGTAAGGACTCGCAGTAAAACCGGCCCCGTAAGAATTCAATAAATCATACGTCTGCGTCGTGGCATTTTTAAAATTAACATAAACTCCTACATCAGCCTTCAACCATGAAACAACCTGCATTGAATTTTGAATATTTAAACCGATCTGATCACTCTTTGCATATTTATCTTCCTCTTTATTATTGCGATAACTGGCCGAGAGCATAAAATTATTACGATCGGTTGCTTTACCCACACTTAAGTTATATTGTTGATAAAATGGATTACGTTTAGCATACTTTTCTACATCCTTGTAATAGCTGTAACCTCTTGACGCTAATTCAGACAGTTTAGCATCCGCTTCGGATTGAGTAATTTTATTCGTATAGAGATCAAGCAATATATTAATTCCCGCACTGGGAGATGCATAATTATTACGACGATTCATCGCCTCTGCTAGCGCTCGATCAATCCCATTATTTAATTCCGGATTTTCGGCAGCCCACTGTTTTTCTAATTCAATAATATCTGCTGAATTCGTCAAATTTCCCGTGTAATAAGAATAAGGACGCACTGTCAAAACTCCAGACAATTGAATTTGTGTTTTCCCCTGTTTGGCCTTTTTCGTGGTAATAACAATTACTCCGTTTGCCGCACGAGCTCCATAAATAGAAGCAGCCGAAGCATCCTTCAATACAGTTATACTCTCAATATCTTCCATATTTAACACTGGAGCATTTTCTGTCACACTTCCACTAGCATCAATAGAAGTATTTTCCACGGGGAAACCATCAATCACATAAAGCGGAGTTTTTTGAGCATTCATGGTCGATACACCTCGAATAATACCATCTGAATATCCAGCAATCTGACCTTCCAGCACTGACGAAAGATTATCCATTCGTCGCATTTCCAACACCTGTGAAGACACTTTTGCAAAAGCCCCAGTAGACCGTTCTTTAGAAATCGTTTGATAGCCCGTCACCACCACTTCCTCAATTGTTTCGTCATCCGGAACAAGCTTAAAATTAATCACGTCCTGATCCCCTATCACCTTCTCCACCGATTTATACCCAACAAAAGAAACAACAATTACATTATATTTTTCATCAAAAGTCAACGAATAATTCCCATTCACATCAGAAGGAACTCCTGTCGTCGTCCCCTTGAGCCAAATATTGGCTCCCGGAATGGGTTGACCATTTTCGTCAAGCACCTGACCTTTGATCGAACGTTTCTTTTTCTCTTCTTGAACCACTTTTTTCTGTGTAGCAGGTTTCACCACCACAATGTCACCTTGAATCTCAAACGTGTAAGGTTGATCTTTAAAAATTCTTTCCAAAGCTGTTTTTAACGGTAAATTCTCGAACTTGAGCGTCACGTTAGAAGCTTTCTGAATCTCGATCTCGCTGTAAATAAAATTTGCCCCAGTTTGTGTCTTGACTAATTTAAAAACTTCACGCAAAGGCATATCCTTCACGTCCAATGTTACGCTTTTGGTCTGGGCCGAGGCAAAATTCCACAAACCAAACAGCATAAACACCCCCAACAGCAACACGTTCTTGTTAATTCCATGTCGCAAAACTGCTATTTTCAAGAAATGCAGTTTTTTTAATCGATTTTTTTTCATAAAATTGTACTTTAATTGTTTCGCTAAAAAGCAATGAAATTAATTACTTGAGCGGGAGATGTTCGCTGCATCTTCCGCTCGTTTTATAATAATTGTTCGCCCTGATATTTTAAACTTAATATTTGTCGTTTTCTCAATAATCGACAACACTTCTTCCAACGACTGATCACGTTTCACGACTCCCGTGAACGGGTGATTACTGAATTCCGTGGTCTCGTAAACAAACTGTACGTCGTACCAACGAGATAATTGCCGGGTAATATCCGACAACGGCATCCGTTCATACTCATACGTACCGGAAACCCAAGAAGTATAAATAGACACGTCAACCTTCTGTTTCTCAAGATTATTCGTCTCCCGATCCAGCACGGACTGTTCCCCGGGTTTCAAACGAATACTTGATTGATCATTCCAAAACTCAACACTTCCTTCGACCAATGTGGTAATCACCTCCTGTTCATCCGGATAAGCAGTCAGGTTAAATCTCGTTCCCAACACACGTACCTCATTTTCTCCGGCATGTACCACAAATGGATGCTTTTCATCACGAGCCACCTCCAAATAGACCTCTCCTTTGACATAGATTTCTCTTTTTTTCCCGGAGAAACAATTCGGGAAACGCACCTCAGAGGCAGAATTTACCCACACCCGGGTTCCATCCGCTAACGTGAAATGATACTCTCCGCCAACAGGCACCGCAAGCGTATGATATTTCATCGGTTGATTCTCCAACTTACTCTGATCAAACCTTAATCCCTTCAAAGAATCGTTCACTAACACCAAACCATCCGACGTCACAATATGAGAGGACGTGGAAGAAGTT
Organism: Butyricimonas faecihominis; assembly: GCF_033096445.1. NCBI lineage: Bacteria > Pseudomonadati > Bacteroidota > Bacteroidia > Bacteroidales > Odoribacteraceae > Butyricimonas > Butyricimonas faecihominis. Next base: position 3,052,501 of record NZ_AP028155.1, read on the forward strand.
AAATCTATCATCTTTCCATCCTCACTCTGTAAAATAGCCTTTACTCCTCCGGGAGTAATTCCCACCTGTGATACCAACGTCCCCGGCTGTTCCACTTGTCGGGTAAACGGAAAAACAAACATCAGCAATAACGCCACGGAAGCAGCAACCACCGAGCCCACTGTCAAGAACAGCCTCCGTCCTTTTCGAGGTAGCCCAGCCAAAGAACTGTCAAGACGTTGCCACGACTTCTGAAGGTCAATTTTTTCTTGCACCTGCACGGATTTCAACACCTTCTCCGTCTCCCGAATCTCCCGGAACAAACGCATAGCCTCCGCATCGCTCTCCAATCTCTCACGAAGTAATTCGGCATCCGCAGGAGAAATCGTCCCGGCACTATATTCTGCAATTAATTCAAATATCGACTTATCTTCCATGTGTCATAATTTTTATACATATTCCCAAAATTTAAAAATGGGTGACACAAATCAAGAAGAAAAATTAAAATTTATTTTTCAGAAGAAAAGAACGAGAGGAAAAGAAAACAAAATGTCTTACCATCAAGAGATTTACGCAACGATTGAAGCGCCCTAGCGTAATAGGTTTTCACCGTGTTCACCGAAATTCCCATCTCCTCGGCAACCACCTTATAAGGTGTATTATTAAAAACAATCGCGGTAAGAACCTTCTTCGGATTAGCGGGTAAATCCTCAATGGCTACATATAGATATTCTTTCATCTTCTCTAATTCCACTTCACGATCACGAGACATTTCTTCCAAAAAATCATCAATATGCAACTCTATCTCCACGAAATACATCCTTTCCCTATCCCGCATAAACTGCAAGGAGGCCTTACTTACCGCCCCAAACAAATAAGACCTCAAAGATCCTGTAAAAACCTGTCCCCGCTTATTATTCCACAAGGATATAAACACCGTCTGAACAATATCTTCCGCATCTTCCACCGAAATCAAATAACGCATGACATACATACACAATGCTTGATAATAAGTATCAAACATCATCTTCATACATCTCTCATCTCCGGCCTCTAATAGACGAATTATCGTTGTTTCTTTTATATCAGGCACGATACTACTCCTTTTACGTGACACGGTAAAGTTAAAATTATTCCCGCTATTTGCAAAAAATAATTCAAACACATATCCCAACTTATAGTTTTTAGCTTTTAACTTTTATCTTATAATTAATAAGGCTTGCTTTTGGGGCAAGCCTTATTAATTATAGCCGTCCCGTCGCCTTCAAGTACCTCGTCTCGCTCAACCGTAATTCCGCCTTTGCGTCAATCCAGTCACTCCACGCCTTTTGCCATTGCGCCTGAGCCTCCATGTAGTTCGTGATCGTCTCCATTCCCACCTCGTACTGATTCTTGCTCACCCCTAGATTTTCTTCTGCTTGGCTCAACGATTTACGGGTCAGCATAACCCTTGTGTGACAATCCTCAATATTATAGCGAGCCCGTGCAATCTCCAAAAGCATCATTTGTGACATCTCCTCTTTCTTCAATCGACTCATCTCCTGCTCAGCTTTCATCGCTTTAATCTTTCCCCGGCCCTCACCCCAGTGATAAATCGGAATCTTCACGGATGCCATAGCCGTGAAAGACGCCACATCCTCCGTCTGCCCGTTCAGGGATATTCCCCCCGAAAATCCATAAGAGGCAGAAACTCCCACCTCCGGCAAAAAATCAGAACGGGTCAACGCCACCTGTTTCTCCTTCAATTCCACATCCTTCTCCAACAAATTATATTCGGGACGCTGTTGTAATCCCTCCCCGGCATTCAACACGCCCGGAGTCACCTCATCATACAAAGAATCACTCACCTGTATCGTCGAATAAAGATCAATCCCGATTACCCGGCAAAGATTCATCCCTGCCAAAGCCTTCCCGTTCTCCGCCTTTTGCAACATCAACTCGGCCTCGTTCAACTTTACCTGTGCCTTCAGCAAATCATTTCGGGAAGCCATCCCTGTTTCGTAAGCATCCGTCAAATTCCGCACTAACTCATTAACTACCGCCTTATACTTCTGGGCAGAAGTCACCAGCTCCACGACACGCAAGTATTGCCAATAAGCCTCGTCCGCCTCGGTAATCACCTCCGCACGGGTATACTGCTTATTCAATTCGGACATTTCCTTTCCGATCGTGGCCATACGATAGGCTGAACGAATCTTTCCACCCATATAAATCGGTTGTTCTAGCATCGCTCCCGCCGAATAAACCCCTCGTAACCCTAACTCCAACTCAATATCAGGCATAAAAGCATATTGCGCCGAAAGAGGCAAACCATCCTTTCCCATCACCGGAAGTTTCGTCGCCGGGTCAATATAAAGATTGTAAACCAACTCCCCGTTTGCATCCGGCACGAACGTCGGTAAATACCCCCCATCAATCGTGAACGAACTCTTTTTCTGCATATAAGCATACAACCCGGTAGCCGAAAGCTTGGGCAAAAAATTCGCACGATAAGCCTTTCGCTCAAATTCCGCCTTCTCCCCCTGTTTCGTGGCAATCGACATCTTCTTGCTACTTTCTAAAGCCATTTCCCGACATTTTTCCAAGTTCAAAGAAACCTGCGCTTTTACCGGAGAAATACCTAAAACCAATAATATTATCAACAGACCTTTCATAATAATCTTCTAACTTATACTATCACTTTTCTTCTCTTTAAAGAATATCGCGTACAACACGGGAATAAACACCAACGTGATCACCGTACCTACCAACAAGCCTCCCATAATCGTAACGGCCATCGAGCCAAACATATCGTCACCCAGCAACGGAATCATCCCCAATATCGTTGTCAATGACGCCATCATCACCGGACGGAAACGAGAAGAAGAAGAATCCAGCAGAGCCTGTGTCTGATCTTTCCCGGAAGCAATCTGTAACCCGATCTCATCCAGTAGTACCACTCCGTTCTTAATCATCATCCCGACCAACCCCAATGCACCGACAATCGCCACGAAACCAAACTCTTTACCACTGATCAACATACCCAGCACGATCCCGATTGCAGCCAAAGGTAAACAACAGAAAATAATAATCGGCTTGCGGAAATCCTTGAACAACATGATCAGTATAGCAATCATCAGAATAACCGCTAACGGAATATTCCCGAACAAATATTTCATGGACTCCCCGCTCGCCTTATGCTCTCCCAACCACTGTTTAGCATATCCTTCGGGCAAAGTAATCGTATCCACCTTCTCCGTGATCAGCGAACGGGCACTCTCCGCCGTGTATCCCAAAGCATTATTACACTGGGCCCGCATAGCCCGCTGCCCGTTATAACGTCGCACAACAGGATCTTCCCATTTCAAGGAAATACCTTTCGTGGCTTGATTCAACGGGATAGAACCTATACTTTGAGCCAGCAAATCCTCCCCGGACATCGTTCCCATCAACAACCCCTTCAACGACTCCTCGTTCAAAGCCGCCGTCGAAGGCAGCACACTCCAAACGGGAATATTATCAAGTGCTTCCACCTTCTCCCCCTCACTATTCACGCTCTTCATGTACAAAGGCTTTGCATGAACTCCCTCGTAGAAAGATCCCACGGGCATTCCATCCGTGGCGGCAAGCATCGACAAACCGACATCCGAACGGGAAAGTCCCACGGAACGGGCAATCGGCTGGTAGTAATCCACCATCAACGTGGGAGTCATCGGCTCCCAGTCATTCGTCACCAAAGTAATTGCAGGTTCGTCACGCATAATCTGTTCCGCCTTTGCAGTCAACTCTCTCAACACGGCTGGATCCGGACCCGTGAACATCAACTCGATCGGGTACTTCTTGTACATCAGATTATAACGTTTCATCCGCACGTAAGCATCCGGGTAATGAGCTGTCAGGTAATCCTGAATCTCGGTCATCGACGCTTTCAACTCTTCCGGGGTCGTGTAATCCACGATCAACTCCCCGTAACTCATCGTGGGTTCCGCAATAGAACGCACCAGATTATAACGGGCAGGCGTCCCGCCGACACTCGTCGTCACATGAGTCACCTCCGGGCGGCTCAACAAATAATCCTCTATACTTGCCAAATCCGATTCTACCCGTTCCACCCGCGTACCTTCCGGCATCTTAAATTCAATATACAACTGCGTGTAACTCAAATCCGGGAAGAAACCCTGTGGGATATACCGGTACAAAAATGCGGTAATCGCCAATAAAACCACGACCACCCCGATTGCCATGGACTTATGCCACAACATAAAAGAAAGGAACTGCCGGAACAACCGGTATATCTTACTATCATACAAATTCTCATTCGCCTTCTTCGGCTTCACTTTCAACGAGTGATCCGCGTGAATCGGGATATGCGTCAACGCCAACACCCAACTCAACAACAGGGATACCGCCAGCACGATAAACAAATCCCGCACGTACTCGCCCGTCGTATCCGGGGAAATAAAGATCGGGAAAAACGCCAAGATAGCAATCAATGTAGCCCCCAATAAAGGCATGGCCGTCTTTTTCGCTATATTTGTCAGCGCAGCTGGACGTTTCACGCCCCGCTCCAAATCAACCAGTATCCCATCAACAATCACGATCGCATTATCCACCAGCATCCCCATGGCAACAATCAACGAACCCAGTGAAACCCGTTGCAAGGTCCCGTCAAAAAGATAAAGCACCACGAATGAGCCCAGTACGATAATCACCAGTCCGGTTCCGATAATCACCCCGCTCCGGAATCCCATGGTAAGCATCAGCACAAGAATCACGATCACTACCGATTCTACCAGATTAACCATGAAAACATTAATGGCTTCCCTTACTCGATCCGGCTGAAAAAATACTTTCTGAAAATCCACTCCCACTGGAATCCGGGATTCTTTCAACTGCTGTAACTCTTGGTCTACCTTCTCTCCCAAGGTTATAATATTCCCACCTTTTTCCATGGAAATCGCCAACCCGAAAGCCTGCTTGCCATCATACTTCATTCCGTTACGGGCCGGATCTTCATACCCTTCCGTAATAGACGCAATGTCTCGCAAACGCAACTGATCATCCTCGTGTCCCTGTATAATTAAATTCTTAATATCATCTATCGACCTGTAACTATCATTAATAGCCACCCGCAAACGCTGATCCCCGCTATTGAAATAACCGGGATACACGGTTTTATTCTGACTGTTCAACGTGGACAACACCTCCATCGGATGAACCCCCAAATTCGCCATCTTATCCTGCATCATCTCGATATTGATACATGGGGTCCGATTTCCGTAAATTTCAACTCGACGCACCCCCTCAATATCCTGCAACTCCCGTTTCACCAACTGGGCATAATCCAGCAACTGCTCGTCTCCCACCCCGTCTGTCGTTATGGCATAAAACATTCCATACACGTCCCCGAAATCATCCATCACCACGGAAGGGCGCACTCCATCCGGCATTTGGGCCTGTGCATTCGTCACCTTCCGACGCAAGATATCCCATTTCTGCTCCAATTCGTCCGGGCTCACCGTACTCTCCAATTCTACCGTGATCAATGACATATCCGCCATGGACTTGGATTCAATACTACCGATTGCCCCCATTGAACGAATCGACTTCTCCAATACATCCGTTACTTCCAACTCCACCTGATGAGCAGAAGCTCCGGGATACACCGTAACCACCATCGCCTGTTTTACCTTGATTTCCGGGTCTTCCAACTTGCTCATCGAATTAAAGGCAAAAATACCTCCAATCACCAGCACTGCAATAAAAAACTTTACCAGCGCCCTATTATTTAATGCATAATCCGCTAAATTGATCATTACAACAGTCCCCCTACATTTGTTTTAGAAACTGGTTTCAATAATTCTACTGACATTCCCTCCTTCAAGCTATGCACACCGGCAGACACAACGATCTCCCCGGCAGCCAACCCTCCGGAAACGATCAACTCACCTGTTTTCAGTAACTTTTTCAACTGGATAACACGCTTGGTCACTCGTTGAGTTTCCGGGTTATATACCCACACGGCAGATTCCCCGTTTTCTTCGAACATCGCGGATAACGGCACCACCGTCAACGCCTCTTCGTTCGGGTTATACTCGATCGTCACGTTCACGCTCATCCCTGCCGCAATATCCACTCCCGGCACGGGTTTCAGACGCAGACGCATCCGGTACAACTGATTCAAGTTCGCCTTCCGAGTAATTTCAATCAACTCCAAAGGGAAAACTTGTCCCGGAAACACATCAATTGTACAAGAAAACGCCTTGAACAAATCTTGTCGTACAAAATCACTGGACGGAATATCGATATCCACGTCAAAATAATTACTATTAATCATAGACACCACGGGGTAACCGGCGGCCACCGTCTCGTGAGAATCATAATATTTTTTCTGAATATACCCGTCGAAAGGTGCCGTCAGACGAGTATCAGCCAAGGCATTCTTATGGGCATTATACTTTGCCGTAATTTGCTTGACCCCGGCCACGGCCTTATCGTAATCATTTACCGGAACGCTCCCCCGGTTATATAATTCGATGACCCTTCCGGCTTCCTCCTTCACTTGATTGTATTCCGCCTCTGTCGCAGAAAGTTGAATCTCGTAATCCCTCGGATCAATCTCGGCAATCAACTCCCCCTTCTTCACGAAAGCCCCCACTTCCGGCAACACAGCCCGAATAGGTCCAGCCACCCGAAATGACAGCTTTACCTCTGAAGCCGCCTTGATCTTTCCCGGATAAATAATCGACAATTCCCCTTGGTAACTTTTCACCGTATCGGCCTGCACCGTAGCCTTACCGCATTCCTGCTTTGTTTTAGAACTTCCACAGGCACACATCAATAAAATCAACCCAAGCAAAGAAAATACAACACCTTTCATCATTTTCCAATTTTATCACTAAACCATGTTAATTTTTAACTTTTTACACTCTCTTTTATACAACAAACATGCCACAATAAAATAAAACACCATCAATATACACAACCCCCAAAATTCAGGTAACACCTCTGACAACGTGGCACCTGTATTATTAATTTTCACGAAACCGTCAATCCCGAACGAGGAAGGAAACAACTTTCCAAACCACACCCAATATTCCGGTATTGCTGACTTCGGCCAAGAAATTCCGGAAATAAACATCAACGGAACAGACGTGAACACGAATATCAAGAAAGGCATCTCCCGTTCACGACTAAAAAACGACATGGCAATAGCAAAAAAGGTACACGCCAGCAAGAACGGGAACAAAAACAACATCAGCTCCCCCCGTTCCCCCACTTGGGTCATCCCGAACAAACGAGGTACGATGAAAAATACCCAATAACTCATCACGAAATAAATAGGCAAATAAGCAAAAGCCTTCCCTAAAACTACCCGTGCCGGATGACGAAAATGCTTATTCGTAGGTAACAACAATCCTTTCCGACGTCGATCCCGCTCTGTCCCTGTAATCGTTCCCACTCCCAACAATAACGACTGCTGCACCACCAAAATCAACACCGCCGGGATCAAAAAAGAAGTGAAACCTCCCTGTGGATTAAACAACTTCACGTCCTGAATCTGTACTGGAGAAGACGCAATCTGTTCCGTGATCACCGTGGCGTACTCCATCCCCTGCACCTGTATATCCTTCCCCATAGCCAAGGAAACGTCAGTCCCAGCCGTCAACAAAGCCTTGTAATTCAGCAAAGCCCCCATATCACAATAAAGAGACACGTGAGCCTGTTCCCCCCGGGCCACGTTCTTACTAAAATCAGAGGGGATCTCAAGAATCCCGTAAATATCTTTTTTATACATCAATAACCTCGCCGCCTCCATATCCTCACAACGGGCCACCACATCCACACTCGCCGTGGCATCCCAATTCCGGATAAACTCCCGACTTAACGCTGACTTCGAATGATCCACCACCGCCACAGGCACTTCCCTCGCCACCTCATTACTATAAATAAACGTGTAGACCACCGGGTACCCCAACATCAACGCCACGAAAAAAGTCAACACGGCATGATCCCGGAACACCGCATAAAACTCTCGTTTAAAAACATAATATATATCCGTCCAAAAACCCATTTCAATTTTAGATTTAATGATTTTTGATTTTAGATTAACCCCCTCTAACTCCCCCTTTTCAAGGGGGAGGACACGCTACATTGAAAACATTGTAGCAATTTCTTGCGTCCGTTTCTCCCCCTGTGTAAGGGGGAGTTAGAGGGGGTAGTCTTTTTCATTCTAAATTCTAAATTCTAAACTCTAAATTTTAAATTTCAAACTCATTCCAACCTGCAACCCATAAATCGTTTTCAACGATTTATGGCAAATACTTAAACTCCAACAAATCCAACTTCAACTTCGGCAGGATAAAAATCGGCAAGAATAAATATACCATCAATGCCGCATAACTCTGCCAAGAAAATATCATCGGAATACCATTCAAAGCCTGATCCACGTATATCAAAAAATAGTGACGCATTTGGAACAAATTCGACCCGATCTGAGCCAGCTCCGGCATAGAACGCACCGGATAGGTAAAACCGCATATCGAAAATGACAACACACCCCACAAGGCACAAGCACTCAATGCGATCCTGCTCCGGCGGGTCATCCCCGTAACAAACAGGGCAAAACACTGAGAGGCTAGAATCATCAGTACCATAGCCAGAAACATCGGGAAAAATCCACTATTTAACGGGAAATGAGCATAACCATACAACATGGAAAGAGCAAGCATCCCCATCGCCGTGAAAATCAACGCCTGCGGGACAAGTTTCCCCATCAATGCCACGATAATAGAACCATTCCCCGCCTCCAACCACTCTCTTGAAGTCCTCCGCTTAATCTCCTCGCTAATACTGTACACCGTGGTAAACATCACGAACATACACAAGAATGCAGGTAAAAGGAAATTCGCCAAATAGACAGCGTAACTCAACCACGGGTTATTCAACGGGTGCGTATCCAGCACAATCGGCATCAGCTTAGCGGCGAGCAACGGCCCGCCCTCTCCCTTCGCCAGCAATAACGTTTGTTGAACCGCTCCATTCGCTAAATTTGATTGCATCCGCATATCTTTATACAACAAAGAACCCGCCAGAAAATAAGTATCATTCGTGTAAAACGACAACACGGGTTCTCCCCCTGTCGATGCATCCCGCCGGAAGTCCGCCGGGATATAAAAAATCCCGTAAACATCCCCTCGCTGCAAAGCCTCTCGGGCCTCGCTAAAATTCGCCGTGCGCATCACCACGTCCGTCTGGGCAAACGTGTTCAACGAACGCACCAAAGAACGGGAAGTCGTGGTATTATCCTCATCCACCACGGCCACAGGCAACTTTTTCGGCAACCCCTCTTTCAACAAATCCATGAAAAACAGGAAACAGAACAAAGGTGCGAAGATCATCACAAACCAGTAGATCCGACGTTCTGCCAACATCCGGACCTCCCGTTTCATCAACACCCCCAAAGCCCTTATATTCTCACGCATAATTTAATTTTAGATTTTAGATTTCAACCATACAAATCAACACTCCTGATTTCACTTTAAACTTTAAACTTTTAATTTTTAGCTTTTAGCTTTTAGTTTTTAGCTCTTTTCAGCACGCTCATCCCCGGTCTCAACCCCTCCACCTTTTCCGTGGGAACGGCCTTCACCTCGAAAGTCTTCGCGTCATATTGCCCCGTTGTCTTCGTGGCTCTCCAAGCGGCATAAGTACCCATATTTTTCATGTGAGTCACTTTTAACTGCACTTCCTTATTGTTCAAAGCGGGAATATACCCCGTGAACACGGTTCCCATCTTCAAGTCTCCCAACAAATCTTCACGCACGTTAAAAACCACCCACATATCCTCCAAATCCAGCACATTCATCACGGGGGAACCCGTCCCCACCAACTCTCCCACCTTCGGGTAACGTTCAGAAATCTCTCCTGAAATCGGTGAAATCAAAAATGTCTCCTTTATATAAGAACTAACTTCTTCCACAGCACCCCTTGCCCGGTTTACCTGAGCCTCGGCCGCCAATTTATCTTCCTTTTCCGCCCCGTTCTTCGCCATCTCATACTGGGCCTTCGCTGCCTGCTCCGTGGCTAGCATCGCCTTATAATTAGCCTCGGTCTCATCACGTTTCTGCGCGGAAACCACATCATTTTCAAACAACTTTTGTACCCGGTCAAAAGACTTCTTTGCCACGTCAAGAGCCGCTTGTGCTTTTTTCCACGTTTGGAAGGCCATCGTTTTCTGTTCCTCGCGAGCCCCCTTCTGAGCCTTATCACTCAATGCTTGGGCAGCCTCTTCCGCAGCCTGCGCCTGATTAAATTTTGCCATCACCTCCGGACTATCCAAAATCGCCACCGTATCTCCCTTCATCACCTGATCCCCCTCGTCCACTAAAAAACGCTCAATCCTCCCCGGTACCTTCCCGGAAATCCGTACTTCCGTGGCCTCCGCCTCACCTTGAATCATCTCCGGCACCGGTTCCCAAAAAATAAACCCGAATATAGCAACCAAAAATACGATGATCACGATCCCTGTAAACATCAATACCTTCCCGCTTACTTTCTTTTCGCTCATAACAATTAATTTAAAATTCAGAATTTAGAGTTTAAAACTTAAAATAGAAAAACTACCCCCTCTAACTCCCCCTTACTCAGGGGGAGGACACGCTACTTTGTTACATTGTGGCGGTTTCCCGCATTCGTTTCTCCCCCTGTGCAAGGGGGAGCTAAAGGGGGTTAATCTTAAATCTAGTATCATAAATCTAAAATTCCAGCGTTCCATAAGCTCTCTCCAAATAAACCTTACACAATCGAGCCTCAATCTGCGTATCAATCAGTTCCGAATTCGCCGTCAACCAAGCCGTTTGTGCTTCTAACACGTTCAGCACGGGAATTGTTCCCTCCTTGAAACCCAAATTCGCAAACTTCAGATTTTCCTCCGCCCGTTCCAAATTCTTACGGGCCATCGCCAACTTCTTCGTCACCTCCTTCATCTTGAATTCCGACTGGTTCACCTGTAACTCGATCTGCTCCTTTGCCTCCTGCAACTTATAATTCATCGCGTTCGTCTGTGCCTTCGCACTACGTAAACTCTTACGGGATGCCCCCAGTGAAATATTGGAGCCTTAATCCCGACTCCCACGCTCCACATTCCGTCGAACTTCGTACTCACCCCGTCAAAGAAAGAAGGCGTGCTACTCAAATAATTCGCCGTTAAAGCAATCGTCGGCAAATACTCGGACAAAGCAATCTTCTCCTTCTTTTTATATATATCTGTGGCCAACTGCAAACTCGCCACCTCCGGACGCCGGCTATACACCCGTTCCAAACTCTCCGCTGGCACCTCCTCCACGTCCGTGTCTGCCATCTCCTCTTTCAACATCACGATCGTGTCTGTCGGCAAGCCGCAAATCTGGTTCAACAACATCCGGGACAAACTCAACCCGTTGTCCACCTTCGTTTGGACCATCTCCCCCTCGTTCAGTTTCACCCGCACGGAAAGCACGTCCGCTTTGGTTGCTACCCCCGTCGTGTACATCAACTCGACATCATGCACGAACTTCGTCAACGTCTCCACGTATTTATCCGCCAATTTCTTCCGGTTTACCAAGGAAACGATCTGCCAGTAAGCCTCGTCCGTCGAGAGAATCACGTTCTGCAACTCCTGCGACCGCTTACTCTTCGCCAACTGCTCCGACAACCCGGCAATCTGATTATAAGCCCTGATCTTCCCTCCCATGTAAATCGGCTGGGTCAGCCCGACCTGCACAATTCCTAAGTTTCGTTCGTCCACGGTCATCGCCTCCTTTGGCAACAGGGCATAATCCTTCGGGACATACTGCCCGTTCACCATCACCGGCTTCCCGTCCGAACCCACCATCAACTGATCGGGACGAAACGTGAACTTCCCGTCCGAGCCAATCGACCCGACAGGTAAATGGGCATCATCCGACAACAAATTAATCTCTTTCTGGTTGCGCAAATACACGCCCATAGCGTCAATACTAGGCAAATACTTCGTGAAAGCCTCGGCTTTTTGAGCCTCACTCGCCTTCACGTCTTCATCTGCAATTTTCAGTTTCTTATTGTTCTCTATCGCCAACCGCCGACAATCCTCCAAACTTAACACCCCCTGCGCATTCGACTGCAAGATAAAGCACAGTAATACAACAATTAAACTTAATACAGATTTACATTCCGTAATCCTATTCATCACTTTCTCGTTTTTATATTCTAACTTCAAGTCTCTTCAAATTTATACTTTTCGGTATGTACTCCCGTAAAAACTTTATCGAGCTTTTACTAACGAATAAAGTTGTTCATACTGGTAACGCACCGATGATAAAGCATAAGAAACATCTTGATGCATAACGATATAATTTATCAACCCAATGCTTATGTTCAGCAAATTCTTTGCCAAAATCGACGTGTCCACGTCATCTCTTATCTCCTTCTCTCGTTTTGCCTCCAAGATAACACCTTCCAACTTCGACATCCACGAGATTTTCGTGTCACTCACCATCTGTTTAAACTCCGGGTACAAGGAAATCACCTCCACCATCAGCGATAGACACAAAATTTCGGGAATATCACTATCCAAACGTTTCGCCCCGTAATGACCGATACTTTCCAAGTTATGGATCGTCAGGTCAACAAACTCCCGCAACGAATGTACCCGGCTCATCTCCTCGGCCCGTCGGTTATTCAACATACGGTAATACCTCGTCACCCCCTCTTTCAAAACCTCCTCCTTGTTCAAGAAATGATAATAAAACGTCCCTTTCGTCATCCCCACGGCCTTCTCCAAGTCGGTAAGCGTAACCGCCTTGAATCCTTTTTTCAGGAACAACAAAAAAGCTGTCTCGATAATCGTGTCTCTCGTTCCGTTCATTTCTTTATCAACATATAATATTGTTCAAACTGCATCCGGGTATCTGAAAACATATACTGGAAATTCGCCTGTTCCAACTCGATATTCAACATACTACTCGACACGGACATCAAGTTACGCGCCAAAACCGAAGTATCCAATGTCGCCCGAATTTCCCCGCTTTGCTTAGCCTTCAAGATAGCACGCTCCCAGTTCGCCAACCGCCTCTTGGAAATCGTGTATATCCGCTCCCGGAACTCCGGAAAGATCGGGGCCACTTCCAGCACCAGCTGGAAAAACAAGACTTCCAGTATAAAACATCCGAAAACTCTCTGGGAGGCATCGGCACTCTCCTCTTTATTCTTGATCACGAGATCAATGTACTCCCGCAGAGAAGCCACTCGCTCCACATCCTTCCCACTCTCCTCCTTCATCACGCTGAAATACCGTTCCATCCCCGCCTCCAAAATCTCCTTCTTATCCTTGAAGTAATAATAAAAAGCGCCCTTGGTCAAGCCCGTGGCTTGCTCCAATGTTTTCAGCGAACAGGCCTTATATCCCCTGTTCAAGAATTGCAGAAACGCCTTTTTTACTATTTCTTCCCGAGGTTCTGTCATAATAGCTCGCTTTGTGTCAGACAAAGATACAAATAATCATACTATTTCAATAACTTCCTATTTCCATCAGCCTCCAGTATTCGCATTTGTTGAATGGCAACTTGATTCAGCTTAACAAGCCGTTCTCCTTGCGCAATTCCTTGCTCAATGAAAACAGCATTAAGGTTTTCCATATTCGAAAGACAAATAAGTTCATTGATAGAAGCGTAATCACGAATATTTCCTTTAAGTTCAGGATTTCGCTCACGCCACATTTTAGCTGTCACGCCAAACATGGCTACATTTAAGACATCGGCTTCATTCGCATAAATGATATTTGCCTGTTGAATTGTTACCTCTGATGGAATAAGATTCTGCCTAATGGCATCTGTATGGATGCGGTAGTTAATCTTGGAAAGTTCACGTTTGGCAGTCCAACCAAGTTGAGCTTGTTCTAATTCCTTCAACCGCTGAAACTCTTTCAAAAGATAAAGTTTAAATTGTGGAGAAACCCAAGAAGCAAATTCAAAGGCAATGTCCTTATGCGCATAAGTTCCACCATAACGACCAGCTTTGGCGATAAGACCTTTAGAGTTGGTTTTTTCCACCCATTGCTTCACAGATAAAATAAACCGATTCAACCCAGCCTCATTTTTAATTCCCTCGAATTCGGGGGAATTAAAATCAGGATTGTACATTTCCTCCCATATACCTAAAAACTCTATTGTATTTTTGTTACGTAGCCATTTCTCGATAAGAGCTAATCCATTTTCGATGTTACGTACCATATCCGTCAAGGAAATATAGTCCTTATCGTCATAAATGATGACTGTCACTTCTGTATTTTGAACTTTAATCTTTGTCATAAATTCAAATTATTAGTTATCAGCTACGAACTTACTAGAATTCGCTCTAAAAAAGACCGGCTTTAAATTCTTCTGTTATGAATCACATACGTAATAGCATCCACTATCTAGTGCAAATATAAAGATAAAAACTGAATATCTTAAATTTAACATTTAGATTCACGCTACCACGTGAAACTATTGTCTTCAAACAACAGTTAATAACATGTAATCCTCACGATATAAATATATTTAGCAACAAATCATGATTACTAACGGATCAATTCTGCATATAATCATTTTAAAAAGCAATAAAAGAACTTATAAAACGCTATATATAATAGCGTTTTAATAGGGATTTAATAGCGTTCTAATAGCGCTTTACACGATAGTGATCCGGAAGTAATCATATATTCATTTTCATTTTATGTATTAAATCGGACTGAATACCAGATCATTCCACCACGACCACCTCTTCTAGTTCTTCCAGAGTCCCCGTGTGATTACTTTTCTTGTTGATCCGGTCCATAATCACGGCAATCGCACCATCTCCCGTCACGTTACAAGCCGTACCGAAACTATCCATCGCAATATACAAGGCGATCATCAACCCCTGAGCCGTCTCGTCAAATCCCAGCATGGACTGCAATAACCCCAAAGCCGCCATGATCGCACCGCCCGGTACCCCCGGGGCCGCTACCATCGCGATTCCCAGCATGAAAATAAACCCGGCCATCACCCCGAAAGAAATCGGCATACCCGACATCAACATGATCGCCATGGCACAAGCCACGATTTTCATCGTGCTACCTGACAAATGTATCGTGGCACAAAGCGGGATCACGAAAGCGGCCAATTCCCGGTTGACACCATTCTTTATCGTTTGCTCCAACGTCACGGGAATCGTCGCAGCAGAAGACTGTGTTCCCAAGGCCGTCATGTAAGCCGGCAACATATTCCGGAACAACCGGAACGGATTCTTCTTCGACACGATCCCGGCGATAAAGAATTGGATAAACAACAGAACGATCGTCAAGAAAAATATCATCACGATGATTTTCACGAATACGCCCAACACTCCCGAAACCTGTCCGGAATTCGAGATGTTCAGGAAGATGCCGAAAATGTAAAGCGGCAACAAAGGAATAATCACCCCCGTAATCACCTTGTTGATAATATCCTTGAAATCCTCCATCGCTCCTTTCAACGTGGCCCCATTAATCACCGACATTCCCAGACCTAGCGTGAAAGCCAGAACCAAAGAAGTCATCACGTCCATCAAAGGGGGCATCATCACCGTGAAATAAGGAGACAAAGGTTCCACCGCCGCCGTTTCCAGCGGTTGCAACTCGGCATCTTTCAATAACCACGGATAACTCAAGTCACTGGCAAAGTAAGTGAAGAACCCCGAAAACAGGGTAAATCCATACGCCAGCAAAGCAGTTATCAACAACAATTTCCCGGCCCCTTTACCCAAATCGGCAATGCCCGGAGCCACCAACCCCAAGATCAACAACGGGATGATAAAACCGAGAAAATTACTAAACAAACCATTTATCGTTAAGAAAATTCTTACCAGCCAACCGGGGAAGAAAAGTCCGCACGCTATACCCAAAGCTATCGCGATCACGATCTTTGGCAATAATCCTATCTTCTTTTTTTTCATACGCCCATCTAATTATATTAAAAATAACCTTACATTCGCATAACAATATAAGAATCATGAGCCTATGACAAAAGATAAATGGCATGGCCACATAGCCATCTTCGTTGCGAACATCCTCTTTGGAATAAACATTCCTATCGCCAAAACCTTAATGCCGGAGTGGATTGATCCTGTAGGCCTCACGTTCCTACGTATGTCATTCGGGGCACTCGCCTTTTGGGCGGTTTCCCTATTTACCTTAAACGAGAAAGTAAGTAAAAAAGATTTACTAATCCTGTTTTTTTGTGCCATTTTAGGTACAACTGTTAATCAACTTACATTCATTGAAGGACTTGGAATGACCTCCCCTATTGACGCCGGGTTGATCGTCACGATGAATCCCGTGATGGTGATGCTTATTTCGGCATTGGTTCTAAAAGAACCGATTACTTCCAAGAAGGCGGGTGGGGTACTGATCGGGGCCTGCGGGGCGCTATTGATCATCTGGCAATCCTACACGATAAACCAAGGACACGGCGGTTCGTTGATGGGCAACCTGCTCTGTTTTATTAGCGTGGTGAGTTACGCAACTTATCTCGTGATTTCGAAACCGATCGCCCAGCGCTATTCCCCGGTCACCCTGATGAAATGGATGTTCCTGTTCTCAACGATCCTCATGCTCCCGTTCAGCATGCACGACGTGGTAAACGCTAAACTATTCTCGGCAGAAACTTCTCTAAGCGCTCTGGCCAGCCTTTTCTACGTGGTATTTTTCGCCACCTTCCTCGCTTACCTGTTCATCCCGATTGCCTTGAAACGCATCCGCCCCACGACAATCAGCATGTACAATTACGCACAACCCCTAGTAGCCGCCACCCTCGCCATTCTCATGGGGCAGGATAAGCTAACTTGGGATAAACCTGTTGCTGCCTTGCTGGTGTTCACGGGAGTCTATCTCGTGACGCAAAGTAAAGCCCGGGCGGATATGGGCAACGGGGCGAAGTGATCGTTACCGGCCTCTATTGCAATTTGAAACTGATGGGTACGGTCATGCTTCTTCTCACGTACTTCTGGTGGAGCGGACACCATGCGGGAATAAATTTCGGGGCTGATTTCACGATCCGGACAGCCTCCACATTAAGGCTGTAGGCACCACCTTTCACGACTTGCACGTTTGAAACAGACCCGTCAAGCTCCACGGTGAAACTGACAACAACCTGACCTTGCCAGTTATTTTGTAGTGCATCCTTCGGGTATTTCACATTCTCACCAATCCACACGGCAAAATTCCCTTGAGCGAACAAGGGTACTCGCACGTAATGCACGCATTTAAATTCATCCTTCTCGATCACCTGACCGGGGGAACGGGAAACGGCAGGTAAGATATATTTCATAAAATAACGAACATGATCGTCTCGATCCATCACCTCACGTAATTTTGCCTCTTTCAGAATATTCAGATGGGCAAATTTCGGGGTAGCAACGATGTATTTATGAACAAATTTCTTGGGTCCGATTTCTTTCAACATTTTCATTTCCATATCATAAAAATGACGGAACACGCTCTCCAAAACGTTAGCTGTCGTTTTTTGTAACCCCGCATGCTTGATCACGTCAATCGCATACAGGGGAGCGTATTCATCCGCCCGCTCCACTCCCATACACCGCCAGTTATAGGTTCCCCTATCGCCTTTACGATATAATGCCATCCGTTCCTTCAAATGTTCCGGATTCTCCTCCTCCTGAATCTCCGACAAAGGAATCTTTGCTTCCTCATCCAGCATTTGAAGATAGTTTTCATACGATAGTGAATTCGTCCGACTAATTGACACTTGGGCAAAAGCACTAGCGGACAGCACCCAGAAACATAACGAAAGCATAAAACCTTTCTTCCTTAAACAACTAATAACAAACGCCATAGAACACAATTTAATTCAGTATTATCTTTACTTTACAAAAAACTATTGAAGTTGGAAATTTATCGGAGCTGTATAATAAACAGCTACTTTCCGTTTATGGATCGGACATATCACCGGAGCGAAAGAGGGCAACCGGCGCATGACCCGCACAGATTCCGCATCCAAGCTCGGGTCCACACTTCGAACCACGTGAACATCGGAGATACTCCCATCCGTATTGATCAGGAAACCCACGACCACCTTCCCCTGAATATTACGCTCCTGTGCCATTATCGGGTACTTCACTTCTCTTACAATCCAGTTCTGTATCCCCCCGATTCCCAGTAAAGAAACATTCAGATGATAAAAACATTTACAGGAACAAGGCTCGTTATTGTCGGGCTGGTGGGAGATTCTCATTTCTTCCATCAAATCACGGAAATACAACGCGTGTTGTTCGGGATTCATACATTCCCTTATTTTCGCCTCTTCCAAGATATTCAAATGAGCGAATAACGGTGATAATTCCGCATATCTTTTCATCAGATCCTTCTTACCCATTCTCTTTATCAGTTTATCTTGCTCAAGGCTTTTCCATTTGTACACGGCCTCCAATTTTTTCTGTTGTCCTTTATTCAACTTGTACTCCCGAACAAAACCCGCAGACGCTCTCACATTATACGACGGACTCATCCTATCAAGTGCCAATTTCAAAGCTCTTCCCCCACCCCTCAGGAATTGTTGTTTCTGTGCCACGTACATCTGTATGATTGCCGGATCCGTCTCTTCCTGAATATTTTCCAATGGGACCTTTCCTTCCCGGTCTAACATGGCAATAAACTCATCATACGAATAAGGTTCAGCCACGGCATAAACCGTCGTGTTGCCATCCGACCGCCCCGACGCATTCAAGATCCCTGCATTCAAAATACAACAAAATAGAATCACGTACAATTTATACCACACCTTAGAGGCAATCTCAATTATTTCCATTTCTAGCACAATTTGAACATACAATCTGTATAAAAGTACAAATAAAATGGAATAATCACAATAATTCCTCCAAATAATAAAAACACAGCATTTTCACCCGTATACAATTATCTTGAAAAATATCGCTTATTTTCTTGGTTCTTCTTATTGGGAACAGACGCAAAAGTAGTAAACTAAAAAATACTGTAATGTTTCATGAAACATTACAGTATTTCTTCCAAATAGTTCGTTCGAAGTAATCGGACTTCTCGACGCAGTTGCTTCAGTTCCTGTTGCATTTCGTGCATACGTCCCATCAACTCGTGGATAACACCGATTCCTTCCGTGTTGACAGACAAATCTTCATGCCACCGGACAAATCGTTCCAAGTCCTGTAATTGCGAACCAAGCAAGTAGCGTTCACCATCGACAACCTGAATATCAATTAGTCCATCTTCTTCCAGAGACACGATAAACAACGGATCCACGTGACTTTTCTGACAGTATTCCCTGACTATAATTAAATCTGTTTCCATAACTCTTCCCTTTAGCTAAGTTTTTGTAATTCTTGGAATAACTCCTTCTGTTTTTCCGTCAAATTTGTCGGAATCTCCACAGAATAAGTCACGATTAGATCACCGAACTTTCCTTCTTCCTTGTAAACGGGAAAACCTTTTCCCTTCAACCTTACTTTCGCCCCGTTCTGGGTTCCGGGTTTTACCTTCAATTTTACTTTACCATTCATTGTATCCACCACCTGTTCTCCTCCTAAAACAGCCGAGTACAGGTTTAAAGGAGCCGTCACGTACAGATCGTTTCCTAAACGCTTGAACACGGGGTCTTCCGCGATCACGAATGTGATATACAAGTCTCCCGCAGGTCCCCCGTTTACACCGGGTCCGCCTTGTCCTTTCAATTTAATCGTTTGCCCGTCAGCCACCCCGGCCGGAACGGTAATACGTATATTTTTACCATTTACAGCCAACACCTGTTTGTGTGTCTGTGCGGCATCATGGAATGACAAATGCAATTCAGCATTGTAGTCCTGTCCTCGGAACGCGGCAGACCTTCCTCCACCCCGACGGGAACCGAATAACGACTCGAAGAAGTCCGAAAACTCGCCATCCCCGCCCATGCCGGAGAACCCGCCTTCCGATGACCAATGAACTCCACTCCCGAAACCTCCACCGCCTTGCTGTTGGTAACGCTGTTTCTGGGCCTCAAACTCGTCGGCATGTTTCCAGTTCTCTCCATATTGGTCATACTTCTTCCGTTTCTCCGGATCACCCAATACCTCGTTCGCCTCGTTAATCTCTTGAAAACGTTGCTTGGCATTCGGGTCGTCCGGATTCAAGTCCGGATGATACTTTCTGGCCAGTTTCTTAAAAGCCTTCTTGATATCATCCTGCGAAGCACTTTTATCAACTCCTAAAATCTTATAGTAATCTATATAGGCCATACTTTTATAATTTATACATTCTATAATATGTCAATACAAACTACGTACCAACCTTTGATATACGTTCTGAACTGACGCATTGTTACGACCGAACTGACAATGTGGCAACAAAAAAAGGGGCTGAATTCAGCCCCTTTAGTATACAATAAAATATATTATCAATGCCGTAAGATATAATTCTCAAAATACAATTTGAACCGATCTTTCAAAAGGTCTTTAATCTTTAGCATCTTGTCCATCTCGATCTTTCTCATCTCAAGTTCGGATTCAACAAAATGACTGATAAACTGATCTGTTCCCAAACTTTCAATCAGTTGAATCTTCGTGTTAATCTCGTCCTCGTAGATTTTTGTCAACTCCTTCACGTCATTCTTTTTCAGCTTCAACACTTTTGTTTGAGCCTTTACCGTACTATCAATTTCACCCTTAATCGTCTGACTCTTTTCCAACAATAATTTACGCAACGTGGTATCATCCCCCAATTGCTCCTTGAAAGCATTCACCCGGCGAGCCATATCTTCCAAACTCATTTTCTCCCCTTTCTTCAGCATTTCCTGTTCTTCCTCCAAGTTTTTCAAATATTGCTCATAAGTCAACTCGGTCTCTTGTGGCGTATATTTGAACGTGATCGGTAAAGTCTTTTCAAAACGTACAGCCTTTCCCCCCGACATAGCCGGTTTCCATTTCGGCATTCCGGAGATCACCCGAAGTGCTTCCGCATCCAAAAGCGGATGGGCAGAACGAACCACTCGCACGTGAGACACGACCCCATCTTTCTCAATCACAAAAGTCACAAACACCCGCCCGTCAATTTGGTTGGCGTACGCCTCTTCCGGGTATTGCACGTTTTCCCCTATCCATTGATTCAAATTCCCGTTAAATTCCGGCTGAACTTCGGCAACTACCATAATTGTCGTATCTTCATCCATTAACCGCACGTCCCTGTCCAGTGCCATTACCGGGGTAGCCAGCCACCCCAAACCAAGCATACAACCCATAACAAGCGTTGCCTTAGCCCAATTGTAGTTTTTCTTCATACGATGTTTATTTGTCATTAAGTTACTCTATCCTCTTGCTAAAATAAGGTATAAAGCTACAATTATTATTAGAAATTTGAATATTTAATCTTGCTTTTTTTCTCGTCATTAATTGACAGAAACACTGAAAATTTGACATAACATCAGTGACAAAAAGTCCTCAAAATCCATTGGCACGTGCTTTGCATTAACTATAATCGAATGCAGGTTCACAAAGAACCTGAATCCAATTAAATGATAATGTTGAATTTAAAGATAGGAGACTAAAATTATGATGCCTGTAAGAAGAACTCAAAATTGGTTACCAAGTATCTTTAATGATTTCTTTGATAACGAGTGGATGACAAGAGCAAACGCAACCGCACCAGCGATCAACGTAATCGAATCCGAAAAAGATTATAAAGTTGAAGTTGCAGCTCCGGGTATGACAAAAGAAGATTTCAACGTTCGCATAGACGAGGATAACAATCTAGTAATCTCCATGGAGAAAAAGAGCGAGAGTAAAGAGGAGCAAAAAGAACATCGCTACTTACGCCGGGAGTTCTCATACTCGAAATTCCAACAAACCATGATCTTACCGGATGACGTGGATAAAGAGAAAATCGCTGCCGGGGTTGAACACGGAGTTCTAACCATCGACTTGCCGAAACTATCTCAGGAAGAGATTAAAAAAGCAGAGAGAACCATTGAAATTAAATAAAGACAGGTAACCAATGAAAGAAGCGATCGAACAATTCGATCGCTTCTTTTTTATTCCCTGTGTTCTAATACCTTAAAATAATCTTACCGTTGTAACGGGAAAGTCAATACTTGCTCTTTGTCTTTCTTCACGTCTGATTTATTAATCTCGATGTTTTCAACCAAAATTGAAGACGGGTATATTAAAGAAGATAGTAATTGACCGTTCAAAATATAATTGCTTACATTTTCCTTGCTGGAAATATTCAACATACGTTTCAGGTTTATCAATGTCAAGCCACTCACATCACCGAAACGGACTTGAGTTTCCTTACCATCCAAATCTACCCGATAGATACGAGAAGCTTTACCCGCTAAACTCCGCACGATATAAGCATACTTCAAACCTTCTTCTTTAGCAGCTTTAATCAGCGCGCTCTTCATCTTTTCCGGTTTCGTTCCTTTCTCCACTTCAATATGAATGGTACCCGGAGCCGTGGAAAACATTCCATTGCTACTGGACAACAAGAAACGAGAACTACCCGTTGATTGGGGAGCGTACAAAGTCGGGGTACACCCATTCAACATACTTTTGAAAATACCATTTTCAACCAAAGTCATCTCTTTGGCAGGCACGATACCTTCAGCATCAATATTATAAGCTCCTAACAAAGAAACTCCATTATACTTATCCAAAGAGCTGTAATTTTTGATAGAAACTCGATTGTCTACAATCTTCATTCCCAAACGAGCATCTAACGTTTTCATCGGTTGAGCCCGGTCGGTATCGGGTTTACGATAAGCGAAGAGAGCTCCTCGTTTCAAGAAGTTACTTATAAAAACAGATGAACAAGCACCATCCTCAAGCAACACCGGACCTGCATAATATTCTGTAATTGCTGGCGCATTCTTCAACTTGATCAAGTTATCGGCAAAAGCCTTAACCCCTTTCTTTAATTCATCCAAAGAAGGCAAATCATCCGGACGAGCAACAAGCACGGAATATGCATCATCAATCCGAACGCCATCTTCTGTCATCACGTAAGCAGAGGCAACCAAGCTTGCATAACGTAACGGTTCTTTCAGCACAACCCCATCCGTGGTAGACTTGTACACTTCCATTTCCTGTCCGGTAATAGCCACGGATGAATCATAAATATCCTTATAGTCCTTGAAAATAGCAGATAATTCTTCTACAATATTCTCTAATTTTGCTCTATCAATCGTGTAAGCATTTTTCGGTTCCTCGATCCGGGTAACGGCATCCACCTTCTGTTGATCCTTCACGGCAGTTTCTTCGGCAGTCTTCGGGTTCGCCTTCAAATAAGCGTCCTTCATCGCTCCTGCCTGCAATGACCATTTATACATGGCATCTGATCCTAACCAGAAATTTCTCCGGATTACATCATAATCAGCCTGTTCCGGCATTCCGGCCTGAACAGAAGCACATACATAATTAATATCATTATTATGATCGTAATCTCCCAAAAACATCTGCACCCCACCAACGGCACTCCAAGGAGACTCGTAAAAATTAGTAACACCACCTAACGCACCCACAACCTCAAACTGATGTGTACGTCCCAAAGTATAAGACAAGTAATATGGTTTCTGCATACCCGGCAACATCAATTGCTCCTTACTACGTTGCATCTCATCCTGCATAGCCTTAAAGATCACCTGATCCTGCTCATTCTGTGCGGATAATGATCCTGCCAACAGGAAAAACAATATAATCGATAATATATATTTCATTTTTATTCTAAATTTAAAATTTACGACCGAAGAACTCCAAGCCTCAATGATTTCGATCTATTCATTTTCAGTTTTCAATTCTCCATTTCATTTGTTCTGCGGAGCCGGTAAGATCGGGGGTAAATCTCTTGACTTCTGTCTACGTTGAGTCTCGATCTTATTTACCAGAATCATTGGGGAACTAGCCGTTACAGGCACCCAACCGGATTCCGCACCACACTCTCCCGTGAACACGCTGGGAGCATCACCTCCACATACAATATTAGAGAACATGGATAACGGGGTTCCAATCAAATCCACCCCACGAACCAACTGGTCCGGACGTCCGTCTACATAGATTCGGTACACTTCCAAGGGAGTCACGTTAAATGAATTCAAACTACCACCTTCCCCGGTCAACGTGAAACCACTGGTTACTTCTTTAAAATAGTACCCGTATTCTTTTCCTTGTTTTTTAGCCTCTTCAATCAACATGGAACGCAATTCAGCCTCCGTGTGAGGTGCTGTTGTCTCCACCACCAAATTAGATTGACGGGATACAGGATCACCACCTCCGGCAGTACGTCCATGCCCATTACTATGCGGGAATCCATCCAGCGGCACGCGGCTCATCAAGAACTCTCTCAAAATACCGTCTTTCACGACATCAACCCGGCGAGCTTTCACTCCCTGATCATCATACAAATAAAAACCATTCAACTCTTCCCCGGCATAACTACGCAAAGTCGGATCGCAATACACTTGAAAGTCTGCAGGCAAAACCAACTCGCCTACTTTCTTCTTAAAAGTTTCACCACCACCTTTCAAACGGTGACCTTCAATACGATGACCGAAAATCTCGTGGAAGAACACCCCACTAGCCGGACCGGACAAAATAGCGGGTCCCGTGTAAGGATCAACAACCGGAGCATCACGCAACACGGTCAATCTTTTTACCATATCCTTAGCGTCAGCAATCATCCGGTCATTAGACGGAAGGTCCTTCGGATCGTATGCAAAGTATGACATATTCAACGGTAACTCCATACCGTCTTCTGCCTTCATGGAAGCACTAATCATGATTCGTGCATATGTTCTATTCTGCACAACTTCAGTTCCTTCCGTATTTACAAAATAATTCCGAAGCACCCGGAACGTTAAACTAACATCACCCGACTGTAATAACGGATATGCTTTAAACACCGCAGAAACTTCATTCAAACGTTTTTCCCAAGCAGCTTGGTCAACCGTCAACTTCTCAGCAGGAAGAGGAGCCTCGTAATATTTCTCCACCGGAGCCGCAGAAAATGAAGGAGCTTTATCCTCATCAGCAACACTCACCTGACTTTGAGTTTTCGCTCTCTGATAAGCCTCCACTGCAAAATCATAACG
Source organism: Butyricimonas faecihominis (assembly GCF_033096445.1). Lineage (NCBI taxonomy): Bacteria > Pseudomonadati > Bacteroidota > Bacteroidia > Bacteroidales > Odoribacteraceae > Butyricimonas > Butyricimonas faecihominis. The sequence continues at coordinate 3,077,580 of NZ_AP028155.1, forward strand.
TTTCATCACTTCAGCCCAGATTGCCTGACGAGTTGCATCAGCACCTTTTTCATCATCCAATCCCAAATAAGCCACCCGTACATTACCACGTTGGTCTGCCGGGGCCCCCATCGCGTTATATTTAAAATTATCCAAAATAGTATCCCCCACCCGAATCTGCGGAACCATTGAACGAGAATGTTGTTCCACGGACATCATCGTGGCCCCGAAAGAACTCGAAATATTCACCGTCCGATCATCCATCACCCTAAAGTTCATGTGATAGGGAGGATTCTCCTGTTTCTGCAGCTCTTGCATATCAGCTGCCAACTCTTGTTTCAATAGTTGCAACAACTTATCCTGTTCCTGCGCGTACAACGTATGCATCGATAACAGCGAGAAGATACAACTAACAATAATCAATCCTAATTTTTTCATCTCTAATTGTTTTAATCATTTAATTTTTTGATCTCTGAAGATCACGCACTATTTCCATCAACAAAATTATAGTTCTCATTTTGTTATTCAAAATGAATCTACATTAATTCTTTGTTAATTCTTCCCTTTTCAGCTGTTAACTTTGTTAATTTAGTTTCTAAAAAACGGCTCTAAAAAAACTCTCACAAACCAAAATATATCCACAACTCTCAAACAATATAAAAAATCATAAGGATTCATTTGTTCATTTTTACAAATCAACAAATGAATCCTTAAAACATCCTATTCTTCCGAACGTTGATATAATATTAAAACTCTATCTTCTTTTTCTTCTAAACAATAATATAACACAACCAACCACAAGTAATAGTGGAACAATCCACATTATAACTATTTTTATGGTAGAGACTCCATCTTGAGAAACCACAACTTGATCATCAGGGGGATTTACTCGATTAGCATCAACAGGAAATTCTTCGTAAGACATATTACGGAATGTTTCCGTTATCAAGGTAAAATTCGAACTTCTAAAACCGGCCCTATTCTGCGAAAGCTCCAACGTACTAATACAATCAGCATCTCCAATCACAAAAATACGCTGCTCCTTATTCTTCACTAAACGAGTTAGATACAACATGATTGAATTAGAACGTTCCACCTCTCCAGCATCTGGGTTTAACACAGACTTTTCATTAATAAAATCAGTCGTTTCCTTCTCGATCCAAGAACCTTTACTTGCACTAGCCAAGACCTCTGTTATTTTAAATCCTTTCGTCGTATCCAAAATCTCGATTGCACAGGCAGAAGGAGTTATGATAGAATAGCCTCTACGAAAATACTTGATATAGTTTTCTGAAACCGTAGCAGCACCTTCTTTTATATCCGCAGCAACAATATCATCCAAATGAATCTCTGAAGGAGACACTATAATACCATCCGCAAAACGTAATCCTAATTTTTCAACAACTGGATTCATAAATTTCTGACGCTTAGGTTCTCCTAATATAAATAAATTTCCTCCTCGTGCCAAATAAGTATCAAAATTACGAGATTCCTCCTCCGTTAGATCACTTCTCATATCTGCTAGTACCACAATATCAATATCTTCTGGCACTGGTTGCCCTAATGATATTTCACGTATCCCGAATCCACTATTTATTAATGAATAACGGAATGTCTTATTCGACGCAAAAGCCCCGTACCCTTTTTCGCCCAAATCCATGCCACTTCTCTCTTTATGCCCGGTAACAAAACCAACCACGGGAGCTTCCTGAAGTAAAGTCTTCAACGCTGTAGAGATCTGTGCTTCATAAGGATAAACACTATTATCTTGATAAATACGCAAAATTGCCTTTTTCCCATTCGCAGCAGTAATCACCCGGGCAAACCGACCATTTTCTCCAGAAATATCATCTTTCTTTAATACCTCATCCAAAGGTAGAAAACGTTTAGGATTGTATCCAGAATACCGACATTTATCCTCCACGATCTGTTCTAAGGTCATCGTATCATAAGCAGCCTTCGCATAGGGCATATACCCTTTAGCGTAATAATAAACATATTCAAGTTTTATTTCTGGTTTGAATCGCAAATATTGCTCAAATTGAGCTATATCATCAATTCTATTTCTTGGAGCACCTCGATCATAGGTCTCATCCAAATAGTTCACGTAAGTGGTAATCGTCAAGTCTCCTTTCAATTGTTCAAGAATCTGCTGGCTTTCCTCGGTTAACGTGTTCATCTTAGTTGCCGTTGAATCATAATAAATACTGAACTTCGGTAAAGACGAGATGTATCCTAAGGCCAACGCTATCAACAACACGAAACTGTATTTCAACGAAGTTTTCCACTTGGCTAATCGCAATCTTTCTCCTTGTAACTTAATTACAGAAAGTCCTAAGAACATGAAAATCACCAAAACGAAATACAACGTATCCTTGGAACTGATCATCCCGTCAATAAACACTTTCGAGCGACCAGATATAGCCAACCAGTAGGTGATATCCCGTACAAAATCATATTCTTGTCCGACACCACCAATGAAATTCAATATGGCAAGAATAGCAAGTGTCCCCACTACAGCAACAACTTGATATTTCGTGATTGTCGACATAAACAACCCGATAGCTCCATATGCCAAAACCGTCAAGAAAACACCCAACACTCCGGTTAACATCAACGGGACATCCGGAGCCTGCACAGAAATACACGTACTGATAACCGGCCCCATCAAAATCACACACAACAGCAAAGCATAAACTACGACGGCTAAGAATTTACCCAAAATAATCTGCAAATTCGACACCGGTGACGAATACAATAATTTTATAGATCCACTGCTCAATTCACGACTCATCAGCCCCATCGTGAACAACGGAATATAGAGATATAAATTCTCCAACAAATTGGAAAGAATTCCCGTGTATCCACTAAACAAAGAGGAAGTCACCGCAAACATCCGATAACCCAATTCTTGATTTTTAAGTTGTAAAGCGAGAGTATCACTGTAAGCCATACCTACCTGAAAACTAAAAACTATCAAGATAAGCCATGCAATAGGAGAGAAAAATAGAACTCGAAGCTCTGATTTTGTAATCCGTATAATCGTTCTCATTCTTATAATCTTTTAAAATAACGTATTATTATATCAACACCCGTCACGCATCCTTTCCGGACAATTTGGCAAACACCTTATCCAAGGACTCCTTCTCCAAAGAAATCTCCCGTAAATGCCATTGATTCGAAACCGCCTGTTCTACCACCCGTCTAATAATCGAATCATCCCCCTTAAAATGTAAACGGATACGGGTATTCGTCAACCGCTCCACCCGCTCGACTCCCTCTATCTTCATCAACTCTTCCGAAGAGGGAGCGTTGTGCATAATCGTAAGTAAAGCGCTAGGAGACATATACGTGTTGAAAGCATTAATCGTACCTTCAAACACTTTCTGTCCATGTTCAATCATCATAATATAGTCACAAACGGCTTGCACCTCGGGTAATATATGAGTTGAAATCAAAACAGCCCGATCCTTTGCGATTTCTTGGATCAAACGTCTAACCTCCATAATTTGATTCGGATCAAGCCCATTGGTCGGTTCATCAAGAATCACAAACAAAGGGTTATGAATAATCGCCTGCGCAATCCCTACACGTTGTTGGTATCCCCCGGAAAGATTTCGAATCTGTCGTTTGCTAAAATGTGTTATTCCACACTTTGCTTTAGCCCTCTCCATCGCCTCAGGAATCTCCTTTTTAGGCATCAACCGGATATCCGCACAATGATATAAATATTCGTCTACCGTCATCTCCGTGTGAAGAGGAGCCTTTTGAGGTAAAAAACCGATAAACTTCTTCGCCTCAATCGGACGCTCCCTTAAATTTATACCATTAATAAAAACATCCCCCTCCGTTTGTGTTAACACGTTGCAGATAATATTCATTGTTGTGGATTTACCCGCTCCATTAGAACCCAATAACCCAAACACGCCATTCTCCTTTATCGCAAAATTGATATCTCGAATAGCCCAATCTACACTATATTTATGAGATAGATGTTTAACCTCCACTATTTTATTTAACATACATTCAAATTTTAATGTGAAAACATACCTTCTATAGCTCTACTTACGTTGTCTCCTATATATAATAGAAATACCCGAAATAGCGAGAGAAAGAGGGAAGAGTACCATAAAAAATAATTTAATCCAAAATCTCCAGCCGGGAGACAGATCAATATGATTATCTATTGCCGCAATGCGTTCCGTATCTATCGGGAATACATCATCTGAAAGCCAACGGAATGAACCAGAAATAATCTCAATATTATTCACCTCCATCCCTGGACGTGACAATCCAAATTCTTCATTCGTGATAAAATCACTATCACCAGAAATCACGATACGTTGTTCCTTATCACCAACTTTACGTCTCAAATATATCAATGTTGCATAAACACCTTCCTTCTCTCCGGCTTCAGCATTGCAAATGAAATCACCATCTACAAGATCTTTCGTTTCATATTCGACCCAAGCCTTATCACCCGTTTCCAACACGGGATAAACCTCAAAATCCTTCACATCCGAATAATCCAATGCCAAAGATGAAGGCACCGATACACCATATCCAAAATCACGCATACGGGCAAATGTTGAATGTTTCTCAACAGCCTCCTCCGTGTAAGTCGTTCTCAAAACAACAGGAGAACCTAACTCGTTCGGACAAGCCAATACTCCATCCGAGAAACGAACTCCTAAAGAAGCCGTCAATTCATTCATGTTTTCACTTCTTCCATACTCCCCTAAAATCACCATATCCCCTCCTCTTGCCATAAAGTCCTTCACGTTAGCCAGTGCTTTTTCCGATAAAGGTTCTCGCAAATCTGAAATAACAAGCACTGAAATATCATCTGAAACCTTCTCGTGATCCAAATCAATCTCTCGCGTGTCAAAACCTTGATTTAACAATGAATAACGGAACCATAAATCTTTCGCAAATAAATAGAAACCACGTCCTCCATAATTATTAATACTCCGTGAACCGTATCCCGTAGAAAAGGCTACCATCGGAGCTTTAGCCACGAAACGTTTCAACATAGCCGTAATTTCAGTCTCTCGCGGATGACGCTGGTTATCATTAAACAACCGCAAAAACGCTTTTTTACCATCTTTTTGTTCTGCAATACGAACAAACTGATAGCCTTCGCCACTTAAATCAACAACCTTATCAATCTCCTCCGGAGATTTAAACATTTTAAAATTCAAATCACTAATCTTACAAAGAGCCTTAGCACGCTCTTCATCAGTCATATTCGGATATTGTGCATCAAGATCTGGATTACTTGCATGATGGTAATAATATACATATTTCATCTTGATATCCGGTTTGAAACGCACATAACGTTCAAAACGTTCAAAATCCCAATTCCGGTTAAAAGGTAATCCAGCGAAATAATCTGGAGCTAAAATATTCACATATGTTGTAATGGTGAGTGGTTGAGTTAATTTCTCCATCACCTCTTGGCTCTCCGGAGACAACGTGTTACTCTTCGTGTAAGTCCCGTCATAATACAACTTTGCCTCTGGCAAAGAAGTCAAATAACCCAACAACAACGCCGTTACGATAATCGTACTGTATTTTAGAATTTTCGTACGCAAAGACATGATCTTCTTCTCCGTGTTTAATTTCAGTACAGAGAGCGAAAGAAACAATCCGATTACAATCAAAAAATACATCACATCCGCACTAGGCAGTAATCCCTCAATAAAAGAAATCGAACGTCCATAAATTGACAACCAAAAAGTAATATCTCGGACGAAATCAATTCCTTGACCAACATCTCCGATAAAATTCAATACAGCTAAAACCGCCAGCGTACCCACTGCCGCTACCACTTGATAGGCCGTAAGTGTCGACATAAACAACCCGATCGCTGAATAAGCCAAAATCAAAAGATAGATTCCCAACATTCCGACCAAAAGCATGGAAATCTGGAAATTTTCAACTGTCAACCAAGAGAAAAGCACGTTCAACCCGATAATACTCATCAAAGCTGCACCATAACACATCATGGCTAAATACTTTCCAAATATAATTGAAGAGTTCTTCACCGGAGAGGAATATAACAACTTGATCGAACCCGATTGGTACTCACGGCTCATCAACCCCATTGTGATCAACGGGATATATAAATAAAGGTTACGTAAAATCGGTTTTAAAATACCCGTCATCCAACTATTATAAATCGCAGACGACACATTCCATAATCCGCTACCCAGAGATTGAGCTCTCAACTGACTATCAAAAACATTTGCATAATCATACCCTATCAACAAGGCAAAAATAATCAACACCAACCAAGCTACAGGAGAATAGAACATAGAACTCAGTTCTATTTTAGCCACTCTAAACGTCTGTCTTATATTACTATTTAATTTCATATTCACGCTATTTTACTTTTCCGGATAATTGTGCAAAAATCTGATCCAAACTACACCTTTCAACCACAAGCTCTTTCAAATTCCAATCATTCATTACGCTCGCTTCAACATATTTCTCCGTAACCGTATTATCCTCGTTAAAAAATATTCTAAAACGGTTTTCCGACAACGCCTCCACTCCCTTGTTTGGAGCCAACCGGACAAGCACCTCCTTTCCCGGAGAATTATTCAACTCAATAATAAAACTATCAGGAGCGATATAATTATCAAAATCTTCCATAGACCCAGAAAACACTAAATGACCATTATCAATCATTTTTATATCATTACATATCGCTTGCACTTCAGACAATATATGGGTAGACAATAACACGGAGTGTTCTTCCGCAATCTCTCGAATCAGGTTACGAATATCCACAATTTGATTCGGATCCAGTCCATTTGTTGGCTCATCCAGCACCACAAAACTTGGATTATGAACAATGGCCTGTGCAATCCCCACCCGCTGTTGATATCCTCCAGAAAGATTCTTGATCAAACGATTACGAAAATGCGCAATCGAACAACGTTCCAAAGCGATATCAACAGCCTTATTCACTTCTGACTTATCCATCAAACGCAAAAAAGCTGCATTCTGCAAATACTCCTCCACTGTCAAATCCGTATACAGAGGAGGCTGCTGAGGCAAAAAACCAATATACTTTTTAGCCTCTACAGGATTTTCTCGTAAATTAATGCCATTAATAAAAACTTCCCCTTCTGTCTGATTCAAAACTCCACAAATAATATTCATTGTAGTTGACTTGCCGGCTCCATTAGATCCCAGTAAGCCCATCACCCCCTTCTTAGTGATATCAAAACTAATATCTTTTATCGCCCATTGCACACTATAGCGATGAGACAGATTTTTTACTGATACAATCGAACTTCCCATATTTACTCTTTATTAGGGATTTCTTGCAGGCACATACGACCTGCAAGAAAAGTATCCCATCCTAATTTATCCCTGATTAATAATTCCAATGATCTAATTGCTTATATTGGATATCCACTATCCGACCCACTCTCTGGTCTGCCGGATAGGCTCCTTTCGGGTAAAGCACTTTTTTCTCCTCTGCCACATTTTTGGCTTCACGAATAAACAATATGTAGAATTCCCCATTCTCAAGCCCCACAGCCATATGTTTGTTGTACATTGATTCAGCATTAATTGCTGTCACCTTTGCCCCAAAACTCTTATACAAGACTACCGAATTCTTCGGGTTTTTAAGATCTAGGAAGTAGACATTATTGCCCGCCCCAAAGAACGCATACTCCGGCTTATCCAACGGCACCGTCACTGTTGACGGCACCTCTGGCAACCCTTTTATCTCGTGTAATAACACCTCTTGTAGCACCGGACGAGCAGAAGATCCCTTCAAACGAATCAATTCCAAAAATACCTTATCAGTACTTTCCTCTCTCAACAATAGATAAATTCCATATTGATTTGTCCAATCTTCAAGCGCCCCATATCCAAACATCCCCATCTTAATCAACTCGTAACCTTCCATATTATCTAGTGGAACAATCACATCCTCCTCTGTGTTCTCAATCCCCCGGGCTGGCAATGCTACAAATCTGCCGGCTCCAGCAATATCATCCCAATAATCGCTATTCACCGTGTAAAGCATCCGCTTGTTCTTTCCATCATACACTACGGCATATCCCGTACGATTTGCCCGATAAAATCCACGGGCCACCCGACATTGCTCCAACGTCTCTCCTTCAAAAGAAAGCGGGGTCTGCAAGAAATACTCGGAATTGTATACAGTCGCTACTGCCCGAAAACGGGAGTACAACTGTCCCTTCTGATCGGCCAGTACATCCACCCGGTCCATGAACGTACCGGGATAAATAATTGCTCCCGCTGGGTAGACGCCCCCATCAAACGATTCCACCATGTCAATCTGTTTCTCGAATGATTCTCCACTTAAATCCACAGCACCACTCTCTTGGAACACGCAAACATTACCGATTATCGTCTCATAATCTACCTGCGCCCGAAAATGCTCCTGTAGTGCAATAGGACCTGTTCCCAATTTTCCATCATTTGCCATGACGTAAACATCGTCATAGAACTTCACTTTTTTAAACTCTTCAGCATCACTATCATACTCCAAATTCGAAAAGTAAGACAAGCGTGATTCGCCTTCCACATCCGACAAAATCATCCACGAATAATTATTCTCAAAAATCCCCACCACGTCAAGTGATGCACGATTCATGTACGTGATGCCATATTTGGTATCCGTCACCTCCAATACCACCTTACCGTCTTTAAAAATAGTGTCCACCGCCCAATTAAAATCACGTTGATTCCACTCCGGTCGCATATTCCCGTTCACGTACCAGTTATACGTGTAGCGGTCTGACTCCTCCGGAAGTTCAAGATTGAAATCGGGCGTAATACTCAATGATTCCCCAAAAGTCACCGAATAAGTTGGTTTCTCGAAAGTAATTTCCAATTCATTGATGTTTTTGTAATCATAATTTCCCTTATCTTCATAGCAACCGGACATCACAGCTACCACAAACAATAAAAAAGTTATATATATCTTCTTCATACCATCTTTCCATTTACAAATTAATACATCGGGATCTCCATCGGGTCTCCATTTTCTTCTTTGATATTATTGGCGAGGATGTACGCTTTCGTTTTCAATGCAATTTTTCGTTTTTCGGTATCACTAAGGCCCTCAAATGTCGAGAATCCCTCATTAGCAGCAATTATGGTCTCCAACTTCTTGAAAGAATACTTGCCAAGATATGCATCCGTAACTTCTTGTGTCCACCACAACGGTATTACTTCTTGATCGTTAAATCGAATCTTCACATCCGAATATCCCGTGTAACCCAAACCAAAATTCTCGTTTGCCACTAACCGCAACGTTAGATACACTTGTTTATCTTTCAACGACGGAGCTTTTTTCAACGTTACAGGCAACACATCCGAAGCCATCCCCTTATGAAACATCAGTTTTTCCGGAAGCGAATACTGATCCCCAGTAGCAGTTGTCAACGAGTCCACCACGCTCACCCGGTATTCCGTGTCCTCCTCCAACAATGCACCGATCAACTTGATCTGAAACTCGTGCGTCAACTCTGTCTCTCCCACGTAATGTGAAAAAGAGTACCCCACGGTATCGATCCGTTCCCGAGCAGTGGCCGACGTTTGTTTCCAACGTTCAAAAAATAACGAACGATTCGCATGATATGTTTCTATCTCCTGCTTGTCGCAACTCACTAAACTCAATGCCGCAAGCAGCCCCAGCAACAAAGTATACATTATATCTTTATTTTTCATAATTTCTGCTACAATAATTAATGAATATTTTCACTATCTGGCGTGGGAACTACAAATGAATCTAGATTCATATCCTTAATCAGCTTTTCTCCATATTTCTTGTAATAAAAGAAAGTTTGTCCCTCGGCGAAGAACTCCCGGCGAACCTCTCCCAACAAACGAGCCTTGAACGTTTCCATATCCGTGATACCCAAATCCACGGAACCGTCACAATTCCGTCCTACACGTACCTTAGTGATAAACTCGGCAGCTTTTGCCCATTGACCGATAGAAGCGTAATACTCTGCCAACACAAAGTGCATCTCACTCATACGAATCATAGGAACCATATCCTCAATTTTCGCAAGTACCTCCGCATCACCTGTTTTAGAAGGTACATTCTTCAATGGCATATAGTCTCCTTGATCATCATAAATCATCACCAATCGATAGTCCCCGGCATCAGCAAAATCATCATTCCAAATTTCATCATATTTACTGATCGTCAAACAAGCATTACTAGAAGAAGTTGCAAACTCCGTGTAATCCGTCATCAGTGTCGGGTAAGACAAGCAAAAAATTAAGTCTTCGGAAAATTTGAAATCCGGATTCCAACGGGCGTCAATACTCACATACTCCAAAGCCGGTCTTTTCTCCTCGGGATACACTAGGAAATCCACAACCTTTTGTGCATTTGCCGCAGCAAGAGAATGTTTGTCTCCTCCCCAATAGCTATAAAAACGTGCCATCAATCCTGTCACAGCCAAAGCATTAATTCGATAACCGCGATAATAATAGAACGGCAACATCTCCACGGTAGAACCATCATTTCCGGACACGGCAGTTGAAAAATCCCCTTTAAAACGATTATAGCCACTTAACATCGCTCTGTGTGCCAAATCCAACGTGTCATACGCCATAATCATCTCTTGTGCTGCTTTCAAATCCACCTCAATAGCCTCCATAGTCTCCTCCACCGTCAAGGGTGTCTGCCCTCCATAATACGGAAACTCTTTAACATAAGGAATATACAATCCTGAGGGATTAGAACTTGGCGCAGGTGCGAACATCCGTAACAAGTCAAAGTGCAACCAAGCACGAGCAGCCAGTGCCTCCCCTTTGATCATCAATCGCTCGGGCTCTCCCGTGCGAAAATCCTCTCCCGTCAACTTATCAATATTGCTAATGATGTTATTACAATTGGCAATCGCAGTATAAGCCGTACTCCATACTCCATCAATTGCCTCCTTTATATCATCGTTTGCATCGTAAGCAAACGTTCCAGCTTGATAATAATAATGGTAATTTTTGATATTATAAAAATTCTCACCCTGCAAACACCATACCCGTCCCATAGCATCCAACATACCAAACGATAATTCCTTTCCATACAATTTAGTACTGGCCATCTGCTCATACACACCATTCAAAGCATTTTGAAACCCAGTAGCCTCCTTGAAAAGGTCTGCCTCTTCAATAGAATTTTCGGGAGTTACATCCAACCAATCGGTACATGAAGAAAAAAGCATTCCCCACATAACCAGTATAAATAATATCTTTTTATTCATAACAAATCTAATTTTAGTCATGCGTCATATCATAATGAAATTTTAACAGAGAACGAAACCGTACGAGCAAAAGGATAGCTGGTACCTCGTTCTTGCTTCACGCTGGAAAGATGCAACAAATCCGTCATACCCAACGTGAACCGACACATACTCAAGTTCAGTTTTTTCGTCAAATCGGCAGGCATATCATATCCTAACTCCAACGAATTCCACGACAACATATTGTAATCCTGTACGAACCTAGAAGTCGGCTTAGTACTCTCCACGCCATCACGCCCAGAAGTCAACGCTTTATACTTCGCATGATCACCCGCTTTTTTCCATCTGCCAGTAAGTACTCGTTCGTCCACGTTATCCGTGTAAACATTCACATTCTCAACCTTATCCACTAACGTTTGGTTATAACGCTGTCCGCCAGCCTCGTACATAAAGTTCGCAAATAAACTGAATTGTTTGTAAACCACGTTAAAACCGAACATTCCCTGTACAGTCGGTTCTGACGTACCCAGCACCACCTGATCGGATGCACTCCAACTTTTCGTCTGACGTCCCTCTCGATTCAAGAAAACTTCTTGTCCATCAGCAGGATTAATACCCAAAGAACGTACGCCCCAGATGGAGCTTAACGAGCCACCCTCTTCATATTGAAGGAAAGGTTGTGATTGCAAGGCCTTTTCCGGGTCATCCCAAGCATAAGACTCCTCAAACATTTTTTTCACTCGTTCATTATACGCTTTCAAACTCTCTGAAATCTTCTCGATTCGATTGACATTGTGAGCTAAATTCGCATTAAACACAACCGACAAATCATTCCGACTGAATGCGGACACCCTCAAATCGAATTCATAGCCTTTATTGGAAATCTCTCCAATATTATCGCGATAAGAAGTAAAACCGGTAGAAGTCGGCACAGTCACATCATTAATCAAATCTATTGTCCGCTTGTTGTAGTAGCTCCCCTTAACATACAACAATCCTTTAAAAAGCGTCACCTCTCCTCCAACATCCAACGAGTTAGTCGTTTCCCATGTCAAATTCTTATTTCCTAGAGCCTGTAATTTTGTACTGATTCCCGTTTTGTACCAATTATCGGTCGAGATCAAGTACATTGTGCGTGCCGCATAAGCCGGGAAATTCGCTTTACCCGTTTGCCCATAAGAACCACGTATCTTCAATTGGTCTATAAAACCAAGATCTTGGAAGAATTTATATTTGTGTAGATTCACACCTAAACCCAATGACCAGAAAGGAGCGAATCGTTTATCCGCACCAAAAGCAGAGGATCCATCAATTCTCAACGATATGTCAGCTAAATAAATATCTTTGAATGAGTAATTTGCAGAGAAAATAAAACCAAGTAATCTCCTAGTGCTCTCAGAAAAATCCGTCTTATTGTACATTTCCTTGGCGTACTCCGGAGATGACAAATCACCGGAAGGGAATCCCAAGTAAGTTGCATTATCAGAATCAGACTTAGTCTCTTGCATGTTAACACCAGCCAAAGCATTAATCATGTGATTATTCAAAACCTTATTGTACGACAAAGTCGCATTCAAATCCCAAGTTAACCCATCATCGTGAGTCAAATACAAAGCTCCAGAAGCCAAATTACCTACAGACAAGTGATTCAAATTTTCCGGCTGCTGGGAAAGAGGGTCATAAAAACGCTTGGATTCTCCCATCGTTTTCGTCAAGCTCAACTGCCCTTTCAACAACAACCCGCTAACAATGCTCCAATTCAACGAAAAATTATTAATAAATTCATCTGTATCCGATTTGTTGAAATTCTTCAACCCAGCTTCGTACAACGGATTCGGGCGATTCATATCACCGCCTGTCCCCCAATATCTCATCGTTTTGACATATTGCCCGTTCTCATCCTTATACTCGTCGTAAGGCAACTGCTTTGCATAATCAGAAAAATCGCCATAAGGTGATTCCTCCGACCGAACCCGCTGGTAGGATAGTTGGTTTTTCAACATAAACGTCTTGTAAGTATATTGAAGTGAGAACCCGGCACTTACACGGTCACGCAAAGATCCTTTCATCACACCGTCTTGATTAGCGTATAGCAGCTCTATACCAAAACGTACATTCTCACCACCACCGTCAACGTACACACTATGCTTGTGGTTAAACACGGTTTGTAACGGCTTCGACAGCCAATAAGTATTCACGCCTTTTGTCACGTTCGCCAATTTCTCATTGTACTCCTTTTTCAAATTGTAAGGGTCCGTATACGAATCGTTCTCATCCACCACAAAGCAACCTGCCAAACGCTCTACTTCCAATTTCTCTCTAGCATTCAACAAATTGTAATCAGTCAAATCCGGAACAATCACATCTCCCACAAAATTATAATCAACATTCAATTTACCAGCTTTTGGAGTTACCGTCGTGATCACCACCACGCCATTAGCTGCACGAGAACCATAAAGAGCTGTTGCTGACGCATCTTTCAAGATTGTGATTGATTCAATCCGATTCGGATCCATATCATATAATTTGGAAACATTCACCTCAAAACCATCCATAATAAAAGTCGGCAAATTCGGATTGTCCACCAAGTTGGATTTCGCCAATGCATCACTTTCCAACTGCTTCACTCCAATACCGGATTCACCACGGATATACACCTCGGGCAACGCATTCGGATCTGATCCCCAACGATTATTCTCCTTAATTCGGAACGAGGGATCGAATGATTGAAGAGCCTTGATCACGTTCGTCTTTGACACCTTAAGCAGATCCTCCTTTTTTACCGTAACGGCATTTCCCGTAAAACTAGATGAACGGATATTACTAAAACCCGTCACCACCACATCTTCCAATGTCTCCACATCCTCCTTCATCACGACATTAATAGTATCCTTCCCGGCATACGTAATCTCTTGGGTAACCATACCCACGAAAGAGTACACCAACGTGAACTTCTTCGGGGCATTCGGAATCGTCAACGAGTATTTCCCGTCGTGGTCCGTTGCCGTTCCGATAGCAACGCCCTTCATCTGCACGGTAACCCCGGGAAGAGGATGTTTTTTCTCGTCAGAAACCTTTCCCGTTATAACGATCTTCTTTATTTCCTTATCCTCTTGGACATCCCTAGGTCGCACAACAATCATATTTCCGTTAAAAACGTATGTCAAATCTGAATTCTTAAAAACAGATATCAACACCGATTCCACAGTTTCATTGTTCACGTCCAAAGAAATCTTTCCCAATTGCTTTACTTGCTCTATATTAAACAAGAAATAAAGCTTCGTCTGACGTTGAACTTCATCAAATAACTTCTCCACACCCACGTTCTTCATTTTCAAGCTCACGCGTTCCTGTTGAGCCAAACTATTGGCTGACAACGAAAGCGTAAAGCAACAAGTGAGTAAAAAAAACAGTTTCATAATTACTAAAATTTTACGCCATGGTCTTTTAAAAAAAGACTGGCACAATCGTTTTTTTTTCATACATTTGTACTTAAAGTTATTAATACCTCAACAAGAAACTACGCCAAATAGTTTTTGTTGTACTTAATTACAAACGGGAAGTACGCCAAATACTTTCCGTTTTTATTTTGATACAATAATCGTCTTTCCTTGAACAGAAAACGTTACCCCTGTTGATAAGGTAATCGCCTCCAAAATTACACTGACATCTTTATACCGTTCCATATACCCCGAAAAATGTAGCTCTTTCACGGAAACAGTTTGATAAAAAACATCCACATCATACCAGTTCGACAAAACAGTGAGAATATCTTCCAACCTCTGATTTTCAAAACGGAAAATGCCGTCCTTCCAATCCGTATAAACTGCTACATTTACCTCTTTCACATCAATCTTTCGACTTCCTTGCTTAAACTCGGCCATCTGCCCAGGCTTTATCATACTCTCCTCTCCTGATGCCAAAATCTTGACCCCCACACTCCCCTTAACCAATAC
This sequence comes from Butyricimonas faecihominis, assembly GCF_033096445.1. NCBI lineage: Bacteria > Pseudomonadati > Bacteroidota > Bacteroidia > Bacteroidales > Odoribacteraceae > Butyricimonas > Butyricimonas faecihominis. The sequence continues at coordinate 3,092,764 of NZ_AP028155.1, forward strand.
GGTTTGAATGTTCCCCTCCTGATGAGTGTTAACGTTAAAAGAAGTCCCATACACCCGAATCTCCACGCCTTCCATTTCTACCAAAAATGGACGTTCTGCATCTTTCGTTACCTCAAAATAAGCTTCCCCTGATAAATACACCTTACGCTCTTTTCCATCAAATTTAACAGGATATTTAATTCGAGTAGCCGAATTCAAATATACCAATGTTCCATCTGCCAACTTCACCTTATATTCCCCGCCACGAGGAACTTCAAGTTCATTAAAACGAAGCTCATCCATACCTTTTTCCACGGAAGAAGTATATACTAAACGATCTTTTTCTCCGGTAACCGTTATCTCCTTATCTTCCGAAATCACGCCCTCTTCCTCTTCTTTCAAAAACACCTTACGCCCATCATCCAAAACAAGTACTGCTTGTGAACACCCCGGTTGAATTCGTGTAACAGACGATGTCACTACAGGAACTTGCTCCATTTCATGGATCAACCTCCATGATCCGACAACTAAAATAGGAAATAATAACACGGCCGCATATTTCCACCAACGACCAATACCTCTCGGAGAAACTTTTCCCACACGTTTTTCAAAAGCATACAATGCCTTTTTATCATCTATCTTTTCATAAACAACCCGTTCCTTTGAAAATAAATCCTCTTGGCAAACTTGTTCAAAAAATCTTCTATTTCGAGCCTTCTCTTCACACCATTTCTCTAATTCCTGCCGTTCCTCCTTGGTTATATCTCCAAGCAAGTACAACTGTAACAAGTGAACAATTCTATCGGGACAATGATTCTTCATTTCATAATTTTTGCATCATATACAACCATGACACAAAAACGAGGTACCCTAAATTCATCTTTTTTTGAAAAATAATCAAAAAAGATGCACGACATCTTATAAAGATATGATATTCAATACAATTAACAAACAATACGACTTACCTAATCGTTCACGCAGAAAATACATCGCTTTCTTTTTCTGTGTTTTCACCGTTTCCACGGAAAGTTCCAATACTTGAGCAATTTCCTCATTTTTCTTACCTTCCAAATGCAATTTGAACACCTGCCGACAACGCTCCGGCAATTCATCCACGGCCCGATGCAACGCCCGGTACATCTCCTCACGCATTAACCGATAATCTTCGTCCTCTTCATCCTGCTCCTGCAATAAAATCTCTGCATGCCGCCGTTCAACCTCTTGGTGCTTTAAATAATTCAAGCAACGATTTTTGACCGAATCATACAAAAATGCCCGGAATCCATGATATGAATTATACTTTTTATCACTCTCCCAAATAGCAATAAAAACCTCCTGCACAATATCTTCCGACACTTCCTGCTGTCTCACATAACGCATAGCATATAATACCAGATAGCGATAGAATGAACCAAACAACTCACGGAAAGCCGGCATTTGCTTTCTATTTATCTGGTCTATAAACTCTTCTGGTTGCATACCCATGTATCTCTAATAATTGTTTGCCCACATTATTTTATGACAAAGCTATGATTTTTCAATCAAAAAAAACAAAAAATATATCATAAATTCAAAGAAACACAAAACACCCCCAAAAGCTCTTATCGAACTTTGGGGGGTTCACACAACATCTTGACAATTCCATACTACTTATTTCCGCTTTCTCCTCATCCACAACACCACGCCCCAAATCAGCAATATAGCGGGTACAATTCCCATACACGCTGTCTTCAAATAAGGCATCGCTTTCCGGCTCAAGTGTATCTTATTATCCGTTCCCATGGGGCGACGAACATCAATAGGCGCCTCTTCATCAGAGAGCCAATAGAACGTACCTGTAACCAAAGTATAATTGGCCGTCATCACCCGTAAATTCCTACGGATAGAAAACTCTTCATTACTGATACAATCCGCATCCCCAAGAATCATAATCCTTTGCTCACGATCGCCCACCTTCCGGGAAAGAGCCAGTGCCACCGGGTACATCGCCTCCACCTCTCCGGCCGCCGTATTAAGAATCACGCTATCATTCACGAAATCCCTCGTCTCCATCTCGTTCCAGCATCCGGTCGTATCTGTCCGCAAAATCTCCGTCACCTTAAATCCCCGATCTTCCGTGTAGGCCAATCCCGCGGCCCCGTTCATCACGATCTTCGCATTCCGGCCGATCAACATCTCCTGAAAGAAATAAGACATCTCTCCCGCCTCCGGCGTGGCATTCACGATCATCAAATCCGGTTGAATATCCTGTTTCACCTGTACCAAAACTCCCGGCAAAAAACGAACCCCGAACTGCTCCACAAGAGGATTCATAACATCCTGTCTTCCCACCTCTCCGGCAATCACCAAATTCCCTCCACGGGCGATATACCTATCTAACTTTTCCTGTTCCCCCGGCTCCAAAGGCTTTGTCAGATCGGCAATCACCACGATCTCAATATCATCCGGAATATCCGAACTTCCGGCAAGAGAAACATTCTCCACGTCAAACCCTTGATTAATCAAAGAATAACGGAAATTCTTCAATTGCGAAAAGAAAAGATAATCCTTCGCCCGGTCCGAATCAATCGAACGTTCTCCATGTCCGGTCAAGAACCCGACTTTCGGTAATTTCATGGTAAACCGTTTAAATGTCACGGCCATCTCCGCCTCACTCGGGAACTTCATCATATCATCAAACAGACGCAGGAAAGCCTTTTGCCCATTCTCCCGTTCTACGATTCGCACAAAACGATTCCCCTCGTCCGACAAATCCACCTTCTTCTTCAACTCTTCGGGTGCCATAAACATCTTAAAATTCAAATCACGCATATCCGCCAATTGCTCTGCTTTCTCCTTTGCCGTCGTATTCGGAAATCGCACGTCCAACCAAGGATTATTAGAAACCGAATCGTAATAATACACGTACTTCATCTTGATCTCCGGCTTAAACCGCAAATACTGCTTAAACCTCTCCAAATCCGAATTTACCATATTGGGCATCCCGATATAATAATCCCGATCCAAAAAATTGACATACGTGGTAATCGTCATTCCTCCTTCCAACTTGCTCATGACCTCCTGACTGTTAGGCGTCAAGGTATTCCGTTTCGTCTCCGTCGCATCATAATAGCACATCATCACGGGACGAGACGTCACGAATCCCAACAACATCGCAATCACCACCACGCCAAGATACTTTCCCCAAACCATGGAAAAAGAAACCCGCTGTCTCGTGGACTGCAATTTCAAGATACTCAACAACAGGAACATGGAAATCACGATCACGAAATACAAAATATCTTCACTACACAACAAACCGCTGATCATCTCGTTCGTACGCCCGGAAAGACACAACCAATACGTGATGTCCCGAACAAACGCTATATCCTGCCACACTTGATTCATGTAATTCAGTACGGCCAGAATAATCAACGTCCCGATAGCCGCAACCACCTGATAGGAAGTTAGGCACGAAACAAAAAGTCCGATAGCCGCGTAAGCACATAACAACAAATACAACCCCAGCAAACCGGATAACGCCTCAGCAAAAGCAAAATTATCCACCACGCAAGCCGCGTAACCGATATACAGGATTAACGTTCCCAACAACACCAACCCGTAAGCCATCATCGCCAAGAACTTACCCATGACAATCTGAGACGAGGTCACCGGTGAAGAATACAGCAACTTGATCGACCCGCTACTAAACTCCCGGCTCATCAACCCCATGGTCAGTAAAGGCATATAAAGGTACAAATACTGCTGTACCGTGTTATACAACCCGAACATACCCCCCAACAAATTCGCCGTCAAAAATCCATTCCCGAACCCCATATCTTCCCGGTAAACGAAATCCGCCATCAACCCCGTGAACTTCAATCCGACTTGAACGGTAAAGGCCACAAGGATCAGCCAAGCTACCGGGGAATAAAACAAAGTAAATAACTCTGCTTTCGCTATTTTCAATATTCTTCTCATAATATACTTAATTTCTTTTGACCTATATCTTATCTTTTCCCTTCACCATTCGCCTTGCCGGATAATTTAGCAAACACCTCGTCCATGGAACTCTTCTCCACCACCAACTCTTCCAATCCCCAGCCCCGGTTCACGCTCTGCTCCGCCACCCTTCTCGCCGTCTCCCGGCATCCGTCATAACGCAAACGGAACCGGTGATCCGTAACCCTCTCCACGTTACTCACTCCCTCCCAAATAAGGCTTGCCTCAGCGGGGGGATTTGCCAACGTTACCATGATCGTGTTCGGCTGTATATAATTATCAAACTGATCCAACGTACCCGAAAAGACCAGCTGACCTTGTTCTATCATCTTAATTTCTTCACAGGTAGCCTGTACCTCTGAAAGGATATGCGTGGACAAAAGCACGGAACGCTCCTCGGCAATCTCTTTAATCAAATGCCGCACCTCCACGATCTGGTTCGGGTCCAGTCCATTCGTCGGCTCGTCCAGCACCACGAACTTGGGATTATGCACGATCGCCTGCGCGATTCCCACACGCTGTTGATACCCTCCCGATAAATTCCGTACCAGCCGACTGCTGAAATGTGAAATCCCGCACCGGGCTTTCGCCTCGTCAACCGCCTTTTTCACATCCATCTTATCCACCATTCGCAGATCCGCACAATACGTGAGATACTCATCCACAGTAAAATCCATGTACAAGGGTGGTTTCTGGGGCAAGAAACCAATATTCCTTTTAGCCTCCACCGGATTCTCCCTAAAATTAATACCGTCAACGTAAACCTCCCCCTGCGTTTGTTTCAACACCCCGCAAATAATATTCATCGTGGTGGACTTCCCAGCCCCGTTCGATCCCAGCAATCCCACAACCCCCCGCTGATCTATCTCGAAATTAATATCCCGGATAGCCCACTGCACATTGTAACGATGAGACAGATTTTCTACTCTTACAACTGATTTTTCCATACAATAATTTTATAATTCAAACATCTATTCCCTTAATGTAAAGACAACACTCCCCCTGTTTATAAAGTTTACAAGCTCCAAAAACCTCGTTTACAGGGTTCCCGTCACTTGATAAACTTTACAAACTTTATGGACTTTATAAATTCTTGATACTAGTAAGTCTTGTTACCTATCTTCGCCAAATCAATATTATACTCTTTCTTGAAATGATTCACCAAAATATCATACTTCTCCTTCACCAACGGGTAAGTCAAATCACTGGCCCACTGGGTGGACGTCCGGCAAAGAATACTTGCCAAAAAATACGTCAAATCATCCGACTGCAACAACGTCTTTGTCTGCCAATTAACGTAGGTACACCATTCATTCCCGTATTGAGGGTTTGCCACGAATCCTCGTTTACGTGCGTAATCATCATCATTGGGATCAGAGCTTGCTTTCGTTGAATAATCGCTGATTTTGTAAAACTCCTCCGGTATCGATACAGCCTTCCGCACCTGCAACAAATCAAAAAACAACATCTGCACCGTGTTCTTCAACGCCAACTTCTCGGCAGCCGTCTTCTTCTTCGTGTCCGCATTCATATAACCGAAAGCCAACGAATTATCACCCGTTTTCGCACATTCTATCGGGCGATCCATATAGCTCAACACCTGATAAATCGTGTCTGCCATAAAAACCCGGTACGGCAAATTCTTTTTCAGGAACTCTTCCGGGTAAAACTGCAACCACACCTCGCCCAGCAAATCCAACATATCTCCCGCATAAGCCGGATCACCCAAAGCCAGCTTATAGCTAGTCGAATTAGCCACCTGATTCCAATTCAAATCCAACAGGGTAAAATCATACAAGAAATAAGAACCATACTTCTCGTACAAATCCACGATCCTACCATCTGCCTGCGGGGATTTCCCTTGGGGTAACACATAATCCCGTTCAAGTGCAACATCCGGTCCCAGTGCCGAGTCCTTAGCACACGAGCAAAAGAGAACACTCCCGATAAACATACCTATTACATATCTTTTTTTCATCATGAATTCTTTTAATCGTTCCTATACATCATTCTGCTTTACGCTCCGGGGTATTCGCCGAAGCATTCTGAGTCAAAGCCGGGTTCACACCCAATACGGATTCCGGCAATGGTAGCGTGTACATCGGGTCCTTCGCCTTCAACACGAAAGTCTGCAAAGTCAGCCCTTCTCCCGGCAACCACGTATGCTTAATAGAAGGCATCCCGTAACGACGCAAATCCAACCAACGATGGCCTTCTCTAGCCAACTCCAAACGACGTTCCTTGCGAATTTCCTCCAACAACAACACGGGGTCACTAATCGATACATCCGAATACCCCTCGATACGATTCCGACGCAACTCGTTCAAATCCTTCAATGCCTCCGTCACCTTATTGTCCCACAACACGTAAGCCTCTGCCCGGTTCAAGTAAGCCTCCGAAAGACGTATCGCCTGTTTTGGAGCATCCCCAAGGTCCCCCGATGCAGAAGTCCCCGTTTTTTGAAGATAATAATGCCCTCTAAGTTCATCATATGCATAATAAAGATCCACCCGTCGGTCGTTAGCACCATAACCTTCCTCCAACTCTTTTGCCATATTCAAACCATTCTCAACATAAAAACCCATACCCTCTCCACCATACATCCAAGTCACCTCCGGCGAAGAATACCTGACACAAGCAAAAGCACCATTCTTCTCGATCGCCGTCAAATCTGCCAACTTTCCACCAATCCGGATCGCTTCCGTGGCCGATTCAACCGCCTCTTTCCATTTTCCCGTGTAAAGATACACCCGTGAAAGAAGTATCTCCACCGTCGGTCGGTTAATTCTGAAATCCGTGGTCACACGACTCTCCGTCCCGAACAAATCCGCCGCTTCCGTCAAATCGTCCAAAATCCGCTCGTACACTCGCTCCACCGTTACACGGGGCACGCTAACCTCTTCCACCGAAGAAGAGAGTTTCAAAGGAACACCTGCCGCCTGTGGGTTCTCCGTGTAAGGCTCTCCATAAAGATTCACCAACCAGAAATACAACAACGCCCTCACCGACAAAGCCTCCGCTTTTATATGATTTATCTCCTGTTGCGTCCCGATAGCCTCATCGATATAATCCAACACGGCATTACACCCCTTGATCCGCTCATACATCAAATAATAAGGAGTAGACGCCAGTTCCGGGCTCATAATCGATCCCTCGTACCTTTCCGCATCACTCTGCCACGTGAAAACCGGAAAAACCCCTTTAGCCAAATCGCTACCGGCCATACTATTTCTCAAATCCGAGTCAACATCATCATCCATATATCCGGTCAGGGCCAAGGGATGGGAATTAATGGGAGAAGGATAACCCGATCCCAACAACAATTCACTAAAATCTTTTGTTGTTTTAGGAATCACCTCATCCTGAGACTTGGAGTCCAAAAAATCGGAACAAGACGTCGTCAGGATTCCCAACGCACATATTATCAATAAAATTCTTTCTTTCATTTTCATATCGTTTATCGGTTTCACTCGTTAAAAGGTCACGTTCAAAGAAAGAGACGTCGTCCGTCGTGCAGGCCAATCCTTCGTCTCCGGGTCCAACCCCTTCCATGCCTTATCAAAAGCAATCATAAACGGGTTACTCATGCTCCAACTGATACTCGCGTACTTCAAGTGAAGAACCCTTAAAATACTTTCACCCACGCTATACGTAAGCGATATTTGACGGCAACGGATCAAATCCGTGTCGGCCACTCGCAAATCCGACTGGCTGTACATGGCATAAGGAGTCATCGAACTCGTTCCCGACAACACGGGTAACATAACATAGCCAAACGAACTTGCACTATTATAATTCGGTACCGCCGGGATATTCGTCTGATCTCCCGCCTTCCGCCAACGTTTCTTCAACTGGCGCGAAACATTCTCCTGCGGCCCCGGAACACCTTTCAACGTACCGGTATACAACTCTGGCAAGCGATCCTGCCCTCCAAACTGCATCGCAAACTGCATGGTAAACGACAAGCGTTTATACCTCACCTGCGTGTTGAAACCTCCCGTGAAATCAGAATCAAAATTCCCGCTACGCACCAAGAACTCCGTGAAATCATTCGTCTTCTCAATATCCATGTTATGGAACAAAGGTTCACCATTCTCCTGACTTAACTCCTTATATCGGAAAGAATAGAATGAATTATACGACTTTCCATTCAAGACCGCCGAACCGTCCAAGAAATCTTCCAACTTGTTCACTCGTTCATTATCCGAAATCTCATTCGTCACTTTTCCCGTGTTCACGGAGAATGACCAAGTCCAATCTTGTGTGCGAACTGGAATAAAATTAACCGTCACCTCGTACCCCTTGTTATCCATTTCCGTTCCGAAAATTCTGGAATTCAACATCCCGTTCTCCCCCGGAACCTGCCGGGAAGCGATAACATCACTCTTTTTCCCGTAAGCATTGAACACCACGTTCATCCGCCCCTTCAAAAAAGAAAGATCCACGCTGGCATTCCAAGATTTCGTTTTCTCCCAACCCAGCTTCTCGTAAGGCAAATACTTTATATTCAACGTATACTGGTTATAAAATTGACTCAATCCACCGTCACTGGCGATCAAATAAGGAGACACCTCCTCCACCGAATTTCCTTGGTAACCGTAAGACCCGGATATATCCAAAGATTCCATCCAATTCCAGTTCCGGGCAAACGACTCGCTACCCACTCTCCACTTCGCCCCGATAGACCAAGTCGGTTCGAAACGATCGTTCTTATCCTGTCCGAAACGATTGGACGCATCCAAACGGGCATTAAAATTCACGACATACCGGTTATCAAAAGAATATACCGCCGTCAGAAACTCGCTGACATAATTATTCTCCCGGTTCGTCACGGATGACGCGGTCCTCATGGTATTCAAAAGAGGATTCTGTTGTGCCACGGCATTATACACCGTGGTATAGGTCGTCGGGACCGACGCGAAAGCCTCTCCCCGGTAACGCAAATAACCATAACGTGTATTTCTCGAACCGGTCGCCGTGTTGGAAGAAACTTCAAATCCCACCTGTAACGTCACGCTATGCACTTCCTTGAATAATTTATTAAATACCAGACTATTCCGGACCGACCACGTGTTTGTCGTGGCATTTTCTGTCACCAGTAAACCACCAAAAGGTAACTGCGTCATCTTCTCTTCATTACTATTCGCCGTCACCTCACCCACCTCGTAACCCCGAAGAGAGGTAATATAATTGGAATATTCCGTGGCATACGACTTCACCTCCGAGGAACTCACCGTGTAAGAAACCAACCCTTGATACTCCAAATAAGGCAAAATCTTCCACGAAACATCAAGACTCGAAGACACCATCTTCGACCGGTTCTCGTTCCCCGTGTTATTTATCTCATTCAAGATATTATACCCGTACCAGCTCTTCCCAGAAATAGCCGTACTGGAACCTCCCCATTTCTCGTGATAGTACAACGTGCCATCCTCGTTACGTAGCGGAATCGTCCGCGCCGTGTTATACGCGTAACTAAACGGGCTCACGCCGTAAGCGAAACCGAACATCTCCCGGTAACTACCGTTCAGGTTCAAGCTAATCCTCAGGTTCGGGATCAACTGTAACACCGTGTTCGAACTACCGGTAAACGTCTTCCCTTCATTTCCCTTGGCCTCGCCTTTTTCCTCGGTAATACCGATAGAAGCTCGACTGGCTATTTTCTCCGATCCCCCGGTAATACTCAAATTATGCTTGTGATTAAAAGAATTACGAAACAAAAGATCAAACCAATCCGTGTTATTGTTTGCCATCTTGTTATACTCCGTCTCCAACTGCTCGTGAGTAATCTCCTTGTTCGTCAGCTTCTGAACCAACCCGGCATACCCGATAGGCAATATGGCACTGGGATAGCGCACCCGATCCTCGTACATCTCCTTGGAAAACTCCATCAATTCCCGTGAATTCATCTGGTTGTATAACCCGTAACGCGGACGCTGACCAATACTGAAACTTCCCGAATAGGAAAAGGATGCGGACCCTGACTGCGCCTTTTTCGTGTTGATCACGATCACGCCGTTCGCCGCCTTCGAACCGTAGATGACAGTTGCCGACGCATCCTTCAACACGGTCAACGACTCTATATCCGAGGGATTCAACCAAGAAATCGCATTAGCGGCAATATCCCGTAGGTTATCCAAATCACTGGAAAGAGAGGCATCCGTCTCGCTGATCGGAAGCGGGTCTCGCTGGATGACCCCATCCACCACCCATACCGGGTCCTGACTACCTAACAACGTTGATGTTCCCCGGATTCTGATCTTAGGAGTCGAACCGACCATTCCGGAAGTTATCCGTACCGCCATTCCCGGAATCACCCCCTGCAACATCTGGTCAATTGTACTTTCCCCCGGGATCATAATATCTCTCGCATACACCTTGTTAATCGCTCCCACGTACTTACTCTTGTCCAAGGTCATGTAACCGGTGACAACCACGTCGTCCAACGTCTCCACGTCCTCCTTCATCACCACGTCGATCGTGTCTTTCCCAGCATAAACGATCTCTTGTGAAACCATCCCAACAAAAGAAAAAACTAAAGAAAACTTCTCCGGGGCATTCGGAATAGACAATTGATACCTTCCCTCCCCGTTTGTCGCTGTTCCAACTGAAAATCCTTTCAACTGAACGGTCACTCCCGGTAGCGGTTGTTTCTTCTCGTCCGTCACCTTTCCTACAAGACGAATCACTTTCGCCTGTTGTAATGAAGCCTCCCGCACGATAAACACCCCACCTTCCTCGAAAAACTCAAAACGGGTATCTTTCAAAATTTGCTTCAATGCCTCCGCGATCTCCATATCGGTAATCTTCATCTCCCGACACGGCACACGTTTCATCTTCCCGGCATCATACAAAATCCGAACTCCCGTTTGATCCTTCACTTGTTTTAGCACCTCGTTCAACGTCGTTTCCGCTTTCACCGAAAGGCTCACCCGTTGGGTAAACGCACTCGCCGAGGTGAAAAACAACACCACAAAAAGTAAAGCTAGTTTCATGACTTGTAACATTTTTCTGACACAATGTGGTCGTACCCACACGTTAGGTGGATTTTTTTTCATAACTTTGTTTCAGTTTAAAGGGTTTATAAACTCTAAATACAAAGGATTTGATTCTATAGTTTGGTCGCTGGCGAATCGAATCCTTTTATTTTACTTTCCGCACATAAATAACTTTATTTTGAATTTCAAATTTTACATCCGTACCCAATTCAAACAACCGCAATAAAGGCTGTATATCCGAATATTTATCCAATGTTCCCGATAACTCCAGTTTTTTCAATTCCTCGGATTCAAACTTCACCTGAAAATCGTACCAACGGGCCAACGTCAACATGATCTGATCCAAATACTGTTCCTCGAAACAGAACAGATTATCTTTCCAAGCCGTGTACAACCGGGTATTCACCTTTCGAACCACGGGTAAATCGGAACCTTCCGTACAAACCAACTGTTCTCCCGGCTTGATCAGCACCCCCTTTCGAGAATCTTTCAAATAACAAATACTCCCCTTTTCCAGCGTCGCCGCCATCGTTCGCTCATCATAAACCGAAACATTAAACGCTGTTCCCAACACTTTTATATCACCCATCGAAGTCTCCACCACGAAAGGATGAGCGGCATCCTCGGTCACGTCAAAATAAGCCTCCCCTTTCAGATACACTTTTCGCTCTCCCCCCGCAAAATGAACCGGGAAACGTAATTCCGTCTCTGAATTCAGCCACACTTGAGTTCCATCGGCCAAAGTCAAATGAAATTCACCCCCGCGTGGTATCGTCATAACGTGATATTCCTGCACCTTTTCCGTTGCCACGGAATCCACTTTTATTCCATAAACTACCCCCATCGAATCCACTTCCACCACGCCCTCTTTTGTCTCGATTTTCGCCCGCAAAGCATCATTCAAAACAAGCTCCCGACCATCCGCCAAATGCAAAATCGCCTTGTTTGTTCCCGGTTGAAGAGCCGAAATTACTCCTAGTGTCAAGTCCGGTACGTTCTTCTTCTGAGAAAGATTTCCCTTATATAAAACAACGATCCCCACGATCAATACCAAAACAGCGGCAACGCTTCCCACTCGAATCATAACCCGACGTGAATTTCTCCGTCGTAATTTCCTAAAAGCCGCCTCCGCATCGAAACGCCCTTGTTCCAGTCCTTTCCCCCGCAGATAATCCGGATCAGACAATCGTTCCGTAACACGGCGAACGATAATATTTTCCTCATCAAGAGACGAAGAGGAAAAATCTTCCTCCAAATAAGTCCTGACTCTTTTGGACCATTCATATATTTGACTCCATCTTTTCATTTTTTTCATGTGTCTTTCATAAATAGAACACATGACCCCAAAAAACGGGTGACAAATATTTTTGAAAAAAATAAATAAATATTTATTCCCATCCCGTTTGCCCTTTACAAAGACTCTCGAGGATGGGAATTTCAATTTTTTACCCGGATCAATCGTAATTGATTCTATAATAAGTCATAAGTTATTGCCGATTCTATCCCAAAAAGATAATTATAACATGATCACTACCTGAACACTACCGTCATAAACCTTATAGATACCTTATAGAAGCCTTATATGAACCTTATATAAAATAAGGTTCATAAAGTATATTAATAGTTTAACGAGAATGTTACTTACGGTTGTCATCAGGTAGTGATCACGTTATAATACAAAATTATTTATAGAACTCCCGATAAAATCCGCTTGACATACAACTACACACATTCTTTAGAGTTGAAGGAATTGCTTATACCATTGTATATATCCGGGATCTGTCAGAGACTCTACAATCTCTTTTCCCCATGCGTTCCACTCATCCGTTCTTTCCGGCTCCACGGCAAGAATATTCGCATATAAATCAGCAAACGGAATATTTTCCGGTTTCAACCCTTTGCATGCTCTCTTATAATCCTTAACACTATGAACCTTACTCTTAAATAGCTTGGTAATATTTGCAATACAGAGTAATTGCTGCGAATCCTGTATATCATGACGTTTAATAAATTGTATGATATTATTAATATCATCAACAGTATATCTTGATCCCTGAGTATAAAGAACGCTGGAAAGATCAGAATAGATTTGATTGACAACAGTTTGATCCACCTTTTCTGTACCTATTTTCTCTCTGAATTCTTGAAGATGAGAAAATAAATAATTCTTCATTTCAGAACTTATCCCAGAAAATTGAGGATTATACAACATCCAAAATTCAGGAGAGGTTCTCTGTTCGTCATTTAACGAGGCAAATAACTCTACGGCAACAAGGGCCATCTTAGAACTATTAGCCACCTTACTCAATGCCGTTAAATATTGGACCATAAACTCCGGAGAGCGATCTCCACTAACGTACCTAGCCTCAAGAACACCAAAAGCTTTATTATCATCGAAAGTCTCCTGTACGCGTTCGATAAAATTACCATTCATGACATTAGATATCATGTGTCGAACATTCCCTTCCTTATCAAGCACAAGCATTACATTAGGAATATTTATACCGTATCTTCTGATAACCTTGGCCCCTTCTCCTTCCTCAAGATTCACCCTGTAATTTATAAAAAATTTATTCAGTAAATCCTCTACTTCTTTCTGCGTAAAGAGTTGATCATCAATCGCCTTTGTGGTCTGCCCATTGTTGTGACAATCCAAAAATACATACTTGTCTTCCACTTCAGCTTGTGCCAGAACCTCTCTTAATGTCTTCAAATTCTCCCAATATACCCCATCATTGCCCGCACGTCTAAAGTTAAAAGCTATTTTAGTAACCTTGCTTTTAGCGACCTCGTCTCTGATCAATTCTTTTTCACGAATAGCGATCTCTCCCAGTCTCTTCAGTTGTGCTTTATCTTTGAACATCGAAATAAACAGATTTGCACCTTCAAATACCCAACTTTTTTCGGAATCATTCAATACATCCAAATTTGTATCAAGAGCATCCATAAAGCCGGTTGCATCATATTTTCCCCGGGCTTCCGCCAAGTCTATCATTTTAAAAAGTGCATCCTTACGAGGTACGTCGTTATTCTCAAGTAAATCTCGAATACCCGGAATCTTATCATATTTCTTTGCGGGCAATTGGTACACGATCATCAAGTTTAATTCCGACATAAAAGAATTATAAATCAAATCTCCGACCTCTTCTTTTCCTATCTCCTTTTCAAAATGCCCCCGGTTGGCACAAACAAATTTCAGTTCCTCACTCTCCAAAGAGGTCGCTCTTGATTGTAACAAAGGCCAATAAGCGGCACTCAATTTATCTTTCTCCGTAAGCTTTCCCCAAAGATTATCACCTACACTTTGAGCCTTGACAACATCACCTGAAACAGAAAGTAATTTCCAGTACGCCATTTGTTCTGTCAAATCCAGTTTCCCGGCTTGGTATAATGCCTCGTATTCAGCAAGACTACTGGCTTTTAAGCCGATCTCTACACTCTCTATTAACTTTTCAAGAGGCATCGCTCCAACCACTTTATGCATTAACTTACCATTCGCATTGATAATCAAAAAGGTCGGATACGCATCAACACCGTATTGCTTACCAATAGCCGGTCCGCCTCCTTTTTCCATGTCCGTTTTCACACAGACAAAGTTCTTATTAAAATAATCACCGGCCTCTTTCAGCGTGAAGACCTCATTTGCCATCATTTTACACGGGCCACACCAAGAGGTATAACAATCCAAGAATATAGGTTTATTTTCCGTTTTTGCCTTCTTGCAAGCTTCCTCTAAAGACAACTCTTGAAAATCTGTTTGAGCAAAAACAGCGACGGAGCATAATAGTCCCACAAACACCGATAATAATTTTTTCATTTCCTTCTTTTTATAAAATTAATCTTACTTGTTTTTCTTCGTCCCAGAAAGCATATTTCCCAAGCCTATCTTCAAAGGATTATGCTCGGTATGTTCATACACGTACTCGTGAAGTTTACATACCCGTTTATACTGCGCCTCCGTCCCAACATTGGCAATGTAAATTGTCACGGGAAAATAAAAATACACCAGATGTTCCCCGTCAATCTTGGGAAATTCATTCTCGCATAATTCCAGTAATTTCTCCACCCCTTTTTCGCTATTATCCTTTCTGGCCTCACACAAAGCTTTCCCCAAAGCGACATACGTATCCATACGCTCCCGTGAGTTAAAATGATGCGGGGCCATCTGTTTGGCAACCTTATCCAAATCATCCATAGGCTCACGTCCACGGATCATGTCACGTAGTTTAATCTCGAAGGCTTCAGCGATCCGGTTCAACACTTTTTCTTCTCCCATGCTCCGGGTAAATTGTTCAAAATGGGAAAACAAGAAATCCATGAAAGGAGAACCCACCGGAGATAAAGCCTGATCTTTAAAAATAAACCAATACTCCCGATTTGATTTTTCTGTATCAGGCAATACCTTAAATAATGCCACACACACCTCTTGAGCTTTCTCGTTCATGGAGGCCGTTAACAACGCTTTTAAATAATCGGTAAGGAACGAAACGTCTCTATTCCCGTTCTCGTATTGCTGTCCCAAACTGGCAAGCGAAGCTTTCAGCGCCGCCTCGACTTGGTTCATGAAATCCGATGGTTCAAGGGTTGCCCCAACAATCTGGTTTTCCAATCCCTTATCCACGTTCAAGATCAAAAACGTGGGATAGGCCTGAACATTAAACATCTTCGCCAATTCCGAACCATCCTTATCAGCTCCCGTGTCATATTTCACACACACGAAACGCTCGTTCATAAACGCTCCTAACTTTACATCTGGGAACACCTTGTCCGCCATCATCTTACACGGGGCACACCAAGAGGTGTAAAGATCCACGAAAATCAGCTTTTTCTCCGCTCTTGCTTTCGTACAAGCCTCATCTAATGTCAATTTCTGGAAATTTGTCTGTCCGAAAGCCAGCACAGAACAAAAAATCCCGACATAAATCAATAACAATTTTTTCATTTCAGTTCTTTCTAAATGATACAATACAAAACATCCTTTTCCTGCCAATAAGGCGCTACACTTTTTCCATGAGGTTGTATAAAAAGCCTTTTTTAAACTCCCTCCCCCCTTCGGGGTACTCCCTCTATAAACAGAGGGAGAGCTAGATTACTCACCATTTTCGGGAAAAAATACCAGCTCCTCCTCTGTTTATAGAGGAGGTGGCCGAAGGCCGGAGGAGTTCATTGAACGACAATCGGGACTTTTTAGTCAACCTCAGTTAGTAGTAATATCCTATAAATAAGTTGATAACCTATATAGAGACCCCGATATCCCGCAATACCGTTTTCATAATTTCATATTTCGTCATCACGACACTAAACGTCCCGTACAACGCTTCAAATTCTTCCGGCGTGTAAATAAACATCGCCTTGATATACATACCTACATCTTGAACCTCCGTGGGCATACTACCATAATCACTAGGATTCGGATCCTTCAAGAAGCCAACGGCTCTCGGGTCAGAGAATCCATACCTATTGTAAAAATACCAACCGGCACAACCGTATAAATTCTCCGTGTAACAACTGCGGGTTGCCTGATAAAATGCAGCCAACTCTTCCGTATAACCGGAAACAGGCGTGGCAAGAACGGCATTAAAAATGGCACCCTTCATATTCAGACGTTCCGCATCGCTCATATCTTTTAACTCTGAAACACGGGAAATAAGCACCGTATTCAATCCTTTAAAAGCCTCATTACTTACCACCGCCGGGTTCCAAGGAGTCAAAGATTTCAGCAACAAGAAACTAGTAATCTTGATACTCTCAGGTAAAACAGGCACTATCTCCTCGCGTAAGAATTCTAACCCATCGACAACGTCCTCTTTCGGACACAACTCGTAAGAACTGAAAGGATTGGGTGTTTCTGTTCCACCGAGAGAAGAACTTCCAAATTGCAGGATTTCATAATGTGTATAAGAATTCCCCCAATGATCAAAACGAGTTTCTTCTCCAATCGTATCATTATAAAACACGGGAATACCTGTCTCCGTGTAAAATTGATAAATCGCATGATCTACCGGATCATTTGAATCCTCTATCGTGAACCAATCTCGACCAACATTGGACGGTGTCAAATGATCTTCCTTATCACAAGCCGTGAACAAGACGGATAAAAATAATATATAAAGGAAATTATTCTTTTTCATACTCAATTTCTTATAAGTTCTCTATTCGGACGAATCTCATTTTGAAGTTCTCCCCTGTTAAATTCAATTGCATAATTTGGAATTGGCACTATCCAAGCGGCATGATCCTGAGTGTAAGCATTTAATTCATAGTAACCGTTTTCATACCAAGTCATTGAATTCGCCTCGTAATCATTATTCTGATGACGAATACGGAAATTCTCCGGAAGAGGACGAATGCTATTTACAGCATAACGGCGCAGGTCAAACCAACGATGTCCCTCGAAACAAAGTTCACGACGGCGTTCATCACGAATAAAATCAATCAATGCCTCCCCCGTTTCTGTCACCGACGGTGCAACAGCAAATCGTTTAGAAAGAAGTTTTTCCAACTCGGTTTTCGCTTCCCCTTCCCGATTTAACATCGCCAACGCCTCCGCCTTATTTAAAATCACCTCAGGCAAACGAATCAGAAAATCCATACCGACCTCATCCGTATCACTGTAGTCTACCCAAGTCTTATATTTATCGGGTATCGCTGCATGTAAAGAACTCTTAAAGAATGCTGTTCTACGCAAATCCCCTGCAGCATAACATTCCAACAAATCTTCTGACGCTTGAAATGAAAATGCTTGATTAACCGGGGTAGAACCACTCCAACCTGATGTATAACTCAAGAAAGTCAGGATCATTGAATTTCCTCCTTGAGTGAAAATTGTTTCGGGTGATGTCCAAGAGACCACATTTTGCCCGCTTGTCCAATTATTCAAATCCATCACCGAATAAGCTCCGCCCATAGCCTCATTGGCTGCCGCAATACAAGCCTCGTAGTTTTCCATGTACAAGTAAACTCTAGACAGTAATGCATTAGCGGCAGTTTCTCCTACTCGCAATGTTGAAGAAGGAGTGATCCCTTTCAAACAAACGGCAGCCCGTTGAAGATCCTCGATAATCAGCGAATATACCGCCTCTACCGAGCTACGGCTAAAATATTTATCTTCCACATGCTCGGAAGTTTTCAAAGGGACTCCGGCATCTTTTGATGCCGTGGCCTTGCAATAAGGCATGCCATAAATATTCACCAACAAAAAGTAGTAACCGGCCCGGAGAAAACGCGCTTCCCCTTCCACCCTGTTCAATAGCTCAATATCCTCCTCTTTCGAACGGAAGTCATTTGCCATATAAATGATTGAGTTCAACACACCTATATTTTTGTAAAATTTTTCCCAATCATTATCCTTGTACTGAGTGTTCTCTAATGTCAGAAACGGGTCGGCTCCCCAATGATAAAAAGAACCCAACACGTTACGCGGATAACTATCCGTGTAAGGTAATCCCCCGGATACAAATTCTTCCGCATCATCATCCATGACATGTAGCCAAGGATAATTCATCGTAAGCCCGCTACTGTAACTCATCGTCTCCTGGCTACTTACATAATAACTACTCTGAAATGCCATAAAACACTCCCCTCTAAGTAACTCGTCCAAATCCTGTGCAGTCTCGGCGTAACGTTGATTCTGCGAATACTCATCCAAAAAATCACCGCAAGAAACACAACCAAGGGTGAATACACTTAAAATATAGATTAAAACTCTTTTTTTCATCGCTCAAATTTTAGAAAGTGATACTAAGATTACATGAGTAAGTAGGACGCACCGAAAGATTGACATTCGGTGACGATCCTGACTGAGTAGGATCTTGTCCCCGTAACTTTTTATGGGCAATGGTAAACAGGTTCGTTCCGGTCAGGTTGATATAAGCCGACTTGAGACCTAACTTCTTACAGAATCGCTCATCAACATTGTAGCGGAAAGAGAGGGAAGACAACCGCAGATAATTTCCACTCACCACCCGAATATCCGAATTGTCATACATCTCGTAAATATTATTCGCGATTCGATGTGTCATATTCGTTCCACTAGTCCACCACGGGTTGGAGTGAGTTCCTGCAACGGTATTCAACCCGGGAATATTGGTATGTTCCTCATCACCCGGCTTTCTCCAACGATTCACAAATTCCCGTCGCAAGTTACTATGCGGGTTAGGATTGGTTGTTCCGTATTCAGTACACAATTTCAGTAACCGGATTTTATTCCCCAAACTATAAGTCAAATTAAACGATAAACTAAAATTACGATACCCTAAATAGTTCGAAATTCCTCCTTGAAGATAAGGTTCACGCCGTCCCGATCTTTCCATCACTTCTAGAAAGACATCTTCTCGTTCCATTCCGTTGTATTTTTTAGACAACTCCTCTTGCAATTCATCCTCTGCTCCGTAAAAAATGGGGGAACCGTCCACAGAGCTTAATCCTTTAAAACGGTATGAATAGAACGTATTCAAAGGTTCCCCAGCAATCTCCACGTCCCCAGTCAACATATCGTCATACTCAATCTCATCCCGCAAGACATTATTCCGGTTATTTATCGCACTGTTCACCAATTCGTTCAACACTTGTCCCAACTGGGGATCAATTCGCCAAACAAATCCTCTCTTTCCTCCATCAAGACCGACACGGTTGATCGGGGTGAAATTTAAACTCACCTCAATACCTTTGTTTACAAGCGTTCCGCTATTCACCACATATTGTTTGATACCGTTAATTTCAGAAATAGTCTTTGTCAGAAATGCATCCCGAGTCTTTTTATAATACCAAGAAAACGAGCCGTTAATCTTATTCTTTAAAAACGAGAAATCCAAGGTCACATTCGTGGATGCCGTCTTTTCCCACCTTAAGTCCGGATTCGGGTAATGAGCAACTTTCGAATTAAATTCACCATATTTCCCAGTGTAATCAACTCCTTGCGTGATAATCATATTAGGAGTCTGGTTGCTCAGCATATTCCCCTGATAACCAAAAGATCCCCTTAATGCCAAATCATCCACCCAATCAACAGATTCCAAAATATCCCGTTTTACATTCCAACGACCGGACAAAGCCCAAATCGGCATCATTCGATCATTCGCCCGTGATCCGAATAAGTTGGAAGCCTCCCCTCGAATATGCAGATTCAACATATAACGATTGTCATAATCGTACCCGGCCATCGCGTACCATGCCACCGAATTGGTTAAATTTTCCGTAATAACACCTAAAGCATTTGGGGAAATCATAAATTGACTATGATATTTCGTGTAAGTCGTGGGAATAGAAGAAAACAATTTACCCCGATCTCGATGATACCCCCGTCGTGTAATATTAAAACCATCGTATCTTTGAGAATTCAATTCTAACCCGGCAGAACCACTCACATTATGCTTACCTTCTCTTCCCACATCCTTGGCGTAATTCGCTTGCACACGTGCCATCCAATTAGTATTGCGAACTTCACTCTTCCGTAATTCTCCACCAATGGGACACATATCATTCTGCACCGTCTGTTCGGCACGCAACTGATGCACGTAATAGGAGTCTTCCGTAAAATAAATCTCTTGATTTGTGTTACTTACCCCGTAAGACAAAGTTCCTTCCAATTTCAAATCATCTATGACATTGTAACTAACATGCGCCTGCATATTAATTGCGTTTCCGTTGGTTTCATCCCCGGAATTATCCATTTCGTTCAACACGTTGAAAGCATACATCGGCATCGAACCACTTGATGCTCGTTGATAGAGGTAACGAAATCCATCGGGATTAAAAGCCGGAATGGCACGGTTCATATTATAGGCGTAGTCCAACACACCTAATTCCGAGGGATTGTAATCACGCTTCGATACATTCCCTTGAAGCTGGAACCGTGCGGCAAAACGCTCGTAATTCGCTGATAAATTTAATGTTGTCGAATATCGTCTATTGCTCTCACCCTTTATCGCACCTTTCTCATCGCTCATTCCGAGAGAGGCATAATAACGGATATTGGCCGAACCTCCCGACAAGCTCAACGTGTGGTTATGTGAAAACACATCCTGACAAACGACATCAAACCAGTCCGTGTTCAATGTTTCGTAATATCCAACCAAACGATTGAACTCTTTATAATCGATTGCCCCATTGTAATAATCCTGTATCGCGGCCTCGTATCCGGTCCAACTATCAACATTATTGTAATAAACTCCCCGTTCTACCAACTCCCGCGAAACATCCACCCGCTCTTTCGAATTCATCAAGTAAATAGCCCGGTCGCTGTAACGAGGTCTTCTCGTATAGGAAGCTGTTCCAGAATAAGTAACACTAGGCGGACCGGCTTTCCCTTTTTTCGTCGTGATCACGATAACGCCATTACCCGCTTTTGCCCCGTAAAGAGCTGTTGCAGAAGCATCTTTCAACACGTCAATCTGTTCGATGTCATCCGGGTTCAAACCCGAAATCGCATTACCCAGCAAGTTCACGAAGTCCAAATCGTTAATCTGAGCAGGATCAACATTCACCGGATCGGTCAAAACCACCCCATCTAACACCCATAGCGGTTCTCGACTACCCAAAACGGTCGAAGTTCCTCGTATTCTTAATTTCGGAGCGGCACCAACCTGTCCGGAATTCTGCATAAAAATCATACCGGGTATACGTCCTTCCAACATTTGGTCAATCGTGTTTACTCCCGACACTTTTATATCGTCCATTCTAATCGTTTGCACGGCACTTGTCAATTTCCGTTTATCAATATTCTGATACCCGGTTCTCACAACCACTTCTTCCAGTTGTTCTGCAGACTCTTTCAGAACCACGTGAAGCGAATCCTGTCCCGTATATTGCACCTCTTGCGTTTCCATTCCTATAAATGAGAAAAGTAACGACACATTCTGCATCTTAGGCAGTGTCAACGAAAACCTTCCCTTTACATCTGTTGACGTACCCAAGGTTAAGCCTTTCACGATAACCGTTACCCCGGGCAGAGGATGTTTCTTCTCATCCGTCACGCTCCCAACAATGCGAACCTCTTTTTCCCCCTCTTTCACCTCTCCCGGAACAATAATAATAACTCCTTGTTCTATCCGATAAGATAAATTCACCTTGCCCAAAACCGCATCCAACACCCGTTCCAAATCTTCATCAACAAATTTCGCGGACACGTCTTTCACTTTTTTCAATTCATTGTGATTGAAAAAAAACTTGTAACCCGTTTGTTGTCTCAATTCCTGAATAATCTCCAACATACTCACTCGCTCCAGATCTAAATTTATCTTCTTTTGGGAGAATCCATTCCCGGAAACCTTCAACAATAGAAACAGCGTAAAAACACATATTAATCTCATAACCAGAAACCATTTTTTTACACACGCCTCCCTAACAGGGATGCCATCATCTCGTTTTTTTTTCATACATTTGTCTTGTTAATGTAAAGATTACTAAATTTAATTGACACAGCAACCGGCTAGGTGGTACCAACACCTACCGGTTTTTCTTATTTCATTTTCACAATAATCACTCTATCTTTCAGTTCAAATTCAACATTCGTAGTCATGGATATAATATCCAAGATTACATTACAATTACTATACTTCTCCAAATCCCCGGTGAACACAAGGTCTTTAGCCTCCGCATTTTGATAAAATACAGTAACATCATACCATCGAGCCAATTGTTTCATGATCTCATCCAAACGCTCCCCCTCTATTATCCACTTTCCTTCGGTCCATGCCGTGTATATCCTCGTATCCACTTTTTCCACGTTCACGCTATTTGTCTGGACATCATAGGTAATCTGTTCTCCGGGAGCTATTGTCCTTGCCTCCGTCATCCCTTTTCCTTGAAAAGCGACACGCCCTTCTACCAAGGTGGTTTGTACATAATCTTCACCCGAATAAGCATTTACATTAAATACGGTTCCCAAAACCGTGACATCACCGCCATCCGTTTCAACAATAAAAGGATGTTCCACATCTTGAGCCACGTGGAATAATGCCTCTCCCTCCAAACGAACACGTCGTTCTTTCCCCTCGAAACGATCCGGAACACTTAATTTTGAATCGGAGTTTATCATCACGCTCGTGCCATCCGCCAACACCAAATTATACTCACCGCCTCTAGGTACGATAATTTTATTATATTCTATCGCTTTGTCAACCTGACCATTAGGTTTGAATTTTTCTATCGCTTGTTCAAAGGCAATAGAATCCGTTAATTTTACCCGTTGACCGGAATTAAAGACCAACACGGCCTTTGTCGTTCCCGGCTCAATGGATATGCCCCCCGAGACGAAGGTCGTTTGGGGGGTATCATTTCCCAGAAACCAGTAACCAAGTCCCACACATAGAGGGAACAACAGAATTGCCGCATATTTAACAATCATTCTCCAGATATGTGTTTTCCGGGATTTATCCGCATAAACGACAAATTCATCCCACGCTCCCTTGGAATCCACCACGCGAGTTTCTTCCCCCGTGTAATAGGTTTCAAAATATCGTTTTGCCTTACGGTAATATTCCCGGTTACCCTCATCTTCTGCCAGCCATCTCTCGACCTCTTCCCTCTCTTCGTCTGTAGCAACATCCATGAGATGTCTCACGATCATATCCCAATTTATGTGCCTTCTATCATCTGTCATGATACTTTCAATTAATTATTCACGTACAAGACACATCCATTTGAAAAACGGAGTACAAGAAATATGATTTTCTTCAAAAATCTTTAGAAACCTTGTTGTAAGTATTCAACGAGTAGGAAAATGGGAACCAACCTCTCACGCAACATACGATACGCTCGCTGTACCTGAGTTTTCACTGTTGTCTCGGCAATATTTAATTGTTCGGCAATCTCTTTGTTCTTCTTTCCTTCCACCACTTTTAATAAAATAATCTCCCGACACTTATCGGGTAACGCATCCAAAGCTTCTTGAAGGCGTCGATGCACATCCTCGTCTATAACCATATCCTCGGTTCCGGAGAAAAGCTGTGCCTCAAACAATTTATTGTTATGCTCATCCCTGATCTTCCGATCCCGTATCGCATTTAAACAACGATTCCGCACCGAGGTGAACAAGTAAGCTTTCACGGAAGTAGCCACTTGTAATGTCCCGGCATGATTCCATAAATGGAAGAATAGGTCCTGCACTAAATCCCTTGCCTCTTCTTCATCATATAAATAACTCTCTGCAAACAGGACCATTTTGGCAAAATAATACTCATAGAGGTATCGAAACGCCTCTTTATCGCGCTTTTTTATACGAGCTAAAATCAAATCCTCTTCTGCATCCATGAGTACATCTAAATTGTATGGACAAATTTATGTAAGAAAATCGAATAATCACGTTCACTCACGAGAATAAAATGAAAATCAACATCGCCAAACTCTCTCCTAATTCATTGCGAACAAACGCATAGGCCCGTTTCTTCTGGGTTTTCACGGAATTCTCGCTAATCCCAAGTTGCTCCGCAATATCCTTCACTTTCGCCCCCTCCATACTCATAAACAATACTTGCCGTTGCTGTTCCGACAATTTATCTATCGCCTCGTAGAATTTATTCACAACATCCTCTTCAACGGCAAGTTCCAGAATCACTTCGTCATCTTGCCCATCTAAAACGGCATCTCCCCATTTTTCATATAAAGCTTGTGCAATTCCCTTATCCCGAATGGAATTCAATGCTCGTGTGTAAATTGTCCGGTACAGATAACCGACCAGCGAAGGCACATCAGGAAATTGCGTTCCGGAATCCCATATCTTAATAAAGCAATCTTGAACAATATCTTCGGCGGAAATATCGTCTTTCACAATTTTCGATGCATAGTTACACATCGCAGGATAATACTTTCGGTACATTTCCTGCCATGCACTCTCCCGCTTTTTGTTAATACTTTCGATGAATCGACCTGTATCCATAAAGTTATGCATCTCCCGTTTTGAACATCACTTAATACAAAGATGCAAATAAAACTTTATAACTACAAATTCATCGACCTTTCTCTAAAGATGTTCCCATAAATCTTCCACATCTTTCCGGGAAAGTACCGTGTAATCCATCCGGCTCTGAACGATAACCCGACAAGCCATCTCGAAAAAAAGAGCCCGTTCAAGCACTTCATCAAAATCACGACCACACACCACCTGTCCGTGATTACTTAACAAAACGGCATCATGATCCTTCATCGCCTCGATCACGGCATTCGCCAATTCAAGGGAGCCGGGACGATAATAGGGAACAACTGCCACTTCGCCCACATGATAAGGAACTTCCAACGTCACGTTAAAATTTGACGGCTTATTTTTCATACAAGCCACCACCGTAGCATATTCCGACTGGAAGTGTAACACCACGTTTACTTCCGGGCGCTCCCGCAATATCCCTAAATGAAAAACACTTTCCATAGAAGGACGTACCCCGTTTTCCACTTGCCCGGACATAATATCACACACGGCGACTTTCTCCGGGGTCAAAACCGGTAACCACGAACCCGTGCCGGAAACGAGCATCTTGTCTCCCACTCGCCAAGATAAATTACCACTACTGCAAAGCATCAGCCGAGCCTCCCCGTACCGATGGGCTTGAGCCACAAAAATTTCAATCTGTTCTTTTGTGATCATAAACGTGTTATAAGACTTTATCCAAAAGTATAAGAAAAAGTATTCCCGCGCAAACAAAACCCAGAATTCCTACACGCAAAGAATTCCAGGTTCATAAAGCACACGCATTTAATCTATAATCCGGGCAAAGTATTCAATATTTCCAATGTTTTCCCATCAGAAGGTCGTGGCATATTCGCATTTAAAAATTTACCATCTTGATCTATCAGTAGGAACCGGGGAATCCCCTTGCAACGAATAGCCTCCATGAAACTCTTGTCGCCTCCCATGTGTAACTGGATTCCTCCCAATTGTTTCGCTTGAACAAATCTTTCCCACGCTTTCTGACTATCATCACAAGAAATACTGACAAAACAGATGTTGCGCCCCTCAAATTCCTCTTCCAACTTTTTCAGATGAGGGATCTCGGCATTACACGGCCCGCACCACGTGGCCCATACATCAATATACACGTATTTTCCTTTCAAATCCGACAAACTCACTTCTTTTCCTGTTATATCCTTAAAAGTAAACGGTACGGCAGGTTGTCCCTTGAACAAAACCTTATTTGCATCATACACACGCTGATATTCCGCAACATAATCCGGTCTATGAACCCTCTTTCGAAAAATTCGATCCATTCCTTCCGCATTTTCCATACCATGTATTCTCACGTATTCCATGACACTCTTCACCACTAAATTTTCCACCAACCGCTTATCCCTGTACTTTTCCGCCTCTTTCAACACATCCATTAGCAAGATATAAGCATCCCCCGTTTGTCCATCCAGATTGTGGAAAGCAAATAAAGCTCTTCTAATGGATTCCGGATACTCGAAGATTCCCCAAGCTTCTTTTTTCTCAACGACCACACGCCTTAATTCTGAGCGGGATTTTTCCGACACCTGTTTCCCACCATGCCCCATAATTACCCAAAAAGCCAACTGGTAATTGCGCTCATGGAGAATACGTTCCCTCTCTCGTTTTGTGAAATTCACATCTAACCCGGCTGTTAATAACGCTTCCTCCCGCTCTTCCACCATCTCTTGCAATCTAACCCGGAAGGGTTCTTCCTCTAGTTCGTATTCCCGCCATTGAATATCCCGGTAAAGCCTCTTGTTCAGATAATTATTAATACCTGCACCTTCCCCTTCGAAATGTAATTCATTCAACTCGGATTTAGCCTGCCAAGGCTTACCGGGTTCCACCCATACCGTGTACTTTTTATCCCCCACCCAAAGGCGTCCGTACTCACCTCCCGACAGGGCCATTTTCCAAACGGCCTTGTTTGAACCATCAAGTTCCAACTTCATTCTCCCCCCATCGCAAGTTTCCAACGCGACTTCCCGGGTGTCATCCTCCGGCATTTGAAATTCGAAGGCGGTCTCCCGCAAGGCGACAATCTTCTTTGCTTTTCGTGGGGCAGACGGACCATTTTCTATTCCTTTCAATTGTCGTAACATTGTTTCCGTTCGGGGATCAGAAGGACGTGTCATCTCCAAACGCGACACCCACCCTTTCCGGTCCAACAGGATAAAACGAGGAATCCGATCTACTCGAAAAGCCGTTATGAAAGAAGTATCATTACCAACCCACCATTGCTCTCCCGACATCTTTCCATTTTCCACAGCTCCCTTCCACCGCCACACGACATGATCACTGGAAATACCCACGAACACGATATTTTGTCCTTCAAATTTCTTTTCCAATTCTTGCAAATGAGGGAATTCCTTTCGACAAGGATAGCACCATGACGCCCACACGTCAATAAAAACATATTTTCCTTTAAACTCTTCTAACGACCTAGATTGTCCTTTCATATCTTCAAACGTGAAAGCGGGACATTTGTCTCCAACTCTCACCCCCGTCGTATCTACAGGACTTCCGTACACCAACGAAGACACCGACAGGAAACATAAACACCAAATAAATAATTCTTTCCTAACGCTCATAATAATTCATATTTAAAGCTTTACCTTGATACTACATTCAATCTTTTCTTTTGCCTACATACAACCACATCCCGAATTATACTTTCTAAAACCACCATACCTCAGCCGTGCAACTGAATCCCGACAAAACTCATCCTTCACTCACAGTATCAAGTATCTCGGTTACCCACTAACTTCACGTACACAATACGCTCGTATTCTTAAAAATTCAATGATTCAAGATCTTCCATAAAAGTTTTATCCAAATTTGACTTTTTCATCATAACAAAAATACCATGATTAAAAAATACACTCACCGATGGATACAATACTTCATTCGCAACTATTCCAATTCTTTTTTCTTCACCGATCAGATTATTCACTTGTTTTACTTTGTCCGCCACTTGATCATATTTTTCTCCTGTAATTCCTATTTTCAAAGCATTTTCCCGATTCATTTTCAACACATAACGACCATTTTTTTTATCAATCCAAGAACCCAGCACGGCATTATCAACAGTCCTCGCTCGTAATTCATTCAACACAATCATTTTTTCATTTTCTTCCAGTTTTTGAAGATATCTATTTACCAATCGAACAAATCCAGTAACATAATCCATGTATTCTTTAGGGACGTCCAGTACAATTGGGACCTGCAAAGAATCCCCCTTTACCTCCGGTTTTAACAATCGCCCATATCTTAATCGCTCTCCCTGTTGTTCTATTGTTAATTGTTCTCCAATATGCACTACAAAAAGTTTTTTAGGAGACAATTGTTGTCTATTTACGGTAGAACATCCACCCAATATTCCACCTATCAACAAGCACACAGCAATAATCTTACTCATAATAATTTCATTAAACGTTAAGACTAAAATCCGTATATATACATATAAAAAATGACACTTGCAATCTCCAACCCATTGTAATTCAAAATTCTTAATGTATATCTTTGTTTATACGAACAATTCGACATAAGAAGTTCCTGCCCAATGGTTAACTCTCCTGGACCACTAACCTTCGCTCCCCCACGATAAATCTCCCAACGAAAAGTACTATAATAAGAATCATTTTTTAGTCGAATAGAATAACCTGTCGGATCAAACTTATATGCTTCCAATATAATCCCGGCTGGTAAGACACCTTCTATACCAAGGCAATTTATTCCCCAAAAAGAAGCGAATGCATTACAATTATCTCCAGCTAGCTTGGTAACCTCCCATTCCCATTTAATATTACAATCTATAGTATTATATCCGACCTCTCTCTCTTGAACTGCCCCGAAATAACTTCCAGTAAGAATAAATTGACGATTATTATTTAATAAATCTTTAAAACCTATACTCCACACTGGAGAATCTGCTCCTCCAACGACAACAATCGAACCAGAACCTCGAAAAGCACAAGTTGTACTATGTCCATCAGGAAGTTGCATCTGACATAAAGGCATCTCGTATCCAGGGTATTGACTCGGAACTCGAGATAACACGGAATCTCTAGCATCCATCCGATAAATTGGAACTCCTCGTTTTTTAGCATCTGCTAATGTACCGTTAACATCACATATTAATTTACAAAATTTTTCATATGCATCAATAGAAATTCCTAATTCCACCGCCTCTGCCGTTGAAATTGACAAATTATACAAATCATCCTCAACAACTAAATATTTAACCAAAATACTATCACATTGTTCTGGAGACAAAACTATCGACCTATCACTCAAATTACTATTATTCACACAAGCCGAAAATAAACACACATACAATACTATAAAATACTTCTTCATAATTATTTTTAATTAAATAATTCCATAATAAATTACTTCTCTAAAGCGTAAGGAATGAACTGCCCTAACGAGAATTTAAACTTATCATTTGTGGTCTCAGCCAGAAGTTTCTTAGCCAATTTCAATATTCTTTGTTGTTGGTCTTCATTCCCATTACGCTTAATCGTCAAAGACAACGGGAAGAACATCGCCAATAAATGCTCGTGTTCAATCTGGGGTATATTCTTCTCACAAACCTGCAAAAGCTTTTCCACGTCCCCACTTTTTTGGGTACGGGCAATCTCAACAAACAATTTTAAACGAGATTTACTCGGAAACTCGTATTTCTCCATCTCTTTCTCGACCTTATCTATTGCCTCCATGCCACTCTGGCGGTCACGACCGGTAATCATGTTGGTCAATTGAAGATCAAAAGCTGTCGCAATTTTCTCGTTCACTCGCTCAGCCCCAATACTTTTCTGAAAACGTTCCGCATTCGCCAGCAAATACTCCATATTAGGAGATCCGACTTGTGTCAGAACAGGATGTTCGTAGATAAACCAGTAGGCCGAATCTACCCGTTGCGAATCATTTAATTTAGATATTAACTCGTTCGCAACTTGTACGGTTAAAGGATCATCCACGGCCAACAAGGCACGGGCATATTTCACTAATAATTTCACGTCCCGATCACCTTTTTCATATTTCACCGCAAGAATCCCGATCGCCTTATCCTCATCTAATCCCTCGGCAACCCGTTTGATAAAATCCTCCACAGTCTCACTCCCTCCTACAATCCTATGCTGTACCTCCCCCTTTGTATTCAAAATCAAAAATGTCGGAAAAGCTGAAATCTCATACCGTTTCATAATTTCAGCACCTTCCCCTTCTTCTGTGTTATACTTCACGCAAACAAAACGGGGATTCAAATACGCTCCCATCTCCGGTTTCGGAAATATCGTATTCGCCATGTACTTGCACGGCATACACCACGATGTATACGTGTCTACAAACACCAATTTATTTTCAGCCTTTGCTTTCTCCAAGGCCTTAGCCAACGTCAATTCCTCGAAATTCGTTTGGGCAAAAGCCCCCATTTGTAGCATAAAAAATGCTACAAAAACATACAATATTTTATTCATCCCTGTAGAAATTTTAATAAAACGGTTCCCGCACGCACCAAAGGGAACCGCCTCCATTATGATTAACTATATCTATAAATACTATTAAAAAGCCTCCAACTAGAGGTATACCAAAACATAAATCGTACTTTTCCTTCACCATTTATCTCCTGATCTGGCAAAAGCGTCAATCCCTCATTTATTGACCAGCCAAAAGAATGTATCGTGTAACTTGTTCCCGAAGTTGTAGCCACCATAAGTCGTTCGAACTGATTATCATACAGTGGAGGATTCCAAGAAGAGTCATTGTAATCATAATTATTACCTATATATTTACAATAAGTCACCTCTCCATCAAAGGTATGAATATCCATTACAAATTCATCTTTATCAATATCGTAATAAGAAAGCCGATTATCCTTTATAAAATAAATCAAATTATTAGTCTGGTGCATTGTATAAAAATCAGCTGTTGCAAAAGCTTCACAACGCGATATGGGAATTGTTCTTGTAAAACGGATCGGGCCATAGGTCGCATTAGGCCATTCCGCTGCTGTTAATCCATATAACAATAAATTATCGGCATCTCCTTTCTTTTTCATTAAAGCATATGCAGTACCGGATCCAGGCTTATCAGTAAGAATACTCCTATCCGTTTGTCCAAGATAAACCAGATCCGCATTCATTTGACTAGGAGAAATTCGTAAATCATCATCCGCCTGAAAAGCATTATCAAAATATTTGATCTCCATTGTCGTATTCATTATATTTGATGCTTTAATAAGTCCAAAAGAAGAACTTAATTCATCATATACCAACATAGGATTACTATACCCCCAACAAACTATATAAGGTGCAAGATGATAATCTCCTAAAAGAGCAGGCATAAAAGCAGCCGAAGATAACAAATAAACTTTACCATCAAAAATCAAACTGGCAGAATAATCTAATTTCATAAACGCCTCAATATTACCTGATGTAAAATCTGGAGTCTCGTAGAACAAGTCTTCGGTCTGTACCAAGACTTTCTCATCAGATACCCGATACATCAAAATATCCTTCTCGCTCACAGGAATTAAACAGTTTTGTCTTTCTTCTCGTCCTCCTGTTTCTGGATTATACCACTGGTAATTTTGTGTAGAAAGTAGCGAAACAGGCTTCCCCTTCATGGGCCCACCCAATGCCAATGATAATTGATCTTCTGCAAATTCAATCCCGTTTGTTTGAAGTAAGGAAACGTCCATGTCTGTATTTCCATCCATAGTCTCTTTCAAAATCAACCAACCGTTATTGATACGGGGAACTATCGCATATTGAAAAGTGAGAATAGCTTGTATTCCGGTTTCAACATGAGTTGCCTCCAACTCCAATGTCACGGAACCTACGGTATCTACTCTCCATTCCAAGTGAGTATCCTCTGAAATCAACTCCAGCACGGTATCACGATAACGATACCAATTATAAGTACATTCAACCTCCTCTCCACCCATTATGCATTTGGGAGTAATCTCAATTAATTCTCCCGTTTTCACGGAACCACCAGTCACATTCTCAATTACTAAATCCGGAATGCGATGAATGGTATTATCTTTATCGTAACAGGCGACAAACATCACCCCTACAATCAAAATTATCACGAGATAATATATATGTTTCATACCTTTCACTTTTATCATTTTAAAAATTTGCAACTGTTGGGAAAATAATATCCGTGTTCGGATCATTAGGATCATCTCTCAGAGGAGGTAATCCATCTTCAGCTCGTGCCGCATTTTCTTTCTTTAGTTCTCGGTTGAACACATACAAATAATAGTTCTTTTGGTCTAGATCAAGTGTATTTATAAATTCATCATCCCAGTCCTCTCCAGTCACCTTAATCATGAACTCATGACGAGTTTGACTCCAAGTTCCCGCAAAAAACCAATTATTCCAAGCAGCTGGCCGAGTCAGACAATCGGCTATTCCCAACTGGATATTACAATACTTTTCATCCCCTGCTTTCAAATCTTCCGAATCCACAATATGGAAAAAGAGAGTATATGTCGTATCTTGTAAAGATCTATCCCGCATAACAATTACCGGAATTTGAGCCTCCAACTCTCCGGGCTCCAAAGTCAAATGCTCCGCCATTCGTTCATCATCAAAAGCTACATAGTGTACTCCCGCTTCTGCCTGATGGGGAAAAACTCGTAATACAGAATCCGCAATCGCACCATCCTCCCCATAAATATATTTCCATTCCTTTCCTTCATATTGCTCCAATCTAATCCGGCTACTTCTTTCCGGTAGCAGTCCTTGCGGTCGTACGGTAAACCAAAGTGTATCCATCATCCTCGTATCTTCTTTCCCAATAAAAGAATAACTGAATCTTTCGGGATTTAGGGTTTGACCTAAAACAAACTGAACCCCACTCCAAGTTGTATTATAATCGGGCAACGCCTCCTCGCAAGCCAAACAACAAAAGCCCACGCATAAAGACAATATTAATTTACGTATCATAATTCTTCTCTTTTAATAATTTTCAGTCGTACTTAATTCCCGTAACGGTAGCGGTAACACGTAAACGTCCTCTCCACACATTCTGGAAGACCAACGCATATTTACAGTTCCCAAACGTTTGTACACGAAAAACATCTGTCCCTCCGCATAAAACTCCTTTAAATACTCCTGTAGAATAATTTCCTGTCTATTATTTTCCGTCAATTCGGTTGTCGTCAATCCCCGAGAAGCTAAAAATTCAGTATATACCATATTCGCTTCTGTCAAACCGGCACATTCTGCAATAATCAAATACATCTCAGACAAACGAATCAAAGGAACACTTTTAGTCGGTGCCGGGTTCTCGGTGTCAAATGACGCCATATTACCATATTTATTTGAAGAACGAAGGCCCCCACCATCATCAGTATACCATAAATACCGGAAACGAATATCTTCCGCCGCATACAATTCACTCAGATTAGTACTTTTTTGTTCAAAAGCAGCATAAGAACCGTCTGCAATCATGTTATCATTAAATTCTTCAAGACTTATTCCAAACAATTGCTCACAACTATACAACACTCTGTCATAACGCAAAAAATCATTTTCAACCCCCAAAGCAAACTGTTTTTTCTCACCTGCAACCGTAGCTTCTTTTACTAATCGGGCGTAACGTAAAGCCTCATCATGCTCTCCCAGCCACAAATGTACCCGAGCCTGTAAACCAAGCACAGCATAATAATTCATCCGATTTTGCCGATATGATACTGACTTATCATTTGCCACGATCAAGTCCACTCGTTGCAATAACAATTCAGCCGAATCCAAATCTGTACAAAGTTGGGTCATGTATTCCTGATAATTAGAATACGGATAATTCTCCAATTGAACCGTAGTCACATAAGGTAGATAGTCCCGATTTCCATCAATCCCAGTTGGCATTGGTCCCCACAAACGAATCAAATCAAAATGGATAAAAGCCCGTAAACCTAAAGCTTCCCCTTTATACAGGTCTTCTTCATCTTCCGTCAATACGTTATTCTGAATATCAATATACTCCAACAAAGTATTCACGTTTGCAATAATCTCGTATTGTTTCAAAAATAGCTGGGACAAATTCATCTCAACCAAGTCTGCCCGATAATCATGAGACGCAAAATCATAAGCCGTTCCCCCATCCGTAGCCGTTATCCAAAGATTGGCCATATACTCCACTCCCCCGACAACCATACTCGCATCCGGAGAATAATTATCCCGCATCAAAGTATAACAACCGATCAAGGCATCATAAAATCCCCCCTGTGTCTTGAACATATCTTCTTTTGTCACTTGTGTTTCCGGCTGAATCGTCAACCAATCCTGACAACCCGCCAAGCAGAATATCAAGCAAGACATCAATAATAAATTCTTCATATTTTTCATAACACGTTCAAATTAATTAGAAAGTACATGATATTGAAAACGACGGTTTCACGGAAAATGGATAATCAGTTCCTCTTTCTTGCTCTATCGTGGACATATACAACAAATCCATCATGCTAGCAGACAAACTCAATCTCTCCATTCGCATATATTTACAAATCCGACGCGGGAAATCATACTGGATATTAATATTTCTCCAGATAAAGGTTGATTCATCTGCCACGAAACGGTTATTAGCAACCGTATTCTTATCATTATTCAACCCTTTATATCGAGTCACGTCACCCGGTTTCTCCCAACGCTCACTCAACACACGTTTGTCAACATTCACCTTCGGATAAGCATTTTCCACCTTGTTCAATAAAGTCTGATTCAATTTCTGTCCTCCCAACCGTAACTCGAAACCAGTATTCAAAGAGAAAGATTTATAACGGAACATCGTGCTGAAACGTCCGTTTACCTTCGGAACCTCATTCCCGACCTTAACCTTTGCATACATATCAATATCAGAAGAAACCCGTCCGTTTCGATCCATATAAAGCACCTCTCCCGTGGCAGCATCCACACCCGGAGAAATGAACGTGTAAATAGCGTCCATGGATTCTCCCTCTTTATATTGCAAATAAACAAACGCCCCGGTCTGATTATTCACGGTTTCCTCGTTCTGCCGTTTCATTTCATCCGAAAGGGTCACGATCGTATTCTTGTTCCAAGACATCGCACCCCTCACCGACCACATAATATTCTGGTTCCGCAACAAATTTACAGATACATTCAACTCTCCTCCCACGTTCCGAAGAGTCCCGATATTCTCCATATATTTTGGGAATCCATGAGAATAGGATAATCCCAATGAAGAAATATAATTTTTCGTTTCTTTACGGTAATAGTTACCTTGAACCGATAATATCTCATTAAACAATGTCAGATCGACCCCTATATTATGCTGATAGGTATCCTGCCAGCGCAATTTATCATTACCAAGTCCCATCAGATAAGCTCCCATATCCCCGTTATAACGTTGATCACGGTCATATTCGTAGGTTGTCAAAGCTTGATATGGATTACTCGGCAAAGCACTGTTCACCCCGTAAGAGTAACGTAGACGAAGTAAATTCATCCAAGGAAGATTTTCCAGTACAAAATTTTCCTGACTAACCGTATACCCAAAACCGATAGACCAGAATGGAGCAAAACGATTCTGAGAACCAAAGGATGAAGATCCATCCAACCGATAAGAAAAATCAAAGAAATAACGACTATCGTAATTGTAATTCCCGGTCACGGTGAATCCCGCTTGTCTGGAATGTGTATCCGTAGAACTGGGACGTTCATTAGCAAAACCGGCAGCGTTAGAAATATCTGTCAAATTATCATTAGCAAACCCTCGTAACCATAGTATATACCCTAGATTTTTCGTTTCATACAAGCTCCCATCTACCCCTGCAAACACGCTGTGCCGACCGAAAGTGTTCCCGTAACTAGCATTAAAACTCCATTGCCAAGAACGCATTTCACGATATTCCCACGTGTAACTACCCATAGCATCCGGATCTGATGTGTTATTAAAATCATTACTGGATTTGGGAGAGAAACGATCACTTCTATCTGTTTGAGTGGTATAACCGACATTCGTGGATAACTTTAACCCTTTCACGACATCCCACTCGATCCTGAATGTATTTCGGATATTCGTGTATTTACTTTTATCAAATTTATTGATAGAAGCCTCCCACAAAGGATTTGCAATCACATCCACCCCCGTGGTTGAACCAAACGTATTAAAAGATTTCACAATACGCCCATTCTCATCATAAGGATACCAATACGGATTCATGGTTACATACTCACCAAAAGACCCGTATGGGCTATCTTCCGAATTATTCAATCCTAAAGAGAACGTATTCATGAAACGAATCTGTTTAAGTAAATAACTGATTCCCAATGTTCCATTAAAATTATTCCGAAAAGAGCCTTTCATGGCACCAGCCACGCAATTGTAAGATAAATTCATCGAGTAACGAAATTGTTCGTCACCACCACCTAAATCCAGCATATAGTTCTGCCCTACACCTGTACGTACCGGTTCACCAATCCAGTAAGTATCCACCCCCTCTGCTATGGATTTCACATTTTGCCGATACAGGACCATACGTGCTGGACTATTGTACAATCCTGCACGTTCCTCCAAGTCTAATTTTTCCTTGGCATCCAACAAATCATAACTAGACAAATCGGGAATCTCCAAATTTATCCCACCGGAGAAAGAGACTCGTAATTTTCCTTGACGAGGTTTTGAAGAAGTAATCACAACAACACCATTGGCCCCCCGCGAACCATAAAGAGCCGTGGAACTTGCATCTTTCAAAATCGTTACAGACTCCACATCCGATGGATTCAAGTCCATCACCCGTTCCAACGTCACCTCGAAGCCATCCAACACGAATAATGGCTGGTTCAACTCTGCCCGGGCATACGTCTGTAAGTTTGTTATATCCGGTAACCCGGAAATACCACGAATCTGAATCTCCGGCAACACGTTCGGGTTGGAACCATACGTGTTATTCTCACGAATTACGAAAGCCGGGTCAATATTGTTTAGCGTTTGTAACAGATTCCGGTTACCATATGCCATAATATCCTCTTTCGTGATATGCGTTACCGCTCCCGTGAAACTCTCCTTCGGCTTGTTGAAAATACCGGTCACGACCACCTCATCAATCTCCGCCATATCGTTTTTCATCACGATATTCAAAGGTTTATTATCTTTTTTCAATCGAACCTCCTGTTTCTGGTACCCCACGAATGAAAAAATCAACACGAGAGTATCTCGCTTCGGCAAATCAAAATCAAATTTGCCCTCTTCATTTGTCGTGAAACCGATAGTTGTTCCTTTCACTTGAATCGTCACTCCGGGTAACGTCATCCCGTCCACATCTTTCACGGTTCCCCTCACGGTAATCTTTTTCAACGAATCTGTTACAGCCAACGCCCTCACGTAGTGGATTACCACGAAGTTATCGTTAATCTCGAACTTCACGTCATACCCTTTGAAGATCAATTGTAACGCCTGTTCAATCGTGGCATCCAGAAAATCCACGTTCACCCGTTTTGACACGTCGATCTTAGAGTTGCTGTAAAAGAAGTCCAACTGTGTGGATTCTGAAATCTTATTCAACACCTGCTCGATCGTGGCATCCTTCATTTTCAAGTTGATACGAGCCGTCTGCGAATGTACCGCGGCCGACAAATGCATCACGCACACCAAACATAAAATCCCTGTTATTCGCATAACCTTAAGAAAATTTTTTAGCCATCTGGGGGGATAAAGCCCCAAATCACAATTTTTTTTCATACATTTGTTTTTTAAAGGTTTACAATGAGTCTTGTCCTCTATCGCCAAATGTCGGGCAAGACTGCTAACTTTTATAAATGCCGGAGAAGTCGCTATACTTTTCCGGTATTTTTAATTTACTCTGAAATTACAATTGTTTTCCCTTTCACGCTAAACCGGACTTGACTTGTACTCTCGATCATCCGAACCAAATCATCCAAAGGCTTAAACTTCACGATCGCCCCCGTGAACCGCACCTTTTTCACGCTTTCATTACTAAAAAATATTTCCACGTCATACCAGCGGGAAATCTGCTTGGCAATCTCTTCCAGTTCCGTGTTATTAAACAAGAACTTCCCGTCGATCCAAGACGTGTAAAGACGAACATTGACTTCCCGTTTCTCTAACTCGTTTTCTTTCCCATAAGCCTGTTCCCCCGGAACCAGTCGAAACGCTTGCTGACCACCTGAAACAATTTCCACGCTACCATTTACCAGCGTGGTAGAAACCTCCTCATTATCATCGTAATCATTCACGTTAAAACGAGTACCCAACACCTTCACGTTCATCCGGGATGTTTCCACGATAAAAGGCCTTTCTGCATCATGTGCCACGTCAAAAAAAGCCTCCCCGGACAATACAACCCGTCTCTCTTTTCCCATGAAAGATTGAGGATATATCAATCGTGATGCCGAATTCAACCAAACCTTTGTCCCGTCGGCTAACATGACTTGGTACTCTCCACCCTTAGGAATAATTAATTCATTATTTTTATTGACATTAGCCATCCCGATAGAATCGTGTGAAGAATAACGTAACAGATGATTAGAATCCATCTCTATCCGGACATTTGCCTCGTGAGCGATCAATGAACTCTTCATTGTACTATCCAGCATAACCGTTTTTCCATCATACAACTTCAATATTGCTCGTTCTCCCCCCGGACGAGAAACTGCACTAAATTGACGATGTACCCCCACCGGCTCATTCTTCATACCCTGCCACAAAACCAAAGCCACGCCTAACGGCAAAATAAAGAGAGCCGCATATTTCCACCAATAACGGAAACCTATTTGCCTTCCTCTTCCCCGTTTCACTCGTTTTAATACATTCTCCGTATCAGGAGCAAAATCCCGATGTAAAAGTTTTACCTGATCACGTATTTTCTTTATCTCGGCATACACTTCCTCATGTCCCACATCTTCTGCCAACCAACTTGAAAGCTCGGCTTCCTCCATTGGTGACAGGTGATCATCCAACTTTCCGGAAATCAACTCATATATTCGATCATCTATTTTCATCTTCATATTTTTACATAGAGTACTTCAAAAATGAAAAACAGGGTGAAGAAAAAACAGATTTTTTGAAAAAAAGATTTTAATCTTCTTTTATCCCAAAAAGAAATAGTAATAACGAGAATTGTTCCTGTTTCAATTTTTCCCGCAAGGTCTTGTAAGCGATTTTCATTTGTGTTTTTACCGTGTTGACCGAAATTCCCAACGAGTCAGCCACGTCCTTGTATTTCATATCTTCCAGAATCACCAGTTTAAAAACAACTTTACATTGTAAAGGCAAATTCTCAATCTCTCCCCACAAACGGTTCAATTCCGGCGTTTCAAATTCTACGACTTCTTCCGAAACCTTTAAATTTTGTTTCACATCCTCCAGATCAACACGTTCCCGTTTATTCTTCAAAAACGTAAAACAAGCATTACGCACGGCAACAAACAAATAACTATCAATAGACGCCCTCTCGTCAATCCGAGTACTTTTTTTCCAGATCTTTTCAAAAACTTCCTGCACAATGTCTTCCGCCACGTCAAACTGCACGACAAACGTGGCTGCAAAACGACACAGGTTTTTGTAGCGAGTTCTGAAAAGGTAATCAAAGGCAGCTTCTTTTCCTTCTTTTAACTCTCTAGTCAATATTTCTATTTCATAATATTTCTGACTATCTTCCATCGTATTAACCCAACAATACAAAATATTCACCACCTAAAAACCACCTATCGCATCCATTGAATTGATTTCTCAAAAATAATAAAATCTAAAACAAAACCTTTTTTTAATGCTACTTTTGTCTCTAACAATTTTTATTTACTCGGATGATAAAAGAAAAATTACCCACGGGCAAGAAAGCAAGTAGGACACTCTTGGAATGTCAGCATGAACTATTGTCCCGGTTTAACAGGCAAGGTAAACCAAAAAGTACTTCCTTGATTTTCCTCGGAAATCACCCCGATCTCTCCCCCCAACTTATGGACAATCGTCTGACAAATGGCTAATCCCAACCCAGTTCCGTTTGTAAAACTATCCAATTTGACAAAACGTTTGAAGATTTCATCTTGCTTTTCCGCAGGAATTCCTTTCCCCGTGTCGGAAACAAAGAAACGCAACCCATTCTCCCGCTCCTCGTAACCAAAATGGATATGTCCCTCGTCGGTAAATTTAAGCGCATTATTCAGGAAATTCGAAATCACCTGCATCACCCGGTTCTTTTCCGTGTAAATAACACATTTATCCATATGGGAAGTAAAAGAAATATCAATATTAGGATGTTCTATATTCTTCTGGCGATAACTCATTTCCAATCCCCGCAACATCTCGTTTATATCAACCATATCATAAATAAACTCCAACGTTCCCGCCTCGATCTTTGATAAATCCAGAATGTCACTAATCAACTGCAACAGTAACTCATTATTTCGATTAATAATAGCCATGTACTCCTCTTTATCCTTCGGATCATCCGTGTTAACCAGTAATTCACTGAACCCCACGATAGCATTCAGGGGGGTACGAATCTCGTGACTCATATTGGACAGGAACATCGACTTCAACCGATCGGACATCTCAGCCGCTTCCTTCGCCCGTTTCCATTCATTGGCAACCCGGGTGCGTTCGGAAACATCCTCGTATTTCAATACAACTCCCCGAATCTGCCTCTCGTTCTTTATATCATAAACAGGCGTGGCCGTGATCTCCACCGTAAACCCGTCATCAAAAGTAACTTCCTTCATTTCCCGTTTTCCCGTCTCCAACGCTTTCTGCATCACGCACCCCGGACAAGGAGAATCCCGATGCATCACGCTTTTGTAGCAACACAACCCGGCCTTATACCTACCGGCCAGCGGATGCTCGGAATACTGGGCCAAGTTTTCCCACTCGATCATGTAATTCGGGTGAAGATACACTAATCCATTATTCGAGTGATCAAGAATAAGCTGGTTGATCTCCTGAATCTTTTCCACATTCTGTTTCGCCTCCATCAAGGTTTTCTCGTATAACTTACTCTCGGTTATATTACGTAACGTCCCGACAACCCGCAGGGGTTTCCCTGTAATATCTTTTTTCTCGATCGTCAAATACAAATCATAATAATCTGCATACACCCCCAGAACATCATAACGAATCTCCCGGTGCAAATTATCTATCCGTCCATTCTTTATATCTGCGAAAAGCCGGGACATGACCTCCCGATCGTCCGGATGCATGTAATCAACAGCCTCCAGCGAGGACAGACCATCCCGTTCTTTACAAAAACCTTTATTTTCAACTTTAAACTCGGGATATTTAAACCGGATAAGATCATCTTCCAAATCCCAGATCATCGGAACCGTGTTCGTAACCGAGAAAGCCATCCGCAATTGCTGATTCACCTCTTGAAGTTGTTCTTGTATACGAATAAGATCTGTTATATCCCAGCGAGTGGCCAGTAACCAATGGTGTATATCGTTGGACACCACATTTTTATTCACGATAGAAACGTGTCTCTCGCCGTCAGGAGTCTCGTATACTTCTTGCACTTGATAAGAACTTCCTTCTTCAATAATTTTAAAATCGACATCCCGGTAATGCTCGCCTCGTTCCTTTCCATACACCTCTATATCAGTCTTACCGATAATTTCTTCCCGAGAATATCCACCCTGTAACTCACACTGCTTATTCCAGAAAACATACTTCAAATCATCATCTATATCCTTTATGATCAGAGGCATTGGCATATTGTCCAGCACCGCATTCAATAATCGCTGATTCTGTTTTATCGCAACTTCGTTCTTTTTCCGTCCCGTAATATCCCGTTCAAAACAAGCCACCAAATTTTCCTGTACACGCTTGAACCGCCCCTCGTAATAGGTTATCTTACCATGAACCGACACGGTATACTCCACCTCGTACACTTTATCCGAAATCAACGCTTCCCGCAAATTGGATATCACGATGTCTACAAACGGGGGATCAACACAATCCTTCAAATTCCGACCAATCAATGCCTCCACCGGTAAAGAAAGTTTCACAGGATCTGCATTATAAATTTTTTGTATATTAAACTGGTTATCTACCATGAAAATCATGTCGGGGACAGAGGCAATAACCTTTTCTGCCATAATATTTTCCATATTCTCTCGTGGAATAAAGATTTTTCTCCTACGAGAAAAAAAGAAGATGAGATTTCCCAAAATCACTACTCCAGCTATAACATATCCCCACATGGCAATCAGATTTAATTTTTACGCAATATATTGCAAATATAACAATAATAAATTACCAAACAATCCCTTTATCGCACCATGATCGAATTAAAAAGCCGTGCTGACATCAGCACGGCTTTCTAGGTACAAATTAAAACTTAAACTTATTCACTTAAATATGCACGTAGCATCCATAAATTCTTCTCTTGCTCGGAAATGTAAGGATTAATCATATCTTGAGTTCCATCATCACCGATTTCTGCGGCCAAAGCCAATATTTCACGTTCTTTTCGGATCAATATCCCCAAATTCCCCACAATCTCCTTTACGCAACGATTCCCGTCGGAAACCCCCGTTACCTCTTTAATCTCAGCCTGTTTCATGTAAGCGGAATACGAATGTAACGGGGTACCCTCCAACGTAAGTACGCGTTCAGCAATCTCGTCCACCTTCTCGATAGCATCATTATAGTACTCTTCAAACTTAGCATGCAACTCGAAGAAGTTACTTCCTTTCACGTTCCAGTGGAATCCTCTCAAATTCTGGTAAAATATTTGGTAATTTGCCAACAAATCATTCAAATGGTTTACTAACTCTTTTGATTTCTCTTTGTCTAATCCGATTAAATTTAGTGTTTTCATATTATTTGATTTTTATTAATTACTATTCTCCTTATTTTTCTGATACAAATATAGAATAAGTAATATTATAAATCAAATCAATTGTTTTTATAAATTAATCTATCAAATTTATAACACATGATTATCATTGACATACGACCACATTAACAAGAAATCATTTCAAAATTTATTTTTCTAATGTAAAATTTACAGGAACGACATAATGCACACGTGCCTTTTCACCTCTCATTTTACCTGGTTCCCAACGAGGTAAGGCCTGAATGATCCGGATCGCCTCTGCATCAAGCAAAGGATGAACACTCTTCATAACCTTCACGTTATCAACTAAACCTGATGTATCAACCACAAAAGAAACAAATACCTTTCCTTCAATTTTTTGCTCTCTAGCCTCTATCGGATACTCAATTCTCTCCGCAATATACTCCTGAAGAGATTTATGAGGAAAAACTGGCATTTCCTCTGTTACATAGCAAAAAATACCATTTTTATTTTGTAAGCTATCCAACATTTCCCGAGTAAAATTTACCGGAATTACAACACTAACCCGTTTCAACTCGCCTTGATGCCTGCCAGGTTCCCATCTAGGCATCTTCTTAACCAACCTCAAAGCCTCTGCCTTCAGAAGAGGATGTTTTCCGTAAGCAACTTCAATACTATCCATTCGTCCATCTTTCTCGATAATAGCTGACACAAAAACCTTGCCGGTTATTCCTTGTTTTATAGCCTCTTCAGGATATCTTACATTTTCCTTTACATAGCGTTTCAAATCTCCGGGAAAAACAGGCATATCCGACACAACCGCATAAACCGTCAATGAATCCTCAACTTCATCCCCCAATGTTACATAGCAAAACATAAATTCCTCATTTTCTCTGATCGTGTCCACTCGTAACTTTCCCGTAGAATCCGTACTCACGAAATACTCTATTTCATTCTTACTGACAGCAGCTCTCTCCGAAATTGAAGGTATAACTTTTCTTTCTGCAGCTTGTCCCTTCTTGCTTTCTCCAACACTTAAAATTACCAAAGCTGTTCCAAAAAAGATTTTACTATCATTGATCCATCTCCAATCCCATCGAACAGACAAACAATTTAAAATCTCATACAATACTCTATATACTTTTTTACGTAACATGTTCATGAAATAAAAGGTTTTAATGACAATTCTTTTACGATAGGATCAACCTGTTGCAATGTTCCCCCAACTTGTTCCGAAGCCGCCCGACAGCCACCTCTACACATATTCCATTTTTTACATCCGCGACAATTTTCGACAACGATACTATCCCAAGAACAAGCGTAACTAGAAAACAGAATATCTGGCAACGGTTGACGGTACACATTTCCAACTATATTCGGAGAATGATTACACATCCGGACATTACCAACAATA
This sequence comes from Butyricimonas faecihominis, assembly GCF_033096445.1. Lineage (NCBI taxonomy): Bacteria > Pseudomonadati > Bacteroidota > Bacteroidia > Bacteroidales > Odoribacteraceae > Butyricimonas > Butyricimonas faecihominis. Next base: position 3,136,842 of record NZ_AP028155.1, read on the forward strand.
TCAAAAGTTAAAGGACGATTATATACATTTGTCGGACAATTTCCAAAACGAATAAAAGGATAATCAACCGGATCAAGCAAACAATGTGGAGTACAAACACCAGAAACAACATCCAAACCATACCGCGACGCTAGCTCATTTACTTCACCAAAAACTTGATGCAAAGCTTCACGCCCGACCGAAAGCTGCATGGGCTGATTCAATCCCTCCCCTCCAATATTATACCGATTCACCATAAATCGACGTATTCCCATTTGACACAACCTTTTTATACATTCTCCAACATACAAGTAATTCAAAGCTGTAATCACAATTACCGGAACTACTTCTATTCCTCTGCCCAACATCAATTGTAACGATAACATCATTTTTTCCCATGCTCCCGGAACTCCCGTAATCCGATCATGAATTTCCGGACGAAATGATAGTATTGAAAACTCCATCAAATTCACTTGTAATGCGGCTAATTGCTCATAAACTTTTATTTCCCCATTTCCATTCGTGATAACAATTACCCTCACACCATTCACTTTTGCATGTAAAACCAACTCTATAAATCGTTCGCTAATAGTTGGTTCCCCACCTGTAAACACTACTTTACTCAACGTTGTCTTCCTTATCAGATAATCTAACAACAGGTATGCTTTTCGAAAAGACCCCAATCTTTCCATATTTATCCCCTCTTGCTTCCACCAATTATAACAATGTTTACATCGCAAATTACAATCAGAAGTTAACTCAATAATTGCGTGATTCAAAAACGCCTTTTCCATATTCTCTAATAAATATATGACAAGTATATAAAAAAATAGAAATAAACAACATATAAATTCCTGTATTAAAGCCATACACCCATCTCTCTCCACCTTATTACAAATAATTCGATATTAAAATTCAGTCCTTGCTACCTTTTTTTTCAAAAAAATCAGTCAATTCTTTGCAGAGTTCAAAAATTGCACTACATTTGCATCCGCAATCAAGCAACACGGGCGCTTAGCTCAGCTGGTTCAGAGCATCTGGTTTACACCCAGAGGGTCGGGGGTTCGAATCCCTCAGCGCCCACCAAGAGACTCATAATGAGTCTCTTTTTTTGTTTTGAGGTTACTTTTTCAAATAAGTCATAAGGATTTATGATAGTGTCTCCAAAAGGAGACACTATCTTCACTCGTTCAATTCCATCCGTGTACGCCCATTCAAAGAGAATATTGAATTCTTTCAACAACAGGAACACGAACGCTGCCACCGAATCATTCAACGCCAAGCAGAAAGCCTTCAGGGTTCAATTTAGGGGTGTGCTGGATATAAATTTTTCCTCTTTAGAGTCGCAAAAATTTTTGCTTGAAAAGAAGAAAGAAAAGCAAGAAAGAAATGGAGATCCACCTAATTTTTCACGTGAGCCTTTTTCCATCGGCCTTTTCACGTGAACTCATTTCCGCACTCTTCCGATGATTGATGATAATTCCACACATTCTTTATCAATATTTTGACTTAATCACCAAATCAACACATTGCGCTGTATTAAAAAATCTTCGGGCAAAACCGAGTACATTTCTTGCCTTAATTTTATCAATAACAGCATCAAAATAAATCGGAGAATCCATTCTTTTTCCCGTTTTATTATAAAACTGAAGATTTTCTGTCCAAAAAGCAATTGTATTATAAGCCATTTCGTCAACCGATTTTTTCTCTTTCTCTATAGAAAGGACGAAATCTTCAACATCCTCATTTGTCATACCTTGCTTCAAAAATTCCTGAATTTGTTCATGAACTAATTCCCTCATCCGAGGACCTTCATCCAAAGATGTTGCAAAACGAATAAATAGTTCTTGTTGATAACGAGGTTTTGAAGACACTTCCCCTAACACTTGCACACTATATGCAGCCCCTCGCTCACCCCGAATCTCTTCTTGGAAACGATACTGAAAATACATTTTCAGTATACGCATACACACCTCTTCCATTGGAGTGGTTTTCAAATTATTAACAAACTCAATACTCACCAAGTATTTACGATCCGGCATATTCACTTCTATATCTTCAGTTATATTTCCTTCCCGATCGTAATGATGTTCTACCGGTGTTTCTTTCCTGTACGCAGAAGGAATTGCCCCCACGTACTTGGCCACCAGTTCACGAGCTTTCTCCCTTTCAATATCTCCGACCAAATAAAAAGTAAAATCTGAAGCATCTTGAAAACGCTCCTTATAAATTTGAATCATCCGATCAAAATTCATCGCAGAATAATAATCGGTATCCTTTTTCCAAAGACGAGGAGACTCTACTCTTCTGATCGAGGATAACATCTCGCTAATCGTATCATTGATTGTCGCATTCGAATTTGCTTGGTTCATTCGGTTAACCGCCACAAAACGATTAAAAAGTACACTATCAAAACGAGGTCGTTCCATTGCCAGATAAAATAACTGGAAAGCAATTTCCAAGTCAACAGATGCCCCAACAACACTAATACTCTCCGAACGTTCATCTAAAGACAAATTCATATCAACCGTATGATCTTTCAACAAGAAACCCAATGCATTCATATCATATTTATACAATCCTCCTTGCAAAAACAAGGCAGACAAGGCATCTGCAGAGGGCAAATCCTCAGCTTTTATCACCGAACGCCCACCGGGACTTCCAGCCAACATATTAAACATACCTTTATCTCCATCCGTGTATTTATAAAATATCCTAGCTCCATTATCCAACACCCATTCCTCAGCGTCCAACATTTTTATAGTCTTCTCTTTTACAATCCTTCCCGGTTTAATCTCAAAATCTATCAATTCAGCATTCTCTTCTATCACTTCTTCCCGAGCGGCAAGTTGTTCCATATCAGCGGAACGGGAATCCTGAATCATCTTTTCAATTTCTTGGGCATTAGGAAAAAGATAAGTGGAATCATTACCCTGCATAAGAAATACCCAATTATCCGATCCACCGTACCAATCAGAAATCCAATCTTGAAAATTTTTAGCCGATAACGTATCAAGGACAGACAACGTGACGTCCAACTTTTCATCAACCGTACACAAAGGTCTGCCTAATAAAAAATTATCTTGATAAATCTGGAGGAACACGCTATTCGGCATACTCCCTTCCTGCCCCATATTCGCCCTCACCCCTTGCCGGTATTTCTCTATCAAAGGTTGCAAGACTTCATCTGTAAATCCAAAACGATGCACATACTCTATTTTGTCCAACATTTGCTGCAACGCCTCTTTTTCCTTTCCCGGCAAAGACGTTAATACCATATTGAAACTATCATAATTTCTCACCAAATTAGAAATCCACGCTCCCGCACTCAAAAGATAAGACTCCCCCGCCTCCACATATTCCGTTATTAATCCTCTCATCACCGAATTATAAAAGTCTCGTAATAACATCTCACGTAACATATCTTCCAAAGAATTCACGCTAACCCAAGGAATACGTTTCACCAATTGAATTGAATTATTAGAGATCTCTTTATCGATCAATTTCGCGTATAAAGGCCTGTCATTATTTTCTATTTTATAAACAAGACGAGGTTTTGGATTCTTTCTTTTGGGAATAGGATCAAATAAACGTTTCACGGTCGTCTCCACCTGCTCAACATCAATATCCCCAATAATCATTACCGCTTGTTGGTCCGGACGATAAAAATCATTATAATAACTCCTCAGTTGTTCCGGAGTAAAATTCTGCACGACATCCACGGTACCGATAATATCATGAATAGCATATTTACTCCCGTTATACAAATAAGGCTCTGCCATTTTTTTCACTCGTTTAGACACATTCATCCTTACCCGACGTTCCTCCCGAATCACTTTACGTTCTTGATCCATATCTTCCGATTTCAATTTCAAGAAACCAGACCAATCCCGTAATACTAAAACACAGGAATCTACCAACACCCGCGAGGCCGTTGGTACATGATCAATATGATATATCGTTTCATCATATTTAGTCACAGCATTGAACGTCTCCACTCCATGACGTTGTAAAAAGGCAGGCACTCCATCCGGAAAACTCTGCGTGGAGTGAAATGCCATATGTTCCAAGACATGAGCCAAACCATTCTGATTGTCATCTTCCAACAAAGAACCGACATTTTGCACGAGATAATAATCAGCATACCCCGATTGAACCTCTGTATGCCGAATATAGTACGTCAACCCGTTCTTTAACTTACCATAACGAAACACACCGGAACTCTCTTGAGCCACGACAAAACAACTGGAACAAAAAAACAATAACAACAATAGTAAATTTCTCATAACGTACTCAATCTACTTTGGATCATTTTCTGTAATTGCACCATCAACTGTTTATCCTCGATCTCCGCACTCACGATAAAAGCTTGATTATAACATTGTTTTGCTTTCACGCTATCCCCAGTTTGTTTCAAACAATCCCCTAACAAACAAAGCACTCGGGATCTTAACTGAACTGACATTCGCGGGAAAGATAAAGCCTTTTCCAGCCACGGGATTACCTTCAGGTAAGCATTCTCGGGAATATTACCTTGATACAAGGAAAATAAATCCTCTACCGGTCCGGTGTAATTATTAACCGTCAATGTTGCGCTCGCACCTTGAAAATATTTATTCATATTTTCAAAAAACACATCCAAATTCTTACGGTACAAATTATAATACCCGTCCGCAAGGAAATTAACAGCTTCAAAAGCAGTAAGTTCTCCAAACGGGATTGCGCCGTAAATCTGATTCAAATCACCATTCAATCGCTCCAATTCTTGTTTGTACTCCGCCTTACCGTTACGACACAAGGATATAATATATCCATTATACAAACTGATTATATACCTGTTCACGTCCGTTTTACCCACTTGTTCTACGTATCCTTGATAATTTCTGACCAGAGCATCGAAAATCGGGTCATTCTTATCTTTTTGCTGATGGAACATTACCAATAAGGCAAAATCCTCTGGATTCACCATTTTATCCAAGGTTTTATCGGCCACGTAACTATCAAATAAAGAGCCTATACGGATAACCCATTTTTCCCGGTTATACCCTTCCTGTGTACCGATAAAAGCGGGAGCTTGTAACAATAACTCTTGCCGCAAATCCAAATTCTTCTTCTCTTTCTTAACTTTTTCATATAACTTTTCAAAACTTAAGACTTCCCCCATAACGACTTTAGCCTCATGCAATAAAGTAGCAGACTCTTTTGCACCGTTAATTGACAAAAGTATTTCCCCTTTCACGTTAAGAAATAACAGGGTCGGCAAAGCATTTACTTTATATTTTTGTACTAATGTTTTATTCTCCGGAGCCTCAGCATTCAACTGGCAACAAACAAAATTTTTGTTAAAATATTCTCCCACCTCAGGTAATGTGAAAATCTTTTTTGCCATTTGCTTACAAGGTTCACACCAATCCGCATAGAAATCTATAAAAAGATACTTCTTTTCCTTCTTCGCCTTTGCCACGGCATCCTCAAATGTCCCTTCAAAAAAAGTAATTTGGGCAGATACCGTCTCTAGCAATCCCATAAACAAGATTACTAGCCATAATTTAATATATTTCATTGTAATTAAATTTAAAAAGGAAGTGTGTCAAAAATTATCCTACTTCATAAACTTTCCCATCAATTACTTCCTGAAAATCAAAAAAGAAAGCAACCGATCAAATTTTTGACACATTCCCTGCAATTATTAATTATCCCTCAAATCAAACGTGAATATATCCGTCAGTATGGCAGAATGGCCTTCATTTTCAACCTTTAAAGAAACCGTATAACATCCAGCCGGAGAATCCACTTTCGCATCAACATACATCCGCCCTCCCCCAATAACCGTCACATATTGCGCAAAGTCATCGGCAGCCTCCTGACCGTTAACACTCTTCACACTATAAAGAGTGTATTGGAGAGGTTCTGTTCCCAATACCTGCTCTATCTGTGCCGTCGTCCACGGAATACTTTTATCGATCTGTTCTTGCAATTGAGCAATTTCCTCCCGAAGCGTGTACGGATCAAGCACCCCTACTTCCTCACACATGGAACAGATTGTATTTTTCTGAGAACGGATTCTACTTTCTGCAGGTTCCACCACTTCATCTTTATACAATGTATACTCATCGGCAGCTTTATCCATTAATTCTTGATAATACTCTTTATCTGCCTCCGATGCATTATTAAAGGCAGTTTTTGCCTGTTTATAAGCTTCATACAACTCATCTTTCCGTTCCTGCAAAGAAACAAATTCCGTTTCCAGTTGATCCGTTTTAGCTAAAAGATCCTGAATTTCAGGCGTGTATTGATCAAAAATACGTTTCAACTCACGAATATTATTCTCTAAAGCAGAGAAACGCGTAACCTGTAAAGTATCCATCGAATAAGAAGCCTCATTCGTGTACAAATAACCGACTGCAACATTATCGCACCCTATAAACAAGGACGTCAACCATAATATCGTGCTATATAACCAGATTTTCATCATTTTTCTTTTTTAAATTTTATTCAAATCACAAGCATATCCCATGGCTTGCACCACCCCGTTATTCGTTTGAATATCCGTTGACAAAACCCGGAAACTGGCTGATCCGGAAGATGTTCTGATATACAAAGAAACTTCTCCCGCATCTTCTATCTCCATGTAAGGCTCTTGATGAGTCCATATAAATATCGCCCCTCTTAACGCTTGAGCATCCATCCCGTCCACTTTCTCTCCTGTACTGGCAATAATCTGGCCCCTGGGAACATCTTTGACCATCAATCGTTTCGGGACGATTAATTTGGATAAAATATTCTTACAATCTTCAACTGGAATATCTGTCACTTTTTTATATTCATTCTGTAACATATAATTCAAGATACTCAAGTTTGTCACGCCAAAAAATGTAATTTGCTCATGCTCTCCCTGCCCCTCGAATAACTCTTTTAAACCCGCATGTTCAATCATAATAATTGTAGAATCCCAATCATACGGCTGAGTATGAAGATATTCCCACATAGAACAATCATGAATCCCGTAAGACAATCCCCCATCATGATAATTCCATTTCGTACATGATCCTAAGGCCAACATCATAAATAGGATCACCCCTTTTAATATACATACTATTTTTGCCATTGCCAATAAGTATTTTGAGTCATCAATGTATTTTTTTCAAAAGCCCCGATTCCAACCGGTGCATAAAAAGCCCCGTTTATTATATCTTGCTCAGTAAGAGTCTGGAAATTACCCCTTAAATATTTTTTATGATATCTATTACGTACAATATCAAAATAAAATTGACCTTCACCGAAAAGCTCACGTCTCCGCTCGTTGAAAACCTCTTGCCTTAAACTTTCTTTATCTGTTAGTCCATCATAACCAGACAATTCCGCACGAGCACGAACCCGATCCAAATCATCCACAGCCGTCGTCAATCCAAGATTTGCCCGACATTCCGCTCTCAATAAAATCAAATCTGCCAATCGCCATACCACCCAATCACCGTCGGTAGCAATAACAGGCCGATCCTGCACGATTTGCGTGTTCTCTTGAATAATAACGTCTCTCCATTTGGCGATATGAGCACAAGGACTCTTCTCTCTTCTCACCACAACAAAATCTCCCGCTTCATCATCCCATTCCGTTACCGGATAAGTCAATTCCCCCAATTGGAACCAAAATTCTCTCCGACGGGCATCCTTCTCATCCGGATAAATATTCTCAACCGTTTCCACGTAAATTTTAGTATAGTCATCCCATAGATCTTCTGCAAGCGAGGTTATCGCGGACTCATCTGTTGTCGTATAGGGATAAGACATTAACATCTGTCCTGGAAATTCAGGCCTGAAATTCGTCTCATGTTGTCGGTCATTATCAATCGGATCATTATCAATACAAAAAATAGTCTCCACGCTATATCTCGCTTTTCCGAAAACATTCGCAATCAACCCATCTATACTTTCCAAATCATAGAAGCCGGCTTTACCTTCTATCACTTCTGAAGCGTAAAACTCAGCCTCTTTCCAATACTTCTCTTCCCGTGTTAAACCTCCCAACCAAGCATAAATATTTGCCAACAACGTATTTACGGTACCGAGACTAGCATATTGCTTGGAAGTAATTTGTTTCCCGTCAACATCTTTCAATTGCTCATGAACCGGAAGAGTCAATGCCAATTTAGCTTCTTTAATCGCCTCCTCCAATACTTTCAAGGCCGGTTGTTTCCCTTCCGGAGCAATTGACTCGGAACCTTTTGAAATCGGAACATCTCCCCAGATTTGAGCAAGACGGAAATAAGCTACCGCCTTACAGAAATGAGCTTGTCCCAACCAAAATTCTGCCCTTTCTTCAGATATATTTTCAAAACGGTATTCATTTTCAATCATCACGTTAGCTATATATATTGCATCATAGAAACCAGCCCAATTAACATCTAAAACCATACTCTCTTCCGGTAAATAAGTTTCCGGATCCAACGTCCAAAATCCCTGGTAAGTCCATTCTATATTATCAGCGTCCAAAGCATTATAAAAATAAGGTTGTTTCCCTATACAAATATTCTTCATGTAGGAAGCCATACTATTGTGTAACGCTTTAAGTTCCTCCTCATTCTTGAAATAATTGACAAACGTCACTGAATCTTCAGGTTCTACAGTCAACCAATCATTACATGAAAACAGGGGTATAAATAAAAAAAGTATTAATATCTTCTTCATGCGGTTATAATTTAAAAGTTTACAGACAATCCCACGGTAAACTTACGTGGTAACGGATAAGATCCCATATTATCCACCCCTTGAGTGGGATTAACTAACTCCGGATCCAAACCAGAATAATTTGTCAACAAGAACAAATTCTCTCCCGTAATAAACACTCTGGCTCCCGAAATTTTTAACTTGTTAAGAACCCGTTCGCCCACATTGTATCCTAACGTCAGTTGTTTCAACCGTAGGAAACTTACATTCTCGATATCACAATCATAACGGCCACTTGTTTGATTTTGTAAATAAACATACATCTGGGATTTCGGATAATCAGCCTTCGAACCGGCCCCTGTCCATATATTCACATCGTTAACATCCACGAACAACGGTTTCGCATCCCCGTTTACCGTCAAACTCATATCATCATAAATTTTCACAATATGCCGCCCAAGTGAATAATTAAAGAATATATTCAAATCAAAATTCTTCCAACGAAGTTGATTGATAAATCCACCATGAGCCAAGGGAAGCGGACTCTTTGCAAAATAAACATCATCATTTTCTGAAATCTTTCCATCACCATTCAAATCGATAATCTTCCGGCTTCCCGGGAGAAAAATACCGGTCGTATTCCCGGAATAAAGAGGTTGCACCTCTCTATTGGCCAAATAATAAACTGGAACATCCTTCAAGGAATCATAGAAACCATCTGTTTTAAAAACCCTTATCTGATGCAGGGGCTTTCCAATCACCTGTTCCTCAAAATCAAAACCATCGGCACTCTTCTCAAAACGATTCCAGTTACGAGAAGCATTAAATTTCATTTTCCATTTTACCGACGTGTGTCTCAAAATATCAGCCTCCAGCTCAAGTTCCAGTCCTTGATTAGAAATAGCCATTCCATTCTGCCACTGGAACAAGTGATAATAAATATCTCCAGGCAAAGAGATTCTGTTCAACTGTCCTTTAGTGTAACGATAATAATAATCCACGACAAGACGTAAACGATAATCTAAAAAACTCAAATCCAAGCCCAAATCATATTGATTTGTTTCCTCCCAACTTAATTTCTTATTAATGACACCACCGTTTACATCTGGAAACATTGCCGCATTGCCGTGAAATGTAACCGAAGTCGCAGTTAACAATCCTTGAGACAAATACCGTTGGCTAAATTTTTGCCCGGAAATACCCCAACTTGCCCGTATCTTACCGAAACTCAACCAATAAAATGGTTTCATAAATTCTTCATCCGAAAACGTCCATCCTAATGCTATTGAAGGGAATGTTGCCCAACGAACATCCTCTCCAAACACGGAAGAACCATCCCGACGGAGTGTCGCTTCAAATAAATATTTCTCCTTGTAATTATAAGTCAATCGACCAAAGTAACTATTCATACGTTCTTCAGAAAAACCAGAAGAATACTCAAAAGCTGACGCATAAGAGGGATTCTCCGCGGTTCCGGTATTATTCAAGCCATTGGCTCCACCCCAACCGGACCCCACATAATGAATTTTATCATTAGGTCCGTTTATACCTTTTCCTTTATTATTAAAAGATTGATCTTTTTGGAAAGATAGCCCCAACATAACATTGAAATTATGTTTATCCAAATAATTAAAAGTATAAGTCAACAAATTTTCATTCAAGATAGACAAATCTTTTGTTATTGTCCCTTCGGAAGTAGAGAAATGAGTATAAGAATCCAAGGCTCGCGGCTTAAAAGTATTCTGATTCTGTTGATTATAATCAATCCCGGCAGAAACCTTCAAATGCAAATTACGTATCAACTCATAATCTAATGACATATTATAACGCAGCGAATAACTATGATTTTTCTCTGAAATTTCATTATATTTTTGGATAATCAAATCCCCTATAACACCACCTCCTGGCAATAGAGTAGACGTATTTTTAGCATCGGAACTAATCCCCTCAAACTTACTTCCACCAACACCGGCAGAAGTTCCTCGACTACGGTCACTATACGTAAGGCTCAATTGTGTGTCCATACGCAAACGCTTTGTCGGATTGGCGGTCAAATTTGACAATACATTAAAACGCTTGAAATCAGTATTAATCGCAATTCCTTTTTCATCATAATAACCGGCTCCAACCATGTAACGCACACTCTCCGATCCCCCGGAAGCTTGCAAATTCGCATTAACCACCCCCGCATTCCTGTAATTTTGACGATACCAATGCGTTGAATTATTGTAAAAAGGATTCAAACTATCTTGTAACGCCACCGCATCTTGAGGTCCCGTTTTCCCCCAAAACCAATTATAAATAGGACCATTAGTTCCCTTATTCGCAAAAACTTCTTCATAAGATACCGGAACTTTCCATTCTCCTGACGCCGTCTTGTAAGGCGCAACAGTGTTACGCAAAGCATTCAAAAAAAACAATCTTTCGTACCGTCCTCCTGACTGTTCTGGAGCTTTCGGCAACCAAGACACGGAATAAGACACATTTGCATTGAACTGCGCTTTTCCCGCACGCCCTTTCTTTGTTGTAATAAGAATGACACCGTTACCCGCACGAGAACCATAAATAGCAGCAGAAGCCGCATCTTTCAAGACCTCAATAGACTCTATCATGGAAGGATCAAGATCAGATAAAGTATTCGCTCCCGTAACCGAAGAAGTAAATGCCTGCATCGGTACCCCGTCAATTACATACAAAGGAGTTCCATATTGACGGTCCGCACTCTCTCCCGCTACACCCAAGGAATTATAACCGCGAATAGCCACTAAAGAACCACCTCCTCCAGGAGAACCGGATATATTACTAACCTCTACTCCAGCCATATGCCCTTGTAACAAGTTTTCCAAGCTATGCGTCGGTAATTCTTTTAACTCTTCCCCTTTTACAGAAGATATAGCACTGATCACGGTACGCTTTTTCTGGGAACCATAAGCCACTACCTGAACTTCATCTAACCCGGAAACATCCTCCTCCATTTTCACGATCACCAATTTCCCCGCAGTATAAGCCACTCTTTTTGTTTTAAAACCGACAAAAGAAAATACCAAATGTCCTGCCCCTTTAGGTAGAGGTAAAACAAAATGTCCTGCCGTGTCCGTCGCTGTGCCGATTTGGGTACTATCCAAAAGCACCGTGACCCCCGGCATGGGAACATTATTGTTATCAACAACCTTCCCCTCTATGACATACACCTTTTTCTCATCATCCCTTGCGGCACGGATTATAACCACATTATCATCATAAGAAAAAGTCAATCCCAACGAAGGCAACCACTCTTCCAGCACTTGATTCAAAGGTTTATTTTGGACTTTCAAACTTACTAACCCCTTCTGCTGAATCATCTGATTATTGTACAAGAAATCACAACCTGCTTGCACACCAAGTTCTGTAAAAATTGTTTTTAAAGAGACATTTTCCATCTCCACGTTCACTACTGCCTGCTGAGAATAAACACTAGCTTGTACCGAAATAAAAAAAACAAACTGAAAAAGAAAATACAATTTCATAAAGATTAACATTTTCCGAATAAGAATGCCTCGCAAAGCCCTTATTCGAATTCGACTTTTTTGCATACTTTTGTTTTTAAGATTACACATGGTACAACAATCTTTTCACACATCCTTGTTGTACTTTATCTAAAGTTGGAAATTGGGGAATTTCCAACTTTTATTTCTTCCTTATCATAACATTTCTTCCATTTAATTCAAATTCAACCAAATTCATCTGTTCAAATTTTCGCAATAACCCTTCCACACGATCATATCGCCTTAAACGTCCCGTAAATTCCAATGACTTAACCTCGGCATTCACATAAAAGACATTCAAATCATACCATAAAGATAATGTCTCCATGATCTCCTCTAACGTCATCTGTTCAAACTTATAATACCCATCTTTCCACGATGTATATAACTTCGTGTCAACCGACCTCATTTTAAATTGACTATTTTTTTTGTCATAAACTACCTGTTTTCCTGGTACAACATCCACCTGCTCCTTCCCGTTCGTTATTTGAATCCGTCCCTGCTCTAAGGTAGTCTCTATTTTTTCATGCTCAGGATAAGAAGTCACGTTAAAAGAGGTACCCAATACCCGAATCCGAACATCTCCCGTTTGTACAAAAAACGGACGATGTTCATCTTTTGCGACCTCGAAATAAGCTTCCCCCTTCAATCCCACTTCTCGTTTATCTCCGGGAAATACCACTGGATAATAAATTTCCGAACTAGCATTCAGAAACACCTTCGTGCCGTCTGCCAACACTATACTATATTCCGACCCCCGGGGAATCACAAGAGTATCGTATCTCACCTCCGTTGATGCCACAGTATCATACGAATATTTTAACATGTAATCAAAATTAGTGATCTGGACACTATCTTCACGGATCATCATTCCCTGATATTTATCCAGTTCAATCATTTCACCCGTACTCAATTTCAGATGAACCTTAGAAACATTCATCTTTTGAACAAGATCAACAGGAATATCAAGATCCTCTGGCTTCAATCCCGACCTTCCAAATATCAATACGCATCCTACTAATAAAACGGCAACAACAGCAACCCCGGAGTAATACCATCTAATTCTCCGCATTCTCTGCCGACGCTGCACCTCCTTTTCCATCCGTTCGAGAACAAACTCTTTCCGGCAAACCGCCTTTTCCCTCATCAAGCGGGAACTCCGAAACATCCCTTGTAGGAGCTCGATATCCTTTTCTCCCGCGTGTTCCCGCAACCATCTTTTAACTTCCTGTCGCTCTTCTTCCAACACACATTCTCCCGCCAAATAAGCAGCTATTATTTCATGAATTTTATCACTCATTATTAGTCATTTTTCCTTAAAGGAACCTAACTATTCATTTTGGGTGACAGCAGAAAACAATTTTTTGAAAAATAATACTAGAATCAATGCATCATCCGCTCCGAGTGCTCGTCGTAGAAATTGAAAAGCCCTCCCCATCTGTGTCTTAACAGTATTAATGCTGATACCTAAACAATCTGCAACCTCTTGGTATTTCATCCCTTCCATACAAACCATATGCAATACCCGCTTGCGTTCTTCCGGTAACGTTTCTATTGCAAGGTACAACTTTTCAATTAATTCCGAATTCTCATCAGAAACCTCACAATACAATTCATCGCGAATCTGTTCACTCTTACCCTCCCGCCGACGGGTATTTCGCAAATAATTCAAACATCCATGCTTTACCGCCGAGAAAAGATAATGTTCCAAACTTCCCCGTAACAAAGAAAAACGACGATTCTCCCAAAAATCGACAAAACACTCCTGAACAATATCTGCAGCTTCTTCCGCCTCGCCAATAAACTGTGTAGCAAATAGAACTAAAGAATCATAAAATGAATCATATAATAGACGAAAACCTTTCCGCTCGTCATTTTTAAATTGCAACAATATCCTCTCCGAGTTTTTCATTCTATATTTAATCCTCATTTTACGGGCTAAAAATAATAAAAACTCTTATATATTCCATATCAATTTTCCGAATGATACTCCACCTCCCCATCAAAACGTGGAATCACGAGAACCTCCACCACTTTGTCTCCAAACTGCTTTCTTTCAATACTGATCGTCCGATCCACCTCCTCCCCGAAAGCCTCCTTGATCCTTTGGTGAAGAAACAGCTCATACTTGTCCAAATTGCAACACAAATAATCCAAATCCGCTTGAATCCCCACAGGTACCCCCTTATCACTCATCCCGATATACACGGCTCCTCCCTGATTGTTCAAGAAACGGCACATATCCTGCATGATAGAGTCCAATTGGGCCTCCACATCCACGTGCTTCGCCCCCACCGGATAGACCAACGAATTCTTAAACGTCCTCTTTTCTTCCATATTCCCGGACACGAGATCTTCTTCACCTTTTCCCTTCAACGACAGCAATTCCAATAACTCATCCTCCCTCCAACGGGATTCTTCCGTAAGATTTCCCTGCCCCTCTTTTGCCAATATAGATTCGGCCACTTTAGCCACGTAATCATCCTTCGAATGAGAAAGACGTTCCAAATCCCCCGCGAAAGAACGGTCCCCGTAGGACGCCAGCATCCGGATCACCGCCCACAAAGGCTCCAATGCCGGGTAAGCCCGGAAGTCTTTCTCCAACACGCCCAGATCCAATGTTTCCAAACGCCCCTCTATAAATTCATACTTCACGATCAAATGATTGATCAGGCAATCATAATACCCTTTCAAACGATAATCACCCAACACGTGAGCCAACAAGCGAATAAAATAAAGTAAATTCAGATTCTCCAAACAGACCTCTTGCGTCAGGTAAAGCTGCAACAGTCGGATCAACTCCTTCACGTACTTACCCGAAACCCCGATAGAACGCTCGATCTTGCCCGTGTTAAACTTTCCCTGCCCGTCCCCGTTTTTATATTTCTTGCACTCTTCTATATAACTGTAAACCAGATTGGCCACTGCCTCATGCCGGTCAAACCGTTCCTTCGTCGCTTCCAAAATCTTTCCCTTGATTCTTCCTACCGGGGGGACATCCGTGATTTCCAAAAGATAGTACCCCCCCCTTTCCTCGCTTACCCCCTCTGCCAGAGGAGTAGAAACCAAGAAACCACTTTCAGACAGCCATGTCACGAAACCATTCTTCTCGCTCAAGAGTAAGGCGTTACACTGATCACCAACCCGCAAATGCTCCACGGCCACCTGATTCAGTTCCTCCCAGATCGAGAACTGCAAGCGGTCATCCTCCGACTCCACCACCGTCGCCGTCATAATATCCCCGGGATGAAGAATATCTTTCAAACTATCCAGCCTTGCCCGTGTCACTTGACTGACATGCAGAATACCCTGCCCGTCGTACTGCGGGTCCACGATCGCGACGAAAGCCAGCGTGGGTTTAAAATTATGCACCAGCTTCACCCGTATATTCACGACAGCCCCCACGGGCGGCCGCTTTTTATGAATCACGCTCTTTCTCAATTCATCCGAAAAGTCAGCGAGGATACCTCTCCACGCTTGAGTCGTTCCCACCAACCCTTCCTCGAAACTCAACTTTTTCTTACTGTACCCGAGTTTCAGAGCAACACCGTCAATCTCCATCAGCGTGTCAAACTTTAATGAAACCGGGGCAGCAAGCGTGATCGCTTTCGTTTCCACCAATAACTGCCCGTGTCCCTCGTACAGACGCCCCTGACAATTTCTAATCGCATCAACCGTCTTTTCTGCAATAGATTCCATCAGGACGGGAATAGAGAACTTTAACAAATCCTCCCACGTGAACACGGCATTCTTCTGGTTAAATAACAAAGAATTAAACGCGTTCTTCCGAATCACCTCATCTTCCTTATCCCGTAACACATACAAGTACCTGAAAAACATGGAACGCAAGCTTGCCAGCTCTTCCTGCACGGGATCCCCCAACAAGATCCGGGCCCCCAGAATCCAAACAGCCTCCTGAATCTGATCCCGGGTATATCCCTCAAAACACAGCGTATCATCCTGTTCTCTCACAAGAGCTACCCGTTCGTTAAAACGTTCCATCACCCTTGGATTAGGTTTATTCAACGTGTTATACACCAGTAAAACGAGTCCCCGTGCCGGCAATAAATGCAACCTCGGACTAAACCGAACGATCGTCAGTAGCGTTATCCACACGAGCGATTTCTTGTACAGGTAACCCGACACCATCAATTTCTCCAACTTCGAAGTAATATACTCCCCTTCTTCCCCAGCATCAATCAGCCGGACCGCCTCCCTACTGGCAATAGCCTCATCCAGATAACGTTCCACCTGCATTCGGGCATCATTCAGCTTGACCCCCTCAAAACATTTCAAATAATCGGATCCCTCAAGCATCCATTCCAGTATACGAATAAAAATATCATTCAGAAGATCATAATCCTCCAAGATCATTTCCTCTCCCCCCAACTCCGCACGAACAACACCCAAGAAAGAAAATATCCACTCCGGCCCTTGTTTTCCAACAACCGTGAAATCATAATCGCAAATATACTCGTCAAGAATGCCTGCCTCTTCTTTCGTGAGAGGAAGTTCCTCGAACAAATGTTCAGGAGATACAAAATCCATTATTCTTATTTTTATTTAATGCAAAAAATATTCAAACATACACTTTTTGGTAAAGCGCCGCACCTCATGACAAAAAATCAATGTCTCCACTCCTCCTCAATGAATCGCAACCATGCAAAAGTAACAACTTTTTTCTGAAAATCAGCACTTCAAGCTATTACAATTTTATCCCCCTCTTTTCCAACATTTATTCCTCTCCATTAAAAAACACTTTCAATCTCGCCTATTTTTTATTACATTCGCTCACATAAACGCAAAAATATACAAGACCATGATCCGCCACTTTCAACAACAAGACGAGGCCGCCGTTATCCAGATATGGCTGGAAGCATCCGCCATTGCCCACTCCTTCATTCCCCGTTCCTACTGGGAAAGCAAGATCCCGGATATGCGTAACAAGTACCTGCCACAAAGCCAAACCCTCATCCACGAAGACGAACACACGAACGAGGTCACGGGATTCATCTCACTGATCAACAACTACATCGCCGCTCTCTTCGTCCCTCCCGACCGGCAAGGACAAGGAATCGGGCAAACCCTCATGGCACATGTTAAACAACAACACCCCGAACTGGAATTAAACGTTTACGCGGAAAACACGCAAGCCTTGGCATTCTACAAACGCCAAGGCTTCACGGTCACACGTGAACAAACCGACGAACAAACCGGTCGGCAAGAGTTCACGATGAAATATCAACGGGGCGCTTAAAGCATCCCCGACAATTCCTGTTCCAACATCCCCGATCCCCTCAAATCATTTCTCAACCGGGCATTCCCGTCCCGGTCAACAATAACATACGAGGGAATCCCGTCCACACCGAAATAATCACATATATAATCCCATTGTTTACGATTCAAACGATAATGCTCCCCCTCGATTCCTGCCACCATCTCCAACCATTTGGATTCCGGGGAAGATTCGTTCGTGATATACACGAAAACGACATCCTTATCCTTGAACTTATTCTTCCGGGGTTCAAAAGCGGCAATCGCCCCCCGGCAAGGTCCGCACCACGTAGCCCACAAGTCCACCATCACCACTTTCCCCTTATAGCGGGCCATAATCGCATCGAATAGCTTTTTATCAGACACCGACGGCACCTCCCGGATTCGTTTTTCCGCTTTCACCTTACTTTCCGCAACTTTAGCATCGATCTGCCGTTTCACCTGTTCAAAAGCCTTCGTATAGTAAGGATCGATAGTAGCTAGATTCCGTAGTTGCTCTTTTGTCAAGGGCTTCATATTCTCCAGTTGATCATAAATACCCTGCAATTTGAAATAATCGATCAAAAATCCTTCTTGACTCCCCAGTATCTTTTCCAACCGATTCAGCGACGGAATCCGGTAGCCAACAATATCAAAACAATACGGGAAATCACGAGCGTACAACATATCCAACCGATTCACATCCAAATCCTTCAACACCGCGAAATGCTTATCCGTGAACTCCGGGGCCTTGAAATCGATCTCCCGTTGATCCCACCCGATATGATTCGCCTCCCGGTAAGCCGTTTCCAAATTAGACTCCCCGGAACAAACCAGCCTCATCACAAAACCTTTCACCCCGATCTCCCGGTATTTCCGTACCCCATCCGGTAGCGCCTTGTCATTCGCCAAACGATCCATCTCGGTCCTGTAAAGCTTCATCACGTACGCAATATACTCGTCGGCATTCATCCCGTTGATATCCTCATAGAAAGAATACATGGAAAATCCATCCTCGTACTCATCCTGTAACGCGTAATTCAAGGGGATAAATCGACTTTCCCCGACCACGTAAGCCAAACGATGCGCCTTCATCCGGTCTTTCTGGTAGCGAGAAGCCCTTCGGGTTGCCTCTTCCAAATCGACATACACCTCCACGTCATCCCCCGGATCAAGCACGATCATCGTGTGGAAAAGCGTGTTACTCAAATGAACACACATCGTGGAATACTGATCAAATTCAAACGTACAACTGTGATCCTGATCTATCCTCTTCGACAACTCCTTCCCCGGGCTAAACATATCGCTCACGAAAAGCTCGACATCCCGCCCGTCCATCAAATCACGATAACCGCATAAACGCACCTTCACCCTCGTCTTCCCTGTCTTCAACTCAGCCGGTGGCAACGTGGTAGCTTCCTTCCAGTCCCGGGCAGACACGTCCGACGGGACAGCCACCGCGGCCACTTCAACATCAGGATTCAAATTCAATCCCCAGATATGCCAGCCCCCCAGATTCATCCGGCTCTCGATCACATCGATCGAATTCACCCCTCTCGGGAGTGGCGGGAAAAACAACTTGAACGAGAGCAACCCGGTATCACGCATCTCGAATTTCTCGCTCAACTTCAATCCTTCCGAGTTCAAGGCAAGATACTTTTGCCCGTTCGCCAAGATATAGATCCCGGAATCCACCCGGGCCCAGCCACCGGGAAATTGCTCGACATCGGCATAAATAATAGTAGCCGAGTCATTCAAAACAATACGGGAAATCTCAAGTGATGCAGAATTTTTAGCCTGAAAGGCCGGGTAATCAATCACCCGTTCCCTCGGTTGGCAAGCGACGAGAATGCCCACGAACAGGAACATCAAGACAGTTTGACTTAATTTTATCATATTTGCTATTTTATCAGGTCCACGCAAAGGCCTGTTGTTTCCTCGATATAAATATACAAATATTTTAACAAAATACTTACTTTTACACCGTAAAAACGAATATATGTCACATAATATCACGATATACACAGACGGAGCCGCCAGCGGCAACCCCGGACCGGGAGGCTACGGGGTCGTACTCATGGCCGGACCGCATCGTAAAGAACTGTCGGAAGGCTTTCGCCGGACCACGAACAACCGCATGGAATTGCTCGCCGTCATCATCGGGCTTGCCGCCCTGCGCTTCGAAGGAAGCAACGTGACCATCTACTCCGACTCGAAATACGTGGTCGATGCCGTTGAAAAAGGTTGGGTATTCGGTTGGGAAAAGACCGGATTCAAGAAAAAAAAGAACCCAGATCTCTGGCGACAATTCCTCGCCCTTTATCGCAAACACCGCGTGAAATTCATTTGGGTAAAAGGACACGCCAATATCCCGGAAAACGAACGCTGTGACCAGCTCGCCGTGGCCGCCTATAAAGCCCCGAACCTGCAAATCGA
The DNA here is from genome assembly GCF_033096445.1 of Butyricimonas faecihominis. NCBI lineage: Bacteria > Pseudomonadati > Bacteroidota > Bacteroidia > Bacteroidales > Odoribacteraceae > Butyricimonas > Butyricimonas faecihominis. The sequence continues at coordinate 3,156,701 of NZ_AP028155.1, forward strand.
TGAATATTATGAAGCAGAACAGAATTCTGACGAACAACTTTTTAGTGAATAGGCAAAAAAAATTGTCAATTGTTAGTCAAGGAGATTCTAAAATAACTATTTTCGCGTTACAATCTAAAACTAGAAAAAGTAACATCATTCATCACAAAAACTTATAGAGATGAAAAAAATATTAATCGTTGGTGCAGGGGGACAAATCGGTTCCGAACTGGTACCCCACTTGAGATCCATTTATGGAAACAACAATGTAGTGGCAGCTGATATTAGTGCTGAAAAATGTAAAGCATTGGCAGAAGCAGGTCCATTCGAGGAATTGAACGCTCTTGACGGGGAAGGTTTCAGTGCCATCGTGAAAAAATACAATATTGACACCATCTTCAACTTGGTTGCCCTGTTGTCAGCCACGGGAGAAAAGAACCCCAAACTCGCTTGGGACATCAATATTGGTGCTTTAACCAACTCTCTGTACATTGCCAAGGATAACAACTGTGCCGTGTTCACGCCGAGTTCTATCGGGGCTTTCGGGAACGATACCCCAAAAGACAAAACTCCCCAAGACACGCTGCAACGTTCCAACACCACGATTTACGGGGTTTGCAAGGTAACAGGCGAGCTTTTAAGCGACTACTACTTCAACCGTTTCGGTGTTGACACCCGTAGCGTGCGTTTCCCGGGATTGATTTCATACGTGACTCTCCCCGGTGGTGGAACCACGGATTATGCCGTAGAGATCTACTACGACGCCATACGCAAAGGTTCATTCACCTGTAACGTGAAAGAGGGAACCTACATGGACATGATGTACATGCCGGATGCCTTAAACGCGGTTGTACAATTAATGGAAGCTGATCCCAGCAAATTAAAACACCGGAACAGCTTCAACATCGCATCCATGAGCTTCGAACCCGAGCAAATCGCAGCCGAAATCCGCAAGCACCTCCCCGACTTCAAGATGGATTACCAGATTGATCCGGTGAAACAAGCCATCGCCAACAGCTGGCCAAACAGCATGGACGACACTTGCGCCCGCGAAGAATGGGGCTGGGCTCCGAAATTCGACCTTACCAGCATGACAAACGATATGTTGATCAAGGTGAAAGAAAAATTCGACAAAGGATTGATCAAATAAAGATACAACTTCAGAGCAAGAAAAGCAGCCTTTATCGGGCTGCTTTTTTTAATACCTTTTGACACACCCTCAAGCGGCCCGCCTGTACACGATTTACAGAAGTTTATACCCGAATTACGGAACTTCAAAGTACACCGATTATTTTTCCGACAAAATATCTTATTTTTGTGAATAGCTAATAACGAACAACATGGAAGAGATTCTGAAAATAAACAACGTGGACGACTATAACAAGCTCTACGGATTGGAAACCCGCCACCCGTTAGTCAGCATCGTCGATTTATCACAAGCCACTCGATGGCCCACTCAAGCGGTTTTTAATTACGGCATCTATGCTCTTTTCCTGAAAGACGTCAAATGCGGAGACATCCGCTACGGACGGCAATTCTATGACTATCAGGACGGCACCATCGTCAGTTTCGGCCCGGGACAGATCACCGGGATTGATATGGCACCCGGGGTTCGCCCCATTGCCCACGGACTACTGTTTCATCCCGACCTGATCCGGGGTACGGCACTCGGACAAGAAATTCGTAACTACACGTTTTTCTCCTACGAAGTAAATGAAGCCCTACATCTCTCGGAGGAGGAACGCCAGACCATCATGGATTGCCTGAATAAAATACAGGCAGAACTGGAACACGCCATCGATAAACACAGCCGACGGCTGATCACGGCGAACATTGGCGTGCTATTGGATTATTGTCTCCGCTTCTATGACCGACAATTCGTTACCCGTAACCAGCAAAACAACGACATCATCGTCCGGTTCGAACGCTTGCTGGATGAATATTTCGATGGCCCGATGCCACAACAAGAAGGCCTACCTTCAGTCAAATACTTCGCCGACAAGGTCTTTCTTTCCCCAAATTATTTCGGTGACATGATCCGCAAACAAACCGGAAAAACGGCCTCGGAATACATCCAGACCAAGGTCATCGAACGCGCCAAGGAAAACCTACTCTCCTCGGACAAAACGATGAGCGAAATCGCCTACGATCTAGGATTCCAATATCCCCAGCATTTAAGCCGGATGTTCAAACGGGTGGCCGGATGCACACCCAACGAGTTCCGAGCCCAAAATTGATCAAAAAAATGAGTATCCCGTAAATACAAAACGGGTACCCATCGGGTCGTTCTCCCCACGACAAACATTTTAAGTCCCTTATTTAATAATCATTACATCAAGTATAATAGATCACTTGATGATCACTTCCGGATAAAAAATTATAATCACACTATTAAAATTCTATTAAAACGCTATCTAATATTGTATTGTCCTGAAAAAAGTTTACAGTAAACTTAGTAAACCAATGTCAGAATTAAATTTTCCCCCTGTTCGTCGTCGTTATTACGCCGTGAAGACGAAATTATCAGCGGTACGAGATCGAATAATCAATGAAATGGGTTACGCGGAAGTTCTAGCCAAGTACGAGGTCAAACCCTCGACTTTTCACGTTTGGCTACACAAGTATAAATCTCGCGTTTTATCGGAAGAACAACACAAACGTTTATCTTCGCGTAATTACAAAATGTTATACCCGATGACCGATCAAGAACGCGCCGAGCTGGAGTCTTTACGTCAGGAAGTAGAGAAACAGAAAATACTAGTGGAAGCTTACGAGTTAATGCTAGAGTTAGCCAGGGAACGCCTGCATGTTGATGTAAAAAAAAACTACGAGGAGATGCTATTAGCGGGATTGTCGAGAGACAAAAAGAGCGGGGAGGTAAAGCCGTGACGGAACACCTTTGCAATTCCCTTGGCTACAGCAAGCAGGCTTATTACAAGAGCCTCCGTGCCGATCGTGGAGGCGAGGAACGCGAGCGTTACGTTCTTTCCATCGTCCAGGATATTCGCCGTGACATGCCTAACCTCGGGGTTAATAAATTGTGGAACATGCTGGGGTCTAACGGGCTTCCCGTCGGTCGGGATTGGCTTTATCGTTTACTTCACCTTCACGATTTAATGATAAAACAGAAGAAGTACCGGGTCATCACGACGGATTCCCGGGCGTGGCATCGCCAGTACCCGAACCTGGTGAAAGGGCTTCGAGTTACCCGCCCCAACCAGGTATGGGTCAGTGATATCACGTACCTGTCAACGAGTGCCGGTTTCGTGTATCTCTCGCTGGTAACCGACGCTTATTCCCGGCGGATCACGGGGTGGGAAGTTCACCCCACCCTGGACTCGTCCGGTCCCGTGAAGGCGTTGTGCCGGGCGTTGGCAACGCTACCTCCCAACTTTAGCGATAAGCTTGTTCATCACTCGGATCGGGGTGGGCAATACTGCTCCTCGCTGTACACCGGGATATTGAAAGAACACGGTATTCAAGTCAGCGTGACACAAGATGGCTCCCCTTACGATAACGGTATCGCCGAGAGAGTGAACGGGATTTTGAAACGGGAATGGTTAAACGATATGGTCTTGAGAGATATTGACCAGGCGAGAATGCAAGTGGAGAGAATCATCGGGATATACAACACCAGAAGACCACACATGGCTATCGGGTTGAAAGTTCCGGACCAGGCACACCGCGATAAAAAAGAGTTATTCGCCAGGGTCATGTATTGACGCCAAGTGTTATTGGCATCCCGGGAATTCCCGGGATGCCAATAAAAAAGTAAAACTATTACAGGAATTACAGTTTTTTGAAGTAAACTTGTAACAGAAAATAGAATTGAAAATGCTTTATACAATTTATTGAATGTCAAATCTAGTAAACCAATTTTAGGAAACTACACAGCTATTGCTCATGTATAATTCCACAAATCGTTATTAACAAGGGCATAAATAACCACTTAAAAATCATACAACTAACAATATCAAAAACGATTATTTGGAAGAAAGCTAAAATATTCTCCCCGACAAGCAATTCAAGTTGTCTAAATATCTCTCAGGAAAGAAAAATGGAGATTTTGAAACTTTATATATAAAAATACGAAAATAAAACAGTACATTAGTAACTTCATTTAAGAAGGACAGGCGTTCTTTTAGCGCCCACACCCGATATTTTACGATTTAGATTATGCCAAAGAAAGAGAAAAAAAGCAAGAGAGACATCGGTAAAAAAGAATTACACCGATTATTATACGATATATTTTCCGGTAACCCCGATCAAAACTTCAATTACAAGCAACTAGCCCAAAGACTAGGCATCAAGAACATGAATGCCAAGCAATTGATCATGACGGTTCTTTACGAGATGAAAAATGACAACATGCTCACGGAAGAATCGACCGGGGTATTTAAATTCAAGGTAAATACCATTTACGTTACCGGAATTATTGACCTGACGGCCAAAGGCACCGCCTACCTGATCTCGGATGATTGCAAGGAAGATGTTTTCATCCCCCAAGTCGGTCTGAACCACGCCTTAAACGGTGACAAGGTAAAAGTGTTGCTCTACGCCCGGAGTTCCAAAAGACGCCCCGAAGGGGAAGTAGTGGAAATCCTCGAACGCAAGAAAGAGACCTTCGTGGGCATCATACAATGCTCCAAACAATACGCCTTTCTCGTTCCCACGGGCAAACAGTTACCCTACGATATATTTATCCCCCTAGCCGACCTGAACGGGGCCAAAGACGGGGAAAAAGCCATCGTCAAGATTACCGAGTGGCCGGAGAACCAGAAAAACCCCGTGGGTAAAGTGCTGGAAGTTCTCGGAACACCGGGAGACAACGACACGGAAATGAATGCCATCATGGCAGAATACGAACTGCCCGTGCAATTCCCCGCTAACGTGGAAAAAGCAGCGAAGAGAATAAAGGATGCCATCCCGGCAGAGGAGATCAGGACCCGGAGAGACTTCCGGGAAATCACAACGTTCACGATCGACCCGAAAGACGCCAAGGACTTTGACGATGCCCTCTCGCTCCGGAAACTGAAAAACGGGAATTACGAGGTCGGCGTGCATATCGCGGATGTCAGTTTCTACGTGACCCCGGATTCGGTGCTGGACAAGGAAGCTTACTCCCGTGCAACATCCGTGTATCTCGTGGACCGCACGATCCCGATGTTACCGGAACACCTGTCCAACGGGTTGTGTTCGCTACGCCCCGACGAGGAAAAACTTTGTTTCTCGGCGGTTTTCGAGTTGAACGACAAAGCCGAGGTGGTGAAACAATGGTTCGGACGGACCGTCATCAAGTCAAACCGCCGTTTCACTTACGAGGAAGCGCAAGCCATGATCGAGGGCGGCGAGGGTGACTATAAAGAAGAGATATTAACCCTTAACGATCTGGCCCAGAAATTACGGGCCGCCCGTTTCCAGAACGGTGCCATCGCTTTCGACCGGATCGAGGTTCGTTTCGATATTGACGAAAACGGCAAACCCACGGGCGTGTATTTCAAACGCTCGAAAGAGGCCAACAAGCTGATCGAGGAATTTATGCTTCTCGCCAACAAAAAGGTCGCGGAAAGAATCGGAAAAGTCAAAGAAAATCAAAAAGCCAAAACGTTCGTGTATCGTATTCACGAACAACCGAACACCGAGAAACTGGAAGATTTCGGTCGCTTTATCGCCAAGTTCGGTTATCGCATCCGGACAGGCACTCCTCGCCAAATCTCGTCTTCCATGAATAAATTAATGGAAGACGTGCAGGACCGCCCGGAACAGAACATGATCGAAACACTGGCTATCCGCACGATGGCAAAAGCCGTCTACTCGACGGTGAACGTGGGACACTACGGACTGGCTTTCGACTACTATTCGCACTTCACGTCACCGATCCGTCGGTACCCGGACGTGATGACCCACCGCTTGCTGCAACGTTACCTTGACGGCGGACGTTCAGCCAATGCCGAGAAGTACGAGGAGATGTGTAAACATTGCTCCGACATGGAACAGATCGCCGCCAATGCAGAGAGAGCTTCTATCAAGTACAAGCAAGTCGAGTTCATGAGCGACAAACTGGGCGAGAATTTCATGGGAACGATCTCCGGCGTAACGCAATGGGGTTTCTACGTGGAACTGAATGACACCAAATGCGAAGGACTTGTTTCCATCAACGAGCTGGAAGGAGACTATTACGAGTTCGACGAAGAAAACTACTGCATCGTGGGGCGTCACCACCGGAAAGTGTACCAGCTAGGAGATCAGGTACTCGTGAAAGTAGCAAAAGCTAATCTGGTTGCCCGCCAACTGGATTTCGCTCTCGCAGGCAGTGAAAACACCACAACGGCCGCCCCGGCAAAAGTGGTTCCCCCTAAAGCCAGTGGCAGCCGCCAACGCCCGGAACGTAAACTCCGACGGGGAAGACGGGGAGATGCACCCACCAAACGGAAAAAAGAACAAAAGGGCAGAAAGAAAAAATAAAAGATACAGACATTATTTATTTAGAAAGAAGAAGTTCTCTACAAAACCATTTCGAGAGAACTTCTTTTTATGTTACCACCCGTAAATATCCTTCTCAGTGAAAGGAAAACTCAAAGAGAATCCATTGTGAAAATGTTCCAATATCTCTTCTCTCGTCAACGCTTTAGGATAGTGAATCGGCGGCATCCCTTTTTGTCCCAATTTATTGCCTATATATTTCAATATCTCGTATTCTTCTATTGTTGTGGAAGTTGCCTCCATAAGCCTCGAAACGAGCAACCCATTTGAAACCGGATTAAAACCCAACTTACGCCCCACGGTCACATTACCTTCATGTGAAAAAACTGCAATCTTTGTCTTATTCCTCGCAATAGAATCAATTCGCAGAATATATTCCGAATAAGCCCAAAGAAATTCTCCTTTCCGATTCTTAAACACGTAAGAACGAAGGGGGAATGACACGGGGTACAACGTATCTTGATGATTTAAGAAACGACAAGACTTACTCTCCCCCAGAGAATCCAGAACGTCACGACAGGGTAATAACACTAAAGATTTTAAACCCTCCCTATACTTCTTCCGCACATCCGGCGGAAGTTGAAATCCGTGTAAAGCAAAACACGAATCCAACACCCTCCGTACTTCCATTTCTGGAAAATCATAAACATAAGACGTGGGATTTAACATTTCTCCCTCTTGGCGTACATCTTCATAATAACAAGCACAGGAAATAAAAAGCAGAGAATAAAAAAATAAAATCGCTTTTCTCATGGTTCATTCCCCCTCCAAAGGATACCATTCCTCATTACTACAATAATAATCTTTTCTCAATGTATAATATCGACCGTTCAGCCGCAAACGCCGAATTACATATTTTCCCGTGGCAAGTCGATCATTCTCCCGCTCCCGCATATCCACGATGTAATCAAAAATGTTATCGGAAATTCTCAATTCCGGCGCACTAATATCTTTCCATTCATACCGGTTATTTCGGATGTACAAATATCTCTCAACACGCTCTTGAGCTTTTACAAAAGTGTAGGCATTAGCCGCGGCAACCGTTGGAATATTTAGATTTCCATTTATAAATAAAAAAGTCGAATCCTGATATTTCCCTCCCACGGGATAAAGTTGAGGATTCTTTTTAGGTTGTACAATAAATATTCCCAATTCTAAAAGAATATCATACCTCCCCGTAGCCAACCTTCTATTGTACTTTTCCCACAAGCGGACAATATGATTGAATATCTGCTCCGAAACTTTCAGTTCTGATCCACTTTTCACATCCCACACAAAACGAATAGCTTGTCCCTCTATCTGAAATCTCATGTGTTGTTGCACCCGTCTATAAGCCCGAATATACACTTCCCAATCCCGACCTAATACCTCTGGATCTCTTAGATCTCCCCTCAAATCCAAAAAGATAGAATCCTGATAATTCTCCTTAGCAACTTGTCCGTAAAGCTCTAGACCTATAAACGGGAAGATCATTATTAATATTATGCATCGACAATATAACATTCCGTCTATTCTATTACGTTACCGGTTTTGATTATCATCCGAATTTTCCGCAGCTCCTTAATATCATCATACGGGTTACCGGGGAGGACTAACAAATCAGCTTGTTTCCCGACTTCCACGGAACCCACTTTATCGGCAGCACCCAACACCTCTGCAGCTACTTTTGTCACCGTGAAAATCGCTTCCATGGGGTAAAAACCGCATTTCTCCACGTACAAGTCAAGTTCGTCGAAAATAAAAGGGAAGGGACGTTTTAAATCATTGATGTAATCAGTACCCGCACAGATTTTCACACCGATTTGGTTTGCCCTTTTGACAAAGCGAGCAGCCCAATCCATCTTGTTCTCCATGCACAGGAAAAGAGTGGGATCAAAAATAAGCCCTTTTGATTTCACGGTTTGTAGAAACCGTTCTACCGATATTTTATCATGATCAATCTTGTCGTAGAATTTCTCGTAATTCTCAAAGATATTCCCGCTCAACTCTTCCGAAACCCCTTCCCACTCCAACATATAAGCATGAGAGATCACCTGCACCCCGGCATCCGCCACATCCCACGGTTTAGCGGGGAAAAGCGTGGCATGTCCCCATACCTGTAACCCGTGTTCCTTGGCTTTCCGGACAATCGGTAACAATGTTTCCCTATCAAACCCGCCATAAATTTTCACTCCCGTGCATCCCCATTCTTTCGCGTCCTCCATCGCCTTATCCAAATCGGAATCCGGACGGATACACTGCATCCAAGGAGCGTAAGGTTCGGGCCAGCCTTCCACCATACTTTTCTCGCGGTCGTTTCCCTCAAAATAAGCCGGTCCGGCCATGAAGGCCGCGTAATAGATGTCCGGTCCCAAGTATTTCCCCTGTTGTACTCCCTCCTTCAATTCCCGCAACACACGGGCATCTCCCGCCGCATCCCGGATAGAGGTTACCCCGTGGCGTAAGAAATACTCCAAATGCTTCGCCCGATCCGCCTGTGATTCCTTCGGGTCATTTGCAATATGCACGTGTGCATCGATCAATCCCGGCATCACGTACATTCCCGTCAGATCTTTCACCTCTCCTGAAACGCCAGTCCCGGCACCTTTACCAACCGCTTGAATTATTCCCTCTTTTATCACGACATCCTGACCCTTACGGATGCTTCCTTCCACGACATCCACGACATTCACATTCTTCAGGATGATCGCCTTCTCCTGCGCATTTCCATGGAAACAACACAGGAGAGATATTATAACACAACCTATTAATCTCATGATCTCTTCTGTCTTATGATTTCATGTATCTCTTCAACCTCCGGATTCTTCAACAAGATATTCCCGTCCGGACCTATCAGATAAACCGTGGGAACTTGTTCCACCTTGTAAGCCTTCCGCACTTCACTCTGTTCAAAACCAGTCTCGTCAATCAACTGCACCCACGCTACCCGGTCTTCCTTCAATGCCTGTAACCAAGGAGCCTTTTTACTATCTAGAGAAACAGAAATCACTTCTAATCCCGCATCCCGTAATTCCGGATATTGTTGGTTCAATTCCTTGTTCTTTTTTCGACAAGGAGCGCACCAAGATGCCCAAAAATCCAAAAGCACGTGTTTCCCCCGGAAATCAGCCAATCGAATTTTCTGCCCTTTCACGTCCGGTAGTTCAAAATCCGGAGCCTGCCCGGTCAATTGTTTTGCTTTCAACTTATTGTAAGTATCAAAAATCCTCGTCTTCATCCCGCTATTCGGAATGCTATCTCCCAATGCTTCGATTGCTTGGGTAAAGAATTTAAAATCGACCTCACAATAAAAAAGGATTTCGTGTATCAGGTTTTGTGCAATTTCCGTTCCGGCAAATTCACGAATACCTTCTAACACAAGTTCATTCTTTCTCGTGAACTTTTGATCCAGCATTTCCGAACGGGCGGCTTTCTGATGAATGTCCGTGATGGTATCGTAACCCTGACACGCCTTCTCGTAATCCTGATTCAATTTATCGAGTTCTTTCAGGAATTCCACGTATCGATTTTGCAATGACGATTCTTCGGAAAGCAGGTAATACTTATCCCCGGACTCAACAAGCATATAATGCTTTTGCTCGATATATACCGGTATCCGAACATAATCTTTCGGGAAATTAACAAACACAAGCTTACCCGGTGCAATATTACCCGAAAGATGAAAAGTCCCGTCTTTCTGAATCGAAGCAACCATCAAGCGTTCTCCTCGTCGGGCATCAGGAAGCGTGACTTCCACGCTATCACTTTTCCATTGCTTTTCAACTTCTCCCGCAATCTGGACTGTAGTTTGCTTACAGCCGAACAGAACAAGTAAAAATAACCCGACAATAATTATTTTCTTCATGCTATTTTCATTATATGATTATCCCAAACCACCCCCGAAGAGTAAGTTTATAAATCAAGAGGGCTAAAAAAGCCCCCTTGATAAAAACAACACACTGTATTATTTTACATTCGAGAATCCATATCCCTCTTGCTGAGGATAAATATTCGTTTCCGGATATAACTTCTTCCACACGGCTGATGATAATACTTCTGCCGGAATTTCTCCTGACATTCTGTTCCCATTCAGCTTCAATCCACTGTAACCCAAGTTCATTTTGGCCACCTCTACAGGAATTGTTCCGGTAATATTATTATTACTTAAATAGAAATAACTCAAGGTCGAACAATTTCCTAATTCGGCAGGTAATTCACCTGATAACAAGTTGTGTTCCAAGTACAGGTTCCGAACCTTCGTCAGAGTTGAAATCCCGTTCAAGTTACCTTCTAACTTGTTATTTGAAAGATAGACATCGGTCAAATTCGGACTGAACTGGCTCAAATCAAGTTGCCCGGATAATTGGTTACCATCCAATCTCAACGTCTGCAATGCCGATAGGTTTTTCAGCCAAGAAAGATCACCCGAGAATGAATTGTTACTTGCATTCAATTTTTTCAATTTCGTCAAACCAGAGAAGACATCGGCAGCAACTCCACGGATTCCCGGCGTACCCTCTTTCCCGGTAACATCCAACTCTTCCAAGGCGGACAAAGAAGAAATCGCAGCGGGTAGTGTCGTTAAACCAGTTCTCGGCATGGTCAATTTCTTCAAACCTGTCAACTGTCCCAAGCTAGCCGGAAGAGAAGTCAGTGCTGTACATTGACTCACGTCTATTTCCGTTACTTTGGTCAGGTTACCAATGCTCTCGGGTAATGATTCCAAAGCAGCACAATCGTAAAAATTCAATTTCGTCAGTTTATCCAGTTTACCAAAACTTTCCGGGACGGCTTTCAGTAGCTTACATCCTCTTAAAGTCAAGGTGCTTACTTGTAAATTTCCTATATCACTTGACAAACGCTCCAACCTCTCACAATCAGATAAATCTAATGCCGTCAACTGGATCAAGTTTCCAAAACCTTCGGGAAGTTCTTTCAACACTTTACAACCGGATAAGGTCAAAGTTTTCAAATTCACTAATTTCCCGATATTCTCACCTAAAGAGGCCAAAGCCTGACATCCACGTAAATTCAATGTTGTTAAATTCTCCGCCAATTCCCCAATATCATCCGGTAAACTATAAATATTCGTTCCTGCAAGATCTAACGATTTCAAGTGTTTCAACTTGGATATTCCTTCCGGCAAGTCCCCGATCAGGTATATCGTTGATAACGACAAGGATTCCAGCGCAGGCAAAGTATAGAATGCCGCAAAAGATTCCATCGGGATTTTCAATTGTCCCGGCTTAAATTCCTTTAATGAAAGCATGGAAGACATATCATTCGGCAAGAACCACTCCGTCCCATCCGAGAAGTTCACATTCAAGGATTCCAACTTTCTCAAGTTAATCAAGCTATTCGGACATTTGTAAACTTTCCCGGTAATCCGCAGAGAGGTCAATTCCCGTAAATTACCCACTTCATTCGGCAGGTTACCAGACAAACTGAAGTCAGACAATAGCAATGCTGTCACTCGCAATTCTCCATTTATCTCTTCTAAGGTAACTCCGGACCACTCTGTCATCGGTTTTCTAGGGTTCCACGGGTTACGCCATCCTTCACCATTAAGTGATTCGTGAAGAACAAGTAATGCCAAACTATCACTTCTGCGAGTATATTTGGATTCATACGTGTACTGACCAACGAACACGGTGTCGGTCACGCCGGTATTCTCCTGGCGAACAATCATTCTCGTGTAGCGTTCCTGCATCCCCTCGTTTACCCTCAAAGTAATCCCGACAACAGCATTACCCTCGTCCCCGGATTTCGGTTCATAATCAAAAATCCAATTGGTTTCCTCGATCGGCTCAATACTCCACCCGCCACCAATGGAACGCAACTCGAATCCCTGGGCATTTCCCATGGCATCGATCATGATCTCTTTCTGTGACAATTTCAAGCCCGGAGTCAGATCTTCTGGAATCACCGGATCAGGAATATCCTTGAAGTCGTAATCCTCGCAAGATGAAAATATCCAAAGCGACACAATGCTATAAAGCACTAGATTTACAATATATCGTTTCATAATCTTCATTATTAATTTCTATTTAATCTTGTAGAACATACTTACAGGTTCGTAAGAAATTCCCTCGTACTTATTTACCAGTTCACCAGAATCCGCATCATAGATATACAAAGAACCTTTATATTCACCCTCACGATTCGGATTATAGGTTGAAATGTAGAATTGTTTTTGGCGGGAATAATCTTGATATTCAGCATCACTGACACTACGAGAACATTGATAATGATTCAGGCAACGAACCTCTTCACCCTCGGGTAATGTTATGAAAGGAGTTGCATCTATATCCAACTGCGAGTAAAACCATTTATAGACTTTATTACCATTAGAAACAAAAACACAAGAGTAGTAATCATTGGGTAATAATTGAGATGATTCCGTAACGATTCCTTCTCTAACAGAACGTTCAAAGAGAACCCAAAGTCCACCGCCACCGGCAAAATTATACATCATCCCTTTTATTCCAGTAATCTTTGTCTGTCCACCATCACGACTAATAACATATACATCATCATCCAAATTCTGGAATAATTTAATCACCTTTCTATTTTTAAAATAATCAAAACAATTCTGATAAGAGAAGAAAGGATCGTACCCGTTAGCTCCACTCCAACAAACTGCATCCCGATCTTTGCTAATGAATACCCTTGTCATACTACTTGTGTAACTCGGACGATCGTAAGCATCCGTGTACACAGTTTCTTGCGGAAGACCAGGGAAAGGGAATATCGCTTGTTGCTGGGTTTGTACCATAGCCACACCCCCATTTCTAGACACGACTTCAAATTCTGTACTAAATTTTCCATCATAAGCCATTAATCTACCCGGGACGAAGTTCAATTCATAAAACTTAAAATCATACTCGTAAATCTCTTTAAATGTCTTCGCATCAATCTGAACCAACTTCTGACTCTCTCCATGCAAGATATACAAGTAATTCCCGACTTTATCTACATCTACCGGATCCATATATAATTCCTTACCTTCATTCGCATAGGCAAAAGCATTTTGCATGAATGACGGTTGCATCCCAGCTTCCACTTCTTCTGGAGTTAACGTTTTCATGAAAGAAATACTTCCCTTACCATCAGGACGACGTCCCAAAATCATAAAACCTTCCTCAAACTGAGAATTAACAAAAACATGATAATATTTAATTGTACTTCCATCCTCACTTGTCACTATCTGCCGTAAGTGGTAATGCCCCAACTCTCGAACGACGTAACTCAAATCTTTTTCTTGAGAAATGTTTTTAAAAACCGTTGTAGATTCCCCAGTTTTTGGATCTTCAGCATAAAGCCCCATATCCCATTGATAGGTTAACTCGTCTGTCTCACTTTCAATATCAGCTTTAATTTCCAGCGTGTTATTGAAATAAATATTGATCGAATCTTTTGCTGTAGGTAAAATATTTACCTCTATAATAGGTTGATCTGCCAATCTAGAATTATCATCATAGCATGCTTGCAAACAACATAAAACGATCAATATACCCCATATATATTTTATTCTATTCATAAAAGCCTAATTTTCAATTATTCATACTCTGTTGTCGCCGGATTGGGCAATTTATAATGTTCATCTCCTGTCTGTAGATAATACTCATACATCGGAGTATAAATATGCTGTTTAAAATAACCTAAATAAACATAGGTCGTCAGTAAATACGGATAGCGGCTATGTGATTCGTTATCCAGATATTCTCCCCATTTGGATTCAATATCGTCATACAAGACGGGCAATTTTTCTTTAGTTTCATGGAAATACTTGATAAATAATATCAACTTATCCTGATTATAGGTTCCTAATCGATCAGGACGCCACCATTCGGGTTGTTCGATACTAATATCACCAAAAAACACGAGGCATTTTGTCCTATTGGTTGGTATATATTCATCGTTTGCTTCCAAATTCAAGTATAATTTATACTGAATATCTTTTACTAGGTTATCTCGTTTAAAATCTAATTTGATAGCTGCTGTCACAGAGTCTTTCATAAACACTTGAATTTCATCCATGTTATAATGAACTCCTAATTTCGCCGTTGAATTACGCACATCCGCACTCACCTTAAATTCAACATCTCGATCAAAATTAGCTAAACCAATCAAACTAATCGGGACTTCCAGATCAACTTCTTTATCTTCACGGGGACCATATTCAAAAAAGAACGTGTCCTTGTCAAAATAAATCTTATTTGTTAAAGAGGTATTATACAATTTATAATCTTCATCCGTACATGAAAACAATGCCCCTAATAACAATAGCGCAGTAATACTCGTGTATAATAATTTTCTCATAACAACATTCATATTAATTTCTATATTCATACTCATTATCAGGTACCGGGAACACATAAATATCTTTTGAGGCCTGGAATGTTTGATCGGTTATTGATTCATAAATTGACATATTATAGTGTTTCATAATCTGGAACCATTGTCCTTCACAAACCAATTCTTTACGGCGATCATTATTAATATTCATTCGCGACACAACAACAATGCCATCCCCTTTGTTAAAGCCATTTAAACCGCGAGCCTTCACAACTTTATCTAAATAAGTCGCTGCCATTTCCATATTATCTGATACAAGATAATATTCTGACACGATATAATACAACTCTGGTAATCGAATCATGTTAATCCCACTTAATTTAGCCACGGGACGAGTATTTAATCGTACTTTAAAACGATCTACCACTTTCATACACCGCAAACCTTCCGCTCCATGATCAGACAAAGTCTGGAACCACTTATCCAAGCGATAATCAAACCCGTCTTGGTCAACCTCGTAAATCTCCCTATAATCCGGTTTCGGATCATAGTAATTGTTTCCACCACTAGAATACATTACATCCCGCGTATAATTAGGAAATTCTTCAGAATATAACCCCCAAATCGTTTCTTTATCAGAAATAATACCGTTCATAATATCCTCCACATTTGTCTTATCCTCCATCGAGAAGAAAGGACAATCAATCACTTTCATGGCATAATTCTTCGCTGTTTCTAAATCTCCTTTTTCCCAATAAACACGAGCAAGTAAAGCTTGTACTGCATAAAGATTCATATGAATCACACGATCCTTCACGAATCCCCCAGCATTTTCATCCACCCGATCAAAATACTCTCCATGAGCAGCTAATAATCTTTCAGCTTCTTTAAAATCACGAATGATCTTATTATAAGACTCATTGATCGGATCGAATGGGGTTACTTGGTAAGTATAATTCTCACGATATGGGATTCCCGTTGCATTCGGATTCTGTATTATACTCTCTGAAAACAAACGTAAAAGTTCAAAATGCATGAAAGCTCGCAATCCCAATCCCTCAGCTTTATAAACATTATACAAGGCAAATTTTGTAGAATCATGTTTGGCAAGATTCTCCAGCATATTATTCACGTAAGAGATCCCTTTATACATGGATTCCCATATCGCATCGATTTCCGGGCGCACTTCCATATGTTTGTAATTGTAAAGCCGCAACTGATTAGACCAGTGCTGATCCCATCCTCCGGAAAAATACTGTCCGACAACATCCACCAAACCATACGTCATATTTTTCCCATACAGAGGTTCTCTCGCTAAATAAGAATAGACGCCATAAATTGCCTCTTCAAATCCTTCGGCAGTTTCAAACAATTCATTATTCACAATTTCTCCTGTCGGTCTAACATCCAAGAAACTATCACAAGAATAACAGATTGTCAATAAGATAAATAATGTGTATATCAATCTTTTCATAATCATATCATTTTAGAAGGTCGGACTAATTGAGAAAGTAAATCCCCGGCTAAATGGATATTCCGTACCCCGTTCAAATTTCACGGTTGACATACGGAATGGGTCTTTCATTCCCACACTCAGTCTTAAACGCTTGAAACCAATTTTTTTCAATAGATTTTGATTAAAATCATAAGCTAACTCTATACTTCTACATATCACGTTATTATCATCTTCTACAAATCGACTAGTATGATAACTTGTGCGGGAATCTGCATTTGCAATATCCAAATAAGCGGGAACATCATTCACATTTTTCCAACGTTCTTCAAAAGCTCTCCGATCCACATTATTTCTCGGATTCACGTTCTCCACGTTATCTGCACGAGTCGTATTATATATTTGTCCTCCGAAATTATACTCGAAAGCCATATTCAATTGCCATCCCTTATATGATAACATCGGGAAAAACGCACCTTTTAACCAAGCAGACTCATCACCCACGACCACTTTGTCATTAGGATCATACTCCAAGGTCCAAGCTCCATTTCGCTTGATAAATACCTCTTCTCCCGTTGCCGGGTTAATTCCTGCAGAACGTACAGCATAAATGGCAGAAGTTGACTCTCCTTCTTTATACAAGATTTTTGGAGCCGAGGATCCATCAGCATTAGCCTCCTCGTTATATTTTGCCAAGCTATTACTAATTCCCAAAATTTCATTTTTATTATGGTCCCCGTTTACTTTCAAGCTAAACCGCCAATCTTCCAAGGCTACCAGCAAAGCCGTTACTTCAAATTCGAATCCTTTGTTACGCATCTGGCCCAAGTTATTTCGAACCGTAACTTCTCCTACAGAAGGCGGAACTGACATATCAATCAACACGTCATCTGTTGTCTTCACGTAATAATCAAATGTCGCACTGATACGATTATCCCAAAGATCAAGATTTAACCCAAAGTTATGAGCTTTCGTCAATTCCCATTTCAGATCTCGATTACCCATTGTTTTCGGCACCGCACCAATACCATGCAAATAAAAATTTTCACCATTATAGAAATAAGTTGTCACAGCTTGATAAGGAGCAAAACTAACATTACCAGTGACACCATAAGAATAGCGAAGACGGAACGTGTTCAACCAGCCAAAACGAGTTGCGAATTCCTCGTTATGAATGTTCCATCCGGCACCTACAGACCAGAAAGGAGCAAAACGATTCTTATCTCCAAATTTAGAAGAACCGGAACGACGGAAAGACCCGTCCACGAAATAACGATTTTTCACGATAAAGTTTGCATTTACAAAAGGTCCTATACTCGTACTTATTTCTTCCGACCCGGTAGGACGCTTTCCTTCACCAAAGCCTGCCGCAAAATTTGGTGCATGTAAGGAAGATTTGTAGAAACCATAAGCCGTATATCCATCTGTTGTAGTAGTCTCCTTCATTATGTCCGCACCACCATGCAAGGTTAACAAGAAGTCCTCTCCAAAATTTTGAGCATAATTCACAACACCCCGTCCCTCATATTTCAGATACTGCTCATTTTCAATAAGCAAAGAACCTTGCTCCGAACGACTCGTTGCATCCTTAAACACATTAGATTCAGGAGAATAGAAAACTTCCGTTCTATCTTTAGAAGTTACAATCGTCCCCGTCCCATTCACAAAAAGACCGGGTCTCACATCCCAACGGAAGGACAATGAATTCGTAAAGGAACGACTTGACCCTTTATCATAATTACCACATTCAGCCTCATACAGAGGATTTGCCATTTCCCATGAAAGAGTCTTGTTCAAACGCCCATATTCATCATAAGGAGAATCATAAGGATTCATAACCACGTAATCCGAGAACTTTCCATAAGGACTCTCTTTCCATTTCAAATCAGAAAAACTGGATTGAAAGGACACGGTCAATTTATTATCGACATGATAGGAAAGGAACATATTCAGACCTATCGTATTACGATAGTCTTTTTGCATAACTCCTTTCACCGTTCGCACATTAGCATTCAACCGATAGGTCATCCCGTTTCCTCGGCCACTAGCCCCGATAGAATTATTAATCGTGTAACCCGAACGTAGAGGCTTGGACATCCAG
The DNA here is from genome assembly GCF_033096445.1 of Butyricimonas faecihominis. NCBI lineage: Bacteria > Pseudomonadati > Bacteroidota > Bacteroidia > Bacteroidales > Odoribacteraceae > Butyricimonas > Butyricimonas faecihominis. Next base: position 3,174,994 of record NZ_AP028155.1, read on the forward strand.
TCAGTATCCATTCCCTTAGAAATTAATATTTTCTTCCTATTATATTCTTCAAAATCATTCAACAAAGAAAAATTATATAACCCCGCCAAACGTTCAAACTCTAATTTGTCTTTTGCATTCAGATAATCGTATGATCTCAAATCAGGGACCTCTAATGCTCCATCCAAATTATAGGACAATCGTAATTTATCATTCAGCACTCTTTTTCGTTCAATAACAATAACACCATTAGCAGCCTTTTCTCCATAAAGTGCCGTAGCAGAAGCATCTTTTAAAACATCCACACGTTCGATATCATTAATATCAATATCATACAAATCTCGCATCGTGATCTCTACACCATCCAACATAATAACTGGCTGGTTCGCACTTTGGTCCGCTTCCGTGGACAGAGATGAAGTCCCTCGAATGACGATTTCAGGCATCCGGTTCGGGTTCGACCCGAAAGCGTTATTTTCCACCATTCGCATACCGGGAGTTAACATCGAAATGGCACTAACCAAATTTGTATTAGATACCGCCTTAATTTCCTCAACGGTCATTGTCTTGACAGACCCCGTGAAACTTTCTTTCTTCTTGGTGAAAAATCCGGTAACCACAACATCATCTAATGCCTTGGTATCAGACTTCATCACAACATTATACTCTGTTTTCTTCTTGGAGATCTTTAACTCATAATTCTGCATTCCCACAAAAGAGAAAATCAATTTTGTCGTATCCGATTGAGGCACTTCCAAATTAAACTTTCCATCAATATCCGTTGCCGTTCCTATTGATGTCCATTTTATCATTACCGTAACACCCGGTAACGGAATACCCTCCTCGTCTGTAACCGTACCTTTTACCTTTACTCCAGTAACTTTCTTCTCATCATCTTGTTGTTGAGCATAAAAAATCACAACATGATCACTCGTAATCTCGTACCGTAAAGGTTTATCCACGAAAACAAGATCAAGAATCTCCGATACCGTCTTGTAATGTACTTTTCCACTAACGGTATATTTTTGAACATCCTCATGGTTAAATACGAATTTTAGATTGGTCTTTTGCTGAATCTGTTCAAAAAGCTGAACCATATTCATGTTCTCAAATACCAGATCAATCCGATCCTGTTGCGACCACACTTTCGCATTCAAACTAGAGAAGCCCAAAATCAATACCAGGAATACTAGCTTGATTTTAATCATAATCCAGATTAGGTTTCTACATAAAAATTTCATAACTTTGTTTTTCAAGTTTAACATTAAAATTCCTTTGGCGAGGAGTTTTCATCCAGGAAGCATGTTGGCGCAAGCTTCCTGTTTTATTTTCAATTTCTACTTATATCTTTTACCGTGAGAATCCGTCCCTTTAAATCTAAACTTATTTTCTTTGTTTTTTCTAATATATTAATCACCTCGTTTATCGAAGAACTTCGTTTAAACCAAGCGGAGAAGTGATAATCTTTTACCTGTTGATTCATATAAAACACGTCAACATCATACCAACGGGCAAGCTCTTCCATGATATTTTCCAAACGGCATTGCGTGAAACCAAACGCACCATGTCTCCAAGCCACTTGCTCTTCAACATTTACAACCCGTATCCGTATTTCATTATTTTCCAAAACAGCTTGTTGTCCCGGTCGTAACCTGTCTACCTTTCCCTTTCTCTCGATCTGTACTCCCCCTTCAACTAGCGTTGTCGCCAGACTCTCATTCGAATAATTCCGAACGTTAAATTGAGTACCTGTCACTCTCACATTATACTCGTTCATACGCACGATGAAAGGTTTTTCCACATCTTTAGCCACCTCAAAATAGGCTTCCCCCTCTAATTCAACCTGCCGTGTATTACCGGAAAATGTCACCGGATAACGAATGTGGCTATCGGAGTTTAACCAAACAATGGTACCATCAGCCAACACCAGCTTATATTCTCCCCCACGAGGGACAGTGACCGTGTTGTAAATAGTTTCTGTCTTCATGGTATCATTCATGATTTTATAAACCAATTCTTTATCCGGAAAATTTGAAATCACCATTCCTTTCTCGTTCACGTGAACGATCGTGTCCGCAAGCATTACTTGCTGACCAGAAGATAAGGTCAACACGGCTTGCTTTTTACCCGGTTGCACGGGCACTTCAGCATAAACCACTTTTTCCTGTTTATTTTCACGGATGAGAAGGAAAACCCCGAGACTCAAAGGTAATATCATAATAGCTGCGAATTTCAACAAAGTCCGTATCAGGGATATTTTACGTGCTGGACGAACTTGATTCCACGCCTTTCTCTTGTCAATTCTCTCCTTAACCTGAGAAGCGATGATGCCCGAACGAATCTTCAGTAAATCATTATAATATTCCCGGTTGGAAGAATTTTGATACCACTTGTCAAAAAAAGCACTTTCTTCTTCTGACAAATGTTCTTCCGAAAGCCGTTTTATTATTATTTCTTCTATATTCATTTTCTTTATTTCTGGCTGTTATACCCTAAAGACAGGAGAAGAAATAAAACGAGTGGCTCAAAAAAAATAAAAAAATTAAAGATTATTTATTCAAATACACTTTCCCCTTGAAATAGAGGGCAAAAAATAATACCGGAAAAGAAACTTCTCTACGCAATTCTTCTCGTAAGAAAGCGTAGGCTTTCTTCACATGATCCTTTACCGTGTTCAAAGAAATACCTAATAAATCTGCAATTTCAGCGTAGGATTTCGACTCGATCACACATAGTTCCAATACCATTTTACGCTTCTCCGGTAACTTATCCAACAATTTTCCTATATCTTCTATGAATTGTTCAGGATCTTCATCATCATCATCTTGTATTTCCTGCAACAAACAATATTGTTTATATTTATCCACCACTTGCTGATGTTCCAAATAATTTAAACAACGATTTTTCACAGATAGCAACAGATACCCCTCAAGGTTCTGGACACTTTTCAACTCCCCCCGTTTTTCCCACAAACGAACAAAAATCTCTTGCACAACATCTTCTGCTACAGCAAAATCATTTGTATAGAACGTCGCCTGCTGCACCATTCCAACATACAACAAATCAAACAAGGACTTAAATTCTTTTTCATCCCCATTTATTAAACGATCTTGATTTATTGGAACTTTTGATGTCATAAAATGAACGTTTAATAATATAAAACTTCGGAATAAAATCGCAAAAACGAATATTATGCAAACTTATAATAATTAATTATTTATAAGTTGAATAAATTCCTACTTAAGTGAACCTGCGGCCAAAATAGTCTATTATTAAACGTTCATTTAATGACACAAATATAAAACTTTATTCTTAGAATTTTCAGCCCACACAATAATAAGATTATACGCCATCCAGAATAGCAATGATAACTAATTATACATATCTAACTTTGCTCACAAGACAATCAATTTTTCCAACGCTTCAGCATGGGAAAGAATTTTTCCATCTCAGCACGAGCCTCTTCTCTCGTGTAAGGAAGAGGTCATGGGTTCAAATCCCATTAACAGCTCAAAGGTGGCAGTCAATAAATTGGCTGCTTTTTTGTTTTATTATACTACCATTCAGATAGTTACACTAAACAAATCCTTATCATACAGGACATTGTAATTCAATGTAAGATTCTTATTTTTGGGAATACAAAAGAAGATTTTGTGGAAAAAAGGGTGATTTTACCCCTTATTTGTCCCCCTATTTGTCCCCCATTTTATTTTATATTGTCAGTAATCAGTTTCGCAATTAGCGAAATTTATGGAAACACATCTCACTGTGATCTGTCGTAAAGACAAAATGAACAAACAAAATGAAGCTCCTATTGCAATAAAAATATCACAAAACTATAAAAGCAAAAAAGTAAGTTTAGGCGTGAAAATTAATATTGCCTATTGGGATTTTGAAAACAATAAACTTAAAGATGAAACTCCCAATAGAGAGCAGATTCAATTTCTTATTGACACCACTATCCAAGATTTAAATAAAAAGATTTTGAATTATCGCATACAAGACAAAGAATTTACTATTGATGATTTACTTGGAATCTCTGAAAAGAAACAGAAGACAATCACTATTGAAAAATATTTCATGAAATTAGTTTCCCAATTAAAGGAAATAGGTAAACTTAGTTCTGCATCTAAATACTATTTCTGTTTGTCCTCCCTATCCAAATTCAAACCAATGAATACTCCTTTTACAGATATTGACTTTCAATTCTTAAAAGATTATGAGGTTTATTTAAGGAAAAAGGGATTAGCGAACAATAGCATTGCAACACAATTCAGTTGTTTCAAATCTACCTATAATAAAGCTTTGGAAGAAGGAGTTTTTACTAATGAAGATTCCCCATTCAAAAAGTTCAAAGTTGGGAAATTATGGACTCAAACAAGGAAAAGAGCCATACACAAAGAAGATGTACAAAAATTGAAAGAGTTCGATTTGTCCACTTTAATCAAATATCCCACTCCATATTTGGAGTTTGCAAGGGATATATTCATGTTCTCTTACCTAACAGCAGGAATTAATTTCAAAGATATAGCCACATTGAGATACTGCGATCTTGATAATGGACGAATTTATTATTCAAGGCATAAAACACAGAAAAATATGAATACAATTCTATTACCAGATGCATTGAAGATACTAAATAAATACATTAAAAAGGATGCAGGAGCAGAAGACTATATCTTTCCTATTTTGGATAGAAACATCCATATAACAGAACAACAACAAGCAGATAGGGTACAAAAGGTGTTGAAACAAGTTAATAGAAAACTAAAGGTGATTAGTAAAGCCTTGAATTTGAAAATCAATTTAACAACCTATGTAGCAAGACATACATTCGCAACTGTTTTAAAAAGGTCTGGGGTTGATATTGGAATTATATCTGAATCACTGGGACATTCAGATTTAAAAACAACCCAAATTTATTTGGATAGCTTTGAGAACACCCAGATTGATGCAGCAATGCAAAATTTATTATGAACACAAATAACCTCTTATCTTCGGATTTGAGGTTATTTTTTTTACCAACAAAAAAATTTATATTTGGAAAAATCTTAGGTCATGTGTAAAGTAAAAGGAATCGCTGAAAAAGACCCTTTCTGGGGATATGTTGTTTGGATAAACGGGAATATTGTAGGGGCCCTGTACCCACTCTTGAATAAATATTTCAGGCTAGAAAAAGAAATATTCTTTCCCACCTTCTTTTATTACGAGACACAAAAACTTAATCCCTCCGCAAATGAAACTATCTACACCGCAAAATCATTCGCTGAATACTGGCAATATTACATCGAGGAAAATAACATATTCCCGCTAGTGTTTCATAATCCCACGATCCCAGAAAATTATAACACTATCCTTCAAGCAAATCATGAATATTTTGAATGTAACCAAACATTACTTTGGATATACTGGCTATTGGCTTATTTCATCACCCGTAACCCGGCACAAGAAACAATTGAACGTTCCATGAAAGATGAGAAGTTGGAAGAATTTCTATTAAACGTGAACCCTGATATGAATAACCTTCTCCGGTTCATCCAAGAGAATCAACAATGGCTTACATATAAAAATAAAAATTCCCAACCGATACAAATAAAAACAACCTACGGGGACATACATCTATCTAACAAGAATAATTGGTTCTGGCAGCATTTAAAAGAGTACATTCAAGAATATTGTGAACCGGAACTAGTGGATGATAATTCTCCACGTAGAGGTGCGCCACAAGACAAGGTTACGAACACCATCATTATTCAACTTTACCGGTTCTTCAAAGATCGTAGCACTGCAAAAGATGATAACAAAATATCGAAAGGAGTTTGTCTTCTCATTATCATGTTCCTTCACATAATCCACAAGATACATTGCCACACTGAAAAAGAGATAGAAGAACTTCGACAACTAAAAAAAAGAAGTGAAGGAGAAGAGAAAGAATACTATTCGAACTACCTTGACATGACAAAAATGCAGTCTGAATGGATTAAACTTGTCAGGGAACGCATTCGTGACAATATGACAGTGACAGATGACAGTCTCGTTGACTGGAACTTCAACATCCTTGTAAATCTCTCTAGCAAAGAAACAAAATACTGGTAATCAATCACTTTACTACACTTTTACAAAAGTCAGATAAATACCGGAATTATCCCCTATTTATCTGATTTTTTTATTTATCGAAAGGTTTGGCATTTGCTGCATGGAGGGTAACAAGCTAATCACTGACAAAAGACATGACAGCTTGCCCTCAAACGGGATAAAAAGGATCCGTTATTCTGAATGGGGATTATTGTTAAACAATTAATTTTCAATACTATGTTAGAAAATAATAATAAAATCGTTGGTAATAACCAACAAACAGAGAGTGAGGCAAAATTAGTAAGTAACACTTTAAATCCAGAAAGCATGGAAGACAAGGATACACACAAAAAAGAATTGGAGGGTAATAACATGGAAATAAATAATTTAAAAAGTAACACCATGAAAATTTCATTGGAAAAATTGATTGATATGTTTAACTTATCAGATACAATCAAGAGTCTACATGAAGAACTCAAAAAAGCAAAAGAAAAATTAGAGCAAGCCAAAGAGGAGAGGAAAAAAGGCGCACTGAGAAAAGTTGCGCGAGCCAAAAAGGCTCTAAAAGAAGAATTGAAAAAACACCCTCTTCCCTTACCAGTGGAAGAATGGATGCCTGCAGAAACTGAGGATGGAGATTACCTCATAAAAAGATTTTTCAAAACAATTTATATTGTCGCAGCTCCTGCATTCATCAACTTGGCAACAAAAGACAAGTTCACGATGGAAACAATAAATGACAAATTATTTGAACGGGACTTCCCCAAATATTTGACAAAAGCAGACCTGTTTTCTAAAGAGAATATCACATTAACTTCTCTCAATGGTGTTCCTGTTGAGAAGGAACTATTAAATGATGCGTACATCATGATCGGAAATCACAAAGAACAGAGAATGATGCAGGCCATCTACTGGGAGAATGAAGAAGCTCTAGTTGAAGATAAACCGTTAACTATCATATCTAATATTCAGATAAAAGAATTTGAGACAATACAAAAATGTGCCCAGTACATGGGTACAAACACTGCCTTGGACAAAACCCTAAAAGGCTGTGAAAAGGCTGTTATTGCCTCTTTTGCGACACAACATGAATTGTTGCAAAAAGTGCAACAAGTTAGTATAGATTTGAAGATCCCTGTAAGTACTACAATGAAATACTACACTCTAGGAAAGATTTTTACTCCTGTACAATGGAGTAGAAGTACAAGCGGAATACTACCGAAAGCAATTCAGTACAATTTACAAATTGGAGAGCATATCATCTCTAAACTCCAAGAATTGGGACTTGAAAAAGAGATCGGTAAACGTTATTTTATTGATGCGTTTGTAAAACTTACCACGGTCAAATCTCCCACAACAAAAGAGAGTATAGGTGTTAATAATGCTTTATCAATGCTAGATACTCTTACTGAAGAAGAGGTTGAATATATTCAAGGTTTAGATGGAGATAAAGTTTTTGATATTCTCACTTTTTTAAGTAACAAATTCGAACGCTCTATTGCTAAACAGTGACAAGACAAATGGAGAAAGAGGACTGGAAATTTAAACCAGTCTTCTTATCTCCAAGCATTATGAGAACCCTTGTTTTGCCACTCCAAAACAAGGTGGGAGATTAGTGCTACAATTTAAGGCATTATCTTGTGCTTAACCCCTATCTGTCAACAAGGCAAACAAGGGGAATCATCCTTTAGCCTGTTAAATCATCAAACCTCTATAATCACACCATCCAAAAAACAATAAAACCTATCCCCTCCCCATTTCTTAACAAATGTAAAATTTTCCCTGCACTTCACTTGGAAATGTTGTGAAGGTTATATATCTTTGTAACATAATTAAAGGATATTCTACATCCTTCCTAGATACCATTTTACAGGGCAAATTTCCATTTCTACCTGTAAATAACACCATCCAGATAGATTATATCAAAATAGATAAACCTTTACATACAGGTTTATAAAGTGTTAAAAATAACTCACTAGAAGTGATGTTTACCTTCAACACTTCAACCTGTTTTATATAGTAAAAATAATAATCGAAGTGTTGAAGGAAAATTAAGAATTAACTAAATATTAGAATTTTATGGAATGTAAAAAGTTTACATTCAAGGAAAAGTTATCAGAAACAAGGTTTCTTGATGACTTGGATTTTAATGAAGAGTTTAAAATCTACGTGGATTGTCCAACAAGTGGTGGGAAATCCTATTACATTCTCAATTATCTAAAAGAGAGGGAGATAAAAGCTGTTTTTGTTGTTGATACCATTAACTTGGCAAAACAACTATCAGCACAATACCAGATACCATATTATACAGCAGATCATAGAGAAGATTTTAATTCAAGTTTGATCATCACCATCCAGCACCATATCCCCAAATTTGAAAGCAGGGAGACCGTGATTATTGATGAGGCTCACACTCTAGTCACAGAATTTGGATGGAAAAGAGAGGTTATTGAAGAGGTTATGATCTCCTTGGAATATTACAAGAGGATCATATTTCTCTCTGGTACACCTGTCACAAGTGATGATAGTATATTTAAAGGAATGACAATGATCAAGGCTGTAAAAGAGAATCCAGACAAGAGAGATTTGAGAATTGTAAGGTATGAAGATTTAGGAGGTGGGATCATTGAACTATGTTCATTCGCTAGAAAAGAGAAGAAAATACCCGTGGTTTCATTACTTGATAAATCCTCTTTACTCCCCAAGGTTCTAAAAGCGTTAAAAGAGGTTGGATTCAAAAGGATAGCTATAATAAATTCTAAAACCAAGATCACTAGAAACAAGGGAAAAGAGGAGGAGGAAACAGGTTTGGTAGTGGAAAGTTTTGGGGAAGGGGATGATGGCTCATGTTACTTGTCACAATTGATTAACCAGTGCAGGATTGATGCAGATGTGATTCTTACAACTTACACCCAAGGATATTCTCTACTGGGGAAAGATTATCTATTGATTATCGCACCGGGGAAAAATCCACACTCTTTCGTGAATATAGTACAGATGATGAATAGATTTAGAGAAGATACAACCACTCTATCATACATACTAACAAATGCCATCATCCAGAAAGAAGGGGATAAAGGAATATATAACTTCCCTTCTATTTTTGATTATCTAAAAACAGGAATCACGCAAAAAACAAGGCAAAGAATTGAAGAACTTAACAAGGTTGCCAAGAACACTAGAACCTTGAAAAGGCAGTTGAAATTACTCGCCAATGAATGTGACCAGTATATCAGCATCACAAGAGAGATCAATCACCAGAGCATTGCTTTCAAGGTTTTCCAGTTGATCAACCATGTAATGCATGAACAATTATACAAGATGAGTAATATTCTAAAATATTACAATATCGGTTTATATGATGATGGGTATGAAACTAATTTCAAAACTGGAAAAGAAAAAAGGAACAAAAAAAATGAAGAAATAATGAAAGAAGAAATACTAAAAGAAATTGATTTGTTTTACAAATCAAGAGAAACAGAATCCACCATGTTCATGGGGAAAGAATTTCATCTCCCAAAGCTTGGGGTGAAAATTGAGAAAAATGACATCCAGAACAAGATTGAAGACACTTACGATGAATTATCCTGTCTTGGGATGCAGGACAAAGAGATAAGGGAATTACAGGAACAACACCTGCATGATACAAAGAGAATGAACCAGATCATAAAGAGCCAGAAGATAAAATTAAGTACTGACCCGACATTAATAACTTACAGGGTTCTCCTACTCAAGGAATTTCAAGTTGGGGAAAAATTAAAAGGGGAAGAGATAACAGAGAGGATGAATAAACTCCTTATCAAGAATGGTATGGAACAAATGCGTCATAATAATGCTGTACAATTATTCAAATTACTTTTCACCACTAAAACTCATGTTAATAAACACAGGTTTTACGAGATTCTGGAAACTTTCTAAATACACCAAGCAGGTTTCCACCTCTAAAAAGCATCCCAAAAGGTGAATTTCTTTACCCCCTATTTTGGAATAATATAGAGATTCTAATAGATAAATCTATTCAATATAAAATAGACCTCCTAGATAAGCATTTACTATATAAAAGAAGTGAAGATCACACCTATATTTAACAACCGGTAGCTCTTCACTCTTTCCCTCTCCCTACACTTCTACATGATTATTACTTTAAAAATAACAGTTTGAAGTGTTGGGAGAGAATTATCATTTACTACAAACTTAAAACAAAACAACATGAAGAAAAAAGAAAAAAAAGAGAAGGAGCAATCTCCAAGTTTCGTTCCATTTAAAATAACGGAACATTACAATCATTCAACTGATATTGAATACCTCAATCATGATCTACTTCGAGAAGGTTCAGCGAAGTTATGGCAGCATTTACAAGAACTGGCAAGGAGTGGGAAACTGGATACAATTCTAGTTGATATTTAATTCATCAAGCAATCACTGAAAAGTGGTTGCTTTTTTTATACCCATGCTACACTTCTGGTAAATAAACCTTATCCTTTTTCCCCCTCTGGCATCCATCTCTCCCATCCTTTTCCTTTTAGAATGATGATGATAAAGATTAAAAAGGAAACATTCATTCCCCCTCATACACTTTGATTGATATATATACTATAATATATACCATTGAAGTGTTGGGAGGGGATGATTGATTAGCTTGTTATTTTTATAAAGATGGTACAAGTTGAAAATTTATCAAGCTAGGCGAGTGATTAGACTATTCAACCTCACATCCCCCAGTATGACCTTAATTAAAAACAAAATGGAAGTGGGTAACTTGTAATGAAACTTCATTCATGTTATCCACTTCTCTATTTAAAACCAGTGTCTTATCAATTAAATTTATAATCATGAATGAAAAGAATCTATCATCACCAATTATCAGTGAAACTAGAACAGGAGAAGGTTGTAATGATTTAACACTATTATCAGAGGTGGAGATTAAATACAAGCCAGAGGTTAAACCAAAGGATAGACCAAGGGTCACCATGGCGATGGAGGCATATAAACTCATCAGACCCTTTTTTGAGGGTTGTTTATATCACCATGAAGAGGCATGGGTGATGCTATTAAATACAAGCTGCAAGGTGTTAGGTGTCGCAAGATTGAGTGTCGGGAATCAAGAGCATACTATTATAGACCCAAGAACCACCTTGCAATTGATGATAAAGACTAATGCAGTCAATCTAATTATATTCCATAATCACCCAAGCCAGAGTTTAGCTTTCAGTCCAGAGGATATAAAAATAACCAAGAACATGATGGAGGCTTGCAAGCTGTTAAACATGAATTGTCTGGATCATATCATCGTGGGGGAAGATGGTTATTCCAGCTATTCAGAGGAAGGTTACTAGAGGGAATAATTACATTCAAGATAGATGAGAGATAAGAAATTTGAAAGGAATTTAAAATGGTACATGGTGATGTTTCTGATCACTTTCATCGGTTACATCATTGCCTTGTTCACCATCTATCCCAGATCAGCAATAGTGGAATCTTGTGCTGTTTTTATCTTTTTTATAATCCTGTTACTATCCAAGAGAGGGTAAGGATTTTCACCTCTCTGGTTGTTTATATTGAATAGACAGCCATAGAGGTGAATTGTAGAATGGTTATATATTAAGAGTGATTGCAAGCTATTCACCTTGAAATTTAATACTTTTGTCATACAGCCACCCCTGTTGAGCGTTTGTAGAATGCTAATTATTATTTACATTTGTGGTGTCCTTTGGAGTGATCTAGGGGGCAGACATATTAATAAGAAGTGTTTGGTTTTATCCTTTACAAGAAAATCGCCAATTTTTAAGTTACAGGGATAAACGGTACAAACGCTCATGCTTGCCATATATAATTTCTCAATATATAATGGTTTAGTGTGGGGTGGCTGTTTATTTGTAACTGGGTGTTTGGCGATAACCTACACAAGTCAATGTAATGAATTGATAATTAAAATAAAAAGCCCGCTTGTTATGAAAGCGGGTAACAATCCAGTAACAAAACGGCCATTTTTATTGCCTTTGGCGGGCTTTTCTGATACAAATATATGAAAACATTTGAAGTCCCCAAAATAAACCTACCGATGAGGTGCCAGTAAACGGTTACCGATTCAGTAACCCAATTACCCAAGACTACACGACTTGACACGTGAAATGATGTCTATTAGACACTACGGTAAAAACCGGGTAACAAAAACGTGGGTATTTTGTTACTCGTTTAAATTTGACGTGTCAGGTTTTATCAGGTTCTCGCTTGATTTCTCAAATAAAAATCCCCGGCCATGATTGAACCGGGGACGCTTACAAACAGGATGGTGGTACTAGTATCTATTCAGGAAATCCTTAATCCGTTTCAGGTTACCGGGTTCACAATAAAGGTTTACCAGTTCTATTTTGTTGCTTGAAACGGATATACTTCCCGATTCTTCCAGCCTAAAAATGAAGTGATCATCACCAAAATACCATTTACACACCTTGTCACCGTTATCATTGAAAATTGACGGTTTGCAGACGGTTTTAATGTAATCGTTAATGATTATGCCATTCTCGGCCTGTATGAAAATTTGTCTCTCTTGTTGCACGAGTACAAACACCCTATGCCCGTTAAAATTGTCGGCATAGAATGTCGTGGTTTCATCTTCATAGATTTTTTCTAGATTGCACGGCCAATTTTTTAGCCCCGTGTGCGTGTCTTGTGATTCCATTTTGATGATGTTTAAATAATTCCCCTGTAATCCCATCCATTAACATCATTGTCATACTTGATGCCACACCTGCCCCACAAGGTCACGTGATCAGAATAACATTCATTTTGTAAATCTGTAATACATTGTATCAACTCTACAATGATACTTGCATAGCCTCGTTCCATGAAATCCTTTTCTTGCACACCCGATTCCAGACAGTACAATAAAGTATTCACAAGCACGTCAAAGCCTCCCACTTCTAGCACCTTTTTACCAAATACTGCCAGCTCGTCACGCTGATCTTGTGTTAACTTGTCGATCTTGTCAAAACGAGATGGACGGTCATAAACTCTTTTCACGTGTTCTTGCTCTTTCTTGTCCTCGTGGACGGTTAATTGTGTTGTTTCCATAACTTAAAGATTTTAGGAATAAAAATGCCCATTGTTTAGGTGTCCTCGGTTCTTTAAGTCACCGTGTGGGCGTTTCCACTACCACCACCATACAACGGGCAAAATACGTTCATTACAACCGCTTTAGGCGGTCGCTTAAAGATTTAGGGATAGCAAATCTAGTTATCATCTTCATGTAATCAAAATTTAATTCAAAAAAATATAAGGTTTTATAAGGTTCTGAGGTTTTATGAGGTTCTGGTGTATGTTTTTCTTCTCGCTTTCACGGGAAATCCCCGGCAACTTTCTCCATTGACTTTTTTGTTACAAGTTATAAGAAAAAGGACGTGCAAGTTCTTGCTTGACTTGTCCTTTACACGAGAGAAGAAAAAGACAGGAAAGTTTATCACGATCTTTTTGTTGTTGCCCGTGAAGAAAATCCCCGGTTCTTTAAAATCAATACTTGAATGATGAAAAAATTATTATTTCCAATATTGCCGTTATGATTGTTGAAAATATGCTTTTACCCTTGACCTACCCTTGCCCCTTTTATCCTTGTCCTAACCTTGTCCTATTTTTTGTTCACCCCTTGCCGTGATCTTGCCGTGATTCTCGCTCTACCCTTGCGGTAATCTTGTGGTAACCCTTACCGTGATCTTACCGTGATTTCTTGCATCTCTCACCGTGATCTCACCGTTGTACCACCGGGAAAGCGTGGATGAGAGGAAAGCCCGTTTTATCATGCAACCTCAAACAAGCCCATTTTAAAGTATCAATCATCACGACACGATAAAAATTATCATATCCACGCCTCAAAATGCCTCAAATGGAGGGGAACGGGCTTTAAATCGTGTTTTCATGTATCGTTGCTTAATCTTTTGTCACCTGTCTAATCATTCCATCGTCTCCAAACATATCAACGCCGGGATGATCTTTCTTGTACTCGTTGATGTAATCCAACCCCTCATCGGTTCCCAGAAACTCCTTAAAACTACTCCCAAAACCCAAGATCCTGACAACATCATCGGCATTGAAAAATATCTCCATGGTTTTTTTGTCTTGAATCACTTGTACCGGGGTGTCTTGAAAGTGATCCATGAAATAAATGTAGTTTTTATCCTCTCCCGTTTTTTGCATGGTGTATTGTTTTTTTGTTCTTGTTTCAAAATATCATTTTAACACTTGATGTATTTTTGGTCATTCATCCCGATTTATTAATTTGTTACCAAATTTTGGGTACATCTACCACTTATTATAAGACACCCTAACGATATTTTTCCATGTTCTGTTTCTCTCTTGATCTGCAATTATGTTAATAATATCATTCTTACTTTTAACGATACACTTGTACCCAATTTTTGATAACAACTTGCATACTACCCGTGGGAACTACACGTAAACCCCCACGTTTTTAATCTCATCGTCTAGTTCCCTGACTAGTTCATCGGAAACGGTCACGCCCGCTTTGGTTGCCACGTCTTGTATTTTCTTCTTTAATCGAGTGTAGCTTTTCCGGTCATCAAAAACTTTAGCCTCTTTCAATTCTTCCATGAAAGCCGCTATTTGTGTCTGGTCGCTCTGGTTGATAAGACGAGCAACCAACACGTCAAAAGCATCTGAAACGGTTTTAATCTCGCTCATAATATCTGTTTTTACTTGGTTCAACTTGGATATTGCAAAATAGTTTTCTTGGTATTTTTTCACCATCAGGCGGTAAAACCCGTTTTCTGATAGGGTTGAGGCAACAACCTCCGGCACGTTCATTTGTTGTGGTAGTCGCCCGTTAAACCTCATTTCATACTTTAACAAGTTGGCATCGTCAAAGCCATCAGGCAAAACCATCCCTTTAACCCCTGCATCGGCTTTCTTGTCATAGAAAGCTAGTACCTTGTGTTGACGTGGGCTTTTGGGCTTGTAGTAAAGCGTTCCCACGTCAAAATGATACCTTAGCAACTTTGGTGTGTCTCCCAATTTTGAAAGGTAACTCTCTACCGGGTGTCTCATCACAAAAACTTGCCCAAATTCCATGCTTGTAACCCTAGCATCGGAAACATCCAAATGCAGACAGTCTGATAGCTTTGTTATCGCTTGTCTCGTCCCGTGCCTGTCTAACGGGTAAATGTTGTTTGGATAAATAAACTTTGCCAAACTCCCTATTATAGAGATTCCACCCGTGTAAACAGACACTTTCAACCCCTCTAGGCTACCAAAAGTGCAAACCTCTCCCGTTTCATGATCCACGTGATCTTTTGCTTTATCAAGGAAATTACTAACATCGGGGGTGTCCCTTGTCCTCATCACCCATAACTTCACCTTGTCGTACATTGTTACCAAATTTTGGGTACAAGTTACATATTACCGGGTCTGGGTTTCCACCCGTTTTGCTTGCTCCCTTAAAGCCTTTATCGCCTCGTCAAAACCTCCTATCATGAGTTGTTTGCAATATGAAGCGATCAATACTTTTGCTCCCTCTAGTACAATCAACTCTATAATATCGGGTTTGATTTGATCTTTGGTCGTTGTCGCTGTTTTATCTTGATGAATAATGAAGAGAAAACCGTCATCCCGGTATTCAAAAAACGGATTAGACTTTTTATCTTTAGAGTAGTTTTTGTCTGCCAGAGGATAACCATAAGCGTAACCGCTTAGTTTCCCATTAATGAAATACTCTTTTAACCCAGTAAAATTGAGGCTGTTTTTAGCCTGTAATTTCATAGATGGGGCGTTGTCTTTCTTGCTGCCGCTATCCTTGCTCACCTGTAAATACATTGATACCTTGCCGTCCCTGCCTGTTATTTTTTCCATCGGTGGGTAATACCCCGCCTCGGTTGTTATTACGTATTTGGGTATTTTCCCGGATCCCGTGCAATCTTCCATTTTGGCGTAATAACGTATATTGGGAGTGATCATAGCGTGCCTCCCTTCTGTTTACCCGTTACAACGTAGTTAACCGCTTTTTGCCCCGTCTCTTGTTGCGTGGCAACCCGGTTCTGTTTCATCCACGCCTCTAACTCTATCCGGTCAAAGTAGATTTGCTTGCCGTTGGGCTTGTAAAATGGTATCTGGTGGGTACACGTTAGGCGGTACAGGTGTGATTTACTTAACCCTGTCAATAACGCTGCATCTTCCAATGTTAGCACGTTTTTAGCGGCCAACAATGAATAGACTAAAATTTGATCTATCTTTTCTTCCATTGTCTTTCATTTTGTGACATTGGAACTATGTACACTTGCCCCTCTGCCTGTTAAACATGGTGCAAACATAAACATGAAAATCAAATGTATAGCAATCAATAAAATAGCACTTAATAGCCACTTTGTTTGTGTCTATTAAATGCTACTAAATGCTTCTTTTAAAGTCCACTAGCTGGATAACAGGGCTTGCTTCATGCCATCTATCTCATCGTTGGTAAATCTATTATTCTCATTGATATATTTATTGTAGTTGCTTCTATTTCCAATGTTGCCAAACTCATCTTCTACAGCCTTGAAAGTGGGTTTTGTTATCCAGCCGATTTGTATCGCTACTTTCATTATCAAAGCTACCTCTTTGCCTTTTTTCCCGTTCATAACATCGTGTAAAGTCTGGAGCTTATCAACGTTTTGCAAGCAATCTCTAAATGTTTTACTTTGTCGCCCCCGTTGGGTTACTTTATCTTGTTTACTTAGTAAATCATTCTCATCAGTCGTTTTTATGTCACTTGTGGATTTTTTCAACATCCTTTTGGCTCCATTCTCTCCATCAACAATAAAGCTACAATCTGTTTGTTTTTCAAAAAGGCTATTTTGTACAATTTTCCCTACTTCAGTTGAATATAGATAGTCACAAAGCGGTTTAAGCCTCTTTTTATCATTCTCTCCCCATCTAAAATAGCAAAAACTTATTTCTTTTTTCATTAGCTGTTCCCCTATCCATTGAACAAGGCTACACGCTTCATTATAACCGTTATCACCCTTTTTCAAGTCCACATTTTCAAACCATTTTACAAGCCCCTGTAATAACAGTATTTGCAGAAGCAGTCCAAATCCCGGTATATCATCCAGCCCTTTTAAAGTCTTTGATATGTGGTTTCTTATTTTGTTGGGCTTATCTGTGTTATCCCTAATGAAACATATCAAACTCTTTATAACTTTCAAATAATATTCCCTTATTGTGTCATTTTCCAGCACACTATCCACAACTCCATAGTTTTGTAAATCCCTATAAAGAGGCTCTAAACTACACTTAATCCCATAGGCTTCTATATCAAACCATTCATCTAAACTTTCATCTTCTTCTGGAATGTCGGTTATGTTACCATATAGTCCTTTTCCCTCTTTAGCATCGGTTTCAAGTATTGGATTTATCACGTTATCCATTATTTCTTTTGGTGCCAAAATCCTTATCGGTACAAATTGCCACTCGTTAGGACTATGTGGCTCTTCTTGTATCTTTTCATGTTGTTGCATCGCAAAGATTTCTAAACCTTTAGCCTGTATCTTCTTTCCCTCAATCATTATTTGATTGTTTCTTTTGAAAGCCTTGCAAAAAGCCTCATCGTTGCTATGTCCTGTTATTTCAAGTGCCTTATTTATTATATCTTCATTCTCGGTATAAGGGTGTTGAGGCGTAAATGTTTCTTCCATTCCATCTAATACCTCAAAGACTTTAGCAAAACCCTCTCTTGGTAGTTGCTCTTGTTCATCACACAAAGCCTCAAATCTGGCTTGAAGTTCTTCAAGTGTCTGTTTTTCTACCTTTTTATCCATATCGCTACCCACTTTATTTGTTAAACACATCATTTACAAGGTTCACCGCCTCGTCTTTTTTCTTATCCACGATCTTAGCGTAAATCTGGGTGGTTTTCACCTGTGTATGCCCTAGTAACTTGCTTGTCGTGTACAAATCTGCCCCCAACGTGAGCATCATTGTGGCAAATGTATGACGGGCAGTGTGGGAACTCATTAGCATAGCAACATCAAATAGAACAGCGCGTTAGAAACATAATCTGTTAGAAATGAGCTACATTTCATTATCTGGCACACCTTTCTGAAACGGATTCAGACGGAATGCCGAATCGGTTCCGTTTCTTAACCGTTAACAGGTTGTTTCGGAAACCTGCCGTGTTAACCGGATGATTGAAAAAAGTTCTCCGACGGGTTGTTTTTCTATGATACTCAGTATTTTGCGTAGCGATGAACGCTTACATTCATAATAACTTTGCACTCAAAAAAATGTAGGCGTATGAAAATTGAGAAATTCAAGGTCTTGCTGTTTTTGAAGAAGACCGAACCCGACAAGTCGGGCAAAGCTCCCATCATGGGACGCATCACATTGAACCGGACGGTGGCGCAGTTCAGCACCAAGCTCTCGTGCACGCCCAAGCTGTGGAACGTGCGTGAAAACCGTCTGGAAGGAAAGAGCCGCGAGGCGGTGGAGACCAATGCGAAAATCGAGAAACTGCTGCTGGCCATCCATGCGGCATTCAATGAATTGCAGGAACGGAAACGCGATTTCGGCGCTGCGGACGTGAGGAACCTTTTCCAGGGAAGCATGGAAACCCAGATGACCCTGCTCCGGCTGTTCGACCGGCACATCGAGGAAACGAGGGAGCGCATCGGCATCGATGTGTGCGCGTCCTCCATGAGCACCTACCATTATGCGCGGAAAACGCTCGGCGAGTTTGTCAGGAAAAAATACAAGGTGAAGGACATCGCCTTCGGTGCGTTGAACGAACAGTTCATTCGGGAATACCAGTCCTATATCGAAGTAAAATGCGGGTATTCCAACCAGACCTCACGGCATCATCTGGCCCTGCTGAAACGGATCTGCCGGATAGCGTACAAGGAAGGGTTCTCCGAGCGGTACCATTTCCTGCATTTCAAGATACCCAAGCAGAAGGAGACCACCCCGAAGGCGTTGAGCCGCGAGGACTTCGAGAAGCTGCGTGACTTGGAAATCCCGGAAAAGCGCCGCTCCCTCGTCCTTACGAGGGACCTGTTCCTGTTTGCCTGTTATGCCGGAACCGCCTATGCGGACACCATATCCATTACCCGCGAGAACCTCTTCACCGACGATGAAGGCAGCCTGTGGTTGAAATACCGACGGAAAAAGAACGAACTGACGGCGCGCGTCAAACTGCTACCCGAGGCCATTGCCCTGATAGAGAAATACCGGGACGATTTGCGGGAGACCCTGTTCCCTAACCAGCTGTACAGTACGCTTCGGGCGAACATGAAAATCCTGCGCGTGCTGGCCGGACTGACGACCGAACTCGTCTATCATATGGGAAGGCACTCGTTTGCCTCGCTTGTCACGCTCGAAGAGGGCGTGCCCATCGAGACCATCAGCAAGATGCTGGGACATAACAATATAAAGACGACCCAGATCTATGCCCGAGTCACCCCGAAAAAGCTGTTCGAGGACATGGACCGCTTCATTGAGGCGACCAAAGACCTTGAACTGGTTTTATGAGAAAGGGTTGTAAAAACGAGATTGGAAAAAAATAAATGTAGAACATCAGCTAAAATGAACCATCATGCGTAGCACTTTCAAGATATTGCCCTATATCAATAGGAAAAGAATCAAGTCCGACGGCACGACCGCCGTCCTTTGCCGTGTGTCCATCGACGGCAAAAGCATCCTCATCACGACCGGCATCTTCTGCCGTCCGGAGGATTGGAACAGCCAGACGGGAACCATCCGCCAGCCCCGCGAGAACAACCGCCTCGCAGAATTCCGCCTGAATCTCGAACGGGCTTATGACCGCCTCCTGAAAGAACAGGGCGCAGTCAGCGCCGAACTGCTGAAAAACGCCGTGACAGGTGTGGCGACCATTCCCCAGACCCTTCTCAAAGGCGGCGAAGCGGAGCGGGAACGGCTCAGGCTGCGTGCCGAACAAATCCATTCGACTTCCACGTTCCGGCAGTCGAAGACCACGCAGCTCAACCTGCAACAGTTCCTCCAGTCCCGTGGCCTGGAGGACATCGCCTTTTCCGACATCACGGAGGAGTTCGGCCATTCGTTCAAACTGTTCCTGAAAAAGGAACTGGGTTATGCCTCCGGGCATGTGAACCACTGCCTGTGCTGGCTGAACCGCCTTATCTATATTGCGGTGGATGAGGGCGTGCTCCGGTGCAACCCCTTGGAGGACGTGCATTATGAGAAGAAGGACCCGCCCAAGATGCGCCACATCAGCCGCAGCGAGCTGAAACGCCTTATGGCCACGCCGATGCCGGATCCCAAGGTGGAGCTGGCCCGCCGCATGTTCATCTTCTCCTCGCTGACCGGTCTGGCGTACGCGGACGTGTATAACCTGTACCCCCGACACATCGGCAAAACTTCTGAGGGCAGGCTCTATATCCGCAAGCCGAGGGAAAAGACCGAGGTGGAGACCTTCGTCCCCCTGCACCCGGCCGCTCGGCAGATTCTGGAACTGTACAATACCACGGACGACACCCGTCCCGTGTTCCCCCTGCCCAAGCGGGACATCCTTTGGTACGACATTCACGGGCTGGGTGTCATGCTGGGCATCCAGAAGAACCTTTCCCATCACGCCGCAAGGCACACCTTCGGTACCCTTTTGGTCTCCGAGGGCATTTCCATAGAAAGCGCGGCGAAGATGATGGGCCATGCCGACATCAACAGCACCCAGATTTATGCGCAGATTACCGACTGCAAGATATCGAAGGACATGGACCGTCTGATGGAACGGCGCAACAGCCGGAACGAAATGCCAATGGATGAATAACAAAAAAGTCAGGAATCATGGAACGTTACATTATCACTTTGGACGAACACGGCACACTTCACGTGCCGGATGTTTCCGCAACAGCCATCTGGATGAATGAACCGGAACTGATGGAACTGTTCGGCGTGGTTGCCCTCACGCTCCGGGCGGCGATAAAGGCCGTGTACAAGAGCGGCATCCTGAATCCCGGCGAAGCGGAACGTCGTGTCCGCCAAGCGGACGGGTACGGGATGGACGTGCTGTACGGCCTCCCGTTGGTCATTGCCCTTGCCTTCCGCCTTCATACCTGCGGGGCAAAACGTCTGCGAGAACGGGTCATCGGAAAATTCACTTGCCACGGTGGACGGAATACCGCCCGCCTGTTCATCTTTCCGGTCAGTCCGCATTGGCAAATGGTGCGGAATTGACCGTATTATCAACTCACGCACAATAAAGCGGCGCATCATGAGAGGATTATCTCCCGTGATGCGCCGCTTTCGTACATTCCTACAGGTGGCCGGGTCATTTGCAAGTGTTTTTTGCAAATACCGGAAAGGGTGGTCCACTTTTCAATGCGTACACGACTTCTACCGCCACCTACATTTTTCCCATGTCCTTCTCAGGTTCCGATACGGAATGCCTCCCGATAACCCTCCATCAGCAGCCGTTCGATATCCGACTCCCGGTACAGGATTTTCCCTCCCAGCTGGATATAAGACATGCGCCCCGCATCCCGGTATTCCTGCAATGTCCGGCGGCAGGTCTTCAACAATTTGGCCACTTCCCGGTCTGTCAGGTAGCGTTCCCCGCCCAATACGGGGCGGTAGTTTTCGGCCAATAATTCAATGTGGTCCAATGCGTGCTCCAGCATTCTGAACAGCGCGGCCATCTGTCCGCTTTCCCTTGTCATCAATTCGTTCATTGTCAGTCTGATTTAAGTGATACTCATTTAACCTTCCTCAAATAGTTTTTCCTTTCAAGGCCGCCAGGGTGCGGCGTTCCTCCACCAGCGGCACGATGCGCCGCACGTCCTCCGCCCGGTAGAACATCTTGCGCACAATCTGTGAGTAAGCCAGCGTGCCGTTGTCGCGCAGCGTCTGCAAGGTGCGCGGGCTGATTTGCAGGATCTGGCACACCTCCGTGCTGTCCAGCCATTCACTGAGGCGTTTCTCCTCCGCCTTGCGGCAGAACCTGTCCACCATTCCGGCCAGCCGGTTGAAACGCGCCATCAATTCCTCAAAAGTCTTTTGCTCGATTACGATTACATTTTCCATAAGATTACCGTTTAATTGTGATTATGCCGCAAAGTAAACGGAATTACGGGCAGAGTCCACCGCTTGTCAGGCGCGTGGCAGCATTTGGCGTTGTCGTGGCAGCCGTTGGCGTTCTTCGGGTACATCTATCTCCCCATCATTCCTGTTCCAGTCCCTGCCCCACACCTTATATATAATATATGGTAAGGCAAGACACCTTATGTACCTTGAGGGATGGAAACAGCGGCATAAAAGCTTTTTCAGACCTGCCGGACGGGACTTTTCAAAAAAATCATTGCCGACTCGGTAACGACTATGGAAAACGCCTCTTGCACAATACCGATTTTTGCAGCGTAATCATCAACAAGGAACGATATGGACACAGAGAAAGTGAAACAGAACCCGGCCGTGGAAGCGGCGGGAAGCAGTGGCGGGCAAGCCGCAAGAATCTTCAAGAAGGAGAATATCCCGAAGACGGCGGAAACGGTCGGGCGGGACACCTTCGAGGAATGGATGGGACGCATCATGGAACGTTTCGACCGCCAGGACCGGATCATCTCGGTGCTGGTGAACAAGGATGCCGCCGGAGTGAAGTACCTGGACGGGGAACGGTTGTACGACAACCAGGACCTGTGCGAGATGCTGAGGACAAGCAAACGGTCGCTGCAACGCTTCCGAAGCAAGTACAGGCTCCGTTACCAACGGATTGGTCACAAGACCTATTACAAGGAATCGGACGTGCTGGAGTTCATCAGCCAAAATATGGAGGAAGTGCTGCAAGGCGGTACCAAGGTGCTCCGCATGAAAGAGCAACCCGGCATGGAAGCCCCAAAGAACAAATCCGGCAAAAGACCGGGCCACAAGAAGTATTCACCTAAAAAATAAAAGTAAAAATGATGGCAACGGAAAAAGAAAACATGGCCATGACGGCTGAAACCAGAGAACAGAAACCGAGTATGGCCACCTGCAAGGAAGCCTTGGCGGATTACAGGCGGATTTACCTGCCCGTGCCTGCCATTGAAGACCGCAAGCCGGTATTCCTCAGCAAGGAGACCCGTGACAGGCTGGACCGGATAGTCCGGTTGTTCGGTGAGCGGAAAATGAGCGTTTCAGGATTGACGGAAAACATCGTCCGCCGCCACTTGGAAATATATGAGAAGGAAATAGACGAATGGCGCAAGCTGTGATTTTGATAACCCATTAAAAAACATCGAAAAAAATGGAACAGAAAAAGAAAAAGCAAGAGGACGTGCTGGTCGTCCGCGACGAGAAAACGGGCGAGATCAGCGTGGTCGCCGGGCTGGACGGCAAGGGCTACCCCAATACGAAGCCCGCGAAGCCGGAACACTCGCAGGACTTCCTGCGCTTCGACCGCCACGGGGACATGGTGGACAATTTCTTCAAGAACTTCTACCGCCAGTGCAAGGAGCCGACGCGCTTCGGCTTCTATCGGGTGGCGGCGGATGCGGTGGACACGCTGCTTCCCGTCATCAAGGACTTCCTGAAAGACCCCGTGGCAAACGCGGAGATACTTGCCTCGCACAAGGTGGACACCGCCAAGTACCAGCAACAAGCAGAAACAGAGAATGTCAAACAAGAAAAAAATAACAACGAACCCATTAAAAAGACAGAAGAAATGGAAAAGAAAGAAGAACTGAAACAAGAGAAGGATGTTCAGCAGCCACAGGTAGCTGAAACACAGGAGAAGCCTAATCTGATAGCGGACGACCAAGTAAACTGGGAGGAACTGCGCAAGTGCGGCATTGACAAGGAGAAACTCTCGGAAAAGGACCTAAAAGCCCTGATGAACTACGGCAAGACGGGATTAGTGACGGTAAAGCCGACCTTCGGCTATGAGAGTTACGAATTGCAGGCCCGATTGTCTTTCCAGAAGATGGAGGACGGCTATCTGAAGCTGACACCCCATTTTATCCGCAATGAACCACGCCTTGACATCCCCCACAGGGGCTACACCTTCACCGAAGAGGACAAGAAGACGTTGAAACGCACGGGCAACCTCGGCAAGCCCGTCAACTTCGCCAACGAGAAGACAGGTGAAATCAAGCCCCACTACATCAGCATCGACCGCCTGACGAATGAAATCGTGGACATCCCTGCCGACAAGGTGCGCATCCCTAACAAAATCGGACAGACCAACCTGTCAAGGGAAGAGCAGGACATCCTACGTGCGGGATTGCCTTTGCCCAAGGAAGTGATGCTCTCCAACGGGCGCAAGTTCCAAGCCTTGTTGCAGGTGAACGCCGACAAGCGCGATGTGGAGTTCGTGCCGGGACAACCGAGGCAGCAGCAATCCCAGCGTCAGGGAAACGGCCAAGGTAAGGCGCAGGACAATTCCAATTCGCCCCAACAGTCACAAGGTGAAGAAGATGGGAATAACCAGCAACGCCGTAACCGCTCGTGGACAAACGAGGACGGGAGCATCCGCCCCATCAAGAAATGGAAAGACGATGTGTTTACCGACCAGCAGATAGCCGACTACGTGGCGGGCAAGACGGTGGTGCTCGCCAATGCGAAGGACGACCAAGGCCAGCCCTGCACGAAGTACCTGAAGTTCAACTTCGAGAAAGGCCGACCGCTGACCTACTCGCAGAACCCCGACCTCGCGCAGACCGTCGCACCGTCCAACGAGAGCCGGACACAGCTCGCCGTGAACAACGAAGGGAAGACCAACGAAGCGACCAAACACGTGAAAGAGCCGTTGCAGCAGGGTCAGACCACGCCGAAGAATGATGCGCAGCAGAAGCAGCAGGCCAAGAAATCCAAAGGCATGAAAGTATCTTCCTGATTGCCGCCACTAAATCCATCCGATAAGTATTGACGGGCTGAAACGGGGAACATGCACCGCCTTGTGCGCATATCCCACAAACAATGCCGTGCCCCGTTTCATCCCCATTAAAGACAAAAGTATCAACGAATAAAAAAACAGAGAAAGACATGATTACCATATTGGCAGAAAAACCGAGCGTCGCCCGTGAGATAGCACGGATTGTCGGCGCGATGAAAAGGGAAGAAGGGTATTTCACCGGGAACGGCTACCACGTGACATGGGCGCTGGGGCATCTGGTGCAGCTTGCCCTGCCAGACGGCTACGGCATCAAGGGCTTCCGGCGCGACAGCCTGCCTGTCATTCCTAAAAACTTCGAGCTTATACCCCGACAGGTAAAAACGGACAAGGGCTACAAGGCGGACGCGGCGGCGGTGAAGCAAATCAAGGTGATAACCAAGCTGTGGAACGAAAGCGATGGCATCATCGTGGCGACCGACTGCGCCCGTGAAGGCGAACTGATTTTCAGGTATTTGTATTCCTATATCGGCTGCACCCTGCCGTTCCAAAGGCTGTGGATAAGCTCGCTGACAGATGCCGCCATCCGCAAGGGATTAAAGAAACTGAAGGACGGCCGCGAATACGACAACCTCTATCAAGCCGCCAAAGCCCGCAGCGAAGCCGACTGGCTGGTAGGCATCAACGGCACACAGGCGTTGTCGGTGGCCGCCGGGCGCGGCACGTATTCCGTGGGACGGGTGCAGACACCCACGCTGACGATGGTCTGCCAACGTTTTTGGGAGAACAAGCGTTTCCAGCCCGAACCGGTATACCAGCTCCATTTCACCACGCCGTCGGTGAGCGTGGATGAGGTCGTGAAGTTCGCCTCGGTGGAGAAATGGAAGGACAAGGAGGAAGCCGCCATACTATATAATAAGGTAAAGGAACAGATGGCAGCAACCGTTACCAAAGTCGAAAAGAGGGAAAAGATAGAGAACCCTCCGCTCCTGTACGACCTGACCACGCTACAAAAGAAGGCGAACACGAGGCACGGCTTCACGGCGGAACAGACGCTCGCCCTCGTGCAGAAGCTCTACGAGGCGAAGCTCGTCACCTATCCGAGAACATCAAGCCGCTACATCCCGGAGGACGTGTTTGACGAAGTGCCCATGCTGTTCGACCGTCTGGCAACCCATTCTTCCTTTGCGGAGAAGATTGGAGCCTTGGACGGACTGAACCGCCGCAGCGTGGACGCCTCGAAAGTGACCGACCACCATGCCCTGTTGGTGACACCCAACCGTCCATTGGCGCTCTACAAGGACGAGCAGACCATCTACGACATGATTGTGGGGCGCATGGTGGAAGCGTTCTCCCCGGAGTGCGTCAAGGACACGACCACCGTCCGGGCGGAGTGTGAGGGCATAGCGTTCGAGACAAAAGGCTGCATCGTGCGCAAGGCGGGCTGGCGGTCGGTCTATGGCGAGGACAACATAGACACCGTTTTGCCCGACTGGAAAGAAGGTGATATATTGGCAATGAGCGGCTGTTCGATGAGTTCGGGCATGACACGCCCGAAGCCGTTGCATACCGAAAGCACCCTGCTGGCGGCGATGGAGACCGCCGGGCGCGAGGGCTTGGAGGACGAGGAAGCGCGGCAGGCGTTGAAGGACTGCGGCATCGGCACGCCCGCCACCCGTGCCGCCATCATCGAGACCCTGCTCAAAAGGGAATACATGGTGCGCGTGAAGAAGTCGCTCGTGCCGACGGAGAAAGGGCTTGCCCTGTATTCCATCGTCAGGGGCATGGACATCGCCGACGTGGAGATGACGGGACGCTGGGAGGCGGAACTGGCGGAGATAGAAAAAGGCAGGATGCCGCACGAGGCATTCATCCGCGACATTGAAAGCTATACCCGGAAAATCACCACGGAACTGCTTGCCTCGGACAAGCTGTTCGGGCACAAGGCATCGGACTGTGCCTGCCCCAAGTGCGGCAAGGGTACGATGCAGTTCTACGGCAAGGTGGTGCGCTGCGACAACCCGGACTGCGCCCTGCCCGTGTTCCGCCAGATGGCGGGCAGGACGCTCACCGACGCGGAAATGAACGAACTGCTGGCAAAAGGCAGCACGGGTGTCCTCAACGGCTTCAAGAGCAGGCAGGGCAAGCCGTTCAGCGCAATGGTCACATTCGATGCGGATTTCAATACAAAATTCGTGTTTCCCGAAGCCAAAGGCACAAAAAAATTCACTAACAGGAAAGGAGGAAGAAAATAATACGTACCTTTTAATAAAGTAAGCTGCATCTCGGAATAAAAAATAAGCGAGCTTATTTTGTTCTCCCCTCGATTTGCATTACTTTTGCCACTGATTCATGTCATAATCTGTTTCAATTCGTTGATACTCGTTATTCACATGGATTTAGTGGCGGCACTCGGAGGGATACCGGGTGCCTTTTTTCTTCTTTCCTATCCATTCCACAATCTGATTTTTCACCACTAAATCCATCAGAAAATGAAACAGAACAAGAAAACCGTCCCAGCGGAACTGTCCTACTACGGGCTGTACCTGCTGGACTACCTGAGAAAATACCATCCCGACAAAGTTTCCGACACGTACCTTATTGCAGAGAGGGAGGAAGCTGCCGCCACCACCTTTGAAAAAGAAAGGTCGGCAGGAAGTACGGTCGAGTATGCCCACGAGGAAGCCATGCGCGTCCTGCTGCACGGGCTGCACTTCTCGCCCTACGCCCTGCTGCGCGAGGTCGTGGAAAACGAGTTCGCCGACGAGGTGGCGGAATCCGGCCGCGAGGCGTTCTGCAACGAGCTTTATCCCTACTTGACAAACCTGTTCGCCGGTTACGACACGTCGGACGACACCTTCGCCCTGTCGCCCGGACACGACCTGCTCTACACGGAGCTGGTGGGAACCGTCATGCTTTATCTGGAGTCCTATGGCGTTCAATAGGAAACAGAAGATGCGCGACAACATCGAGGCGGTACGCACGGCGTTCACGCTGGACCGGGAGCGGCGCACACCCACCGAGAGGGAACGTGCGCTATTAGAGCGTTACTGCGGCTTCGGGGGCCTGAAGTGCATCCTGAACCCGGCAAGGGAACTGGCGGACGCCGCGCGTTGGGCGAAGTCCGACCTCGAACTGTTCGCGCCTACGGTGGAACTGCACCGAATCATTAGAGAGAACAGCAAGGATGAAACGGAGTACAAACGCTACGTGGACTCGCTTAAAGCCTCGGTGCTGACGGCGTTCTACACCCCGAAAGCAATAACCGACACCATCGCGGACGTGCTGCACGACAAGAAGGTGCGCCCCAACCTCGTGCTGGAGCCGTCAGCGGGCATGGGCGCGTTCATCGGCTCGGTGCTGTCGGACAACCCGCAGGCGGAGGTGATGGCCTTCGAGAAAGACCTGCTGACGGGCAAGATGCTGGGACACCTGTACCCGCAGCAGAAGATACGCACGGAGGGCTTCGAGAAGATAGAAAAGCCGTTCCTGAACCGTTTTGACCTTGCCATATCCAACATCCCTTTCGGGGACATCGCGGTGTTCGACCCGGAATATGCCAACGGCTCGGTGTTCAAGAAGATAGCGGCAAGGAAGGTGCATACCTATTTCTTCCTGAAAGGGCTGGACGCGGTGCGTGACGGCGGCATCGTGGCGTTCATCACCTCGCAGGGGGTATTGAATACGGAAAGCAACGGCGGCACACGCTACATGATGACAAGGAAAGCGGACTTGGTGTCCGCCATCCGCCTGCCGAACAACCTGTTCACGGAAGATGCCAACACGGAGGTGGGGTGTGACCTGATAATCCTGCAAAAGAATGAAGGCAAGGAGGAACTTTCCGAGGAAGACAAGAGGTTGGGCGATGTGGTAAAGAGCAACCACACGAACATTGTTTCCAACGGGTATTTCCTCGACCACCCGGAACGCATCATCCATACCGACGCGAAAAGGGACACCGACCCTTACGGTAAGCCCGCTATGGTTTATACGCACAGCGGTGGTGTGGAGGGCATCGCAACGGATTTGTACCAAATGCTGTCGGCGGACTTGTCGGCACGGCTGGACTTGGAACGCTATAATGGCATCAAGGAAAAAAGGCAGGAGACTCGGCAGACGATTGTCGTACAACCTATGCAGACGGAGGCGAAAAAAGAAGAAAAGTCGGTACAGTTGAAAGCGGAACCGGTGCAAGCCGTGGCTCAGGAGGTGGAAAGCAAACGCCCCGAAGCCCCGGTTATGGACTTGTACGACCTGTTCGGCTACACGCAGGAAGAGCGGCGGTTGGCGGAACGGGGGCTGAAACCGGAACGGAAGAAAAGCGGTAAGTCCAAAGGGAAGAAAGCCGTACAGCCAACATTGTTCTCCCTCCCGAAGAGCGGAAAGGAGGAAGCGGCGAAAAAAGAAAGCGGAAAAGTGAAAGCCAAATCCACAGAAGCGGCTTCCGACATCACGTCCTTGACTCCGGAAGAAGCGCAGGAAATGGAGGAAATTATCCGCAACAGGATGGATGTGCCGCAAGCGTCCCGACAGGAAACCGTTTCTGCCACTTCACCCGATGTGAAAGACGCTTCCGAAACCACAGAGGACGATGACCCGGAGGATGCCATCTACCGCAGTCTGGACTGGGAGACCAACCCGCCCATCAACGGCTTCTATGAAATGATGATGTCGCTCACGCCGGAACGCCGGGCGGAACTGCGCCGCCTCGGTCGGGAGAAGATGGATGCCAATGCAGCCAAACAGGCGGAAAGGGCGGCGGAGGCGAAAAAAGAAGAAAGACAGGCTACGGAAATGGAGCAACCATCGTCCGTGCGCCCATTTTATCCCGTTGAGAACGGTTTTGAGGCGGAAGGGAAAGCGCAAATCGAGCGTGTGGAAAGGGAAATGCGCGAGGAAGAAGCCGCCTTGACACCCGAAGAACGGCAACGCCGGAAAGAGGAAGCGATGATGCCACGCCCGTTCAAGGGCATCATGGAGCCGCACTTGAAAGACGGCTCTCTGGTATGGGAACACACAGGCGGCGTCCGCTTCCAAATCGGGGTGCTGAGGGATGTCACCAGGTACGGGGCGACTTTCCAGCCGCTCGACATGGAGGGGATGCAGGCGCAGAAGGCACAGTTGTACATCGACCTGCGTAACACCTACGAGCGGCTCTACGTCCACGAAGCGGAGAACCACGAGGAAAACGCCCTGCTGCGCCGCAACCTGAACACCTACTACGATGAGTTCGTCATGCGCTACGGCAACCTGAACGCCAAGCACAACGCAAAGTTCATCCTGATGGACGCTTCGGGGCGCAACATGCTCTCGTTGGAGCGCGGCGAGGACGGGCAGTTTGTCAAGGCGGACATCTTCGACCGTCCCGTTTCCTTTTCGCAGGAAACATTGGTCGAAGTGGAATCGCCCGAAGAAGCCCTGTCCGCCTCGCTCAACCTGTACGGCGGCGTGAACCTGCCCTACATGGAATCCCTCTGCGACCTGCCGCAAGCGGAGATGCTGGAAGCCCTGAAAGGGCGGGTGTTCTACAACCCGTTGGCGGAGGGCTACGAGATTGCCGACCGCTTCATCGCCGGGAACGTGGTGCAGAAAGTCGCCGACGTGGAGGGCTGGATTAGGGAACACGAGGGACACGCAATGCTGCCGCAGGCGCAGGAGTCATTGGCGGCTTTGCGCGAGAATGTGCCCGAACAAATCCCCTTCGAGGACTTGGACTTCAACTTCGGGGAGCGTTGGATACCCACGGGCGTGTATGCCGCCTACATGAGCCGCCTGTTCGACACGGACGTGCGGATAACCTACTCGGAAAGCCTTGACGAGTATTCCGTGAACTGTGCCTGCAAGACGATGAAAATCACAGACGAGTTTCTGGTAAAGGGCTATTACCGCAACTACGACGGCATGAACCTGCTGAAACACGCGCTGCACAACACCTGCCCGGACATGATGAAAAGCATCGGCAAGGACGAAAACGGGAACGACATCAAGGTGCGCGACAGCGAGGGCATCCAGCTCGCCAACGCGAAGATTGACGAAATCCGAAACGGCTTCACCGAATGGCTGGAAGAACAGTCGCCGGAGTTCAAGAAACGCCTGACAGATATGTACAACGGCAAGTTCAACTGCTTCGTGCGCCCGAAGTACGACGGCTCGCACCAGAAGTTCCCGGGCTTGGACCTGAAAGGCTTGGGCATAAAGGACTTGTACCCCTCGCAGAAGGATTGCGTATGGATGGTGAAACAGAACGGCGGCGGCATAGGCGACCAGGAAGTTGGCGGCGGCAAGACGCTGATAATGTGCGTCGCCTCCTACGAGATGAAGCGTCTGGGCTTGGCGCACAAGCCGATGATTATCGGGTTGAAAGCCAACGTGAGGGAGATTGCCGAGACCTACCGCAAGGCTTACCCCAACGCCCGCATCCTCTACGCCTCGGAGAAGGACTTTTCCGCCGCCAACCGGGTGCGCTTCTTCAACGACATCAAGAACAACGATTGGGATTGCGTCATCATGTCGCACGACCAGTTCGGAAAGATCCCGCAGTCGCCGGAGTTGCAGCAGCGCATCTTGCAGGCGGAACTGGACACGGTGGAGGAAAACCTTGAGGTATTGCGTAGTCAGGGCAAGGACGTGTCACGCGCCATGCTGCGGGGCTTGGAGAAACGCAAGTTCAACCTGCAAGCCAAATTGGAAAAGGTGGAACACGCCATCAAGACGAGGGCGGACGACGTGGCGGACTTCAAGCAGATGGGCATCGACCACCTCTTTGTCGATGAGAGCCACCAATTCAAGAACCTGACGTTCAACACGCGCCACGACCGAGTGGCGGGGCTGGGCAACTCCGAGGGGAGCCAGAAGGCGCTGAACCTGCTGTTCGCCATCCGCACCATACAGGAACGGACGGGCAGGGATTTGGGAGCCACGTTCCTCTCCGGCACGACCATATCCAATAGCCTCACGGAGTTATATCTGCTGTTCAAGTACCTGCGCCCGAAGGCGTTGGAGAAGCAGGACATCCGCTGTTTCGACGCATGGGCGGCGATATTCGCTAAGAAGACGACCGACTTTGAGTTCAACGTAACGAACAGCATCGTGCAGAAGGAACGTTTCCGCTACTTTATTAAAGTACCCGAACTGGCGGCGTTCTACAACGAGATAACCGACTACCGCACGGCGGAGGACATTGGCGTGGAACGTCCGAAGAAGAACGAGATACTGCACCACATTCCGCCCACGCCCGACCAAGAGGTGTTTATCGGAAAGCTGATGCAGTTCGCCAAGTCCGGCGATGCGACTATCTTAGGCAGGCCGCCGCTGTCGGAAACAGAGGAAAAGGCGAAGATGCTCATCGCCACGGACTATGCCCGGAAGATGGCATTGGACATGCGCATGATTGACCCGAATTACGAAGACCACCCCGACAACAAGGCGAGCCATTGCGCCAAGATGATAGCGGAATACTATCATAAATACGATGCGCAGAGGGGTACGCAGTTCGTGTTCAGCGACCTCGGTACATTCCAGCCGGGCGGCGGATGGAGCGTCTATACCGAAATCAAGCGCAAGCTGGTGGAGGACTACGGCATACCCGCCCATGAAATCCGCTTCATTCAGGAGTGCAAGACCGAGAAGGCAAGGAAGGCGGTCATCGAGGCGATGAACGAGGGGCAGGTGCGTGTGCTGTTCGGATCGACGAGTATGCTCGGCACGGGTGTGAATGCCCAGCGCAGGGCGGTCGCCATCCATCACCTCGACACGCCGTGGCGGCCGTCCGACCTCGCCCAGCGTGACGGACGGGCGGTCAGGAAAGGCAACGAGATTGCCAAGCTGTACGCGGACAACAAGGTGGACGTCATCATCTATGCCGTGGAGAAGTCGCTGGACTCGTACAAGTTCAACTTGTTGCACTGCAAGCAGACGTTCATATCGCAGTTGAAGTCCGGCGCGATGGGCGCACGAACCATCGACGAGGGGGCGATGGACGAGAAGTCGGGCATGAACTTCTCAGAATACATGGCGATACTGTCGGGCAACACGGACTTGCTGGACAAGGCGAAGCTCGAAAAGAAAATCGCCTCGCTGGAGGGTGAGCGCAAGTCGTTCAACAGGGGCAAGCGCGATTCTGAACTGAAGCTGGAAAGCAAGACAACCGCTCTGCGCAACAACCAAGCCATTATCGCCGCCATGACGGAGGATTGGGAGAAGTTCACCGCTGCCGCACAGATCGACAAGGACGGAAACCGGCTCAACCTGATAAAGATTGACGGGCTGGACACCACCGATGAAAAGGCCATCGGAAAGCGGTTGCAGGATATAGCCAAGAACGCCACGACAGGCGGAGTACCCCAGCGTATCGGTGAATTGTACGGCTTCCCCATCAAGGTGGTGAGCGAGCGGACGCTCAGCGAGGGGTTGGAGTTCATCGACAACCGTTTCCATGTCGAGGGTAACTACAAGTACACCTACAACAACGGGCATTTGGCGATGGCGGACACCCATGCCGCCGCCTTGAACTTCCTCAATGCGTTGGAGCGTATCCCGGCGATTATCAAGCAGTACGAGGAAAAGAACGAGGTGCTGGAGCGTGAGATACCGCAGTTGCAGGAGATAGCGGGCAAGACGTGGAAGAAGGAGGAGGAACTGAAACAACTGAAATCCGAACTTTCCGCTCTTGACCGCAAGATACAGTTGGAACTGGCTCCTAAACAAGAGCCAGTACTGGAAGAAGACGGAAAGGGAAAAGAATCCCAGAAAGAAAGTCTCCATGCCGGGGTATCTCATGAAATCGTCCCGACTCCGCCATCAGACAGGCACACTTGGCATATCCGTCCGGAAATGCAAACGGAGGCACCTTTACCGCAGGTAAAGAAAGTGAGGATTTGAGGCGCTTGGATAAAAACAGTTAAGGGGCATACGGGAGGACAACCGTATGTCCCCGGCTCACTTATATTTTATCAGCAAAAAAAACGATTATTATGGCAACAATAAAAATCAAGTTCAGGTCCTCTTCGGTCGCAGGCAAAGAGGGCACGTTATGTTATCAAGTGATACACGGGCGGCAGACCCGCCTGATTAGTACGGGGTATAAATTGCACCTTTATGAATGGGACAAGGAAGCGGGCAAAATCCGCAGCGTGAAAGGCAATCCGGACCGGGAACGCTATCTGGAAGCCTTGCGTTTCCGTATGGAGGAAGACCAGAAACGGTTGAACGGCATTATCCGGAAGCTGGAACAGTCAGGGAAACTTTCTTCCGAGCAGATAGTCCTTGCCTATCACAGTCCGGAAGGACATGACGACTGTTTCTTTGTCTATGCCCGGAAAGTCATCGACCAGACCAAACGCATGGGGAAAGAGCGGACATCCGAAGTCTATGCCAGTTCACTCAACAGTTTCATCCGTTTCCGGGGCGAAGCGGGAGATGTACCTTTGGATGCGATGGATTCCGTCATGATGATGGAATACGAGGCTTACCTGAAGCAGAACGGGAAATGCCCGAATACGGTATCTTTTTACTTGCGCAATCTGCGTACCTTATATAATAGGGCATCGGAGGAAGGATTGGTGGAAAACCGCAGTCCGTTCCGCCATGTCCATACGGGAGTTGAGAAGACGGTCAAAAGGGGCGTATCCTCAGAAATCATCGGACGGATCAAGAATCTGGATTTGGAATTATATCCGGCCTTGGCTTTCGCCCGGAACCTGTTCCTGCTCTGCTTTTATCTTCGCGGCATGTCTTTCGTGGACTTGGCTTTCTTGAAAAAGAAAGATTTGCAAAACGGCGTGCTTGTCTATCGGCGGCACAAGACCGACCAACAGCTTTGCATCAAATGGGAGCAGCCCATGCAGGAAATTGTCCGGAAATACACAAATCCGGATTCTCCTTACCTTCTTCCCATCATCAAGGTGCCGGGAGAAAAGGAAAGACGGCAATACCTGAATGCCTCGCATGTGATGAACAAGCGGTTGCAAAAGATTGGCCGGATGGTTGAATGTCCCATCAAGCTCACGTTTTATGTCGCAAGGCATGGGTGGGCCAGCATCGCCAAGAGTCAGAATGTGCCCGTGCCTGTCATCAGCGAGGCGTTAGGGCATGATTCGGAAGATACGACCCGCATCTATTTGGCCCTACTGGATTCTTCGGTGGTGGACAAAGCCAACAGCAAGGTCATCCGGTCTATTGGCAGATAAGAATGATTGGGTACCCCCAAACACATTTTGTAAGTTGAGAGATTCCCCTTGAACCTTTCCCGTTCAGGGGGATTTTTGTTGGACAAAGTGGTAAATCTCTCTTTAAGAGATGTTTCGCACGCCGCAAAATTACAAAAAATACTGCAATCCACACAGGATGAATCCTGAAAATTACGTTTTGGGCGAACCTTCCCACAGGATTTGTTCGACAAAAGAAGAAGAATTGTTTGACAAATAAAAGTGTATGAATTAACAAACTGTTTATTTTCAAATAAATAGCAGGTTGGATACATCTCTTAAAGAGAGATGTACCGATTCAAGGCCTGAGAGCGCGATGTACATTCTGTAGTGGTAGCCTCATTAAAGGTACAGCTATCCTTTGTATATAAGCGGATTAGGGGGGGAATAAAATGCGAATCGACAAGAAAACCGTTGGGAAAAAGGCTTGGCGGTAGAAAGTGGATTTGTTCGACAAATCGGTGTATCTCTCCGTAAGAGATGTATTTCGCATGCAAAGTTACACACAATTGTTGGGAAAACGGTGATAAATACCAAAAAAGTTAAGAAATGAATAGTTTCCAATACGTCCTTAAAAAGGATTTGTCGAACAGTTGTTTGACAAATTGTAATTATTACATTTTATACTTCATTGGATATCACCTAATTATCTCCAATTGCTAAACATGATACATCTCTTACGGAGAGATGTACCGATAATGTACATGATTTCGAGTCTACCAAAGTACGATTGAGGTCATGCCGAAATAAGATAATGATAGCATATATAATGCTGGGGAATTTCCCCGAACTTTTGGATAATACCGTTGTAACTACATGTGTTTCAATATATAATAAACACTTGGAGGAGTCGGAAATGTATCCCTTCACCAACTAAGGCGTAAGGCTATCCATTTATTATCATGGACGAAATACTACCTATAGAGGATAAACTGCACTGGTATGCCATGCGTGACCTCAAACGCAGACATGCCAAATTGCCCGCCTACAAGATGTTCGAGAACTTGAAGGTGCAGTGTTTCACTCCTATGGTGCATCGTTTGGTCGTAGTTGGTGGCAAGCGGGTGGATCAGGAAGTGCCTTTCATGCAGGACTTGCTTTTCGTGAAAGACACGAGGGAGCATCTTGATGCCATTGTGGAGAGTACCCCCAAGCTTCAATACCGTTACAAGCTCGGTGTACAGCACACTCCTATCATCGTCCCTGTCGCAGATATGGAACGTTTCATCAAGGCGGTAGAAGCCAGTGATAATCCTAAGTTCTATTCCCCTGACGAGGTGACACCGGAGATGAGAAACCGGAAAATCCGCATCATCGGCGGGCAGTTGGACGGATATACGGGCACATTGGTGACCACACGTGGTTCGAAGACAAAAAGGCTGCTGGTGGAACTGCCCACCTTGTTGGCTGCCTCCATAGAAGTAGAAGCGGAGTATATTCAGCTTATTCCATGAGGATATGAACCGATTGTAAATTTTTCCCTAACAAACAGGAAAAATCAATCCCCCTTGCGACCGAAAATTAATGCTATTATAAATTGATTTAATCACAATTTCAATGAACAGGTTCGGCATAGAGCTTGGCAAGTTGATGGAGAATCATCTGTCAGACATACTTTTCAGTGAGCGTTCCAATAGAGAGCATATTCATCTGTACCGTGTTGATAATTATTGGGTGGCATTCGAACGTTCTGCTTTTCACCTTTGTCACATCTATACGAAATCGGTTATTAATGCGATGAAAGTGTTTCGTGTGCCCCTCCCTATTGTTGTGACAAGTGTAGAGGACAGGGAAATGCCATTTGCCGTAGGTGACATGGAGTGTATGAAAAGAACATTTGTAGAAAGGATATACAAGACAGGAAAGCCAGTTGACGGCAAATCATTCAATGAATGGCACTACCAAAACACCATAGTATTTCAAGACACAGGCTATAGAAGGTCTTAAACAAAGAAAAATCAGGAATATGAGTATAAATAAAGTATTTTACATCTTGCTCATTGTCGCAAGTACAGTGACACTGGGCTCGTGCGGTTCTTCCAAGGAAGTAGTTTATTTCCAGGATTTGAGACCCGGGGAAACAGAAATCAAGTTGCCTGAAGTGAAAGCCATTACAGTCCGACCGGAGGATAAGATTTCCATTATCGTCAACAGCCGTGACCCCCAGTTGACGGACTTGTTCAACCTGCCTTATGTGTCCAGGCAATTGGGTCAGTCTTTAAGGACAAATGGCGTGACGGCTTCAAGCAATCAAGGAGTATCCGCTTATACCGTAGATGCCAACGGTAAGATAGATTTTCCTGTACTTGGCAAGATACACGTGGCCGGAATGAAGCGGGAAGAAATCGCCGAATGTATCAAGAACGAATTGATAAAGGAGAATTTGGTGAAAGACCCTGTCGTGACCGTGGAATTTGCCAATCTCTGCATATCCGTGTTGGGCGAGGTGAACAGTCCGGGACGTTTCAGCATTGACCGGGACAGGCTGACCATACTCGATGCACTCAGCATGGCAGGCGACCTGACCATCTACGGAAACCGTTCCAAGGTGATGGTGTTACGGCAAGAAGGGGATGTGCAACGGGTGTACGGACTGAACCTCACTTCCGGCGAACACATCTATTCTTCACCCGCCTATTATCTGCAACAGAATGACGTGGTGTATGTGGAACCCAATGAAGTGAAAGCCCGTCAATCTACCGTCAACGGCAACAACGTGCGTTCCACCTCGTTCTGGATTTCGCTGGCATCGTTGCTGACTTCTGTGGCCATCCTCATTTTTAATTAATCACGTCCAATCTAAATATTGTATATCGTGGCAACTCAAAACAATATATCCAAACCTAAACAGAAGGAACTTGCGGAGAAGATAGGCGTTTCCGCTTCCCAGTTGAGCCGCATTGTCAGCGGCGAAACGAGAACGGTCAGCAGTGATATTCTCATAGGTGTGGCAAAGGAATTTAAGGTATCGACAGACTACATACTGGGCTTGTCCACCGTGAGCGTCCGTAAAAGCTACGATATTTCTGAATTAGGCTTGTCAGAGGGAGCCGTAAGGGGGCTTGTGACGGGCGCTGTTGATGTGCAAATCCTCAACCGCCTGTTGGAACACAGGAATTTTCCTAAGCTGATAGATTTGATACGGATTTATTTTCAGGACGCGGCGGCAAAGGGGATAATGGCACGAAACCAGCTTATCGAGATAGCAACGGCTTCCCTGTCCGACCTGATGAAAGAACACCCGGAACACCGGGCAGAAGCGAAGCAGGATTTACAGCTTTTGAACGCCCAAAAGATGGGGGAACATGAAGCGGAGATTGAAAAAATCAAAAATGTGTTCCTGGCTATCCTGCGGGACATTAAGAAAGACATAGACAACGGGGAACAGCTGGGAGAAGCTGTGACCGCCGCTATGTTCCAAGCCATGCGGGACGCACTGGCGGAACAGAAACAAAAACCGCTTTCCATTGACGATGTAACGGCGATGATAGCTGGACAGATCGGACAGCTTGCACCGATGGACGAGGAAACCGCCGACCTGTTTCAGCGGTTAGTAAAGAAAATGATTGAACAGGCAGAGAAATAAATGTAGGAGAATATTAGAAAATGGGAAAAAGCAACTCGTACTATATGCAGCTTCATGTAGAAGCACTGTTTACAATGAATGAAAAGAACGAACTTATGACTATAAGGGAACCATGGGACTCCACTTCACAGCCGGCTCCCCGCTTCTATTTGACAAGACCACTTTACGAAAAACCACATGCTTATTTTCGCGCTGACGTACCGAAAGAATTAAGAGAAAAACTACAATCAATTACCAACAGAGAGCCAGTACTGATGCTGCCGAATGAATCACCTATTTATGATAAAGAATATCGGCAACTATTAGGAGAAAGTAAGATTTCAGAAGATGCTTGTTTTTGGCTTCCTGAACAGCCAAAGTTAAAAGCCTGCTTACTCACTAAAGACAACATTGAGCCTCAGATGAGCCACTATTTTCCCTGGCTACCTGAAGAGTTGCTGGATGTTCCCTTTTGCGCTGCTTATTTGGAAGATTCTCAAGTCGTATCTATTTGTCGTAGTGTTCGGATTATTCTTGAGGCAGAGGAAGCGGGAATTGAAACGGCTGAACTTTACAGAAGAAAAGGGTATGCATTCCACACACTTGCAGAATGGGCAGAAGCAGTTAGACGAAATGGTAGTATTCCTTTGTATAGTGCGTCCACTTCTAACTTAGCCTCTTTAGGTTTAGCAAAAAAGGCAGGCGGCATTTTCTTTGGTAACGGTTTTTGCGTTTGCTGATTTATGGTTTTGGGGTATAATAAACTGTTTGAAGAAGAAAAGAAGCGGCTAAAATAGATTGCGGAGAAGTTGGACTTGCCGAAAAATCCAAACCCACAGCGGGGACGGAAAAAGAAATAGAGAACAGCAAATCGAAATAGGAGGAGTGAAAATGAACCAAGGAAGAATTATTGTGATTACAGGTTCGCCGGGAACAGGAAAGACAACAATTGCGTCGATTGTCGCAAAAGAATCGAACATGGATAAATCTGTGCATATGCACACAGACGACTTTTTCCATTATTTAAGCAAAGGAGCAATACCGCCGCATTTACCAGAGTCCAACGAACAAAATTTAGTTGTTATTGAAGCCTTTTTAGAAGCTGCAAAGCGCTATGCCCGCGGTGGATATGATGTAATTGTAGATGGAATTGTAGGGCCGTGGTTTTTAGAACCATGGAGAGCCCTTGTTCGAGAAGATTATGAAGTACACTATATTGTTTTAAGGGCCAGTAAAGAAGAAACTATGAAGCGAGCTGTGGAGCGCTCAAAATTAGACAGAAAAACAAATGTTGAATTAGTAGAAACCATGTGGGAGCAATTTTGCAAT
The DNA here is from genome assembly GCF_033096445.1 of Butyricimonas faecihominis. NCBI lineage: Bacteria > Pseudomonadati > Bacteroidota > Bacteroidia > Bacteroidales > Odoribacteraceae > Butyricimonas > Butyricimonas faecihominis. The sequence continues at coordinate 3,214,964 of NZ_AP028155.1, forward strand.
CTGGGAATATATGAATCGAATGTTATAGATACGACCACTTATTCCATTCAAGAAACTGTTTCCGCAGTACAAGAAAAAATCGCAAGTAGGGCAGCGTTGTTGTCTTAGATTTTTTTGCTTTTTTGTGGTATATTATCCTCAGACAGAGCTAAAGGAGAGAGCGGAACATGAAAAGCGATTATTCAAAAGAAAGCATCACAGAGTTTTTAAGCCGAAAGTACGGTGAGGATATAAGGCTTTTTCCGATAAAAGAAGGGCAGGAGTCACAGGCGTATTGGTTTTCGCGTGGCGGCAGAGAATATGTCGTGCGCATAAATTCAAATATGGAAGGCTTCAAAAAAGACAAATACGCCTATGAGCACTTCCGCTCGGATAGAGTTCCTATTCCAGAGGTTGTTGAAACAGGCAACTTTGACGGCACGCACTACTTCTGCATCAGCGTAAAAGCGGACGGGATTACATATGAGGACTCCGATGAAGAAACGGTTGTGCGACTGCTCGGCGATATTACGGATGTAACCGAAGCAATATCGCGAACCGATATATCAGGCACTTCCGGCTGCGGCGTGTTTGACAGCGATACGGGAAACGCTCCGTTTTACAGCTGGAGAGAATATCTTGCGGAGGTATTCGAGAGAGACTGGACGGCGGTAAGCAGGAGCTATGTTAACCTCTCACTCATCGACGAGCTTCTCGCGGCATATCGTGAGCTTATATCTTATTGCCCGGAAGAAAGAGCGCTGTTCCACGGGGATTTCGGCTCGAATAATGTTATCGTAGGCAAAAAATCGAGGATAAGTGGCGTTATAGACTGGGACTGCGCGGCTTACGGGGACTTTCTTTACGACATCGCGACCGCGTATTTTTGGCGGACATGGCTCATGTGCATGGAAAAAACTGCGGCGTATTGGGAGAGAAAATACTCTCACCTGCCGAGATATACCGAGCGAATTTTATGCTATGAGCTGCGGATAGGGCTGACGGAAATATACGAAAACGCTGTCGAAAACGATACTGAGACAACAGAGTGGCTTCAAAACAGGTGCCGCGAGATTTTGAGAGAATACAGACAAAGAAAGGCATGATAAAATGAGAATACTGTTCACAGGCTTTGACCCGTTCGGGGGAGAGAAAATCAATCCTGCGGGAGAAGCCGTAAAAATGATGAAAAACGAAATACAAGGCGCGGAAATTTTAAAGCTCGAAGTGCCGACGGTGTTTGGAAAGGCAGGAGAGGTTCTTAAAAAAGCGGTGGAGCAATACAGACCCGACGCGGTGGTGTGCGTAGGTCAAGCCGGAGGGAGAGCCGCCATTACTCCCGAGATGATAGCCGTGAACATAATGGACGCGCGCATTCCCGACAACGCCGGAAACAAGCCGTGCCACGAGCTTATAATAAAAGAGGGAAGAGAAGCGTATTTTTCCTCACTTCCGGTGAAGGATATCGAGAAAAATCTAAATGATAACGGAATTCCGTCGTCGGTATCGTATGGAGCGGACAACGAGTAAAAGAGTGACCGCCGAGATAACCCATTGCTCGGCGGTGTTCCTTTCCAAGTTAATTGCGTGATATAGATTGAAAAGTGGATAGATTTATGATATAGTGGATAGATTTATGATATAATGAGTTATCAACAAATCGGAATTTGTGGAGGTAAAATATAGATGAATCAAGGTAGAATTATTGTAATCACAGGTGCGCCGGGGACAGGAAAAACTACAACGGCATCTGCTGTTGCAAAAGAATCAGATTTGGAAAAGTCTGTGCATATGCACACAGATGACTTTTATCATTATTTGAGTAAAGGGGCAATACCACCGCATTTGCCAGAATCAAATGAGCAAAATTTGATTGTCATTGAAGCGTTTTTAGAAGCTGCGAAGCGATATGCTCGTGGGGGATATGATGTAATTGTTGACGGTATTATCGGACCGTGGTTTTTAAAGCCGTGGCAAAGTCTTGTTCGGGAACATTATGAGGTGCATTATATTATTTTAAGGGCAAGTAAGGAAGAAACCTTGAAGCGAGCTGTTGAACGCTCAAAGTTAGACCGAAAAACAAATATCGAATTGGTAGAAACAATGTGGGAGCAATTTTGCAATCTGGGAATATATGAATCGAATGTTGTAGATACGACCAATTATTCCATTCAAGAAACTGTTTCCGCAGTACAAGAAAAAATCGCAAGTAGGGCAGCATTGTTGTCTTAGATTGTTTTGGTGCAATTCCCATTTATCGAGCAGATGAAGTTGGGGAGCCGCCTGGAGGCGGCGGTGCCGAAGGATAAAATAGGAGATGTTAAGGTTATGAATAATGAATACGATAATGAGAAGTTTTTTGAAGAATATGCAAAGATGTCCCGCAGTAAAGAGGGGTTAAAAGCTGCTGGTGAATGGCATCAATTAAAACCTTTGTTTCCTTCGTTAGAAGGAAAATCTGTTCTTGACTTGGGGTGCGGATATGGCTGGCACTGCAAGTTCGCAGAAGAACAAGGAGCTACAAAAATATTAGGGATCGATTTAAGTAAGAAAATGATTGAGGAAGCCCAAAAGCGCAATTCAGGAAATCAAATTGAATATCGTATTAGCGGATTAGAGGAATATGACTATCCAGAAAATGAATGGGATTGTGTTATATCTAATTTAGCTCTGCACTATATAGAGGACATAGTGGAAATATTTCAAAAAGTGTATAGGACATTAAAACCAGGTGGAATTTTTCTTTTTAATATCGAACACCCTGTTTTTACCGCAGGAGTTGGGCAGGATTGGATTTATACAGATGATGGGAAACCGCAATATTGGGCGATTGATAATTACTTTATAACAGGAGAACGAAATACACATTTTTTAGGATGTGATGTAGTAAAACAACATCACACACTTACACAGATTATAATGGGATTGCTGAACAATGGGTTTGAGCTTAAAGTTGTAGAGGAAGCAGACTTTTTAGAAGAATTTGATCCACGCTATAACGAAGAAGGTGTATCAGAACTTGATGAACAATTTGAGCGGTTGCCAGACGGACACGAAGCAAAACGCAGTTACTATTTAGGCTTCCGACAAGCACAAAGTGAAGCAAGACCAAACATTGTTATTAGTCTATTGAAGTTAAATTAGATGCTAAAAATTTGTAATTAAGAAGGAGTGATTACATGAACAAAAATATAAAATATTCTCAAAACTTTTTAACGAGTGAAAAAGTACTCAACCAAATAATAAAACAATTGAATTTAAAAGAAACCGATACCGTTTACGAAATTGGAACAGGTAAAGGGCATTTAACGACGAAACTGGCTAAAATAAGTAAACAGGTAACGTCTATTGAATTAGACAGTCATCTATTCAACTTATCGTCAGAAAAATTAAAACTGAATACTCGTGTCACTTTAATTCACCAAGATATTCTACAGTTTCAATTCCCTAACAAACAGAGGTATAAAATTGTTGGGAGTATTCCTTACCATTTAAGCACACAAATTATTAAAAAAGTGGTTTTTGAAAGCCATGCGTCTGACATCTATCTGATTGTTGAAGAAGGATTCTACAAGCGTACCTTGGATATTCACCGAACACTAGGGTTGCTCTTGCACACTCAAGTCTCGATTCAGCAATTGCTTAAGCTGCCAGCGGAATGCTTTCATCCTAAACCAAAAGTAAACAGTGTCTTAATAAAACTTACCCGCCATACCACAGATGTTCCAGATAAATATTGGAAGCTATATACGTACTTTGTTTCAAAATGGGTCAATCGAGAATATCGTCAACTGTTTACTAAAAATCAGTTTCATCAAGCAATGAAACACGCCAAAGTAAACAATTTAAGTACCGTTACTTATGAGCAAGTATTGTCTATTTTTAATAGTTATCTATTATTTAACGGGAGGAAATAATTCTATGAGTCGCTTTTGTAAATTTGGAAAGTTACACGTTACTAAAGGGAATGTAGATAAATTATTAGGTATACTACTGACAGCTTCCAAGGAGCTAAAGAGGTCCCTAGCGCCTACGGGGAATTTGTATCGATAAGGGGTACAAATTCCCACTAAGCGCTCGGGACCCCTTGTAGGAAAATGTCCTAAGTGTGGCAACAATATTGTATTAAAAAAATCGTTTTATGGTTGTTCAAATTATCCTGAATGTACCTTCACTTTAGCTGAACATTTTAGAAAGAAAAAACTCACCAAAACAAATGTAAAAGAATTACTAGAGGGAAAAGAAACCCTGGTAAAAGGAATCAAAACGAAAGATAGAAAGTCCTACAATGCCGTTGTAAAAATCGGAGAAAAGGGATATATTGATTTTATCTATGTATGAGAACGTATTTTTTGAAATGCTTGAGCGAATCATTCAATTAGAAAACGAAAAAGAATAGAATCACAAATCACAAGTGATTAATCACAAATCACTTGTGATTTGTGATTGTTGATGATAAAATAAGAGTAAGAAGAAATAGAAAGAAGTGAGTGGTTGTGGGAAATTTAGGCGCACAAAAAGCAAAACGAAATGATACACCAATCAGTGCAAAAAAAGATATTATGGGGGATAAGACGGTTCGTGTTCGTGCTGACTTGCACCATATTATAAAAATCGAAACAGCAAAGAATGGCGGAAACGTAAAAGAAGTTATGGATAAAGCCTTAGAAGAATATATTCGGAAATATTTACCTGACAAACTTTAAAAGGAGTGAAAATGAAATGGCAGTTACTTATGAAAAAACATTTGAAATAGAGATCATTAACGAATTATCGGCAAGCGTTTATAATCGAGTATTAAACTATGTTTTGAATCATGAATTAAATAAAAATGACTCTCAATTATTGGAAGTCAATTTATTAAACCAATTAAAGCTTGCAAAACGTGTAAATCTTTTTGATTATTCTTTAGAAGAATTACAAGCCGTTCATGAGTATTGGCGGTCAATGAATCGCTATTCAAAACAAGTTTTGAATAAAGAGAAAGTGGCTTAATATGGCAAATATAGTCAATTTTACTGACAAACAATTTGAAAATCGCTTAAATGATAATTTAGAAGAATTGGTTCAAGGAAAAAAAGCGGTTGAATCGCCAACCGCTTTTTTACTTGGTGGGCAACCAGGGTCAGGGAAAACGAGTTTGCGATCAGCAATTCTTGAAGAAACACAAGGGAATGTTATTGTCATTGATAAAGAGGGGTTAAAAGCTGCTGGTGAATGGCATCAATTAAAACCTTTGTTTCCTTCGTTAGAAGGAAAATCTGTTCTTGACTTGGGGTGCGGATATGGCTGGCACTGCAAGTTCGCAGAAGAACAAGGAGCTACAAAAATATTAGGGATCGATTTAAGTAAGAAAATGATTGAGGAAGCCCAAAAGCGCAATTCAGGAAATCAAATTGAATATCGTATTAGCGGATTAGAGGAATATGACTATCCAGAAAATGAATGGGATTGTGTTATATCTAATTTAGCTCTGCACTATATAGAGGACATAGTGGAAATATTTCAAAAAGTGTATAGGACATTAAAACCAGGTGGAATTTTTCTTTTTAATATCGAACACCCTGTTTTTACCGCAGGAGTTGGGCAAGATTGGATTTATACAGATGATGGGAAACCGCAATATTGGGCGATTGATAATTACTTTATAACAGGAGAACGAAATACACATTTTTTAGGATGTGATGTAGTAAAACAACATCACACACTTACACAGATTATAATGGGATTGCTGAACAATGGGTTTGAGCTTAAAGTTGTAGAGGAAGCAGAACCGCCTAAAGAGATGATGGATATTCCGGGTATGGAAGATGAACTTCGCCGCCCGATGATGTTACTTGTAAAGGCGATAGCGAAAAAATAATATCTCTATTAGGAAAACTGATATACCCCAATTTAGAGAATGGCATAGTAATTCCTAGTGATAAAGAGAAAATGATTGCACTGGCAAATAAATACATTGAAAAAGAAAATGTAGATGCACTCATTCTCGCCTGTACGGAGCTGCCACTTGCCATAAAGCCCGAAGATGTTAATGTGCCAATCGTGAATACAACCCAAGTACATATCAACGCAATTTACCAATATGCAATTCGATAAAAATAGCAAAGCCAGCCGAGCCAGTCAACGGTCAAGATGAACGGCGCATTTCATGCGCCGCCGTTGACAGCCCCGCCCGTCTTTGCTAAAGGGTAATCAAGGCGGGAAAGCCCTAAAATGGCTTCCCCGCCCATTTCAATTTTGGGAAAAGAAATGCTCCAAAATCAAAAAGAGAGCGGCCAAGCACTTTGAGGGATTGGCCGCCTTGTTCACCCATTCAGCGGAACGGCGGGCGGCGGTCAAGGCCGGGTGCAAACCCGTTCATTTCAGCCTTGACGGTTGCCTGCTGTCCTGCTACTTTTCCGGGAGTGTGGCCACACTTCGGGACACTTTGTCCACAAGTCGGAGCGAAGGACGAGGGACGGGGGCTTTCATATACCTGCCGCCGTTCTCTGAAAACAGGCCGATTTTTTGCTCATTCCCATTCGCAAAAATTCAGCCTGTTTTCCTGCCGGAGCAAACGGGGTGCAAGAAGCACCGCACCCCGTTTCCTCTGTCAGCCACGCCAGCAGGTATAACACACTACACTTTGCAAGCAAAGTCGTGTGCCAAAGGGGGCACCCCTTTGGAAACCCTAGACAACAAAACAGGCGGTATGCTGCCCTCTCCGGGAGCATACCGCCGTTTGTTGTCAGCAGCCCGTTTCACGGTCTGCGTGTAGTTCCTTGTAAACTGACCTAAGGTGGAAGCTAAAACAAAGTTTTATCATGAAGGATTATATTTGGACTAATGAAAGTGTGAATAAATGATTGGGAAAAATAAACCTTTCACCTCTTTTCTGGTGAAAGACTGAAAGGCACTTTGTGCGAGTGTCGTTTCAATGTGAGCCATCTTAGAGTAAAATCAGGATGGCTCACATTGGGTTAAAAGGATGAAGAGAAACTTGCGTTTCGTAGAAAATGTGGTAAAAGGTATCAGATGAAAGATGACCGGGATATGAACTATGACATCAATTAACAATAAAACAATTACGAGCGTATATGAAAAAATGAAAGCTTACGAGAGAATAAGCAAGAAACTGTTCATTTTGCTATTCATGCTGGTCTTTTATGGGTATTCATCCATAATTGCACAGCCGTCCATACCCGCTGGTCAGGTAGATATATTTGTAGGGGCGGATTTCAACTACCGGGATTTGTTTCACAATGGGAAAATATATGAGATTTTGCTGAATCTGACTCCCGGTGTGAAATGGAACATGGGCAAGGGGTGGCAGGCGGCAGCACAGGCATTAGTGCCGGTGTATAACGACTATGGCGACCGATACAAGAAAGTACGGTTGAACATGGCGGTGTTATCTAAAGAGGCGCATTGGCGATCCCGGTGGTTCCTGAAAGCAAGCGGCGGCTTGTTCGGCAGGGAGCGGTATGGATTGGACTTGAAAGGGATGTATGTCGTAAACCGCTGGTTGGCATTGGAAGTGCAGGCTGGATTAACCGGCTATTGTTCAATGGCAGTGGACTGGGAAGCAAGTACCCCCAAACGGATTACCGCCTTGCTGGGCACCGATGTCTATCTGAACAAATGGAATACGCAGTTCCGCGCAAGGGGCGGACGTTTCCTCTATGAAGATTATGGAGCCATAGTTGAAGCCATGCGGCATTTCAACCACTGTACGGTCGGATTGTACGGCGAGTATAGCAACGAGGGCGGCAAGAATGCCGGTTTTAAGGTGGTGATGATGATACCGCCTTACAAGCGGAAACGGCGCACTGTCAATTTCCGTCCGGCTTCTAATTTCCGCCTGACATACAGTATGGAAGGTGACGCCTATGCCAACAAAATGTACACGACCGACCCGGAGGAGAACGAACGCGAGGGCTGGTTTGACCGCAATGCCCTGCAATGGGGCAGCAACACCATGAAGCCGGACTTCTCGGAAAAGGAAGGAGGGCGGAAATGAGAAGATTATTGATTGGCCTCCTTGTCGTGATGGGCTGCATTCCGATATTGAGGGCGCAAGAGTATTCGGGCGTTACCGGCATGATCCACGTGCCCACGGCGGAAATGGCGACAGAGGGAGAAGCCCGTATCGGTTTCTTCTTCCTGAATCAGGAATTTCTTCCTGACACCTACCAGTATGAAGGAGAGAAATTCAACACGACCAACCATTTTCTGGCCATCACCCCCTTCCCTTGGATAGAAATAGCGTATGTCTGTACCATACTGAAGGGGATTGACAACGATGGCCATGTCGGACATAATAAGAAAGACCGGTACTTTCACCTGAAAGTGCGTCCGCTGAAAGAAGGCAAATGGTGGCCTGCAATTGCCATAGGCACCCAGGATCCCGGCAGCAAGGTGAACGAGTCCTATGCCGAAGGCAAATATCCGGTCAACGACTACTTCCAGAATTATTATATAGCCGCCAGCAAACACGTCATGTACAGGCGGAATGAATTTGGTTTTCATTTGACCTACCGCTATTTTACATCGGATTTCAATGCCAAATGGCGGGGCATAGCCGCCGGTATCACCTATCGCCCGTCCTTTGCCAGAAACCTTCGGGCAACGATAGAATATACCGGTGACGATATCAACATCGGCGCAGACTGTTTGTTGTGGAAACACCTCTTTTTGCAGGCAACCTTGCAGAATGGGAAACATTTCACAGGTGGCCTGTGTTTCAAGTTAAACCTGTTGGGCAAGACCCACCCTGATTGAAGACACAAACAATACGGATATAACTACTAGAATACAGAATTTCAAAATAACCTAATTTAATCGTTTAATTATTTTTAGAAATGGAAAATCTTAGAAATCTATCAAGATGGGGAATGTTCGCATTCCTTAGTGTGGCTTTGTGCACCAGTTTCGTAGGGTGCAGTGACGATGATCCGGATTACAGCAACGTGACGCCGCCCACGGTGTCCGTATCGCACAGTATCAGCGGGCGTGTCACCGGCATGGACGGCAACGGCCTTTCGGCTACCGTGAGCATGAACGGCGAATCGACACAGACCGGCGCAGATGGCACGTTCACTTTTGACGATGTGGATGCCGGAAGTTATACCCTGACGGCTTCCGCTCCGGGGAAACAGTCCAAGGAAACAACCGTCACCGTTGCAGAAAGCGGAAGCGGAGCCAATGTCGTATGGAACGTGTCATTGCCCAATGAAGGCACGACCATTGAAGTAGCCGCCAACGGCGATACGGAGGCCAACGTGACTTCAGAGACCATCGAAGGCAATGACGAGGGCGCGGTCACAGTGGCTGTCACCGTACCCGAGACGGCGGAATTGCCTGCGGGAAGTTCCATCGTGGTTACCCCGCTTTACACGCTGGATGAAGCCGAAGCCAATACCCGTGCCACTTCCCGTGCTGCCGAAAGCGTCATGCTGATTGGTACAAGCGTGGCTTGCACCGATGCGAACGCCACGCTTTCAAGTCCCATCGAATTGGCTTACGATGTGGATGCGGAAGTGGCGCAATCCATCACGGCACAGAAATACGTGAACGGGCAATGGGTGGATGCAGAATATACTGTAGAAGGCGGACAAGTAATCGTGTTTGCCGACCAGTTCACTTCCTATACGTTGCTCTTTGGAGCGGATGTGACTTCTTCCTCCACAAGCACGCCGTTGGCCTTTGAACAAGACCTGTGGGACAACCTGTATGGATCGGGTGACATGACCGTTGGTTCGGCCTCGTTCACTTATCACATCGGAACGGAAATCACTTCGTCCGGGACCAGTCGGATAACCGCTTACCTGATTGAGATTCTGGCCCGCATTGCCGGCGCAGGTGTCACTACGGCTACGGGAACTTACCCCATCAATGTGACCTTGCCCGTCGGTACGGCCTTGCACGTGGCAGGTACTCAACAAGTGACCACTTTGACCGTCTCCGCATTGAACCGTTCCGTCAGTGGAAGACAATACGGTGATGTGGCAGTCGTGACAACCTCTTACAACAGAAACCATAATGGAGGGACGAGTGACAATTGATTGTTGTTTCTCACCTTGTAGACAGATATATTAAAAAGCACTGTCTGCAATTACCTGCAAGTAGTTATAATAGCCGCCCGGAATCAGGACGGCTATTTTTGTAGCTGTATCCGAAGCAGGAAAGAAATCGTAAGTTTTCGGGAACCACAGGTACAACCTTTGCATGTGAAATGGCGACTGCAACTATGAACCCAAATGTTGTAGTCGCCATTGTTTTGTTGTACCTGTATGCAAGTAGTTGCATTGTCTATCAGACTCTCTGTGCATTTTGCATTGTCTGCACTCTTGCCGGATGTTGTAATATCCGTTCGTTCGGATGCCTGCGTTACGCTTGCATAATCCCAATGACTATTTTACAATCAAACACCCGTCATGGTGCGGCTCAATTTGTTTTGAATCGTTCTAAAAAAATAATTATTCATAAACTCTGAACCGGTCGCATGGATTGTGGTTGATAATTTCTATTTTTGCCCATAAACGAGGTAGCACATTCTGATGAGAGAATGCACTACGGATAATATGACTAGCAATGAAAGTATCCTTGACACAAAAGATATATGCCGGGAACTTCCTGTTGCTGGCCGCCATAGTCGGAATGGTGGTTATCCTCTTTCGTGAGCGTAGCCGGATGCGGGAGATAGATTTCGAAGTGCATGACCTGCAATCGGTACGGAATGACATCCATGCCGCACACCTTCACATCACCGAGCTTTCCCTGCTGGGCGAGAGCCTGATCAGCCAAGAAAATGCAGATACGGCAAACTATCGCCAGAAACGGCTGTCCACAGACAGCCTGCTGCTGGCCTTGAAGCCCCGGTGCAGGCAGCATGTACGTCCCGAACAGATAGACACGCTCCGGCACCTGCTTGCCGACAAGGAAATGCACTTGTTCCGTGTCGTGGAAGCCATCGGGATACAGGATGCTGCTGACAGTCTGCTTGTCCACCATCTGCCCAAAGTGGCGGAACGTGCCACCCGCATACGCACCGTGAGGAAAAGAAGGGACAATATACTGGGAGCGTTGGGCGCCAAGAAAACCGTCCGGGTTTTGCCTTCCGCCGGAGAACTGCACGCATTCAGTGACAGCCTGATTGCCATGCAGCAGGAAGGGACGGAGGATATGGAAACCAGTGCCGACAGCCTGTACGCCCGCAATCTGGCATTGAACGCCCGGCTGAACCACCTCATCAAGAATCTGGACAGGCAAGTGCAGGAAGCCTTCTTTCAGCGTGAGCATAAGATAATGGAAGCGCAAAGCCGTTCCACGCTCCTGCTCACCTCTACCTTGTCCACCGCCATCCTCCTTTTAATCCTGTTCCACATCGCCATCCACCGGGAAATCCGCCGCAATCATGGCGAAAAAAAGAAACGCGAAGAACTTATCGGCGAATTGCAGGCGAGCAATGAGAAGAACCGGCAATTGCTGCAATTCCGTCACAACCTGATGCAGACTGTCAGCCATGAAATGCGCACGGCCCTGACGGCGATAAGCGGCAATGCAGAACTCCTGCTCCGGGATGAAGCCCTGGAAGACCGGGTACGCCACATATTAACCGTGCGTGAATCTGCCAGCCGCATGGCTTCCATGACCACCGAGCTGCTGGAATTTTTCAGGCTGGAGATCCATAAAGAAAAGCTGCATATCCGTCCATTCCGCTCCGAGTCAATAGCAACTGTGTTGGAAACGGAGTTCGCCCCTTTGGCTGAAGCCAAAGGAATCGAATTCGTGACTGACAACCAGACGACAGAAGTGCTGGGAGGCGATAAGGAGCGCATATTGCGCATCGGAAGCAACCTGCTCTCCAATGCGGTCAAGTTTACCCGCAGCGGTCGCATTACACTCTGCACGGACTATAAGGACGGCAACTTCATCCTGTACGTGCAGGATACCGGGACGGGCATCCCGGAAGAAAAGCAGGAACAGATTTTCGCCCCCTTCGAACGTCTGGGCAATGCTGTGACTCAGGACGGCTTCGGGCTGGGCCTTGCCATTGTGACCAATCTCGTACAGCTGATGCAGGGTTCTGCTTCCGTACAGAGCAAACCTGGCATAGGAAGCCGCTTCACCGTTGTCCTGCCGCTGCCGAAAGCCGAAGAAGTACCGGAAGAAGAGAAGTCAATGGATGTCCGTCCTTCACTGGCCGGATGTTCCGTGCTGGCCATAGACAACGACCCGGTGACGCTCCGCCTGATGCGCGAGATGTACCTTCAATGTGGCGTTTCATGCGACAACTGCCTTACGTTGGCCGAGCTGACCGACAGGATACGGAGCAAGGATTATGACCTGTTGATAACAGACTTGAGAATGCCGGAAGCGAACGGCTACGAGATTCTGGAACTGCTGCGCATGTCCGACATCGGCAATTCCCGTGAACTTCCCATCGTGGCAGCTACTGCGGCCGGCTATGTATCGGAGGAGGAACTGAAAGAAGCCGGATTTTCCGGATTGCTTCCCAAGCCGTTTTCCATAGACGAACTGATGGAGGCGACACGGCACTGCATCCGTGAAAGAGGGAACCGGCAGCCGGACTTCTCCGCCCTGTTGGCTTTCGGCGACAAGCGGAAAACATTGGAGCAGCTGATTGCCGAAACGGAGAAAGAGATAGAGGAAGTCCGGAAGGCATCCGAAAGGAAAGACTTGACAGCCTTGAACAGCTGGGTACACCATTTGAGGAGCTCATGGATGGTGATACGGACGGAACGCCCCTTGCAGAAGTTGCACGAAGCCATCCACAAGGAACCGTACTCGGACGAAGAAGTCGCCTATGCAGCCCGTGCCGTGTTGGAACAAGGAGAAACCATCATAGAAGCCGCCAGAAAGGAGATGAAGAAATGGGAAAGATAATCGTAGTGGAAGACAACCTTGTGTACAGCAGGTATGTCTGCAATTTTTTGGAAGAAAACGGATACCGGACAGTCAGTACCTCCGATTGCACCGGTGCCCGGAAACTGTTTTCAATGCTGGAAGATGACGACATCGTGCTTGCCGACCTCCGGTTGCCTGACGGTGACGGCATCCTGTTGCTTGAAGAACTGCGCCGCGAGGGGAAGCACAATCCCTACGTCATCATGACGGATTATGCGGAAGTGCCTACCGCCGTGCGTTCCATGAAATCCGGAGCGGAAGACTATATCCCCAAGAAACTGCTGACCAGCCAGCTTCCCGCCATGCTCCAAGACTTGCAGAAAAGGCAGTCATTCCATGAGGAACCCCTGTTCATAAGGGAGAGCGAAGCCTACCAGAAAGTATTCGGACGTCTCCACGTCCTAGCCAAAGCCGACATCTGCGTGATGGTTCGGGGTGAGAACGGTACAGGAAAGAAACATATCGCTGAAAAGATACATGCCCAAAGCGACCGTGCGGACAAACCGTTCGTGACAGTGGACTGCGGGCTGTTATCCGAAAGTCTGGCCGCTTCCGCCTTGTTTGGGCATGAAAAAGGGGCTTTTACCGGGGCGGTCGGGCGCAAGGAAGGCTATTGGTCGGAAGCCGAGGGAGGAACGTTGTTCCTGGATGAGATAGGCAACCTTCCCCTCGGCGTACAGCAGATGCTGCTCTGCGCCATACAGGACAGGCGTTACCGTCCTGTCGGCGGCACAAAAGACAGGAAAGCCAACGTGCGCATCATCACCGCAACGAACGAGAATCTGGAAGAAGCCATATCGGAAAGGCGTTTCCGCCGGGACCTGTATTTCCGATTGAGTGAGTACACCGTGAAAGTACCCCCGCTCAGGGAATGCCCGGAAGACATCCTGCCGCTTGCTGAATTCTTCCGGGAACTTTACAACCAAGAGCATGGCAGACAGGTAAAAGGTTTCGATGCGGAGGCGAAGAAACGGTTGCTGGCCCATGACTGGCCGGGAAACGTACGGGAACTGAAACAGGCGGTCCAATCCGCCGTGCTTTTTGCCCAAGGGGAATTGGTGACGGCGGAAGAATTGAACTTGGATGAGTCCGGAAAGCCTTCCGATCCTGACATTGCCTTGAAAGGGGAATGCATGGAAAAGAAGCGGATATGCCAGGCTTTGGAAAAGGCCGGGCATAATCGGAAAGAGGCCGCCAGACTGCTGGGCATAAGCCGGAGCACGCTGTACGAGAAAATGGACCTGTATGGGATTCAGACGAAGAGGTGACATGGCAGGGGAAAGGACGAAACGGAATGGAAAAAAGCGGAAAGAAAGGGCGGTACTGTGTACGAAAAACGGACACCTGTCCGGAAGTCGGACACGGGAAGGAGGCTGCCTATTCTTCCTTAAAACAAATTTTCGTCTGCCAAGAGCTTGATTTGCAAGAAATTGCATACAAGTTCATCACCATAACATTGTAATTGGACTATCATTTGCTCCTATGGATGTATGTGCGCACATTTCATCCGAGTAAAAACAAAAAATTAGGAACAAATGGAACATCTCACCTTGACGGAAACCGAGTTTTTCCGTCTGATAAGCAATCCCGACAGCCGCACCGGGTTACGCACGGCCTACGATGAGTTTACACAAAGGGTCATCCAACTCTGTCTCATCCCGCCCGAAAGCGGACATCCGGTACACGCCCTGAGCTATGCGGAAACGGAGCTGCAATACCATGAGGCCCTGCAAGGCAGGAGCCATGAGAGCGAACTGAATCTGCATGTACACAAGGCCCTTGCCTTTGTGCGCAAGATGCTACGGTTCCTTGCCCGGGAATACCATCCGTTGCCGCCCTCCCACATGTTTACCGGCGAGAAAACCGGCGCCCCTCCTTCTGATGCCCCTCCGATATGTTGGACAGGCAGCATATCCGACCTAGTGGAATTATTGTACGGGCTCGACACCCTGAAATGTATCAACGGCGGAGAAACCGGTATCCAGGAACTGATGGTCCATTTCTCCCGATTCTTCGGCATGGAGTTGAAGCCCAGTCAGTGCTACAACGCCTATGTGGATATCCGTCGTCGGAAAAATGACAGCCGTACCTATTTCTTCGACCGGGCTTCCGAAAAGCTGAACGAGCGAATCGTGAAAGACGATGAGCGGGAACGGGCACGCAAGAGATGAAAGTTTTTCTGTCTGATTCATGACCGGGAACAAGGTGTATGGGTAGAAGCCCCTTGCTCCCGGTTTCTTTTTCCTGTTCTAGCAATGACAATTTGCAAGAAAATGCTCCAAAATTTCGTATCTGTCGGTCAAATGATTATTTTTGCCCTCCAAACGATTACGCATGAATATAACCAATATAGACGACATACGCAAACTGGCCTCCGGCGATGAAGGGGGACGGACAGAATACAAGCTGATCACCGGGCAGTTGGAGCGCGGCATGGAGACACTGTGCGCCTTCCTCAACGGCGAGGGCGGTACGGTACTGTTCGGCGTGGCTGACAACGGGAAAATCACCGGTCAGGAAGTGAGCGACAAGACGAAACGGGAAATTGCGGAAGCCATCCGCCTATTCGAGCCGTTTGCCACGATAACGGTCTCATACGCAAACATTCCCGACACGGACAAACAGGTCATTGCCTTATATGCTGAGGAACAACGCTATATGCGTCCGTTCACATATAAAGGCAGGGCTTACCAGCGGATAGAAAGCGTGACGTCTGTCATGCCGCAGGACAAGTACAACCACCTGCTGATGCAAAGGGGCGGCAAATACAGTTGGGAGGCAATCCCCAACCCCGACCTGCAAATCAGCGACCTCGACGAGAATGTCATCATCGGTGCGGTACGCGCCGGAATCAACTGCGGACGCCTGCCGGAAACCACCATTCGCGAAGAAATACCCGCCATCCTTGAAAAATTCGACCTGTTGCATGACGGGAAGCTGAACAATGCCGCCGCCGTACTGTTCGGGCGCAATCTGTACGACTATCCCCAATGCCTGTTGCGAATGGCAAGGTTCAGAGGCACAAGCAAAGAGGAATTCATAGACAACCAAAGACAGCAAGGGAACATCTACGCGCTATTGGACGCTGCCATGTCGTTTTTTTTCAAGCACCTGTCCTTGTCGGGTAAAATAGAGGGGCTGTACCGTGAAGAAAAGCTGAGCATACCTTACAAGGCATTGAGGGAATGTTGCATCAACGCCTTTTGTCACAGAGCCTACCACCGTCCGGGCGGTTCGGTGGGCATCGCCATTTATGACGACCGCGTGGAAATAGAGAGCAGCGGCGCGTTCCCTCCCGACATGACCCTTGAAAAACTGCTTGGCGGACACAGTTCAGAGCCGCCCAACCTCATCATAGCCAACGTGCTTTACAAAAGCGAGTTGCTGGAAAGCTGGGGTCGCGGCATCAGCCTGATGATAGACGAGTGCCGCCGTGCCGGCATACCCGACCCGGAATTCCACACGGACGGGAGTTCCGTATGGGTGGTATTCCGCTATGAGATGGAAACGGCTGGACAAGCATCCGACAAGCATCCGACAAGTACCCGACAAGCACCCGACAAGTACCCGACAAGCATCGTCCGGCTCATTGAACTGATAGGGGAACACACTTGCTCG
This sequence comes from Butyricimonas faecihominis, assembly GCF_033096445.1. Taxonomy (NCBI): domain Bacteria; kingdom Pseudomonadati; phylum Bacteroidota; class Bacteroidia; order Bacteroidales; family Odoribacteraceae; genus Butyricimonas; species Butyricimonas faecihominis. The sequence continues at coordinate 3,231,473 of NZ_AP028155.1, forward strand.
CTGAAAGAAATGATGGGAATGATGGAACTGAAGGACAGGGAGAATTTCTTGGGCAATTACCTTAACCCGTCTATGGAAGCCGGATTGGTGGAACCGCTCTATCCTGACCAGCCGAAACATCCCAAGCAGAAATACAGGCTCACCGAACAAGGAAAGGCTTTGCTGGAAAGGGGTGAGTAACATGGTGAAGAAGAAAAGGAAACACGGCGGACACTACTGCAAGGTATGCGGCTGCCACAAGTCCAACGAGAGCTTCTCGGGCAGAGGACACGCGCTGCACATCTGCAAGGAATGCCAGTCGCTTCCAAAGGACGAACAGGCGGACATGATGCGCTGCAACGAGGTGGAACGCGCCGCGTTCCGCTTCCCCATGAGGCGGCAGGACTGGGAACTGCTGGAAAAATATGCCAAGAAGTACAAGGACAGGGAGTCGGGAAAATTCGCGCAGGAGATGCTGGACATGAAACGGGGCGTTTTTGTGCCGGAAGAGGACGATGAAGAAGCGGATGAATGGAACAACGACATTTTTCAGGTAGCGGAAACCCCGTTTTCGGAATTGGAGGAAGACACCCGTACCGCCATGGAGGAACTACTGGAGGACAACATCAACGAGTACATGATACACAAGGACTATATCCCCGAAGGGAAGGACTTGCAGGACATAGCCGATTGGGTGTTGAAGGAAACCAATGACACGTTTTACTTGAAAGCCGTTCCCGATGACGCCTACCGCAGGCTGGTGGATGATACCGTCCGGAAGATGGTCAAGGAGTGGAAAGACGACGGCTTGGAGATAAAGACCTACGCCGAGTCGCTCACGATCATGGAAACGGAACGGCTCGTCATCCGCAAAATCACCCGCAAGGACACGGGCGCGTTGCTCGCCCTCATGGGCAAGTCGGAAGTCATGTACGCATGGGAACACGGCTTTGACAAGAAGGAGGTGCGCCAATGGGTGAACCGCCAGTTCTCCCGTTACCGCAAGGACGGCTACGGGTATTTCGCCCTTGTGTTGAAAGACGGGGGCAAACTTATCGGACAGGCCGGGCTGATGAAAAGCGTGATAAACGGGAATGAAGCGGTGGAACTCGGCTACATCCTGGACAATGCGTATTGGCACAACGGCTATGCCACGGAAGCCGCCCGAAGATGCCTGCGGTACGCTTTCGAGAAACTGGGCTTGCAAGAGGTCTATTGCAGCATCCGTCCCGAAAACACGTCCTCCATCCGTGTGGCGGAAGCCATTGCCATGAAACCTTGCGGCAGCCATACCATTATATACAATGGAAAAGAAATGCCCCATCTGCTGTATAAAACGGAGAAACCAATGCAGTAATTTTCATTTCAATTGTCAATCAACGAGAAAAGGACAATCCTTAACCCGGTCTGAACATCCAGCCAAGTTAAGGATTTTCCTTTTTTCGCCTATGGCGTTTTTACTTGCCCTGCAAGAGGTGTTGCAGTTCCGGGTCGGACTGGATGCGCTGCAACTCGTCGGCGACAATCTGCCGCACTTCCGCCTTGATGCGGTTGTAGTTCTCCTGTATCATTTCCTTCATGCGGTCGTTGCCGTCGGCATCGGTGAAGTCCGTGATGACGGGGATGGGCTTGTAAGCCTGTTCCTCGCGCTTCACCTTCTCCACGTCCACCACAATCTCGCAATGAAAGATTTTCTGCTCGATGCGCTCGTTGAAGTTGTCGGCCACCGCGCCCACGAACATGCCCTGCGTCAGCGTGGAAATCTTGCTCGCGGGTATCAGGCTCTCCATCTGCGTGTTGATGGAGGTGGACTTGTCCTCCCGGTTGATGGTGACGCTCTGCCGCTTCTGCAAGATTTTGCCGAAACGCTCGGAAAGCGTTTTGGCGGTCTCACCAACGACTTGACCCGAAAAGATGTTTCCCACCGTGTTCATCACGACCGCCGCTTCTTTGTCCCCATAATCGCGTTTCAACTGCGAAAAGTCCTGAAAGCCGAGGCAGACCGCCACCTTGTTGCTTCGGGCAGTGGCGATAAGATTATCCAATCCCTTGAAGTAAATCGTAGGCAGCTCGTCGATGATTACCGCCGACTTCAGCTTGCCCTTCTTGTTAATGAGCTTGACAATTCGGGAATTGTACAGACCCAACGCCGCGCCGTAGATGTTCTGACGGTCGGGATTATTGCCGACGCAGAGAATCTTAGGCTCATCCGGGTTGTTAATATCCAACGTAAACTCACTGTCTGACATGACCCAATAAAGCTGTGGGGAAATCATGCGCGAGAGCGGTATCTTCGCTGATGCGATTTGCCCCATCAACTGCTCGGCTGCACCTCCCTGCCAAGCGTCCATAAAGGGCGAAAGATAGTTTTCCAACTCCGGATAGCTGGTGAGAATAGGGAAAACATCCTCATAACGTCTGTTCAGCAACTCAATGGCGTGTGGGAAGGTGCAATACTTTCCATCCTGATAAATCCGTAAAAACCAGATAATACTGGCAAAAAGTATAATCGGACTCTCCACGAAGAAGTCGCCTTGCTTTTGCACCCAAGTTTTGTTCAAATTTAATAAAATGGTATAGGCACTTTCGTAGGCATCGGTGATGTCCTCCATGAAATCCGGGTGAATGGGATTGCAGCGGTGGCTCCGGCGCGGGTCGTCGAAGTTAATGACGTAGAACTTCGGCTTGACCTTGTAGCCGTCGCCGTGGTTCATCAGGTGGTTGTAAGCGATGGTGGAAAGGTCGCTGAACTTGAAGTCATAGATGTACATCGAGTAAGATTTTTCAATCATCTGCTTGATAAAGCTGTTTACCACGGCATACGACTTTCCGCTGCCCGGAGTGCCCAATACGATGGAAGCGCGGAACGGGTTTACCACGTTGATGTACCCGTCGTTCCACTTCTTCCTGTAATAGAAGCGCGTAGGCAGGTTCACCGAATACTCGTTCTCCATGAGGCGCGTCTCCTGCATGAAGCTCTCGTTTTCCACGTTGAACACGTCATCCATGAGGTTGGTGCGCAAGAGGCGGCTCATCCACGTGCCGGACATCAGGAGGCAGACATAGCCCGCCGCCATCGAAGCGGCATAGAAGGCTACGTTGGCTTCCACGGGCAGCGGCAGGGAGAGCATCCACCAGTTCAGGAAGAACAGGGCCAGCCCTGCGGCAAGCACCGTCCAAATCCTGCCCCACGTGATTTTTTCCTCCTTCACGCCCTTTGTACCCAAGCAAGAGAGAGCCAATAGCAACAGCGCAAAAAGTTTTGTGTAAAGGATATGGTGGAACAGTCCGGCGGTGCGGTCGAAATTGACCAGCACCCGGTCCACGACACCGATGTCGATGCCCCACAGCCTTACGGCTTCATACCCGTACCAATAGAGGTGGACGACCACCAGAATAATGCTCACGGCGCGGAGAAAGTCCATGATTTTCGCCAACGCCCTCAAATCGTCTTCCTGTTGTGACATAAATCTGTTTCTGTTTTTAAGTTGAACAATATGTCCGCAAGGCTTTCCCCGGACATAAGCATACCTCAAGTCCGACCTGAGCCTATCTCAAGTCCGAGGTGAGGCTACCAAAGGTCTGACCTTAGATAGCCAAAGGTCTGACCTTTGCTTGGATGCCCTGCGGACGGATAATTTATAATCCCAAACCCTTCCGGCGTTTCTTCCGCTTGCGTTTGAGTTCGCGCTCGAAGGCGGCTTCTTCCGCCTGTGCGCCCGATGCGTCGCCGCCAAGCAAGCCCAAGCCCGTGGAATGGCTCTCGCCGTGTTCCACATAGGTATGGGCTTCCGCCTGCGGTTCGTCCCGTGTAAGGGTGAACGGCATCGGCGGCGTGTCCGCATACGGCAAAGTGAAGTGCTCCTGCAAGGCGTTGGCGGAAAATTCCCTGCCCAGCCGGGAGCCGTTCAGCACACAGCCCGTGCGGTGGTCGATGAAGGTCGCCCCGTAGATGCGCCCCCCGTCCGTGTGGCGGAACACCACATCCACGCCCTTCGCTTTGAGCAGGGCGACAAATTCATCCTTGCGGTACGTCCTGTCCAATACGGCAGCGACGGTCTTGCGCGTCATGTCCGCCAGACGCTTGTCGCGGATTTGGGCATTGGGATACTCAAACCTGCGCAGCACGGCTTCATAGCCGACGGACTTCCCGATGCAGGATGCCTTGAAGGGATTGCCGACCTTGTTCCCGCCATCATCGGTGGCGGAATAGACCAGTCCGTGATACTCGCGTCCGTTCACCATGCCACGGGCTTCCTCCACAGTGACGTTGTAGAGGGAGAGCAAGGCGCGGTATTCGCCCATTGTCCGGAACTTGTAGGTAGCCATCACCGCCTTGACGGTGTTCGACACCTGACGCTTCACGTCTCCCTGCGAGGCATCCACCTTGCGCAAGGAATTGTCGTTACGGTGCTGCCTGCGGTCGGCGGGGTGCAGACCGTACTTGCGTTCCAGCTCCGTGGTGATGCGCTTGCTGCGGCGATGGATGAAATCCTTGTTCAACCGCCTGCCATTCTCGTCCACATTGACGGAGACGATATGCAGGTGGTGGCGGTTGATGTCCTCATGTTTGAAAATTAGATAAGGCTGGTCGCCGTAGCCCAGCTTCTCCAGATACTCCCGCGCGAGACTTTCCATCTCCATGTCCGTCAGGCGGTCGTCGGGATGCGGATTAAGGGAGATATGGATGACCTTGTTCCGTGTGCGGACGTTCTCCGGCATGTACCGTTTGAAATCCTGTTCGGCACGGGCGATGTCCACCCGTCCGCTGCCATCGTCGAAGACCTTGTTCCCGGCGAGCAGCTTCCCCTCGCCCTCGTTCACTTTCATGCCGTTGTAAGCCAACGCCCCGTACAGCGACGTGCCTACCGTGATTTTTGCGACCATCTTTCCTGAAACTCCCTTGAAAGTTCAACGACCTGCCGCGTGATTGCGGCCAGTTCCTTCGTGCATTGCTCCAGCTTGTAGAGCAATGCCATCGCCTTTTTCTCCGAGAAATGGCAGCGCAGCTCCTTGACCGTCTGGTTATAGTTGTTCCCCACCATGCGGTACTGCGCATGGAAAGCGGACAGCTTCGTGCAGTAGTCGAGCAGCGTCTTGTCCGTGACCAGTACCCGGAACGGCTGTCCGAAGAAGTGCGCCTTCAGGAACACCGCCCTCGCCTCCACGCCGGACTTGCCGTGCATAGCGAGGAACCTGAGCCATTCCCCGTCGTCGAAACGCACCATCACGCAGTGCGACTTGCGGCTTTCCCGTGGATGCCGCCCCCACTTGGGACTGTCAGTCCCGTTCTTTTTCTTGTTCTCGTTCATATTACAATGGATTTAGTGGTGTCACGGCATAAGCGTAGCTTCGGCAACCGCACCGCAGGTGGAAACAGGCTTCCCGACTTCGGAGAGGAAGCCCTCCCCGTGAGGGGCAAGGTCGTTTCGGGAGTAACCCGAAACCCTTTGAGTTACTCAAAGGACACCTTGCTGTGTCTTTGAGGACACAAAAATCCGTGGTAAACGGATTGGGGATAGACCTGCCATTACCCATTTATAAGGCATCGGTCGCCCGATACCTTTCTGCTGCCCAAAAGAAGGACGGAGCCGGGGTCTGCGGTGCGCGCTTTCGGCTTTGCCCTGCCGCTTGGGTGCAAAGGTAGGGTGTTTTCCAAGTCTGAAATACGGCTCAAAAACGCCACAAGCTGCCACGACAGCGCCAAATGCTGCCACGCAAGTGAAAAAAACATAGTTGCCTGCCTGTCCGTTTTCAGATTTGCGAACCGGAAGGCATTCTTGCCCGCCTGCCAGTTCACCTGCCTGCCTGTCAGTCTGCTTGCCCTTGTGCCTGCCTGCCGGCACGCTGGCATACAGGCATTGGAGCGGGGAAATGCCAAAGAGCATAAACCAGCCAAACAAAGAAACTGTTGGAAAGCGATGGAGGAATGTGCTAAGATGTCCACGAGACTACATTTAGCACAAGTGAAAAAGAGTTCTTCATGTTTGTAGTCAATATGTTTGCGAATCCGCAAGCATTCTTGCCCGCCAGCCTGCTCACCTGCCTGCCAGTCTGCTTGCCCTTGTGCCTGCCTGCCGGCATACAGGCATTGGAGTGCTGAAATGCCAAAGAGCGAAAATCAGCCAAGCAAGAAAACTATTGGAAAGCGATTGGTAGGAATGAATTAAGATGTTCATGAGTCCACATTGGCCACAATAGAAAAAGTTCTACCTATTTGTGGCCAATATGCCTGCGAACCTACAAGCTAGCATTCTTCCTTGCCAGGTGGCAGGCATTCTTGCCCGCCTGCCAGTTCACCTGCCTGCCAGTCTGCTTGCCCTTGTGCCTGCCTGCCGGCACGCTGGCATACAGGCATCGGAATGGTGAAAATGCCAAATAACGGCCACAAGCCAAACGCAAGATGAGTGGCGATAAGGCCGGGTAAAGAACGCCACAAGCTGCCACGACAACGCCAAATGCTGCCACGCAACGGCAAAAGGATACAACCTTTGAGAAAGCCCCTTTCCTTTGCAGGCGAAACGGTCGGCACGCCTGCCTGCTTCCGGGCTGACATCCTTGCCAACCTGCCTGCCAGTCCGCCAGCCCTTGTGCCTGCCGGCACACAGGCATACAGGCAAAGGCTTGGTGGAAAGGCAAAGGGCGGATGCCGTTTCAATGGGCCAAACGCCAGGAAAAGCGGTGGAAAGGGTGGCCAAAGAACGCCACAAGCTGCCACGACAACGCCAAATGCTGCCACGCAACAGCAAAGAGACACAACCTTGGCGAAAGTCATTTTCCTTTGCAGGCGGAATGGTCGGTATGCCTGCCCTTATGCTTGCCTGCCGGCACACAGGCATGGATGGGAACAGGCATACCGGGAGGGATGCCGGACTGCCTGCTCGCTTACCGGGCGGATGGCTGCCGACCGGACCAAGAAACGGATGTCTAACAAATAAAAAAGAAGAAAGCATGAAAAAAGAACCTTTGTTCATCGCCTTCTCCACCCAGAAGGGAGGAGCAGGCAAAACGACACTCACCGTACTGATGGCGAGTTACCTGTATTACGTGAAGGGATATGACGTGGCGGTCGTGGACTGCGACTATCCCCAGTTCAGCATCAAGGACATGCGCGAACGCGACTTGAAAAGTATCGAGCGCAACCCGTACCTGCGCAAGCTGGCATACGAGCAGTTCAAGCGCATCGGCAAACGCGCCTACCCGATTGTGGGGAGCCGTCCCGGCAACGCGATTGAAACGGTCAGGCCATTTGTCGAGTCGGCGACACCGCCCGACTTCATCTTCTTCGACCTGACGGGTACGGTGAACAACCTCGACCTGATCCGGACAGTAGCGACGATGGACTACATCTTCTGCCCGATAGCCGCAGACCGTTTCATCATGGAAAGCTCGCTGAAGTACGCGGGCGTCATCAACGACACGCTGATCACTACCGGCAAGTCGAACATCAAGGGCATCCGCCTCTTGTGGAACATGGTGGACAAGCGCGAGAAGACCGACCTGTACGACATCTATGACAAGGTGATAGCCGGGATGGGGCTTGAAGTGCTGGACACCAGTCTGCCCGACAGCAAGCGTTTCCGCAAGGAAGGCTCTGAGGAAGGCGACCGCCCGTTTTTCCGCTCCACGCTGCTGCCGCCGGACAAGGCATTGGCGAAAGGGAGCGGCATCGATGCCCTCGCGGAAGAAATACTCGGCATCGTAAAGCGTTGAACCGATGGCCAAGAAACTCGATGTCGATATTGACCCCGGCAAGTTCCTGGATTCGTTCCGTCCGGAAATGCCCGCGCCCGCCTCCCCGGGGAGCCTCGGAACAGATGGCAACACTTCCGCAAAGGAGGCCAGGCTGGCGGAAAAACCGAAAGCAAAGGTGGGCAAGGATGCCACGGAAAAGGAAGAGGAATACCTGGAACGCTTCCTCCATGCACCGAGAATCCCCGTGTGTTCGGGCAAGACCGCCTACATCCGCAAAAGCTACCACGAGCGGATACAGCGTATCGTGCAGGTCATCGGGAAGAACGGGCTTACGTTGTCGGTCTATGTGGACCGTGTGCTGGAGCAGCACTTCCGCGAATACGAGGAAGTGATCCGCCGACTTTACAAGAAAAATTACGAGGACATTTATTGATTTTATTCACCCTAAAAAACGAAAACAAGATGGGATTTTTCAATTCGAGAATGAAAAAGAAGGGGAATGGCAACCCGAAGGCGGACACTCCCCAAGTGAACAATCTGGAAAAGGCGGACGTAGTCATCCACATTGTGGACGACACCCAATTAGAAAAAGCGGCGGTGTTCCTCCGCTATCTGACGCCCAGACAAGGAGCGCACCGCCAGTGCATTTACCTCAGCCGTGAGATGCACGGGAAGCTGTCCCGCATTGTGCGGACACTGGGCGGGAACGGCAGCACCATTGGCGGGTACATCGAGAATGTGCTGGAAGAGCACTTGCAAACCTATGGGGACGACATCAATGCCCTGTTACGCCGTGAAACCTCGCAACCGCTCTGACGATGGCCGAGCTGCTCATCGTGCTGATGATGGCCTTCAACCTATGGATGGTCATCTACCTGACTTGGGAACGCCGGGAAGAAAACGTACCCAAGGAGGACAAGGAAAAGGATGTGGGCGCACCGGAAAGGTCCGGCGACATCATGGGGAAAAGCCTGTTCCGGATGCCTGAACGAAAACCGCAGGCTGCTGCACCGATGTCCAATGCCACCGTGCAAGCCCCCGGCGAGGAGGTGGACGAGAAGGACGTGGCCTTTGACGATGAAACTGCCTCCCCCAATAGCCGGCTTTCGGGAGCCAGGCCGTCGCGCCAAGTGCCCGACGAGGAACTGGACGAGGTGTTTGCCGACAAGCGTGTTTCCGACATCGGGGCGGAATATGACGAAGACGGAGATGATGACGGCGAGCCTCATGAAGCGGGAGGCATGACCTTCGAGGACATCGACCTTGCCATGCGGACGGTGAAGAAACCGAAAGCCACGAAAGAGGAACGCCGTCACGCCGGAATGGTGTTCTGCGACATGAAGGGCAACGAACTGTTCGCGATGATAGAAAAGAGTTCGGAAGCGACCCGCAGGAAACTGGACGAGCTGATGGACTACTATCTGGACTCCGTGTCGGCGGCGCAGGCAAACACTACACCGGTGATTATGCCCAAGAAAGCGCCCGCAGTTCCGGACAACTTCGAGGACTTCAACATCCGCGACTATGTATAACAAGTAAAAACGTAACAGCAATGCGAAAAAAGAAAATCGACTACGGCTAAACCATCGGCTTGCCACCGAGACCACTAAATCCCAAAAGCCGGCTTCATCCAAAGCCGCAAGAATTAAAACAAGTATCAACCGCCAATGGGAACATCCAACCCGGAGGCACAAAACAGAAAAGATTATGACAAAGACATTGAAGAAAAAGCAAATCATCCTCGCGGCCCTCCTGCTGGCTGCCAACATCCAAGTTTTCGCGCAAGGCAACGGCATGGCGGGCATCACCGAAGCCACCAGCATGGTCACTTCCTACTTTGACCCGGCGACGAAACTCATCTACGCCATCGGCGCGGTCGTCGGGCTTATCGGAGGCATCAAGGTGTACGGCAAATTCAGCGCCGGCGACCCCGACACCTCGAAGACCGCCGCAAGCTGGTTCGGCGCGTGTATCTTCCTGATTGTAAGCGCGACCATCCTGCGCTCGTTCTTCCTCTAACAAACGGGTATCCTATACATATATAATAAGGTATAAGGACAATGGCTGAGTACCCCATCAACAAGGGCATCGGCCGTCCGGTGGAGTTCAAGGGCCTGAAGGCGCAGTACCTGTTCCTGTTCGCGGGCGGGCTGCTCGCCGCCTTCATCCTCTTCATCATCCTCTACATGGCAGGCGCGGGCCAGTGGCTCTGCATCGGCTTCGGCGCGGTATCCGCCTCGTCGCTCGTGTGGCTCACGTTCCGGCTGAACGCGAAGTACGGCGAACACGGGCTGATGAAGTTGGGCGCGGCACGGATGCGCCCACGCCATGTGCTCCACCGCAGACGGGTGTCCAATCTGTTAAGACGAAAAAAGAAGAAAGGAAGAAACGTATGAGAAACATCATGAAAGCCACCACGCTGGAAAGCCGCTTCCCCCTGCTTTCGGTGGAACACGGGTGCATCGTCTCGAAAGACGCGGACATCACCGCCGCCTTCGAGGTGGAGCTTCCGGAGGTCTATACCGTCACGGCGGAGGAATACGAGGGCATCCACGCCACGTGGTGCAAGGCAATCAAGGTACTGCCCGACCATTCGGTGCTGCACAAGCAAGACTGGTACGTGAAGGAACGGTACCGCCCCGACCTCGGCAAGGAGGGCATGGGCTTCCTCGCCCGCAGCTACGAGATGCACTTCAACGAGCGCCCGTTCCTGCACCACAAGTGCTACCTGTTCCTGACGAAGACTACGAAGGAGCGCATGAGGCAGCAGAGCAACTGGAATACGCTGTGCCGGGGGCATATCGTACCGAAAGAAATACAGGACAAGGAGACGGCGGTGAAGTTCATCGAGGCGGTGGAGCAGTTCGCGCGTATCCTGAACGATTCGGGGCATATCAAATTGCGCCGCCTCTCCGATGACGAGCTTACAGGCACGGACAAGGAGACGGGCATCATAGGCAGGTACTTCGCCCTGTCGCTGGGCAACGCGGACTGTCTGGAGGACATCGAGATGACGGCAAGGGAAATGCGCGTCGGCGACAACCGCCTGTGCCTGCACACCCTGTCGGACACGGAGGACCTGCCCGCAGCGGTGGCCACGGACTGCCGTTACGAAAGGCTGTCCACCGACCGCTCGGACTGCCGCCTGTCCTTCGCCGCGCCGCTGGGACTGCTGCTGCCCTGCAACCACATCTACAACCAGTATGTCTTCATCGGCAACAGCGACGAGGAACTGCGCCGCTTCGAGAAAACGGCGAGGAACATGCAGTCGCTCTCCCGGTACAGCCGCCAGAACGCCATCAACCGCGAGTGGATTGAAGAATACCTGAACGAAGCGCACTCGCAGGGGCTGAAGTCCGTCCGCGCCCACTTCAACGTGATGGCGTGGAGCGACGACGCGGAGGAGCTGAAACGCATCAAGAACGACGTGGGCAGCCAGATGGCAAGCATGGGCTGTGTGCCGCGCCACAACACGACGGACTGCCCGACGCTGTTCTGGGCGGGCATCCCCGGCAACGCGGCGGACTTCCCGGCGGAAGAGTCGTTCCACACGTTCATAGAGCAGGCGGTGTGCCTCTTCGCGGGCGAGACCAACTACAAGGACTCTCCGTCCGCCTTCGGCATCCGCATGGCGGACCGCATCAGCGGCAAGCCCCTGCACATCGACATCTCCGACCTGCCGATGAAGCGCGGCGTGACGACCAACCGCAACAAGTTCGTATTGGGTCCTTCGGGCAGCGGCAAATCGTTCTTCATGAACCATCTGGTCAGACAATACTATGAGCAAGGCTCCCATGTGGTGCTGGTCGATACGGGCAACTCCTACCAAGGGCTGTGCGAGATGATACACCGCAAGACCAAGGGAAAGGACGGGGTTTATTATACCTATACGGAGGACAACCCGATTTCCTTTAATCCGTTCTACACGGAGGACAAGGTGTATGACATCGAAAAGAGGGAAAGTATCAAGACTTTGTTGCTGACGCTGTGGAAGAAGGACAATGAGCCTGCTACCCGTGCGGAGGAGGTTGCACTTTCCAATGCCGTGTCGCAGTACATAGGACGTATTAAGGAAGACAACAGCATTGTCCCATGCTTCAACACGTTCTACGAGTTTATAGACACGGATTATCGCAAGGTATTGGAAGATAAGAAAGTGCGTGAAAAGGACTTTGACATTGCCAGTTTCCTGAATGTGCTGGAGCCGTACTACAAGGGCGGTGAATATAATTACCTGCTTAATTCGGACAAGGAACTGGACTTGCTACACAAGCGGTTCATCGTCTTTGAAATCGACCAGATAAAAGAGCACGCCATCTTGTTCCCGGTTACGACAATCATCATTATGGAGTTGTTCATCAACAAGATGCGCCGTCTGCAAGGTATCAGAAAGATGATAATAATTGAAGAGGCTTGGAAGGCGATTGCTTCGGCGAATATGGCTTCCTATGTAAAGTATCTTTATAAGACGGTCAGAAAGTATTTCGGCGAGGCAATAGTGGTGACGCAGGAGGTGGACGACATCATCAGCTCGCCCATCGTCAAGGAGTCCATCATCAACAACTCGGACTGCAAGATACTGCTCGACCAGCGGAAGTTCATGAACCGCTTCGACCAGATACAGGGATTGCTGGGGCTGACGGAAAAGGAGAAGTCGCAGATACTTTCCATCAACCAGTCCAACGATTCGTCCAGACGATACAAGGAGGTGTGGATAGGCTTAGGCGGCACACAGTCGGCGGTGTACGCCACGGAGGTGTCCATACACGAATACCTTGCCTATACAACGGAGGAAACGGAGAAGATGGAAGTCCGCGAACTGGCGGGGAAGCTGGGCAGCGACATGGAAGCCGCCATACGGCAGATTGCGGAGAAACGTATGGACGAAGAAAAGTAACCGATGGAAACATCACCCGACCACAGACGGCGTTTGAGGCCACCTTATACGGCATATAAGGGTGTATCAAACGGCGTATGAGGTCAAGACACATTTTATCAACAAAAAAACAAGAATTGAAGATTATGAACATTGAACTGACAAAGACACAACGGCTGCTGCTTTGCGGCGGTCTGATAGGCTTGGCGTCGCTGATGCTGCAAGCCTGCGAGACGGTAATGAAAGAAAACGAAGACATCCGCGAGAAGATTTGCGGCAACTGGCAGAGCGTGGAGGGCAAGCCCGACATATTGGTGTACAAGGAGGGCGCACTTTACAAGGTGACGCTGTTCCGCAGGGCGGGCGTCCACCGGAAACTGAAGCCGGAGACCTACCTGCTGCAAAGGGAGGCGGACGGTAACCTCTACCTGAACACGGGCTTCCGCATCGACGTGGCATACAACGAGGAAACGGACATCCTGTCCTTTTCGCCTAACGGCGACTATATCCGGGTGAACACGGATGAAACAGCCAATGGCGAAAAGAAGAAAGAACAATAAGAATGTACCACTAAATCCAATGTGAATATGAGACAAAAACTGAAAATGCCATTGGTGGCAGCCTGCCTGTGCCTTGCAGGTGCAGGCACGGCAAACGCCCAATGGGTGGTGTCCGACCCGACGAACCTCGCGCAGAGCATCATCAACTCCGCCAAGGAGATGGTGGAAACGGCGGGCACGAAAGCCAACACGCTCAACGGCTTCTTGGAAACCAAGAAAGTGTTTGAGCAGGGAAAGAAGTATTACGACGCGCTGAAATCCGTACATGACGTGGTGAAGGGCGGCGTGAAGGTGTCGAAAAGCATCGGGTTGGTGATGGAAATATCAGAAATCTATGTGGATAACTACCAGAAGATGCTCTCTGATGAGAACTACACGCCGGAAGAGCTTGCCGCCATATCGTCGGGCTACACCATGCTGATAGACGAGAGTTCGGACGTGCTGCAAGACCTGAAGAACGTGGTGAACGTGACGGGGATGTCGCTCACGGACGCGGAACGGCTGGCGATTATCGACAACGCCTACCGCAGCCTGATGAACTACCGCAACCTCGTGCGCTACTACACGAACAAGACCATATCGGTGTCCTACCTCCGGGCAAGGAAGAAGAACGACATGGACCGGGTGATAGGACTCTACGGAAACCCCAACGAAAAATACTGGTAAGTTATGGGAGAGTTCGACAACCTTCACCAGATACTCCTTTCGCTCTACGACGAGATGATGCCGCTGTGCGCGGACATGACGGGCGTGGCGAAAGGGCTTGCCGGGCTGGGCGCGTTGTTCTACGTGGCGGTGCGCGTGTGGCAGTCGCTCGCCCGCGCCGAGGCGATAGACGTGTACCCGCTGCTCCGCCCGTTTGCGCTCGGTTTGTGCATCCTGTTCTTCCCGACCATCGTGTTGGGTACGATGAACAGCGTGTTAAGCCCCATCGTGCAGGGCGTACACGGCATCCTCGAAGAACAGACCTTCGACATGAACGAGTACCGGGAGCAGAAAGACAAACTGGAATACGAGGCGATGATGCGCAACCCGGAGACCGCCTACCTCGCCAGTGATGAGGAATTTGACCGCCAGTTGGACGAGCTGGGCTGGTCGCCCTCGGACTTGGTGACGATGACGGGGATGTACATGGACCGGGCGGCGTACAACATCAAGAAGACGGTGCGTGACTGGTTCCGGGAACTGCTGGAACTGATGTTCGCCGCAGCCGCGCTCATCATCGACACGCTCAGGACGTTCTTCCTCGTGGTGCTGAGCATCCTGGGACCGGTAGCCTTCGCCTTTGCCGTATGGGACGGCTTCCACTCGACGCTCTCGGCGTGGTTCAGCCGCTACATACAGATTTACCTGTGGCTTCCCGTGTCGGATTTGTTCAGCACCATACTGGCGAAGATACAGATTCTGATGTTGCAGAACGACATACAAGCGATGCAGACCGACCCGAACTTCTCGGTGGAGGCGAGCAACGGGGTGTACATCGTGTTCCTCATCATCGGCATCGTGGGCTACTTCACCATCCCGACGGTGGCAGGCTGGATCATCCAAGCAGGTGGCGGCATAGGCAGCTACAACAAGAACATCAACACCGCCGGGGCTTTGGGCGGCAGCGTGGCGGGAGCCGCCGCAGGAAACGTGGCAGGCCGCGCGGGCAAGCTCATCAAGGGAACGGCGGGAAAGCTGTTCCGAAGATAGGCATTCCGGACAATCCGTTTCCGTGAGTTGCCCGACCCTTAAAAACGGATTATTGAACAATTAAAAGACGAAAAGAAGAAAATGGAATTCAAATCACTCAAGAACATCGAGACGAGTTTCCGGCAGATACGTCTGTTCGGCATCGTCTATACGGCGGCCTGCGCCCTCGTGGTGGTCTGCTCGGTGGTGTGCGCCTTCCGCTTCGCCGAGGCGCAACGGCAGAAGATATACGTCCTCGATGGAGGCAAGAGTCTTATGCTCGCGCTCTCGCAGGACCTGTCGCAGAACCGCCCGGCGGAAGCCAGGGAACACGTGCGCCGCTTCCACGAACTGTTTTTCACCCTCTCGCCGGAGAAAAGCGCGATAGAGCACAACGTGAAACGCGCCCTGCTCTTGGCAGACAAGAGCGCGTACAACTATTACGCCGACTTCGCCGAAAAGGGCTTCTACAACCGCATCATCGCCGGGAACATCAACCAAGTGTTGCAGGTGGACAGCGTGGTGTGCAATTTCGACCGCTATCCCTACGAGGCGCGGACATACGCCCGTCAGATGATTATCCGCGAGAGCAACGTGACGGAACGGACATTAGTAACCGCCTGCCGCCTGCTCAACGCGAGCCGCTCGGACGACAACCCAAACGGCTTCACCATCGAGGGCTTCACGGTATTGGAGAACAAGGACATCCGGACGATTGAAAGATAATGCGTATGGGAAAGATGAAAAATCTCATTGAAAAGTGGACCACCGGGCTGAAAGGTTGGTTACGCAATAGGCTGGACGCCCTGCCGCCCAAAGCACGGCTTAGGATAGTCCTTGCGGCATTTGCCGTGTTCGCCTCGCTCTGTCTCTACATGACTGCCGCCGCAATCATCGGCTTCGGCAAAGGGGAAGAGGCATTGGAGATACGGCACATCGAGAAGTTAGAAATATATAATAAGGTGTATCACTCAAATTTGAATCCACAATGAAATTATCAGATTGGATATGGGAAAAGATGGAAAACTTGCAGGATGCCGGATTCCGATGGAAACCGACCTTGAAGTTCTGCCATCAGGTGCTTCGCTTGGATTACAATGCCATTGCCGATTCCATCGTAAGGAACGGGCATCGCCCGGCAATTACGGAAGAGCAGGCAAAAATACTCTGGGATTACCGTTTCTTCCGGAATCTGGACCAGACGGAACGCAGCGGCTGGCACAAGGTTATGGATGTACTGCAACAAACCGATTGGGGCAAACAGCAGGTCTGGTTGTTGTCCGGATTGAAAATGGGGAATGAAACACTTCCCCAAAAACTGAATGCCATGTACACGCTGCTTTGTAGTGCCCATACGGGTAAAAGCCATACCCTATGTCCTCTGCCCAATCCGGAAGAAGTGGCTACCGCCCATAAGCTGGTAGGGTATTGCATGAAGGACGAGGAACTCGACTACTTGAAGCGGCTTGCCCTGCATGGGGAATATCCGGGAGACCTGACCGCCATCAGGCATGGTCTGATGGATATGTACCAAAAGATAGAGGACCTCGAATGGGAACGGGCCAAGGAAATGCGTGCGGACAATCACTGGTCGGCGGACTCCATCGATGCGGCCATCCAGGAGGAAAAAGGACGGATTATGCGCAGTGCCTCCGATTTGTACGAGCAGAAAGTGCAGGGCAAGTTCCCGGACGACTATCGGAAAGCCCTGCACCGGGAACGGATGGTGCTTCATGGACTCTCTCAAAAGGGATGGGACGGGCAGACAAAAATTCCGAAACCTCTGTTGGTCAAGTATGGGTTGGCGGAATCATTCGGAAAAATAAGCGATGCGTTGATGGATTACATTATCCGTTGTGACATGGGAGACGATACTTATCCCAAGCATATGGTAGGGCATCATAACCGCATCATCAAAGAACAGTCCCGGATAGGATTGGAACGCTTGGAACACAGGTTGTTTCCGGATAAAAACAAACCAAAGCTCCATCCGGCTTCTTTGGGTACGCATAAAATGCCCATTCGCTTACAGAATCAGGTAAGCAAAGAGAATAAAGGTATAAAAATCAGACTTTGACAAGCTAATTGAACTGATGATGGAAACAAAAGAACAGAAGAATGAATCAAGAACAAAAGAGAAAAAGCCGCTGACGGAACAACAGCGTCAGCAAAGGCAGAAGATGCTGGTCTATCCGCTGATGGTGCTGCTGTTCGCCGGGTGTATGTGGCTCATCTTCGCGCCGTCCTCCGAGGACAAGGAGAAAGAACGGCAGGGACAGGGATTCAACACGGACATGCCCATGCCCGAAGACTCCAAAATCATCGGGGACAAGGCGAAAGCCTACGAGCAGCAGGATTTGGAAAACAAGCGGAAGGAACGCCGGGGCATGGTGGGCGACCTCTCCGCGTTCTGGAACGACAGCGACGGTGACACGCCAACGGACGATGCCGACACTTCGGACGATTACCGCCTGACACGGACGGAAACGACCGACGGGGAAACGGCGGACGAAAGACAGGCGGGCATCCGCACTTCCGCTGCCGCCTACCAACGGCTGAACACCTCGCTGGGCACGTTCTACGAGCCGCCGAAGGAGGACACGGAAAAGGAGGAACTCCGGGAGCGCATCGACGAACTGGAAGCCATGCTGGTGGCGCAGGATAGCAAGCCTTCCACGATGGAGGAACAGGTCGCCCTGTTGGAAAAGTCCTATGAGCTGGCGGCGAAGTACCAGAATGACAACAATGCCGGACAAGCCGCACAGCCCGATGAAACGGGAGGTTCTGTGAGTACAGGCGAAAAGAGCATGAAGGCAGAACCCGTAAGCGATGTAAGGCGGACGGTGGTGTCCGCCCTGCCGCAGCCCATGACAGACTCGGCGTTCATCGCGGACTATTCGGGGGAACGCAACTACGGCTTCCACACCGCCATCGGTGCGGAGGAAACGACGGGGAAGAACACCATCGCCGCCTGTGTGCAGGGCGACCAGACGCTGACGGACGGGCAGACGGTGAAGCTCCGGCTGCTGGAGCCGATGCGCGTGTCGGGGCGCGTCATCCCCCGGAACACGCTCCTTGTGGGCGCGGCACGGTTGCAGGGCGAAAGGCTCGGCATCGGCATCACCTCGCTGGAACACGGGGGAAACATCATCCCGGTAGAACTGGAGGTGTACGACAGCGACGGGCAGGCGGGCATCTTCATACCCGGCTCGATGGAGATAGACGCGGCAAAGGAAATCGGGGCGAACATGGGCAGCTCGCTCGGAAGCAGCATCAACATATCGACCGACGCGGGGGCGCAGCTCGCCTCCGACTTGGGGCGAGGGGCGATACAGGGCATCTCGCAGTACATCTCGAAAAGGATGCGCACGGTCAAGGTACATCTGAAGTCAGGGTACAGGGTATTGCTCTACCAAGAAAAGGAATGAACAGTCCAAAAACATAAAGGCAAAAAAAGAAAAAATAATCAACAAACTAATTTTTATTTACCACTAAATCCAACGTAAAATGAGTATCAAGAAAGTAATGACAATGTTTGCCCTGCTGATGGGCATCGCCTGTGCGAGCTACGCGCAGGGAGTGACGAACGACAGCACTGCCACCGCCAAGGAGGACGGGCTGGAACTGGTGAAGGACGTCTATCCGCAGACGGAGGAGGACGGCGACCTGTACCACGGTCTGACGAAAAAGCTGATGTTCGACCGCATGATACCGCCGCACGGCTTGGAAGTCACGTATGACAAGACCGTCCACATCCTGTTTCCGGCGGCGGTGCGCTACGTGGACTTGGGTTCGCCCAACCTGATAGCGGGCAAGGCGGACGGTGCGGAGAACGTCATCCGTGTGAAGGCGACGGTCAAGAATTTCCGCAACGAGACGAACATGAGCGTCATCACGGAGGACGGGTCATTTTACACATTTAATGTGAAATACGCCGATGAGCCGCTTATCCTGAACGTGGAAATGAAGGACTTTATCCACGACGGCAGCACGGTGAACCGACCGAACAACGCGCAGGAAATCTACCTGAAGGAACTGGGCAGCGAAAGCCCGATGCTGGTACACCTCATCATGAAGTCGCTGCACAAGGAGGACAAGCGCAAGGTGAAGCACATCGGCTGCAAGCGTTTCGGCATCCAGTACCTGCTGAAAGGGATTTATGTCCACAATGACCTGCTGTATTTCTACACGGAGATAAAGAACCAAAGCAATGTGCCGTTTGACGTGGACTACATCACGTTCAAGATTGTGGACAAGAAGGTGGCGAAGCGTACCGCCATGCAGGAACAGGTGCTGTTCCCGCTCCGCGCCTACAACTACGCCGTCCGTGTAGCCGGGAAGCGGTCCGAACGCACGGTGTTCTGCCTTCCGAAGTTCACCATCCCCGACGGCAAGCAGCTCGTGGTGGAGATGAACGAGAAGGACGGCGGACGCCACCAGACGTTTACCGTGGAGAACGAGGACTTGGTACAGGCTGAAACCATCAACGAACTGCGCGTGCGATGAAAGGAAAGGTACTGTTTATTGTAACGCTTCTGTTCGTCCTCCTGGCAGGACGGGCGGAAGCCCAACGGTGCCTGCCGAAGATGCGGGGCATCGAGTTGAGAGCCGGGCTGAACGAGGCGGACGGCTATGTGCTGGGAGCCATGCTTTCGAGCTACGCGAAAGGTGGGAACAAGTGGGTGTACGGGCTGGAATACCTGAAAACCAGCCACGGATACCGGAGTACGACCATCCCTGCGGCACAGTTCACGGCGGAGGGCGGTTACTACTACAACTTCCTCTCGGACGCGAAAAAGGTGGTGTTCTTCTACGCTGGCGCGTCAGCCCTTGCCGGGTACGAGACGGTGAACTGGGGCGGAAAGACGCTGTACGACGGGGCGAGGCTGAACAACAAGGACGCCTTTGTCTATGGCTGCGCCGCCACGCTGGAAATGGAGCTGTACCTCGTGGACTTCATTGCGCTGACGGCCTCGCTGCGTGAACGCTTCCTGTGGGGCGGCAGCATGGGCGTGTGCCACACGGAATACGGGATAGGCGTGAAGTTCATCATCAACTGAATGTGCGCCTATATGGATATAGAAGCGATGAAACGCTATCCGCTGGAGGACTTCCTTGCACGGCTGGGGCATCATCCCGTGCAAAGACGTGCCAACGCCATCTGGTACAGGTCGCCGTACCGGGAGGAACACACGCCTTCCTTCAAGGTAAACCCGGAAAAGAACCTCTGGTTTGATTTTGGCGAGGGCAAGGGCGGTAACATCTTCGCCCTTGCGGGGGAGTTCATCCAAAGCGGCGACTTCCTCACACAGGCGAGGTATGTGGCGGAGGTGGCGGACATGCCGTTGCAGGACTATGAGCAACGCCGCACCCCCGAAGTGCGGCAACCAGCCGGACACAGCTTCGAGGACGTGGAAGTGCTGCCCTTGCAGAGCCGGGCGTTACTCCATTACCTGCAAGAAAGGGGCATACCGTCCGCCATAGCCATCGCGAACTGCAAGGAGATGCGCTACTCCACGCACGGGAAACGGTATTTCGCCGTGGCTTTCGGCAACTGCGGTGGCGGCTACGAGATACGCAACCCGTTCTTCAAGGGCTGTGTGCCGCCAAAGGACGTCACCCTGCTGCCGTCAGGCTCTGCCGTTTGCAACGTGTACGAGGGCTTCGTGGACTACCTTTCCGCCCGTGCATTAGGCATCGGCGGCGGGGAGGACCACCTTGTCCTCAACTCGGTGTCCAATGTGGCGAGGGCGTACCGGCATCTGGACGGCTACGGAACGGTGCGGTGCCACCTTGACAACGACGAAGCCGGGCGGCGGACATTGGAAGCCCTGCGCACACGTTACGGCGAAAGGGTGTCGGACTGCTCCGGCATCTACGGCGGATGCAAGGACTTGAACGAGTATCTGCAAAGCCGTCTGAAACAAAACGAGAAGAACAACAAGAACATCAAACTTAAAATGTAACGGTTATGAACATGAACAAATTAAACAATACACGGAAAGTGAAAAGAAACATAGTAAAATCATTGGCAACCCTTTGTCTGGGGCTGCTCTCTGTATGCTTCACCGCCTGCGATGACGATTTGGACGTGACGCAAGCCTATCCGTTCACGGTGGAAGCCATGCCCGTGCCGAAGGAACTGGCGCAGGGCGAGACGGCGGAAATCCGTTGCGAACTGGTACGCGAGGGCGAGTTTGACGGGGCGGTCTATACCATCCGCTATTTCCAATACGACGGGGAGGGCACGTTGAAGCTGGATAACGGCTTGGTGTTGCAGCCCAACGACCGCTACCTGCTGGAGAACGAAAAATTCCGCCTATATTACACCTCGGAGTGCGACGAGTCGCAAAGCCTGACCATCACGGTGGAGGACAATTTCGGCAATGCCTGCGAGTGGGAATTGGAGTTCAACAACGACTCGGACGCGGAAACGGAGGGAGGCGTCGCTGTGTCTGACACCTTGAACGCCAGCCGATGATGCGCAAGGCGTTGCTCCTGCTGCTGGCGGCTGCCCTCTGTGGCAGCCTGCCGGCACAAGACACGGACAGCATGGCGGAACTGCTGGCATCGTTTAACAATCATCCCAAGGCTGACATCGCCGTTGAACTGATAAAAAAGTACGAGGGACTGCACGACCGTTCCGATTACCCCTACTACGGCTACGGGCATCGCAGGTTGCCCAACGAAAACCTTTCCTATGACATGACGGAGGCGGAAGCCGAAGCCCTGCTCCGCAAGGATTTGGCGGTGCGCTACAAGCTGTTCCGCAAATTTGGTAAAGATGCCTTGCTTCTTACCGTATTAAGTTTCAATGTGGGTCAAGGGGTATTGCTTGGTCACGGCGGACACCCGAAAAGCAAACTCATCCGCAAGCTGGAAGCCGGGAATCGAGACATTTACCGTGAATATATCGCTTACTGCCGGTACAAAGGAAAGCAGCACGCCATGCTATTCAATCGAAGAAAAACAGAATTTGCGTTGCTATATATTCCGTGATATGATTAAAATTCCTTGCGGTAAATAATTTCGCAAGGAATTTTTGCTTCCAATACAAATAAACATATTATCTTTACAAATAAATTTTCGAAAAATGAAAGAGCCGAAAGAAATCTATTATTTACCTGTAGAACAGTTATCTGATGATGTTATTCAATATATTGAAAAAGTTTTTGAGTTATTAGATGCTGTAAAAAATGATTGCAATAGCAATAATTTTTCTCGCCGATTTACTTTCATAAGAGATGAGAAAGCTATTAGTGATGTTGCGGAAATTAAAAAAGATAATAATAAATTAAATCATATATATATCAACGAAAATTTCTGTCAGTATTTATGGTCTGTTTGTGTCTATCTTATCGCATATTTTGAAAATGTTATACATATCCCTATGATGGATGCTGTTGGTATTAATAAAAATGGATATAAGCCCAATATGATAGATGTAGAATATGGCAATGATTGTTTTTTCAGAGGACGGCAATTATTACATAACTTTAATAGAGATGCATATTGGGTTACTCCAAATATCTGTAATCCGCAGCAATTTGAAAATATTATAAGCCATGCGAATGATGTCTATTGTGCTGCAATAGCATTTATATATGCTCACGAGTTTTCACATAATTATTTGGGGCATACACAAATACAGCAAACGCTTTCTCGTTCAATAAATGATGAAATTGCAGCAGATGATATGGCAATTAGCTTTATTCAAACTGAATATAACTCTGCATGGGGAAGAACCTATAAGGCAGGAATTGCAACTACATTAGCAGCCCTTTTATTAATGGGAGAGGATTCTATTTCTGGTGGTGGAACCCATCCAGATATGGATGTTCGAATAGAAAATTTGGTTACTAAACTGGAATTGCACGAAATGGATCTTCTTTGGGGCTATTTAGGGGTTGCTTTAAGATTATGGCTTCTTGTTTTTGATGGCTTATCCATCAAAGAGGATATGCAGCAACCGGGGTTTGGTTCATACAAAGAGATATATTTATATTATATAGAAAAATTAAAGATTGTCAGGCAACAACGTTATCCTACAATTATCAAACCAGACTGGGATATATAATTAATGACTTCATTGGATTTTTCCATCTTATCGAAGATGGGGGCAACGGTTTCTTTGCTACTTTCTTATCCGCCGACCTGCTCATGAAAGAAAGTAGCGGGCGGCAAGCCTGCCGCCCGATTTTACCGCTTTATCCTTTGCAGCACACGCTCAAGTGTGCGCTCGGCAATGGGGCGTGTGTCCTTGTTCCAAAGGTTATACCCGTGTACGGATATTCCCACGCTCCGCAAATCTCGGATATAACCGGACGCTTCATCTTGCGTGGGCAGGTAAACGAACTGCACCCATGCGTCCCTGCCGTCTGTCAGTATGAAATAGTATTTCATTTCGCTTGTTTTTTCAGTTGTTACGAATGGAGTGTGGGCGGTGTTTCCACCGCCACGCACTCAAAATTCCTTTATGTCGGCGATAGCCGTGCAGCGTGTGAGCCATTCCTTTACGCAGGGCATGTTGTATTCGGAAGTGATGACTGCCGTATGCCCGTTTATCTGCGTAAACCTCGTACTTTCATAGTCCTCCACCCATCCTTTGAGGCTGTCCGTTCCCCATGCGTCCGCATCGGCGAACATATTGTCCAAAACCTTGATAGGGTCGCTGAACGTCACTATCAGCGTTTCATATCCTGCGCTCATCGTCTGCCCTCCTTCGCTTTAATCCATTCGTCACGCAACCGCCTGCACTCGTCCAATGTGGGTTTCACGCAGGAGAACAGTTCTCCCGTTGTGGTGTCCCGATAGTCATATTGGTACATCGTGCGGACTTTGCGCCCGATTTTCAGTTGGAATTTCTCGTATTTCTCACCTGCCGTGCAGGTGCTTACTCCGTTAATAGTCATTCTTGTTGTCATAGCCTTATCAATTAAAATTCAACAATCAGTAATCTGTTCTCCAAACATTGGTCGGGGTCGGATGCCTTTTTCTGTGTCACCCACAGATGGTGTGCGCCATACCCGAATGCGAAAAGGGCGTTGAAAAGTTTCTTTCGGGCGAACACCTCCATTACCCCCCTTACATCCTGCTCGTCCTTTGTCAGTACAAGCGTGTTCAACAATTCGATGAACATTTCAGGCAGTTTCTCGTGCCACCCGAAAATCATGTTTTCTATTCTCACTTCCATATCAATAAGTATTAAGTTGTTAAACGATTACGCTGCTTCTTTCATCCGTTTCCGTATCTGCTCGGCATTGTCCTCCACCAATTTGATGATGCGGTCGTGGTATTCGGTGTTGGAGTTGCATACGCCACGGCTCTGCACCACTTTTAATGTCCGCAAGTCCACCTCCACTGTCTCGATGCGTCGCTCGTCTATCCGTGCGGAAAGTATCAGGGAGTTCTCATTGTTGTAGTAGGCGTTGGCATAGACGCAATGGTGCATGGCTTTCCCCTCCTCGTAGAACTCGTCCACGCTTTGCAGCACCTTGACGATGATTAGACCGTCCGTCAGTACAAGGTTGAGGAATGCGGCTTTCTTTCGGATATACTCGTCTTTCTCTTTCGCCATTTCTTCCAGACGCTTCCGCTCACGCTCCAACCGCTCGGCTTCCCACTCCCTGTGTTGCTGCTGCCGTTCACGCTCCAATTGGACTTGCCGTTTCCCCATATACAGGTCGTGAGCCGCCTTGAAATCGGGCGGGCATATGAAACGGGGGTTGCGCAAATCTTTTCCCAATCTCTCTAAGAGATATACGAGGTCGCACCACAATGAGATGTCGGTTATGGCATATTTATTCCGCATGGCTATCTTGTACGAGTTCCAACATCTGTCAAGTACCTGCGGACGGGAGAGGAAATAGCGCAAGTGTTCGATGTTGCCCGACTTCAGCAATGTTTCCGCACGGCTGTCCGAAAGGATAGCCTTGAAGAAGTCGTAAGGCAGTATGCCGTGCAGGTTGCCGTCAAAGCCATTTCGCTTAATTTCGGGGATAATCCGTCGGCGTGGATAGGTGCATATCGGGTCAATGTCATACACCTTATGCTGGTTGTTCCTGCGGATTTCCATCGGGCTGTCCTCGTTCCACAAGTCGTAGTAGAGAAGTGAAAAGCCACGCAACCTTGCCACTGTCTCGGACTTGCCGTCAGGAGCAATCCACCGCTGTGCCACCTCAAAGATGGAATACTCCGCCTTTTGCCCGACTTTCTGACGGCTCCTGACGAAAAAGAAACGTATTACCTGGTAGCCTTTGCAGGTGGTGATGATGGAGAAATACTCGTTGTCCACGAACACCCTCTTTCGGGTGTCCGTGATTTCCAATGCCGTGCCGCAGTTCGGGCAGGTGCATCCGCAAAGCGTGTCGGCAAGGCTGTGTCCGCTTTTCCATGCGTGTCCGCACTCCGTGCAGGTAATGACGCCTTTTGCAGTCCGCCTGCCGTAGTGCTTGAAACAATGGTGGAAAGCGTAGGTTCTCTGTGCGTTTGTCAGTTCGGGCAGGGTTGCGCTCAGACGGATGACTTCTTTCTGTATGGGTGTCTTGGGTTTCATAGGTTCAGAATAATGAAAGTTCAACTTGTTGTGCGTTTGTCTTTTGGTTCGCCTTAGCCTTGTTCCGGTTTTGCATCTTGCGCAGTTCCTCGTCTTGGTATTGGCGGATGGCTCTCTGCCTTGCTTCCGCCTTTTCCTCGTCCGTCAGTTCAACTCCGCATACCATGACTTGGCACGGGATTGGTTTGCCGATGTCGATGTCGTCCTCGTCAAAATAGTGTACCGCTTGCGACAAGACTTCCCCTGCGGTAACGCCTATGCCGTTGCCTCCATTGCATTGGCTTTTCGCCCAATGCAACAAATAGGTGATGCAATCGTCCATGTTCTTGTTCGGCTTGCTGTAACTTGCTGCAAACAGCTTGTCCTCCGCCGCACGGCTGTCCAAATAGGCTTGGATGGTCCGCTTGAAATGGTCTGTTCCGTTCATATCTGTATGTATTTTAGTTATTTGAAAAATTCTCCGTTGGATAAAAACTCGTATTCGTTGGCTTCGCAATCACGCTCAAAGGCTTCCTCGTTGCTAGCATATTCCACATCATCCCTGCAAAAGCGGAAAAAGCTGTCGATGCAGTCATTCATCAAGTCATACAAGTTCGTATGCTTGTCGGGGACTTTCAGAAAGTCGTATATGGGTTTCAGTATGTCCATGTCCGCACAATAACCCGTCAGCACACAATCATTGGTTACGGATATCCGACTTCTGCGCTGTTTGTGGAAGTCCTTTTTGTGCCAATAGGTCTTGGGCTTGAAAAGGTTGTGCCAATAGTTGTTCACGATGAATTTCAGCAACCGCACACCGCACAGTTCTTCCTCTTCCCCGCTGTAATTTGAGATGAATTGGAAATTATAGGTACAGGCATCATAATTCCACCTGCTTACCTTTACCTTGAAAATCTCCTCAAAGGCTTTCAACGTTGCCCTGTTGTCGGATGCGTCATATTCAAAGCCTTTCAACCACTTCCAATAGGCGTTCTCTTTCGCCTTGTCCGAAAGCTCGTCCACCTTGTAAACTTCGTATTTCCTCGTTTCCGTTCTCATAACTTTGCTCTATTGTTCGTCCAACATATTGTGATAAAACAACTCGTCATCCCGTCCGTAGATTTCCATCGTAGGGTTGTTGTCGTTTTCCGCAGGGGACAGTCCTTCCACCGTTTCGGGGTTCAATTCGTAGTCGCAATAGATGACGTTCTCGTCCATACCGATATGGCTGTTCACGTCTTTATCTTCCCATGAAAGAATGATGGATTTGGCTTCTTCATAGCTGTTCGCTTTGATGGAGAAGCGGGTACGTTCCCAGCAAGTTACCTTGCAATCCATATAAAAGTCAAAAGTTTCCATTGTCTGTAATTTAAGATGGTTATACGGTTTTCTGTAAAATCTCTATGTGGTATTGGGGCGGGCATTCCAAGATGAGAAAGGCGATGAAGTCCTTTCTTGCCTCCTTGTTCAACTCGTGGTACAACCTCCTGAATGAGGAAAAGTTACCGTTGATGCACACCTCTACCATATACTCGAAGATGTTGTCCACCTCGTAATACCTGCATTGTTGTGCCACTGTCTTGCTGTGTCTTTTCGCCATATCCGTATGAATTAAAGGGTTAATAACCAAATGAAAATTCCGATAGCTGCCACTACTGAAAGCAGGGCGGTGAGGATGCCGAACATGAAGTTCAACATACCCAGCAGGATTTCCCCTGCGATGCCCACCGCCAAACCTCCTGCGCAAAGGGTAATGCCCCATGCTGCTCTCACCATTGCGGACAATACGCTCCGCATAGCCTTTCCGATGTCGTTCAATGTCATTCTCATATCTTCCAATTTTTAGATTGTTGTTACTTGTCTTGCTCGGATGGGGAGGTCGGGTCGAGTCCTTTTTCTTTTCGCCTCTCCGTATGTCCGATGTCTCCTTGTGACGTCTTCCGACCGCGCACCGGTCGTTTTCGTTTCAGGGGAAAAAGCAAAGGTCAGGGGAGTAGGTTCAGCAAATTTTTTCGACAGAATACTACCTGAGCCTGCGAAGTGTGGAGATTGTGGCTAAAAAATTTGTGTTCCTAATCCCGTCTTTACCTTTGCCCCTGCAACGAAAATGACCACTGATGCCGTCTGGAATGGCGGCATGGGGACATTGGCATACACTTGGAGAGACGGAAAGGAAAAGGGGGAAGTATGTGAAATGGCGCAACGCGCCACAGGAAAATCGAAAGGGCGGCGCAACTGACAAGGGAAAGCCTCGCTTTCCTGCCGCCGTGACGGAAGTCCCGTGACCGTCATTGTCATGCGGGCATGGCTTGCGGTCGCGGGTGTTCCTCCGGCGGCATCTGTCTGAAAATGGTCTTGCCTGCCATTGCTCCGATTGGCAACGGCAGGGCAAGACGGTTGGAAGACAGGCCACACATGACAGCCGGGAATAGTCGCAGGAGCAGATTCACGCTTGCCGTGTCCTGCATCCGGCGGCATTTCCGGCTGACAACGGAAACGAAAAAAGAAAAACGAATAAGACGGTCTTGGCCGTTCAGCACAAGCACATAAAAGAAGTGTCCGCGACGATGGCAGTGTCACTGGTGACATTGTGGTCGTCGTGGGCTTTTCTTTGCTTGTGCTGCTTCTGAAATGGGCTTGCGCACATCAAGCCGGAAGCCGTTTTCAGAACAGGAAAAATGATGGAGGATAAAATTTGCGGGCGAAATAAAATTGCGGGAAATTTTGCAAAGACGGGGACTGTTTTGTACCTTTGCAAAAAGTAAGGACGTTCTTTCGCTTGATGCAAAATGAGGCAGATTATAGAAGTTCGCTGGTTTCTAAACCGTTAACAAGTCTGTTTTGTTTCTCTGTTAATTATCTCATAGCTTGAAAGATACAATTTTTATTGTGTCTTGCAGTGTGAAAAGTTATCGTTTTGTTTATCCCGCTATTTTGCGCCCACGTTTTTAATACCACGTTGATATAAGTGGGGTATGGTAGATAGAAAACCTTATCGGTATCTTTGGCCTCGCCCCGTTCTGGCATCCATTTTAAAGCCTCACCAGACAGGGGTAAATAAAGGGTCTTTTGGGTCTTCTTCATCACTATTTTTGCCCGGTATTGCTCGCCATCCTGAATAATATCTCCCCATGTTAACGCCTGAATATCACCCAGCCTTAACCCACAAAAACAACTGAACAAATAAGCCTGTTTGGTTGGCTCGTTGATACACGTTGAGCCGATCAGCTTTTTTATTTCCTCAACGGTCAGGTATTCACGTGTGCTTTCTGGGATCTTTATTCTATCATCTGAATTTACTTTTGTGATGGGGTTGTAGGGTATTATTTCTTCCTTCACGGCAAAGTTCAAGGCACAATTCAAGCACCTAAAATAACCTGCCGTTGTGACCTTGGCCATGAGTTTACCATCTTTCCTTTTGGCATTGTTCAGGTAGTCAATAAAGCCCAAGCAAAAAGCTTTATCAACTTCTTTCATGGTGACGGTTTCACCCTTGTACTTGATTAAATGTTTGATCGCTTTATCTATTTGAACGTGGAAAGCGGCACTTTGCCCCGTTTTTAACTTGTGATCACTATAATACCTCATCCAGTCTATTAGAAGCATTTTTGATCGTGTGGTAGTCTTTACCACTCCCGCCTCATCGTTTGTTAGTTCTATGACTTTTTGAGCCTTGATAGCGTTTGCCGCTTGTAGCGTGTTTAGATTCCTTACCTTAGCTGTCTCGTCTGTTTCTGGAATAAGGTAGAGTTTTAAAAACTCGTACTGCCGTTTACCATCCCTGTAAATATCCAAGTACAGGCTTTTGTTACCGTTTGCAAGCTCTTTGAATCGTAGTCTAATAGGCTCCTTGGCCTTGACCGCTTTCTTTTTCTTTGCCATGATGTTTTCTGAATTGTTACCACTACAAAGATAGTCATTTTTTGTTACCCGACAATGACGAGTAACAAACGAGTAACAAAAATGACACAAAAATAATAAAAACAAAGACAAAAATAAGTTTCTAGAATGTCGGCAAATGCTGTTTAAATTACTGATTTTTATTGTTATTAATTGGCTTTTGTTTGAGTGTGATTTTATCAGTGTAGGTTATTGGCGATACCTCTTGTAAAATAAACTAGCAATTCCCACACTTCTTTATTTATATTAATCACCCTTGGGGGATTGGGGTAAATAATATCCAGTTGTATGCAAAAGGTGCATGACATTTTTGAAGTTAAACTTTCTTGGAAAGGGATAAAAAAATTGGAAGAAACCAAACAAAAGCTCCATGATTTTTTGGTGTCCCAAGGTTGGCTATTCAATTCCATTGGAGACTTTTTTGAAAAAAACAATAAAGTGATAGAACTCCAACCCAAACTATCTTCTAGTTCTATATTTCAATTCCAAATTGGCAATGAGAACTATCCTATTAAAGAATTTGAAAAGATAAAAGAATTGTTACTACAAATGATTCAATGCAAGGATATTGAATATTTAGAAATTCAAGATATAAACCTAAAAGAAAGTGAAGAAGAGTTCAAAAATTTCCTGCATGAACAATCGCTTACTTACGATAAAGGGGAATGGCATACTTTAAAATAATAGAACATTTATATTGTTCTTAATATCAATTATTTACAAAATTCAAATTTAACACTATGAAAAAGATTTTTACTTTATTAGTTATGGTTGCTTTAGCAGCTTGTTGGGTGTCATGTTCTGATGATGATAATGACAATGAAAATTTTGGCAAAAATGGGAAAAGATTGATTAGAGAAATGCACACAGAGCATGGATATGAATTTTTTATAAAATTCGACTATGACAAAGATGGATATATTACAAAAATCGAAAATGGATATTATAAAGAAATTTGTACAATATCAAGACAAGAAAAAAAAGTTACATACTACTATGATGGGGAACTTAGTGAAATATCTACATTAAATGATAAAGGATACGTAATTTCAGAGGATTATTGGGATCAGGAAAAATGGCGAAAAGAATATACTTATGAATATGATAATTCTGGTCAAATGATTAAAGAAATGGATTACGAAACAGAAGATGGAACAATATATACATGGAAAGACGGAAACATCATATCAAAAGAATATACAGATCAGGAAGATAGTGCTGAATATGAATACTATACTGAATATGAGAATAAAAGTAATATAGATCTTGCACAGATACTTTATTTATGGGAAGATGGTATATCTATAGCTGATTATTGTGGTAAAATAAGTAAAAATCTATTAAAATCATGTACGCATACAGGAAGCTATTGGGAAAGATATGAGTACGAATATGAGTTTGATGAAAAAGGGTATGTTTCTACCATAAAAGAATACCTAATGAAAGGTGGAAATAAAAAACTAAATCAGTTGTACCATATCACTTATGTGGAATAAATCATAAA
The DNA here is from genome assembly GCF_033096445.1 of Butyricimonas faecihominis. Classification (NCBI taxonomy): domain Bacteria; kingdom Pseudomonadati; phylum Bacteroidota; class Bacteroidia; order Bacteroidales; family Odoribacteraceae; genus Butyricimonas; species Butyricimonas faecihominis. The sequence continues at coordinate 3,262,195 of NZ_AP028155.1, forward strand.
TAAAGGCAAAGTTCAAATTTAGGAAAAGATAGCTTTCAATTTGAAACCTACTTGCGAACAATAAAACAGCCATATCAAACTCTTTTTTGAGTAGAAATATGGCTGTTTTTTTACTCACTAATCCCCATTTGTGATTTGTTAGAGCAGTCATTTTTAAATTTGATCCCTCTTTTCCATTAAATTCCTATTCCCCTTCACAACAATCAAAACCAATCAATAACTTTAAAAATAATGACCTATGAGCAACACTAGCTAAATACCAACCACCAACACTTCAATCTGTAATATATAAGATATAAATACCATTGAAGTGTAGAGGATGAGATAATCAGTAGAACATCATTTTTACTTATTATCTCATGAATTTACTTAGAAATTTTCCTTACAACTAAGTAAAAAATCAATCACTTTAATAATTTTAAGTTGAACTATGAATCTGACATACTGACATATTAATAATTTCAACTATCTAATTTTGTCCCCCATATAAAAATAAAGATGATTGCATTAAACAAAGCAACTATATATCAAATAGTTGCTGTTGTAGCTCAGGGGTAGAGCACTTCCTTGGTAAGGATGTTCCATATCTTTATTAAATTCATCAAGGAATTGCAGACAATGGTCAATCATCTCGTCCATCGCACAATCTTCAGTAAAAGCCCCGTCACGATAGCAATAAGAACAATATTCTCCATTCTTGGAACCATCAGCATTACGACCAAATTGTTCCTCTGCCGTCATCGGCATCCCGCAACTCTGACAAAATTTGTTTTCCATAATCTAGGTTTTAGGTTTTAAATTATAGCAAATATATGAATTTTATCATCTTGTATAACTTTTGAGGAACTTATTACACGCTCTATCCGTTTAATATATAAATCAAAAAGGATAGAAATGAAAACATTATTTATTGTAACATTATTGATAGCAGGAATGCTGACAACATACACTCAGGCTTGTACCCGTGTGGTATACCTAGGTAAAAACGGGATGGTCGTGACAGGCCGAACCATGGACTGGAAAGAAGATTTAAAATCCAATATTTACGTGTTCCCCAGAGGAATTGAAAGAGCGGGGGCGGACAAGGGGAACACGATTCATTGGAAATCAAAATATGGAAGTGTCATCACGGCGGGATACGACATCGGTACTTCCGACGGGATGAATGAAAAAGGTTTGGTCGCCAATCTCCTATACCTGACAGAATCCGATTATTACCGTCCAAACGACACCCGTCCGGCAATGGGGATCAGCATCTGGACGCAGTACGTGCTTGACAATTTTGCAACCGTGGATGAGGCCGTAAAAGAGTTAAGCAAAGAGACATTCCGGATAGACGCTCCGGATATGCCGAACGGGGCGAAATCAACTTTACACCTAGCCATTTCCGACGCATCGGGGAATAGTGCCATATTTGAGTACATCAAGGGAAAACTCATCATACACGAGGGGAAAGAATATCAGGTCATGACAAACTCTCCCTCTTACGAACAACAAATCACGCTAAATAATTACTGGCAACAAATCGGGGGCCTAGTGATGCTACCGGGGACCAACCGGGCAGTAGATCGTTTTGTCAGGGCATCATTTTACATCAATGTCATCCCACAAACCGACAATCAACGAGAGGCTGTAGCCGGAGTTTTTAGCGTTATACGAAACGTATCGGTTCCGCTTGGGATTTCTACCCCGGCTCAACCTAATATCTCTTCCACCCGCTGGAGAACGGTCGCAGACCAAAAAAATAAAGTATATTTCTTCGAATCCACGATCACGCCCAATGTATTCTGGATTAACATGAAAGATCTGGACTTTTCCGCGGGGGCACCTGTCAAGAAATTAAACCTCGCAAACGGAGAAACCTACGCTGGAAATGCTGCCAAGGATATGGTAAATAGTCCCTCGTTCAAATTCCTATTTGAAGTGATATAAAAGATTTGACAAGAGGGAGAATTCTAAGTCTTCTCCCTCTTATTTCCTTATCATTGCAACTGCCGGATTCGTACATCAATTCCCGCAACATCTTTCAAGGAAGATTTCAATTCTTCCACGTTCGTCTCCCCCGTAATGATAGGGGTAAAGGACATTAGGTTTTATCACCAGTGCCGCACGATCCGCTTGGGGAACCGTCATCGTGTAAGGTTGATTTACAAGCAGAAAAGCGATATCAATATCCTTCAAGTCTTGCATTTCCGGAATATCTTCAGTATCCCCAGCCACATACACTCTCGTTCCCCCGAACGTCTTTAAATGATAACAAGCATCAGATCGCAAATTTACGTCCGGCCTACATCCAAAGGTATGAGTTATTTCTCAATAAATTATAATGTCGAAACCAACTCCCGTTGTTTTCGAAAGAAATGAATACGTTGCAAATCACCACTTTCCGAGATCAAGGTAGAAAAACGCTTCAACGATGAAATCCAGTTTTTCACGCTATCAAACGTTTTGTCATCCAGAGAAGCCACAGAATTCAAGGTAAAAGCTTTTATTAATGTCAACTTACACTTCCGGGTTTGGACATACGAGTAGGTCGTGTCAAAATTAATATTGGATATGTAGAAACTGATCCTGTTCCCGTTATCGAATTTTCCCCGGGCAGCTAGTCGCTCCGTGTAATCCAAGAACTGATATAATTCCTCTTTCAATTCGCGTACATCATCATCAGAAATCAAATTCACACTCGAAAAATATTTAATGTCGTTAATCAAGTACACGAAGATCATGTTATCAAAGATGTAGCAAGAATCCTTTACCCGCTGGGTTTCTATAACAAAATTCTTTTGAATTTGTACCATCCGCTCCGGGAAAATAATCTCGTGCAATGGCTGCACGGCATTCAAACCGTCATGCTGGGCTTTCCACTTGAACAGGTAAAAACGAGTCAGGAATTTATATTTCAAATAAAGCGCCTGTGGAAGGATATTGGTAGACGAAGCCGCCTCGGAATAAGCATTCGGCTCAATCGAACGGAAAACATCCACAAAATTATCCATCATATCAAGATCAATTTCCAACGGGTTGATAAATTCCGTCAATTTCAACTGGAAGGGCCGACTTTTAGGCGAAACCGACTCCAAAATCCCGTCAATCGAGATATTCATTTCTTTAGAAATTTGCGCCGTTTCCAACAAGGTAAACGGGACATCCCCCCGTAGGCGCCGATAAATGGCCTCTTTGCCAATACATAACAAGTTCCCTAAAACATTTGCCAAATTTTCTTCATGAGGAATCTTCTCCCGGATGGCTTTCAATAAATTATCATGTAAAACTTCCTGTTTCATTTTATCTCGTTCTATAATCATCAACTATAATCATAAACCTATCAAACTTCCACCATATTATCGAAAAACGCCTCAGGATTTTGCCGATCAGCATACTTTCGCCTTTGGATAGACATTTCGGACGAAAACATATTGGGATATTTTAATTTCCCCCGACTAAGATATGTTTTTTTCTAAATAAATGCAAATGTACTTCTTCTCTTCTGAGATAAAAAACTCAATTCTACGGAGAAAAATTTCCAAGATGAATTTGTAAAAAACAAGACCATTTTTCACTTAACAAAGCTCTCAGCGCTTTTTGTTTCAAAAATCGAACTGATGTATGTCAATATAAATCAACATTTTCAAAAATGGATACAAAAATCCATCTTCCCGATCTATTTAGAAAAGATCTACATAAATTTCCACCCGGATTTCTATCCGAATTCACAAAGCTCTGCCTAATTTTGTTACAAACAAACGTCTAATGAAAAACACATTAATTTACATAACAATGATTTGTTATATCATCTACGGCCACATCCAATTCCACATCCAGAAATAATCCGGAATGTCAGACAGGGAATCTGTTCCTATTTTTCCTGTAAAACGGATTATACCAATATCGTGTCCCTTGGCCGGGCGATCAGCTCCAGAGCAACCTCAACACCTACACACAGCCTGACTGATCGCCATTTCTTTTTTCATTTTCAAGAATTATAATATACTACATTTTTTATAACTTTGTGATCATGAAAAAATTCCAAGCAAATGCTAACATTTATTATCTCTATCGGTCTATTAATCGTTGCTTATTTTACCTACGGTAAATTTGTTGAACGATTTTTCGGAGCCTCATCCGCAATAGAGACTCCGGTCAAACGCCTAGCAGACGGCGTGGATTATCACGAGCTAAAACCTTGGCGCATTTTCGTTATCCAGTTTTTGAACATCGCAGGCCTAGGACCTATTTTCGGGGCCATACTAGGAGCGGCTTACGGTCCGATGGCTTACGTGTGGATCGTGATCGGTTGTATTTTCATGGGAGCGACTCACGACTATTTTTCCGGTATGCTTTCTATCCGCCACGACGGAACAAGCCTACCTGACATTGTCGGGAAATACCTTGGAAATAACGTGCGTAAATTCATGACATTTTTCACAGGATTCTTGTTATTGGCCGTGGGGGTCTCTTTCGTGAACGGGCCGGCGGATTTACTCGGCAACTTGACAAACATGAGTATGACACCTTGGCTATATGTTATCTTTGCCTACTATATTCTTGCCACGTTGCTCCCCATCGATAAAATTATTGGAAAAATATACCCCTTCATGGGGCTGGCATTAATATTCATGGCTGTCGCGGTGGGCGGCTATTTACTTTACGGGGGATTCTCCGGAAAACTCTATCTCGAAGAATTAACCTTCGACACGATGAAAAATATGCACGCAGATCCGGCAAATAACATTCTTTTCCCGATGCTATTTATCGTGATCTCCTGTGGGGCCATTTCCGGGTTCCATGCCACGCAATCTCCCATGATGGCACGTTGTATGACAGATGAAAAATATGGGCGCCCCATCTTTTACGGAGCCATGATTTCAGAAGGAATCGTGGCCATGATCTGGGCTACCGCTGCCATGGCATACTTTGGAGGTGCGGAAGGCCTGAATGCCGCTGCCACGGCAGGAAAAACGCCTGCGATTATCGTGGATGCAATCTGCAATTCGTGGTTAGGACGTTTTGGCGCGATTATCGCTATTATCGGGGTTGTTGTTTGCCCGATTACATCCGGAGACACAGCATTCCGTAGTATGCGATTGATCATTGCTGACGCTTTAAAATTCAACCAAAAACCGATCAAGAATCGTCTTATCGTTTCTATCCCGATATTCATCATCGCCTATTTACTTTGTAACGTGGATTTCTCCACGATATGGAAATACGTGGGCATCGGGAACCAAGTGTTAGCCACCATCACGCTATGGACCGCAGCCACCTATTTGGCTAAAAAAGGAAAAGCTCATTGGATGATGTCTATCCCCGCCACGTTTTTAAGTATCGTATGTACGACCTATTTCTTGATAGCCCCTTACAAAGTGGGTGGCTTGTATCTTTCCCCTTCTATCAGTTACCCGATAGGAGCAATCGTGGGAATCGCTCTTTTCGTTCTGTTTATCACGAAAATTACTAGAAATAAATAAAACAAGGCCGCCCGTGCGTGGGCGGCCTTCATCACACAAAGAAAACATTATTAATTCATTCGAATAGCTCTAACTGCTTTTCCCCCACTTCTTTTCTCTCCCTCTGCATTATATTTCTCTTCTTCCATTTTCGCCTTATCCGCTCCAAGCGTATCCCCATTTTTGGTCAACAAGCGAGCTTTAGAATTCATCAAATTAGCTTTGGCAAAATAATCTTTTGTCTGGGTACATCTGGCATCGATCCAATCGATTCCCTCCTGCACGAGAGTCTTGTCGTCACAACCGGCTAACGCCTCGATATTATTTTGGAAATACATTTGCTCTTCACCATTCCTGAACACGTTGTACTTGAATGCCTCACGCATACTATTCAACATTCCTTTATAATCACCTTTCCGAACATACTCGGCGGTGTATAAACTAGCCAAAGCTCCCGGGATAAAAGCATAATCCAAAGACTGAAGTAATTTAATCAACTCGCCATTTCTAGCCTCGTCAAACTCCCCGTTTCCCGGACGCCAATACGTAATTTCAGCCACGGCTCCCTTGATCGAATTTTCCAATTTATAGTCAACCACCTCTTTACCGGCCACTTCATAGAAACGTCCAATATTCGCAATCACTTGACGTATAGGCTTTGATAATGGATCGCTCACGTTCTTTTTGATCAACTCCCAATTATCCTTGGTCACAATCTCATCATCCGACAAGGCATTCAAATATTCAGCGGCAACAGCCCCTTGTTTTTCCTGCATGTAAGCAGAGGATAACGCCGTCAAATAACGACTTAATAAATCCGTATTCCGCTCCCCAGCCTCGTATCGCTTCGTCAAGCCTCTCAAATTATTTTGTGGATCTTTCGCAATCTTCCCACCTTCCATTAACCATTCGGCGGAACCGGCCCCAACCATCTTATGAACCACCTGCTGCGTGTTCGGGTCCACGAAAACCAAAGTTGGGAAGGCCTTCACTTCAAATTTATCTTTCAACATCACACCATCCGCATCCTTTTCCATATCATACTTCACGTTCACGAAATCCGCATTAAACTGATTCCCCACGTCCTCACGGGTAAATACCTGTGATGACAACATCTTACAAGGCCCGCACCAAGAAGTGTAACAATCGATAAATATCAACTTTTTCTCTTTCTTAGCCTTTTTCAAAACTTTCTTCCATTCTTTCGTCTGTTCGAAAGTAATCCCCTTGCTTTGAGCCTCTGCGCCCCAAACAATCCCGGCCATCAAAACGATTAATACAAATAATTTCTTCATTACATAAAACTTTAATTGAACATCCTCTCGTAATATCACTATTTAAATTTCTTCTGCAAGCTGGCAATAATCGTGTCGAACTCCTCGGTCATTCCTTTCTTGAATTCTGGCGAAAGTTCGTCAAACCCATTGTAAACAGACAACACGACCTCACATTTTTTGTCTCCTTTGGGATGAACTTCAAAAGCATAAACCCACTGTTTATCGCCCGTGTAATCCGATCGGACGACAAAATAACAAATCTTGAAGACATCATAATCAATCACGCTGATATATTGACTCCTTTTTTTACCATCTTTCCCGGTCAACTCGATTTTAGCATTCAAAGCTTTCTCCTCGCAAGTAAATTCCTTCACACCTGAAAACTTCTTGTAATTTGCCGGCTCCGAGATGTAATCCCACACTTTTTGAGCAGATGCTTTCAACACAATCTTTTTCTCGATAGCAGGCGGTATTTTCTTCGCTGCCGTCATTTGTGCCGAAGCCAATCCGGACATGCAACACATCAATACAAAACAAAGTAATATTCTCATTTCCTTTACCATTATATATTCTAAAAGAAGTAGGGAGATGCATGCAAAGAACTGTGTGATAAGAAGAAGCATTTACTCCCAACCTTACACGCCATCCCCCTGCCCCTTTTTTACTACATTCCCATAGCGGGCATCGCCACGCTCTTCTTTTTACCACTAAGTAATTCCTCTAGCTTATCCGTCAATGCCTTTCCCCGCAAATTCTTTGCCACGATTTTCCCCTCCTTGTCCAAAACCAAAATATAAGGGATTCCCGAGAACTGGTATTGTTTCATCACGTCTTTTCCAGCCTTCGGAGCCTGCGCTTGAGTCCAAGGCATATTCTCTTCCTTCATGGCTTTTCTCCAAGCAGCATCATCTTTATCAATCGAAACACTAAAGAATGCCACACCCTTGTTGCTATACTCTTTATAAGCCTCTTTCAAGTGAGGAATTTCAGCCCGGCAAGGTCCACACCAAGAAGCCCAGAAATCAAGTACGAGAATCTTTCCTTTAAAATCCTGCGGTCCTAATTTTTTCTTTCCATCAGGAGTAGGGAATGAAAATTCCGGGGCAACTTTCCCCTCAGCCAAACGCTCTTTTTGAGCTTTCGCCTCAGCCATTTCTGCCTTATATTTCAACAAAGGGGCATAATTCGGATTCTTACTTTCCAAACGAGACAATACTTGTTGCACCAACTCCTCGTTTTCCTCACCCCTCAAAGACGGCAACACAGCTAACACGCTATTCCGGTCAGCATAATGCTCTGCCAAAAATCTCATTCTCGCTCTCGATTCATTGCCCAACATATCGTAAAACTTACCGGAAACTTCCTGCTTTGCCTGATCATCAATCCCCGGAATACGATATACTCCTTGAGAGATACCAATCATTAACTGGTATCCTCGGTATCCATCCCAGTTCATTAAATTCATGACCTCATTGTTCGGTCCACCTTTAATATACACGTAAGGCGGGTTCTTTATTTTTATCTTAGCCGTGTCCTCTCCCCTGAAATTAATTTCCAAATCCTCGTCCTCTGCCCAGAATTGTACAGATTGCCACTTTTGACAGTCCAACGTGTAAACACCCGGTTTATCCACCTTCATTTTGAATTCGTATGTCCCGTCATCTTTCACCTTGCATGAATCGATAATCGTCTTGTCGAATCCTTGCCGTTCAACAATTTCCATATTGAACCGATTATAAGGGAACTTCACTTTTCCCTTGATCGTAATCGTCTTTTGAGCGAAAACACTACTTGTACTAACCATCATACAAGCGAATAACAATAATCTTAAAATCTTTCTCATATTATCTCATTATTAATTCATTAAATTTCGAACAACAACATACCCTATTGTTTAAGCTCTTCTGCCAGTTTTTCAAAATAGGTACGAAAAGACATCATATTCCCTTTCCCTTCGGTCTCTCTTTTAGCAGATGTAGCCGCAGCCTCGTCAAACCACCGAGCAGCCCGTAACCGTAATGTTTTATCTTTACAATTTTGAGTCAATCGCAATCCCCAGTTATATAAAATCAAATCGGAAACTTTACCTTTCTTTAGCTGTACTTCCCCCAAATCAATATATGTTTTCCAATCCTTTAATTTTTCTGCATTTAACATACGGGCGCTTGTAGCAATACTTTCCCATCCCTCTACTTTCGATTTTTTCATCCATTTCACATAACGATCAAAACCTTTCTTATCCAGAACCATTTCTCCGTTTTTCTCATGGACAAACTTATTGGCACCGATGGACCATACCGCAGATAATTTACGTTTTACCGGTTGTTCCCCGTAACGAGAGATAAACTCTGACTGATTAGCATAAACATATTGAAACAGATCACTACTTACATCATTGACGAACTTGACAAATATATTCCAATAAGCCTCTTCATTCAATTTTCCTCGATCCAACGTGGCAAAATAATTTAGGCTCACCTGTTGAGCTTCCTCGCCCAGATTTGCCATATCAAGCACATTTAAATAAGTTTCAATAAACTCCGGCTCCCTATTCCCGCATGCATATTCATGTTGCATAAACGCTACCCCCTTACCATTCAAAGCAACATTTCCTTGTTCCAACAACTCTTTCACGTTCATTCCACCAACCACACAATGCACCATTGCTCCTTCTGTATTGATAAAATTTAATGTCGGGTAGGCCTTCACGTGATATCGGTCTTTCAGCTCTTTTCCTTCCCCTTTCTCCATGTCGACTTTCACGTTAATAAATTTCTCGTTAAAAAAAACTGCCACTTCAGGATCGACAAATGTTGTCTGAGCCATCTGTTTACAAGGGCCACACCAAGACGTATAGCAATCCATGAAAATCAATTTATTTTCCTGACGGGCTTTTTCCAATGCCTGATTCCAGTTTCCCTCGAAAAATTCAATCCCTTTTGCCTTTTTTAAAGCCTCCTGCCCATAAGCAATAAAAGGTTCTGCCTCTGTATAACCTCCTGCCAAATGTACCAATTTCCCATCACCATTCACGAAAACAAAAGCAGGATATCCCCTAGTCCCATACTTTTCTGCTAACTCCTTTTCTTTCCCAAAATCTAATTTCAAATTGATAAAATGTTCGTTATAAAAATCAGCCACCTTATCCAAAGAAAAAACATTTTTCACCATCATTACACATGGTTGACAATAGGCTGTATAAGCATCAATAAAAATCAACTTATTCTCCTTCTTCGCTTTTACCAACGCTTCTTTATACCCAATCTCTTCAAAAATAATAGAACGTTTATTACTTCTCTTCACTTCTGCCGCCTTTACCGCTTTTTGACCGGTTTCCAAGAAAGCTTCCGGCTTCTTAGCCAAAATAAAAGGACTAATAACTCCAAGAATATCCCCATTAGGCATAAAAAAACCATATGTCGGGTACATATTCATCACTAATTTAGGAGCAAATGCTTTACCAGCTTCTGACCCCATATCAATATGAATAGCGATAATATTTTGATCACAAAAATCCCGAATCCCTGAAGAAGAAAATAATTTACGTTCAGCGGCCTCTCTACTTTTTTGATCTTCCAGAGTACGAGCCTGCATCATTGCATCAACCAAAATAATTTTACCTTCTTTTTGCGCCAAATCAGCAGCTTGTTCCCAAGTCAGATCCCGAAAAACAGACTTATATTTTTGAGCGTTTACAGGCGATACAAAACCCATTAACAGACAAACGATAACACCACTTATTAAATTCAATTTTTTCATGTCCCTCATATCTAAGGGTTATGCGAAGATAAGTCCGCATAACCCCATATCCTTTTATCTATAATACATATCTTTTATGATATTGAAACCTGTATATTCCACAGGTGAACTCTCCGCAACACCGGACATTTCATTGAATACAACTTTATAAACCTTACCTTCATTCCCCTTTTGAGTTGCTACAAATAAAATTTTCCCGTTAAAGGTCGCATCCGAAACGTTCGTATACATTTTAATCTGAACAATCTTCTCTCCTTCACCTACAGTCATAAATTCCGAGGCACTTTCACTTCCATAGCGCCAAGTATACACTTTTGAATCTGTCGCATAGAACATGAAATTTCCCCGTGTTCCAAAAGCATAATATTTCGATACCCCCATATCCTTCAATCCATTCAAATTATCACTGGTCAAAGCCACAGGATCCGTCTCCACGAAACTAGCACGGAACAAATAAGGTTCTCCCGAATCCTCTTTTCTCATTACCATACAAGTTTCCCCGTCTTTCCCTTCTCCCATACATACAAACTTCAATGCCGGGTCGATCGCTCCCGTATTAAAAGCCCCTCCAGTAGACACGGGAGCCGTTATCGAGCCCCAAGTTCCAACCGTGATAAAACGATTATTTTTCGTGTCAAACAAGGCAGCACTATTTGCACTTCCATTTATGCGTATCGGGGCTATTGCCGGGGCTGCAGTATAATCATACACACCGGAAGCTGCCACGAATTGAGTTTGCCCCATCATACGGTAAGCCACGGTATATATCTTATAATTATTCACAAGGACCTCAACATTTCCACCATATATATCATAATGCTCCGCTTGGGGATTAATCTGGTCTAAAGTAACGGTAGAGCTAAACAAATCAGTATAACTATCCGCTTTTTCTTTATACGTCGACATATCCAAGATATAAGCTCCGGCATCAGAATAAACATACAAATTAGCACGGGAACTAAAAGGACAGATTGCCATAAAACGTGCATTCTCCATCTTTTTTCCTTCATTATTAAATGAAAAGTAATCTTTTACGATCCGACCATCACCTCCATCAACAATATCTTTATCCCGAATCACCTGAATATCGGCCTTTCCACTAGCATTTTCATCCAGAACCATCCAACCACTAATGGCTGAAATTATAAACTCGAACTTTTGTTCTGTCAACGCTCCGGTTACTTTGTTCCTCACTTTATAAACCAACCAGTATTCCCGGGGCGTATTTATAACCTTATATTCCAGATTCTGAGTCATTGCCAATGTATCGGCCTGTTCGTAATGTCCCGATTGTCCGGCAGGATTTTTGGGATAGCGGAACCAAATAAATTCATAATCAGAAGCCGAAGTTCCCGCCTTGAATTCTACCTCAGGAGTTAGGCGAATAACATCATTCTCTAGACAAACCAGTTTATCTCCATTATCAGTTACGCCGGGAATAGCCTTAATCACAGCCTCCCCGATTTCTTTATAATCGTAATTTCCCTTATCGTCAAAACAGGATGAAAACAATCCTAACGACAACAATAAAGAAAACAAAATGTATCTATATGTATTCATACTATTCGTTTTTCATGATTAATCAATAACCCGGACCAAATTTCATCACTTTCCCATCATCATCAAGCCGAGGATCTGTTTCCAGAATCTTGTTAAACTTATTCATTAAATCCATATAACCAGAACCAAAACTACCTTGGTAAGGCCCTAGATCCAATGTACCCAGTTGTTCAAAAACGAATGCATATTTTGCTTGAGTACATTTCCCTAGCCAATATTCAGCGGCCCAACCGGAAGGATCAATCCATTTCGTGGGATAACCGAGCATTAACTTTACCAACAACTCATCATTCACCCCTCCAACAAAATCCCCACTCGGATCCACCACCAAATCAAACATCAGCGGTTCCATCGTCAACCCCTCACGATAGGCTTTACATTCAATGATCGTATCCAATCTCCCCGCTTCAATAATCACCTCCATCGGCATATCGAAATTAGTCCCGGCCACCGCCGTATGTCCTTTTCCGAAAGCAAGCTTTAACACACGATCCCGATCGGAGACCTCTCCTTGCACGGCGAACTCTATTTTGAATGTTTTCTCTTCGTTCGTCTCGTTACTTACAAAAGTCCCATCCCCATCCACAGTCATATTAATAGCAACAGGCCCCGTGTAAAATTTAATTTCATCTTCTTGACAGGACATGAATAATCCCGAAAAAAGAAAACCCAATATACTCGTAATTAATATCCTTTTCATAGTTCTGATCTTTATTGTTCACGCTGACCTAAATCAATCTCATCATCTGGCATCGGAAGTACATAAACAGCATTTGCGGTGGCAATTATACTTGTGTTCATACGCTTATGGTAGAAAAATACTTGACCTTCACCTATAAATTCACGATAATACTCTCGCCCCAATTCTTCCTGTAATTGATCTTTATCCAGATTTTCCAATTTCATCAATCCGCGATGAACACGAAGAGTATTCAACATTTCCAATGCCTCTCCGATATTAGACTCCTTCAATGCCTCTGCGGCAATGTAATACATCTCGGCAATCCGGATAGCTGGCATTCGATTCCGTTTCGGGGTCACGTAACCTTGTCCTTGAACGTAGGCCTTATCCATTTGCCAGAATTTCGTCAACACGTTAGCGAACCCGCTATAAGTCTCGTAAAGAGCCGTACGATAATCATCCGCCTCGTAAAGTTCTCCCGGCATCAAGCGCTCCATAAGAGGAAGCGATGCTTCCCTAAAATATCCTTTTATATACTCTTCTAACTTCGTCGTATTAAAAGCAAAAAGATGCTCGGAAGAGAACGTTCTATCCCGTAAGTTTGCTTCTGTCGTCGTAATATCTGCCGTTTTTACCCAAGGAAATAATCCTTTCTGCTGTTGAGCTAAAATAACCTCATTAGCTGCACCATAAGCCGCCGTTACATCCTTAGCGTACAAACAAATACGAGCTTTTAATCCCAACACGGCATAATAATTCAAATGGAAATTCCGATTAGCTAAATACCCATTATCCACACCAGACACATCCTCTCCGGTAAGAATAGGATCCGATTTCAACAATTCCAAAGCAGCTTCCACGTCTTTCAAGGCATATTCCACAAACTTGGTTGGAGTCAATTGAGGTGCGATCGCCGGTTTCGCCTCCAACACGTAAGGGATGGCCACCTTAGCTTCTGCGCTAAAATCATACGGAGCAAATAAACGCAATAAATCAAAATGCATATATGCTCTCAAAGCCAAAGCCTCTCCACGCACTACTCCATAATAATCACCCAATACTTCCCGTTTCAAATCGGAATATTGAATCAAAGTATTAACATTAGCAATACCCTCGTACATTTTATTCCAAACAGCATCAATCAGAGCTTTAGACACAACCTGCTCGTAATTATAATTTAACAAATAACTATAAGCACTATATTGGTTACCCAAGTCTGACCCACTGCCCCATTCTTGTCCTAAAACACCAACCATTCCAAATGTCATTTCACGCCCGTACAATTCTGTCTGGGACATACCAATGTAGACTCCGGCTAAAGCAGATTTAAAACCATCCAGTGTTGAGAATAGTTTATCAGCCTCCTCTTCCGTCTTGGGCTTCACCTCCAACCAGTCATTACATGAAGTCGTGCAAAATAACGCAAGCATCACCGCACACACGACTCGTAAACGATATATATTTTTCTTCATCATAACTTCTTATTTTATCACCATTATCAAATTAGAATGTTGCTTGCAAAGAGAATGAACATGAACGTGCAAACGGATATTCAATACCTCTTTCAGCCTTTATCGTAGAGGTCCTGAAAACATCATTCATATAAAATTGCAATTTCAATCTTTCAATTCCAGTCTTTTTCAAGAATCCCCAATAGCGGAAGTCATATCCCACGTTCAAAGAGGTCATTTGCAATTCACGCACATCCTGCACAAAACGAGAGGTCGGACGAGTCAAAGCTGCATAAGGATCAAATTTCCTAAATTTAGCCGGGACCCCGGGAGTCGTCCAACGATCTGTCAGCATACGTTTGTCAACATTATACTGAATATCCACGTTTTCCACCTTATCCACCAATGTCTGGTTATAATACTGACCACCCAATTTATAATAGAATGAAGTGTTCACACTAAAACCTTTATATTCAAAATTAAAACCAAACGTTCCACTTAATTTCGGTTGCTTATCCCCGACAACAACTTGGTTATCAGATTTCCAACCATACGTCATTTTGCCCTCCCGATCAAGGAAGACCTCATATCCTGTAGCCGGATCGATCCCCAATGAACGTACTGCCCAGATGGCATCCATAGACTGCCCTTCTTCATAACGCACTGAAGGTTTCGTTATATCCGAATTATCTTCCAAGTTCGGATTTCCACCTCCACCATTTGCCTTATCCTCATCCCTGCTTTTATTCATCAATGACAAAGCATCTGAAATTTTCGTGATTCTATTTTTATTATGCATTCCAGAGACGAAAACTGACAGATACATATCCTGATCCGTATCTTTTAATACACGGTAATTTACCTTAAATTCAAGTCCTTTATTTTTTGTTTCCCCTAAATTTTCCGTGTAGCTAGTAAAGCCGGCTGAAGGAGGTAAAGATACGGGAGTCAACAAATTCTTCGTATTTTTGACATAGTAATCGAAAGTGATATCCAAAGCATCAAATAAAGTCAAATCCATCCCGATGTTATTATCTTGAGTCTTTTGCCATTGCAAATCAGGATTAGCTAATCCCATCAAGTAAGAACCGATAATATTATCATAGATCTCGTTATAATATTTATAAGTTGCTATCGCTTGATAAGAATTAAAATTCTGAGAACCGGAATACCCCGTTGAAGCCCGGAAACGCAATTGATTAAGCGCACTCACATTTTCCATGAAATGCTCTTTATGCACATTCCACCCGATACCGGCTGACCAAAAATGTCCCCATCTCTTGTCATTACCAAACAAAGAAGAAGCATTAGCTCGATAAGTCGCATCAAACAAATAACGATTGTCATAGGAGTAGTTCGTGGAGATCAAAAAACTTGCCTCACGAGACAAGGACTCAGAACCCGTCGGACCACCTTCTGCATATTCTTTAGCATGAGTAATATAGTCCATCTTATCATTAGCAAATCCACGAGCTTTAAATTCAACATAATTATATTTTCGCTCGCTAAAACTCCATTGTGTGTTGGCAAAGATCACATTCTTACCGAAATCCCGCGAATAGTTTGCCGACAAGTCTGCGTTATACTCGAAATTTTTCCCATTTCCCATCGTGTAAGAACCTCTTTCAAAATATTCTTCTGAATCCGGATCCACATCTTTAAACATCGTGTGGTCACGCGGATAAAAAATCTCAGAATCATCCTTTTTACTGATTATCCCTAAACGACCTTTTAGCCTCATACCTTGAAATGCCAACCACTCGATATAAAAATTATTGGTTACATCCGTATACGTACTTTCATTTTTCGTATTTATATCCGCATTCGTCAACGGATTGTAAATTGGTTTTGTCCCTTGAAAATTAGCCTTCTCATAATCACCTAAAATCTCTTTCACGGAACCATCATCATTATAAGCTCTCCAATAAGGATTCAACTTGGCATACTCGGAAAACGTCCCATAAGGAGATTCTTTCGCTTTGTTAAAAGTGACAGATAATTGCTCAGAAAAGATCAAACTCTTGTAACGATACTGCATATTAAAACCAACAGAAATCACTTCACGACTAGATCCTTTCATTACTCCGGCAACATTGTTATATTGAAAATCAATCCCGTAACGAACAGCATCATCCCCACCTTCAAGTAACAACGTATGCTTGTGACCTACCCCTACCCGTAACGGTTTATTCAACCAATACGTGTTCACTCCCCGTAGAACTTCTTTATAATAAGCCTCGTATTTCTCATCATATCCTTGCTGAGTAATTGGATTCCCGTATTTATCCGTATAAACACCTGCTCTTTTCTCAATTTCTAATTTCTCGGCCGCATTCGCCAAATTATAACTGCCCAAATCTGGAATTTGAATATTTAAGTTCCCAGAATAAGACACTCGCATTTTTCCTTTCTCCGGCACCACAGTCTCTATAACCACAACGCCATTCGCTCCTTTAGAACCGTATAATGCTTTTGCCGTTGCATCTTTCAACAGCGTTATAGAAGCTACCCGGTTCATATCCATATCCATCACCTTCTCTATTGACTGCTCGAAACCGTCAACAATAAATAAAGGTTGATTCGGATTAGTCTGGTATTTATCCTTCATATCCGTGAAACTGGAGGCTCCACGCATTTGAATTTCCGGGGCTCTATTAGGGTCAGAACCGAAATCATTATTTTCTAATACTTGAAATGCCGGATCTATATTTTTCAGTGACTGTAGGATGTTCTGATTACCAACTCGCTGTAATTCCTCTTTTTTAATTGTTGTTACAGCACCCGTATAACTATCAGCCTTCCGAGTAAAAATACCGGTAACCACAACCTCCTGCATTTCCGTCACGGAAGGGGCCAACGTCACGTCTATCTTACTCTGTCCCCTATAAGCAACCTCCTGTGCCTCCATGCCGACAAAAGAAAAAACAAGAACCATATCTTTCGAAAGGGGTACCGTCAAGGCATATTTCCCGTCGATATCCGTCGTTCCTCCCAACGTGGTTCCCTTGATCATAACGGTCACTCCCGGCAACGTCTCGCCCTTCTGATCTTTCACCACTCCGGATAAGGTCACCCGTTCAATCTTCTCGGCCTTCACGGCTGCTTTGCGAATAATAACAACTTGATTACTGGTTAATTCATATTCTAACCCGGTGCCTTCCAGACACTGTTTCAACGCTGCATCAAGCGTTGCATTCTTAATCACGTAATCTTTCCGTTGCACGTGTTTCACGTCATCATTACTGAACATGAAACTCAATTTTGTCTGGCGCTTGATCTCGTCAAATACTTCTGACAACGAAGCATTCTTCATGTCAAGATTCACCCGATCCGTGTTCTGCTGCGCGAATGAAAACGATACTGAAACCAGTACAATCTTCACCGATAGTAGTAAATGGCATAGCCACCGGGGAATAACCCGGAAACACTTGCGTTCTTTTTTCATAAAGGTAATTTGTTTGATTTTACATTAGTCTGTTTTTCTCTTTTTCGTGTCTTTCTGTTTGCGGCAGAAATACTTAGCTTTTCCTTTTTTCTTTTAATTAAATTCCATAACTTTGTACTTAGATTTTACATTAGTCTGTTAAAGACTTACAAGGGGGTGATATTTGCGGTATCACTCTCTTTTTATTTTAGTATTACATTATTTCCATTCACGCTAAATGATACTTTTTTAATCTTCTCCATCAACTCGAATATCTCTGAAACCTCCTTATATTTCATAATATCCATCGTGAAACGTAGCTCTTTCAATTCCGGAGACGAATAGAAAACATTAAAATCATACCAACGCTGTAATTCATCCATAATATCCTCTAAGCGAGCATTCACGAATACCACCCGTCCCGATTTCCAAGCCACGAACTCATCCACGTTCACCTCCCGAACCTCAATTTTCCCCGTATTATCCACTGTAGCTTGCTCGCCGGGAATAATTCGGTGTACATCATGATCACTCTTTACCTCGACGGAACCTTTCACCAGCGTGGTCAGCAACTCATCTTCCTCCGAATAAACTCTCACCCCGAACTCCGTACCCAACACTGCTATATCCGCCTTGTTTGTTCTTACAACAAACTTCCGCTCCGCCTCGTGTTTCACGCTGAAATACGCCTCCCCCGTCAACCAAACCAACCTCTCGCCTTTCCCAAAATGTACCGGAATTCTCAACTCGGACTCCGAATTCAAATAAACAGTTGTTCCATCCTCCAAACGCACAATATACTCCCCACCCCGAGGTATCTGAATCACGTTATAACTATTATCAGCAACGACTGGATGATTACTTTTCATAAAATTCAACGTGTCCTTCATATTAACCAACGTCGCCAACCCATCATTCACACATACGATTGTATCCCCGAAAAGAGACAACTGTTCCCCGCTCGATAGAGTTACCACCGCCTTCGAACCTCCTATCTTGATTTCCTGATTAGCCAAAGGCAAATCTGCTCCCCCACGCTCTGATATGTACCACATAATACCTCCCACCAACAAAGGCAAAGCCAACATAGCGGCAACCCGTAGCACGAATATACGGATCTTGTGACTCCTCTTACCAATAGTCCTTTCCTCCAACCTCTTCCAACCTTCCTTTCTCAGTTCCCGGTTACGATCACCGATCGCACCTTTCAGATACCTCTCGGAATGCAAGCGATCAAAGAAAATACGATTCCCTTCAGATATATTCAGCCACTCGTCCAACCGTCGCTGTTCGTCATCCGTAATCTCTTTGAAAAGAGCCTTAATTATTAAATTTTCAATCTCCTTGTTTATCATCATTCTCTCTTCCTTGACAATCAATAAATGATCATTTCTTACTATCACTTTTACTAAGAACTCCAAAAAGTAAAAATGGTAGTACTCTGAAAAGAACTTTTTTTCAAAAAAGATTTATGATGATTAAATCCCCAAGTACATCATAAAGCACAACAGCCCCTTCAATCGCTCTCGCAGATAGTTATTCGCATTCGTCTTGTGTTTTTTAATCGTAGTGATAGCGATGTGCAATTCTTCCGCAATCTCCTTATGGCTCTTACCTTCCAAGCTCTTCATGTAAACATTCCTGCAAGCATCCGGGAGTTCCTCGAAAATATCATTTATCAAAGCGTATATCTCGGCCTCGATCATCTGGTGTACAAACGATTCCTCTGTCTCTTCCACCTCGAAACCCTCCATACGTTTCTCTTTCCTTTGGGTATCCCGAACATAAGTCAGGCAATGATTCCGGACAACCCGGTACAGATAAGTCTTCAATTGCATCTCGTTCTCGAACCGATCTCCCTTCTCCCACAATTTGACAAAAATATCCTGCAATAGATCACAAGCCACCTCTTCATCCTTCACGTAACGCATAGCGAAATACTTCAAAGCGGTAAAATACTCTTCGTACACCTCTTTAAACTTCTTTCTCTCTGATAAACAAATCAAACCAACCTCAATTTCATTCAACATCGATCTTGCATTACGTTTTGACGAACACAAATATAATCACATTAAAAGTAAAAAAGCGAATAGAAATCAATTTATAATTGCGAACAAAAAAATATCCCGGAAACCATTACGATTCCCGGGATCAATATATTATTCTGAAATCTTTACCAGACTAAGAGGCAACCTCTCCTTTAATAATCTCGATAATCTTCTCGTTATTAATAATAATCATACCATGCTTATCACTCGTGATACCTTGCTCCAGCTTATACGTGTACGTTGGTAACTTACCTTTCATCACGGTCGGAAGATACTCGAACGTCACGTTATTACAACGTTTCCCGAGTTCCTGTCCTACCTCAATGATATGAGTAGAAACCATGAACGCACAGTTCTTTCTCTCCGCAATCGCCTCCGTAACAGCTAAAGTGGCATCAAAAGCATCTTTCACGTTCGTACCCTTGAACAACTCGTCGAAAATCACGATCAAGCGTTTGTCACGACTCACCTCAATAGCAACCTTCTTCACGCGAAGAACCTCCGCATAGAAGTGACTGTAACCCAAGTTAATATTATCCGGCACGTTAATAGACGTGTACATACCATCCTGAATCCGAAACTGCATGGAAGTTGCCGCCACGGGGAATCCCATGTGAGCTAGGTACACCGCGATACCGAACGACTTCATCAACGTGGACTTTCCGGCCATGTTAGCTCCTGTCAAGAAGAACACGTTCTTCGTGGCAGTCACCTCCAAATCATTCGAGATCGCCCCATCAATACGAGGATGGTGCAAACCCTTCATCGCAACCAAGATCTCCCCGTCATCAGCCGCCTCCGCAAAGCAGAATTTCTTCTCTCGGGCCACGCTACCAACCACCACGTTCACGTCAATCTCCTGTAACAACTCTATTACCTCCTTGAAGTTCTTGTGAGAAATACACCGCAAATTCCTGTCAAAACAAATCATATCCATCAAACCGGGATTCTCCCGACGAGAATTCTCCAATAACTTCGCCACCCGGCTATCGATCAACAAAGCTTTCCCGCGTTCCGCGATCTTTTGGAAAGGATTACCGGCCACGTCACGTCCCAACTCGTCAAAATAAGTCCGGGCCTTTCGGAAAAATTCAATCGACGTCACGATACGATCCCGGATAATCCCGAATTCCGGATCATGGCTGATGTAAAACATAGCTTTTGCCCGCATAATTTGCAGCATATTCATAAAAGCACGCTTTCCACTAGCCCCGGCAATATATTGTTCCACGACATCAAACTCGTCCTTCCCGAAAGGAAAACCAAAATCATGATCTCTAAAATAACGGAACACGGCAGAACGCTCGTTGATTGACTTCGCATCTGTCAACGGATGCAGGAACATATCCTCCATCTTTCGTTCACCTCCCCGGGTGATCGTCCCGACATACAAACTGTAAACGGAATTATTCTTGTATTTCCCCAGAAGATTCAGATCATCTAGGGTCTGTTTATCTGTCTCAAAACTCATGCTTCTCCATTTTTAATGATTTCAATAATATGTTCGTTATTCACGATCATCATACCATGACGATCATCCGTGATACCGGGAGCCAGCGTGTAAGTATAAACAGGCTTACTTCCCTCCATCTTGGTCGGCAAATAAACGAAATTAATATTATCACACCTTTCCTTCAGTACCTCTCCCGCCTCTATAATATGAGTCGAAATGATAAACGTGCAATTCCGGATTCCGGCAAAAGCCTCCGTCACCGCAACCGTCGCGTCGTAAGCATCTTTCACGTTCGTACCGCGGAACAACTCGTCAAACACCACAATCAAATGCTGGGTTTGTCTAACCTGTTGTGCCACCTTCTTCACCCGCAAAACCTCGGCATAAAAATGGCTATATCCCATACTCAAGTTATCCGGCAGGTTAATCGTCGTGAACATTCCGTTTTGAACGGAAAATTCCATTTCCTTCGCGGGGACGGGAAATCCCACGTGAGCAAGGAAAACCGTGATACCAAAACTCTTCATGAAAGTCGATTTCCCGGCCATGTTCGCTCCCGTCAAGAAAATCACGTTACTATTCTCGTCCACCGTGATCGTGTTACCGACAGGATTCGTAAGGAAAGGATGGAATACACCTTTCATAACCAACGTGTTCTTGTCATTCGGGTGAGCTTTCGCGAAAACAAAACCACGTTCTTTCGCCACGTTGGCCACCGCCATGTAAACATCCAGCAAATAAACGTAATACAAAATCTTCATCAGCTTATCCCGTTCCTCGAAACGCAACACCCGGTCGTAAACCACCGCCTGCTCGTAACCCAGTTTCTTCTTTCCCTTCTCGGAAACATACCAGGACCACTTCTCGTTACCCAGTAACCCCCGTAAACTAGCCGTCAACTCCGCTATGGTCTTGTTACCAGCATCCGCCTTGGAATTCTTCAAGAAGGCATCCAGCGTGTTCAACAACTCTATACAACAAACAATCCCGTTGTGGATTTGGGTATACTCTGTATCAGTCCCAACGAGATTCTTGAATTTCCGTCCTAACGTGTTATCCTGCGTCATCAGCTGTGTACGCCTGTCCGTGTTACCCAAATAGAATTCCATCGTGTCAAAAATCTCACCACGAAACGGGAATTCTGCCTCAATATCACGATAATAACGAATCACATCACTCCTCTCGTTAATCTGGTCTGCATCCGAAAGGGGATATAAAAACATCTCTTCAAGAATTTTCGCACCACCCCGCGTACGGGTTCGGTTGAAAATATCATAAACAGACTTCGTTCGGTTATTCCCGAAAATAGCCAGATCATCCAACGTCTGTTTGTCTATTTTAAAGCTCATCCTGTATGAATTAAAAATTGAAATTGAAAATTAAAAATGTACATCCTTACAAATATACATATTTTAATTCTCTTAACTCCCTAAATTATAGAATCTTTTTTAATACCATTACAATTTATGATCGGGTGATTTCTAATTACCCGATCATAAACTCAGCATCTTTTATCTTCCTTTTCTACGAATCCACAAGAAGATACCTATTCCCGCTAGCAATAGAGGCAATATGATCATAAACGACCATTTAATCACCTTACTTCCGGTTTTTTCCACATACACCTTATCATCCGGCAGGGCAGGACGTCTTACGTCAATAGGCACTTCGTTATCCGACATCCAGAAGAAACTTCCGGTAATTAACGAGAAGTTTGCCGTCCGAACGCCCGGAACTCTTCGTCCGAATTCCCCGTTACTAATGCAATCCGCATCACCGGTCAAAATAATTTTCTGTTCCTTATTACCCACTTTTCTGGACAACGCAACCACGGTATTGTAGATCTTCTCAACCTCCCCGATAGCCGGGTTCAGACGGACGGTATCATCAATAAAATCTGTCGTTTCCAATTCATTCCAAACACCGATCGTGTCAGTTTTGAACATATTCGTCACCGTGTAACCCTTATCGGCAATTTGCTCCAATCCGGCGGTACTAGGTGTCGTGATAACCATACGACGACTACGCATTGCCCCAAAATCATAAGCAATACTATCAGCCTCTTTCGTCGGGTAGGAAAGAATCACGTCAGCTTGCAGGTTCGTGTCTCTCTTAACCAGCACTCCTGTTGTCATCTCGTAACCGAACTTGGCAAACAAATTATTCATCACGTCTCTACGTTTCGGCTCTCCCAAGATGAATAAATTACCCCCCCGGTCAATATACTGTTGTAAATTAGCCTCCTGCTCCGGGGTACACCACTCGCGCATATCAGAAATCACGATAATATTAATATCCTCAGGCACTTGCTGATCCATCGTAACTTTTGCAACATCAAACCCTTGATTCTCCAAAGCATAACGGAAACCCTTATCATTAGCAAACGCACTATAATCACGGTCTTTACCACCTGAATAACTACGTTCTCCATGGCCTTCCACGAATCCAACCTTCGGGAGATCCATCACCATCCGTTTGAAAGCGGCTGAAATCTCTTTTTCACTCGGGAAACGTTGCATATCATTGTATATTCTCAACCATGCTTTTTCACCATTGTCTCGAACGATCTGACGCACGAACGTGTTATTTTCTCCCGACAAATCTATAATTTTTCGAATCTCCTCCGGTGCCATAAACTTGTTGGAATCCAAACCGTAGATCTTACAAACCTCCACCATCTTCTCGCGAAGTGTTGCGTTCGGGAATCTTCTGTCCAGCATGGGATTCGCCGTGGTATCATAATAATACACGTATTTCAACTTCATGTCCGGTTTGAAACGTAAATATTGCTCGAAACGCTCCATATCCGGTTTCAGAAAATAAGGAGCAGCATACCAAGATGCACCCGGATCAAGAGCATTAATGTAAGTAGTTATTGTCATACCACCATCCAACTTCGCCACGATATCCTGACTATTCGGGGTCAACGTGTTCATTTTCGTTGATGTCGCATCATGGTAAAGTTTCATCTGCGGAAGTGCAGACAAATATCCCAAGAAACAAGCCAAGAAAATAACACCGATATTTCTTCCCAAAGTGATCACGAACCGAATTTTCTGACGAACCGAGTTCAAGCGAATAATTGTCAACGCCAAGAAAAGACATACCACGATAACAAAATAAAGGACATCTTCACTACAAATCAAACCGGCTATAAACTTACCGCTTCGACCCGGCATAGACAACCAATAAGTCACGTCACGAATAAAATCGTAATCCTGCCACCATCCTCCAATCATGCTCAATACCATCAACACGGCAAACGTACCGATAGCTGCCACGATCTGGTAAGAAGTCAAACTGGACATGAAAATACCGATAGCCGCGTAAGCACAGATCAACAGGTATAATCCCAACAACCCGGTTAAAACCATGGATAATTCAAAATCCTTAACGATAGCCCAGCTACAAAGGGTAATCAAGAATAAAATACCAATCATGATAAGACCGTAAATCATCATGGAGAAGAATTTTCCCACGATAATCTGGGTATTCGTAATCGGAGAAGAATACAACAAACGAATAGACCCGCTACTCAACTCCTTACTTACCAAACTCATGGTCAACAGAGGAATATAAAAATACAGGTAATTCTGCATCGTGGTGAAAACACCTCCCCATCTGTTGGCAAAAATACTGATCGTGGAACCTTGAATATCATATCCCATTTCTTGGGCACTCACAAGCCCGGCCAACTGGTCGGCAAAAAGCATTCCCGATTGTACCCCAAATACGACTAAAATTAGCCATGCCACAGGAGAATAGAACAACATCTGCAATTCCGTCCTCGCTATATTATATATCATTTTAAACATAACCCGATTTTTTTAATGTGCTTTCTTAGATAATTCTGCGAATATATTATCGAGGGAACTCTTCTCCACCCGAACCTCTGACAAACGCCAATCGTTAGCAGCGCTTAATTTCACGATCTGGTCAATAACCTCCTGTGCTTCTGTGAAACGAATACGGAAATTCCGGTTTCCTAACTCTTCCACACCAAGAACTCCCTCGATCTTTGCCAACTCGTCGGCAACGGGGGGATCTATCATTGAAACATAGAGAGAATTCGGGATAATATAATTATCAAATTCATCCACCGTTCCCATAAACACGAGCTTACCTTCCTCGATCATCAAGATATGATCACAAACGGCCTGAACCTCAGTCAAAATATGGGTGGAAAGAATCACCGTACGATCCTTGGCAATATCCCGGATCAAATGACGGATCTCCATGATCTGGTTCGGGTCCAACCCGTTTGTCGGTTCATCAAAGATAACCAGATCAGGTTTATGAACGATAGCCTGTGCGATACCAACCCGCTGTTGATAACCACCGGATAGATTCTTGATCAAACGTTTACGGAAATGAGTAATACCACACTTTGCCAGCACCTCATCCACCGCCGGAATAATATCCTTATCGGCCACCCAACGTAATCTTGCACAGTGAATCAAATATTCTTCCACTGTCAAATCACCATACAAAGGCGGCTTCTGCGGTAAAAAACCGATGTGGCGTTTCGCATCAACCGGTCTCTTACGGGCATCAATACCCTTGATAAAAACCTGCCCTTCGGTTTGTTTGATAACTCCACTAATAATATTCATCGTGGTTGACTTTCCGGCCCCATTAGACCCTAGCAACCCGTATATCCCCCTCCGGGGGATTTCGAAACTAATGTCTCTTACCGCCCACTGGATGCTGTAACGATGTGACAAATGTTCGACTTTTACAATTGGCTCTTCCATAAACTTGTTATTAAAATTAATATTATCTACAACAACAGGTATAAACTTTATAAAAAGACGTTCCAAAAACAATTTAGTGTTATTCAAAAATCAACTTTATGAAATTTTTAAGATATTCAAATTCATTAACAAGTTGGTTTACATCAAATTACATTAATCACCATTTTGCATTTTCAGAAGAAAATAACATTCTCAACTTTTACATCATCACTTCAAAAACAAATACACACCAAAAAATCAGGAACATTTTTTTATATTGTTTTTTGTCAAAAATAGTAAAATACTAATAGGAGTAATATTAAAAAAATGACTTTAACTTTTTATTAATAACAACATTAAGAATCTTTTCACACATTGCAAATCATGTGGATAAAAAAACATTCCTTCCTTATTGCAGTTTCAAGAGGAATCCCCTAACTTGCATCCCGGATTTTGAGTGAACATTAGGAATCAAACGGAAAAGATGAAAAAAACGAAATGGATTTGGATTTGGGCAGCCATAGGGCTCGTGTTAGGTATTATTATTTTTTGGCCCAGCAACAGAGGAAACAAAGAGGCAATATTAGAGGCTAGTGCGGTAGAGGAAGTTGTTGACACGACCGAACAACAACAAATTCATTACAAATACGGTATCCCCGATGAAAACTTTATTATAGAAGAAGGTATCGTGGGAAAAAATGAGAATCTCTCTTTAATCCTTTCCAAATACAAGGTATCACCAGCCAAAATCCATGAAATCTCCCAACGCTGCAAGGATATCTTTGACGTACGAAGTATCAGAAGAGGTCAAAACTACACTCTTTTCTTGGCACAAGACAGCCTTCGCACCCCGGAATTTTTCATTTACGAAAAAAATGCCTTAGAATACGTTGTCATAGATTTCAAGGAAACTGCGGATGTTTACGTGGGCAAAAAAGACATCGTGACCAAAGAGAAAACAGCTAATATAATTATAAACTCCAATCTATGGAATGCCATGGTTGATGCCCAAGCAGACCCCATGCTCGCTGTCACGCTATCCGATATCTACGCATGGAGCATCGATTTTTACGGCATTGCCAAAGGCGATTCAGTGCGTGTCCTTTACGAACAATCATACGTGGAAGACAAACCCCTGCAAGACTTTAACGTGAAAGCCGCCATTTTCACCAATTCCGGCAAAGACTTCTATGCCATTCCTTTTGAACAAAACGAAAAACTGGCCTATTTTGATGAAGAAGGAAATAGCTTACAAAAAACCTTTTTAAAAGCCCCCTTAAAATATTCCCGTATTTCTTCCGGTTTCTCCAATAACCGTTTCCACCCGGTACTGAAAAGATACAGGGCGCATCATGGCGTGGACTATGCAGCCCCAACAGGGACGGAAGTACACACCATCGGGGACGGCGTTGTCGTGAAAAAAGCCTATCAAGCTAACGGTGGAGGAAACTACGTAACCATCAAACACAACAGCGTGTACACCACAACATATATGCACCTTTCCAAATTTGCTAAAGGGATCCAACCGGGCAAACGGGTAAAACAAGGTGATGTCATCGGCTATGTCGGTAGTACAGGACTGGCAACAGGCCCTCATTTGGATTTCCGGGTATATAAAAATGGAACTCCCATCAACCCGTTAAAAATGAGTTCACCCCCAAAAGAACCGATCTCACCGGAAAATATGCCTCGTTTCATTCAAACGAGAGACTCGCTTGTGAAGATCTTAAAACAAACCCTATAATTCTAGATTTTAAATTTTAGATTTTAAATTGAGGAACTCACTAAATTTATGATTCCATAGTTCAGTGACCTCTCCTACGATTTCTTAACCACGAAATCATTAAATTTTTCAATCTAAAATTTAAAATCTAAAATTAATAAAGTTTTTCCCCCGTTACTTTATAATACCGCCATTTTCCGGTCTGTCGCCCGTTCTTGTAACGTCCTTCACAAAACAAATGCCCGGTATTATAATAAAACTTTGCCGTGCCGTGTCGTAATCCTTTCCGATATGCGATCTCCGTACGAAGCGTCCCGTCCGGGAAAAACTCCTTATATCCCGCAATCAGCCCGTTTTTATAAGTCACTTGAGCCAACAAATCCCCGTTCTCGTAAAAAAACGGAGCAATCCCGTCTATCTTTCCGTCGCCATACGGGAATTGTCCGAGCAACTTTCCCGCAACATTAAACACGCACCACACGCCATCCGGCTCTCCATCCTTCAGTGCCCCTTTAAAAATGGCCTGTTCCGACTTGTACTCGTAATACTCTTGATTACTCACCGCAATACTATCGGGAATCACGGGATAATAAAAACCTGCCTCGATCTTGTTTATCTGATTCTCAAACTGACGATTCAACTCTCGCATCTTGTACTCTTCGGGAGCCTTATCATTATAATTTGCTATAATTTGAGTCTCAAAAATTCCTCCCTCCTTAGATAACGAGAAACCGATCGTTTCAAAACTCAGAAATGCCCCTCTGTTCTTCTCCAAACTTTCTTGGGAACCCGCCTTGAAAGAATCATATAAATACTCGTACGTATTGGGTGTCTGCACGTAACCGAACACGTTCTTCCGACTTCCCAACTGCCCTTTTAAACGCATATGTTTCTCGTCATTCTCCAATGTGTTTCCCAGCACGTACTCTTTAATCATCTCGGCGAGTGTGGCAGGAGAATTACTAAAAACGACATAATCACCCAAAAATGTATAATAAGGTCGTTCAAACCGTTCGAACATCCCCCCGAAGAAAAGCTGGAAAAAACCTTTTAACCGGAAATAATGAATCGTGTGTCCGTTAAACTCCATCGCCCTCTCCCGGATAGGAGTCCTCCATTGAATCTGTTCGGCCAGATAAGCCATTTGATCCTTGGCCAGATGAATCTCTTTTGCCCGTATCGCCAGCACGATATGATCCGCCTTCTGATCGTTCTCCAAACGGGGTTTGATAATTGCCACCTCCCCACCAATCCAAGATGTAAACACCTCCAGCACGTCCATATTCAGAAATTTATTCAACCGATCCAGTGATTTCTTCATTTCCGTGTAAGATTGCAGGCTATTCACCTTGTAATTCTCCAACAGCAAATTTTCCGCATCCTTGAAAGAAGGAAAACAAAAAGAAACATAAGCTGCCGTATTTTCACCTGCGATCGTCTCTAGGTTAGAAGAACCACCTTCCAAGAAACTAACTACATCCAACAAAGAATACTTATTAGGATCGGGCCTCGTTTCCCCAACAAAACGAAGAGATTTATCATTCAACTGCATCATCAAACGGGTATTTTTCAACAATGAAAATTCATCTGCCACCGCCGATGCCTCCATGACCGAAGTAACCCATTTTCCCAACTGCCGATGATCAAGATCAAGCATTATATCCCCCGAAACCACCACTTCCTGCACCTCCTTGTTCGTCTTACACCGAGCCAGAGAACGAGCCACCAGAGCATGAGACGATGAACCGATCAGCAGATTATCCTTAATCGTGAAAAAGAATCGCCAGTCAGCCCAGCGAATCTCCCGGATCTCCCCGTTCGAGTCCTTGATCGTCTTTATTTTTATCTCGTCATCCTGCACCAATTTCAGCAGTAACGTTTCAAACACCTGAATCACATTCAATTTCCCCAAATCACAAACGTACAGGAAATCGTATTTGTTCAACCCCACCTGATGACATGAAATTGTTACCGGACGATCAGTTAATATCCTTTTTAATTTAGGATAGGTATTCGCCAAGGAATCCACGTATTGCAAATTCGAATGATACTCCTCGAAATAGGGATAATTTTTCAACGATTTCCAAATAAAATTCCGGTGCAACCGTTCATGCACGCTATTTACAGACACAATATTCACCTTAAAGACCGCATCCACGGGTACCGCCTGCAAAGTATCAAACCTCCCCACCTTTCGGAAAATCCCGAACCACACGATCAGGCCGACTACCACAAACAGGCCCAAAACAACAATTATCTTTCTTTTCGTACTTTTTTTCATACATGAATCATCAAGTTCGTATATTCTTCACCAGAGCCTGTACAAAGGCTTGAACTCTCATTCCAAAAATCAACAAGGTTTTAACGCATCTGCACTGTTTTCAACACTACAATATTAAGAATTTTAGTCGGGAAATCGTATCTTTGCCACTGATATATAACGCAAAATTATGGCTTCATACTGGCAAATATTTATCTCGTTTTTCAAGATCGGTTCTTTCACGCTAGGAGGTGGTTACGCGATGATACCACTCATCCAACAAGAAGTCGTGGATAAAAAAGGTTGGCTAAAAGAGAGCGAATTCGTGGAGATGATGGCAATAGCCCAATCCGCCCCCGGACCGATTGCACTGAACACGGCCATTTTCGTGGGTTACAAGGCACGAGGAATTAAAGGGGTCATTTTTTCCAGCCTCGGAACCATCCTCCCCTCTTTCATCGTAATCCTGTTAATCGCCATCATTTTCACGGATTTCAAAAACAACCCCGGAGTAGAACGAGTATTCAAAGGCATCCGCCCGGCAGTCGTGGCCCTCATCGCCGCTCCTTTATACAAAATGGGTAAATCAGCAGGTGTTACCCGTAAAACCATCATTTTCCCGGTCGTTGCCGCCCTCCTCGTCTGGTTACTCAACCTCTCGCCCATATATATCATCATCGCCGCCATCCTAGGTGGCTTGCTCTACGGCAAGATCACCCACAAACTCTAAAAATGTCATGAAACAAAGTCCGTTCTCCATTTTCAATTTTCAATTCTCAATTTTCAATTAACATGTCAGAACTTGATCTCTATATCAGCCTCTTCATCACCTTCTTCAAAATCGGTCTATTCGGTTTCGGGGGCGGTTACGCCATGCTCTCGTTGATACAACATGACGTCGTGGAAACCCACAACTGGATCAGCGTGGCCGACTTCACGGACATCGTGGCCATTTCGCAAAGCACGCCCGGCCCCATCGCCTTCAACACCGCCACCTACATCGGCTACACGGCAACAGGTAGCATCTGGGGATCAGCCATCTGCACAATAGCCGTCAGTCTTCCCTCCCTGATCATCATGATCACGATCTCCAAGTTCTTTTTCATGTTCCGGGACAACAAATACGTGGAAATGGCCATGCAAGGTTTAAAAATCACTGTTTTAGGACTTATCGGGGCAGCAGCGTTGTTATTGATGAACAAACAAAACTTCGTGGACTACAAAAGCTATATAATCTTCGCCATAGCCTTCATCGCCACCTTCAAATTCAAAATGGACCCGATACTCATGATCATAGCGGCAGGAGTGGCCGGGTACATTCTTTATTAGAAGCTATCCCAAAAGTCATTTTATTTCAAAAAACTCCTCCGTCTGCTTCGCAGCCACCTCCTCTATAAACAGAGGAGGAGCTGGTGTCTCTCCCAGAATATAGGGAGTATTTCAGCTCTCCCTCTGTTCATAGAGGGAGTACCCCGAAGGGGGGAGGGAGTTTGAAAAATGACTTTTGGACATTCCCGTTACGAGCTACAAGTTAAGCTTACGGCTTTGCAAATTACAAGTGGAAATTCAAACAAAAAAAACCGCCGATCGGCGGTTTAATATTTTAAAGCAGTGCATTGATTTTAGAAACCAAAGTCGTCTTAGGTACTGCACCTACTTGTTTGTCAGCAACCTCGCCATTCTTAAAGAAAAGAATTGTCGGGATGTTACGAATACCATACTTAGCAGCAGCAGAACCTTCATCCACGTTCACTTTAGCAACCACTAACTTACCTTCGAACTCTTTAGAGATCTCTTCCACGATGGGTAACATCATTTTACATGGTCCACACCATTCTGCCCAGAAATCTACAAGAACAGGAACTTCTGCTTTTAGCACAACTTCCTCGAAATTTGAATCATTAACTGCAATAGCCATACTTCTATCTTTAAAGTTTATAATAATATTCATGCTAAAAGCGTTGGATTAAGTTCCGCCATGATCCAACGCTTTGACATGGCGAAATTAATTAATTTTCATTTTAATAGCATCATTATTTTCAAAATATTCATATAATTCTCTCGAACGCCCTATCTTACAGGTTCTTGAAAACATCTTTACCCGGTGTCCCGTCCCGTCATACAAAATAAAATTCAACGGGAGATCACCCTTCTCGTTCACGAACTGGTTATGTATCTCCAACACAAGCTCGTGTGTCAGCTTTTCCACGTCCACCTGCAACGTGATCGAGCGAATCAGGTTCTCGCTGATAACGCTCAGCAAATCCATGCTCTGCACGTTAAAAGTCAGCTCTCCGGCCCCGCCCCACTTCTTTTCCTGCACTCTACCCTTGATGTAGATGGACGTCTCCAGAATAAAATAATTCCGGAACTTGATATAGTCCTCCCCGAAGAAAGGTAACTCGTAAGAACCCGTGAAATCCTCGATTGTCAAAATACCAAAATCATTCCCTTTCTTCGTCTTCCCCTCTCGCATGGCAACAATAATTCCCGCAATCGTCACGTCCCGGTCTTTGTAAGAACTCAAATCACTGCTCAGACTCTCCAAAGGAGTACAAATCGCCTTGATCTCTAACTTATACGAATCCAACGGGTGAGAAGTTAGGTATATACCGATCAATTCCTTCTCTTTACGCGCCTTCTCCACGTCCGTCCAAGGTTCACACAAAGGAATGGTAGGCTTTTTCACGTCATATTCATCCATCCCCCCAAACAGCGTCGCCTGCATCATCAAACTATCCTGTTGCTTTTTCTGCCCGTAATTCACCAGATTTTCAAGAAATGTCGTGTGACCGTCAGGCATATAGAAATACTGCGCCCGATCCAACCCGAAACTATCCAACCCTCCCGCGGTAATCAGATTTTCCAACGTCTTCTTGTTCACCGTCTTGTAATCCAAACGCTCGAAGAAATCGAAAAGATCTTTGTACCCCCCGTTAGCATTCCGTTCCCGGATAATCGAGTGTACGGCAGCCTCGCCAACTCCCTTGATTCCGGCCATCCCGAAACGAATATCTCCCTTGTGGTTCACCGTGAAATCATCATCCGACTCGTTCACATCCGGAGCCAGCACGCTCAACCCCATTCGCTTACACTCGTCCATGAAAACCGTAACCTTCTCAATCTGTGACAAGTTACAACTCAAGTTGGCCGCCATAAACTCGGCAGGATAATGAGCTTTCAAAAATCCCGTCTGGTAAGCAATATAAGCGTAGCAAACCGAATGCGATTTGTTGAACGCGTACGATGCAAATGCCTCCCAGTCTCCCCAAATCTTATCAACCAACGGGTTGACCTCCTTCCCCATCTCCTTGCATCCCTTCACGAACTCCTCGTTTTTATTACACCCCTCGATGAACTGCGTCTTCAACTGGTTCATCGTGTCAATCTGTTTCTTACCCATTGCCTTACGAAGAGTATCCGACATACCCCGGGTAAAATTACCCAATGCGCGGGACTGTAACATCACCTGCTCTTGGTAAACGGTAATACCATACGTGTCCTTCAAGTAAGGCTCCATCATCGGGTGATCGTACTCGATAGGAGCCTCCCCGTGCTTACGCTTGATAAAATCCGGGATATACTCCATAGGCCCGGGACGATACAAGGCATTCATGGCCACCAAATCCTCAAAACGGTTCGGCTTCAACGCCCTCAAATGCTTTTTCATTCCCGGCGACTCAAACTGGAACAGACCGGTAGTCTCCCCTCTTGAAAACAATTCGAATGTCTCTTTATCCTCCAACGAAATCGCATCCACGTCCAGTGTCTCGTGGCGGGATTTCTTTATATTATCCAAACAGGTTTTTATAATCGAAAGCGTTCTCAATCCCAGAAAGTCCATCTTGATCAACCCGATCGGCTCCACGAAGTGACCGTCATATTGAGTCGTCATCAAACTTTCCCCTTCCGTCGGCATAATCGGGATATGTTCCGTCAACGGGTCACGACTGATCAAGATACCACAAGCGTGTACCCCCGTCTGCCGCACGGAGCCTTCCAAAATTTCCGCCAAATGAAGCGTTTTTGCTACCAGCGGGTTCGAGGACTCCCGTTCTTTTTCCAAATCAGGATTCTCCTTGTAAGCCTTCTTCAACGTGATTTTCGGGGTTTCCGGCACCATCTTGGCCAACCGGTTTGCCTCCGACAAATCCAACTTCAGCACCCGTGCCACGTCCTTAATCGCCATCTTGGCAGCCATACTACCGAAAGTCACGATGTGCGACACCTTATCCGCCCCGTATTTCTGTGTAACCCACTCCAACACCCGCTGACGCCCGTCATCATCAAAGTCAACGTCAATATCCGGTAGCGAGATACGATCGGGATTCAAAAAACGCTCGAACAGCAAATCATACTTCACCGGATCAATATTCGTGATACCCAGACTATACGCCACGGCACTTCCCGCGGCAGAACCACGCCCCGGTCCCACGATCACCCCCATATCACGAGCCGCCTGAATAAAATCCTGCACGATCAAGAAGTACCCCGGGAAACCCATCGTCTTCATGATATGCAACTCGAAAATCAAACGTTCCATAATATCCGGTGGAATATTCTCACCATATCGCCGCACGGCTCCCTTCATCGCCAACTCCTTCAAATAATCTGCCTCCAACTTAATACGGTAAAGTCGATCATATCCCCCCAACTTCTTCACTTTCTTTTGAGCATCCTCCTCGCTCATAACGACCTCACCTTTCTCATTACGGGTAAACTCGTTGAACAAATCCTCTTCCGTGTATTTCTTCCGGTACTCTTCCTCCGTACCGATCTCCGGCGGGATCGGGAAAACCGGCATCAACGGGTCGGAATCCAGTTTATAATCTTCAACTTTATCAACAATCTCCTGTGTATTCTCGATTACCTGTGGAATATCCTTGAACAACTCTTCCATCTCGGCCGTTGTCTTGAACCACTCCTGCCGCGTGTACCGCATCCGGTTGGGATCATCCAAATCCTTGCGTGTATTCAGACAGATCAACAAGTCATGCGCCTCCGCATCCTCCGCATTCAGAAAATGCACATCGTTCGTGGCAATCACCTTGATCCCCAACTTCTCGCCCATACGCAGAATCTCCGTGTTACACCTCACCTGATTATCGTAAACCTCCGCTCTCTCCTTGGCTGATTCTGCCGGATGCCTCATCACCTCCAGGTAATAATCCTCCCCCACCAAATTCTTGTACCACAAGGCAGCCGCTTCCGCCCCCTCGATATCCCCGGCCATAATCTTCTGGCAAATCTCACCTCCCAAACAAGCCGACGAAATAATCAACCCCTCGTGATGCTTCTCCAGCAAAGCCTTATCAATACGCGGACGATAATAATACCCGTCCACAAACGCCGCAGAACAAAGCTTGATCAAATTCAAATACCCTTTCAGATTCTTGGCCAGGATTATCAAATGCTCTCCCGAACGGTCCACCGGTTTCTCCTTGTTATACAAAGACACCCGGGCCACGTAGGCCTCCACCCCCAAAATAGGTTTTATCCCCTTTTTGCGACAAGTATCGTAGAATAATTTTATCCCGAACATATTCCCGTGATCCGTCAACGAAATTGCCTTCATTCCGTCGGCAATCGCCTTCTCCACCAAACCGGGCACACTCGCCGCCCCGTCGAGAATAGAATACTGAGAATGTACATGAAAATGCGTAAATGCCATATATACACTTAATTAAATATTAACACACCCCTAAAAGGCATATCACAAATTTAGCCAAAAATCCCGACACTACCACCCCGTATAATACAAACAATTCTAAAAAGCGGTATATTTCCCGTTAAACCGGAAACTAATCCCCAACTACAACAATTTTTTCAATTCTTCCATGTCAGGTAACGCCTGTTTCAACCTTTCAGGCATATCATCAGAAGTTTTATAGGTGACCACTCCCATCGGTTTATCATAATCTTGAATCACATATTCTACATACTTCTTATCTGCACTTTTACAAAGTACTATCCCAATAGATGGATTTTCGTGTGGTTTACGCATTTGATCATCAACAAGGCGTAAATAGGTACATAGTTGCCCTAAATACGAAGACTTAAACGCCCCTTTTTTCAGTTCTATCACGACCAATGCATTGAGTTCCCGATTAAAAAATATCAAATCAGGAAAATGTTCTACACCAAACACTTCCAACTTATATTGATTACCAACAAATGCAAAATCACGCCCAAAAGTCATGATAAATTTTTTAATATTATGCACAATTTCCCGCTCTACCACTCGTTCATCAATATCCTCCTTGTCTCGTTCCCCAAGTTCTTCCACATTAATAAAGTCTAGCAAATATTCATCTTTGAACATTTCAATAGTCTTCAATGATTGTCGAACATCCGGAATAGTTTGAATGAAATTATGTGCCAATTCTCCCTTATGATGAAACAAGTCATCCGCAATCTTTGCCGTCAAAACCTCTTTACTCCACTTATTTACCACAGCTTGGCGAATATAAAACAAACGCTCTGTAAGCGTTTGAACCTTACGGACAATGATCATGTGGTGTGTAAAACCAAGAGACAAAAATACGGACAAATCAAAAACTTCTCCATCAATATCTTTATTTCCCACCAATTGAAAAGTATCAATTTCGCTAATTGTAGTTAGCGATTTGTCATTTTCCACTTCGCTAACCGCGGTTAGCGATTTCAACTGCCCACTCCAACTTTCATAAAACTGGCGCATAAATTTGATATTAGCAGCAGAAAAACCTCGCAACCCCGGTAATTCCTTCTGTAATTGCTGACTAATCGTCTCAATAGCACCCGTTCCCCAAAATCCATCACGAGAATTTTCTGAGACATATTGTCCTACACCATAATACAAAGAAAGTTGCTCTTTATTCACAGAAGAAATAGCACGATACTGACTACGCAATATCGCTCCTTTTATAGTTTTTACCGCCTCCGCATAATTATGACTTATATCCATTCGGCTCTCATTTTATTTACAAAAGTACAAAATAATGCCAGCCAAAAGGAAATCGGGCTGAAAAGATAATTATTTTCACCGTAATACATTTTCAACAACTTCTCAGTAATATTCTGGGAATAACAATTCTAAAAAGCGGTATATTTCCCGTTAAACCGGAAACCTATCCCCAGCATCAAGAAATTAGGTTCGTTGAAATTTTGTAGACGATACCCCACGTGCAGAAATACCGCACGGGACAAGGCTATTTTCAACGTCAACAGTTGGTAGAACATATTCAGATCATTCTTCCCGATCACGTTCGCCCCGATCCCAACTCCGACGACAAAAAAGGGCATCACGTACTCCGCCCGCCCGGAAAGCCCTAGGGCAAACTGATCCCCTAGAGGGGGACGAACAATGTCTG
Source organism: Butyricimonas faecihominis (assembly GCF_033096445.1). Lineage (NCBI taxonomy): Bacteria > Pseudomonadati > Bacteroidota > Bacteroidia > Bacteroidales > Odoribacteraceae > Butyricimonas > Butyricimonas faecihominis. Next base: position 3,299,364 of record NZ_AP028155.1, read on the forward strand.
ACTTATCCACACTCCCGTACACATCCCCATCCGTGTATAAATTAGCTCCCCCGTCAAACGTCCCATCCAGAGACACGCCTAACCGGAGTTTATAATTCAAATTATACATCGGGGTAAAATTAAACCCGAACACGGGGTAAGCCTCCGGGGAAGGGGAAAATCCGTCGGAAGTCTTCACCAGCCGATCGTGCCAAGAACCGAAGAAAACAAAATCGTACGTGAAATGCCGTCGAAAAGGTTGTGTGATCAAAGCCACTTTCCTCTCCAACGACTTCAAATCATCCTTCCGGTAGAAATTACACTCTAACCCGATATTTCCCCCGATCGTGTTCAACCCGGCATTAGGAATCTTCGTGTTCCCGTTGGAAAAATGCGATACCGTCAACCCCGAAAGCAGGCTAACCCTCGGGGACAACCTCCAGCGCAAATAAAAATTAGCATTAATATAAGCGTTCACCTTCGAACCGATCATCGTGTTATACGAATTATAATACGAGTCATACGGTTTCCATCCCGCGGACAAACCAAAATTCCACTCGTAATGCAAAGACAACCAAGGAGCCAAACTAGAGATACGAGCCCCTTGAAACAAATAAAACGCAACCGGATTTCCCAACTGCCGGGATTCCCCAAAATTATAAAACCCGAGCCCTATCCCTTGATAAACATCTCCATAGATACGCTCGTCAACACTCCCCGGGCGATAACGGAACAAATATTTCAAGTGAGTGGAAAAAGCTCCCCGGATAATCCTCCCCTCGGCATTCGCCCCCTTCAGAAAAGAACTTGTCGGGAAAATATACTCCGGACGTCCCTCCACCCGCAAACCATGCACGAACTTACGTGGTGACACGTTCACCAGACTATCGTTCCCCTGTCCTGCTACGCGCAACACACTCCCGACGAATATAACTCCTAGAAAAACAATCGTTTTCCATGTCCTTTCTATACCCATAGATCTAATTAAGCATTCTTATTCAATCACGCAAAATTAGACAAAAATCCTAGCTTTCATATAGATTTCCTAGAAACTATAACGAAACTCTCGCCTTGCTCCCATTTTCAAAAATCATAAATTCACAAGGTATATATATCGTACATGACAGCCGAACTATCCGTTTTTGGAATAATCATATATATTTTATCAAAATACCATTCCAAGTTAAAAGATCCCCAAACCCGAACGTATATCTTAAATCCTTTATCCTTGGCTTTCCTCTCCGCCATTCGTTTCACTTCCCGTTCATAAAAAGCAATTACCTCGTCACGTGTCGTCAAGGTCAGTTCTCTAATTTCCTCGGATGACAATTCCTTTTTCGGACTCAATTTCCAACGCCGCACAAGAAACATATCCGGTTCGCCAAGATCAAACATATCTTCATTTGAAGGGTCCTCTACAATCGCAATTTCCTCCTTCGTCAAGAAACGTTGCCACCATTCAACACCTTCTCCCGTTCTCATTTGCAAAGAATCCGTCAAATCATAAAGCAAGTACAACGTGTCCCCTCGTTGTAAAAACGGATCTCCCGAAGTCCGTGCATCTCGCTTTTTCTCCTCGAACGTGTAACCCAACGTCCCCCTGCTCGACTTAACTTGCGCCTCTACAGAAAAAAAGAGAACCAAATAAAAAACAACAAATAGACTCGAAAATAGAATATCTCTCGATTTCATAAATTTGTTATTAGTTACACGCTGAAAACGCCATTACACAAATTTACGGAATTAATCAACAACTGTATTTTCTAAATAAACAATCTTATGTAGAAACCTCTTTTTAAATCATACTGTCTTCTTCTTTTTCGTCGTCATCAGCATCTCCGGTTCCGGCAAGGAAACCCGGGTAAAACTCACGATAGCAGCAAGCGTGGCAAACCCTCCAGCAAAATAGAGGGAAGCATACGTCCCGTCCACCGGAAAAACAACAAACATTAATGCCACCAACGAAGCGCCCGTAGTCTGTCCGGTCAAACGGGCCATACCCAGCATACCGCTAGCCCCGCCACTCCTGTTCTGTGGCGCGGAAGAAATTAATATACTATTATTCGGCGTCTGGAATAACCCGAACCCGAATCCACACATAGCCATAAACAAAGCAATCCCAGCGTTGGAAACCTGATCCGCGAAGACAGCTAATAAAAATAATCCCGCGGAAAATATCGACAATCCCACACCACCCAACAACCCGGCATGAACCCGTTCGATCAACCTCCCGGCCAAAGGAGCCGCGATCATCGTCGCCAACGGCCAAGGGGTCAGCAACAATCCCGTCGCCACCTCATCCAGTCCCAACGTGTGCTGCAAAAAGAAAGGCAAAGAAACCATGGCCAGCATCTGTGCCACGAAAGAACACACGGACGTCCCAACAGACAACGAAAAAATCGGTATCTTCAACAAATCGACAGGCAACAAGGGATATTCCTGCGACAACTGGCGACGCACGAAAAAGTAACCAACCAACAGAACCACCCCAATCCCCGGGAGCAACACGGACAAACTCACCCCGTGAGTGAACCCCTCGATCGAGAAAATCAATAACCCGAATGTAAAAGCGTTCATCAACCCGCTAATCCAATCAAACTTCCGCCCACTTCTTTTTACCGGATTCACGGGCAAAAAACGGAAAGATAAAATCAAAGCCACGATAACAATGGGAACATTTATCGCGAACAACCACTGCCAAGAGGCGACAGACAAAATTCCTGCCGCAATCGTCGGCCCCCCTGCCGCCGACACGGCAACCACTAGCGCATTGATACCCATTCCCCGCCCCAAATGTCGTTTGGGATAAATAATCCGGATCAAAGAAGTATTCACGCTTGCCAAAGCAGCCGCACCAAAACCTTGAAATACACGGGCTACCGTCAACGTCAGCAAAGAATTGGAAAGCGCACAAGCTAATGAAGTCACGCTAAATATGAGCAATCCCCCGATATATACCCGTCGATAGCCCAAAATATCACCCAACGAAGACAAGGACAACAAGGAAACCACGATCGCCAACTGGTAGGCATTCACGATCCAGATTGACATAGATGGCGTCGCCTGCAAATCCTCCGCGATAGACGGCAACGCCACGTTAGCAATCGTGCCGTCCAACACGGAAACCGTAATTCCCATGGCAATGGCAAGAATCGCCCAGTATCGTTTCGGGACAGGCAACCCGTCCCACTCTACCTCTTTCGTACTCATTTTCCCAGTCCAATTTTATCGTGCAAAAATACGAAATATAAAATTCCCATTTCACCCACCGTACGAAAATTTTAAAAACTACCTTATCGGTTGTCTGTCGGTATATAAATGGTAAACAAACTGATAATCACACATATTTTATGATCACATCTTGAAATCTAGCGGATCACTATCGTGTAAAGCGCTATTAAAACGCTATTAAATCCCTATTAAAACGCTATATATAATAGCGTTCTATTAGAATTTTAATAGGATGTTTAAACTAGTTTATCCGGTAGTGATCTAGAAGTAATCATGAAACATTCATTTTATATTCACACACAAGGTATTAACAAGGATTTATTCAAGGTTAATCCCCCTTGTTAAATCACAAAAACACACTAAAAAAAAGAAGAGTGCCTGGCATCACAGCCAAACACTCTTTATATTCTCACGTATGATCGGTACTATTTCTTCTTTGCCGCTTTATTCGGGAAAGCGGGGATTGACGGAATCTCCTTCTTCTCGGTCTTTAACTTTTCCAGAATCACTTGAATCGCTCTATTTAACTGTTGATCCTCACCATTATACTCTAAATAAGGATCGTTTTCAATATCAATGTGAGGAGTAACTCCCGTTCCCTCGATAATAAACTCGCTGCCATCTGCCGCGAACGGCGCGTATGACGGCGTCACGATGGAACCGCCATCAACCACCCGGATCGAACCGCTATATCCAACAACACCGCCCCACGTGCGACGACCTATAATCGTTCCCAAATGATTATACTTGAATCGATACGGGAAAAGATCCCCGTCAGAGGCGGAATACTCGTTTACCAGCAACACCTTCGGCCCCAAGAACGTACCAACCGGACTTACCGACCCGGAAGTTTGGTTCGTGTGCATCGTGTAGAAAGTCGGCGTACGCATCAAACGTTCGGTAATCATCGGGGACACGTTTCCCCCGCCATTTCCTCGATCGTCAATGATCAAGGCCTTCTTATTCAACTGCGGGTAATAATGTTTCACGAACTCGTTCAAACCGTCAACACCCATATCCGGGATATGAATATACCCGACCTCTCCGTTCGTGGCCTCGTTTACCTTACGAATATTATTCTGTACCCAATTATAATAATACAATTTCGATTCGTCAGCCAACGGAACAACCAACACGTTACGGGCCTCCTTCTCGGTCGGGGTCGTGTTCACGGTCAATTCAACCGTCTTACCAGCCATATCGATCAACTCGGAGAACAGGTTATCTACCTCTTTCAACGATTTCCCGTTAATGGCCAGAATATAGTCACCCGCTTTCACCTCCACGCCCGGCATGGTCAAAGGCGAGCGGGTGGAGGCTTCCCAGTTGGCTCCCTCGATCACCTCGGTCACTTTAAAATAACCGGATTTATCTTTCACGAATTTAGCACCCAGCAACCCCATATCAATTCTCTCGGGCATCGGAACCCGCCCGTTAATCGAGTAAGCATGTCCGACACTCAATTCCGCGATCATCTCCCCGATAATATAAGTCAAGTCCGTACGATGATTCACGTAAGGCACCAGCACTTTATATTTCTCGTACACGTGATCCCAGTCCACGCCGTGCATATTCTTGGCATAGAAGAAATCACGCATCTGCCGCCAGCTCTCGTTATAGATCTGCATCCATTCTTGATGGTAGTCAATCACCCGTTTCACCCCTTTCGTGGGAACGGGAGAAGTCACGTTAGCGGAAAGCACCGGAAGGTCCTCCACTTGGAACGCAGAACCCGAAGAAACGATAGCCTTTTTGTAACCGGGAGAAAACTCTATGTCCCCACCCGTGTCGGTTTCTTTCTTCCCGTTCAGATCATAAATCAGCGTGCGGCCTCCCCGGTTATAATATACCCGGTTCCCCAGCATATGCACGTTACCATAGTAATTCGATGCCAACACGGGCAATTCGACAAGACGACTTTCCAAATTCGTGAAATCATACACGACACCTTTGTCTTCACTCTCTTTCTTCTTATCCTTTTCTTTCACGGTTGTCTCCACCCGGACAACATCATTTTTAGGGGCGAACAATACCGGGGCATCTTTCGCCAAAGGCAGTATGTACACCTTATTCATATCATTATACACGTGATTCCATTCCGTCCGTCCATACGTCGGGGAGAATGTGCGGGCAGAAACAAACACAAGGTATTTCCCGTCCTCGCTGAAATTCGGTGAACTGGAACCGAACCACCCGTCGGTAACTTGGTGTTTCTCGCCACTTTCAACATGATACACGATGATGTTATCCATCGTCGTTTCCGGACGAACGTAAGTGACATATTTGCTATCGGGAGACCAGTTATAGGACGTCATGGAACGGATACCCGATTTTTCCACGATCTTCCGGTTCCCGCTTTCCACGTCAGATATATTCAACGTGTTTCCTTTTTCGCTCCAGAGAATTTTCTTGGAATCCGGGGACCATTTATAATTGAAGATATAACTTTTCAGATTCTTGATCAGTTTCCGTTCCTTTCCCGTCGCCACGTCCCGGAGATAAATATTGAATTCCCCGTCCTTGTCGGAAACGTAACTGATGTATTTCCCGTCCGGTGACCACCCCACCTGCATATCGTTAGCATCGGAAGAATTGGTTAAGTTATAGGTAATACCCTCTTTCACGGGCAAAGAGAAAATATCCCCACGGGCAGCCACAACCACCCTCTCCCCACCGGGAGCAACCGCGATACTCGAAATCTGGCCGCTTACATCAGTCAAGGTCGGACGAGAATAAACCTGATCGTTATCAATGTTTATCGTGATCTTGGATTCCTTACCACTCTGCAAATCGTACCCGTAAATATACCCTCCTTGCTCGTACACGATTAGCTTGTCACCTATCGCGGGAAATTTTATATCGTATTCTTTGTAAGAAGTCAATTGTTTATCCTCTTTCGTGTTCACGTCGTAGGCGTAAAGATTCATGATGTCACCCCGGTCAGATATATAATATATAGTATTCCCGTCCGGTGACCACATCGGGAACACGTCCTGCCGCACGTTGTCGGTAATCCGCTCGGATTTCTTCGTGTTGAAATCAAACACCCGGATGTCATCTGCCATACCACCTTGATAACGTTTCCACGCCCGGAATTCCCGGAAAATATAATTGTAAGCTAATTTCTTTCCATCCGGAGAATAAGAGGCAAAGCCGCCATTCTTTAAAGGTACTTCCTCGGACATCCCTCCCTCCACCGGGACCGTGAACAGTTGCCCGGTAAAATCGTTAAAAGTATATCTCCGGGAACGATAAAGAATCCGTTTACTATCCGGGGTCCAACCGATCACCACGTTGTTCGGCCCCATGCGATCCCCTAGATCATCCCGTTTCAGCGTGGCCGTGTAAGTCAAGCGACGAGGTTCGCCCCCCTCCACGGGGATGACAAATACTTCCGTGTTACCATCATATTGCCCGGTGAAGGCGATATATTTTCCATCCGGGGAAATACGAGGAAACATCTCGTACCCCACGTGCGAGGTCAACCGACGGGCCGTTCCTCCCCCGGCCGAAACCAAATAAAGATCCCCGGCATACGAGAATACCAACTTGTCCCCCACGCTATGCGGGAACCTTAATAACCTTGCCTCCCCGGCCTGCACCCACAAACCGGCTAACAACACGCCTAGTAAAAGAATAAACCTCCTCATAACAAATTAGTTCATAAAGTTTATAAAGTTCACAAGGTCTATAAAGTTTACAAAACCGTAAAGTTCACAAAGTTGATTCAGGCATAAAAACGAACCAATGACATTGACGTCGCAAAATCGCAAATCCACAGAATCTATTCACCTTATGAACTTTATGGACTTTATGAACTTTATAAACCCTTTTCTAATAATTCCTTGATCACACGAGGAAAATGCTCGTATTCCAAGGCATGGACTTTCGTTGCCAGCATCTCTGGTGTGTCGCCCGGGACGATTTCACATTTAGCCTGAAAAATAGTTGTCCCCTCGTCATAATGATTATTCACGTAATGAATCGTGATACCGCTTTCTCTTTCCCCGGCAGCGATCACCGCCTCGTGTACTTTCATGCCGTACATACCCTTGCCCCCGTAAGAGGGTAACAGGGCCGGATGGATGTTAATTACCCGATTTTCATAGGCCTCAATAATGGCATCCGGCACCTTCCAGAGAAAACCCGCCAACACGATCAGATCAATATCCAATCGTTTCAATTCATTCAAAACCAAGTCAGAATGAGAGAACTCTTCCCGCCCGAAAACAAATGTCGGTACGTTTAAACGTTTCGCCCGTTCCAAAACATAGGCATCGGGTTTGTTACAAAACACGATTTTCACGACATTTTCGGTGTCATTTTTAAAATAATTAATGATATTTTCAGCGTTAGAACCTGAACCAGAGGCAAATATTGCTATTTTTTTCATCCTGTAATCTATTAAAAATCAAACGCATAAAGATAAGAAAACTTTATTCATGCCAAAAAATTTTCTAGGAAAAATAAATTCTCTAACTTTGCCCCCGAACTTAGAGAGTTATGCGCGTCTCTTGTAGACGCAAGTGTGAATTAAAAAAATGTCTAATTAAAATTTAAAGTTATGTCTGACATTCAAAACAGAGTTAAAGCTATCATTGTTGATAAATTAGGAGTTGACGAAAGTGAAGTTAAACCTGAAGCAACGTTTACTAACGACTTAGGAGCTGACTCTTTGGATACGGTAGAGTTGATCATGGAATTGGAAAAAGAATTCAACATCACTATTCCGGATGATCAAGCAGAGAAAATCGCTACCGTGGGCGATGCTATTGCATACGTTGAAGCTAACGCTCAATAATTTAATATTTTATCTATGAATTTCAAACGAGTAGTAATAACTGGTCTTGGAACTATTAATCCCTTGGGTCATAACGTGGCCGAATTCTGGGAGAACTTGAAAGGTGGCGTCAGTGGCGCCGGTCCTATTACTCGTTTTGATGCATCTAAATTTCGCACGCAATTCGCTTGCGAAGTTAAAAACTACGAGCCCACGGAATACTTCGACAAGAAGGAGGTCCGTAAAATGGATCTTTACAGCCAGTTTGCCCTAATTTGTTCTAGGGAGGCCGTGAAAGATGCCGGACTCGATTTCTCGCAAGAGGACAGAAAGAGAATCGGTGTAATCTGGGGTGCAGGTATCGGTGGTTTGGATACGTTCTACGAAGAATGCAAAACTTTTGCATTAGGAGACGGAACTCCCAGATTCAACCCGTTCTTTATACCCAAGATGATTGCCAACATGGGTGGAGCCATGATCGCCATAGAAGAAGGCCTAAAGGGTCCGAACTACACGACGGTTTCAGCCTGTGCATCATCCGCACACTCGTTAGTAGATGCATTAAATCTGATCCGATTAGGAAAAGCAGACGTGATACTTGCCGGTGGATCCGAAGCAGCCATCACCCCCCCGGGTGTAGGTGGTTTCAATTCCATGAAAGCTTTATCCACTCGTAATGATGACCCGAAAACAGCCTCGCGTCCTTTCGACGTTGACCGTGACGGATTCGTTATCGGCGAAGGCGGTGCTTGCCTAGTCGTGGAAGAGTACGAACATGCAGTAAAAAGAGGTGCTCACATCTACGCGGAACTCGCGGGAGGCGGAGCCAATTGCGATGCTTACCACATGACAGCCCCGGACCCGGAAGGAGAAGGTGCAGCCGATGTTATGTTACTCGCGTTGGAAGACGCCGGACTAACCCCGAAAGATGTTGATTATATCAACGTTCACGGAACGTCTACCGGACTCGGAGATGTGGCAGAACCTAAGGCCATTCAGAGAGCATTTGGTGAACACGCTTATGATCTGAACATCAGTTCCACCAAATCAATGACAGGACATTTATTAGGTGCCGCCGGTGCCTTGGAAGCGATCGCTTGTGTTCTGGCTGTGAAAAACAACATTGTACCCCCTACCATTAATTTCAGCAACCTTGATCCGGAACTGGATCCCAAGCTGAATTTCACGTTCAATAAGGCTCAAGAGAAAGAAATCAATGTAGCCATCAGTAACACTTTCGGTTTCGGAGGACACAATGCTTGCGTTGTATTTAAAAAGTAATCACTAACTAAAATTTTGGGGAAGTGATTCGTAAAATAATTCAATCCATAAAACTTTACCTTCACAGGAAGGAAAAGTTTTATGGATTGTCTATTTCGGAATGGGGATTTGTTCCCGGTAATAAGGGTTTATATACCCTAGCATTGTTACATAAATCGGCGTCCAGATACACGAAAAGCGGAACCGTCTTGAATTACGAGCGTCTCGAATTCTTGGGCGATGCCGTGCTGGGAGCTATTGTCGCTGAAATCCTGTACAAATTTTTCCCCAACAAGGACGAGGGATTTATGACCCGCTTACGCTCCAAGATCGTGAGCCGCGAATCATTGAATATCATTGCCATCAAAATGGGGTTGAGCGAGGAAGTAATTGCCAAATCGGATATTTCCAAAAACAAACATATCTACGGTGATGTATTCGAGGCTTTCACTGGAGCCATCTACTTGGATCAAGGATACGACAAAACCAAAGCGTTTATCGAGAATTACATCTTCCCTCACTACGTGAACTTGGAAGACCTCGTGTACGTTGACAAAAACTACAAGAGTCGCTTGATTGAATGGGCACAAAAACAAAAGATTGACCTGAATATCGAAACGATTGAAAGTAATGCCCGTCGCTCTAAATTCGTCTGCACAATCTCTATCGGCGAGGACATCATGGCCCAAGGCATAGGTGCATCAAAAAAAGAAGCGGAGCAAAACTCCGCTGAAAAAGTTATTCAAAAACTCCAAGTCAAGGCCCAAGGAGAAATTGAAATCTAATATTATTCCATGATTCCACGATTGCCGATTCCGTGATTTCTTTCAGTGAATATAATCACAGAATCGCCAATCATAAATCACTCAATCTTTTTATTCTTTCACACGTTCCACGTAAGTACCGTCTTCCGTTTTGATACGAATTTTCTCACCGGTATTGATAAAAAGAGGAACCATCACTCTTGCACCGGTTTCTACTTCTGCCGGTTTCAACGCCGTGGAAGAAGCGGTATCACCTTTCAATCCCGGCTCCGTGTAAGTTACTTCCAAAACAACGGTCGGCAACAACTCAACATATAACGGGGTTTCCGTGTCGGCATGTACAACCATTTCAACAGCATCACCTTCTTTCAAGAACTGGGGAGCATTGATTAAATCTTTTGCAATAGGAATTTGCTCGAAAGTTTCCGTGTGCATCATGATATAGTCCTCTCCTTCCATATACAGGAATTGATAGGGACGTCTCTCGATACGTACTACATCAATCTTCACTCCTGACGTAAAGGTATTTTCCAAGGTACGACCGGTTTTGATGTTCTGCATCTTCGTTCTCACGAAAGCGGGACCTTTACCGGGTTTCACGTGTTGAAACTGTACAATTCTGTATAAATCGTCTTTGAAAACGATACATAATCCATTTCTAAAATCAGCCGTTGTTGCCATTTATTTTATTTTTTAGATTTAATATTTTTCATTGAGTGTGCAAAGATAAGGAAATCAGCACAAATCACCAAATGAGGATTTTATTTTCTTATACGATCCGTCTATTATCACACAAGTAAGCCGATTTTTAATCCAGCCCAAATAATAAACTAATCATCCTTCTCCGAATTTCCAAGTTGCAAATAATCTTTTGCATTTAATGGAGAAATTATACTTTTACCTGTCTGAATTTCAATTTCTTTCCGAGTATTACCTGCGATTTGACCTCCTTGATTCGCAATATGTCGATTTTCTTCAAATGTTTTCGGTTCACGTTCTTTCGATATTTCGGTTGTCGTCGCTTCTGCAAGCATATTTAGAATCAACTCCATATTGGTCATGTTATCTCTAAGATTTTCTTTTTTTAAACCCTTTAATTGTTTATATTCTCGAGTAGTCAGTCCAGCCCAAGCTTGCGTTATTATATCTGTCAATGCAGCAAATTGCACACCTTCCTTCACTCCCCGACATTTCCATTCATCAGTAAGCTCCTTTCGCACTTCTATACTTTTTAGACGTTGGTTTATCCAATTATCCGAATAACCCAATCGTTTATAGTCTAACAAGGCTTGCTCGATCGACAACTCAGGATCCTCCAGTTGATCCAGACGTTCTTTAGCTACTTGTGCCATCCACAATTTAAAAGGTTCCGCTTTAGGAGAGGGGATCGACTGAATAATTCGAAAAAGGGATTCCGTATCTGCAGCAAGTGTTTTACGCCTCTTACCCGTTTCGGTCATCATCATTACCTGGGGACAATTTGTCCCCATGAACAATCCCAATTCAGAATCACGTTTTCTTACTTTTTTCAAGTAATCAGTCGGATTAGCACTATCTGTCAATACAGAAACAATATCTACAACTGAAAAATACCACTTTTCTTGGTCTTCATCCCAAACTGTACGAATCTTTCTTTCTTCAAATAGCTTTATTGCATCCTTTTGTGTCATATTATTGCTTTTATAAATACAAAAGTAATAATATAAAACCACACTACTTACGCCACAACCGATAATAAACTCCTAACGGTAACGATTTCCCGTATGAATCGGTAAAATACAACTCTCCGAATTGTTCCCCGGTACAATCACCGACCAACTGCCGCACGATGCTCCGGGCCAACAAGGCTGATAACCCCATGGAATACAAATTAAGCACAAGGAAACTATTAGAACCTTCCAACAATTGCCCACACAAGGTGATCAACTCGTTGATATTTTCTTCCAATACCCATTTCTCGCCATTCGCACCGCGCCCGTAAGCCGGAGGGTCCAGAATGATCCCGTTATATTTTTTACCCCGACGTACTTCCCTCTGTACGAACTTTAAAGCATCATCCACGATCCAGCGAACACCATCCAATTTCGAAGCTTCCATGTTTTCCCTAGCCCAAGAAACAACCGGCTTCACCGAATCCACATGGGTAACATCCGCCCCGGCACTCTTCGCCGCAAGAGTAGCACCCCCGGTGTAAGCAAACAGGTTCAACACTTTTGCCTCCGAACCAATTCGTTTCACTTGATCGAATATAAAATTCCAATTCTCCGCCTGTTCCGGGAATATCCCCACGTGCTTGAAAGAAGTCAATCCCAAACGCATCCGGAGATTCATCTCCCCGTAACGGTAATTCACGAACCATTGCTGTGGCATTTTAGGCTTGCAAATCCATTCTCCCCGGTCCTCGCTTTTCTTATCCTTCTTGAAATAAGCATCCGCCCGTTGCTGCCATTCCACGTCGGGAAGCGATTTGTTCCATATCGCCTGCGGCTCCGGCCGGGCAATCACGTACCGCCCGAAACGTTCCAATTTCTCGAAAGCACCACTATCAATTAACTCGTAATCTGACCAGCATGAAGGGCTTAGTAATTTTATATCCATAAGATGCATTTTATGCTTAATTTTAGAAAGACAAAGGTAACACAGTATCCGTTTTAAACAAAAAGGACGGGGCTAAAAAGTCCCGTCCCAACACACACTCAACTAACAGCCGATCTCACTTCGCTCTCGTTACGAAAGATATATCCATCAAATTGGCATTTTCGAATAAACGTCGTGCAAATTCCTGAATATCCCCGGGAGTAACATAATCAAGTATATCGTTCTGATTCTTAGGATCAGTAATATCCAAATCATAGAGCGCTTGCATCATCAGGGCATTCATCCAAAAAGGATTATGTTGCATCGTCTCGTTGTAAGCGTTCCGGATAGCAATCACAAGCTGCACGAGTTCATCCTGCCGGGGACCCTCTTTCACCATTTTCTCTATCACGTTGAAAAGGATGGACCTCAATTCATCCAAACGAGCCGGGTCACAATCAAAACTAATACTAAGATCGTACACGTTATACGGTTCCCGCTCCGCCGAGCCTTGCACATCAATATTATAGGTTCCCCCTACCTCTTCCCGGATTCTTTGCAGGCAACGGGAATTAAGAATAGATTTCAAAATCCCCAAATAAATATTATCCTTCACGGTATAGGGCATCTCCTTGGAATAAATGGCAATTTCCGTCGCTTTTGCTTTCTCCCCATCCAATTCGATTACTTTCCGGGTAACACCCTGCGGACAACGAACCCCGTTATCCTTCCAATTTTCCTTCCGGTAAGTCGATTTAATCGAACCAATATATTTTTCAACTAACGGTCGAACTTGTTCCGCCTCCACGTCTCCCACGATAAAAAAAGTAAAATCACTGGCATCTTGTATACGATCCCTGTAAATCCGTTCTATTTTCTCCAACGAAACCTGATCCAGAAAATCCTGATTATACAACACGATTCTCGGATTATAATTATTCATGATCATCTGCAAGGAATCATTCACCCGTGATGTTTGAAACGAGGCTCTCGCTTGTTGCATCATCAGTTCGTGTGTTACTTTATCGAACCGTGGCTTTTCAAAACCGAGATAAATCAATTGCATCAATGTCTCCAAGGTTTGAGGAGTGGCTGATCCCAGAACAGACTCCGACAAAGGGTCCACGCTTACCCGGAATCTCACATTTTTACCTTCAAGATATTGTTGCAACTCTTTCATGCTAAGGTTTCCAATTCCATAAGCCGGCATGAAAGAACCTAACATCATGGCAGACGGGAGCATATCTTTACCATACAAAGAGGCACCCCCTTTACTATAGGCCATTACCTCCACTTGATTTTTCTCGTAATTTGCTTTCCGGAACAAGACACGGGCTCCATTATCCAACATCCACTCCTTTGCATGTAATGTTAGTAATTCTTTCTCTTCCACGATCTTTCCCCCTGCCAGTTTTCCGATCATTAATTTTCTGGCAGTTGTTTTCTCCTTCTCGTAAGGTTCTATATCCATTTTTTCGACTCGTTTCAACACATTCAGCACCTCTCCCTTGGTAAGATGAATCGCATTTTTAGGCCCAGCAATCGAAATGACCATGTTATCACGGGTGATCCACTCTTTCGCCTTGGCAGAAACTTCCTCCACAGTGATCTGGGGAATAATGGTTTGGACAAAACGATAATAGTACTCCAAGCCCGGGGCCGGTTCATTTTCCAAGAAATAAGATTGAAGTTCTGCAGCAATCTGCCCGTTTGAAAGTTTACCTTTATCTTTGTAAAGATTATCAAAACTGGTTAGTAACAACTTTTTTGCATCCGTTAATTCCGTTTCCGTGAAACCGAATCTTTTTAAGCGTTCATTTTCTTTATACACTAACTCTAACGCCTTGTCTTCTTGGTTTAGAGCAGCTGTCGTGGAGATAGCGTAAACCCGGTAACCCCGTACTAAAGCATTCATCCGGCTATCAGCAGCCAGACAAGGCGTATTCTTCTGTTGTGTCAGTTTAGCCAACCGGTTTTGAAACATCAAACTATACAAAGCTTCCACCAAAGCCTCTTTCATATACCCGTGATTTTTTAACTCCGGTTTTGTCGTCTCCGAAAGAATATTCAAAGAAACAAAAGAGTAAGGGACATCTTTATCAAGAACTAACGAATAAGAAACACCCCCTTTCAAAGGTACAGGATAAAAAGGACGCGGCGTAGGATTCTTCACGGCAGGGATCCGGGAAAATAAGTCAATCACGTTCTTCTCCATCTTTTCCACGTCAAAATCTCCCACCACGACAACAGCCTGCAAATCCGGACGATACCACTCGTTGTAATAATCAATTAGTGTCTGCGGTTTAAAATTCCGAATCACATCCATGTTCCCGATGATGTTGTGTTTCACGTATTTTGACCCCTTCAGCATCACAGGCATCGTCTTGGCTCTTAATCGCTCACCCACATCCATTCTTGTCCTCTCTTCTTCGATAATAACTTTCCGTTCCTTGTCGATCGTCTTTTCATCAAAAGTAATATAACGTGACCAGTCGTGAAGTACTAACAAGCAAGAATCAATTAATCCCTCTTCTTTGGTGGGAATTCCTGCCAAGTAATACACGGTTTCGTTATGTCCGGTCTGCGCATTCACGTGTGTATTCATGCTCACACCGTACTTTTTCAGGATTTCAGAAATCGAGTTACCGGGAAAGTTCTCCGTCCCGTTGAAAGCCATGTGTTCCAAGAAATGAGCCAACCCATTTTGGGCATCATTTTCCATGAGCGCACCCACGTTCTGGATGATATAAAAGTCAGCTTGACCTACTGGTTCGTTATTTTTACAAATAAAATAGGTCAACCCATTATTCAATTTTCCATGTTTCACGTCCGGGTTCAAGGGAACCGAGGTGTCCATTTTATATTGAGCATTAGAGTAAAGTTGGACAAATCCCAACAACAATAATAAAACTATTTTTCTCATATATTCTCTTAGAAATAAGAGGGTGTGTCAAAAGGTATTTTATCCTCAAAAAAACTCCTCAGTCACTTCGTGCCACCTCCTCTATAAACAGAGGAGGAACTGGTGACTCATCCCAAAGACAGGGAGTATTTCAACTCTCCCTCTGTTTATAGAGGGAGTACCCCGAAGGGGGGGAGGGAGTTTGAAAAATGACTTTTGACACACCCTCATGTTACCTTATTCCACCACGATAATAAAGAGCGAATCCCTCACGAGGGAATACCCTTGATTATAAATATTCACGTCAATATAGTAAGTCCCTTCCTTTATTGAATTCTCAAAAGGTACTTCAAAACAACTATCTCCTCTCAGTTGTACTTCATTATAAAAAGACTCAACATCGCCATCACTGGTATGTACTCCTGCAATTTTATAATGAATCGGGTAAGTTCCCAATATCCCTTGTATTGGCGAAGACACCCAAGGGTATTTCCGTTCAATCCGGTCCGCCTCTTCTTCCTCATCCGGGTTCTTTTGAACGATCATCGTGTTAGGATCATAACTGACCTCATCCACTTCCAGGTAACCGACTTTTGTGTCATCACAGGCTATGAAAGCGAAAAACATGAATAGAATGTATATGATCTGTTTCATAATGCTTTTGTTTTAAAATTTTCCAAATGTAAAGCCATACACTAATGAATGCACGGCCCCGTTATCAGGCTCAATGTCCGCGGATGCAATCATCACGATGGAATACCCCGTATCAATGGATTGTATATGCAAGGTAGCAGCACCTACATCCGGAGTATCCTTATAAGGGTTCAATTTTCGATAAACCCGGATGCGATTCCCCGCTATTGCTGTAAACTCGTCACCCCCATCATCAATGTCGCCAACAGCAAAACTATCTTTCATATGTTTCCCCGGAATCACGTATCTAAGCATCATCTCTTTCCACACTTCCGGCTCAACATCTTTTATCCGCTCGATTCCATTATTCAACATATAGCGCAGGATGGAAAGTCTGGTCGGGCCAAAGAAGGTTATTTCAGGATATTGCGCATCTTTCCCTTCAAACAAGGAAGTCAATCCCGCCCATTCAATAACGACCACGGTTGAATCCCAGTTGTACGGATCATTCTTCATGTATTCCAGTATATTCCCGTCAAAAATTCCGGAAGCCTTTCCCGTGTCTATAAAATTTTCTTTCGTACAAGCTGACCCGATAAAAACCATCAGCAGTATTATAAATATCTTATTCATAGCTTTCACATTTTATTGTCTCTTTAACCAATATCTAGTTTGACGCATTAATTTATTGGAATTGAATGCACTATAATGAACAGGTAGGTACAACGCCCCGTCCTCAACATCTTGATCCGTTAGTTTTGCATATTCCTCGGTCATATCCGTTTTCCAGTATCCCGTACGTACCATATCATACCAACGATGACGCTCAAGAAGTAATTCTTTCTCCCTTTCTTCAAAAACGGCTCTATAAATAGGTCCTTCTGCCGCGGTATATCTTGCTGCCCCAGCCCGGTCTCTTACCCGATCCAAGTCAGATTTTGCCAGATCATCTTTTCCTAACTTGGCGTAACATTCCGCCCGCAGCAAAAGAATATCGGCCAAACGGGTACGTATAACGTTTCCTGCAAAATTCTGGAACCACATGGAAGGAGATGACCATGTTTTATCTTCAACTATATCCCTTCTACGCTGCATAAGAGCCCATCCCTCGGTTTCTTCAACATCAATCATTTCAGCCGGTTTGTAGAAATAAGCATCTCTTCGTTTATCTCCCTCTTTGTACATTTTCAACACACTCTCCGCTTTAATTTTCATATCTTTCCAAGCAATATCTCCCGGCTCCGAATTAGGCTCTATCGGGTAACTCTGGTAATACAATTCCTCGTCAATGTAAACATCCATCCACAACAAGTCCGTGTACACCACTTCCAGTTCAAAAATAGATTCGGGATGCTTACCTAATAGCAACTTCGTGCATACCTCTTCCGGATCGGCCGCCAACGTGAATCCACCTTTCTCGATAACCCAAGTTGCCGCATCTATCGCCTTTTGCAAGGTGTCGTTATTATTTAACAGACTCCCTTCCCACGCGTACATGTGTGCTAACATGGCGTAAGCCGCTTCTTTCCCGGGGATTTGTTTCGTTGTTACCTTATTCCCGCTGGCATCTGTCAAGTTATTCCAAACATCGAGCAAAGTAGTAGCCTGTTTCATATCAGAAATAGCAATATCCAAAATCTCATTCCACGGCTTACGAGCTAAAGGTTCGACCTTGTAAGAAGTCGCAACGTATGGACAATCTCCCCAATCCCGAACGATCTCGAAATAGCATAAAGCTTTATAAAATAGCGCTTGTCCCAACCAGTAATCATGTCTCTCCTTGGGTAAATCAGCTTTATCAATGTTCTCGATCACCATCATTGCCTGTGTAATTGCTTGATAGTAACTATACCAAGAACAGGCAGTCACGTCACTATTAATTGTTGTTGCATCCAGTATTCTTAATGCCTTTGTCAGATATTGATCACACTCGTCCATAATTTCCCCGGAAATAGCACGAGGCGTGGAATACTCGTAAGCACTGCGATAAGTTTCATAAGCACCCCGCATAATCCCCTCAAAATCCTGTTCCGTCTTGAAAAAATTATAGTAAGTCATTGAATTCTCCGGCTCTATATCCATTAACCCGTTACACGAGGAATGTAACATCATGATCACCGGCAGAAATAGTATAATTGTAAACCTCTTCATCATAGCTTCTATTAAAAGTTAATTGACAAACCTAAAGTAAACTTCCGATTCAACGGATATTTTCGAACATTATCAAATCCAGTCATCAAGTCAACGGCCTCGGGGTCCATTCCGGAATAATTAGTCCAAGTAAATAAATTCTCCCCGCTGATATAGGCTCGAACTTTTTGTAAACGCATACGATCCGTAACTTTCTTCGGTAGAGTATAACCCAGAACAAAACTCTTCATCCGAAGATAATTCACATCCTCCACGAACTGATCACTGTAAATTCCCGTGTTATTTTTTCCAACATCATAAGATAATCTGGGAAAGTCCGCTTTATCCCCGGTTTTTTCCCAGAATGTATATTTACGAATATCCTCCAAAATAGGACCGTCTAACGTGGAACTATTCACCGCAATAGCTTCTGCCTTCCCGGCATTGATGATCGTACGCCCCAAAGAATAAGTAAAATTCATGGATAAATCAAAACCTTTCCATTGCAATTCTGTCATAATACCCCCTTGGGCCTCCGGGAGAGGACTCCCCACATAGATAGCATCAGAAGCGGGATTAATCAAACCATCTCCATTCGCATCATAATAATACATATCTCCTACCGTGTAGAACTGGCGTTCCCCTTCATACATATCCGGATGTAAATATTGTTTTTCACCGTAAGCATTATATTTATACGGAATCTGATCCTCGGACTCGATAACGCCTTGCGTCTTCAATCTCCGAATAATATTTAATGGCTCACCAATGATATAGGTCCCTAAATCCCGGCCATTATGGCTTTTTTTGAATTTATTCCAGTTCCGGGCAATATTGAAATTCAACCTCCAACGGAAATTATCTCTTCTAAAGATGTCATATCTCAACGATAATTCCACCCCATTATTGGAAATAGCCCCCGCATTCTGGTATTGTGTTGTCATGGGAGAATAGTTTCCCGGCAGCGGGACCGCATACATCATATCATCGGTATAACGATTATAATAATCGAATACCACATTCAGCCGGTAATTCAAGAAATCCAGATCCACTCCAATATTATACTGCCCGGTTGTTTCCCAAGACAAGTTGGGATTCAACAAACCATTGGCCGCTTCCGGTACGATCGTGGAATTTCCCATAAACGTCCAGCCTGTTGTCAAAGAACCATAAGCTAAATAACGAGTTGTAAATTGAGTTCCAGTCTCTCCCCAGCTACCACGAATTTTTCCAAAATCCAACCAATCACACCAATCCATAAATGACTCGTCAGAGAACACCCAAGCCGCACTAACCGCCGGGAAAGTTCCCCAAGGTTTTCCTTTCCCGAACTTTGAACTACCATCCCGACGAACGGAAGCCCCAAAAATATATTTTTGCTTGTAACTATAAGTCAATCTTCCCAAGAAACTCACCATCACGTCTTTTTCATAATTAGAGCTATACGCTTGCAATGCTTGAGGTGTTGAGCCACTATTGTCAATCGCCGGCCATTTGTTTTTAGCATAATGTACCTGATTATTAGGCCCCCCTTTAGCGATTCCTCCAACGACATGTTCCTCATCCATCTGCGTGGAAATACCTGCCAAAGCTTCTACCTTATGATCCTTAAATTGTTTGTTAAATACCAATAGATTTTCTGTTAATAAAGTTCGATTTTCCAAAAATGATCCTTGAGTGGCCGTCTTACCATCCGTGGTCAATTCCATAGGAGTAAACGTATTCTGTTTACTTAATGTATATCCAATAGAATTCGTTGACGAGATTCGAAGCCAATCGGCAATATTATAAGTTAAAGCAACACTCAAACGACCAAATAAATCTTCATTCTTCTCCTTCACTCCTTTTTGATTTTTCAGCACGTATTCCTCAACCACGGAATTTGCGGGCAAAAATGGAGACGTTTCAAAAGGCACCTTCGGAATATTTACTAAATTTTGACCGTCTCCCATGATCAAGTTACTACTCTCTCCTTGATTTCGTTTACGACGGGCGTATGCCAAAGACAAATGAACTTCTATATTAAAACGTTCAATGGGTTTAAATCCCAAATTCGTCATGAAGTTAAACCGGGTGAACCCACTATTTCTCAAAATTCCCGTTTCATCATAAAAACCAGCTCCCACGCTACTATTAAAACGATCCGTTCCATACAATGACTGCACGTTGGCCGTTATGACTTTTCCCGTTTGGAAGAAACGCTTGAACCAATTTGTCGAGTTATTATAAAACGAATTCAAACTATCCTGCAATTGATCTATATATTTTGCATTATATTCACTACCATTTCCCCAGAAATAATCATAAGCTCCTCCATACTTCCCGAAAACATCCTGATAACTTTTAGGATACACCGCCTCATAATCATCATTCATATAAGCCTGACGATAATTCTGCAAGGCTTTCAATTTATATCTCCGAGATTCTTTACCGGCAAAAACTGTCGGGTATTCAGGGATATAAGACCATGAATAAGACACGTTAGCCCGTATGGAACGTTCCCCGTTTTTACCCCGTTTCGTGGTAACCAAGATGACTCCATTAGCTGCACGTGATCCGTACATGGAAGTAGCCGCCGCATCCTTCAACACTTCAATAGATTCAATCGATTCCGGATCAATCTCGGCCAAAGCATTTGTCCCCGTTAAAGAAGAAGTCATATTCGTGATGGGTACACCATCAATCACCCACAGGGGAGAACTGAAATCACGTTGCTCCGCACTCAAAGTATTATATCCACGCAGAATAGTTGCCGTTCCCCCACTACCGGGCGCCCCGCTCATGTTAGAAACATCTAACCCGGCAACACGCCCCTGCAATAAACTGGAAAGATTTGAAGTCGGAACGCTGATAAGATCCTCGCCCTTGATCGAAGTCATAGCACCCGTCATTTCCCGTTTCGTGGTCTTCCCGTACGCGATAACCCTTACCTCGTCCAAATCCGACACGTCATCCTCCAAAACGACATTTACCACTCCCGGCTTACTTACCGGCACCTCTTTCATTTTCATTCCCACGAATGAGTACATCAATACCAAATTTTTCTGGGGAGCCAAAACCAATTTATATTCTCCTTTTGAATCAGTGGCCACCCCTTTCGTGGTTCCTTTTATGTACACGGATACACCGGGTAAAGACCCATTTTTCTTGTCTGTTACCCGTCCTCGAATTACCCATTCTTCCATCGGTTTTATTGTATCACCCACCACACGTTCCCTCGCCGAGATCAGAATTGTTTCCTGCTCGATGGAATACACCAACGAACTGCCTTTCAACACCAAGTCCAACACCTTTACCACATCCATATCCTTCACGTTCAAAGACAAGTTTTTTACTTGTCTCACCTCGTTCTCGTTATAAAGGAAACCGAACTTTGTCTGTTGCTCGATAGCCTCGATTACCGCTTTCAGATTAACGTTATTCACCTTAATCGAAATCTTTTGAGCCATGGTCACCTGATTAGCATACAGAGACATAGAACTCATCAAAAAAATAATCAGAAAATTTCGCATAAACAATAACCATTTTTCCACACATCCTCCCCGCGGAAGATAGCGCGTTTCTCCATTTTTTTTCATAACTTTGTTTTTGACTAAATAATAATTATTTATTGATTATTAATGATAACCGGGGATGATTGGACCCATTCCCGGTTATTTCTTTTTATCCACCTTTACTATTCTATTCTTCAACATTAATTCCGTTCCGGTTGTTCTTTCCAACATCTTCAATATCACGCTCAGATTCTCGAAACGTTTCAATTTCCCCGTCACGGTGATCTCTTTCAGGTTCTCCTTCACGAAAACGAAATCGACATCATACCAACGACCAATCATGGTTAACACCTGTTCCAAGGACTCGTCGTTAAAATAAAACCATCCTTCGTGCCAAGCCGTGTAGTAACTCGTGTTTACCACCCGTACCTCGTGACGCCCGTCTTTCCCGATCACCATCTGTTCCGAAGGTTCCAGCGTGATCTTTGTTTTATGCCCTTGAGAAACCTGCACTTTCCCCTCAACCAAAGTCGTTTCATAGGAATCATCCGTGTCATATGCCTTTATATTGAAATGCGTTCCCAGCACCTTCACTTCAAATCCCCGGTCAACTTCCACGATAAAGGGACGAACCGAATCCTTGGTTACCTCAAAATAAGCCTCTCCCGATAAACGTACCCGACGTACGTTCTCCCCAAAAGCTACCGGATAACTTAATTCTGATTTCGAGTTCATCCACACCCGTGTCCCGTCATTCAAGATCAGCATATATTCATGCCCACGCCCCACGAGCAATTTATTATAAATCAATTCCTGCACGGATTCCGGTCTGTTGTCCTGATAATTCAAGCGAGCCGAATCGACCATTATCTTACTTCCATCCTTTTCGTTAATATGGTTCCCGGCTGTCTGTAATTCCCGCAATGTCCCGTCACTCGTGACAAGCACAGCCTCCAAGGTCCCCGGCTCCACATCGTGCAAACTAATTACATTTTTCAAGGATGCATTATTTCTTGAATACATAACATAAATGGCCGTTCCCCCTAAAAGAAGAGGCAATAACACGGCTGCTACTCTCCCCAACAGAACTGATAATCGCCGTCTACGGGGCCTCATCACCCGTTCCAACTCTCTATCCACATCTATATCTTCTATCATTTGCCGCCGCCGCAAATAATCCTCCCCCGAAGACATTTCGTCAAGTAATAATTTTTCTTTAGAATCAGGCACGACAATCTCGTCCAATTGACGCCGTTCCTGCTCGGTTTCCATTCCAAGCAACTGGGCAAACACGAGCCATACCTTATGATTTGATTTCAGATTCATACATCCGTCTATTATCCTTAATACATCCCATAGACGAACTCATGAAAAAAACTAGTGAATCAAAAACAGACTTTTTTCAAAAAAAATAACAATGAAAGGAAATATTGATCATGCAATTGGTCTCTTAATACCTTGTAAGCATTTGCCTTTAACGTGTTTACCGAATTCACGGAAATATGCAATTGATCTGCTATCTCCTGATTCTTTAGACCTTGTAACTTCAACAACAAAATTTCCCGGGTACGTTCCGGCAATAATTGTATGGCCTGATCCAGTAACCGGTAAACATCTTCACGCAAAGTTTCTATCTCGAAAAACTCTTCACGTTCTTTTTCATTTTCCTGTTCCCACTCCACGTAACGATGATGGATATTCTCCCGACGCAACACGTCAAGACAACGATTCTTCACGCTAGTATAAAGATAGTTTTTCACGCTGGCAACACCCACCAGTTCCGATGGATTTTCCCATAATCCACAAAACACATCGTGAACCACGTCTCGGGCCATCTCTCCATCCTCCAAGTAACGATTAGCAAAGACACACATGGAGGCAAAATAATCCCGAAAAAGAATTTTAAAATCCTCTTCTTCTTGCTTACCTCTTTTTTTTATTACATGCGGATCGCCCATCTCTCTTTTTTAGTAGAGCAAAGATAAAGCTTTTAATTTATAAAACTTTCCGTTTAGGTACGGTAGCCACGAAATCTTTCAGATAAAACGGTTCAAAATAGGCTACATCTTCAAATTTACCGGCTTCAAAGTATCGTTCTGCAAGCCCAATCATGTTTGCCGCAGAAGTCGAGACCCCGTTAATAAACACGGCATTCGGATGTTTCAAGACTTCCTTCACCTTATCACTCCCATTTCCAAAGAACAAAACTTTCCGGGTAGATAATAAATCGGCAAAAGAATTTTCTTCAATCACTTCAGCGTGAATATCTCGCACGACATTTCCTTCCCGATCATATATTGCCGTATAGACTTCCATGCGACGGGCATCAATCATCGGGCAATAAAAAGCCTCTTCGTCCTCTCTTTGGGCCACGGCATTTGCCAATGCTGCCAATGTACTAACAGCAATCAAAGGTTTCCCGGCACCAAAGCATATCCCCTTGGCTAAAGATACCCCGATACGCAAGCCCGTGTAGGAACCGGGGCCCATACTCACGGCCACGGCATACAAGTCACTAGCAGTCAAGTCGTTCTCCTTTAATAAATCATCCACGTACACGCCTAATAAAGTGGAATGATTAAATCCCTCGTCATTCTCTTTTAAAGCAATCACGTTTCCATCCCGGGCAATCGCCACGGAACATACATCTGTTGAAGTATCTATATTTAAAATAAGAGCCATAATACAATTGAAAATTGAAAATTGAAAATTGAAAATGTGGGGACACTCTCGATTTCAATCTTCGGGTTATTACTTTCTGATGATTTGAATCTCGCCACCAACACCCAGTTTGATGATACTGGAGGGAGCGGGATTCGTTGTTTCTTCCTGACGGAAATCGACCACGTAATCGACAGCAGTTTTCACAGCATCACTGATTTCGGCAAAACACCGGGGAGAAGGTTCCCCGCTGATGTTGGCTGACGTCGAGACAATGGGTTTACGGAAACGGTAAAGCAAGGATTTCGTGAAATCCTCCGAGGTGATCCGGATGCCGATGGTTCGATCTGGGGCAATCAGATTCTTCGCCAAGTTCTTTGCGTTCGGGTAAATGATTGTCATGGGTTTATCGTTCACTTCAAGCAACTCGTAAGCCACGTCCGGAACCTCCACGTAGGATGCAAGCTTACCCACATCGTCCAGTAATACCAACATAGCCTTACTATCCTCCCGGTGTTTCAGCTCGTACACCCGTTTCACGGCAGCCTCGTTCGTGGCATCACACCCGATGCCCCATATCGTGTCCGTGGGATAAAGAATTATCCCCCCATTTTTAAGAATTTCGCAAGCCTTGCGAACTTCTTCCTTTAGCTTTTCATCATTCATTATAAGTCATCTATAGTGGGGACGAAAGTACAAAGTTTACGGCAGGATGTCAATTTTTAAGGTATCTATTTTTATTCTTCCAAACTTTTATTCAAAATATCAAGATCGTATCCATATAGTTATAATTTCATTATATTTGTCCCGTGAAATAAAAGGACGGCATTTCAAATTCTAGGAATATGATGAATGACAGTATATCTTCTCCAATATTTTGGATGTATTTTTCGTACGTCCTTTCTTTTATCATTCCCCTATTTTGCGGCCTCACGCTGTTAACAGTCAAAGGGGCCGTCCCCAGCGAACAAGCCGGAATGCATCCACGGAGGCTACTGGGAATTATTTTCACATTCTCGGGGTTGATCTTCATCCCGAACATGATACAAGATATTCATAAATATATCACGGGTGAACTGGGCTTACCCATCTTTGATATTGTCATTAACTTGTTTCTGGTTCCCCTGTATTTTTTCTATTTCCGCAAGCTCACGAAACCGGAAAAACTGACATCCCGAAGAATTTGGCCACACTTGATGCCGGGAATTTTGGTACTGATTACCAGTTTCTTTTTGTCGCCTCTGCAAGAAAAAATTGCGGGGGACGGCGTGTTCTTTAATGCCAACTTACCTTTAATTATTTTCCGTTGCGCCAGCCTGATCCTTCAAGCCATCATGATCACACTATACACGTTTCGCATTCTGCATTTGAAACAAGAACATATGCAACGACTGGAAGAGAATTATTCTTCCATGGAAAACATCGATTTACACTGGCTAAACCAAGCCATCCCTTTGGCTGTATTTTTCGCATTTGTAGCTCTTTTCGCATCTTGTTTTCAAGCCATCTGGAGCGATTATCTATTCCACATCAGTTCCATATTATTCACTTTTTACTTGTTTATCCACGCTCTCAACGAACCTTATATCTGTTACACGGAGCAACACGCGGAGATTCATGAAGAGGAAATCATTTCCCCTAATTCCTGCCCGGAGCCACCTGTCACCGCTCCAACAAGCGAAACGGAATTATCCCCCGTTTTTCCCGCCCTACCCGAGAAGTATTTGAAAAATCTCGGGATCAAAAGAGAAAAGATGAAGGATGAACTCGTCCACCTTTTCGATGAAAAAGAAATATACACCAACGGGAACCTGACCATAGCCGACGTGGCCGCCTTGCTGGGAACAAACCGCACGTACGTCTCGAACGTTATCAACAACGAGTTCGGCTTCAGTTTCTACCAGTTCGTCAACAAATACCGAATACAGAAAGCCACGATTCTATTAATTCAACACCCGGATATGCAAATCCAGGAAGTAGCCAGCCTTTCCGGCTTCAATTCCCTTTCCTCATTCATCTCTGCCTTCAAATTCAACGAGGGCATCACCCCAAAACAATGGAAACAACGTTACGTGGACCCCCTTTAACAATTTCGAATACGTAAAAATTTTGGAATTCGTACAATCCACGACCGAAAAGGTAAAATTATAACAGAATTTTACTTTTTACTCATCTCTTTCGTGACAAGTCTCTCACATTTGCAAAAAACTTAAATGCTCACGATATGAAAAAATTTATTCTATCAATTCTTGCCATAGCAGCTATGGCAAGTTGTACTAAAACATCCGAAGATGACGTTGATCCTAATGTTCCGGTAGAGATTAAATTCGGAGCTGGTATCGATATGTTATCCCGGGCTGCCATCACTACTGACGGAAGCGGTCATCCTGTATCAAACATAACAAGCATACAAATTCTAAGAGGTACAGACGGAGCGAATCCCGCATTTAACACGATTTCAGATGTAACAACCACAGCTGACTTAAAAACAGATGGGACATTTGAAAACATCATAAATCCTCAATATTATAAATCAACAACAGATGCAGCAAATTTTATTGCCTATTGGCCACAAGGCCTTCTCACCTCCGGAACAGTCAATTTTACGATAACCGGAGAAGAAGACATCATTGTCGCTCCCGCTATCGCGACAACTTATTCCACGACACCACCAACCGTAAATTTCCAATTCGCACATAAACTAGCCCAACTTCAATTAAAGGTAATAGCTCAAAACGAATCTGCTTTTTCCTTTTACGGAGTACTAGAAAGTGCCAAAATAAACGTACCTTCAAAATTAGATATGACAATTAAAGCAGACGGAAGTACCGAATTAACCGCAAACGCAACCCCCACAAATATAGATCTTGATTTTGGCTCTGTCACATACAGCACGACAGAAACCTCTGCATCCAAAAATTTTATTATTTTACCAGTAGCCCCAACAACTATCAATCTTAAATTTGCCAATATAACAGAAGCAAAAGATTACGATATCAAGGATCTAGCTTTATTACCCGGAAAAATAACAACCTTAACAATTACAGTAAACGCCACTGGAGTTAACTTTTCATCCACAATTACAGAATGGACTACCGGAGGAACTGACGGGAAAACAAACGTTGGAGGCAATTAAGGAATAATCAAAAGTATTTAATCATTTCCTACACTAAGAGACCATGATGAATGTAAAAGCATTTATCATGGTTTCTTGCTTTTGGGCCACAATTTAAGTTAAATTCCCTATTGAGGCACTTTTCCTATTTCACGATATTCACTATAATCGTGTTGTCTGTCTCTCCTCGATACAAAATCGCCAAAGTTTTTCCTATATGGTAAATATTCGTTATCCATCCACGTATTCACTCTTAAACCAGAATTCGAATACAGGATCAAGAAAATAAAAACCTTCCACCGTTTTATCCAAAATATCTTTTTGTTCTAAAACGATTTTATTTTTCGACACGTTTTGCGGCGTTCCCAATTTATACTTGGACATCGTCGTCGCTCCCGTAAGAATTGACTCCCCCTTCGCTATAGCAATCAAAAGATTAAGCTGGGTAATGGATAAAGCCTCACATTCGGCAACATACAAAGGCAAATTTGTATTCACGATTTGCGAAAACGCCTTGTCAACAATTTCTACAGTCACTGCCTTCCGAGTTGCACTCCACACGAAATGAGATAACTGTTGCACGTACCAAGAATGAGATTTCACCTTCTCAACAATCAATCCGGCATCCTCTGTCGAAATCTCCTTCCCCGTCCGTTGAAAGGAATTCATGATAAATTTTATCCATTCAGTTTCATCTATTTTCCGGAGAAACATCAATTGTCCAAATCGATAAAAAGGCTTGGAAGACGAATTAAAAATTTCGATCATCATGTGCCGTTTACTACCATACAAACAATAACTAACCTTTTGATGGTGTTGCCACACGCTACGCATTTCTCCTTCCAAATGCCCATAATTTTTCAATCCTGCCAAACTTTGAAACTCATCTATACAAACAATAATTTTAATTCCCTTGGAACAAGCGATCTTTTCAGGAAGTTCTAATAACTCCCGTTCATTTTCTTTCACTCTGTGATATTCTAGCCCGATAGAAAAATCAGTCATCGGATCAACACCGATAGATATTTTCGGAGAGAGCGTTTTTAAGAATTCCGTAGCATTTGAAATCCACGTTTCCCAACTATTACTAGTAGCTTTGATGACCTCTTTTGCAAAAAGTTGATAAAACTCCTCCTCACTTCGTACCGTAAAGACATCCAAAAAGCATACTCGCACATCAGGACGTTCTTCAACCAGCTCTTTCATCGCTTCTTTCACCAAAGATGATTTTCCCCAGCGCCGGGGGGAAATCAGCATCGTGTTAATGCCCGAATACAAGTTACTTTTAAGTTCTTGTTTCTCCCTAACCCTATTTACAAAGGTCGAACCAGCGGCTAATTTCCCGTATTGAAAAGGTGAATCCAACATAATAATTGTTTTCTACAAATGTAATGAGTATTCAAGGATTTACCAAATTATAGGAAATAATTTTATACCTTTTGGTATAATACCTTTTGGTATAAAATCATTCTAACATTCACGAATTACCTTATCGGATGACCTTTTGCTTTTTATCTCTCATTTATTCACCTTCATCCACTTCACCGCATCCGCAATAATCGTATTGTCCGATTCTCTCCGATCATCCAGTGTAATCGTGGCCTTCTCCTTCGGGAAATCACGCTCCTTTACTCGACTCGTTTTAACACGCCAATTCCGAACAAAAGTGGCCCGATAGGTTTCTCTCACCTGCTTCTCTTGAAAATACAAATTTCCGAGCAAGCACGTTACCCCCAAATCCGACACGATAAAGATATAAAAAATAAAATAAAAAAATAGACAAGTCACATCCCATTCTCACACCCACGATCTAAACCCACCCAATAAGAGAACAAAAAAACTACGACTTTACATCTGAAAAAACAGCATAAAGTCGTAGTTTAAAATCATTATAAATGCTCTACAAGAACGTTACATGAATTATACCAGATGCTTAATCAACTCCTCCCGATCTCCATACAGCATATCAATCACCGGAATCTCGATTAACGTGTAGCATCCCGGCTGTTGTTTCATGGATGCACGAGCTGTTGCCACGAGGATTTGTCCGGTTAAAGCCGGGTTATTGATTTTCATGTCAAATTCGAACAACTGGTTCTGCGTTTTGCCGGAAACACCCTTGCGGACAAGATTCACGCCGTGGCCCATATCTTTCAGGTTATCGACACACTCCACCTGCATCACGTGCGTCTCGTCATGCACGAAATAAGGATCGGTCTTGATCGCCTCGGCCACTTGTTTGAAATCGTACCCCTCTTTCAACTCCACGTACACCATCCGGCGATGGATTCCCGTTCCCACCGGAATCGTCATGGATAACGCAGCTTTCACGCCTTCCACGGCTTTCACTGCAACCGTGTGTCCCATGCTCATGCCGGGGCCAAAATTCGTATAAGTAATCCCTTTCGGGGCGCAAGCTTCTAACAAGGCACGAACGACAGAATCACTTCCCGGATCCCATCCGGCGGAAATAACAGATACTTTCCCATGCTTTTTAGCAACCTCTCCCAGACGTTTATGCAAACCGGAAATCTCCGTGTGAATATCGAAACTATCCACCGTGTTAATCCCCATAGCTAATATTTTCGAGGCATACGACTCCACACTACGGGTTGGGGTACACAAAATTGCCACGTCTACATCCTTGATTTGAGCAATATCCGACACGACAACATAGTCCTTCAATTCGGCCGGCACGTTCGTCGCATCCCGGCGTACTACTCCTGCTACTTCAAAGTCGGGGGCAGCTTGCAGTGCCTCAAGCACGTAACTACCTATATTTCCATACCCGACGATGGCTGCTCTAATTTTCTTCATCTGTTTTTGCTTTTTAAATTAACACCGCAAATTACGAAATAATTTTTTCCCCTACAAAACACAAGCGTAACGTTTTCACCCATTTGTTAAACTTTCAACATCTATTTTCCCCTTGCCATTAAAATACAACATACACCACTGCATCTTTTCACCTTCCCTTACATCAGTCCTGCCAAACCCGTTTTATCCCTTTATTCCCTAGAACAGACACTCATCGAAACCATAACGACCGGATGCAAAACGATTCATTGAATATCAGTGCATTATCCATTTCTCTATGCAAAACAACATTCCTGCAATATTTCTTTAAATACCTGTCATTCCATCATCCCCCGATAACCCATAGAACATTCTATTCACAAAATCCTTAAAAAGACTTATAATCCGATTCACGAGGCGAAATAAAGAAGAATTTCTTTTTTTTATTGTCAAAAACGGCTAATTTTGCCTTTCGTTTTTAATAACAAACAGTTACAGAATAAATACATAAAAATCTATTATGGCAGAGAATGTAAACGAAAAGCTTTTCAGTGAATTTGCTCCCAACACCACCCAAGAGTGGAAGGACAAAGTCATTGCAGACCTAAAAGGGGCTGACTTCGATAAAAAGCTGGTTTGGAGAACAAACGAGGGTTTCAACGTACAACCGATGTACCGGTTGGAGGACATGAAAGACCTCAAGAACTTAGAATGCTTCCCGGGAGAATATCCTTTCGTGAGAGGTAACAAGAAAAACAACAACGAATGGCTCGTTCGTCAGGACATCGTGGTAGAGGATGTAGCTGAGGCGAACAAGAAAGCGTTGGATGTTCTGAACAAGGGTGTTGACTCACTCGGATTCGTGCTTACAAATTGCAAGAACTTCACGAAAGCCGATATGGCTGCCTTGTTGAAAGATATTTGCTTGGAATGTATCGAGATTAACTTCGTTGTATGCTGCAACAAAGTTGCTATCTTGAATATGTTCAAAGAGTACGTTGCAGAGAAAGGTTTCAACCCTGAAAAAATACAGGGAGGTATCAATATCGATCCGATCAGCAAACTCGTTTTAGAAGGAAAATTCTGTGACCCGAACCCGTTCAGCGTGGTAAAGGCTACCACGGAAAGCACTTCCGAACTGAAAAACTTCAAAACCATTGAGGTAGGTGGATATGTCTTCAATAACTCGGGAGCATCCATCGTTCAGGAATTAGGATTCAGCTTGGCTGCCGGAGTAGAATACCTTGACAAATTAACCGATGCAGGAATGGACGTGAAGGACATCGCTCCTCGTATGCGTTTCCACTTTGCTACCGGTTCCAAATATTTCATGGAAATTGCTAAATTAAGAGCAGCTCGTTATTTGTGGGCTCACATCGTGAAAGCTTACAATCCTTGCTGTGACTGCGTTTGCAAGATGAATATCCATGCTGAAACATCAGAATGGAACAAGACGGTATACGATCCGAACGTGAACATGCTCCGTACTCAAACGGAAACCATGTCCGCAACAATCGGTGGTGTTGACTCGTTCACGGTTCACCCGTACGACTATATCTACGAGTGCCATCCTTCAGAACTGGGAGAACGCGTAGCTCGTAACCAACAATTGTTATTGAAAGAAGAATCACACTTCGACAAAATCGTTGACCCTGCCGGAGGTTCATATTATATCGAGGAATTAACCCAATTCATCGCCGAGGCTGCTTGGAAACTCTTCTTGGAAGTACAAGAACAAGGCGGTATGGTGAAAGCTCTTGAATCAGGATTCGTACAGGCTGCCGTGAAAGCTACAGCACAGAAGAGAGATCAGGACATCGCTAACCGGAAAGAAAACTTCTTGGGTACGAACCAATTCCCGAACTTCAACGAGAAAATGGATAAAGAGCTTTGTGCTTGCATCCTAGAGCCGGAAGACAAAACCGCTCCCGACGCTGTTGTTGAAACGTTGAAACCTTACCGTGGAACTCAAGCTTTCGAAGCTATGCGTATCAGAACTGACTTGTTTGCAAAAGAACAAGGTCGTCGCCCGGTAGTTTACATGTTCCCGATGGGTAATTTGGCTATGCGTAAAGCAAGAGCTCAATTCGCTTGTAACTTCTTCGCTTGTGCAGGATTCCAAGTAATGGATAACAACGGATTCAAGACTGTTGAAGAAGGTGCTAAAGCATGCATGGACAACAAGGCTGATATCGTGGTAATCTGTAGCTCGGATGACGAGTACGCTACTATCGCACCGGAAGTATATGCAGCAATGCAGGACAAAGCAATCATCGTTGTTGCCGGTAACCCGGAATGCAGACCCCAACTAGAAGAAATTGGCATCAAGAACTATGTTCACGTGAAATGTAACGTGCTGGAAGACTTGAAAGCATACCAACAAAAATTGGGAATTAAGTAATTGACGATTTGTCATAAATCAAAAATTGAAAGATGAAACCAAATTTCAAAGATATAAATATCAAGTCAACAGAGAAAGCTACCACTGCTGCTGCAGAATGGGAAAAAGCTAATCACATTGAGAAAAACTGGTTGACACCCGAGCTGATACCGGTAAAACCCGTGTACACGGCTGAAGATTTAAAAGGGATGGAGCACTTGGATTATGTTGCCGGAATCCCTCCATATTTACGTGGTCCCTACTCCATGATGTACCCGATGCGTCCTTGGACAATCCGTCAGTATGCCGGATTCTCTACCGCAGAGGAATCAAATGCATTCTATCGTCGTAACTTGGCTGCCGGACAGAAAGGTTTGTCTGTAGCATTCGACTTAGCCACTCACCGCGGATATGACTCAGACCACCCGCGTGTAATCGGTGACGTGGGTAAAGCCGGTGTTGCCGTAGACTCTATCATGGACATGAAGATCTTGTTCGATCAAATTCCATTGGACAAGATGTCTGTATCCATGACGATGAACGGTGCCGTACTTCCTATCTTGGCATTCTATATCGTTGCCGGATTGGAACAAGGTGCTACTCTTGACCAATTACAAGGAACAATCCAGAATGATATCTTGAAAGAGTTCATGGTGCGTAACACTTATATCTACCCGCCGAAGTTCTCTATGAAGATTATCGCTGACATCTTCGAATACACTTCCAAGAATATGCCGAAGTTCAACTCTATCTCTATCTCCGGATACCACATGCAAGAAGCAGGTGCTACCGCCGATATCGAGTTGGCATACACCTTGGCTGACGGTTTGGAATACTTACGTGCCGGGGTTAACGCCGGAATGGACATCGACGCATTCGCACCTCGTTTGTCATTCTTCTGGGCTATCGGTATGAACCACTTCATGGAAATTGCCAAGATGAGAGCCGGACGTTTGTTGTGGGCTAAGATCGTTAAACAATTTAACCCGAAGAACCCGAAATCTTTGGCATTGCGTACACACAGCCAGACTTCAGGTTGGTCATTGACCGAGCAAGATCCGTTCAACAACGTGGGGCGTACTTGTATCGAGGCCATGGGAGCTGCTTTGGGACACACGCAATCTTTGCACACCAACGCATTGGATGAGGCTATCGCTCTTCCGACTGACTTCTCTGCCCGTATCGCTCGTAATACCCAGATCTATATTCAAGATGAAACTACCGTATGTAAATCAATCGACCCGTGGGGAGGTTCTTACTATGTTGAGAGCTTGACTCAAGAATTGGTTGAAAAAGCCTGGGCTCACATCCAAGAAATTGAAAAACTGGGTGGTATGGCAAAAGCTATCGAATCCGGTATTCCAAAATTACGTATCGAAGAAGCAGCCGCTCGTACGCAAGCTCGTATTGACAGTGGCGAACAAACCATCGTGGGTACGAACAAATATCGTTTGGAAAAAGAAGATCCGATCGATATTCTTGAAGTGGACAACACGGCAGTACGTGAAGCCCAGATCCGTCGTTTGCACGAATTGAAAGCCAACCGTAACCAAGCCGAGGTGGATGCCGCATTGGATGCGATCACTCGTTGTGCTGAAACCGGCGAGGGCAATCTGTTGGAATTGGCCGTAGACGCAGCCAAGAAGAGAGCCTCTTTGGGAGAAATCTCTTATGCATGTGAAAAAGTTGCAGGACGTTATAAAGCAGTTATCAGAACCGTGAGCGGAGTATATTCAAGTATTGCCAAGGAAGACGAAGACTTCCAGAAAGCCAAAAAACTGGCAGACCAGTTTGCAGAAATGACAGGACGTCGTCCGCGTATCATGATCGCTAAAATGGGTCAAGACGGACACGACCGAGGTGCTAAAGTTGTTGCTACGGGTTACGCAGACCTTGGTTTCGACGTGGATATGGGACCGTTGTTCCAAACCCCGGAAGAAACCGCTAAACAAGCCGTTGAAAACGACGTTCATGTTGTCGGAGTATCTTCTCTAGCAGCCGGTCATAAAACGCTTGTACCTGCCGTTATCGCAGAATTGAAAAAATTGGGACGTGAAGACATCCTCGTTTACGTGGGTGGTGTTATTCCTCACCAAGACTACCAATTCTTGTTCGATGCGGGTGCTATCGCCGTATTCGGTCCCGGTACCAAAGTATCCAAGAGTGCAATCCAAGTTCTCGAAATTTTGATTGACTTGGCTAAGAAATAATGAAATGCTATCAGGCAAGGGAAGGGAGTCCATAAGGCTCCCTTTCTTGACTATACCTCACCCCTATCTACACTCAAATCCTCCTGTCTTATCAATAGAGACACCCAGTTTATTTTGGAAAATTAAGGCGTTGACTACTTGTTATTCCTTATATCAAGCTATCCTTGAAGGCAAAATTATACCCACGAGTTGACTTTATTGCCCCTAATCAACAGAAAGATTATGATATTTTTCAAATTTCGTACCTTTCGAAAAACAATCGGGTAAACAATGTGCGGCATAACACAATTTTTCTTTATCAGAAGCCAAATTTTTGTCCGCACAATATTTTTTTATAATTGCCGTCGCATTTAAAAATCCATTCTTTTCTGATTCAGTCACTACAGAGATTTCATTATAATCATCGTCCAGAATATCCTGTCCATTAGAAGTGACGATCATATAAAGTTTTTCATCAACGCCTCCCACTTCTGCCGAAAATTGCCGATACTGCTCGTCTGTCAATTCTAGGAAATTCTCTTCAACCGGAAGAAATCCCAATTGGAACACCAGTTGAAGAGCCTGTCCCGTATTTCCGATTAATAAATCAAATACATTCATATATTACCTATAACTGTTCGACCTCCTCGGGTCGCAATCCCGTACTTCGAATAATTGTTTCCACGGATATTCCCATCTTTTTCAT
Organism: Butyricimonas faecihominis; assembly: GCF_033096445.1. Lineage (NCBI taxonomy): Bacteria > Pseudomonadati > Bacteroidota > Bacteroidia > Bacteroidales > Odoribacteraceae > Butyricimonas > Butyricimonas faecihominis. Next base: position 3,334,961 of record NZ_AP028155.1, read on the forward strand.
GTTTCGAGCAACTTCAAGAATACCTTCTGTACGGCCTTCTGCCCGACCTTCTGCTCGACCTTCTACCAGTCCCTCGAATTTAGCCGTTCCCAACACGTCGTTCTGGATCATGATCGCATCCACATGACGATCATAAGCGGCCCGCTCACTTGGATCCATATCATAGTAAACCAGTTTTTCTCTTGCCTCTTTTAATCCCGGTGTGGTCGTGTCCGGACGGATGTGATCGTTTTTCAAATAATCCAGCCACTCTTCAAGCGGGGTTACAGCCACCTTGTCAAATTCGTTCACTCGGATTAAAAAATATTCGGGAAATATCTCGGAGGGAAGACGACGAACCAAGGCATCACGTTCTTTCATTGTTACCTGTAAGTGGTCGCCGGTGTGAACTCCCGTGAACGTGTTCTGGCCGTGATACAAGTAATCATCACCTTTACCGATATCGAAATAGAGAATACTGATAGAATAAATTTTCTTCACTTCCGAGTAAAGTTCTCCCAGTTCTATATGCTCGATAATGGCCTTGGCCGCACCGTAAAGAATTCGTTCCAAGAAATATAATTCCCGCGTCACCTGAACTTCCACGATAATGATCTCGTCCTCGCTATCCCGAGCCTTGATGTCCACACGATTAAACTTGTCATTGTCGTCCTGTTGATTGCTCTCGCTTTCCAATATGTCAAGAATCTGTATCGGGCGATTCAGTAAAACTGTCAGCAAGCCTTCCAGCACCCCGAAATTAGCCTTGTTGCGCAACAAGCGTTTCACGGCCCAGTCAAATCGAATGTATTTATCCATCACTAAATCGTTTGATTACCTACTTCAAAGGTAAACATTTTTAATTACTTTTCCAAGGCTTGTTTAATGTACCCGGCATAACCTGAAAGTCTTTTGCATAAAAATGGATTGTAAGGTAAATAAACTTTCTACACCAGCGTCGTCAAATGCCGGATAAACAACTCTTCAGCAGATTGTACCCAAGCTCGAAAAACCCCTGAATCTGCATTATGGCTCGGAATATATTCCACGAGGCGGGAAACATCGAAAGTCGTACTCTCGATTCCCGCCCCGGCTCCAACTGCATCGGCAGCATTGATTTCCTGTTCCACGTGGGTAGGAATCATCATGACCGGCTTTCCCAGATACATCGCCTCGCAGACGGATTCAAACCCGGCGGTCGTGACATACCCCGAACAGCCTTGCATGTATTCTAGAAACTTGACATCATTAATCCGGTGGAAAGTTAAACGATCGTTTACCCGAAAAACCGGAGGAGCAGTTTTCTTGTCCCAAAAGAAGTGAGCCTCCTGATCGGGATGGGATTTATGCCACTCTTTTACCTCATCGGCATACCCGGGATTCAGCATATACCCTAAAATATATCCCTTATCCCGCGGGTCAGCTTGTAACACCTCTTCCCGTAAAAGTGGCGGTACGACGGCCATTCTCTCCCGGTAAAAATCCTTTAAGGGATAGAATGAAAGAGCCAATGTTTTCGTCGCCCCGATACTACACAACGTGTTATTCAGACGCAATAACATTTCTTCTCTTCCGGTCCCGTTCCCGTATTGGAAGTCAGGATGTTTCATCAGAAACTGGTGAGCGATACAGACAAAAGGAACATGTTCCCGGAAACGCAGGTTCATCAGCCCGGCCAAAATCTCGTAAAAGTTAATTACCACATCCGGCTCCGTCTTTTGAATGTGACGATGGATCAGATTCACGCTTTTACTATATTCCCGCAATTTCTTCACCGTGATATTAAGTAATATACTTTTTGTCAGTTTCACCTTCTTGTGATCTTTCCCATAACAAAAACTCGGGCTGGTAAAAGTCTTTACCTTTGCCCCAATTTTCTCCAAAAAGAAAGCGGGAATCTCCCGGTTACTGCTTTTCCCAACCAGCACTTCCACGACCTCATGACCATGGCGACGTAACATTTGCGAGAGCGAAATGGCCTGTGTCAGATGGCCCCTTCCCTCTCCTTGAACGATAAATAAATACTTCATACCGCTAATCCCGTGTGTAATACAGTTTCAGATTCCGAATCTCGTACCTCTGTCAAAGCCTTTTCTTCGATATACACGTTCCAGTTTCCATCGTAATCCTCGGTCAAGGCAGAGAGAGATTCCATCCAGTCTCCCGAATTCAAGTAAAGCACGTTCCCGATCATCTTCTTCTCCGGATAGTGGATATGCCCGCAAATCACCCCTTGACAACCTTTCTTCCCGGCAATATCCACGATGTGTTTTTCGAAATCACTGATATATGAAACCGAAGCTTTCACTTTCAACTTGATTTCCCGGGCAATCGAATAATAGGGCAAACCTTTCTTCAATCGACGGCGATTGTAAATCTTGTTCGCCCACAACAAGAAAGAATATCCCACATCCCCGACTTTCGCCAACCAACTCATGGAAGAAGTCACTTTATCAAACACGTCCCCATGTAGCACGTAATAACGTTTATCCCCACTCGTGTAGATGTAATCCTTCACCACGGAAATATTCGAGAAGGTCAAGGGGATCACTCGATCCAAGAAATCATCATGATTTCCCCGCACGTAAATAATCTTCGTGTCATGAGAGATGTCCAGTAACACCTTGATAAAATTCGTGTGGCGCCGCCGCCATTTACTGTTTTTCCCTCGCATAAGCGACCACCCGTCGATAATATCACCACATAAGACAAGGGTATCGCAAGAGTGTTGTTTTAAAAAACGGGTAACCTCTTTCGTCTTCGACCATTTAGAACCGAGGTGAATGTCCGAAAGAACGATTGTTTTGTAATGTTGCTGTTTCTTAGGCATATATTCATTCCTAAATTACTTATACAAAGGAAGAATTGTATTGTTAAGAAACGATTACCAAAATATGAAATAAATGTTTCGACATTTCCCGTATAAATATTTAAAAGAGTTTTATAACTTGCTACTCGATTAAATAAAAAAAGTATGTACAATTTTGATCAGATAATAGACCGTCGGAACACCAGTTGCGTGAAGTACGACAATCTTGTAAATGTGTTTGGTAGCACGGATATTCTGCCCATGTGGGTAGCAGATATGGATTTTCAGGTTGCCCCCGAAATTCTCGATGCCGCTCGTGAATGTTGTGAAAAAGGAGTTTTCGGGTACACGTTCCGAAGTGATAAAGCCAAACAAGCATTCGCTGACTGGGTGGCACGTCGCCACGGTTGGCAAGTAGATACCCGCTGGCTGTTAAGTAGTCCCGGTATCGTCACGGCCCTAGCATTAGGGGTTCGAGTTTACACGGAAGAACATGATAAGGTCATGATTTTTACTCCTGTCTATCCTCCATTCTATGCCGTGGTGAAAGATAACAACCGGGAACTCGTATGCAGTACCTTGAATGTAGAAAACGGACATTACCAGATTAACTGGGAAGATGTTGAAAAGAAACTGAAAAACGGAGTAAAATTACTGATAATAAGCAATTCTCACAACCCAGTGGGAAGAGTATGGACCAAGGAAGAACTTACTCGAATCGGAGCGTTATGCCTGCAATACGGGGTCACAATCCTCTCTGACGAAATCCATTCCGACCTTGCCCTCTTCGGACACAAGCACGTGGTAATGGCCTCCCTGTCACCGGAGATTGCCGCGATCACCGTGACCATGATGGCTCCGAGTAAAACATTCAATATCGCCGGGATGATGAATTCCGTTGTCGTGATCTCGAACCCGGAATTACGTCGCCCCTTCGAGAAAGAACTTTTATGTCTGCACTTGGATTTGGGTAATATCTTCGGACACGTCACTCTAGAGGCTGCCTACAAGCACGGGGACGCCTGGTTGGACGAAATGGTTCGTTACCTCGAAAAGAACATCCTGTTTACCGATCAATTTCTCCGGGAAGAGTTACCCTCAATAAAAATGATACTCCCGGAAGGCTCTTTTTTACTCTGGCTTGATTTCCGGGCGACAGGGTTATCCCACGAGAAAATTCAGGAAAAACTACTCCACGAGGCGAAACTCGGCTTAAATAGCGGCACGGATTTCGGCCCCGAGGGAGAAGGCTTTTTCCGCATGAACATCGGTTGCCCGCTCGAAACGGTAAAAGAAGGACTGGAACGCTTGAAAAAAGCATTCAAGTAAATTTCCAAAATTGAAGGTTAACACTTCCCCAGTATCTCCTCGTACGAAAGGAAAAAGTTCCTAGTTTCTTGTACAAGGAGATACTGGAGAATACCATAAATACCCGCAGGAAATTCGAAGAAGATTCGATGAACTTAGGGATCAAAGACGTTTCACTTTCGAATCAAAGACGTTTCAAAGACGTTCAGTGAGTGTCTTTGATTCGAATTTGTTCCGATATTAAACAAACTCTATTCTCATTCCTCCACGAATACCTCCCAGAAGCTCTACGAATGATGTCTAAAGAGAGTGTATATCATACTAAAAAGAAAAAAACGATATTAATTAGAACTTATACATTCTCTCTATTTTTTACAATTTAAAATTCATAAACAATTATTCTTGTTTTTTGAGCTCCATCTGTAATATTCATTACAAAATTCCCCTATTTTCACGTGTATCTTTGCCCTAGAACCAAAAACGACTGATTATGAAACGGACAATTATAAAAATAGACGAGGAAAAATGTAACGGCTGCGGGCTATGCGTGAAAGGTTGCCACGAAGGGGCTTTACAATTAATCGACGGGAAAGCCGTCATGATAAGTGATTTGTACTGCGACGGACTGGGTGCTTGTATCGGAGAATGTCCCGTCGGTGCCATCGAATTAGAAGAGCGGGAAGCGGAACCATATAGTGAAGAAGCTGTTATGGAGCGTATAGTGTCCAAAGGAGAACACGTGATTCTAGCTCATTTACGTCACCTGAAAGAACACGGTGAAAAAGAGCTGGTAAAACAGGGACTGGACTATCTGAAACGCCATAACATCCCCATAAACCTGCAAGAATTACACCCCACACCGAAACTGGGATGTGGATGTCCCGGTTCCATGGCAAGAGAATTAAAACCTGTCATGAAACCCGCTGTAACCCCATGTTCCGGTGGCTCCGAACTCCGACAATGGCCTGTGCAGTTACACCTATTAAACCCGCAAGCCGGGTATTTCCAAAGGGCAAACGTGCTACTGGCCTCCGACTGTTCAGCCTTTGCCTCCGGGAATTTTCATGAACGCTTCCTGAAAGGTAAGATTTTGGCAATTGCCTGCCCTAAACTGGATCATAATACCGATTCTTACGTGGACAAACTTCGTAGCATGATTGACGATGCCCGGATCGACACGCTCACGGTTCTCATCATGGAAGTTCCTTGTTGCGGTGGCCTCCTGCAAATGGCTTTAAAAGTGAGAGAAATGGCCTCCCGTAACATCCCGATCAAAAAGATCGTACTTTCCGTGGAAGGGAAAGTGAAAAGCGAAGAGTGGGTATAAAATAGGTTTATAAACCCTATTATCATGCTGTAAAACATCAAAATACGTGGCGAATGATATTCCTTTATTATTAGCTTTGCAGGCTCAAAAAATAACAGGAATATGAATATTGATTTTACTACAATCATTGATTACATCGGTACATTCGCGTTCGCTATCAGTGGAATACGTTTGGCATCAGCCAAGCGATTCGACTGGTTCGGGGCATACGTGGTTGGAGCCGCAACAGCCATCGGGGGCGGAACGACACGAGATTTGATGCTGGGGTTAACTCCTTTTTGGATGCACCAACCCTCCTATCTAATTGTTACAGGACTGGCCTTGTTATTCGTGATTATATTCGGGAAATATGTCATCCGATTGAATAACACGTTTTTCATCTTTGACGCCATTGGATTGGGACTATTTACCGTGGTTGGCATCGAGAAGAGTTTGGTTGCAGGATTCCCAATGTGGGTTGCCATTATCATGGGTATGACAACCGGAGCTGTCGGGGGAGTCATCCGGGATATATTTATCAACGAAGTTCCCCTTATCTTCCGTAAGGACATATACGCTATTGCCTGTATTCTAGGCGGATTAATTTACTTCGCCTGTGACTTCTTTGCCGTGGGACACATCACTACCCAGATCATCACGGCCGGAAGTGTCATTTTAACCCGGGTCGTTGCCGTGAAATACCACATCAGTCTTCCGGTATTGAAAGGAAGTGACGAATAGGGATCAGAACCGTTGTTCCTCCGTGGAATCAATCCCAATGGCAATCTCCTTGATAATCCCCTTTTCAATATAAACGGGACGGGCATATCTACGCACCAAGGGGCGATAATATTCGAAAACCAAAGCGGCAACAAAACAACAAATCCCGGATAGTAGGATAATCATTTGCAAACCGATCCATTTTTCAATTGCCCCCAGCACCATACTGCCCACGGGAGCCATACCCGTGAAAGACATTGCCATATATCCCATCACCCGGCCTCGTTTATCCTCGCTGGAAAGGGTCTGTAACAGCGTGTTGATAGAAGCCACGGCTGCAATAATCGTGAAGCCCACCGGCAAGCATAGCACGGCAGCCACCCAAGGAATCGTAACAAACGACATCACCGACAAACCGATCCCCAGCAATGCCCCGGAAAGCATCACCACTTTTCCCAGTCCCAGCACGCTCTTCCGGGCTGCCAGATACAAGGCCGCAATGAAGGAACCGACACCGATACATGAAAGTAGTAGCCCCAGCATCTCGCTCTCCCCGTGCAGGATCGTTTTCACGTAAGCCGGGATAAACGTCATCAAGGGTAACCCGAAGAAACTGATCGCGCTCATCAAAAGCAATAGCGTACGGATCGGTATATTACCCGCCACGTACCGGAAACCATCCCGCATATCTTCCCACACCTTTTGCTTCGCGGTTCTCTCCCGCTTGGGCGCTACCCGCATCATCAACAAGGCAATAATCACGGCAATATAGCTGATACCATTCAACAGGAAACAAATGCCCTCTCCCAACAAACCGATCAACACTCCACCCACCGCAGGCCCGATCAAACGAGAACCATTAATCACGGCAGAATTCAGCGCAATAGCGTTACTCAACTTATCCTTCGGGACCAAACTCGGATAAAATGACTGTCGAGTGGGATTATCCAAAGCATTAATCAAACCGATCAATAAACTCAGAATCATGATATGCCACACCTGTATCAACCCGGTCAACGTGAGCAAAGCCATCAACAACGCCTGTATCATAGACAGCGATTGCGTCAGCACCAGCAACTTACGTCGATCAAACCGGTCAACAAAAACACTCATGTAAGGGGTAGCCACGAGAATCGGGATTTGCGCCATAAAAGTAACCGTCGCCAGTAAAAGCACCGATCCGGTCAACCGGAACACCAGCCAACTCATGGCAATCTGTTGCATCCACGTCCCGATCAGCGAGATACATTGTCCCCCGAAATAAAGACGGAAATTATAACTTTTCAAGGAAACGAATACCTGTGTGAAGGCCCCTAAATTATTCGGCAATAACTCCCGAAGTCCTCGCCAACCACCCAAAAACTTATACCCGCTCCTATCTTTATTCATTTCATTCAAACAAAATAACTTTATTAACTTGCAACCTGCAACGTGGCGCAGCCACACTCCCCACAAAAATACTTACATTTTGCATCAATTGAATCACCAGCGAATAATTTTGCCTATTTTTGCGGTAAGAATAGGATATGCCATGATAGAACAAACAGAAAACAGACTCTCGGTTGCAGAAGCGCAGAACATCTGCCTGCGAAATAACATCCCGTTTTACACGTACCGTTTACCCGGTTCGCGTGAAGTTGTTTTCGGGGCTCAACTCTCCAACGATACCCGGATATTCAAGGGGTTCGAAAAACATCGGGGAGAAAAAGGGTTTGTTATTACCCCCTTCAATCACTCCTCTTGGAGTTTCCCCTTCTTCATCAAGGCCGATCTTTCATTCACGGACTACCTGACTGACGGCGAAGCGATTCGAAATTTACAAAACACGGTTTTCAATACCCCGGAACGTATTTTCACCAAGCAAGACTGCGAGCATTTCGAGTACTTGGATGAACTACGCACGATGATCGACACGCTGAAACGGGAAGGGATGAAAAAAGCCGTTCTATCAAGAACCATCACGATACCCTGCGATTCACTCCGACTATCGCCAGCGATCTTCGAACAGATGAAACAATACCACCACGCCTTCCTGTTCTTTGCCGCCATTCCGGGTAAATGCGCTTGGATGGGTGCCTCACCGGAGACTTTCCTCAAATACGACAGAAACGGATTCTTCACCATGTCACTGGCAGGAACTCAACCCGTGGCAACAGCAAAAAATCCACCTGAATGGGGAGACAAGGACATCGAGGAACAGCAAATCGTGACCGACTACATCCAAGACACGCTAAGACATTTCTTTACCCGCCATCTCGAAATCGAGGGACCTATCACGTTACAAGCCGGGAATGTCTTTCACCTCTGTACCTTTTTCAGAAGTGACGAACAACTCCCTGCCGACCAGATTGACGAACTGGTAGGACAACTTCACCCGACTCCGGCCGTCTGCGGCCTACCCAAAAAGAGAGCCATGCAAATCATCACGGAGATCGAGAAACGGGATCGGGGATATTATGCAGGATTCCTAGGACCATTGCAAGCCTCCGGGGCATTTGACTTGTTTGTCAACCTGCGTACCATGGAAGTATTCGATGACGCCCTGCGGTTGTATGTCGGAGGCGGCATTACCCCTCTTTCCGACCCGGAAACCGAGTGGCAGGAAACTTGTCAGAAAGCCGATACTTTACTAAACCTCATACGTCAAATGAATTATGGAAAAATCACATTCTGATATTGAAAACGTTCGAATTCTTATCAGTCTACTCGTTCAAAAAGGGATCAAGGAAGTCGTTCTGTCACCCGGTTCCCGGAATGCACCTTTACTCGTGTCTGTTGCCCGGGAAAAAAGGTTGAAACATCATGTCATCGTGGATGAACGTTCGGCCGCCTTCTTCGCTCTGGGAATAGCACAACAAACCGGACAAACCGTTGCCCTCATCTGCACGTCGGGAACCGCCTTATTGAATTACTCCCCTGCCGTGGCGGAAGCCTATTACCAGGGTATTCCCCTTCTCGTGATCTCGGCAGACCGTCCCTCCGAATGGATAGATCAAGACGATAGCCAAACGATACAACAGCAAGGGGCATTATGTAACTTTGTGAAAAAGAGCTTTCAGCTCCCGACAGCCATCACGTGCAACGAGGATCGCTGGCATACCAATCGTCTGGTAAACGAGGCTATCAATCTATCCCAACACGGCCGGAAAGGCCCCGTGCATATCAATGTTCCCTTGAGAGAACCCCTGTACGGCTTTCAACATGAATCCATAACTTCAGAACGGGTGATCAAGACTCTGAAAGAAACCCCTTCCTTAACCGCAGAAATCTCTCAAAACCTGCGGGAGGAATTTTTCCTTTGTCCCAAGGTCATGATCATCGCCGGATTCCATGAACCCGACCCGGTTTTACAACAACATATCAAGTTACTGGCAAGCCTTCCCAACGTGGTGGTTTTAACGGAAAGCGTAACAAATCTATCCATTCCCCTCGTGATCTCCACGATAGACAGGGTAATCTCCACGATACAACCGGAAGAGGTAGAGACTTACGCCCCTGAACTACTCATCACGTTCGGGGGAGCGATCGTTTCCCGCATGATAAAGGCTTTCATCCGAGAACATACCCCACATTCTCATTGGCATATTGATGAACGGTCGACACCGCCTGACACGTACAAGTCCATGACCCTCCACGTCCCCATGGACACCCGAACGTTCTTTGATCAACTCCAACCCGCGGAAATAAAAGCCAACAGTTTGCCGTCCAGTTATGCCCACCAATGGCATCAACGGGAAGAAAAAGCAACACAAATACACGATAACTACCTGAAACGTATCCCGTGGTGTGATCTGAAAGCCTTCTCCATGCTCATTCCCGCACTTCCTGCCGGGAGCCGTTTACAACTAGGCAACAGCACCCCGATACGTTACGCCCAACTCTTCCGGTACACGCAGGTGGACCGTACCGATGCCAACCGGGGAACAAGTGGTATTGATGGTTGTACCTCGACAGCCATGGGTGCCGCCTCAACATTCGACGGGATCACCACGCTGATCGTGGGAGACAACAGTTTCCTTTACGACTCCAATGCTTTATGGATCAAAAACTGTCCCCCGTCATTACGAATCATCGTTATCCAAAACGGGGGAGGAGGCATATTCCGCTTTTTGGCAGGTCCTTCCGGTCTGGAAGAAGTTGAAGAATTCTTTGAAACCCCTCACGACGTGGATATAGAACGGCTTGCCGAAATTCATCGTTTCAAGGTGTACCGAGCAACAGATGCACCCTCGTTAGAATCAGCACTATCCGAATTCTACCAACCGGGACAACAACCGGCCATTCTCGTTGTTCACACACCCGGAAAAATAAACGGAGAAATATTAAAAAGATATTTTCAAGCGTTGAGGGATTAACTAAGGGAAACTAGAATTTCTCAGAAGAGCTATTTTTAACTCTCTCTATAAACAGAAGAGGGGTTGGTGATTCATTCCGAAGACAGAGAGTATTTCAACTCTACCTCTGCAAGAGAAAGATAAAGATTAAAAGATAAAAACTAAAAGTTGAAAGTAGAAAATCTAGAAGCGTCGGCTTTGTGTGGCGGAAATCTAAAATCTAAAATCTAAAATCATTAAATCTAAAATTAGTAAGGGGAGTACCCCGAAGGGGGGAGGGAATTTGAAAAATAACTTTTTGGACAGCCCCGCCCAAAGCCCCATCTCATTTTTTCTTCCCCCAACAGCACACTTATCCATTTATTTACTACTTTTGGGATAGCGTTTGTTTATTCTTTTTATCTTAATTTATGGGGATAAGTTATTATTTCATGGACAAGACCCACAAACAGGTCGGACCGCTTTCGTTAGATGAACTTAAACAACAAGGAATCACGCGAGAAACACCCGTGTGGCGTGAAGGTATGCCAAACTGGGTACAGGCAAAGGATATTCCCGAATTACATGAATGTATCACACCTCCTAAACCACAAATCAGCGTGGTACAGATTGTCCTGATTTTATACGCGACCTTAGGCACTATTCTCTTCTTACTCGCTGGCAGATTTGTTTCGGCGTTTGTCGCCTCGTGGTTTGACATTTACCCATACGTTCCGGGTATTGTCATCCTCATCATCGGGGTACTGGGTATCATCTTTTCCCTGTTTTACAAAAAAAGAAAATACCTACTGAATACAACACTGATAGTTCTACCCTTCTTACTATCTTCCTTATTTTCCATTTTCTATTATGGAGTACTAAATCATGCCTATTGTTTCCGGTACGATCGCTGCATCATAGAGAAAAGATCCGGAGTCGGAGTCATGGATAAATTCGGCTTGGAAATCGTTCCCTACATATACGATAATATCGCACCCAATAGTTACTGGTCACCCGCTTACTACCGGGCCACGTATAACAACCAAAAAGGGATACTCGCCCTCGATGGAACTGAAATTATCCCATGTATATACGATGATGTTGACACTTGGCTCACAACCGACAATTTCATGGTTAAATCAGGGAAACTAAAAGGACTATATACCCCAAGAGGAAAAGTAATCGTTCCTTGCGAGTACACGAAAATTTCCCGCTGGCGGGAAACCTCGCTCCTCCACGTGAAAATGGATGACCAAGAAGGCCTCTATACTCTAGAGGGAGAAGAGATATTACCCTGTCAATTTATCATCTGTAAAGAATTAAACGGTATATCACTGATCAACCGCGGTGGATTCACGAAAGACGGTAAAGTGCAGAATGGAGTTTGGGGAGCAATCAATAAAAAAGGAAAAATCATTATTCCCTGCAAATACAATGACATCATACCCTACGCCGGTTCTGAACGCATCGAAGCCGACGGGGGATATATCAAAGATATTTACGACTTTAACGGAAATTATTTACGAAGCGAATATAAATGGTAAATTATTAAACTATGGAAAACTATTTTTACCTGAACGAAAAGAATGAACAAAAAGGCCCGGTTTCTCCCGAAGAATTAATTAGCAACGGGGTAACGAGAAACACCCTCGTGTGGAAAAACGGTATGGCCCAATGGCTCCCGGCAGGAGAAGTACCCGAACTCGCGAAATGGTTCACGAACACAACCTCCACGCCTTCCACACCCCCACCATTTCCTCCCACACCGCCCCAACCATCGGTAAACAACAATTCCAAACCGGACAATTGGCTAATTTGGGCAATCCTATCGACCGTATTATGTTGCTTACCGTTAGGGATTGTATCTATCATCTACGCCACAAAAGTGGACAACCTCTGGAATTCCGGTCAGCAAGAGGAAGCGATAAAAGCTTCTAACATGGCAAGATTATTTTTCTTCCTTGCATTAGGTGGAGGTGTACTCGCCGTCATCATCGGGTTCATCAGCGGATTAGCAAGTGTACTGATGGGAGGAGGTTATTATTAATATTCGAATGAATGTATTCGTTCGGACACTTTAAGAAAATAGGCCTCATATCAATTATACTACTCGGGATCATCCTGTTCTTCATTGATCCCGAGTATTCGGCATTTATACCCAAATGTCCCTTCCGTTGGTTCACGGGACTTGATTGTCCGGCATGTGGTAGCCAAAGGGCAATTCATCAATTATTACACCTGAATATCAAAGGAGCTTTCGGGTATAACCCGTTCCTTATTCTTTCTCTTCCTTATCTAATGGCTCTCGTAATCACGCAATGGTTTGATCCCCGAAATAGATTGGCCCGGCTGAAAAGGATGTGCCATCACCCGATAGCCGTCAACACGTACTTAATATTAATCATAGTATGGTGGATTGCCCGGAATATCCTACCTTTCCTCCGGGGTTCCTTACCACCAACCATATAACACGTTGACATCAGTTTCACATCAAAAACACTGGCGAGTGTTCGTGCTATGAAGATGCTATGTTCATGCTATGTTCATGATCCCGCCCAACGTCGAAGAAGACATAGACCTTCCACGAACAAAGCCATGACTTTCTTCCCTGTACCATCACGCGAATTCTTTATATCGAACCACGTTAAAATAAAAATTATCATGTACATTTGTCGTTACACTTTGTAAAAACTAAAAATAACATACCGGATATGTCAAAAAGAGAATGGACTACAATCAAAGAATATGAAGACATTCGATTTGAATTCTTCGAAGGAATAGCTAAAATAACCATTGACCGCCAAGAGGTTTATAACGCTTTCCGCCCGCAAACCAATTTCGAAATGCTGGATGCCATAAATATCTGTCGGGAACGGAGTGACATTGGTGTTGTTGTACTCACGGGGGCCGGGGACAAAGCGTTTTGTTCCGGAGGAGACCAGAAAGTGAAAGGAATAGGAGGCTACATTGATGAAAACGGGGTTCCCCGCCTCAACGTACTCGACCTGCACAAAGCCATCCGTTCTCTTCCGAAACCCGTCATCGCCATGGTAAACGGATACGCCATAGGTGGAGGCCACGTGCTTCATGTCGTGTGTGACCTCACGATCGCTTCCGAGAATGCCCGTTTCGGACAAACAGGACCTAAAGTCGGTAGTTTCGACGGGGGATTCGGTTCCTCGTATCTCGCCCGCCACGTGGGCCAGAAGAAAGCTCGTGAAATCTGGTTCCTTTGCCGCCAGTACACCGCCAAAGAAGCCGAAGAGATGGGGATGGTGAACAAGGTGGTTCCCTTCGATCAACTGGAAGATGAAACCGTGGACTGGTGCAAGACCATCATGCAACGCAGCCCGATGGCCATCCGCATGATCAAACGGGCATTGAATGCCGAATTGGACGGCCAACACGGATTAATGGAATTCGCCGGGGATGCCACCCTGATGTACTATCTCATGGAAGAGGCACAAGAGGGTAAAAACGCCTTCTTGGAGAAACGAGACCCGGACTTCAAAAAATTCCCAAAATTCCCATGACCTACAAATTTCACAATCCATCATGTTACAAGCAACCTATTCAAAATATAACCTGCACTTCAAACAACCGGCGGGAACTTCCCGGGGAGTGCTCATGGAAAAAGAAACTTGGTTTGTCAAAGTCTGGGAGTCAGAACAACCCGAAATATACGGATTGGGAGAGTGTGCTTTGTTTCGGGGATTAAGTGCAGACGACCGCCCGGAATTCGAGAAAATATTAAAAGAAACCTGCGAAGGTTTCGGCAGCCTACGTGACATCCGCTACTTGCGAGATTGGAGTTCTATCCAATTCGGCTTGGATACCGCCATAGCGGATTTAAATAATGGAGGTAAACGCATCATTTACCCCACCCCTTTCACCGAAGGACAAACAGATGTCGAAATCAACGGTTTAATCTGGATGGGTTCCAAAGATTCCATGCGCCAACAGATTATCAAAAAGTTGGAGGCCGGATTCCATTGCATTAAATTGAAGATAGGAGCTATCGATTTCGATGCAGAGTTAGACCTGTTACGCATGATTCGGTCACAATTCAGCAAAGAGCTAATAGAACTCCGGGTTGATGCCAACGGAGCTTTCTCCCCGGAAGATGCACCTCGGAAACTGGAACAATTGGCTCAATATGATATTCACTCTATCGAACAACCCATCCGTCAAGGACAATGGGAAGAAATGTCTCGTCTATGCCGAAATACCCCTATTCCGATTGCCCTAGATGAAGAATTGATCGGAATCGAAGGATTAAACAAAGACAAGCTACTTGATACTATTCGCCCCCAATACGTCGTAATAAAACCATCTCTTTTAGGCAGTTTCTCAGGCTCATGGGAATGGATTGCCCGTTCCCGAGAACGTAACATCGGCTGGTGGATTACTTCCGCACTGGAATCCAATATCGGGTTGAATGCCATCGCACAATGGACAGCTTATATTTTGGAGTGTCACCCCACGGGCATACCTCAAGGCTTGGGAACGGGGCAACTCTACACGAATAATACCCCTTCACCCTTGGAACAAACCGGCTCGACCATCCGGTACAACCCACAGGCAAGCTGGAATTTATCCCCGCTCTCTTTTTAAAGGCCATGAACATCAGACTAAACGGTAAACGGTACACGGATTTAAACATGCTTCCGGGCAATATTGACCCGGAAGTCATCGCCTTTTTGCAGGAATGGTACAACGAAAAAGAAGAAGTTATCGGGCATACTTCCGGTTCCACGGGGAAACCGAAGGAGATCCGGTTATTGAAAAAAGACATGATCGCATCCGCCAGCTTAACAAACGAATATTTCCACATCGGTCCTCAATCCCGCTTGTTACTTTGCCTCTCCCCGACTTATATCGCAGGGAAAATGATGATCGTCCGCACCATCCTCTCGGGAGCCGACCTGATCACGATAAAACCGACCTCTTCTCCCCTGCAAAACATCGAGGACGACATTGACTTCGCCGCCATGGTTCCCATGCAGGTTGAAACCACCTTGGCCAACCCGGAAACTCGTTCCCGATTCGCTCGCATCAAGCAAGTGATCATTGGCGGGGCTGCCGTCTCCCCCACGTTAGAACAACACCTTCAAGAGCTACCAACAAGGTGTTACGGCACGTACGGCATGACTGAAACCGTTTCGCATATTGCCCTACGGGAAATCAATGGCGAAAGAAAATCCTCCGCCTATTTCGCCTTGGGAAAAGTGTCCTTCTCCACGGACGAAAGAGGTTGCCTAATCATCAACACCCCGCATCTCCAACAACAGAGATTCATCACGAACGATATTGTCCGGCTTGTTGACACCACTCATTTCGAATGGTTGGGACGCCATGATAACGTGATCAATTCCGGGGGAGTAAAACTATTTCCGGAAAGCATAGAAGCCCGTATCGCCTCTTTTCTAAGCCAACGTTTCTTTATCACGGCTGAAGACGACTGCCGGCTAGGACAAAAAGCCGTGCTTGTCATAGAATCGCTCCCTTGGGACGAGGCTGAATGTCAGCAATTACTATCCCGACTCAAATCCTGTTTATCTCCTTACGAAGTCCCCAAAAACATATATTTTCAAGAACATCTCACGGAAACCTATTCCGGCAAAATTGTACGAAAAATAAAATAAACACGTACCGATGAATCATTTACTTTCTTATCTTTGCCCCCGTTTAAAACGTTTGCAATGGATTACAAGGAAGTTATTGACAACATATATAACGAGGTAAAACCCCTCTTCGGACAAGGTAAAGTAGCTGATTACATCCCTGCCTTGGCAAATATCAACCCGCGTCAATACGGGATTGCCATAGCCACTCTCGACGGTCAGATCGTCGGCACGGGAGACTACCAAACCAAATTTTCCATCCAAAGTATTTCGAAAGTCTTTACTCTCTCCATGGTCGTTCGCCACATGGGGGGAGACCTGTGGAAATACGTGGGCCGGGAACCTTCCGGAACCCCGTTTAACTCGCTGGTTCAGTTGGAACACGAACAGGGAATCCCGCGTAATCCGTTTATCAACGCCGGGGCTCTCGTGGTTACGGATAAAGTGATGAATCTTTACCACCGACCGAAAGAAGCCATCCTGCAATTCGTGAGAAGCGTGGCCGGAAACGACGACATTTACTATGATAAAACGGTGGCCCAGTCCGAATTTGAACACGCTAGCCGGAATCAAGCCCTAGGACACTTCATGAAAAGTTTCGGTAACATCGATAACGACGTGGACTCGCTGATCGACGTGTACTGCAATCAATGCAGTATTGCCATGACGTGCGAGGATCTTGCAAAATCATTCCTGTTCCTAGCCAACCACGGGACCAACCCACACAACAACGAGAATATCCTCACCGTGAGCCGCTCGAAACGCCTTAGCGCACTCATGCTGACCTGCGGTTTCTACGACGAATCCGGGGAGTTCGCTTTCCGTGTAGGAATGCCGGGCAAAAGCGGTGTCGGAGGAGGCGTGGTAGCCATCATCCCGAGCAAACTCAGTATCGCCGTGTGGAGTCCCGAACTGAATGAACACGGGAACTCGTATATGGGAATCGAAACACTCGAACGGTTTACCACGAACATCGGGATTTCCATTTTTTAACAAGACTTTACCTTGCTAAAAGTTACAAGTTGCAGGTTTACCAGTTACAAATTCAAAAACACAATGAGAAAAATAATATTTTTACTGGTAACGCAGTTTGTACTTTTTTCATGTCAGAAAAGCAAAGTCATGGAAGGGCAGGAGATACGAATCCCGCTTGAATGTAACACTTCCATGGAATTTTCCATACACCATTTGCACCTGTTTGCCATTGACCGAGATAATCGTATCGCCCGTCATGAAACGTTTACATCATCGGACATTCATGAAAACACACTTCACGCTACTCTCCCTCTGGGCAGATACAGATTAGCCCTCGTGGCCAACGCTCCCAAGGGAAACATGGTTATTCCGGAAACCGGAGAAACACTTGAAAACTTGTTCCTTTGCCTACCACATGAAGAAAACACTTACCAAGAGGCCAGTGACATCTCCACAGCTCTACAATGTGTCAGTATCACAGAAAATAAAAATGCCCTTCCCCCGATCCGGCTCTTCCGGAGAACAGGAACATTACAGGTCTCTCTCCACGCAATTCCAAAGGAAATATCCAACCTAAACCTAGAATTGTCTTTCATCCCGTCCTCGGTCAGTTTTTCCGGATCAACCACGAACACCTTCGGCACGATCACGAAACCCGTGGATCATCAAGGAAAAGTAATGATTCGGACCTTCCCCGCCAAAAAGGGGGAAACCACACTTTCTGTTACCTACGATGAAGACAACACACCAAAGCGAAAAATTATCCCCTTCTCGGTAGCTATCGACACGAATCAAACCATTCACGTGGAATGTAATTTCCCGGAATTAACCGAAGGCGGGATACAAGGAAACGGGGAAAGCTTATTACGGAACGGGGATTTCGAGGAATGGAGTAACCCGGAAAAAGAACCCGACCATTGGCATTTTTATAAAGACGGGAAAGACAGTGTCGCCCTCAAGATCACGGGAACCCAAGCCCGTTCCGGACAAGCGGCCTACCTACAAGGTAAAACTTACCTGTACCAAGATGTAGAAATTGAAACCGGCAAACGCTACGAGATAAAAATGCACGTAAATGCCCCTTCTCCCTCTTTTCCGTGGAAATATTACTGTTACTGGCGTAAAACCAAAAGCACTGCACTCCCGGCAGAACACAACAAACCCATACAAGCCCAAAGTTACCTAAAACAAACGAACGGCTGGATCAACGTGTTCAACGGCAAATCATTCACCGCCCCGGAAGGAGCCAAACTTTTACGGGTAGAAATCCGTACCTATGGTAAAGAGATCACACCCGAAGAAGTAATATATATTGATGATTTCAGTGTAGAACTCGTGGAATGAAACTCATTCTCAACACAAAATCGCTGAATTCCTTTTTTGTTTTAAGTAGAAAAACTAAATTCGCGTTTCAAATTGTAATATAAATAAGATTCAATTATATGGGAAGAGCGTTCGAATACCGTAAAGCACGGAAGCTAAAGAGATGGGGCAATATGGCCCGTACGTTTACCAGAATAGGAAAAGAAATTGATATTGCCGTAAAAGCCGGTGGTCCGGACCCAGCGAATAACACGCGTTTACGTATACTTATCCAAAACGCCAAGGCTGAAAATATGCCGAAGGAGAACGTCGAAAGAGCTATCAAACGCGCCGTTTCAAAAGATACTTCTGATTACAAGGAGATCGTTTACGAGGGATACGGTCCTTTCGGAATCGCCATCGTGGTAGAAACCGCAACCGACAATAACACCCGTACCGTTGCCAACGTACGCCATTGTTTCAATAAATACGGCGGTTCTTTAGGAACAACCGGTAGCCTCGATTTCTTGTTCGACCGGAAATGCGTGTTCAAAATTACCCGCCCGGAGAACTTCGACCTAGAAGAATTCGAATTGGAAATGATTGACTACGGTGCCGACGAAATCTTCGAGGACGAAGAAAATCACGTGATCATCTACGGTTCTTTCGAAGCATTCGGAGCTATTCAAAAATATTTGGAAGATAACCACTATGAAATGGTCAGCGGAGAATTCGAGCGTATCCCTCTTGATACAAAAGAATTAACCGACGAACAAAGAGAAACCGTGGACAAATTGCTGGAAAAATTAGAAGAAGATGATGACGTAACTAACGTTTATCACAACATTAAAGAATAATTTTCTTGCAGATTAAAAAATATTGTTGCATATTTGCACCCGCAAAACGGTTAAAAGCCCTTGCAACAAGGAAGACTTCGTAGCTCAGCTGGTAGAGCAATTGACTCTTAATCAATGGGCCGTGGGTTCGAGTCCCACCGAGGTCACCGAAGAAACCACCTATTTTCATAGGTGGTTTTCTTTTTGTTTTGTCCTCAACAATGCCTATATTTGCAGAAAGAGAACAATAGTATGAAACAGACTATTATCAATAAACTAAGAGAATTTTTCACACTACAACCCGTGGAAAAGGTATGGATTTTTGGCTCTTACTCTCGTGGGGAAGAATCAAAAGAAAGTGATATTGATATACTTGTCCGTTTTGACAAGAGTGCGAATGTTACTCTTTTTAAATACATTAGCATCGTGAACGCTCTACAATCCCTTCTCCGCAAGAAAATTGATCTCGTGGAAGAGGGACAACTAAAAGATTTTGCGAAAGATTCGGCAGAACAAGATAAAATATTAATCTATGAGAGAAAAGCCTAAAGATATTAATCGTTTATCTCATATAATCGAGGCTATCGACAATCTGTTCGAGTTCACGAAAGATATCAGTTTTGAAGAATATAAAAACAATAAAATTCTCCGATTTGCTATAATCAAAAACTTGGAAATTATTGGCGAAGCCGCCTATCTACTCACGAATGAATTTAAAGAAAAGCATCCCGAAATTGAATGGAAAATTATTATTGGAATGCGTCATGTCCTAGTACACGGTTATTATCAAATTAGCGACGAAATGGTATGGGCAACCATACAAACCGAATTGCAACCGTTAAAAGAGAAAATTGAGCAATATAAACGAGAATTGGAGTAAAAAAGATAACACAGACAAAAAGTGGATCCATTGACTCTTAATCAATGTGCCACGAGTTCGAGTCCTTTGCGACCTCAATGCTTTTCAAACGTTGATTTATCCAAGTGACAGAATAACCTTTACGATGATAATATTCCATCAACCGTTCAATCCCTTTTTCCGGATCATCCACCTCTTCCAGCCGTTTCCGTGCAATTTCTGCCAACCACAATTTAAAGGGCTCGGCTTTGGGAGAAGGTATGGATTGTATTAAACGAAAAAGTTGCTCGACATCGGCCACATCTGTCTTGTAAAATTTTCCATCAGAAGATTGCATTTTCAGTTGTCCGAAAAAATCGGACAACTGACTCCCCTCCTTTTTTAGCTTACGCTTAAGGTCACCCCAATATTTCCGAGGGCGTTCATTCCCTGTTAAAACTTGAATAACATCAATGATTGATATATACCATTTTTCAGATTCATTATCCTAAACGGTTCGAATCTTTTTATCTTCAAACAATTTGATCGCATTTTCTTTTGTCATAAGGCATCAATTTATAATATATAAACATACGAAAAATATCAGAAATCTTCTCTCCCAAATAGATATAATCTAGATAAGATATGAATATGTTTCTAATATCTTATCCTAAAAAAGTTTGCTCCTAATCATCTCTCTATTTCAGTCACCCCAACCTCTCATCACAAAATTACAGATCAAGAATAGACGCATCTCAACAAATACTCTAATACATAATACTTTCTCTTGTATCTCTCCGTTATGTATTCGTTATCCGATTGTTAAAGCATAGCTATAGAAACGAAGAGATAACGAAAAGATAAGGGAGACATAATAATAGGATGTAAGTAATAGTAGGGCGAAAGAAAGTAGCAGCAAGGGTATAAAGCCAGAACTAGGGGAAATCCCACGGAGAACCTAGGGAAATAATCCCTCTTGTTCGAAACTCATTCGAAACTTCTTCGTAGTTCAAACATAACGGAATGATTAAGTTCTGAGTAAGCATGGAATGATCTCTGAGGGAGCGAGATTATTTGGGTTAAATTACCGCTTTATTGGGGTTGGATTAGGGTAATGACACGAACAGTTCAAATAGATTACTGCTTTTTCCTTTCCGCTTTGCCTTTCTTTTCCTTTTCCACCCTCTTTTTCCGTCCTTTTTCCTCTGCATCCTTTATCATCTTTTCATTTCTTATTCTTACTTTGGGATGCAAATCCATGTATTCTTCAATAGTATCCACTTCCACGTAAGGAGAAGGCATAAAATCTGCAATCGAGCATTTGAAAATCTTAGCAAGTTCATTAAGTTGATTTAAATTGTATTTTGCAGTATATTTGGGACTCTCGGCATAAAATACGTAAGTAGGACTTAATCTCAATTCCATGCAAAGTTTTCTTTGGCTCATTTTCGCAGCTATCCTATATTCTTTAACTTTATTGATAACATAAAGTTCTATTTCCGTGTTCTTGATCTTTCCTTTATTTTCCTGTTTTGGTGTCATTTCAAAAAAAATTAATTGATCAACCATGTTTTGTCAATTCCGGAAATCGTAGATTCAATTAGAAAATGCAACTAAAGAATCGCATTGGAGAAGATAGTATTATTTCTTTATTTCATTTTTGTATCAAACTTATTCTTTTGTTCTGCCTACTATTCCGGTTTTGGATCATATTTTTTTCTTTGTTTTGGATGCTTTTCCCAGTACTCTTCAATGCAATCTGTTTTTAGATATTGAGGAGGAAAAAGGCTGGCAATAGGCACATCAAAATATTTGGCGATTTCATTAATGTGATTTAAATTATATTTTTCCTCTCGCTGTAATCTCTCTGCATGTCCAACAAAAGAGCTGTCTAATTTTAGCTCTAATGATAATTTTTCTTGGCTCAGATTTGCAGCTTTTCTCAACTCTTTTACTTTATTAATCACGTATAGTTCGATCTCAGTTTTGGTTGTTCTGTTTTCAGTTTCCGTTGTTATCATTTTGAAAAAAATTAATAGTAAAGGAAATATTTTTATTAAAATATTTACAGGGGTTATTACCCTGTATTACCTTTGTACTATTAATATTGTGGGATTTCTTAATGTTAACTATATAGATATATAAGCTCAAGAGATCAGATAAAATCCTTTGAACCTGAATATATCGGAATGAATAACAACATTTGATAGAACTATAAATTATTAACTAAATCAAGAAACTATGGGAAAATTATATTTGAAAAACGTGTTACTATTGGTTTATAGTAAGCCTTGGGACATTAAATCCCATAATTTGCACTTTAAAATCTTTACTATAATGTTTAAATGATCAAGACTATAGGCATTATTAGTTGATCCATCTTCTATTTTTTAGATGAATGACTAGCTTATATTCATGCAATCAGTTAAATATTTTTGACTAATATCTTTTTCTTTACGATAGATAATTACTTGATTTATTGCAGACTTTATCATTTCTAATTTTTATAAAGGAATAATTTTGGAGCTCATCAATGACAGCCTATAAGGTGTTTTAAAGGAAAATAAAAACGGGAGAGTATTCAAAGTTTCTCAGGCCACGAATACATCTTCCCGTCGCTAATTCAAATTAATTAACAATCAAAATTATGAAAAAAAATCCACAAACAAAAGCGAGGCAAAAAAGAGTACTCGCACTCGTGAAAACAAAATTTCCCCGAAGACGAAAGGGATGGGGACTTATCGTATTACCATTTTTATGCTGTTTACCCTTATTGTCGAACGCAAATTACACAAGGCATCACCCGGAAATGAACAAGCTTTCCATGTCAGAAAGTCCAACAAATGACACGAAAAAAGAGACCATCGTCATCCGGGGAATCGTGAAAGACAAAGAGGGAACCCCTCTACCGGGAGTGACGATCTTGATAAAGGGTTCAACCGTCGGAGTGTCCACGGATGTGAAAGGTGAATACGTGATGAACGTGGAAAAACGAGATTCTCTAGTCCTATCATTCTCGTTCGTGGGGATGAAGACGAAAGAGGTAAAGTGGACCGGCCAACAAACGTTGAATGTCGTGCTAGAAGAAGATGTAAGCGAAGTAGAAGAGGTTGTCGTTATCGGTTACGGAACAACAACCAAAAAAGATTTGACCGGATCAGTGGCAAGCTTTGACTCCCAGATTATCGAAGAATCGACAGCGACAAGCGTGGCCCACATGATGCAAGGCCAGATTCCCGGTCTGAGTATTCTGGCAGGAGACGGGGCGCCCGGTAGCCCTGCCCGGTTAGAGATCCGGGGCGTCCCGTCACTAAGCGGGGCAACCTCTCCTTTAATCGTGGTGGATAACGTCCCGATGACAAGTGATTTTGACATCAACGAGTTGAACCCGGATGATATTCAGAGTATCGACATACTGAAAGGAGCCTCTTCCGCCGCCATTTATGGTTCAAGAGCCGCAGCCGGGGTCATCATGATCATGACGAAAGGCGGCAGACGAGACCAGAAACCGGTAATCAATTACAGCTATGATTACAGCATAACGAGCCTCGTTTCCGACGTGAATACGTTGACCACGGACGAGTTCAAAATGCTAGTCATGGAAGCCGTCCGCAATGGAGCAAAAGCGGAAGGATATGACGATATTACCAAATACTCCAAATACGCAACGTTTGCCGCATCGGATTTCTTCGGGGAGGCTAATACCCCGTGGATGAAATACATCATGCGGGACGGTTCCAAACAGCAGCATAAAGTTTCCATCCGGGGAGGCGGCAGTTCCTTCGGGTATAACGCCTCTTTGGGCTACACGGATGAGCTGGGACAAGTGAAAGGAACGAATTACGAGAGATACACGTATGACATCGGTTTCAACGCCGATATTAATAAATGGATTCGGGCCACCGTGAAAGTCTCCGGAACTCTATCCGACAGGTTAAGCAATAATGCAGGCCTATCCACCGCGGCGAAAGCCCGTCCCGATATAAAGGCTTACAATGACGACGGTTCCTTGTATTTACATTCATATCTCTATTCAGGGCGCACCTATTATGTCGTGAACCCGATTATCGAAATGGAAGAAAACACCACGGAGAGCGAAGATCACAACGTACGGCTCACGGGAAATCTGGAATTTCGAATTTTACCCGAACTGAACCTGATCACCCAATACACGTACCAAACCCGGAAGGGGGAACGTTACGCTTACCAGTCCAGCCGCACACAGGCAGGTAGCGGCTACTGGGGAGACCAAAAAGGTTTCGGAAGAAAAACACATAGCAAAACCGATAGTAAAGAACTCGAAATACGCTTGTCCTACATGAAGGATTTTGGAGAGAATCACAAATTAACCGCCATGCTGGCAAGTAATTATAACGACGAGGAACAGGAGTATTACACGCTATCCATGACTGATTTCCCGGATGACTACGTACAGAACGCAATATGGCAAGGAGCTAATCCCTATAAATACGGGGCGGTAAACGGTAGTGCCAGCGGATCCGTGCTATTATCTTTCGTGGGAAGAATCGAGTATAAATTCATGGATCGTTACCTCGTGACCGGGACAATACGTTCGGACGGTTCATCCAAGTTCTCCCCGAAATACAGATGGGGAACCTTCCCGTCATTTGCGGCGGCGTGGATCGTTTCCGAGGAGAACTTCTTGAAAGATTCCCAAGGACTATCTTTTTTGAAAATCCGTGCCGGATGGGGAAAAACGGGTAATGGTTGGGTCGGAGAATACGGATGGAGAACCTTGTATTCCTCTACCGATTATCAGAATATGCCGGCAACGATACCGAGCCAGATCGGGAATAACGAATTGAAATGGGAGTCGACCAAACAATATGATTTAGGGTTAGACTTCGGCTTTTTGAAGAACCAGAGAATAAGAGGTTCCTTAGGTTTCTACAAGAAGACCACGAAAGGCCTGCTATACCCTTTCACCATGGCATTGAGTACCGGGATGGAATCAACCAGCGTGAATTTCGCCAACATCGAGAACAAGGGAGTAGAATTTGACATCTCGGCCACGATCATCCAAAACAAGGATTGGAATTGGTCTTTCGGTTTCAATATCGGGAAGAACAAAAACAAAATTACCGGACTTGATGCGGAATACATCTCTGCCCCCGGGCAGACCTACCTAAGTAACACGGTTATCCGGGAAGGAGAATCACTGGGATTAATCTATGGATTTGAAACTGACGGGGTATTCCGTTCTCAAGCTGAAATTGACTACTACGAATCACTGAACCCGGACTATCAATATCAAGAGCAATATTCTTACCGGAAAACCATTCCCGGAGATTTGAAATTTGTCGATCAGGACGGTGACGGCCGGGTAAATAAAGTATACGGGAACCACGAGGATAAAATCGTGTTAGGATGTTCCCGCCCGGATTTCGAAGGAGGGTTCAACACCCGTTTAAGCTGGAAAGGCCTCACCCTTAGCGTGCAGGGAACGTTCAGTTACGGGGCGCAAAAGGCATGGACGGCAGAGGCTAATCAATTCTGTTTTGCCTCCACGGGGACAGCGAACGTGCTGGACGTTGCGCTGAAACGCTGGACCCCGGAAAACCCGGATAGCAATTACCCGTGCGTGCGGCTGGATTTCTACAACAATGATTTTACAGACTTCTCCGTCTATAACGCCTCGTATCTTAAAATACAAAACGTCAACTTGGAATACAGGTTCCCCAAGTATATCGTGGACAAGACAAAGATATTCGGGAACATCAGTGTTTTCGCCTCCGCAAATAACGTGTATACCTTCACGTCCTATCCCGGCCCCTCTCCCGAATCGTGGAGCAGTGATGCAATCCAAGGAGCCTCGGTCGACACGGAGGCTTACCCAAAAACCAGAACGTTCAATTTCGGAGTGAAAGTAACCATTAAATGATTTGATTATGAACAAGATATTTTTATATAGTTTATTGTTTCTCTTTGCAATAACGGGATGTGACAGTATGTTCGATGATGAACTTCCCCCGCATGAATTAGTCGGGGAAAATGCGATCACGAACGAGACTTCCGCGGAAACAGCGTTAAACGGCATCTTCTCGAATTTACAGGGTTACGGGACGATGAGTGCAAATTACATTTGCGACAACGAGTACCGCACGGGATTATTAACTGGGACCTACCGGGGAACATTCGAGACGGACGGCCTGCTAGGTTTCAAATTGACTGAAGAATACTCGTACGTTGCCGATCCTTGGGAATTAGCTTACAAGATGGTAAACGCGGCAAATAATTTCATCTATTACGTGGAAAAATTATCCGAGAACCTATTTGGCGAGAACCGGAAAACGGAAATGCTGGCAGAGGCCAAATTTGCCCGAGCATTCGGCCACGCGTTCCTACTAAGAAGATACGGGTATTTCTGGGATATAAACAGCCCTCTCGGACCGATCATCCGTCTGGAACCTTCATCCATCTCGAATAATAGCATGGGACGTAGTTCCGTGAAAGAGAGTTATGAAAAAATATTCGAGGACCTAGACTACGCGATACTGCACGGTCCCCGGTTTTATTCCAAATACCGCTCCTGCGCGACAACGGCCAAAGCTTTTAAAGCGGATATTCTAATGAATCGCGGAGAAGAGGGTGACTATGCGGAAGCGATTCGATTGGCAAATGAAGTGATTGCCAGTGATGAGTTCGGATTGGAAGACAAATACGGAGATATTTTTGCCAACGGGTATTCTTCAAAAGAGTTGATGTTCACGAGACATATCAAGACTCCACCTAGCATGGATGATAACGTGGGCAGCCTGTTCAAAATGTTCGGTGGTGCAACCTATAAACCGACAGAGATGTATTTCGAGATTCTGACCCAAGACGATAAGCGTTATGAGGCGACTTTCGACTCCGTGATGCTTGGCAACGGGACGGCTGCACGAAAGACGCAGGTGTGGAAGAAACATTACGTCACGTCCGGCGATTGCCCGATGTACTACATGCGGGTAGCCCAGATGTACCTGATCAAGGCCGAGGCCATGGCTCGCACGAATGCCTCCATAAAGGATTGTCTGGACGTGCTGAATGTCCTGCGTCTTCGTTCCGGTAACACGACTTTTGAGGCGGCCGATTACAGTTCCCTGTCAGACGTGCTGGAAGAGGTGTTCCGGGAGAATGTACGGGAAATCGGGATGGAAAACGGGGCCATTTTCTACCTCGCCGTGAGATATTCCGAGGGCGGTCGTCGAAAGTTAAAGGACATGAACCCGAACTTCGAGCATGACGATCAATTATGTTTCCCTATTCCGAAAGCCGAATTGGAACACAATTTCGTAGTAGAGCAAAAACCTTTATAATACCAGACAACATGATGAAAATGAATATATTAAAAAACGGATTCCAAGCATTAATTATTATGTCATTGATGGTTGCCTGCTCACTCGGTGACGTGTTGGAACCCTCCGATGGAGTAAGCATGGCGTTAATGGAAACGGTTGACACGGTGGTAGCCCTGCCGGGAGACACGATAAGTTCCAAGTTCATAGCGTCGACCAACGGGACTACTTTACGTCGCATTGAAATCGTGGAAAAGAGCCATGATTTCAATGAATTGAAGGATTCTATCCGGTTTGCTCTAGTGGATGAAACACTGGAACTGACGGTAGACGAAGAGGGATATTTATCCCGTCCCGTTTCCACCGTGATGATGATTTACCCCGTTATCGTACCCAATGACAAAGCCATCGTGGGCGAAGTGCTTAGCATGACCTTCAAAGCGTATAATGACAAGGGAAAATCCGGAAGTATAAAATCCTCGTTCAAGATCGTGAACTATGTTCGAAACACGAGTTGGTTATGGTTGTATAAACTTGCCGGCAAAACCCAAGGAAGTATGTTTTTTAATCCGGCAAAATACAAGGCCTATTCGAATAGCAGTTTCGGGACACACAAGGACGAGATCGACGTGGCGGCCTACACGGCAAGCGACGGGAAACACTATTTCCTGAACCCGGCCAACAAGGAAACGCAAAACCTGTTCGTGGCAGACGGAATGGATTATGATGCATCAACCATGCGAACGACAAAGTTCATCCCATTGGATGCTGTCAATTTTGACCTTGCTGGGGACGCTGAACTGGAACGGATGGACTTCTCGAAAGCCGTGGATAAAGTCGAAGTGACAACCGGAAGTGTCATCGGTTTCGAGAACCAAGACGGACGACGGGGAATTATGAACGTGAAAATATCATCTTCCATCTACCCGACGATCCAGTGTAAATTTCAAGCGGTGGCTAAAAAACAAGAATGATTTAATCCCGAAATATCATGAAGAACATATTTATAATCATTATTTTAACGTTCTGCCCTCTCGCCAATCTACTCGCACAGGACAAGTACGAGGTGTTCAGAAAGGAGATGTCCCTCATCGAGAAACAAGAGAATGAATATCGAAAAGTAATTTGGGGTGAAAACGATTTTTCCCAAGGCTACAAAGACAGCATTTATAAAAAACATCAAGTACTGGTGAAAGAAAAGGTCGAGTTTGCCAAGAACGCCATTCGAGAGAATAGAGATGACGAACGATTCTTGAAAGTGTTGGATATTTATGTACGTAATTTCTTATCCTTAGATGAATTTGAAACCGAACTGAAAAGTTTTTCAACCAAGGTACAGAAAACGGAAACCTGTCAACGTTACTTCGAGTTTATCAAGTACGCGAGAATAAATGTCCCCGGCAAACAATGTATTGATTTCGAGATGAAAGGCCATAACGGGGAAACCATAAAATTCTCGGATGTGTATAAAAAACACAAGCTTGTTCTTGTTGATTTCTGGGCATCTTGGTGTGGGGCGTGTCGGGCAACCATGCCCTCCATTAAAAAGATGTATGAAGTCTATCATGAAAAAGACGTCGAAGTAGTCAGCGTGTCGCTAGATGACAATAAAGAGGCGTGGGAAAAAGCTTATAAAGAAGAAAATATTCCTTGGATAGACGGGAGCAACCTGTTAGGATGGAAAGATCCTGTCGCCCTTTGGTATGCTATCCGGGGAATACCGCACAAGGTGCTGGTGGACCAGCACGGGATTATCGTCGCTAGTGGCTTTCATCAACTAGGTAGCTTGGAACATGAAATAGATGAATATCTTCATTCGCATAAAAATTGATACTTAAAGGAGATATCTCTTTATGAGATACCTCCTTTTTACTCGTTTAGTTTATATTTCACCTCGATAATACAAACGATTCATTATGACATTCTTACTTTCGGAGCCTGCTGTTCTAATTCATTTGCTTCGTCTACCTCTCCCAGCACTCTCAATATACGAGCTTTCACTTTCATGTATTCAGACTTGTAATAACCAGAAGGAGCTGATTCCATCAATTTATCCAACCAAGCATTTGCCTCGTTCATGAATGTTTCATTTCCACAAGTCTCAACATGACGCAAGAAGTTTCGAATAAAGTCCAACTTATCCTGCGGGGTATAGAAAATACCGTATTGGAGGGAGCGATACATTTCGTCCAACATACCACGAATGTCTCCTGTTTTCAAATAAGCCGCTGCATAGAGGGATGCCACATACTGGGGCACTTTGGGCAGGGGCTGAGTAAAAAGATAGGCAAGCAATTGGTCATAGCGTTGCTGATTGAATACACCTTTATCAGGCGTCCACCAAACGAAACTAGATACGGCACTTTTCAAAGTGTAATCCATAAAAATATCAATGGTATCGCGAGAAACAATATGAGAGAAACGGTAGCGATTTGCAGCCACTTTTTTCAATATTGGAGAAAGAGGATCTGAAAGATTTCGAATAATAATATCCCAAGTTTCACGAGTATAAAACTCGGTATCGGAAAGCCCATTGATATACTCCGAAACCACCTTTTTTTGCAACTGTGGACGATATGCCTTGAATAACACATCAATGTACTGTTTTACGAAAGTACGGTCTCGGTCACCAGCGTCATAGCGCATTTGGAAATCAAGTAAAGTTTGTTCTCCTTTTAATGCTTTCTTACCATTTTGAATAAATTCGGATGCTTGCTGGTTGCCCACTACACAATGTTTCAACATCCCGTCTTTATCCACATACAACAAAGTGGGAAAAGCGGCAACGCCATATTTCCGAGCCAATTCCGGACCTTCACCTTTTTCCATGTCAATTTGAAAACAGATAAAGTTTACGTTATAGAAATCCGCTACACTATCTTGTGTGAAGATATTTTTTGCCAACATTTTACAAGGACCACACCAAGAGGTGTAACAGTCGACAAATATCATTTTCTTCTCTTTTTTTGCCATCTTTAGCATTTGTTCCCAATTTCCTTCCCGGAACTCGATGGAGCGGTTCTGCGCCCCTATCTCATCAAAGAGACAGAGACTGCAGACCAATAATATATATTGAATTATTTTCATTATTGTGTTGTACTAATTTCGTTCACGATATATGACATCTTTCACAATACCGAATCCGTCGTAGGAACGGTAAACAGAGGCATTCTGCGAAGAGGTAACAGGTAATTCCAACATACGGACATGACCTTTCAAAGCATTATCACCAATAGTCTCCTTACTACCGACAATTAAACGATATTGCATTTCTCCACTACCTGCCGGTTTCGAATAATCTCCCATTACAAAAATATTGAACTTCAACATGGTGATTTCCTCTCCTGAAAACTGAGTAACAATTTCGTCACTCTCCATCTTAATGGGCAACAAACGGCATGCTTTTGAATTGATATTATAGCAATATATTTTGTTATCAACTGCATAATACAAATCGTAGTCTCGCGGATGTACGGCAAAAGCTGTTGCCCGTTCGATCTCAGGAGCATCCAGTTGATAATAATGCCCACTCACTTGAGCAACGTAATTAGAATTACCAACCTCTATTCCATATATCCAAAGCTTTCCGGCGTTGTCTTTCAATATTGTATATGTTTCCCCTTTACTACCATGCATCGTGTTAGACATATGGACAAAACTTTTACCTGTAGTAAAAGAAAATACTTTTTCCTCTGCCGATGGCTTTTGCACCTTATTCATATCACTCGTGACCTGTACAAAACGCTGATTTGTCTCATCATATAAAATTGCAGTACCACCATAAGTGTTGTAATAAATACCAGACATTCCTATTGCTGGAGCAACATCAAAATAGTCCGTCTCACCATCAAGTTTATTTAAGCGCATTCCGTATATTGCTCCAGCTATTGTCCCCTTTCCATACACACCATCCTTTCCTATGCAAAGGCGACAATCCCCATAAGTTCCAACTATACAAGTAGGAACAAAACCATCGCGCCACTCTGCAAACTCATACATCAAATCATTTTCATAATCATAGCTGAAATCATCATCATCCAATTTTGCTTGCGCCTCTTCTGCAAGGAAATAAACAGGACGAGGTGCAGACATTCCTCCTAACAAATGAAGCGACTTCGGTCCCTTAAATTCTCGCAACGGACTATCAGCCCAAAGGTTTCTGATTATTTTTTCTTCAGGCGTAGAGGTCGAGATCATGTCCAAATGCGAAAATCCTTCTGAATCCTCTGACAAAACCAACCAACCTTCATAGGTGGCAGAGGTCACTTGTAAATCAAACCCTTGACGCCAAGTAACTCCCGATGTTTTATCTTCCACCAGCAAATAAACGGTGTATTTTGCTTCCGGTAATTGCACAAAATATTTCAAGTCTAACCGATTGCTGTCCAAATCAAAGGTTGTCGCACCATCCACCGAACCGGATTTCACTACTGCTTGCCATTTAAGCGAATAATTATTTAAATCTTTCCCCTCCAAAGAACCTTCTATCACAGGAGTTACCCGCACGGTATCCACCAAACGATAGGCATATTGCATTTCTTCTGGAAAACCGGAAAAGGTCACTTGATTAATTTCCGAGTAATCATAATTCCCCAAATCCTTGTAGCAGCTGGTGAATGATAGTACACCAAGCACGAACAAGAGAACATATTTCAATTTTTCCATCATATTCCTGTTTATTTATTGATACAAAAAGTCTCCCATTCTCATCTCCTTGTCACCGTCCATTATCGGGTGCTCATCCAAATAGGCCTTCATGTAATTAGCAATGTAACTTATACGTCCGGATCCCATGTAAGAAGCGGAGAGGAAAGAAGTACGCGGGATTTCCATGACTGTACAAATAGTCTCGAATTTGAGGGGAGAAAAGGTGCCGAAATAATACACGTTCCAAGTATTGGGGGCTTCTTTCATCACGTTATTGAACAGAATACGGTGCGTAGTCTTCGAATAGACAACAGCCGAACCGCTAGTAAGCACATCATCCTCATAGTACAAATGGAAATCATTATTTTCTACTAATTCTAAAATCACTTCCTTGTCCGATTCATCATTCGGGCGTTTCACCACAACAGGTATCACGCAAGAAGTTTCTCCACTCGGTACTTCATAGCGTTCAGCCAAAGTTTCGTAATCTTCTCCCGCCGTGGCATTCTTTTCTACTAACTTCACTTCCACATAACGGCTCACACCTTCTTCCACATCACCCATCACGGTAATCTCTACCGATACAGTATCCACATCCTCATCCAAATAGGCAAAGGAAACTACCGTAGAATCTACCTCCATATTTATGTACGCGACATTTTGTCCAGACCAAGTGTCGATCTTTTGTTCACAACCTACCAAGCTTAACAAGCAAGTCAAGGCCAAACATAATAATATAGTCTTATTCATAATACATTACGTTTTAAGTCATCTAAAATCCGTTTCACTTTGCGGCAAAGGCAAAACATATTTAGTATCATTCATTTCCACATTACCACCGGAGAACGCTGAAAGGATACTTGACCTATTCATCCGTTTGTAATAAAAAAACAGCTGTCCTTCTCCCCAAAACTCCTTTTGATATTCGTTCAGCAATGTACTCTCCAGCTGGGAAGCGGAGGTCAACAATTCAACTCCACGATTATCCAGTACAAGATTGATACTTTCCAATGCATCAGTTTCATTTTCGGCTGTCTCAGCAATGATATAATACATCTCTGACATACGAATCATCGGTAGTAAATCGGCGTAATAAGCATCGGTTTCCAAATCAGAATATTTATAGAAACATCTATTGGTGTGTCCTGATGCTACTTTCCAATTAGACTCATAACGCCAATCATTCAACGCTAGCGTACCGAAAATTTTTTCCAAATAGGTAGAAGGAGTAAGCCACATTTGGTCATCTTTCAAATCCGGAGTGAAATAATCGGTAAAGATTTTATCACGGTTCGGATATTGTAAAGCAAATACCAATTCCGATGAAAATATCCTATCAGGTTTCTGGCCATCGGTCACTTGAGATTTTGTGGTAAAGGGGAAATATTGTTCCTGCACTGCTACAACTTCACGAGCTGCTGCCAATGCTTCACTAAACATCTCTGCATACAAATACACTCGTGCCTGAAGAGCTTTCACCGCATAATAGTTCAAACGAAATGTCCGATAATGCCAGAAATTCTCTCCCTCCGTTGCACCTTCCTCCAATAGCGGCCCTTGTTCAATAATGGGATCATTAGCTAGACGCCTTTCAGCTTCCTTTAAATCATCAATAACATATTCCAACACTTCCGAAGCTGGCAACAAATCCGTACCGGACAATACAAATTCTTTGTTATAAGGAATGGCACGTCCCTCTTTGTTAGTTTTGTAAACAGGACCAAACAAGCGGAATAAATCGAAATGCAACATGGCACGCAACGCATAAGCCTCACCTGTAATCCAATTATATTGATCACCCGTGAACAAATTCTTTTTCTCATCGGCATTTTTTAATAATGTATTCACGTTGGCAATCAGAGCATATCCTTTTTCCCAAATACCGGCGAAATTAGATTTCGAGTAATCGGTCGTGTAATCAAATTGTCCCAAACTATTCAAATTCTGCATGGTACCATAATTGGCAAATTTATAACGCTGCGCCAATACTTCCACAGTACCTACCTGCAGGTCTCCTCCATACAGATTGGAACTACACAATTCGACATACACGCCATTCAACCCTTGACGAAATCCTTCTTCTGAAGTAAACATTTGTTCCTCCGCCACCTGATCCACCGGTTGTACATCCAACCAATCCGTACATCCAGTAAGCGACCACAAAGCGATACCCAAAACACCGATTTTAATATATTTATCAAACTTCATAATCATCCGATTTTAAAAAGTTACAGATACAGATGCCGATACCATACGCGCAAAAGGATATTCGATACCTCGTTCCTCTTTCACACTTGATATCCGGAACACATCATTCATATTCACCTGCAAACGCAAGGCTGAAAAACCGGCTTTTTCAATCCATTCTTTTGGGAAATCATAACCGGCTGAAAAAGACTCCCCTTTCAGGAAATTAGAACGCTGCACAAAACGCGAAGACATTTGTGTTGTCTCGGTTAGAGAGATTCCCTTGAACCGGGCGTGTTGTCCGGGCTTTTCCCAACGGTTATACAATGCACGCTTATCTTGGTTGTATTTCAAGTTTTCTTCGGAAATATTTTCCACTTTAGTATACAATGCCTCGTTGAAGACATCACCTCCCAAACTATAGCGTAGATGTGCAGAGAAGGAAAATCCTTTATAATACAGCGTAGTACCAATAACTCCTTCCAAATCAGGTTCTGTATCTCCTACTTGGACCTCATCTTTTGTCTCATACGTATAAGTATATGTACCATCTTTTTTCAAAAATACTTCTTTACCACTCGCTGGGTCTATTCCCAAAGAGCGTACTGCCCACAATGCAGTAGGACTACCGCCATCGTAATAACGCACTAAGCTTGTATTTTCATTTTGCGCATTAAACTGACTCAAGCTATTGCCAATATTCCGGTATTCAGACTTTTGGTGACGGAAATTCAAACTCAGATTCCAGTTGATACCTTCCTCCGGGCGGTAAATCGGCGAATATTTAACCGTAGCACTGTACCCCGTGTTCCATTGCTCTCCGATATTTGTAGCTATCGTTTTTGTACCAACCGAAGAAGGCAAACCGATTACAGCCAACAATGGGTCGGTTCTTTTCTGATAATAGTCGAAGTTTATATTGAAACGATTCCTCAACAAAGCAATATCAGCACCCACATTCATGTCTAATGTTTTTTGCCATTTCAAGTCGGGATTACCAAATGCATCTACCAATAAACTTGTTCCAAAGTTATTAGAACTCCAATTATTAAAAGAATACGTGGTATACGATTGATAAGCATCAAAATTTTGATTACCAGGATTACCGATTGATGCCCTCACTTTCAATAAGGTCATCCATTCAGCATTTTGCAAGAAGCTTTCGTTGTGAATATTCCATGCCACCCCTACCGACCACGTTTCGGTATAACGTTTATTACTCCCAAAAACCGAAGCTCCATCTAAACGAATATTTGCATCAAACAAATAGCGGTTGTCGAAAGCATACCCCATATTCAAATACCAACTGTTGGAGCGGGTAACCGTTTCCGTGTAGTCCGGTTTACCGCCATTCGGGAAACTGGTGGCAAAAGACGGACGGGTAAAATCACCTACAGGAAAGCCCACCGCCTCGAAAGCCTCTGTCTTCAACTCAGACGAACGGAAGTTCGCCCCCAATACAGCATTTAATTGATGTACGTCATTGAACAATTTACCATAAGTCACAGTTAACTCCCCATCATAGATCCAAGTATCGTAATCCGTCGATTTATAACTCCCCCGTTGGGTTTGAGCCACACCATCAAAAGAAGTATGCTCAGGGGATAGAAAATACTCAGCCTTTTCCGATTTTTTCTCCAAACTGATACGCCCTCGTACCATCACTTCTTCCACTGGACGGTATTCTGCATTAAATTTATTGATAAAGCTCATACCTTTTTGACGATCATAACTGTTCAGACTTGCATTGTACAATGGATTCTCAACCGTATAGTGCTGTCGATTAACAGTATAATATTCTTCTAAATAACGGGTAACATTGCCATTTTCGTCATATTTTTCAAAATAAGGATTTGCTTTTGCATACTCTGAAAAATTTACCGTCGGATTTTCTTTTTTCGTATAATCAAATGACATCTTGTTGAAAAAACGGAATTTTCCTTTTCGATAATTCAACTCAAAATTCATACCGATAACGTCATTTCCCGAATTTTTCATCACTCCGTCTGTTCCATTATAGGTAACACCCAAACCATAACGTACTGCATTGTCACCTCCTTCTGCATAAATATTGTGTTTATGCACCAATGCCACTCGTAACGGTTCACTTAACCAATAAGTATTAACTCCTCTTGCTACATTCGCACGATGAAGATTATACAAACTATCCAGAAATAATTGTTCTTGGGCATCATATGTATAATCCGATTTGTAAAAACCAGCTTTCTGTTCAAATTCCAATTTCTCACGTGCATTCATCAAATTATAATCCGACAAATCGGGAATAGACAAAGAAAAATTACCATTGTATGACACTCGAAATGTTCCTGGTTCAGGCTGTTTAGTCTCAATCACAACAACGCCATTTGCAGCTTTCGAACCATACAAAGCCGTGGACGCAGCATCTTTCAATATTGTTACAGATTGCACACGGTCCATATTCAAATTTACCACCGTTTGCAAATCAGTCTCGAAACCATCAAGGATAAACAATGGCTGATTCGGATCAGTATCATATTGTTCTTTCAATCCTACAACACTACTTTTACCACGAATTTCGATATCCGGTAAGCGATTAGGGTCAGAACCATAATCATTATTCTCCATAATCACGAAAGAAGGATCTAGTGTCTTCAAACTCTGAATCAAATTTTGTGTTCCAACCATCTTCAACTCTTCTTTCTTGAATGTAGCAGTGGAACCCGTAAAACTCTCTTTTTTACGCTGAAAAATACCAGTCACGACCACCTCATCCATCTCACTTACCTCATCTTCCAGCGTGATGTTAAGTTCTGATTGACCAGCCCATTTCACCTCCTTCGTTTTCATTCCCACAAACGAAAATATCAGAGTAACAGTATCCTGTTTTAGAATATTCATGGAATAATTTCCATCCATATCGGTCGCAGTCCCTACACTCGTCCCTTTAATCATAACTGTCACCCCAGGTAAAACGCCACCTTTTGAATCTTTCACCACTCCTTTAAGAACCACGCTTTCCTTCTTCTCCGGTTCATTATTAACCTTCTTGACAGAGATCAGGATTGTCTGATCTTCAATCTCATATTGTAAAGATGTATTTCGTAAACACAACTTCAACACATCTTCTACCGAGGCTTCACTTACTTTCAAACTCACATTTTTCACCCCTTGTACATCCTGTTTATTATACAAAATATAATACCCAGATTGTGCATGTAACTCTTTTAACACCTGTTCCAAGCTTACATCTTGAACCTCCATCTTAATTTGTTTCTGACTATACGTCGGTATTGCAAACGCAAACACCGGCAACAACACCATAAGCATAACAAGTTTCATCACTAGCATTTTTTTTCCACGCCATCGCCATGGATGGAGAATTAATTCATCTTTTTTCATACATTTGTTTAATTTTTACTTAATGCTCGCATCAAATGCCAATCCGAGGCGAGTTTTAAAATTACAATAGTCCGGTAAGTCCTTAAAAACTTAGCGGACTTCTTTTATTACAATCTTTTTACCTTCTATCAAATAATCAATATTTTGAGTTTTTTTCAACATACCCAATATCTTAGAAATATTCTCGTATTTTCGAATTACCCCATAAAATATTTTTTCTTTCAATTCCGGTGTTTCAATAATAATATCCACATCATACCAACGGGCCAATTTCTTCATTATAGTAACCAAATCTTCCTCGTCAAAAATGAAAAGTTTATCTTTCCATCCGATATAATTCTCAACATTTACTTCCCGCATAGATATCTTTCCAATATTCTTATCCATTTCCGCCTGATGCCCCGGTGTCAACAAAACAGTTTTATCAGATTGATCCAACACTACCCGTACACTACCCGAGACCAAAGTTGTCTGCACTTTAGCTTCATCCCCATAAGCCATCACATTAAATGAAGTTCCTAAAACACATACACTCTGTCCTCCCCCATGTACTTCAAAAGGCTTGTCAGAAGGAGAAACTTCAAAATAAGCCTCTCCCTCAAGATACACCTCTCGTTTTTCCCCGATAAAACTAACCGGATATCGTAAACGGGTATCAGAATTTAGCCATACCCGAGAACCATCGGATAAGATCAGTTGATATTCGCCTCCCCGGGGAATAATAATGGTGTTATATTCCAGAGCGGATGGATTACCCGAGTGGCCTTGTTTATAGGCAAGACGATTGGAATCATTCGTTACTACAGTTCCTTCCAATTGTAATTGCCCTAGATTTTTCCCTAGACCTAGTTCCAGTTTCCGCCCGTCAGCCATCTCTAGCACGGCACATTCTTTACCAGGAATAATATCTGTAGCTAACGGAGATATTTCTTCTTTCTCCATCATGAATAAAAATACACTTCCGGCAATAAGTGGTATTAATAAAATTGCAGCAATTTGTTTTACCCGCCGAATAAGACGAATACGCTTTCCCTGTTTACCTACTGAAAACATTACTCGTTCTTTCAATGCTTCTAATGAATAATTTTCATATTCTTGCAACCGCCCCATCAAATAATTCCGCTCTACCAGCCGTTCATAAAATAGTCGGTGCTCGTCACTCTCATGGATCCATTCCTCCAACATCTTTTCCTCCTCTTGCTGAATAGTACCATTCAACCGAGCTACAACCCATGAGGCTATTTTCAAATTATTATCATCATGCATACCCTGTCATTTTTACATTTCACACAAAGAACGACCACACTTCTCAAAAAGATGACAAGAAGCAGATTTTTTTTCAAAAAAAAATTCAATTAAATAAATCCACCATTCCCAAAAGTACCAAAAGAATACCCATGCTAAAGCGTTTTTTTAATACAGCCATAGCTCTCTGTTTCTGAGTCCGAACCGTATTGATCGATATAGATAACGAATCTGCTATTTCCTGATTACTTAATCCTTCCAATCCTAATCGGAATACACGTCTACATTCTGGAGGTAATTCGTCAATTGCCCGATAAATTTCCCCGAGCACCTCTTCTTCAATCATTTTCTCATCCAAAGAATCCTCACTTAACTCTTGTATCAACGCCGCTTCATGTTTATGAACGACCTGCTCATGCTTTAATAAATCCAAACATTTATTACGAGCCGTCTGGTAAAGAAAAACCCGAATCGGAAGTAAGGACATAAAATCTTGACGTCTCTCCCACAGGGTTACGAAACTTTCCTGCACAATATCTTCAGAGAAAGTACTATTCTTAAGAATTGAATTACAATAAAAATAAAGAGATTTCCCATATGTATCCAAGAAAAAAGCAAAAGCATACTCATCACCATCCTGTAATCGCCTTACAAGGTAGTCCACATTATGCTTAAACTTTCTATATCGCATCTCCTTATCCATCAAACACTCCATTTCTAATCATGGATGAAACAAAGATGCGAAAAAAAACATATAAAAAAAAATTGTCCAAAATGAACACAGCCAAAGACAATACAATAAAACATTATGAATCAAAACAATCGACATATCGTCAATAACAAACGATTTCTCCTAAATATACAATTTAGACACTAGTGAAATACGTTTAACAAATTAACAAGTCGGCTTTCTCTTTATCGGGAGTTTCGGGAAAAGTTTCCTAAAACGTACTAAATAAGTCGTAACATTACTTCCCGCAACGATAATGGTCACGGCAAAAACAATCATCATAATACCACATCCCACTCTCACGGTTAAAGGTTCCCCGAAAACCGTCACCCCGAAAAATACCGCTGTCAAAGGCTCCAAAGCCCCTAAAATAGCGGTTGGGGTCGAACCGATATACTGGATGGCCTGAGTGGTACAAAGAAATGATATAGCAGTCGGGAACACGGCCAAGGCAACCAAATTACCCCACAGATACCACGTGTCTACCACACGCAGACTGGCCCCAAAATCAACACGAACCAAAAACAGAGACAACCCGAAAACTAAAACATAGAACGTCAGCTTCAGTGTCGCAATCTCTCGCAACAAGGGTCTATTCACAGCGACAATGTAAATGGCATATGACAAGGCCGAGGCGATAACGAGAATCACTCCCGTCAGACTCAACACCGAACCATCCTCCCCCTTGTAAAGCAAGGCAATACCACCCAACGCCAGCATGATACACAAAATTGTTTGTAACGTCAGTTTCTCTTTAAAGAGAAAGGCCATGATTAAGGCTACCATGATCGGGTAAACGAACAACAAGGTCGATGCAATACCGGCTGCCATGTAATTATAACTCTGAAACAAGGTAAGTGACGAGAGTGCCACCAGCAATCCCATGATAATTAACGGAAGTATTTCTTTTCGCTTCAATTTGAAATCTCTTCCCCGCAACTTAATCATCGCACCCAACACCGGGATAGCAAACAAGTACCTGAAAAAAAGAACTGAATCCGGGTTCATCCCCGCCTCGTACAGGGGAAGGGCAAACAAGGGATTCATCCCGTAAGTTGCTGCCGCAATGACCCCTAACACGTATCCTTTAGCTTTTACATTCATAACTGTAAATGATTACATTAAATTGGCAACAAAGATATAGTTTTGTTTGTCATCATGAATGATCATTCTGTTCAAATTATTTTCTTGACACACGCTATATTGAAGGTTTGAAGAAACAGATTACCACTTTTAACAAAAAAACACTATCTTTAGACTCTAAAATCTCAAACTACATACAAGATGAAAAAACTATTCTCCACGATTATCTGTTGTTTAATCTGTTCCACGGCTTTCATGCAAGTGAAACCGGAATGGCAAGACGAGACCATACCCTTTGTCGGGAAAGAATATCCCCGGACGGCATTCATGACCTACAGTAATGTGGATAAAGCTCGGAGTAATGATTTCAACACATCCCCTGATTACAAATCGCTCAACGGGAAATGGAAATTCAACTGGGTTCCTTCCTACAAAAAACGCCCAATGAACTTCTATAAAACAGATTTCGACGATTCTGCATGGGGAGAGATTGACGTCCCGGCAAACTGGGAAGTAAACGGTTACGGAAACGCACTTTACACGAATCACCCTTACGAATTCTGTCCCCGTAACCCGCAACCACCTCTTCTACCGGAGGAAAATCCAGTGGGATCTTACCGGAAATACATCGAGATACCCGAACAATGGAACGGGAAAGAGATATTCTTGCACATCGGTGCAGTAAAATCGGGTTGCTACCTGTACGTGAACGGCACAAAAGTCGGGTATAGTGAGGATTCCAAGACAGCCGTGGAATATAACATTACCCGCTACCTAAAACCGGGGCGTAACCTTATCGCTCTTGAAGTATATAGGTGGTCAACGGGAAGTTATCTGGAATGTCAGGACTTTTGGAGAATCAGTGGGATCGAACGGGACGTTTACTTGTTCGCACAATCCCCCGTGCATCTTCGGGATTTCTCCATCCGTCAGGATCTGGACAGCACGTACAAGAACGGACTTTTCGGGCTGGATTTATTCTTGGTAAACGCCAATCCCCGGCAAACGGCTCAAGCCACAGTGTCCTACCAACTGGAAAGCACCTCGGGAACACGAGTGGCAGAAGGGACACAAACCATTAAAATAGATTCCATTGCAACAGTCCATTTCGATGCGAAGATTGCTCAAGTCGCCCCGTGGACAGCCGAAACCCCAAACCTGCACCAGCTGTTTATCCGGATCGAACAACCGGGGAAAAACCCGGAAATCATTCCTTTCCGGGTCGGTTTCCGAAAGCTGGAAATCCGGGGGAACCAATTCCTAGTAAACGGTCGTGCCGTACTGATTAAAGGCGTGAATTATCATGAACACAACGAGCACACGGGTCACGTTCTCAGCGAGGCGGATATGCGCAAGGATTTCGAGAACATGAAACGTCATAATATTAACGCCATACGATGCTGCCATTACCCCCAACAAAGGCGCTTTTACGAACTTTGTGATGAATACGGATTCTACGTTTGCAACGAGGCGAATATAGAATCCCACGGCATGGGCTACAACCTTCGCAAGGGAAGAACATTAGGAAATAACCCGAACTGGCTGAACGCCCATATAGATCGGACCATGAACATGTACGAAACCGGGAAGAATTATCCCTGCGTCACGTTCTGGTCTCTGGGGAATGAAGCCGGGAACGGGTATAACTTCTACATGACTTACAATTGGCTAAAATCCAAGGACACGACACGTCCCGTACAGTACGAGAGAGCCCTTCTCGAATGGAACACGGACATCTACTGCCCGCAATACCCGGGCGCAACCACGCTGGAGAAATGGGGCAACACGCAAACGGATCGCCCTTATATCATGTCGGAATATGCCCATGCCATGGGAAACAGTACCGGGAACCTCATGGACCTCTGGAATGTGATCTATCGTTACCCCAATTTGCAAGGCGGGTTCATCTGGGATTGGATTGACCAAGGAATCCTCGTGAAAGATGAAGAAGGAACCCCGTTCTGGGCATACGGTGGAGATTTCGGAGAAAACTCCCCGTCTGACGGGAACTTTTTGTGTAACGGAGTGGTTGGCCCTGATCGAGAACCGCACCCCGGTTTAACCGAAGTGAAAAAGGTCTACCAGTACGTGTGGTTTCAACCCGTTGATCTGAGAAAAGGAATCATCCGGGTAGAAAATCGATACGATTTCACGAACTTGAATCAATACACGATCGAGTACACGATACAGGCAAACACGGAAACCGTACAGTCCGGAACCCTGCCCACGCAACATCTCGCCCCCGGGGCAAACAAACAGCTCACGATTCCACTCAGGAACGTGAAGAATAAACCCGGAACGGAGTATTTCCTGAACCTCTACGTGAAGTCCAAACA
This sequence comes from Butyricimonas faecihominis, assembly GCF_033096445.1. Classification (NCBI taxonomy): domain Bacteria; kingdom Pseudomonadati; phylum Bacteroidota; class Bacteroidia; order Bacteroidales; family Odoribacteraceae; genus Butyricimonas; species Butyricimonas faecihominis. Next base: position 3,377,878 of record NZ_AP028155.1, read on the forward strand.
AGCGAATCTCTCTATTCCTGCCAGCTACATCGTGGCCTCGGAACAATTCAGGTTACCGGATTATACCCCGGCGCCCGTGTTCCGCCCTACCCCTGAAAAAACACTAGCCATGGAAGAGAACGGACCGGAAATCCATATATCCGGCACGAATATCGACTTCGTGTTTAACAAACAGAAAGGATACGTGACTTCCTACCGGACCAATGGCATTCAATACATTGCCGAAGATTTCGGGTTCCAACCCAACTTCTGGCGGGGACCCACGGACAACGATTATGGCAACGGGATGCCGAGTCGTCAGCAAGGCTGGAAACAAGCAAGCAAGAATTTTAAGATTGCCGGGATCAGAACCTCTACTTCCGCGACAAACACGAACCTAACCATCACGTACAGACTTCAAGAAACCAATAGCAAATACCACGTGTCTTACACGCTATACCCGTCAGGCATGATCCACGTGGCCTGCCATCTAGAAACACAACCGGATGCCCCCGAACTTCCCCGAATCGGAGTACGTTTCAGAATCCCCACGGACATAAATCAACTGGAATATCTCGGACGGGGTCCCGAGGAAAACTATTGTGACCGGAATAACGGAACGCTTATCGGCCATTACAAAAGTACGGCCGAGCAACAATACGTTCCATACGTACGGCCACAAGAAAACGGCCACAAGACAGAAACCCGCTGGCTGGCACTCACGGATAAAACCGGGAAGGGCCTCCTGTTTATTGCCGACTCGAACTTCATGGAGTTTAACGTTTCCCGCAACCGGATTGAAGATTTCGACGGGGAAGAATCCAATCGCCCGTACCAATGGCAAAACTTCACGCAAGGAGAATCCCATGACCCGCTCATGGCGAAAAACCGGAAACCCAAACAAACGCACGTCAATGACATTTTCCCCCGCAATTTCGTGGAAGTATGCTTGGATCACCGTATGATGGGTGTTGCCGGGGACGATAGCTGGGGTTCTCAACCTTACCCCAAATACAAGCTCCCGACAAACAAAGATTACCACTGGAGTTTCACCATTCTACCGATCAAAAATAATATGGAAATCAGCGAGAAACTAAGTTATCAGTACTTACCTTAGAAAATAAATGAAGTCGTACTTTCATCGGTACGACTTCATTCATCTCACACGATTCTCATGATCTGCAACCAGAAAAATAAACCACCTAGGCGACTCTTTAATCTATAAATAGCCTCCCTTTTACAAGCTCGCACGTCTTTTTCCGGAAGAGAAAGAATTTCTGCAATTTCCTTGTTATTCCTACCTTGAAAGTATAACCAAAATATCTCCCTGCAATCTTCAGGTAATTCCGTAATAGCTAAATACAACTCTTGATAAATATCTTCCCGTACCAAATTAAAACCCTTTCGTCCAAATGATCACGGACAAATATAAAACATTCTTTCCAACAAACAAAACCCTATATAGTGGATAAAGTTTATAGACTGATAAAGAATGTAAAGTTAGCCCTAAAACAGGAACAAGTTGAAAAAATTAAACAGGATTTATTCCTGCGCAAGGCCTTAAGTTCTCTACCCACAAAGAGACCTCCGCACATATTTCCAGCACAATTTCTTTTGTTTTCTACACGACCTGCATAACCAATCAAGGCATCAATTGACTCAAAAGTATTTTCAAATGAGTCTGAAAAAAGAATCACTCGTTCAACAATTTATCTCTTTCCGCTCTCAAAACCATTTCCAAATCTACCCATTCTGGGTACCTGTTACTTTTAAGATACCAAATTCCATTTTCAAACAAGTAAATGTAATCTTCCTCCTTTTCTGGCATTTCATCATACACTATTGGTTTTTCATCAGTCCAAACGCCATCCGGATAACAAATATATTGCATCAGCATCGTTCCAAGAATAGAAGATACATTACCACCTAATAATAGATTTATAATCTTATCGTAATCATTATAGATATAATACAAATACACGCCCATTCCCGATGGATAACTATCGTAATTATGATAGATCATAATGTACCTTTTAGACAATTCAACCCACTCTACTTTATCCACCCCAGCCATATCACAAGTAATTCCAAGTGGTAGACGTGAAGGTTCAAATTTCATCTTTTTACCAATATCTTCGTCTTTCAACTTTAATACAATACTTGCTCTCGTACTCATGATTATTCTCGTGTTTAAACTTCTACAAGCAAAAGTATGAATATTTTACTTGAATATCAATTTATATTAACGTGAGTTCGATATAAGAACAGATTTATATCCCTGAATAATACGAGTATAGCATTACACGAGAGAGAAAACCGCCGTGAGAACACGCTCCAATGTTTCAATGTAGCGCCTCCTCCCCCGTCCAAATACGTACATTTAGCTTGGAAATCTTGATGTTTCAGACACGAATAACGAGATCTGTCAAAATGCAATTCCTAGGGAAATACCGGGGAAGAACCGTAGAAGATAGGGATCACCTTCGGTTCACTCTCGGTACACCTTCGTTACACTCTCGCTCACAAGCAACCAAAGACCGAGAATGAACCGGAAGTGATCCAAGAGTATCCCGGAAGTACCCTCTTCCATCCTTAGGAAAACTAAAAGATAAAAGTTGATGAAACCTGTCACTTGCTAACCTGTAACTCGCCGAAGGCGAATCCCGACTGGGATCTAAATGCTCGCCCGATTATCGCCACCATTTTAACAGATAGAAAACAAAAATAACATACTCGAATATCCCGTCAACCGGACCAATAACGAGCCTATTCATGCTCAAGAATAATATTTCGGGCCACTATATCCCCGGCAAAAGCCGGGGATAAGGGATACATCACCTATTATTTAATATGCTGATTAATATACTCTATAATCTTGGAAGAAGAGGGTCTTGGAGCATCCAAGGAAATAATTCTTCCTTTCTTATCGAAGAATAAGAAACGGGGAATTCCATCAATATCATACTCTTGACATAGGGTCGATTGGAAATTATCCGGGCAAATAAATTGTTTCCATTCCGGTTTATCTGCTGCCAGTTTCTTTTTCCATTTCTTTTGATTCTCGTCCAACGAGATACTCAGAAATTCAATCTTCTTATTCTTGGCATAATGTTTCACCAATTTCTCCATATAAGGAATTTCCATGCAACATGGTCCGCACCAAGTAGCCCACACGTCAATATAAACAGCTTTCCCCTTAAAATCGGACAAATGACATTTTTTCCCATTAACATCTGTCATCTCAAAATCAATAGCCGGCGCACCGGGCATCATGTTTATATAGTGATCATACACTTTCTGCATCTCGGAGTGATCTACCGTGTCAGTGGAAACCCGTTTATAAACCTCGAACACCTCGGTCATATCTTTTGGAGCTTGTTTTAAATAATAATCAACAAGACTATTGGCCATGTCATTAATGATTTCCTGATTCGTGAATATTTGAGTCAAGGCATTCAAATGATACACAACTCTATTTTGTTCTTTTCCTGCCGGATGACGTTGAAGATACCAGCGAACATATCTCTCGGCCATCTCCATATTATCCGGATCATTCCGGTCGAATGCCTCTACCCAACGAACAAAATCAGCGTCTTCCCGGGGTTTTGACCAAGCATGACGGAATAAATATACCGGAATAAATTGATCAATCACATCCATCATCATTCTTTTAAAAGCCAAGCTTTTTATCTTTACCAAATTAGACTTTACTCTATCAACATCTTCCAGATAAGCCTCTCTGTATTCGGCAAAACTCATCGTATCCAGCATCTCAAAAGGCCAAGCATCGTATTGCCAACGGTCGAATTCTTTCATAAAACAAAAACAATCTGCATTATCCCCAACATAATTTACTTCCGGGACATACGCATCATCCTCTTCATTCTTTTCTTTATGAAATGAAATTGTCAGATCAGCCTTCATCCCATTTTCAAGGAAAAGAGCCACAAAACAAGCATACTTCTCAAACGATAAAAAAGCTCGAATCGGCTTTTCCACATCCACGTTATAAACAAATTCTCCAACATCACTAACTTGAAGAGTATCGATCATTTTTACCCCTCCTCCCACATAATAAATCACTGTCACGTTCCCACCAACAAAATCATAGATTCTCCCTCGAATATAACCAGAATCTTGATTTTTTGCCATACAATCAATTCCCACTAATAAAGAGACAACTAATATCACAAATAATTTCAAGTTTTTCATCACTGTATTTGATTTAAATATTTTTCCAATAATGTAATACACTCCGGTTCAGAAGGACGAACAAATGAATACGCAATAAAACGCCCCTCCCGGTCTAGCAACATGAAATGAGGTATACCTTCAATTCGATACTCTTTTCCTAAAAAATCATTCGTTTTTTTGTCCACAATATACTGTTTCCAAGTCGGTTTCTCCTTTTCTAAAAATTTTTTCCATACATTCACGTTATTATCAATTGCTATACTAATAATTTCCACTTGATCATCTTTTTTAAAATGCTCTTTCAATTTCGCCATATAAGGTAGCTCATCACGGCAAGGAGCGCACCAAGTTGCCCAAACATCTAACAACAAAAATTTTCCCCTAAAATCCGATAATTTATATTTTTTCCCGTCTTCCCCGGTTAACTCAAAATCTGGGGCTACTTTTCCTCTCATCAAATTCCCATTCACTCGGATATATTCGTTATACTCTCCACGTGCTGTTTCCTTTAATATTTCATCCGTGCATATGGAATTATAGTACTCGTAGGCATCCTGTAAACTTAACACGCCGGGCCTGTTCAAATAGCTTAGAAATCTGGAAGTAACATATCGATTTTTCATCTCTTGGTCAGTCACCAGCGATCCGATAATTTCTAAACTTTTTTTCGGAAAATCATTCCAATCCAAGTCTGTCACTTGACTCATACTCCACCCAATCATATATTCCAAAAGTTCTTCGTTACAACTCAACGAATCGTTCCAATTTATGGATTTTACAAAATCCAAAAAATCCACATCTTTTACACTATCTCCTACATGAGACAGGTACCATGAAAACCGCTGATTTTGAAGATTTAGATAGGCTTTTTTTGCCAATTGCTCACGATTTTTTTTATTCGTAATCTGATTTCCTAAAATTCTTAATTCTTTTTCTTTTTCATCGACTTTCAACTTGAAATCTTTGAATTTAAGAGCAGATATCTCGGGAGAATACCATTCCTGTGAATTTTCAATAGATCGTAAAGCAAACAGATATTTATTCTCTTTTTCACAATCTCCAGAAAAACTAATCTCCATCGATTGTTGAGGTAGTAATGTCAATTCTATATTCACACGACTTCCTTTTGCTAAAAATACCGGTATCCAAGGATTATAACCTTTCACGGACAATTCATAAATCACTCCATTCTGTGTTTCCATAGGAATGTACTCAAATTCCCCTCTCTCATTCACTTTCAGAGTGTCTCGTTTTAAACTACCTTGCACGGCAATCCGTATCAAAGCTCCATTATCATTAACCACTCCTTTCAGAATCGTCTGATGGCTTGATTGACAAGCCATACAAACGATTAAAAATGCTAAAATACACAACCGATTCATCTTATTTATTATATTCAAAATCAACGACTCTACCACATATATTATTAAAATGATTTTCCTCCTCCAGACTCCCATTACTACTCATCCGTAGATAATAAATCGAACCGGATTTTGCTTTCCCGGAGCCATTACTTACTCCCACGTACAAACGATTAGGGTTCTCGGAACGGTCAAATTCAATATAATCTATTTTGTTTCCTTCCTCAAAACCGTCATACGTTGCCAACACGTTTCCCGTCACTGTACTCATGCAAACAATTTTGTTCTGATAGCCATAATAAAGGAAATCAATATCTTTAGAGGAAACGGCAAAACAGGTAGCCTCCCCAATATCGGTCTGGTTCAAATCGACCTTCCGAATCGGGATAACCCGAATATAAGAATTATAAAAATCATCATCGTATTCCACTCTTTTCTGTGCCGCAATCACGAAATGATGCCCATCAGCATCCTCCATCACCGCCCGCACGTTATCCTCGAAAGCTACCCCATAAACCATCGTGGCCTCCATTGCCGCCGGATTGAAAGCACCTGAGGCCGATTCCACGGAAATCATTTTCCCGTAATCATCGTATATAAACCGCTTACCTTTCTGGTCATAGAAAAAAGGATCGTTCGATTCGTACATGGAAAATGGTGCAGCCTCATAATCTCCTTTCACCTGCGGATCATACTTGACAAACATATCCTCAACAAAAGAAAGATTACGAGTATATACTCTCCCACTCATGATGACATATTCGTTATACCCATACATATTTTTACACAGACACTCCATCACGCAAGGATCCGGGGCAAAATAAAACATCTCGGAGAAATCCATCATGTAAGAAAAATCCGTAGGCTCTATCACCTTTGATCCATCACCTGTTGATATGACAACCAATCCTTTGGTAAACTCGCCCTCGCCCGTGTAAAAAATTCCCCGGGGAGACCTTCCGGCTACTTCCCCGTTCACCTTCTCATACGCATCCTCCGTGACCGTATTCACAACATTGATAAATGTCACGTTAGCATTACCTTCTACCTCACTCAATACCATTAATCCCTTGGAATAGGAATTGACAATCGTCAGGTCTGTTTCTACAGAATAGGAAACTCCGGTTTCCTTGTCTGTTACAATATATCTCATCGTATACTCCCCGGTAACAGATTCGACTTCAATATCCAAATCCTTTTTGAAAGAAAGCGTATCCGGGTCTGCGGCATTATTTACTCGCCAGATATACCACAAATACTCGTAATGATCCTCCGAAAATCCATCTTTTGCGGTTATTGTCACCGGGATTTTCAAGGATGAGAATTGTTCCACAGTATAGTCTTTCTCTATCCCCTGAACAACTAAATCATTCAACGGGGTATAATCATAATCCCCTTTATCTTCCGTACAGGCTCCCACGCAAAGTACCAGAATACTCCATATAATTAATTGAATCTTTTTCATCATTTTCCATGTTAATTTTACAACCAAGGTTCGATAGCAAGGCCATTTTCATCTAAAATCGGATAATTTTCATAGAAGAAATTATCCATATATTTCCCATACGCTTTCCAAATACCATAATTTGTTCTATACTCATCTGAATCTTGTGGGAAATCCCTCCCTAACTTCCGAATGCAATATTCATGTTTTACCCTAGAATAAGGTCCGAAAATGCCATCCATGTACATATCTTCCCAGTAATAAGGACGTGTCAGGACATTGGAAATAATTACCCGCACAGTTGTACGGGCTGTAAGCCCCAGTTCCAAATCATCCGAAGGTTCCAAGTCCAGAACTAACTGAAAAGCCTCTTCCTCCAAACGAGGATCTTTATTATACAAGACGACGGGTATATTCATACTAAAAGCCTCCGCCGGAAGAATATACTCTTCCTCCAACGCCGCATAATGTATCCCTTCTTGAGCCGTCGTCTTTCCCGAATTAACAACCACCCGAACATGACGTTCGTAATTCACGGCCTCCCCCATCAGGTTGACCTGTACGTTCAAAGTCTGCGAATCTCCGTCTTTCCCCGCAAAAGAGTACACGATACTATCCCTCGTATCACTCCATGAACTCGGATTTACCTGAAAATAAACAGCCCCGTTACTATCGAAATCTGTTTTATCATTCTCTTGACAAGCAACCAACCCGACCAATAATCCTAGAATTATATAATATAGCTTTTTCATAGTATCCATTTTATTGAATATTACCAAATTCCAATTCATTATCCGGCATCGGGAATACATACGTTGCCCGGTTCATCGTTTGTGCCGTGAAAGGAATTGTTGTCATGTTTTGCCGTTTATAGAAATAAAAGAGCTGCCCCTCGGCGATAAATTCTTTTTGGTATTCTTTCCGGAGTTCTTCCAATAAATTGGCATCAGCCGGTAAAGGATTTCCCGCATATCCCCGGAAACCGCGTAATGTTTCAAGAAAACGTATATCCCCGGAAGCCTCTGCCGCGATCAAGTACATTTCCGACAATTTCAACAAAGGAATCCGGTTACCCGTGATATACTTGATCACGTACTCTGTTTTGGAACCCGAAGGAATATCGAACAATCGCTTACTCCGTACATCAAGATCCAATCCTGTTCCTCCAAAGATTCCCAATTTTCGTTCTTCCCCGACAACACAGGCATAAGTTGCCAAATCTTTAAAATACAAGTCTGAACGCCCTTTTTTCAAATCGTAAACGTAAAGGGAGGTGATATACTCATGCCGTCCTACACTCTCAACAAAAGTATATTTAGAGGGTTCGTCCTGTAAAATCTTATCCGTGACACAGGCAAAACGTCCCGAATGGATCACCTCTTCGGCACACGCCAAAGCGTTCGTCATGTCCTCCTTGTACAAGTACACCCGGGCCATCAAGGACGTCACCCCATAATAGTTGAAACGGGATTTACGATACAACCAGAACCCGTCATCCGTGACATAATCATCCGCCGAGTACTCGTCCTCCTCTTCGTACTCTCCAAACGACGGGCCGATCGGATCCACCGGACGCAATAACTCTTGCGCTTTCTTTAAATCTCCTAGAATCAAATCCAACGTCGCAGCAACGGTTGATCGCGTCACGACCTGATTAGTCGCCTCTTTCACGTAAGGAATCCCCGGATCGTTCGCTCCCATCTTATAAGAAGGTGCGAATCCCCGCAAAAGGTCAAAATGCAAGAAAGCCCGTAATGCCAAAGCCTCTCCCTCAACCAAGGGACGGACCTTTTCACTCAAAACACCACCGTGTTTAGAGATGTTTTGTAATAGATAATTACAATTCGCAATCGCGTAGTAATTAGAACTCCAAAGTGTGTCCACCACTTTTTTTATAGTTTCATCTTGATAATCATATACCAGCGCTTTATTATAATCGTACACGACCGATGAATAGGTCTGTGACAATATGTCCAAGAATCCCATCGTGGAGTTCCCTCCATAAGTATCCGTACGTCCCATCAAGGCATATATACCAATCAACGCATCCCGGAATCCCGACTCCGACGTGAAAAGATCATCTTCCTTCACTTGAGATTTAGGACGTACATCCAGCCAATCGCTACATCCCATGCAAAATAACAATACTAGTAATGCAGCATATCTAAATATCTTCTTCATAACATCCATTTTTTCATTTCGTTAAAACCTGACTTGCAAACCGATACTAAAATTACGGGCAAAAGGATAGTCTATTCCCCTTTCCTGTTTTACAGAGGAAGCATGGAACACGTCATTCATATAAAACATCGCTTTCAAGCGTTTAATTCCCAATCGTTTCAAACGGGCCACGCCAAATTCGTATGCCACATTCAAAGTCGCCAGTTCCAAATAATTATAATCCTCAACGAAACGGGATGTCGGACGAGTGACATAGCCGACATTCATCCCGTCATAAGTCTCCGAGAATGCCGCGAAACGTACCTTATCACCCGGTTTTTGCCAACGTTCTTCGAAAGCCCGGCGATCCACGTTATAACGCAAATCCACGTCCTGCACCTTATCCACTAACGTTTGATTATACATTTGCCCCCCAATTCGATACCGGAAAGTCATGTTCAACGACAGGCCTTTCCACGTAAAATTTGTACCGAAAGTCCCTTCCACATCCGAATCCGTACACCCGCCAATGGCATAATTGGCTGTTGACCATTCCGACACGATGTCGCCATTCCGGGCTTTAAATATTTCATTACCGGTAGCCGGATCGATTCCCAACGATTGGTTCACCCAGATAGAATTCATGGAAGCTCCTTCCATGTAACGAACCCTCGGGCGATTCACGCCATCCTTCTGTTCTCCCGTTGCTGTCAACTCATCCTGTGTCTCGTTGTAAGCCCGCAAGGCATTTGAAATCTTCAACAATTTATTCTTATTATGAATCGCAGACCCATTCACGCTCCAATAAAGAGAGTTTTTCTGATTTTTCAAAATAGCCACCTTCAGGTTTAACTCCCATCCCCGGTTTTCCACTTCTCCCAGATTATCCATGTAAGAAGAAAAGCCTAAAGACGGTGGCAAGGTTACGGCCGTTAACACATCTTTGGAAGTCTTGATATAATAATCTGCGGACAAATCAATCCGATCGCCCCACAGGGTCAAATCCACACCATAATTCTGTTGTAACGTACGTTGCCATGAAAGATCCCGGTTTCCCATCGCCATCACGATCGCCCCCACGGCGTAGTGATAACGTTCCCCAGTCAGGTACCCGTAAGTTGTTATCGCCTGATACGGGTCATAATTCTGACTTCCGGTCAACCCGTAGGAACCCCTGATCTTTAATTGTTGCAGCCAATTCACATTCTTCAGAAATTTCTCATGATGCAAATTCCATCCCAAACCTGCTGACCAAAAAGGAGCCCAACGGTTATCCGAACCAAACTGGGAAGAGGCATCCTCACGGAAAGAAAGATCCACCAAGAAACGCTCGTCATAACTATAATTCAAATTCCCGAGAAAACCGACCAAACGAGAGGTATATTCATCCCCCTCCGGAGAACCCGATTTCTCGTATTGAGTGGCAAAACTGATGTAGTCCAAATTCTCATTCGGAAAACCTTCCGTCCTCACGGTAAATGATTTTGTCTGGTTTTGCTGCACATTCCATCCCAGATTTGAATTAATCACATGTTTCTGATGCCGCCAGAAATAGCTCAAAACGACACTGGCATCATAACTGAAATTATCTCCCCTCGAAGCCGTGTAGGATCCCCGACGATCAAAATCATCCCCGGTATATTCCGCAAAATCAGTATGCTTGGCAGGTTTAAACACATCCTCGAATGTATTTTGAAGCGTAAAAGAGAAACTGCCCTTCAAACGTAATCCTTCCAAAATATACCAATCGATCCCGAACAAATTCGTCAAATCATTATACCCGGACTCGTCCGTCACGTTTAAAGTCGCGTTATACAAAGGGTTATAAATAAACAAACTTCGAACTGTCGGATGCCAACGATCATCCTGATCCACCGTGTAAATCAAATTACCCTCTTCATCCTTGTATTTCACGTAAGGATTCATTTTCGTGTATTCACTGAAACTTCCATAAGGAGAGTTCTTTGCCTTTACCCGGGAATAATTCAACTGATTCCTAAAAGTCAATCCTTTATAGATATATTGTAATTCCATCCCCAACCCGATACGTTCACGCCCGGACTCCTTCATCACACCGGGAGTATTATTATAATTCACCTCCATCGCGTAACGGATATAATCGTTTCCCCCATCCAATCGCAAAGAGTGTTTATGAGCAAGCGTCACGTTATTCAACGGTTTGTCCAACCAATAGGTATTTACACCTTCCCGGACATTAGCTAAACGATAATTATAAGCCTCATCCATGTACACCTTATCGGAGAATTTATCCTGAGTATAATGAAGTCGTTTGGAAATATCATACATTCCTGACAATACTTCCAAGTTCAGTTTCTCTTCGGCATTACACAAATTATAGTCCGTCAGATCAGCCGCATAAAAAGTCATATCCCCATTATAACTTACCGACATCTTCCCACCGGCAGGAGCCACCGTCGTGATAACCACCACCCCGTTCGAGGCCCGAGAACCGTAGATAGCCGTGGCCGCGGCATCTTTCAATAACGTGATCGTGGCCACCCGATAAGGATCCATATCAAACACTTTCTCCGCAGTAGTTTCAAACCCGTCAACAATAAATACCGGCATATTGGGATTCCCGGAATACTCGTCCCGAACCCCGCTAATACTCCCGGCTCCCCGGATCTGGAAATCCGGAATGGCATTCGGATTCGAACCCATCTGGTTATTCGCTAACTTCACAAACGATGGATCAATATTTTGCAAAGCACTCAGGATATTCTGATTTCCACCCTGTTGCAATTCCTCCGCCGTGATCGTACGGGCAGCCCCGGTAAAACTATTTTTTGCCTGAGTATAATATCCCGTTACAATCACGTCATCCAACTCACTCACGACATCCTTCATCACAACGTTAATTCCAGTCTGTTTGCCCACCACCACCTCTTTCGTCTCCATGCCGACCATGGTGAAAACCAAAATATGATTTTCTTTTCCCTCGGGTAATGTCAATGAATATTTTCCATCCATGCCGGTAGCCGTTCCCAGTTGAGTTCCTTTCACAATCACGGTTACCCCCGGTAAAGCTTCCCCTTTCTCATCCGTCACCCGACCGGTAATCTTGATTTCCTTTTTTTGTTGATTCAAGGCAAGCTTACGGACAATCACGATTTTATCGACAATCTCGTAATCAAAACCATTCTGACGTAACACTTGATCCAAAACCTGTTTCAATGTCGCATCTTTCAATTCAACACTCTTCACTTTGAGATTTTCCAAACTTTCTCTACGATACACGAACTCGTAATCCGTGTTCGCCTTTAAATATTCCAGCACGTTTTCAAGCATCTCGTCATGGAATACCACATCCATTTTTTGTTCTTGCGAGTAACCCATGGCACTAACAGAACCAAACGCAACAAGCAAAATAAGAACTTTCAATGTCATAACTAACAGAATTTTTCGCAATCTTCTCCCAAGAAGACTACACGTCATACTCTTTTTTTTCATACATTTGTAAAGTATTACATTAAACATTCATCTGCGACCAACAGATGTTTGGTAAAGGGGGAATCGACCAAATTCCCCTTTTTTATTTATTGATAAACAGTAACAGATTGATTTTTCACGTTAAACTTCACTTCACCCGTTTTCTCCAATATATCCAAAACCGACTCGAAAGAAGCATAACGAGGAATTTTACCCTTAAACGTAGCCTCCTTTAAAGACGCGTTCTGATAGAAAACCGTAAAATCGTACCAACGAGCTAGTTTCGACATAATCTCCTCCAAGGTATGATTCTCCAACACGAACATCCCGTTTCGCCAGCTTATGACCTCCGCCACGTTTACCTTCCGGGTGTACATCTTTTCATCATTCACCACGGATTGCATTCCCGGATCAAGAATCACGGTCTGACCGTCGGCATCCACCTTCACTTTCCCACTGACCAAAGTGGTATAAGTGTTCTTCTCTCCCGGATAGGCATCCACGTTAAACTCAGTTCCTAACACTTCCACAGTCTGTTTTTTCACGACAACACGGAAAGGCTTTCTCTCATCCTTCGTCACTTTAAAATACCCCTCTCCCTCTAATTCCACCTCTCGTTTATCATTTCCAAAAGTAACCGGATATTTCAATTTAGAATCGGCATTCAGCCAAACTCGGGTTCCATCGGACAAAATCAAGTCAAACTCGGCCCCCTTGGGAACTTCAATCGTATTATAGGCCAATTGCGCTTGCTGTGGCAAATTCTCTGCCGAGTAAGACAATGTTGATTCTCCGGTCTTCTTTACCAAAATTCCAGCCTCTTCAAAATCCCCCTTCAAACTATCCAACAACATTGTAGTCCCGTCATCTAACCTTAACACGGGACGTTGTGGTTTCATCAAAGCGATTGCCACCTGTTCCTTTACAGGTTCTTCTGTTTCCCTCTCGAACAAATATAAGCTACTGAACACGGCCACTACAAATACTGCCGCCACTGCTCCCCAACGTAAAACCCGTAATCTTACCTCTTTCTTACGTTGGAGCTGCACTCGCTTCTCCATATCCAGTAATGCCTTCCGACGACCGATTCTTTGGTAGTTTTTAAAACCAACTTCTAGGAATGCTCCATCTTGCCAGCGATCGTACAACAGCTTATTTTCCGGAGAAACTTCTCTCCATTCCTCCAGCTCCCGAAGTTCTTCTTCAGAAAGCTGTCCTACTCGCTGTCGGGCAAGTAATCCGGCTATTCGAAACCATTTTTCGTTCTCACGCGTAATCATGCAATCATTTTTTTAATCCCCCCTATAACGCAACACCCCTCAAAAGGGGCAATAGAAAATTGAAGTTTTTTCAAAATAATTTCTATAAGCCTGAAAATAAGAATAGAAACAAAGAAGGTTCTAGTTTTTTACGCAAGAAATCCAAGGCCGTCGCCTTGTATTTTTTCACGGAGCTATCGGATAAACCTAATTTTTCTGCAATCTCCACGTTCTTTAACCCCTCCATAAAGCTCATTTCAAAAACGATTCTTGCCTTCTCCGGCAACTCCTCGATAGCGCTATACAACAATGTCTGAGCCTCTTGATCAATCACCGAATTGGCAAAACAAGATGCATCCTCCAACTCCCGGACATACCGCTCCCTAGCTGAATTTTTCCGGTGAATACTAATGATGTCATTTTTGATCGCCATGTAAAGAAAAGCCTTGAACGTGTACACGGAATCGAATTTATTTCTTCTTTCCCAAGCACTGAAAATGGCATTTTGCACGCAATCCTCTGCCAAAAACTCGCTTTCCTCCCCCAAATACTTGATGGCATACAAGATTAATCCCGGGTAAACATTCCGATACAACAAATCCAACTTTCCTCGCTGGAAATCAATTAATATCTGTGCATTCCAATTCACTTGTCAAGTTTTACCGTGTAAACTTACATAAAAATCTTTGATTTTTTATATTACCTCTACAAAGAGAAAACAAGAATAGTAATTGGAGTAATATTTAACGACTGACTACTTTATAAGTTACAAAGTAGTCAGTCGCATCATTTCATTTAAATCAATATCGATTCCTACGAATACATATCACCGCCCCGGAAACGGCTAACACGATCGCAATTCCCCAAACTAAAAACATCCTTACCCAAAAAGCTCCTTCTTGAGTAGTAGAAATTTTAGTATCCGTCACCTTAGGATAGTTAAAATACAATGGGGCCTGTCCATGTGTCATCCAATCACTAAGCACCCAATTCATCGCAGAAGGACTATGCCCCCGGAAACCCTGTCGCCCCTGTACCAGCTCCCGATTACTCATCCAATCGGCATCACCCGCAATAAAAATACGTTGTTCACGGTCCTCAACCTGACGAGTTAATCCCAGCACGGTAGTATTTGACCCGACAAACTCTCCTTTTGCTGCATCAGGCTCAATAGGTCCCATAATCCAGTCAACCTTTCCCACTTTATTCCACGAATCCAGAGCACTTTCCATCATCGGGACCACACGAAAATCGCTTGTTCCCGTAACCTTTAATGCCGTAACTCCATTCATGGCCAACGCTTGTAGGCCAAAAGGATAGTGCCGTCCGTGAAAAAGAGCTCTTCCCTCGGGAGTAAATCTACTGCATACCACGTTTGCCAACTCGATGACGGGTTTCTCAGCCAAACATCCTGTCATCATGCTCACGCCAAAACGATCCAATAACGGCTGAACTGTAGCCTGAGTTTCTGGCTCTACTAGCAAGATCAAGTTTCCCCCACGAGCAATATAAGCATCCAGATGAGCCAACTCTTGAGACGTATAAACCTGTTTCGGATCAGCAATCAGTAATATCGAGAGTGATTCAGGTACAGGTTGGTCAAGTCCGATTTCCATCCCGTCAATTCCTTGATTTAACCAAGAATACCGATTAAAAATACTCGTTGCTACCCGTTCATAACCACGGTTGCTACTATCATGAATAGAACGTTCTCCATGTCCCGTGACCACCCCTATTTTAGGCATACCACCCAACAACCGTTTAAAAGCCACCATAAACTCCTGAGGAGTAGGTAGAGGAGGAATATCATCAAAGATACGCAATACACTGCGCTGCCCGTTCAACTCGAAAAAGCGGACCAGCCGGTAATGCTCCGGTGCAAGATCCACGATTTGATCCATCTCTTCTTTCGTTTTGAAGATAGAAAAATCCACCCGACTCAACCGGGCAATCTCCCGTGCCGTTTCATCAAATGTCAGATTAGCCTTCATCCTCTGTATTTGGTGAGGCTTATCCGTCGGGGCATAATAATAGACATATTTAAGGTCAATGTCCGGTTTAAACCGGACATACTTATCAAAACTAGCCCTATCCTTTGAAATATTGGCAGGTAAAGCTAGAGACCGATAAGGATCCATTAAATTCACATACGTCGTGATCGTTAATTTCCCTTGATCTTTCAACGCCAGAATAATATCACGACATTCTTTCGTGATCGTGTTCACGTTATTTTCCGTGGAATCAAAATAACAGCGTAAAACCGGACAATTAGAAATCCACCCGCATAAAACAATAACACTCAGGATACCTACGTAATAAAGTACCTTACGCCACACCGGATAATGATAACGCCCCAACCACAATTTCAAAATTGTAAAACAGAGGAATAACAGCGTTATCGCCACAAAATATACTACATTCTGACTGGTCAATAATCCATCCAAAAACACTTTTATCCGCCCGGAAAGAGACAACCAAGTTGTAATCTCCCGGATACCATCCCAATTTTGCCCGTAACTCCCGATTCGTTCCAAAACGATAAAAACCACGAAAGAACCAATCGCTGCCACCACGGGATAGCGAGTCAAGGACGACATAAACAAGCCGATAGCGGAATAGGTTGCCATCGTCAAAAACATTCCCAGAAAAGCGACCCAAATGCGAGCATAGGCAAAATTCTCTATGCTAATTCCCCCGTAAATCACAAAGATCATCCATACCCCAAGTAGCACCAACGCATACACCAACATCGAAAAAAACTTACCAATAACTACCTGAATGGTACTCACCGGGGAAGAATCCAGTAACTTTATAGATCCACTCGCCAATTCCCGACTGAATAACCCCATGGTCAGCAATGGAAAATAAATATAGAGATAACGCATCCCTGCATGAAAAACACCCCATCCATGATAATCCCGGCTAAAAAACCAATAGGTAAGCCCCGGCATTTGCTGCCCCTCTGCCACGGCTTTAGCCACACTATCCAAAGTATCACAAAAAGCGACAGAACACTGTATGGTGAAAACCACTAAAATCAGCCAAGCAATCGGAGAATAAAACAACGATTGTAACTCGGCTTTCATTATATAATATACCTGTTTCATACTACTCTTATTGTTTATTTCGACGATAATACAACATAAACCCAAGGAATGCCATGAAAGCCGGAATAAACCATTCGTACAAATAATATATCCATTCCAAATCCTTGTCCCTGAAATTCAGGTTGCCATCGTCCACCCATCCTCTCGACGTGTTTACCGGAGCCTTACTATACACCAACCAGCTCATCGCTGTCGAGGCAAACCCTCCGGGATTCGGGTATAGTCCTTGATAATTAGTAGAGAGTCCGATATTACTCATCCATTCGGCATCAGCCGTCACCACTACCCGTTGTTCCTTCCCCTCAACCTGACGCCTTAATCCTGTAGCCGTCACGTAAGGTCTGGCAATCTCTCCAAGGGAAACATCCGGTTTTAATTCTCCTTCAAGCAAATTCACCTTCTCACGCTTCAACCAACTGTCGGGAGATGATGCGAATAAGGGAAACACCTCAAAACGACATCTTGAAGAGTCAACGAGAAGCGTTGTTGTCATCTTCAAGGGCAAAGAATAGCCTGCCCTTATCCAACTCTTTAACCCCGGAAGTATCTCAAAAGCCGATGGTAAAACAGAACAAATAGCGATATGCGGCAACGGTTCATCATTCAAATGCGGTTCAACCAGATACCCCTCGGCAAAACGAAGTCCTAAAGGATTGGCAATCTCATTCATTACTTTTTCATTCCCGGCATCCCCCATCAACAACAAGTTTCCCCCTTGTTCTACATACTCATAGACCATCTTTAATTCCTCTTTATCATATTCCTCCAACGGGTTGGCAATAACCAATACCGCTGTATTTTCGGGCAATTCACCCTCGCTAACAGACACCGACTGAACTTTATACCCTTGGTTTATAAAAGAAGCCCGAATATACGGCGTATTAAACATCGCATCATACCCGTCCCTCAACTTAGAGGTAATGTCGGGAGCCCCACGCCCAGTCAGGTAAACAATCAACGGTAAATCCTGTGTCATCCCTTTAAATGCGGCAGAAATCTCGGCCTCTGAAGGAAGTACTTGATTATCCTCGAACAATCGTAAAGGACGTGGTTCCTTTCCTTCAATCTCGATAATCTTAATCACCGGATTTTCCTCTTGCCCCAAATTCACGGGACACAGTTTCTGAGCCTCCGCTGCCGATATCACCTTTGAGGGATCAAGGCCCTCAATAGAAGCAATTCTTTTAGCCGCAGAATCCAAGCCTATACTCGGTATATATATATTTGCCGCCTGACTAAAAAAACGGGTTCCCCCATAATAATAAACATATTCCAACTCCATATCCGGGTGAAACCGAGTATATTGCTCAAAACGGGCATACTCTGTATTTACACTCCGAGGCATACTGAACCCGCTGTTTTTATGCAATATATTAACAAACGTAGTGATCTTTACATGTCCCTTCACTCTCTCCATAATCTCTTGGCTGGCAACTGTAAGCGTGTTCCTCTTATCCTCCGTTCCATCAGCATAAAATTTAAACATCGGACGAGAAGACACGTATCCCAAAAACAACACGACGATCACAACCCCGACATAAACACTACATTTCTTCCAGAAGGACCACGATAACTTTGCAAACCGCAACTTTAACCACGTCAAGGTCACACACAAACCAATGATCAAAAGGTAATAAAACACGTCAGCACTCGCAATCACCCCCTGTAAAAAGCTAATAATACGGGAACTAATAGAAAGCCAGTGAGTAATATCACGCATAAAAGCGTACTCCTGCCATATACTCCCAACCATATTCAATGCCGCCAAAACCCCGAAAGTTCCCACGGCTGCCACGATCGGATAAATGGAAAGTGACGACATGAAAAGACCGATTGCCGAGTATGTACACATGAGTAAATACATTCCCAACAACCCCGTGAAAATAGCCTTCATTTCCAGATTCTCCACGGTAAATATACCCAGTATTACAGGAATAAATAAAACAACAATCAGTAACAACGAGAAAATACACATCGAAAAGTACTTCCCCAACACCACCTGCCAAGTACTAACAGGCGAAGAATCCAACAATTTTATACTACCACTACTCAATTCCCGACTAATCAATCCCATCGTCAACAAAGGGAAAAAACAATATAACGTGTCCAAAATAGCCGCATAAATCCCATACTGATCAATATACAACCTACGGGTAACATGCCCTATCGAATCACCTAGTTCCTGAGTTCGGACCAACAAGTCAAACTTATCGTAAAAGACATTAAACACCCAGATTCCCAGTACTACCAGCATTAACCAAGCCAACGGTGAGAAGAAAAGCGTTTGTAATTCCGCTTTGGTTATTTTCCAAATTAATTTCATACCAACTCTTTTTTCCCGATTCGACTTTTCCCAGACAACTGGGCAAATACCTCATCCAAAGATCCCCGTTCCAGATTAATCTCCGTTAATTTCCATCCACCTTCAACTGAGGCACAAACAACCCGATCCGCTATATCCGTTGCATCTGAAAAGAAAAGACGGTATCTCTTCTCTGTCAGCTTATCAACCCGTTTTATGGATGGCAACGAAGCCAATACATTCACGTCAGGAGCCGCATCCAGCGTGATCACCAAAGAATTCGGTTCTATATAATTGTCAAACTCTTCTATCGTCCCGGAAAACACGCACTTTCCTTGCGTGATCATAATGATATTCTCACAACTTAATTGTACTTCCGGCAAAATATGCGTTGAAATAATTACTGCCCGGTCCACGGCAATCTCCTTGATCAGATTTCTGATTTCCACGATCTGAATAGGATCCAAACCATTCGTCGGCTCATCAAACACCACCACCTTAGGATTATGAATAATTGCCTGAGCAATTCCAACCCGTTGCTGGTATCCCCCGGACAAATTCTTCAACAAACGCTTTCTAAAATGCGCAATACCACAACGTTCTTTCGCTGCCTCCACGGCCTGATGTACCTCCTTCCCATCCATTCGCCTCAAATGGGCGCAAAAATGGAGATATTCATCCACCGTCATATCCGGATTCAAAGGTGGTTTCTGGGGTAGAAAACCGATATATTTCTTTGCCTCTATCGGGTGTTCCCTCAAATTTATCCCATTAATATAAATGTTCCCCGAAGTCTGATTCAATACACCACACATAATATTCATCGTGGTCGACTTTCCTGCACCATTCGCTCCCAACAATCCCAAAACTCCCCGATTCCTGATTTCAAAACTCAAATCCTGTACAGCCCACTGCGTGGTGTAACGATGGTACAGGTTTTCCACTTTTACAATTGCTTCTGACATCTCTTTGTTTTTTACATTCATACATACAATACGAGAGTATGTGTCCCGAAAAAACGGGACACACCTCTAGTTTATAAAGTCTATAAAGTCAAACCTTCGGTTCTGAAAGTTCATAAAGTCCCAAAGGACTACAGTAAACCTTGTCCGAAGAACTCCCGTGACCTTATGAACTTTATGAACCTTATAGACTTTATGAACTCATTTTATTCATTACATAGATTCTCTCACGGCATCCACATCAAACCCAGCCTCTTCCAATATATTCTTCAACAATCTAAATCGTTCGATTACGAAAGGAAATCCCGTATATAGCCCTTTAAACTCTTCTAGGGAATACGTGAAAACAGCCGCCATATACGAGTCAAGATCAGCCTCTTTGCTCGGCATCCAATAAGAATTCAACACCAGAATCCCATACGCCTCTGGACGACATCTCGCATATTCGTTACGCCATGTTGTTTCATTCGTTTTGGCAGCCTCCCGAACAGCTATCTCATTAATACATCGAACATATTCCGGATCGTCCTCCGTCAATTCTCCATTACCAACACGAATATCCAATTCTGCCTTCAAGATTCTCAAAGAATCCATATCCTGTTGATAATTTTCGATATACTCTATATTAGTCAGCACCTCCGAATAAAAGGGGAACATGGCACTGGAATTCCCATAATAGGAACTTCCCCACGGACTACTGGAATAAGCGGCTAAGGCCACCTCTGCCACTTCATAGAACGGGTCAACTAAATTCTCGATCTTTTTTGCACAAGTCTGGTTAACAAATTCCGCCCGGTACAATTTTTTCGATTCTGCATTATTTGCAAAATCGGCCAGGGAAATCCCTAAGAAATTAAACCCGCGATATACCTTTTTAGCACTATTACTCACATAGAAAGTCTCCGTAATCATAATCGCCGGAATATGCACTTCCGCACTCTTTACAAAAGGCAATAACGAGGCATCTAAAAAATCTAACAACGGCAATAATCTCGCCTTTCCTGTCCCCGTACTTACATCCACTGGGGTCCAAGTCACCCGATTCGTGTAGGAAGACGTGGTCATATTGTAACTCAGATCCAACACTTCATAATGATAAACAATATTCCCGACAGAATCCCGGCGTCCCCGGTCCTCCCGTCCTAGTGTATCATTATAAAACACCCCAATTTCATAACCTTTCCAGATGTCATATATTTTCTGATCCACAACATCTATGTTCTCCTTTGCTACGATCTCAAACCAGTTCTTTACCTCCGTCGGTCTCAACTCCGCCTCATCCGAACAACTGGTAAAAAACAACAAGCCTAAACTATATAATAATAACTTTCTCATCTTCTTGATTTTTAGTTTTTAACGACACCGTTTCCTCGCTCAAAGTTATACAGCACTGGAAAACAATAATTAATTACATCCTCAGGTACAGGAATCATCCAATCCCCCTTCAATGTATTATCATAAGCCTTCAATGTATAACTTCCTTCCAAAACCGCCTCACTCGTAGTACGAGTATGCCATTCATGTTTCACTTGAATCGTCTGTTTATGAACAGAATTCACGGCATACCGACGTAAATCGAACCACCGATGTCCCTCAAAACATAACTCCTTCTGCCGTTCCCGACGAATAAATTCAATCAAACCACTCCCGCTGGCAGGTATGGCCGGTACAACCGTGTACCGTGTTTCCAAAAACTGACGCATCGTTTCCACCGCTCCTGCATCTCCCGCACAAGCCTGAGCCTCTGCCTTATTCAAAACCACCTCAGCATAACGGATAGAGGCAACTTCATTAAAATCCATCCCTTCCACAACAGGCATGACCGGAGTCCCCGTGATCGGATCTGTTTCTACAATCGCCTCATTAATAGCCGCCCGATATTTACGGGAAACCAAATAATTCTTCTGATAGGAACGAGCAAAAAAAGCACTATATCTCACATCATTTGCATCAAACAACTGTAATAACTCATCCGAAACGACATACGAATCCCCCATCACGTAAGCCACGTCAATGTAACCATACTGAAGATTCCCGTTTTCATCAATCCAAGAAGAATAGGTTTTACTCACGTATCCGGTACCCCCATGCACATAACTCATAACTTCCCTTCCTTGAGTATAAATCACCTCCGGTAAAGAAGCCGTCAAAAATGCTTCCCCACTTCCGGGAGTATAGCGACTAGCTAAATTATACAGAGTATATCCTTCCACCTTATTAGCCGCTTTTACCGCCAAATCGTACTCTTCCATATAAAGATATACCCGACTCAACAAGGCATAAGCCGCAGCTGCCGTTACATGAACCTTTGATTCCAATACAGACCCTTGCTCCAACAACGTTGCCGCTTGAGTCAAATCACGCACGATCTGTTGATAAACCTCTCCGGTACTCGCCCTTGCAAACTTTTTATCTTCAATGGCAGGATCAAGCTTTAAGGTCACGCTTGCCCCGTCATTCAAATTACTTTTGTCATAAGCTGCCCCGTAAATATTTGCCAACATGAAATAATTCCAAGCCCTCAAATAATAACATTCTCCCAGCACCCTAGATAATTGTTCTCTTTCCGCGTCTTTCTTAATCTTACAA
Organism: Butyricimonas faecihominis; assembly: GCF_033096445.1. Classification (NCBI taxonomy): domain Bacteria; kingdom Pseudomonadati; phylum Bacteroidota; class Bacteroidia; order Bacteroidales; family Odoribacteraceae; genus Butyricimonas; species Butyricimonas faecihominis. The sequence continues at coordinate 3,400,685 of NZ_AP028155.1, forward strand.
TTAGGAGCCTCTTCAAGGATAGAATTAAGAACAGAGATACGAGTATAGAAACTGGCCCATTCTCCATCACTCCGTGCAACACCGGTATAAGAAGTAAAAGGATTCTCGGCCCAGATATAAAACCCGGCCATCTTCTCCCACACTTGATCACTCTTGCTAACAGAACTGTTAGGAACCGGCATCTCTTTCGATTCGTCAGCCATGATATGCAAGTAAGCCATCGCTCCCGTGGCAGAAATGCTCCCGACATTTCGAGTGAGATAGCCACCGCCCAGTAATAATTCGTCCAAATCGTCCACTGACTCCACGTAAGTCGAGTTTTGCGAATACTCTTCTAGGAAATCACCGCAAGAAGAGCAAAAGAAAAACAAAACCACCAACAGATATAATATATTTTTCATCATCTCTAAAATTAGAAATTAACATTCAAACTAACAGAATAAGTCGGACGTACCGAGATATTTACCATGCTACTCGTACCCGATTGTTCCGGGTTCTGCCCTTTCAGTTTCTTGTCACAAATCGTGAATAAATTTGTTGCTGACAAAGAGATATAAGCACTCGTCATTCCCACTTTCTGAATCAATTCCTTGTCAAACACGTAACGGAAACTCAAAGATTGCAAACGTAAATAGTCACCTCGTACTACCCGTAGATCAGAATAATCATACAATTCATATTTGGATGCGTTCGTACTCGTAATTGGTGTCCAAGCCGAATAACCGCGCCACCATCCGTAGTCCAATGCCACATCCGCAGAATTACCTTGAGCCGTCAGGCTGGTACGGATTCCCGGAATATTGGTGTTCTTCTCATCTCCGGGACCTCTCCAACGATTCACGAACTCTTTTCTCAAATTGTTATGAGGCTTCGGATTCACCGCACTATAATCCCCGGAACAAAGTTTAAACATCCGAATCTTATTCCCGATACTATAAGCCAGATTAAAAGAAAGACTGAAATTACGATAGGCAATATAATTATTTAAACCTCCCTGCAAAGTCGGCACCCTCGTCCCGGACTCTCCCAACACTTCCATCCAAACATCTTTCTTATCCGACAAAGCCATCTCGTTATATTTCTCGATTAACTCATCTTTAAGCTCGTCTTCTAAACCTTTGAATGTCGGAATACCCATTTTATCCAAACCATTGAACCGATAAGAATAGAACGTATTCAACGGAGTACCGGCAATATAAGCGTTTCCGTCCAACAAATCCTTTACCGTAATCTCATCCTGTAACGTCTTGTTATTCTTATTAATAGCCGTATTTACTAATTTATTCAAAGTTTGCCCGATCTGCGGATCAATTCTCCATACAAAACCCCGTTTGCCGCCTTTACCTGAAAGGGCATTGTCAATCGCGGTGAAATACAATGCTAATTCAACCCCTTTATTCTCAACATCTCCCGCGTTCACCACGTAATTCGTGATACCATTCTGACTGGCCACCTTTTTAGACAGGAAAGCATCTTTTGTCTTCTTGTAGAAGAAAGCAAATGACCCGTTAATCTTGCCATGCAGGAAACTAAAATCAAGTCCCACGTTATAAGAATGTGTTTTTTCCCATTTCAAATTCGGATTCGGATAAGCTCCAATCGTCGATGCAAACCCTCCTAACGTTTCATTATAATCCCCCTTCTTGATAATTAGCCGAGTAGGTTGATTATTCATCATATTTCCTTGTAAACCATACGACAAGCGAAGTGCCAAATTTTCAATCCAATCTATATCCTTCAAAACATCATTTGAAATATTCCACCTCCCGGATATAGACCACACGGGAAATAATTTTTCGTTACTCCGACTACCGAAAGCATTCGACCAATCCGCACGGGCATTGAAATTCAAAATATAACGGTCATCATAACCGTAAGTAAGCGTCAAGAACCCGGACATCAAATTCGTCAACTGATCCGTGTACACCGGATTATTATTCGCGTTCCACCGATGATAAGCATAATAAGCTTCGAAATCAGCCGGTTGATTGATGGTGTAAGTCGGGAACGTTTTTCCCCGATCCTTATAATATCCTCTCACCTCTTCCGCAACCCCGTTATACTCCGTCGAAGACAACTCATATCCCAACATGACATTCGTGAAATGTTGCCGTTCCATCCCCAAGTATTTACTATAATCTGCCTGCAAACGTAACGTGTAACTATTATTTTTCGTCGTGATCGTTTTCAACGTTCCCCCAAAAGGACAAGTCGAAGCATATTTTGACTGATTCGCTCGCAAAAGAGCCGTGTGATTCGAATCCTCACCAAACCACTCCTCCTCATTCGTGTAATTAAACTGATAAGACCCTGTTCCGATCAATTTAAAATCCTCCGTAAACTTGTATTGTAACTGCCCCGTGATAGAAACAGAGTATTGATCTATATACCGGCTGGAATTCTTCATTTCATCCACAATATTAAATTGGGAATACATACTCCCATCTTTCTTGTACCGCCAATACTCCCCATCTTCACCATAAAGAGGAATGGCACGGTTCATACTATGGGCATAACTCATCACATTCAACTCATCCGGATTATACTTTTTATTCGTCACACTCCCGTTGATACCAAACTGGGCAGAAAACTTGTCATAGGTCGCTGTCAATTTCAAAGCCGAAGAATATCGTTTATTCTCTTCTCCTTTCACGTTTCCTTGTTCATCAGCATACCCGATTGAAGCATAATAACGAACATCCTGTGATCCCCCGCTTATACTCAATGAATGATTGTGAGAGAACACATCTTTTGTCAAAATCTTCAACCAATCCGTATTCATAGTTTCATACCATTGAGACTGTCGCTTGAATTCATCATAACTGATTGAACTATCCATGAAATAATCCAAATACGCTTTCTCGTACCCAATCCAATCCGAAATACCGTCATACACACCATTATAGCGAACTCCCATTTCCATCAATTCCCGTGATACATCAACCCTCTCCTTAGAATTCATCATATAAAAACCTCGATCCGTGTATCGGGGACGTTGCGTAAATGTACCACTCATCGAATAAGAAACTGTCGGAGCTCCTATTTTTCCCATTTTCGTGGTAATCACAATAACTCCATTGGCTGCACGAGCCCCGTAGAGCGCCGTAGCCGATGCATCTTTCAACACGTCAATTCGCTCTATATCATTCGGGTTCAAACCGGAAATCGCATTTCCCAACAGATTCACAAAGTCCAAATCATTCAGTTGAGCCGGGTCCACGTTCACCGGATCCTGTTGTATGATTCCATCCACTACCCAAACCGGTTCTTGACTTCCCAGAATAGTTGATGTTCCCCGGATTCGTAACTTGGGAGCTGCACCTACTTGGCCCGTATTCTGCATAAATGTCAATCCCGGAATACGCCCTTCCAACATCATATCAATCCGGTTACTCCCCGGCACATCAATGTCATCCATCTTCACGGTATTCACGGCACTCGTCAAGTGTCGTTTGTCGATCTGTTGGTAACCTGTCACCACAACCTCCCCAATCTCCTTCAAATCCTCTTCCAACACTACGTTAAGACTATCGGATGTTTCCGTGAAACGGACCCGCTTGTTTTTAAAACCCACAAAAGAAAATTCCAAAAAACCCTCTCGCACGGGTAACATCAACGTGAATACACCCATGCTATTAGTTGCCGTTCCCACGGTAGTACCTTCCAATCGTACCGTCACCCCGGGTAGTACCTGTTTCTTCTCATCAGTCACCTTTCCCGCAACTCTTAACATAGACTGTTGCTGTTGTCCCTGAATCTCATCTGCCCGACGTTTTACCACGATAATATTCCCTTTAAAACTATAGGTCAGATCCGTACCCTCGAATAAACGTACCAACACCGTTTCCACAGTTTCATCTTTTACCTCAACAGACACCTTACCCAAACTATTTGTCTGTTCAGTATTAAAAATAAAATGCAAATTTGTTTGTCGCTGAATCTCATCCAGTAACATCTTCACCGTCACCTCTTTCATCTTTAAACTAACCCGCTCTTGCTGGGCAAATGAACTTGCCGAAAGAGAAAAGGTGAAACAAGACAATAAAACGAGACACATTCTCATAATTTTCCACAATTTACGCCAACATCCCGAAAGGGATCGAAGGCAAATCCGATTTTTTTCCATACTTTTGTAATTGATAGTTAGATTATTTACCAATAGACCCCACACAATAAGGTTTATCGGAGATTAAACTAGCGGAAGGTGCTTCCAACGCCTTCCGTTTTTTATTTGGTAACAATAATAATTCGTTCTTTTATCGAAAATTTCACTCCCGTAGCCTCCGTGATTGCATCCAGAATATCTCGAATCTCTTTATAGCGTCCCAAGTGTCCGGAGAAATGAAGTTGTTTCACACTGTCTGTCTCATAGAACACATCCACATCATACCACAGCGAAAGTGTGTTCATAATTTGTTCTAAACTCTCCTCCTCAAAAGCAAATATACCCTTCGTCCACGCCACATATTGCTGGACATCCACGCTCCTAACTTCAATCTCTCCACGCTCTCGATTAAAACGAGCCCAACTACCCGGAGATAATATATGTTCATAATTCGGTAATTTAATCCCGACTCTCCCTTCCACTAAAACAGTCTGAATCCCCCCTTCTTTATGCGTATTCACATTAAAAGAAGTCCCGTAAACCTTGATCTGCATTCCATCCATTTCCACGTAAAAAGGTCGTGTACTATCTTTTTGAACTTCGAAATAAGCCTCTCCGTCCAAATAAACTTTTCGCTCCTGTTTCCCGAACGTCACGGGATATCTCAAGTTCGTGGCAGAATTCAATATCACGGATGTCCCATCGGACAACGTTAAACGGAACTCTCCTCCCCGGGGAGTCTTCAGTGTATTATATTTCAATTTCTCTTCTCTCGAAACAACATCATTGTCGTACACTAACCCTTTATTTGTCTGTCTGGCCTTCAATCCCTTGTCAACTTCAATTTCCCCTTGTTTCATGTCTTGTAGGGCCAGCGTTGCTCCTCCCGGAAGTACCAGCATAGCTTTAACCTGTCCCGGTTCAATCACCTTACTAATCAAGGTGTTCTCCGCTTTCTCTTCTCGGTTCAACAACCAGACGGAAAGTCCCACCGCTACCGGTACGGCTATCACCGCCGCATATCTCAATGCTCGCCTCCATAAAGACCGTCGTTTCGGCTGAACCTGTTGTTCAAAACGTCGCCATCCCTTTTCCATATCAATCCGGCAAAACTCAGGAAACTCCTCCGCAAACCGTCCTTCTTCCTTCATCTCTTCAAAAAAACGACGGTTTCCCTCGCTCTCCTCTACCCAACGTTCCAACTCTTGTCGTTCCTCCTCAGAAATAACACCGGACAAATAAAGTCGAATCATTCGAACTATTTTCTCATTAAAGATTTCCATATCCATTCTCTAATTTTGCACCACATACGACGAGTATCCCAAAAAGGGGTAAGTGGAAAAAGACTTTTTTCAAGAAAAATTTATAGTCCGAACGAAAAGTAGGCTAGAATCAAAGCACCCGGAACATAACTAATAGGACAAATAAATTCCCCATCCGCTCTTTCAAGAAACGAACAGCATTCTTTTTATGGGTTTTAACCGTTTCTATGGAAAGGGACAATAATTCGGCAATCTCCTCATTTTTTTTACCTTTTAGATGCAATTCAAATACTTCCCGACAACGATCAGGCAATTCACGAACAGCCAAATACAACTCCCGGTAAATCTCCTCTCGCATCAAATTATATTCCCGTTCCCTCTCATCATCATGATTGGCAAGCTGGTAAGCAAGATACCGATTTTCTACCGCTTTGTGCTTTAAATAATCCAGACACCTATTCTGAACCGCATCATACAGAAATGCCCTGAATCCATGAAAAGAATTATATTCCTTCGAACTTTCCCAGATCGCCACGAAAACTTCTTGCACCACATCCTCAGCTACTTCCCGCTGACGGACACGTTTCATGGCATACAGCACAAGATAATTATAGAAGTGTTCGAACAAAATCCGAAACGCTCCTACTTCCTTGGCATTAATTTGCTGAATAAATTTATCTTCTGAAATATCCATTCACTCCCTAATTGGATTCTTGACAAATATAAAATATTCCAACTAAGAAACAAAATCCAGCGAACTGATTATTTTGTAAGTTACAAAATAATCAGTTCTATCATTTTCACTTAAACCAATCCCGTTTCAACCACGCCTCGAACAGAGGATCTTGAAATGTGATTTCATTTCCTCTCACATCAATTACTTCCCGTTCCATAAGAGCTTGCTTTATTCTAACCACATTTCCGGAAGTACCAATCCGATAAGCCTGTAATGTTTGTTTTGAACTTAATTGCTTTTCTCCCGCTATTAATGCCTTCAAAAAACCGAGCTGGGCATTACTAAACGTTTCCATGCTATTCAGAAAAAGTAGGCTCAACTGGTCAATCAACCCATTATACGCTTCCTTAACAACAGATGGCACGACTAACTTCTCTGTCCTAAGCCACACCTGTTGAGCCAATTGCTGCACATAATACGGGTGCTTATCGACCAATCCCACCAATAACTGAATTTCATCCCGTTCGATAACCTTATTAGTCGTTTGGAATTTTTGTCGGATAAACGGGACCCACTCTTCCGTTTCTATTTTTTGAAGAAACATTAAGTCTCCAAACTTATAAAAAGGCATTGAAACATTCGCAAAAACATCCATCAACATGTGTCGCTTGCTACCAAACAAGCAATAAGCAACGTGTGCGTGTCGCTGCCAATGGGCCCTCAACTTCTTTTGAAACGCCAAAGAATCCCCGAAATTAGCCACGTTCTGAAATTCATCAATACAAATAATTAAACGAATATTTTTAGATACAGCCAAAACCTCTGCCAAGTCCAGAATATCATCCGGATTACGTTTCAATTCCTCCAACCCAATTCCAAAAGACAGCTCACTTTCCACATCAGCCGTAAAAGAAATCCGGGGGATCAAGCGGGCAAGGAAGTTTTTGGCATTCATCGCTATTTCTTCCCACTTGGAAGATACAGATGTTAAAACTTTTTTCGCCAATAACGTATAAAACTCCTCTTCTTCCCTCACGTTAAAAAGGTCAATCATGCATAATTTCACATCTCCTTCAGACGCTAGGAGTTGTTTGGCAGCATGCGTTACTAGCGATGATTTTCCCCAACGACGAGGAGAAATAATAATCGTATTTGTCAGACTTCTGAAATTCTGCAACAAACGTTCTGTTTCCACTCGCCGATCCGTGAAATTCTGATCCGTAGCTATTTTCCCAAAAACAAAAGGCGTTTCCATATTTATTCGTTTTATTCTAGAACAAATATAACTGATTATTTTGTAAGTTACAAAATAGTCAGTTCATAAAATATAATATGGATAAACGATTTAGCTAAATAACTCCCGACAAATATCTCTCACCCGGGAAACAAATCTCACTTTTATATGTGCGGGAACTTTTGTCAGCGCTTTCTTATTTCCCGCCGGAACAAATATTTGTTGGAATCCGAGTTTTTCAGCCTCCAGTATTCGTTGTTCTATACGACTCACGGCACGAATCTCTCCCGACAAGCCAACTTCTCCGGCAAATACGGTATTCGTGGGTATCGGAGCATCTATATTTGAAGAAAGAACCGCCATCACGACCCCTAAATCCAAAGCCGGGTCACTCACCCGTATTCCTCCGGCAATATTCAAGAACACATCCTTCGCTGCCAACCGGAAACCCACCCGTTTTTCCAACACGGCAAGCAACATATTCAATCGTCGCGTATCAAAGCCCGTTGCAGACCGCTGGGGCGTCCCGTAAGCTGCCGTGCTAACCAAAGCCTGCACTTCCAATAAAATCGTTCTAACGCCTTCCATGGTGGCAGAAACAGCGACTCCACTCAAATCTTGGTCATGATTGGATAGCAACAGCTCGGAAGGATTGGCCACCTGTCGCAAACCGGATTGTAACATCTCGTAGATTCCGATTTCGGAAGTCGAACCAAAACGGTTCTTCATAGAGCGCAAAATACGGTACATATGTTGCTGATCACCCTCAAATTGCAGGACAGTATCCACCATATGTTCCAGAATCTTCGGACCGGCCAACTGACCGTCTTTCGTGATATGCCCGATCAAAATAGTCGTAATCGTATTTTCTTTCGAGTAACGCAGCAACACGTTAGTACATTCCCGGATTTGCGATAAACTCCCCGGAATGGCATCCACACTCTCTGTTGCCAGCGTTTGTATAGAGTCAATAATCAATAATTTCGGTTCAAGCGCACGGGAATGTTCCAATACCGTTTCCAACGAGTTCCCCGAAAGGAACAGGCAATCGTCATTCTCCGCCCCCAATCGTTGCGCCCGCATCTTGATCTGCGACACGCTCTCCTCCCCGGAGACATACAGAACTTTCCCACATCGATTATGTAAGGCAAATTGCAGTACCAACGTCGATTTACCGATACCCGGTTCTCCTCCCAGTAGAATCATAGAACCCGGTACGATTCCACCTCCCAACACCCGGTTCAGTTCTCCATCTCCGGTATCCATACGCTCATCCGCATTCGCCTTCACCTCCGACAACTTCAAAGGCCGTGAAGAACTCGCCCCCACGATAGAAGCCACCCGGTTTCCTTTGGTAGAAACTTCCACCTCTTCCACAAAACTATTCCACTCCCCGCAAGTAGAGCATTTCCCAACCCACTTGGATTCCTTTGCCCCACAATTCTGACAAACGTACACGGTTTTTGTTTTAGCCATACAATTGAAAATTGGAAATTGAAATAAGCCATCTAAATAATAACCTCTCCTCACCTAATAGGGGAAACCACTTGGTAATCAACTCTCCCCCTGTGTAAGGGGGAGTCGGTGGGGGTAGTTCTCAAATAAAACTTTTTCAATATCGTTATTCTTACTATATTTTCTATAAATCAGATTATCAACAAAATGAATTTTCAATTAATCAAAGATTTCATCTGAAGAATCGTAATCCGTCATTCCCTCTCGATCCGCATCCCCACAATCAAGCACATGATTTACCCCGTTCGGTTTCTGGAAATCACTTTGCGGTACGGCAAGAGATTTATCCGCATATACTTTCTGCATAAACAAAGCCCAAATCGGAAGTGCCATACTGGCTCCCTGTCCATTCGCCAAATTCTGGAAATGGATAGAACGATCTTCCGCACCTACCCAAACCCCTCCGGCAAGATCAGGTGTAATTCCGATAAACCAACCATCAGAGTGATTCTGCGTCGTTCCAGTCTTTCCCCCGATCTGGTTCTTAAAACCATACCGAAAACGCAAACGACGACCCGTTCCTTCATCCACAACCCCCTGCAACAAATTCGCCATCAGGAATGCCGTATTTTCAGTAATCACCTCTCTGGATTCCGGGTAGAAATTCGCCAGCACGTTACCATACTTATCCTCAATTTTAGTCACCATCATCGGTGCATTATATACCCCTTTATTCGCATATATCGAGAATGCCCCGACCATCTCTTTCACGGAAACCTCGGAAGAGCCCAAGAAAATTGCGGGAACCGGGTCTATAAAACTCGTGATTCCCATCCGGTGAGCCATTTGCACGACGGCCTCCGGGGTAAATTGTTTCAATACCCAACCGGAAATATTATTCACCGAATTTGCCAATCCCCATTTCAAAGTCACCATCTCACCTTCCCGCTTATCCGTGGAATTACGAGGCGTCCAAGTCGTCCCGTCCGGCAAGACAAACGTCTGTTGCACGTTCAACACTTGATCACAAGGTCCCAACCCCTCCTGCATCGCCAACGTGTAAAGAATCGGCTTGATCGTTGAACCGATCTGTCTTTTTCCGGTACTTACCATATCATACTGGAAATAACGATAATCCGGTCCTCCCACGTACGCCTTGATTCGGCCCGAAGAAGGTTCCATCGCCATGAATCCGGCCCGGAAGAATGACTTGTAATGTTTCAATGAATCCAACGGACTCATCACGGTATCCCGTACACCTTTCCACGTGAAAACAGACATCGGAATCGCTTTATCAAAGGATTTCTTTATCTCTTGGAAACTCTTACCCGCCTTATTCATTGACCGATAGCGCTCGGTACGACGGATAGAAGTATTCAAAATATCATTGATCTCGGAAACCGTCAAATCATTCGAAAAAGGCGGATGAGCTTTTCTACTTCTCTCGGCCATAAATGCCGGCTGCAACGTTCCTCCCAGATGTTCCGTCACGGCCTCCTCCGCATATTTCTGCATCCGGGAATCCAATGTTGTATAAATCTTTAGCCCGTCCGTGTAAATATTATAATGCGAACCGTCTGATTTCAAATTCTTGTTGCACCACCCGTAAAGCGGATTCGTCTCCCAAGCCAAAGAATCTACCGCATACTGGTCTTTACTCCACTTGCTGTAATTTCTTTTATCCGGTTTGGATGCTGTCATGTATAACCGCAAATATTCCCGGAAATACGTCGCAATACCCTCTTTATGATCCTCCTTGTGAAAGTCCAACCCCAAAGGCAGAACCTTCAAAGAATCAAATTCAGCCCGTGAAATCTTGTCATATTTCAACATCTGTCCCAACACCACATTCCGGCGTCCCAACGTCTTCTCTTCTCTGCGTACCGGGTTAAAAAGTGAAGGATTTTTAGCCATTCCCACCAACATGGCGGCTTGTTCCACCTTCAAAGAATCGGGTGTTGTCGAAAAATATATGTTTGCGGCAGAGTTAATACCAACGGCCAAGTTCAAAAAGTCAAACTTATTGAGATACATCGTGATAATCTCTTCCTTCGTATAGCTCTTCTCCAATTTCACCGCAATCACCCACTCCCGGAATTTACGCACGGCTAACTCCATGAAATTCTGATTCGCCTCCCGAGGAAACAACATCTTTGCCAACTGTTGCGTGATCGTACTACCACCTCCGGCAGAAGAATTCCCGGTCAACATCCCCTGTGCTACCCGGAACAATCCCCGCACATCAATACCACTATGATCATAGAAACGCACATCCTCCGTGGCAATCAAAGCATCAATAACACTCTGAGGAATATCCTTATAATCCATGTACCGACGGTTCTCACTCCCCTCGAAATACTTCCCTAAAATCTTCCCGTCCTCGGAATAAATCTCCGTGGCAAATTTATTCTTGGGGTTCTCCAACTCCTCGAACGTGGGCATAAAACCTAATTTACCCGCCGAAACTAGGTAGAAAAAGAAAAACACACCCGCAACAAAAACAATAAATAGCCCCCAGAAAATGGCAAAGTCTTTCCAATATCTTTTAAACATCACTTCTCGTTTTTATTTTAGCATACAAAGTTAGAAAATTAAATTTATATCTCTACCGATCAAGAAGAATCTCTCCCTGCTCTTTCATAAAAACGATCAAAACTTCTTGAAATCTTAAGAGTTTTATTCCACAATCCACTTCTCAATATTTCGTGTCTTGTTGTCGAAGTTAATACCGATCTTGAACAATTGACGGGAATCAGTCTCGAACGGAGAAAGCCGTTTTATTCTCGTTCATTATAAATATGAGATAAGAAATTTATCAAACCATTCTTTCACCTCTCGGTTTGGAGTTCCCAATGTGTAAATACCAAATTCTAAATCGTAATCCTTGATGGTGAGGTATCCGTTTTAGTAAAGAGCCGAGATCAAATTATCGTCCATATCATTTAATCCATTGGCATCTGTTGTCCAAGATACTACCCTTCTCCGGTTATAATGGTTCTGTTTCAGCAACTCGACAAGGTAAGTCGGGGTTCCCGTCTCGAACCAGTAACTACCGAATTTCATCTTGTCAAACGTGTTCAACACGCTAAACGGGTTATAAATACCTTCAGAGTTTTCAGCAAAATGGTAACCATCGTATGACTCTTTTAGTCGATCACACGTTTCCTCGTACGTTAATCCTTGGGCAGAGGCTAACCGATGAATGTCATCCTTGAAATAATGATGAATTTCTTCTTCGGTCATCCCGCATAAAGCGACGTACCGTTCGTCCATGGAAATATCGTTCAAGTTGTTAAGATCACTGAACACGCTGACTTTCCCGAACTTGGTAACACCCGTGAGCAAAGCGAACTTAATATCCCCATCCATCGTTTTAAGGACCCCGTAAAACGGTTTCAAGGTATTACGAAATTCTCGTTGTAATTCCTCATTACCAATGGCCTGTAACATGGGTTTATCGTACTCATCAACAAGAATGACCGCCCGTTGCCCGGTTAACTCGTGGGTCCAGCGAATAATCCCAGCGAATCGTAGCGAGAAAGACACTTCCGAGGGTTCTGATCCATACTCCTTTTCCCAACGGATTAGAACATTATTAAGAATATTTCCCAAACTTTCAACCGAGTCGTATTTCTCTATGTTCAAGTCAAGATGCAAGATCGGATGTCGTACTCATTCCTTCTCCAACTCCTCCATCGCGAGACCTTGAAATAATTCCCGTTTCCCCCGAAAATAAGCTTCAAGTGTTGAAATGAGCAAACTTTTCCCGAAACGACGCGGACGACTCAAGAAATAGTACCGCCCTGTTTTCACAAGCCGATAAATTAACCTTGTTTTGTCCACGTAGAGATACCCGTCTTTCCGAAAGCTCTCAAAATTTTGAATACCGATAGGGTATAATCTGTCGCTCATCTTCTTCCTTATATTTATCTAACAAATATAGGAATTTTCAATAGAAAAACAAAATAGTTTCCATTCATACTGGAAACTATTTTTCATTTATACTGGAAGCTATTTTTCTTTGAAATCACGTTCCATCTTGCTTCGAACTTAAGATATTTCAAAACATGACTGAACCACTTCTGAATATAGTATTATAAATCAAATAAAAATCATTTTTCCTTAAAAAAATCAGACAATTTATTCCATAAAATATTCCCTCATTTAGTAATAACATATATAGAACTTTCTTTATCCAATAAAAGCAAACCATAAAAACAGAAATACTTTATTTTTTCTTATTTTTTTTTAATAATTCCGCTATCTTCTTACGGAGATCATTACCCCGAAGTCCTTTGGCAACAATACGGTTCTCCGCATCAATTAGAAAAATTGTAGGAAGATCATTCACCATATAGAGACGGGCAACAAGAGAATCAAAACCTCTTAAATCTAAACCGTTTATCCATACCATACCATCCAAACCTATAGTATTCTTCCATTTAACCCGGTCATCGTCAAGTGAAATACTGATAATCTCTAAACCTTGTGGACGATATTGCGAATAAAGTTTCACTAACTCAATATTATCTTGCCGGCAAGAAGGATCTGTTGAAAGCCAGAAGTACACTAATTTCAACTTGGCGGGGATATCATACAACGAGAACAAACTACCATCAGGCTTTTCTACCGTGAAATTCGGGGCAACTTTTCCCTCAACCAATTTTGCATACTGATCTAAGGCTGCAGCGATCTGTTTACCTGGAATCGTAGCGCGAGCTCCTTCTCCCAAAAGTTCATACTTTAAACGTAATTCCTCTTCTGTTTCCTTGAGGATACCCAAAGCAATCACATATACAGTGGCATATTCGTCAGGATTCGCCTTGATCAAATTCAGCGTGGCATTCACCGACATTTCGTAGGCTTTATTCACCTGATTTTGCAAAGCTTGAATGTTTGCTCCTGGTTGTTGAGCTTCTGCCACAATCTTAGCCTGTTCTGAGACAAAAGATTGGCTAATTCGAGTGTAATGAGTCAACAATTCTTGCTGTCGCCCACCTTGGATCAACGCCCCATTATCATTTACGTTAATCATAAAATTCGTGTTTTCAAGAATCAAGGGAATCATCCCATTCCCATCAGACAGTGTAATATAAACCGCCACGGGACCGTTTACTTTTCCCGTAAAAACAAATACTCCATTCTTAATTTGAGTTATTCCTAATGTATCCGATTTACCCTTTTCACCATTTATCAACAATACCTTACCATCCGGTACACCACTGATTTTACCACTAATTTGATAGCCTTCTTGAGCTTTACAAGTGACCGAGAAGATTATCACTACATTAATCAGCAATACAATTATTTTCATCCTTAAAAAAATTAACAACAACAAATTTTCTATTACAGTCATCCTTATTTATACTAAAATATCAGTTTCCAGATGAATATATTTTCCTTCTACAAAAATCCTCTCACATAATAATCTATCATTAAATTTACATGAAAATACAAGCCGGGGATAAAAACCCGGCCCGTAATATTCACTGAAACACGCTATTTTAGAAAGGGATAAAAGCTCCCAAACGTAAACTAAACAACGGAGATCCATCTGATGTCGCATTAACATATTGATTAACAATAGTCAATCGGACATACTGTACAGATTTTTGCAAAACTTCCGGCACATATATAAATGTAGTTTCCCCGGGAGTATTTCCAATATTTATCCCTCCATTTTCGTATGTAGCATTCTCCCATTCGTAACCATCCTTAGATACCTCTATTTTCAAAGAAGGTAACAGATATTTGATATCAGTTTGAGTCCCTTGAGTAGGCTGCACAATTTTAAATCCTTTCACTACCATAGGTTTTTTCATATCAAATTTCACCTCAAAAACTTTCACACTCGATGTCAGTCCCGGTTCGAAATAAAATTTCGGGTCATCAATCAGCAAATTTGCAGCCCCATTTGTTTTGTAACCATTATAAACCGTATCAGTACAAGTGACCTCCCAACCCGTCGTATCTAATGGTACAACCTTCGGTAAAGTATTTGTATTTTTCATCTCACTCAATAACCCTGGCTTGATCTTACCCATAAATTCCATCGTAGTAATGGAAACTGATTCAAAATCATTACCAAAATAATGATTATTATAACGTTCCACGGTAAAACCCTCACGAGAATCTTTCAAAAATTGCAATGTTAATAATCCTTTATAAACGTCTGTAGTACTCACATTCATGCTCGTGTATCCATCTATCATATAACGATTTTTTCCAAGAATTACTTTTTTCAAATTTGGGAAATATAACAAATCTTGGAATGAAGCCATATCATAATCTAATTCAATTGTTTCCACTGAATTAATAATTTCATCCGTCACTCCACCATATTGTTTTAACAACAACTGTGAAAATCCTGCTGACCATACCTGTTCATCTTTTAACAAGGTTGCATCTTCGAAATTAATCTCATCGATACAATTCGGTAATTTCCCTTTCCGTTGTATTTTTATCTCTTTCGAGAAATCAATTCCTGGCTCTCCTTCCCCCGGGATTAAGAAATAATAATCTCGCCCAAAATCAATTTCCCCAAACAAAGACAACCGTAATCCCATATGCTCTTTGATATTCCAAGTATGCTGTTCTCCATCACTACCCCAGTACACAAGATTCATCTCACTTATATTCTCATTTACATCATCTAATATCACGGCTAATCTACCATTCAACGGATAGAAATTAATAATCCCGCGAGTAAAAGTTTGTAAATCCTCATGACTTTCAGTGTATGGACGAGCATAAGCAGATTCCACAATAGATTCCGTACTATCAACAGAAATATTACTCACAGTCACAGTATAAACTGCATTTGCGAGATTCTCCAGATAACAAGAATCTACTAAATTATTATTTTCGACAACATCCTTCGGTCGTAAAAAGAGTACATGCGATTCTGAATCTGATTCTGCCTTCCAAGTTACTTTGACATGATCTATATTTGCATCCAGATTTCCTTTCCATTTCACTTTTAGCCGTTTCCAACCCGGTAGAACTTCTAGATTCGAACATTTTCCCACATAATGAATTCTACCATTACCGGCATATTCATCGTAAGTATCCTCAAGATCCTCACATCCCACGATAAAAAGTACCGCAAATAGCCATACAATATAATATAATTTTTTCTTCATAATTTGAATGATTGTTCATTTACACTATTCAGCCTTCACACTTACTTCCAATTCATTAAAGGTCACGTATTCCAAAGGATTTTCTTCCCTTAAAACACCCCACCGAGGATAATTGAATGTGTCCTCGATCACAAAAATCAAGTATCGATAACTATCTCCTGTGTAATTGCAACGCATATCCAAACACACTGGATCTGTAGCAGCAATATCCTCAATAGTTGAAATAATTTTACCCCCATCCACAAAACCATAATTCATGTCATCCGTAAATTTTGCCCAAGAAGATTCCCAAGAGTTAGGATTATAGTCAAGCCGAAAGAGCCGCACACAAGAACTCAAATTTACCGTTTCCGGATTTTCATTAGTGCCGTAAAGAGCAACTTTACAAGGAAGTCTTGTACGATAAGCACCATTCCAAAGTTCCTTCAATAATGCAGGAGCACTTCCAGATGTTGTTGGCCAAACAGTATAATAATTCAAGTAAGCATACAGCCGTACCGCAGCCGGAACTTTTTCCTTACGTAAATCTATAATGAAACGTTCCCCAAATGCACCTGGTCCAGCCGCAAAAGTTGCATATTTATATTTTGCATTAGTATTCTTATTACGATAAAATACCTCTCCTTTCCGATCCCCATCAAACAAATACTTCTCTCCCAGTGCATATTCTTCTCGTTCTATTATTTTTCCTGTAAATTTGAAATCGAAATCGCCATATTTTAAAGTATCCATATACAAAGCGGGTAGTCCTTCAAAAATTTGTTGTTTGACACGATACCCCCGGTAATCCTCCGTCCGAACGACAACCGTATTATTTTCAGAAGTTTGTTTCAAAACAAAATTGAGCGTATCACCTCCCTCTACAATAGGACTAGTCATCACCAAAATCGTATCGGGTCGTTGGGTTAAGGGATTCGTTCCAAGATAAAACACATGTACCAAACCACTTACCACCTCTGGAGAGGAATACATCATCGAAAAACCACCCCAAAATGAATTCACCTTTAAATTATCAAAAAAAGATACTGGGGCCGAATCCTCCGTGTCGAACGTAAACTCCATTGGACTAGACTCTTCACCTCTATCGTTAAAAAAAGTAACCAATGCCGGTACATTCTCCCGTTTTTCATTAAAACCAAGTAACAAGAGTGAGTCGCTCAAATAAGTCCCCGATAAAACCATCTCCATCCCTCGAACATCATTATACCGTACTCGTATTCCAGCTACTTCAGGATTACGAGGTAAATAATAATTCATGACAGCACCTCCCGGAACTGGTCGGAAGCTAAGGTCTTTCCGAAATTCGACAGGTACATCGAATCCGATATTCTCATCACTATTACAAGCAAATAAACCGAATATCAAAAACAATAATATTGCATTTTTCATCATTCTAAATTTTAAAGTCATAACCATATACTTACCAACCCGGATTTTGCACGCAACCGGATATCAGAATCTCTTCGCTACGTATAGGATATAAATAATCTCGAGGAGCTACAAATTTATTCTTCGAATTAACAATCACTGGCCTACTGTTATTATAAAATTTTTCTCGTGTATCTCCCAACACGTTCCACCCGTATTGATTCTCATTCATCTCTAAATGTGCCGTTTTCCATCGACGTAAGTTCCAATAACGACGACCTTCGAAAGCAAACTCTATATTCCACTCCTGACGAATAATTTCACGCATACCAACTTGACTATTTACCTTATTTTTATCTCGCGCCATTGCCCAAGATTCTTGCACTGTAGGAATTCCGGCACGTTTACGTATCTCGTTCAAATTATCGTATACCCTATTATCCGGTGTTGTCAAATATTCATTCCAAGCTTCCGCAGCAATTAAATACAATTCAGCTATCCGAATTACGGGATAAGGATAATCTCCCATTCCTTTTACGTTATTCACGTAATTAAAAAGAGGTATATCCGAACTCGTCCATTTTTTAATCCAATAACCACTTAAATTCTGAGGAGCAGTAGAATTAATTCGTTTTTCTTTTAATCCAAAAGTTTCTCCACGATAAGCTTCTACTTTATAAAGATTATCTATATTCTTTCCTAGCCTCCAATAACAGCGATCAGCAGCAATAGTAGCATAAAAACGAGGTTCACGACGAGTATGCAATACAGGAATATCCTCTCGCATAACAACCACATCAGTATAATAAGGATCTGTTTCTTGAGTCATAGCATAGATATTCCCTCCTCCAAAACTTGGATCTTGATCTATAGGAAGTCCATTTACTGTGTAGAACATCTCAACCATTTTTAAACTCGGACTCATGCTCGTACCAGTTAAATAATGATTAGGGTCAATTGTGATATCAGGAAGCGTATAGAAGAAAAAATCATCTCCTCCCTCAGTTCCCTTTCCCTTGATCATCAATAAAGCCTCATCACTTAAGAAGCCCCATGTCTGAATAGATCTCTCAATATTAAGCATATACGTTTGTAATGTTGTAGAAGCATATTGGTCATTCACCAGATGTTTCCCGTTTTCCAAACACACTTGAATAGCCTCTTCTGCAGCTTCTGCAGCACGTTTCCACTTTTCTTTATCCTTCGTAGAACTAAAAAGTGGCTCTCCATTCTTATTTACAAAATTAATATAATCTAGATTCCCATTAAAAAGATCAGAAGCTTGATAAAGCAAAGCTATTGCTTTTAGAGCTAAAGCACTTTCTTTACTAAAATAAGCTCTTCGAGAGGATTCTTTCAAATCAAGCGAAGTTAAATCAGCTGCAGCTTCATCGCAAAGACGAACGATGGCATTAAAACAAGTATCCACATGGCTACGAGGAACTTGCATATCATGAATATCTAAATTCGGATCAAGGTTTTCTGGAACTAAAATGATCGGTCCATAATGACGTACCAATTCAAAATACATATAAGCTTTCAATGCCTTTATTTCAGCCTTCCATTCCCGCTTCTCATAAGCCTCCATGTTGTATACTTGATCGATTTTGTCAATAAACACATTACACAAATTTATTCCCGCATAATAATCTCTTTTACCATAAGAACCGTATCTTTTTGACCAAATATCACCATACGGATCCAATGCATTTTGTAAACCTGCTCCGATATTCAATCCTATCCAACCACGATTCCGTTGATAATCACCCGTAACCACTTCATCCGCACCCAAGAAAGCCTCATTCCCGGAAAGACAAGGAGTTGAATTTTGCAAAAATGTATAACAACTTTGGAGCCAAAGCAAAGCATCATCCCTTGTTTCAAAAACCGAATTTAATGTTGTCATGTCCTCTTCCGGTACGATATCAAGAAAGCTATCACATCCTAACAATAAAAACAAAGGAATCAATAAAACTAGTAATAAACGTTTCATATTCTCTGTCTGTTAAATTAAAAACTAATATTAATACCTACCGCATAGGTCTTTTGTATCGGGTAATTAAACCCATTCTCACCTAATTCCACATCCCATAACTTGAAATTCGTAATCATAAAAGGATTATTTGCCCGAGCAAAAAACTTTACATTTTGCATCCGAATTTTCTTTTTCAAATTTGCTGGCAAATTATAAGCCAATTCCAAGGAAGTACAACGCAAGAAACGACATTCCCGCATAAAATAAGTACTTTTACGAGTTTCTGTAGCATCTACCGAATACCAATCTTCCTGAGGATTATAAACTGTCATACTTTGTGTAGAAAGACGAGGCCAGAACGGACGGTCAACAACATTATCCTCACTCCAATGGTCTTCGTAAATCGCTTTCAACATTGCGTGATCACCCACGAATGGAGAAAGTGCCTTCGGATTAAGAAAAAAACCACGATTACCCGACCCTTGGAAAGAAAAATTGAATTCCCAATTCTTGTAATTGATAAAACCACTAAAACCATATATAATTCGTGGAGTTTCCGGAAATCCTATATGTACGGCGTCCTCAGTATCAATAATCCCATCCCTATTCACATCACGATAACGGATATCTCCGGGCATAGCTGAGGGTTGATCGGGCGCATTGTCAATTTCCGCCTGATCACGGAACAATCCTTCGGCAATATAACCTACTTGTTGTGATATCTCATGTCCTACTTTTCGTTGCCAATTAGGTTTATCAGTTGCCTCTTCCAATTCTTTATAAACAGCCTTATTGTATGTGAAAGTCCCGTTCAAAATAATCCAAAAATCCGGAGAAAAAGCATGCTGAATTTTTCCCGCCAAATCGATACCCCGGGAACGCACCTTACCGATATTATCCAAAGGAGGAATTTCCACACCCATATTAGCAGGAATTACCGTACGATTCCCGATAATATTGTGACGAATTTCCTGATAAATATCAGCATTCAATTCCAAAATACCCTTGAAAAAGCGAGTTTCTAACCCAAGATTCACTTGTTCTGAAATTTCCCACTCTATATCGGGATCACCATAATTCTGTATTTGATAACGAGATAACCTGTCATCTTTTCCCGGTTCTGGATGATATGCTCCTATATCCGTCGGTTCAACCTGCGGCATATACACGAAACGAGGAGTTTCAATTATACCGTCATTACCAACTTTTCCGTAAGATGCTCTAACCTTGCAAAAAGGCATCCAATTGGCTACTCTCCGCATGAAATTTTCTTTTGAAACAATCCAAGCTCCTCCAACAGATGGAAAAAATCCCATCCGATTTTTTTTAGCAAAACGCTCCGAACCGTTATAACCGAAACTAGCCTCCAAAAAATAACGATCCATATATCCATAAGTACCACGCATGGAAAAACTCAGATTACGATGCTCTATACTCTCGAATAAACTCTGATTCGGATTAGAATTAGCTTGTTGGGCTTGAAATACAGCCGTCAGCGAAGTTTGATGATTACCCCAAGCCGCCGTATGCAGCAAACGCCCTTCATATACCCACTGGGTGGACGATGTCAACATATTATTCATTCTATTTAATTCCAAAGTACGACGTCCATTCCGTACTAAAGTTAAGGTATGTTCACCTGTTTCAAAATCATACCCTCCACTCTCTGCATTTAAATAATAGTAAAATGGTGAAGTACTGTAAGTACTCTGCTCATATCCTTGTTTTGAAAGCGAAACACTAGCACGAAGTTCCAAACCTTTTAATAAAGATGAAAGATTATGAATATACTCGGCACGACTAGTTACAGAATAACGCCCCCGTTCCATATATCCCACATGAAGCTGTGCGTAAGGATTTGCCGCTTCTCCATCCAATCGATTTCCAAAACGCAAATGAGGCCAACTATATTTCTTATCTCCCGGATAGGTTGGAGCAAAATCTACCGGTGAAGCATTAAAAGCCAAAGAATAAGCTGCAGTAACATTCTGCTGTGGCCCATGATATTTATCAATAGAAAATGAAGTATTTACTAACAAACGAATACCGGCACTCAAATCCACGTTTAAGTTTACACGAGAAGAAACAGTAGAGTTTGTAATATTGACATCAAACTGATTTAAACGATCTGTTTTTAACATACCTTGATCTCTCACGTAATTCACGGAGGCATAATACTGTATTACACGAAATCCGCCACGTACATTCACGCCTAAACGATGATTGACAGAATAATCTTTGAACATAATATCATACCAATCATTGGCAGGATATACCCAAGAAGGATAGTTCGAACTTCCCGTACGTTCAATCCGTTCAATTGAATATGCCGGAGTTGCAGAGGAATTACGAGCCAACAAAGCCTGATTATACATCCTCATATAAGTTTTCGGGTCAACCACTTCTATCTCGCGGGTTGGCATAGAGGCCACTGCCTCGTAACGTACTGAAGTATAAACGCTTCCCTCTTCTCCTTTCTTCGTTGTCACCAATATAACCCCGTTAGCTCCCCGTGCACCATACATTGCCGTGGCAGAAGCATCTTTTAATACACTAAAACTTTCTATATCCTCAGGCGCCATACGAGCTAAATCCAATCGGGAAGATTCAACTCCATCGATTAACACCAACGGCTCGGAAGAACCTTGAGAAGAACTAATACCCCGAATATAGAACTTCGTGTTCATTTCTTCCTCTGTCAATGCCCCGGGAATACCTCCTGTCTGCCAACCTATAATACCTGCAATTTTTCCTGCAAAACTAGAAGTTAAATCACTACTAGAAGATTTCAAATCCATTGGGCGAACGGTAGTAATAGCCGAAACCACACTTTCTTTTTTCTGTTCTCCGAACGCTACTACAGTTACCTCTTCAATATTTTCCGCAGTTGGATTCAAACGAATATTTAGTCTTTCTTTTCCTTTAATATCAACAGTCTCTGTCTTATACCCGATAAAAGAAACTCGCAACACATCGTCAGGCTTAGCAGCAATTGTGTAACGTCCTTCCACATCGGAAGCAACCCCTTGTGTTGTTCCCACGATCACGATCGTGGCTCCAGGAATAGGATTTCCCTTCTCATCAACAATACGACCGCTTACTTTTAAAAGATTTACTTCAAGCTTTTTTTCTTGACGGATAATAGCAATATTATCACCTGTGATTTTATACGTGAAACCAGTATCTTTAAGAATTGTTTTTAAAACATCCTCTACCGTCGCATTTTTCACATTAATAGTCACCGGTTTTAACTGTTCCACTTGTATCTTTTCATAAGCGAAATTAACTCCAGTTTGTTTTTGAATTTCTAATAATACATCAATTAAGGGTACATTTTTAAAATCAAGAGAGACCTTCTTACTTACAGCATTCTGTGCGTTAAGATTCGTAAATCCCATCGCCAGTAAACATACCAAAAGGTATATTTTGCAAAAAGAGCCGCCTCCATTGCGAAATAATAAACTTTTTTTCATAACTTTGTTTTTAATATTTATCGATAATTAATCGGTTCCCATTTCTCACCGAGGAATCATTAATTTATTACACAGGATGTTCTAGGCAAAAGGGCATCCTGTTAATTTTTTCAGGACATCTTATTCTACAATCTTCACCTCCTTCCCTTCGATTAAGAATTTAACATCCGAAACAAATTCTATCACGTCCAAAGCTTCTCGGAGTGATGCGTGTTGTTTTATAGAAAATACGTATTCTTCCTTTTCCAAAGCAACCTCGTTTTTAACCGAGAAATGAACATCGTAGAACAATTCAAGACTGGGAATTATCTGTTTTATCGTTTTCCCGTTAAAGAGAATATAACCATTCCGTTTAGCGGTGTATTCTGCCAGATTTGTTTGTGTAACTGTCAACTGTCCTAATTTATCCACGAATGATTTGTCACCGGGATGAAGTACAGTTTCCTTTCCATCTGATGAATTTTTCGGGGTAATACTGACAACACCCTCTACCAACACGGCCTCATCCGGCAAATTGTCCCGTGAAATAACATTAAACGTTGTCCCATACACCTGCAATTTCATATTATCCGTGTTTACCACGAAACGATTCGAAGATTTTGTCACCTCAAAATATCCTTCCCCACGAAGAGTCACTTCTCGGGTAGAAGTTGAATCAAATTTCACCGGGTAAGTTAATTCACTCTGCGGGTTAAGCAACACGAAAGTTCCATCCGATAATACAAGTTCAAAGGTTTTTCCTCTTGGAACAACAACGGTATGCGTCGGGATAATTTCTTTTTCTTTCACCGTATCCACTCGATAAATACTATCGGATTTGGTGTAATTCAACTGGTTATTATTAGTTTGCTGATCCATTTTCGAATTTAATTCCTCGGCAGTCAGTTTATCCCCGGTTTCCGTGATTATAAAAACCGATTCTCCCGCATTCTCGCTTTTCATGGCAATCTGCATCCCGTCCATCTTATCCTGATTCATGTCATAATACCACCAAGTTCCCAGCGAGAGCAATAAAATAACAGATGCCGCCACGGTCATTCGTTGCCACAATACCCGTTGATGTTTCCGTCTTCTCGTCTTTTGCAATTTTGAATAGAACTGATCCAGCTTTTCTTCAGAAAAAGATTCGTTACGAGTCGGCTGATTTGCATAGTAATCAGATGCCCGTTGATAAAATTCTTCATTCCGGGGATCTTCTTTCCGCCAAAATTCTACCTCTTCGACCGTTTTTTTATCAGTCTGTCCATTGATATATGAAAATATTTTACCCCAATCAATCTGCATAAATTTTCAATCTTTTATACAATAAACGCACAATGAAAAAAATGGGACCCCCATTTCCAATATTTTTTTTGAAAAAAATTTCATTGATCCAACCTGTAGTTTCCTAAAATTGGTTTACTAAGTTTACGGTAAACTTTTTTCAGGACAATACATAGAAAAAGGATAGAGAAAAGATAGGGAAAGGCGGGATCAAATCAAAAAATAAAACGAGTTTTAATACTTGTAATAAAAATTTTATCTTATATATTTGTGAGATATATCTTTAATCCTTACTATGCAAGAGAAAGAATTTGAACATATTTTCAAATGCTATTATAGTGATATATATAATTTTATCTATCACTATATCATGGATGGAGATGATGCAGAAGATCTAGCACAGGATGTTTTTATTTGTTTTTTTGAAAAATATAAATCACTGCCGGAAAGGATCAATTCGAAACAATACCTTTTATCTATCGCCAAAAATCGATGTATTAGTTTCCTACGCCACAAGAATGTCATTGACCGGAATAACCTCAAATACTTTGAAACCCTGTTATTCAGTGCCACCTCAGAGTACGACACCACGTATGATGATTTATTTTTAAAATTAAATATTGCCATGGACAAACTTTCCGACCTGCAAAAACAAATCGTGCAAATGAAATTAGCCGGGAAAGATTACTCGGAAATGTCGGAAGAACTAGGCGTAACCCACTCCCAAATCCATAAAAACATCAAAAAAGCTTACGATAAGATCAGACATTATGTTGAAAAAAGTGAGGCTATCATGCTTATTCTATCACCTCTATTTTCACTTTTACATCATTAACGGTACATCCATCCGTCTTGAATTCTATGATCATCCCGGTATGAGTCCACATCGTCTGGAAATCCCGATCTTTCAGTTCTCCTGCTTTTAAAGGAAACGAGCGACGGGAACGAATTCCACTAGTCTCTCCGTCCTCTCTTATGGTCAAAATAGCATCACAATCCAAGGTACCTTTCACCGTGATATGTAACCTTTGGGGAGTTTCTGTTTCAGTGTTATAGACAAAAGTGGCCAATTGCTTATTATTAATAGTAAACGTCTGTTCCTCAACAACTCCACCAGATGATTGCATCCACACGACGATTCCCAGTATCAACATGATTAAAACCGCAAAAACATATAGAATTCTTTTCAATTTCTTACTCGTCATAAGTACCTATTTTTGTTATAATGATTATTACAAAGCTAGCAATTTAAGGTCAAATACCCAAAAAATTATTATCATCCCGTAAAACTGCAAGATGTATCTTGCAGTTTTATTAAATTATTGCTGGTTACATCCTGCAAAATATAAAAAAGGGGCTGTCCAAAAAAATGAACAGCCCCTTTCAACTTTTATCTTTTAGT
This sequence comes from Butyricimonas faecihominis, assembly GCF_033096445.1. Taxonomy (NCBI): domain Bacteria; kingdom Pseudomonadati; phylum Bacteroidota; class Bacteroidia; order Bacteroidales; family Odoribacteraceae; genus Butyricimonas; species Butyricimonas faecihominis. The sequence goes on from NZ_AP028155.1 coordinate 3,426,040, forward strand.
TTTTATCTTTTACCTTTCTAGTATTCGTCCCAACTCTTAATCGCGATCTCGGAAGGATCTACCTTACAAATAGCATAGATGAAGGCACTGGCCAAACGGGCATTCGTGATCAACGGAATGTTGTAATCCACGGCTGCACGTCGGATTTTATAGCCATTATCCAGCTCTCGTTTCGTGTGATTTTTCGGGATATTGATTACCAAGTCTATCCTTCGATCATGCAAGTACTCCATAATATTCGGCTCCTTATCTTCATCCGGCCAATAAAGAATTTGAGTATCAATTCCATTCTCCTTAAAGAATTTAGCCGTTCCTGCCGTACTGTAAATATTATACCCTTTTTCGATCAACATCCGGGTAGAATTCAGTAACTCCACCTTGGAACGAGTCGGACCGGAAGAGATCAGTATATTTTTCTTCGGAATACGATGCCCAACAGAAAGCATACTTTTCAATATTGCCTCGTAGTAATTCTCACCGATACACCCCACCTCTCCCGTGGATGCCATATCCACTCCCAACACGGGATCGGCCTTTAAAAGCCGGGCAAAAGAGAATTGTGAGGCTTTCACTCCCACGTAATCCAGATCGAATACCGATTTATTCAAGGATTCAACCTTCTCTCCCAACATGATCCGGGTGGCCATATCGATAAAGTTATATTTCAATACTTTCGACACGAAGGGGAAACTTCTCGATGCCCGCAAATTACACTCGATGACCTTTATATCATTATCCTTTGCCAAAAACTGCATGTTAAACGGACCGGATATGTTCAGTTCTTTAGCAATGGAACGGGCAATCTTTTTGATTCGACGGATTGTCTCCACGTAAAGTTTCTGTGCCGGGAAAACGATAGTCGCATCACCGGAATGTACTCCGGCAAATTCAACATGTTCACTGATAGCGTAAGCCTTTACCTCTCCTTCCTGCGCCACGGCGTCAATCTCGACTTCTTTCGCCTGTTCGATAAACTCAGATACCACGACAGGATGGTCTTTCGATACCTCTGCTGCTAACTCCAAGAAATGTAATAACTCATCTTTATTCGACACCACGTTCATAGCGGCCCCGGATAGCACGTAAGAAGGACGAATCAACACGGGGAAACCCACTTTATCCACGAAATGATAAATGTCCTCTATACTCGTTAATTCGCTCCACCGGGGCTGGTCAATACCCAACTCGTCACACATGGTAGAGAATTTCTGACGATCTTCTGCCCGGTCGATAGATTCGGGAGAAGTTCCCAAAATCTTCACGTGTTGACCATGCAATCGCATAGCCAAGTTATTCGGAATCTGGCCACCCGTGGAAACAATCACGCCTTTCGGTTCTTCCAATTCGATAATATCCATCACCCGTTCGAATGACAACTCGTCGAAATAGAGACGATCACAGGTATCGTAATCCGTGCTGACTGTCTCCGGGTTATAATTAATCATCACCGAACGATAGCCGGCTTTCCGTATTGTATTCAAAGCACTCACACCACACCAATCGAATTCCACGCTACTACCGATACGATAAGCTCCCGATCCCAACACGATCACGGAACGCCCGTCATGCTCGTATTTCACGTCATTTTCGGACCCGTTGTAGGTGACATACAAGTAATTTGTCATTGCCGGATATTCACCCGCCAGCGTGTCAATCTGTTTCACACAGGGTAATACTCCCAATTTCTTCCGGTAATCCCGAACCTTCAACATTTTCTCGTGGTGAGATAACGAGGTATTCTTCACGGTCAATCGCCCGATCTGGAAATCAGAGAAACCGTATTGTTTTGCCTTTCGCAACAGACCTTCACGAATATCCGTTTCCTTATCAAGTTTGCTTAACTTTTCTTTTAGCAAGTGAATGTTTTCCAAACGTTGTAAAAACCAGTGATCGATTTTCGTCAATTCATGAATTTTCTCTACGCTATATCCCTTGTCGAAAGCCCCGGCAATGGCAAATATCCGAGAATCTGTCGGGTTCACTAACTCTTCATCAATATCTTTCGCTTTCAACACGTTACCGACAAAACCATGCATTCCCTGCCCGATCATCCGGATTCCTTTTTGAATTGCCTCTTCGAAAGATCGTCCAATAGCCATGATTTCTCCCACGCTTTTCATGGAAGAACCGATCACTTTGGAAACTCCCTCGAATTTATTCAAGTCCCAGCGAGGTATTTTACAAACCACGTAATCCAATGCCGGCTCGAAACATGCCGTGGTGACTTTGGTTATCGAGTTTTTGATCTCGTGTAACCCGTATCCCATACCCAATTTCGCGGCAACAAAAGCCAAAGGGTACCCGGTTGCCTTGGATGCCAATGCACTGGACCGTGAAAGACGAGCGTTTACCTCGATTACCCGATAATCTTCCGAGTTCGGATCAAGGGCATACTGCACGTTACATTCACCCACGATGCCTATATGCCGGATTATTTTTATAGCTATCGATCTCAATTTGTGATATTCGCTATTACTTAAAGTCTGTGATGGAGCAACTACTATACTCTCTCCGGTATGAATTCCCAGCGGATCGAAGTTTTCCATGTTACAGACCGTGATACAATTATCATATTTATCACGTACCACTTCGTATTCTACTTCTTTCCATCCCTTCAAAGATTCTTCCACTAAAACCTGAGGAGAATAAGAAAAAGCACTGGCAGCCAAACGTTCCAACTCTTCTTTATTCGAACAAAAACCGGAACCCAATCCCCCCAGCGTGTAAGCTGCCCGGATAATCACCGGAAAACCTAATTTATCCACCGCGGCAAACGCCTCTTCCATATTACTGGCAGCAATACTTTTCGGTGTTTTCACGTTAATTTCTGCCAATTTTCCGGCAAAGATTTCCCGGTCTTCGGTATCTATGATGGCTTGTACAGGCGTTCCGAGTACTTGCACGTTATACTTTTCTAAAACACCCGATTTATAAAGAGCCACTCCGCAATTCAATGCAGTTTGTCCCCCGAAAGAGAGAAGAATACCATCCGGACGTTCCTTCTCGATCACCTGTTCCACGAATTCCGGTGTCACGGGTAAATAGTATATTTTGTCGGCCACACCTTCCGATGTCTGTACCGTGGCTATATTCGGATTTATCAACACGCTGTAAATACCTTCTTCCCGAAGTGCTTTCAAAGCCTGTGATCCGGAATAATCAAACTCTCCGGCCTCTCCTATTTTCAACGCTCCCGATCCCAGAAGCAATACCTTTGCTATACCCATTCTTATTTTAGTGTTATCATTAACATTCCTTTCAATTATTTCTTCGATGTTTTCATTGCAGCAATGAAATTGTCAAAAAGAAACTCCGTGTCCACGGGGCCACTTGATGCCTCCGGATGGAATTGAGCCGAGAAAAAAGGTTTTTTCTTGTGCTGAATTCCCTCGTTTGTACCGTCATTTACGTTCACGAACAACGGTTCCCAGTCAGCGGGAAGTGTTGTCTCATCTATCGCGAACCCATGATTCTGGGAAGTAATATAACAACGGGTTCCACCGGGGTTCATGACCGGTTGATTGTGACTTCTATGTCCATATTTTAATTTATAGGTAGAGGCCCCGGCAGCCCTTGCCATGAGTTGATTTCCCAGACAAATACCCATGATAGGGGTATTTCCTTTCAATGCTTTCCGTATATGCTCTATCGTTTCCTCGCAACGAGAGGGGTCTCCCGGCCCGTTAGAAAGAAAGATACCATCGAATTTTTCCTTCGTGAAATCATAATTCCACGGAACTCGTTTCACCGTAACATCCCGTTTTAACAAGCATCGCAATATATTGTTTTTTACCCCGCAATCCACCAGAACCACTTTATATTTCCCGTTTCCGTATTCCATGATCTTTTTCGTGGAAACCTCGGCAACGATGTTATCTTTATTCGGATCATAATAGGGTATGTCTTCATTGTCAAACAGTATTTTACCCAACATTGCTCCATGATCCCTTAACTTTTGAGTCAATGCCCGGGTATCTATACCAAAAAGCCCCGGAATCTGTTGTTCTTTTAACCAATCTCCGAGACTTTTTTGTGAATTCCAATGACTATACCGGGAAGAGTAATCCGAAATGACCAGTGCCTTACAATGGATTTTGTCCGACTCGAAGAACTTGGATATTCCGTCTCGCTCGTCATCGACCGGAACCCCGTAATTTCCGATCATGGGATAAGTCGGAACCAGAATTTGCCCCTTATAAGAAGGGTCTGTTAAGCTCTCCGGATACCCGGTCATTGCCGTATAAAAAACAACTTCCCCGGACACCGATTTCTCGTAACCAAAGGAAGTTCCCTCATAAACTGTCCCGTCTTCTAAAACGAGACGGGCTTTCTTTAATTCATGCATATTTATTCAATCAATCAACTATAAATTAAATTTTATGCAAAAATATGGTGAATATATGAATTTACAAAGCATATTTATGAAAATAAATATTTTTAAGATTATAGGGACATCAACACACCGTATTCTAAAACTTATCAAACCATTATACTCCCCAGATAAGTGCAAATACCCTCTCTTTATTTTATATCCCCGTATTGAATATAAAACAAATTTCCCTAACTTTGTGAGGCGTAATATAAACACCTATGAGAAATAAAACGAAACGCCTGTTGGCCATTCGAAAGCTTATTGAGAACGAACAGATCTGCTCGCAGGAAGAATTATTGTTCAGACTGAAAGAGCTAAACGTAGAGGCAACGCAAAGTACATTATCACGCGATCTTAAATTCATGAGAGTAGCTAAAATACCTCATAAAGATAAAGGTTACATATATATTATCCCGGACAGTATTCAGAATGAACAAGCCGATGAAAAAGCCTCCGCCATCGTGACGGATTCTATTTCAAGCATTGATTTTTCAGGAAATATTGCCGTGATGAAAACTCTTCCCGGATATGCGAAAGCCGTGACCGTTCTGATTGATAATGAAAATTATTTTGAGGTACTGGGAACTATCGGTGGTGACGATACAGTTCTTATTGTCATGCGGGAAGGCGTTACCCATAACGAGTTGCTGGATGCTCTCTCGTCTATACACGCTAATATTCATTCACTATTTAAATAATCATTTTGAATTTTCAACTTTCAATTTTGCATTATATCGAAAATAGTTTGTAAACTTGCACCCCGTATTTTCAAGAATATAAGCATGAATATTATAACTAAGAAAACGGAATTAAGCACCGTTATCGAGAAGTTGAAAAGTGAAGGGAAAACGGTGGGTTTAGTACCAACGATGGGTGCACTTCATGAAGGTCACATATCCCTCGTGAAAGCATGTAAAAAAGGAAATGATATTGCCGTGGTCAGCGTGTTCGTGAACCCGACGCAGTTTAATGATAAAGAAGATCTGAAACGTTATCCCCGTACTTTGGACAAAGATGTCACTTTATTGGAAAAGAACGGATGTGATTACGTGTTCGCTCCCAGCGTGGAAGAGATGTACCCGGAAGAAGATACCCGTGTATTTAACTTCGGATACGTGGAAAGCGTCATGGAAGGAGCAAGACGTCCGGGACATTTTAACGGCGTGGGACAAATTGTAAGCAAGTTATTTGACATCGTGCGACCACACCGGGCATATTTCGGGATGAAGGATTTCCAACAAATTGCGGTGATCAAAAACATGGTGAAACAATTACATTATGATTTGGAAATTGTTCCATGCCCTATCATCCGGGAAACAGACGGGCTGGCCATGAGTTCCAGAAATACTTTATTGGAACCGGAATACAGGAAAAATGCCCCGCATATTCACAAAGTACTCGAAGAGGCCACTCATTTAACTTCTCAAATGAACGTGGAAGAATTAAAAAAATGGGTAGTGGACGAAATTAATAAAAACCCTTATCTTAAAACTGAATATTTTGAAATAGTGGACGACACGGAACTAAAACCTATTCAGGACTGGAAAGAAAACAATGTAAAAGTTGGATGTATAGCGGTTTATGCCGGTAAAATCCGATTAATTGATAATATTGTATTTTAAACTAACACGAAGATGTTTATAGAAGTAGTAAAATCTAAACTTCATAAGGTTACCGTTACTGATGCTAACCTTCAGTACGTGGGCAGTATCACTATTGATGAAGCTCTGTTAGAGGCAGCTAACATGATCGAAAATGAAAAAGTTCAGATCGTGAATATTAACAATGGTGAAAGATTCGATACCTATATCATCAAAGGAGAACGCGATTCGGGTATTATTTGCCTAAATGGCCCGGCAGCACGTAAATGTGCCGTGGGTGACGTGATCATTATAATCTCATACGCTTCAATGGATTTTGAAGAGGCTAAATCACACAAACCTACATTGGTTTTCCCGGACACCGCAACAAATAAACTTATTTGACATGATCATGGATTATTTACCACTTATCGAGAAAAAAATCGCACACACGGCGAAAGAGGCTGAAAATATATTGAGTCTGTGGAGATTCAAAGATGACAAGATCGTTTTCACAAACGGTTGTTTTGATATTCTCCATAAAGGACATATAGAATATCTAGCCAAAGCGGCCTCTCTGGGAACTAAATTAGTGATTGGATTGAACACGGATGATTCTGTAAAACGGTTAAAAGGTGATTCCAGACCCGTAAACGACGAGAATGCCCGGGCATTATTATTAGCTTCCCTCACATTCGTTGATAAAGTGATATTTTTCGATACAGATACACCCCGTGATCTAATTGATTTCGTTCAACCGGACGTGTTAGTAAAAGGAGGAGACTATAAACCTGAAGAGATTGTAGGTTACGATATAGTAAAGGCCAAAGGGGGAGAAGTGATTACTATTGATTTTATCGAAGGATATTCAACTACCGCTACAATCGAAAAGATGAACAAATAATCGTGTATTTCTCTTATAGGAAGTAACACGTTCTGTCATAAAAAATTGGAAATAGAATATAATGAATTTCTATTTCCAATTTTTTTTATATTCTACCTGTTAGTAACTGTTAGTATCTCGTGTATTGATGGTGGAATAAAAAAGAACTAAAAAGAATAACTTTATTTTGATTTCTCGATTTCGAATTCAAGTAATAATAGAATTAAAAAATGCAAGAATAGTTATTCAAATTATTCCAATTCCTTTCTACAAAATACTAACATCAATTCACGGGAATTTCATCGAATACTTTTCCAAAGCCTGTTTTACTAACAATTGTGGATAACTCAAAAATAAATCTCATTATCAATGATTAATAAAATTATAACCTGTGAATAACTCTTCACTCCATAAATAATAACGATTAAAACAAAAGAATCGCTTATTTTTTATACCAAAAACTCACAGCCTATCATAATACTCATATTTCTTTTTAAAAAAAATAAAAGATAATATATATATATGATATTGTTGTTGGGAACTTGTTACTTTTGTCTGTTGAATCATATTTGATAAAGACAAAGTTATTATGAATCCTTTAAAGAAACTAATGGGGGAAACTGTGATTTATGGTTTCTCGACAATACTCGGACGGTTTATAAATTGGTTGCTGGTTCCACTATATACTAGGGTACTTTCTCCGGTTGATAATGGTATATTCACGAATTTGATGGGGTATGTTGCTTTGTTAGTTGTATTGTTGACTTATGGCACAGAAACAGGGTTCTTCCGCTTTGCAACTAAAGACAATAAAGACCGGGTGTTTTCGACTTTGTTGACCTCTTTACTCTTTACTTCGACTTTGTTTTTATTACTCTGTTTTTCGTTTCTCCCGCAAATTGTTAGTTTTCTTGAGGTGGGGAATCATCCGATTTACTTCGTTTTATTGATTGTAACGATCGCAATTGATGTGGTGAGTACTTTGCCTTTCGCTCTATTGAGAATGGAAGGGAAAGCCCTTCGTTTCGGGGTTATTAAATTCGTGAATATACTCATTAACGTGGGGTTGAACTTGTTTTTCTATTTGCTCTGTCCGTTTTTGGAGAAGAAAGGGATTTCTGTTCCTTTCTATCAAGCTGATGGTGGGGTAGTTTATATTTTCATTTCCTATTTGGTTTCTTCTGTTTGCACGCTGGTAATGTTGTTTCCTTATATTTTCCGGTTCAAATTTGTTTTCTCGTTCTCTTTGCTGAAAGATATTTTGAAATATTCATACCCGATCTTGATCGTGAGTGTTGCCGGGATGATTAATTTACAGGGAGATAAGATTTTGATGCCTAAAATTTTAGGAGATGGGGAAGAGGCTTTGGCTATAACCGGGATATACGGGGCAAGTTATAAATTGGCTTTAGTGATGTATATTTTCACGCAAGGTTTCCGTTTCGCTTTCGAACCTTTCTTTTTCAATTACGCCAAGCATAACGATTCCAAGAAAATATATCAGGATGTATTGCTCTATTTTACCGGATTCGGTTTAATGATCTTTTTAGGGGTTATGTACTTTTTGGATGTATTAAAATATTTCTTGGGATCAGAATATTTCAGCGGGTTGACGATATTACCTTGGGTATTGATGGCTAATTTGTTCCAAGGAATTTACTATTCGTTGTCATTGTGGTATAAATTGACGGATAAAACGATATACGGGGCTTACATGGCGATTATCGGTTGCGTGATCACGATAGGAGGAAACGTGATTTTCTTGCCGAAAATAGGTTTTATGGCTTCTGCCTATTCCGTTTTCACGTGTTTTTTGGTTATGACGATTTTATCATTTATCCTAGGAAGACATTTTTACAAGATCAATTATGATATACCTAAGATTATTTTCTATTTTGCGATTTGTTTATTGTTCTATTTTGTCGGTGGATATATAAAATTTGACAATAACTTGGTAACTTGTTTGGCTCGTTTACCGTTATTCGTACTCTTCGTATATATTTTTATAAAAAAAGAGATGAGTTTTTTGCTGACAAAAGATTTTATGTACAAGTTAATTCATAAAAAATAGCTATCTTAGCGCAATTTATGGGAGTAGTTAAAAATGTGATTAACATTCAAAGTTACAGAGAGAATGAAGATTAAAATAGTGAATAAATCGAAGCATCCGCTTCCGGAATACAAGACAAAATCATCTGCCGGTTTAGATATACGGGCTAATATTGATGAACCTATCATGTTGAAATCGTTGGAAAGGAAACTTGTTCCGACGGGTTTGTTTATCGAATTACCTGATGGCTACGAGGCTCAGATGCGTCCAAGGAGTGGATTGGCTTTAAACGAAGGAATCACTTTACTGAATACCCCGGGAACGATTGACGCTGATTATAGAGGGGAAATCGGAGTTATTTTAGTGAATTTGTCTCATGAAGTAACACAGATTAATGACGGGGACAGAATTTGCCAGATGGTGATTAATAAGGTTGAACAGGCTGAATTAATTGAAGTGGAGGAATTGGGCGAGACGGAGAGAGGGAGAGGAGGTTTCGGTCACACGGGTAAACAATAAATCATTTATAATGACTAAACTAGGTCGATTATTATTTGTTTTTTTATTGCTTTTGTGTACTACTCAGCTTTTTGCTGATAAAAAGAAAGTGGTAGAACCTACTTTAGAAGGTGAGGCTAAAGTACAGTTCGATTATGCTTTCATGGAAGGGGTACGTTGTAAGGTTTTAGGTGACTTGAAATCTGCTATTGCCTATTTCGATCAGTGTATGAAAATTTATAACAAAAGTGCTGCGGTACGTTATGAATTATCCAGTATATTGGTATTAGGAGAGGATTATACGTTGCCTTTACAACTGATGCGGGAGGCCGTGGAATTGGAGCCGACAAATATTTGGTATAATTTGTTGTTGGCTAATATTTTGCAGAGAAAATCAATGATTGAAGAGGCGTGTAAGGTATATGATAAATTGATATTATTACATCCCGAGAGAGAGGATTTTTACATCGTGGAGACTGATTTGTATTCTTCTGTTGAGAAGTGGGATAAGGCTATAAACGTGTTGGACCGTTACGAGAAACAGTTTGGAATAAGTGAGCCGGCTATTATTGAAAAGGCTAAATTATATTCCAAGATGGATGATGTAAAGAATGCTTCGGCGGAAATCATGAAGTTGGTGAAAAAATATCCTGAAAAAACAGATTATTTGGGTTTATTAGCCGAACTGTATTTGTCACATGATCAAGAGAAGAAAGGTCTTCAGTTATTGAATAAAATCGTAAAAAATGATCCGGATAATGGTTTTGTGCGGCTTTATCTAGCTGATTATTATCGTACAAAGAATGATACTTTAAACACGGAAAAATATATTCGTTCGGCCTTATTGAATGATAAGGTTGAAAATGGATTGAAGGTTCAATATTTGCTGAAGTTATTAGTTAACCAAAACGATGCGAATATTTCTTTGGATCATATCTATTCCTACGTGCAATTATTGTTAGAGAAATATCCTGAAGATATAGCCGTTAGGACTTTGAATGCTGATTTTCTGAAACGGTATAATAAACTGGAGGAATGTAAGGGTGAACTGGAATTTCTTATTTCTAAGGAAAAGAATAATTATTTGGTTTGGGAAGAGTTGTTGATGTTATATAATCAATTGGAAGACACGGCTGCCATGTATCGTGGAGGGTTGGAATGTTTGAAATATTTCCCGAATGAGCCGTTACCCTACGTGATGATCAGTTTGCCTTTACTGATTCGGAAAGATTTAGAGCGAGCAAAGGGATATTTGGAACAAGGACTTGCCTTGTCTCCGGATAATTCTCCTATTAAGGCTCAGTTTTTTGCCTATCTTGGTGAGGTATATTATAAACAGGATCGTGTTGAACAGGCTTTTGCCATGTTTGACAGTACTTTGTTGATAAATCCGGGTGATATAATGACATTAAATAATTACAGCTATTATCTTTCATTACGAAATGAGCATTTGGATAAAGCTGAAAAAATGATTTCAACGGCATTGAGTGCTGATCCGAATAATTCGACTTTTTTGGATACTTATGCATGGGTTTTGTTTAAAAGTAAAAATTATTCTTTGGCTAAATTTTATATGCGTTCAGCTATTGAGAACGAGAAGAACCCAAGTGGAGTTTTATACGAACACTATGGAGATATTTTATTCATGAACGGAGAAAAGGAGGAGGCTGTGAAAATGTGGCAGAAAGCATTGGAATTTAGAGATGAAGAATGTGGTGATTTAAAATATAAGATAGAGAATGGTTTACCGGTAGATCATGAGAAGTAGTTGTGTTTTATTATTGATTTTGTTGTGTTTCGTGTCGTGTAGATCCGTGAAGGAGATTACGGAAAGTCGTAGAGATTTACCGAATATTACCGAAGGAAAATTGTTTAAAAATATTATTTCTAACGAGTTAGATTATAATACGATATATGCGAAAAAGGTTGATTTATCTTTGAAAGATAACAAGAATTCCCATAGTCTTAAAGCTATTTTAAGAATACAAAGAGATAGTTTTATATGGGTTTCAGTTAGTGCCTCTTTAGGAGTTGATGTGGCTAGACTACTATTAACCCCGGACAGCGTGAAATTTATCAGCCCTAGAGAGAAAAAATATTTTGTTTCTGATTATAGTTATTTCGCAGAACGTTTTGACGTGGGTTTGACATTTGATTGTTTTCAACGGATACTGACAAATCAATTCTTTGATTTTGAATCTTGTACCACGGAGGCTGTACGGGGAAAGCGTTATAAATTTGATAAGTCGGGTAACGATTATGTATTGTATAGTTTGGAAGAGAAAGCATTGGGGAGAAAATTGAAGAAATTATACAAGAAGAGGAGAAAGAATAAAGAATTTTCTTTAGTGTTACAGAAAATACATATTGATCCGGATTGTTTCAGACCTAATGCTGTTTCTATCGAGGATTTGGAAGAGGGTGTCGGAATGAGCGTGAAATACAAGTATATAAAGGATTTTGGTGGGAAATTGTTTCCCGGAAAAATAACTTTTAATGTATTTTCGGATAATGATAATTGGGAAGTTATATTGAATTTTGACCGGTTGGAATTTGACGTGGAAGTGTCACCTAATTTTAAAATACCTAGTAAGTATAAAAGAATGTATTAGCATGGATATTTGTCGTAACATATTAATCGTGATTTTCTTGTTTTCTTTCACTTTTTCTTACTCGCAGTCGATTGACGCGATTAAAAAGAAAAATGAAAAGACGGAGAAGGAAATTGCGTATTTGAATAAGTTACTGGAAAATGCCCGTAAAGATAAATCTTCCACTATACAGAAAGTATCGATCATCAACCAAAAAATCAGTAAGGGAAAAGAGATGATTCAATCTCTCACGAACGAGGTGAATTACCTTGATGGTCAGATTAAAAAGAATGAGTCTGTTAAATCTGGTTTGGAATCCGATAAACAACGGATGCTGGAATTCTATTCTAAGATGGTGTACGAGACTTGGAAGAAGAGGAATGAATCGGATAAATTAATTTATATATTTTCTTCTTCGAGTTTTGCCCAGGCTTATGCCCGGTATAAATATTTTGAACAGGTTCAGGATTATTCCAAGCGGCAGATTCAGTTAATTGAACAGACAAACGACTCATTGACCGCTATTAATAAAGAATTGAGTAAATTGATGACTCTGAAAAGTGAAACACAGTTTAAAATTACCTCTCAAAATAATCAATTGATCCGGGAACAAAATGAGGCGAACACGTATATAGCGGATTTGAAGAAAAAGGAAAAAGAACTCCTTCGAAAGTTGAATATTGAGATTAAGAACAGAGAACGTTTTAAAAAAGAATTGGAGAAACTCATTGCTGTTCAGGCTAAAAAGTCGGGAAGTAAAAATTCTACATATAAATTAACACCAGAAGAGAAACTTATTTCCGACGATTTCGCTAAAAATAGAGGAAAGTTACCTTGGCCTGTTGAACAGGGATTTGTGTCGGAGAAATTCGGGGTGAATGTACACCCTGTTTTTAAACAGGTGAAGTTAAATAATGCAGGAATTACTATTACGACATCCCGGAATGCTGATGTTAGAGCGGTATTTAAGGGTGTGGTGACGGAAATAATGTTTATCCCGGGGGATAATAACGTTGTGATTGTGCGGCATGGAAATTATCTGACGGTGTATTCGAACTTGGTGGAGATATTTATTAAGAAGGGGGACACCGTCAATGTGAAACAAAAAATTGGCAAGCTGGCTGTGAGTAGTGGTAATAACAGTACGTTAAATTTTCAAGTTTGGAGAGATAAAGACAATTTAGATCCACAATTATGGTTAACGCCTTGGTAGAGTAGGAGTATGTTTGAAAGATTAATAATATACTTTATTGGTGGTTGGTATTTAAAAATATTTTACTTACATTCGCTAGACGGTAGATAGTGAGAATACTGCTTTTTATAGCTGCGGAATATGAGTAAAATGGTGAGTAAAAAAGGCTTGGTTATGATTGCGATGATCGTTATTAATTATTTGAAATTGCGATGGACAAATTAGAGTTTTCGATTGCCTCTGAAATTGGTAATATCGTTAAAGTTGAGAACTTTATCGATTATTTCTCGGATGTTTATAATGTCGAACCGGATGTGTTCGGCAAGATAAGTTTGTGTGTTATTGAAGCTGTTAATAATGCAATTCTTTACGGAAATAAACTGGATTCTTCAAAGTATGTTAAGTTTTTGGTTTATGAAGAAGAAAAGCGTTTATTCGTGGCCGTGAAAGACGAGGGAGAAGGTTTTGATTATTCTTATATCCCGGACCCTACTTTACCGGATAATATAGAAAAAGATGCAGGACGTGGTCTTTACCTGATGAAAACGCTTTCTGATGATTTGATTTTTGAAGATGGTGGATCAAAGGTGACCATGGTTTTCAATTTATAATATATAGATGAGCGAACTTCTTTTTTTTAATGAGGAATGTGATATTCCTTCTTTTTTTAATGAAGAGAGAGTGAAACAATGGCTACAAGCTGTTGCTGATGATTATTCGTTTCAATTAGGAACGATCTCTTTTATTTTTTGTAATGATGATTATATCCTAGATGTAAACAGGAAATATTTGAATCATGATTATTACACCGACGTTATTACTTTTGACTACTCCGAGAGAAAAATATTGTCAGGTGATGTTTTTATCAGTCTTGATACAGTTCAATCCAATGCTTTAGAATTCAATACAACTTATGAAGATGAATTACATAGGGTTGTCGTACACTCTGTACTTCATTTAATAGGTTTTAAAGATAAATCAGATGCTGACGCGAAAGAGATGCGTCAAAATGAAAATCATTGCTTAGAATTGCTTAAAATGATATAATTATGTCACAATTACTGCCCGTATATGATGTTATTGTAGTAGGGGCCGGACACGCTGGTTGTGAGGCAGCTTGTGCTGCAGCTAATTTAGGATCAAAGACACTACTTATTACGTTGGATATGAATAAGATAGCGCAAATGTCTTGTAATCCGGCTATGGGTGGTATTGCTAAAGGTCAGATTGTTAGAGAGATAGACGCTTTAGGTGGTGGATCTGGCATTGTAACAGATAAAAGTACAATCCAATTTCGTATGCTGAACCTGTCTAAGGGACCTGCTATGTGGAGTCCAAGGGCTCAGTGTGATCGAATGATTTTTTCTGCCGAATGGAGAGATAGGGTAGAGCATACTGATAATCTGGATTTGTGGCAGGATGACGTGATCGAACTTCTTTTGGATAAAGGGCAGGTTACCGGGGTCAAAACTAGATTAGGGATTTCTTTTAGTTCCCGTCGAGTGATTTTGACTAATGGTACCTTTTTAAACGGTCTGATGCATATCGGACGGGTTAGCTTTCCCGGTGGTCGAATTTCAGAACCGGCTACTTATGGTTTATCCGATCAGTTGAAAGAATATGGTTTTGCAGTCGGGCGGATGAAAACGGGTACTCCGGTTCGTATAGATGGTCGAAGTATTGATTTTTCTAAATTAACCCGTCAAGATGGAGATAATGATTTCCATAAATTCTCTTTTCTGAGTTTCGCGTATACGAATTCACTTGAGAAGAGACCTTGCTATATTGCCTATACGAATAAAGTCGTACATGATATTTTACGGGAAGGATTTGATGATAGTCCTTTATTTAATGGTACGATAAAAAGTATAGGTCCTCGTTATTGTCCGAGTATAGAAACTAAATTAGATACTTTTTCAGATCGAGATAGTCATCATTTGTTTTTGGAGCCGGAAGGGGAGAAGACAACCGAATATTATTTGAATGGATTTTCTTCTTCTTTACCTTGGGATATTCAATTGCGGGCATTGAGAAATGTGGAGGGTTTTGAGAATGTAAAAATTTTCAGACCGGGTTATGCTATCGAGTATGATTTTTTCCAACCTACTCAATTGTATCCGACTTTAGAAACAAAATTAATCAAGGGACTTTATTTTGCCGGACAAATAAACGGGACTACCGGATATGAGGAGGCAGCGGCTCAAGGATTGATGGCCGGAATAAATGCCCATCTTTCACTTCATGAAAATAGAGATTTCGTACTGAATCGAGATCAGGCTTACATTGGGGTACTGATTGATGATTTAGTTACAAAAGGGGTAGATGAACCTTACCGTATGTTTACTTCTCGTGCGGAATATAGAATTTTATTGAGGCAGGATGATGCGGATGCCCGGTTGACTCCTTTAGGATATTCTTTAGGTCTTGTGAAAGAAGATCGTTTTGCCGTGTTTGAAGATAAAATTTTGAAACGTGATCGGTTGATGGATTTTGTTACTAATTTTAGTATTTCACCCGAAGAAATTAATCCGACTTTAGAAAGTTTAAAATCTTCGCCTATCCGCCAAAAAATAAAATTGATTGATATTATTTCGAGACCGCAGGTAACCATTCCTAAAATTGTAGATTCAATTCCTTCTTTGAAAGAATTTATTTTTGATAATAATTTGCGGGAAGAAATCATAGAAGCTGCCGAAGTTTTAATTAAATATTCGGGATATATCGAGAGAGAAAAATTAATAGCTGATAAATTGAATCGGTTAGAAAATTTAGTTATTGCGAATAAATTTAATTATATGGAGATAACTTCTCTCTCTTATGAAGCTCGTCAAAAATTGACAAAGATTAATCCGAAAACTATTGGACAGGCATCACGTATTACAGGAGTATCACCTTCTGACATCAATGTTTTATTGATTTTATTGGGAAGATAAAAGAAATGTTTCACGTGGAACATTGAAAATAGTGCGAAGGGTACTATTGAATAAATTCGGGTAAAAAGGTATATTTGTAGGATAAAAATTACAAACAAAAACCGAGGTATAAAATGGAAATTATTGAAGGGAATTTAATTGATGTAGAAAACAGGGAATTTTATCCTTGCGCTATATCTATATCTGAAGGAAAGATCATAAATATAGAAAGGAATTCTAATTCGTATGATCAATATATTTCGCCGGGATTTATAGATGCGCATGTCCATGTGGAAAGTTCCATGTTAATGCCTGTCGAGTTTTCCAAATTAGTAATTCCGAATGGAACAGTGGGAGTGGTTGCCGATCCGCATGAAATTGCCAATGTTTTAGGGGTAGAAGGGGTCGAATTGATGGTGAATAATGGAGAAAAGGCACCTTTAAAATTCTTTTGGGGTATTCCTTCATGTGTTCCCGCAACTTCATTCGATAAACCGGGGTCCATTTTATCTATAGAAGATACGAATAAATTAGCAAAAACCGGAAAGTTTACGATGCTTTCTGAAGTCATGAATGTACTTGGGGTTATAAATAATGACCCGGATGTCATTGGAAAAATAGAAATAGCCAAAAAATACCGATTAAAAATAGATGGTCATGCACCGGAACTCGTGGGTGATCTATTGAGTTCATATATTACTCATGGTATAGAAACCGATCATGAATCTTCGACCATAGAAGAGGCAGAAGAGAAAATTTCGAAAGGAATGCACATTATGATCAGGGAGGGAAGTGCTGCTAAAAACTATGATGCGTTAAAATCATTGATTGCTACACGTACGGATAGCGTCATGTTTTGCACGGATGATTCACATGCTGACGACTTATTAAATGAAGGTCATATTAATAAAATTGTCAAAAAAGCATTGGCTGATGGCTTTGGTATTTTTGATATTTTGCAGATTGCATGTCTTAATCCGGTACGTTTTTATAATCTAAATATAGGAACTTTGCATGTTGGGGATAGTGCGGATTTCATTATTCTGGATGATATAGAATCTTTGAATATACGTTCTACTTATATTCGTGGGGAGGTAGTCTATGGTGAAAACTGTTCTAAAAATAATCCGGTTTGTGATGTACCTTTATTAAATAAGTTTCATCATGATGAAATAAGTTTATCTGATCTCCATACTAATGTTTTTGGAGATGTTACCTGTATTCAAGTAAAACCTGATAGTCTTTTGACAGACCGTAAAACCCTTCATTTCGATGAAAAGATAGAAAATTTTCAATCGGATTTAGATAAAGATGTTTTGAAAATAGTTTATTTAAATCGTTACTTTAATTCTAAACCGCAGGTCGGTTTTATTTCGGGTATCGGTTTAAAGCGGGGAGCTTTTGCTTCTTCTATATCACATGACTCGCATAATATTATTGCGGTGGGTTGTACCGATCAAGATTTAATGCTTGCTATAAATGAATTGATAAAGGAAAAAGGTGGCTTAACCGTGAATGAAGAGGGCAAATTACACTCTTTACCCCTTCCTATCGGTGGTATTATAAGTGATAAAAGTGGGAGAGAAGTGGCAGATCGCTACATGAAATTAAATGAAATGCTTTTAAAAATGGGAACACCGCTAAAGTCTCCTTTTATGACACTTTCATTTATGGCATTAATTGTTATACCTACTTTAAAAATAGGAGAAAAAGGTATATTTGATTTTGAGAAGTTTGATTTTGTGAAATAGTATATGGCAGAAGATGAATTTGGATTGAAAGAGAAAGTCAGTAAATTACCTACGACTCCCGGCGTGTATCAATTTTTTGATGCAAATGGAGTAATTATATATATAGGTAAGGCTAAGAATCTGAAAAACAGAGTTTCATCTTATTTTGTAAAGACAAATCAGACATCTAAAACAATGGTCTTGGTCCGTAAAATACGGGATTTGAAGTACATTGTAGTTAATACAGAGGAAGATGCGCTATTACTAGAGAATAATTTGATCAAAAAATACAAACCCCGGTATAATATTCTGTTGAAAGATGATAAAACGTACCCTTGGATTTGTATTACAAAAGAGGCTTTTCCACGAGTTTTTACTACTCGGAAATTTATCCGGAACGGATCAGAATATTTTGGGCCTTATACTTCGGCTAAATATGCTAACACCTTGATTTCCTTGATAAAATCGCTGTATAAATTGAGAACTTGTAATTTATCTCTCAATAAATCAGCTATTTATAGTGGAAAGTATAAAGTATGTCTGGAATATCATATCGGAAATTGTATGGGGCCTTGTGTCGGATACGTGCAGGAAGAGGAATACATGGAATATATTGCACAGATCCGGAATATTTTGAAAGGAAATATTTCTTCCGTGATTGATTTTATGACTCGAAAAATGAAGGAATATACTATTTCCCTTCAATTCGAAAAGGCACAGGAAATGAAGGAGGCCATAGAAGCATTGAAAACTCATCAAACAAAATCCACGATAGTAAGTACTTCGATAAACGATATAGATGTATTTTCTTACTTGGAAGATGAAAAATATGCCTATGTGAATTACTTGAGAATTGTTCATGGAGCTGTGAATCAAGTGCATACTATTGAATTAGAGAAAAAATTGGATGAATCGAAGGAGTCTTTGTTTTCTTTTGCCATTTTTGAGATCCGCCAGTTGGTAAATAGTCGCTCTAGGGAGGTTCTAGTACCTTTCTACCCGGATGTATTGATGGAAGGAATGAACTATGCTATCCCGCAAAGAGGGGAGAAAAAACAGCTATTGGAGTTATCCGAACGGAACGTGAAATTCTTTAAAATGGATCGGGAACGTCAACGGGGATTACGTCGGCAGGATAGTAAATTAGATTTACTAAATACGATAAAAAATGATTTGAAATTGCCTCGATTACCTCACCGGATGGAATGTTTTGATAACTCTAATATACAGGGAACCAATCCTGTAGCCTCTTGTGTTGTTTTTATAGACGGTAAACCGGCAAAGCGAGAATACAGACGTTTCCACGTGAAAACTGTTATTGGGGCAAATGATTTTGCCTCGATGGAAGAGATATTGTACCGTCGCTATCACCGGGTACTTGAAGAGGGTGGGGAGTTGCCTGATTTGATTGTGGTGGATGGTGGAAAAGGACAATTAAGTTCAGCCGTGGCCACATTGCGTAAATTAGATTTATTGGAAAGAGTGCCTATTATCGGTTTGGCCAAGCAAATGGAAGAAATATATTATCCCGGAGATAAAGATCCTTATTTGTTGGCGAAAACTTCCGTGGCTTTAAAGACATTAATGCACATCCGGGACGAGGCTCACCGTTTTGGTATCACTTTTCATCGTAAATTGCGAGAGAAAAAACAGACAATCAGTGTATTAAGTGAAATTAAAGGTATAGGTGAGAAAACAGAAGTATCTTTATTACAATATTTTAAATCTGTAAATGCTATAAAAGAGGCATCTCGTGAAGAGTTAGCAAAAGCCATAGGCCCGGCTAAAGGAAATGTCGTGTATGATTATTTTCATTTAAATGATGTAGATGATAAATAATTATTCGTTCATAATATCCGTTTGACGATCGATAGAGGCTTGGTGAATGGCTTTGAACACGCGCTCCACGAGTTCTTCACTCAAATTATTCTTGCGGGCCTCTTCAAGGACACGGGTAAGGATTTTTTCCCAGCGATCCGGTTGGAGAATAGTAATATTATTTTGTTTTTTATACGTTCCGATCTCTTCAATAATTTTCATCCGGTTGGTAAGGACTTCCATGATCGTGTTATCCAGAGTATCTATTTTTTCCCGGAGTTCTTCGATGATTAAGGTATTATTTGAGTTGTTAGGATGTTCTTCCCGGATGATCAGATGGGCGAGAATTTGATTTAATTGATCGGGAGTAATTTGTTGTAAAGCATCACTTAATGCACAATCCGGATTCACGTGAGACTCGATGATTAGCCCGTCGAATCCTAGGTCCATTGCTTTCTGGGATATTTCTTGGATATACTCTCTATGACCACTGATGTGGCTGGGATCACAGAAAAGCGGTAGATTCTTGATGCGTCGCTTTAATTCAATCGGTATTTGCCATTGAGGCATATTACGATAGCGAGTGCTATTATAGGACGAGAATCCGCGATGAATAGCTCCTAATTTTGTAATACCGCATAAATAGAGACGTTCAAAAGCACCGATCCATAGTTCTATGTCCGGGTTTACCGGATTCTTGACGAGAACCGGAATATCAACTCCTTTTAAAGATTCCGCAATTTCCTGAACAGCAAACGGGTTTGCCGTAGAACGGGCGCCAATCCATACCATATTCATCCCGTATTTCAGTGCAGCCTCCACGTGATGGGCATTGGCGACTTCCGTGGAAATTTTCATTCCCAATTCCTTTTGGATATTTTGTAACCAAGGCAATCCTTTTACTCCGACTCCTTCAAAACAATTCGGACGGGTCCTAGGTTTCCATATTCCGGCTCGTAAAACTTCTATTCCATTGTTTTTCAGTTGAGTTGCCGTGTTAAAAAGTTGCTCTTCACTCTCAGCACTGCAAGGACCCGCTATCATTAACGGACGTTCTTGGCGGGTGAACAGATTCCATTCGGAATAGGATTGTATTTCTAATGGCTTGGTCATTTTAACTACAAAATTAGAATTCAAAGATATTCTTTTCTTTTCTAAAAATGGAGCTATCCCTTTACTTTTTGGATAGCTCCCGGCGGATGATGTATTTCAACAAAACGTTCCGTGTTTGAAATTGAATTTGGATACTTTTTTAGTGGAAGTCTTTTTACGTGCTTGTTTTGAAACTGATACATGACTTTGCGTGTTCTTGTTTCCTTTCTGAAGATTTGATTTCTGTGTTTTCATGATTTTTAGATTTTAAGTAAGACTAAAAAACCCGGCTGGGATCAGCCGGGTTGAATGAATATAATACGTGTTACTTACATTTTTACAGGTAATACAAGGTCATCCCAGCTGTTGTTGAGGTAATAATAATAGTAGTAATAATAACGACCTGTATGTGAAAAAATAGTATTCATGTCTATGGTTTTAAATAAAAAAAGACCCCGAAATTCGGGGCCTGTATATTTTATATGATCACAATATTCCCCTTTACTTTTCCGGAAAGTAATAATAGAAATAGTAATATGAGGTGTACATCGTGTTCATTTTCTTTTCATTGTTCGGGACAAATATAGGTATTCTGAAATATAAAACAAATAAGTAAGCGGAAAAGTTAGGAGAAAAAGTCTAACTTTGTGTGGATTAATTTGAAAAGGAAAGATGATGACTAACGAGGAGAAAAAATTGTACTTGCTGGATGCTTATGCGTTGATTTACCGTTCATATTACGCGTTTATCAATAATCCCCGGATCACGACGACGGGAATAAATACATCGGCCACTTTCGGTTTTTTTAATTTTTTACTGGAATTGCTTGAATTGGAAAAACCGACTCATCTGGCAGTAGTTTTTGACCCGGAAGGTCCTACTTTCCGTCATGAAATGTACCCGCCCTACAAGGCCCAGCGTCCCCCGATGCCGGAGGACCTGAGAAAGTCGGTTCCTTATATTAAAAGTATTATTGAAGGATTAGGCATTAAATCAATTGTTGTCAGCGGGTTTGAGGCGGACGACGTAATCGGAACGCTGGCTAAGCGGGGAGAGAAAGAAGGGTTTCAGGTATATATGATCACGCCGGATAAAGATTACGCCCAGTTGGTCAGCGAACGAGTGTTCATGTATAAACCGGGGCGTGCCGGAAATAAGTCTGAAGTGTGGGGTATTCCGGAAGTATTGGATCATTTCGGGATCGAGCGGGTGGAACAGGTGATCGATATTCTTGGTTTGATGGGTGACACGGCGGATAACGTGCCGGGATGTGATGGTGTCGGACCGAAAAGTGCTGCCACATTGATTTATAAATATGGAAGTATAGAAGGGGTATATCAACATATAGATGAGCTGAAAGGCAAACAAAAAGAGCGCTTGTTGTGTTGTCAGGATACTGTCTTTTTATCAAAGGAACTGGTGACTATCAACACGGAAGTACCCACAGAAGTGAATGCTGAAGATTTGGCATTGGGTGAGATTCAAGACGATGTGTTAAAGCCGATCTTCAACGAATTGGAGCTTTTCTCTCTGGCAAAGCGAGTGTTCATGATAGAACACGAGGAAAATTTGGTAGAGACCATTCACCCGGAAGAAGTTGATTACCGGGAAATCACTACTGTGGCGGAACGGGATGAATTACTTCAAAAGTTGAAGGAGGCCCCGGAATACGTGCTGAACGTGATCTTTGGAGATGGCACGATTTACAACTCTTATCCGGACTATCTCTGTTTTTCAACAGCCGTTAATACTGCCTGTTATCTGCGGTTACCTTCAGCAAAGGATAAGGCCGAGGACGTGATTCGTTTATTTAAACCTATTCTTGAAGATCAAAACAAAGTTTTGATCTCGAATGACGTGAAGGACGATATTATTTGGTTAAGAAGAGCCGGAGTAGAGATTCTAAATAAAATATTTGATGTCAAGATTGCACATTACGTTCTACAACCGGATAGTTCCCACGAACTGGAACGTGTTGCTTTGGAAATGCTGAATTATCGCTTGATAAAAGGAGATAATACAGAGAATCCTCAATTATCCTTATTTCCCGATGAAGGAGCTAAGAAAGACAAGGATTTCGCCGAACGTACGGATATATTATTCCGTTTGAAAGAAAAGTTGGAAGAGGCTTTACAGGAAGTCGGGCTTTATAAGTTGTACGAAGAAATTGAAATGCCCTTGGTATCTGTTTTGGCTGATATGGAATACGAGGGTGTGTCCATTGATAAGGTGGCACTGGATGAGCTATCCGAGGATTTGAAAATAAGAATCGCGGAGACAGAGAAAATTATATATGAAATGGCCGGTAAAGAATTCAATATTAGCTCTCCCAAGCAGTTGGGCGAGATATTATTCGACCAGATGAATATTGATCCCGGCAACAAGAAAACCAAAACAGGCCAATACAGTACTTCCGAACAGGTGTTGTCAAAATTAGAAGATGCTCACCCGATTGTAGGACATATACTTAATTACCGGGGATTAAAGAAATTGTTGACCACGTATGCGGAGGCTTTACCCACGTATATTGATCCGGCAACCGGAAAGATTCACACGCATTTTAACCAAGCGGAGGCGGCAACCGGAAGATTGAGTAGCTTGAATCCGAACTTGCAAAATATACCTATCCGGACAGCCGAAGGTCGGAACATTCGGAAAGCTTTTATCACGGGAGATCCGGATTATGGGTTCTTCTCGGCCGACTATTCACAGGTAGAGTTAAGATTGATGGCACATTTAAGTGGTACGCCGGAGCTGATCAATGCTTTCTTGAAAGGGGAAGACGTCCATGCTGCAACGGCATCTAAAATTTATCATGTGCCTTTGGACGAGGTGACCCCGGAGATGAGACGACGGGCGAAAACGGCTAATTTCGGGATTATTTACGGCATTTCGGCTTGGGGATTGGCGGAACGGCTGAAAATTTCCCGGAAAGAGGGTAAGGAACTGATTGAAGGCTATTTTGCCCTTTATCCCGGAGTGAAACGTTACATGGAAGAATCCGTGGAGAAAGCCCGGAAAAAAGGGTACGTGGAGACGATCATGGGCCGCCGTCGTTATCTGAGAGATATAAATTCCCGGAATGCGGTTGTACGGGGTGTTGCCGAGCGGAACGCGGTGAACGCTCCTATACAGGGATCGGCAGCCGATATTATTAAGAAAGCGATGATATGTATTCATCAGAAATTAAAAGAACGGGGATTACGTTCCAAGATGATTTTGCAGGTGCATGACGAGTTGAACTTCAAATGTCATCACGAGGAAATCGAGGAATTGAAGAATCTTGTGGTGGATTGCATGGAACACGTTGTGAGATTAGCGGTGCCTTTAACCGTGGGTACGGGCTACGGGAAAAGCTGGTACGAGGCACATTAATGTTAGAATATAAAGATGTTGTTGGGAATGTTGGACAAGCAAATAGATTCA
Source organism: Butyricimonas faecihominis (assembly GCF_033096445.1). NCBI lineage: Bacteria > Pseudomonadati > Bacteroidota > Bacteroidia > Bacteroidales > Odoribacteraceae > Butyricimonas > Butyricimonas faecihominis. The sequence goes on from NZ_AP028155.1 coordinate 3,450,184, forward strand.
GTTATAACGGATAGTATCGTGCCGGTGTCGGATTCTGTGGTGTTTCCGGCCTCTTTGTTAAGAGAAACGGTCTCTTGGAAACCTTTCTTACCGTTTGACACGCTGACGAATCAGGTGGAATTAGTAGACGGAATTCCTTTGAGCGGGGAGAAAATGAATATTGAATTTATTTCCAGTATTCTGATTTACACGGTCGTGTATCTCGTTTTTATCGCTTTGTTGCGCCTGCGAGGAAGAGGTTTTCTCCCAACGGTGTACACCTATTTTTTCAACCGGAAAAGAGGAGCTAGCTTGCAATCGGAAGGCGGGATGCCAAACTATTTCTTCGTTTTCTTGTCGGTTTGCCTTTCCTTCTCGATCTTGTCCATGTTGATGGCTTTTTTGATCGATCCTCCCTTTGTATTCTTTAATGCCTTAATCTATTTTCTGATCATCTTCGGTTACTATTTTTTAGTCTTGGGACTTGTGCGGCTTTTCGGGTGGGCATTTAATAGAAGGCATTGTGCATCGGAGATCATCTTGAATTTGCGCACAAGCGCGATCGTGTTGGGATTATCCATATCCCCGTTCGTGCTGGCCTTGTTTTACGTGCAAACTTCGGCAATAAATATGTTATTATATGTCATTTCAGGAATTGGTATCATTATTCTGGTTTTCAGATTTATAAGATTGATTAAAATATTATATGGATATAGAGTTTCAATTTTGTATATGATTTTGTACCTTTGTGGGCTTGAAATATTGCCGATTCTTGTCTTGTACAAGCTATTGGAATAAGTTAGAGAAGTTAGTGTAATTTTAAAACAGAAGAAGTTGAAAATAAAGAAGATACTAGTTTCGCAGCCAAAGCCGACAACCGAGAAATCTCCGTATTTTGATTTGGCAGAAGAATTTGGATTGAAATTAGAATTCAAATCATTTATAAAGGTAGAAGGTGTCACGGCAAAAGAATTTCGTCAAGAAAGGATAAATATTCTTGATTTTACCGGGATCGTTTTCACCAGTCGTACGGCTATCGACCATTTCTTCCGGATCTGTACCGAAATGAGGGTAACCGTTCCCGACACGATGAAGTATTTCTGTATATCAGAGGCTATTGCTTTCTATCTTCAGAAATATATCGTGTACCGTAAGAGAAAAATTTTCTACGGGGACAAGAAAGTCGAGGATATGACGAAAATTCTGTTAAAGCACAAGACCGAAAACTTCCTAGTTCCGGTTTCCGACGTGCATAAAGAAAATATCCCCGCTTTGATGGATGAACTACACCTGAAGTACACGAAATCCGTATTCTATAAAACCGTGTCCAGTGATGTAGCCTCTGAAATTCCGGATTTGAAAGAGTATGATATCTTGGCGTTCTACACTCCGGCCGGTATCAAGTCATTGTTCCACAACTACCCGAATTTTGAGCAGGGTTCGACAATTATCGCGGCCTTCGGGGAGGCGACAGCCGAGGCGGTTGAGGAGGCCGGGTTGAGGCTTGATATAAAAGCTCCCACGGAAAAAGCCCCTTCGATGACCATGGCGCTGGAACAGTTCATTAAGGCTTACAACAAAGAAAATAAATCAAAATAGGAAAATGGACATCAAACGATGTCCATTTTTTGTATGTTTGCACTCGTATATGGATGAAACGATAAAATACACGTTTTGCAAGGAAGAACGGCTATGCCGGAAGGGGGGATTCGAGGAACTTCTGTCCTCGGGCTATAGTTTCGTGTCTTATCCGTTACGAGTGGTAATCCGGTTATACCCGAGGGAAGAGAAAGATTTCCCGGCCCGGATAGCCGTGAGCGTTTCTAAAAGGCGTTTCAAGCGAGCCGTGAAACGTAACCGGGTAAAACGTTTGATTCGGGAGACCTACCGTCTGAATAAAAATACATTGTACTCTTCTATCCCGGAGGATAAAACGATGGATATATTGTTCATATATTTGCATGACGAAATTTTTGAATATGGTAAAATCGAAAAAGCGATAACCGGTGCTATTAAAAAAATTAGGAGCTATATTGAAAAAGATAGTGGTGGGGATATTGCTGATACCCATTAAATTTTATCAGTTATGCATTTCCCCTTGGACACCCCCGAGTTGCCGCTATACCCCGACCTGTTCACAATATGCGGTGGAGGCGTTACGGAAACACGGTCCGGTAAAAGGATTATTCCTTGCGATAAAACGGATATGTTCTTGCCATCCATGGGGAGGTTCGGGCTACGATCCGGTGCCGTGAAATTTGTTATTTTGTTGGATATATACTATTTTCGCTAGATTGTTATTAAAATAAGATTATGAGAAAAAATACACGTGTAATTATCTTCATTTCGGGAGTCTTGTTACTGGCTTTCGGGATGCTTGGCTTGAAGGAAGACGATAAAAGATTCCAGATTAGTAAGGGATTGGATATTTTTGCCACGCTTTTCCGGGACGTGAATCTTTTTTACGTGGATGACGTGCAGCCGGAGAAAATGGTGCAGGACGGGATTGACGCCATGTTGAAGAAACTGGACCCCTACACGGTTTATTACCCGGAAACTAAGTTGGACGAGTTCAAGATGATGACGACGGGCGAATACGCCGGGATCGGTTCCGTGATCGGTATGAAGGATGATTACGTGGTGATCCGCGAACCCTACAAGGGGTCTCCTTCTTACAAGGCCGGGTTACTTCCGGGTGATTTGATTCTGGCTGTTGACGGGGAAAATATGAAGGGAAAGAATGTCGAGTACGTGAGTTCCCGTCTGAAAGGACAACCCGGTAAAGAGGTGGTGCTTAAATTGCAACGTGTCGGGGAAGAAAAGCCTTTGGAGAAGCGGGTTCTTCGGGAAGTCGTACAGGTTCCCAGTGTTCCTTACTACGGGATGCTGAATAACGAGATTGGGTACATCTATTTTACCGGTTTCACGGATAAGGCTGCCGACGACGTGAGAAGTGCGATCATGGATTTGAAAAACCGGGGAGCGCAGTCCCTTGTTCTCGATCTTCGGGGTAACGGGGGTGGATTGCTGGATCAGGCAGTGGAGATTGCCAATTTCTTCCTGCCTAAAGGTTTCTTGATTGTAAGCACGAAAGGAAAGATGAAACAATGGGATAAGGAATATCGCACGACGAGAAATCCCTTGTTGCCGGATATGAAACTGGCCGTGCTGATCGATCGGGCATCTGCCTCAGCCTCGGAGATTCTTTCCGGTTCATTGCAGGATTACGATCGGGCGGTTGTAATTGGTGAACGTTCATTCGGCAAGGGATTGGTGCAGACTACCCGTGATCTGGTCTATAACACGAAATTAAAGGTAACCACGGCGAAATATTATATTCCTAGCGGACGCTGTATTCAAGCGGTAGATTATTCCCACCGTAATCCGGATGGTAGCGTGGGTACGATTCCCGATTCTTTAATGAAACCCTTTAAAACGAAAGCTGGGAGAACGGTGTATGACGGTGGTGGTATCACGCCGGACGTGAAGATTGAACCGGAGAAATACGCTAAAGTAACCCAAGAACTGGTGTTGCAGGATATGATCTTTGATTTTGTTAATGAATATGCGGCAACTCATCCCACGATTGCAGCTCCTTCTGAATTTGTTTTGTCGGATGAATTGTTCAACGAGTTCAAGGAATACTTGAAAAAGCGTGAATTTGAATACGAGACAGCCTCCCAGCTTGTTCTGGAAAGATTGGTAAAGGCAACTCAAGACGAGAAATACTATGATCAGGTGTCCAGTCAGGTAGAGCAATTGAAGAATAGTCTCGGACACTCTATTGATCGGGATTTGGATGTTTTCAAGAAAGAGATTTCCGATATATTGTCCGACCAGTTGATGGAACGTTATTACATGCAAGAGGGTGTGATAGAGTATCATATCCGTAATGACAAGGATATAGCTAAGGCGCTGGAGGTTTTGTCGAACAATGAAGAGTATCAAAAAATATTGAAGTAGCATGAAAAAATAGATAGTAGTTTTTTGAAATCCCAAAAAACTACTATCTTTGCACCGCAATAAAACAATTGCCCTATTGTGTAATGGTAGCACTACAGATTCTGGTTCTGTCTGTCTGGGTTCGAATCCTAGTGGGGCAACAACATGAAGAAAACCCTTATAGTTGGAAAACTGTGAGGGTTTGTTTTTTTAATGAAATTTGTTGATTATCAGTGCTGTTACTTCTCTTTTCTATTTTGTCTGAATGATCTGTGATATTAGGATTAAGGGATAATTTGATGTAGTTCTAGTATCATTTTAGGTATCATTTGTTGTTTTGGACAATAATTTTCAGTATCATATTAGTATTCTAATTATCAGTATTTTATAAAATATCATTATGATAAAAAGAATAAATATATCATTTTTTAGGTGGAAATCCAGAGGAAATTCTAAAGGTCAAGCACCTATTTATTGTAGGCTAAAATCAGATGTTGTTATAAAACAATTTACAACAGGGATGAGCATTTTAGAGAGGGATTGGGATAATGTAAAGCAAAGAGCCAAGCCAAGATATTTTGGATCAGAGAGAATAAATAATCATTTAAACATGATTGTTAAGAAATTGACTGATATAGAGGATAAATTGATATTGGAAGAAGTTGATGATATTGTTGAGATGGTTTATAATCTTTATACAGGCAAGGACACTTCAACTCATTTTTTCATTCAATTATTCCAGAAAAGATATGAAGTTGCATCTAAAATGGAGGGAATAAAATTTGCAAAATATACTCTTTGGAAATTTAGGCACATAATGGAACAGACCCAAGAATATATCAAATGGAAGTACAAACAGGAAGATATTCCATTACTCAAAATAGATTCTTCTTTTGTTTTGGGGTTTGAAGAGTATTTATTGTTAGAGAAAGGATTGGCTCCTATTACAGTGAATAAGGTCTTGCAGAGGGTAAAACAGATCATCCAATATGGAATTAAATGTGATTACATGAAAGTTGATCCATTTGTTGAGTATAAGCCATTGAAAACAGAGAAAGAACTAGTTTTCTTGACAGAGGAAGAACTTGATTTGTTGGAAAATTATCAATTTGCACAAGATAGATTGGCTAGGGTGAGAGATCTATATTTGTTTAGTGTTTATACAGGATTGGCATACCATGAGGCATTTTCATTGAAAAAAAAGCATATTATCAAAGGATTTGATAAGGAACTTTGGATAAGTATGAAGAGGGGAAAAACAGGTAAAGATTTTGAAGTGCCATTGTTACCCAAGGCCATAGAAATTATTAAAAAATATGGTGAATTGGATAGTGATGATTCTTATGTTTTACCTAGGGTGAGTAACTAAACCAGAATGGATTAGCAATATAGATGAATCTCCTTACCATGTTATACAGGAGGTTAATCCAGCAAATAAAGAGGAATATAAGATTTTGAAATTTAATGGAGCTAAAATTAAAAAAGATTTTGAGCTAGTTACTAGAGTGAAGAGGTTAGAAGATGATGAAAATAAAATTAAAGTTATAGAGTTTAACATGGAGGGGAAGAAGTATCTGGGAGATGTGTTGGATAGTATTCCTTTTGGTATCTTAAACAAGAATAGAACAGGAGTAGGAGCTACAACTCTAGAAATTGAGGCTAAAAGAAATTCCATAATTGTTTGCCCTAATAAGTCACTAGCATATTCAAAATCAAAGTCAAGACCAGATGGTTTATTACAATATGTTGGTAGTCCTATTGGTGATATTACTTCTAGTACTTCCCCAAAAGATATTGAGGATTATATTGATGAGATTAATCAGAAAATATCAGATGGAGAGGATGTGTACAAGAAATTTTTAGTTGTTGCAGATAGTTTGCATAAAGTATATGAAGTAATTGCAACAAAAAAGAAATCTCTTGAATCTTATTTTCTTTTAGTGGATGAAGTGGACATGATTCAATCTGATGCCACATACAGGCCAAAATTAGAAGATGTTATTGATTATTATTTTAAATTTCCTCCATCTAATAGGGCTTTAGTTTCTGCAACAATCAAAGATTTTACTCATGATCAGGTGCAAGAAGAACCAATGTTGGTTGCCAAGTATAATGATAAAGAAGAGAGACAAACCCCCTATCAAGTAATTCATACTAATAATCCTAATTTGATAGTGGCAGGGTATATTCAAGAAAGACATGGTGATGGAGAAAAAATAGTAATTGCCTATAATTCAATAACAGATATAAATGAAATCATACTCTTATTGCCAGAAGAATTAAGGAGTAGATGTGGTGTATTATGTAGTGAAGAGAGTAAAGGTAAAGTGAAAGATTATTATGTGGAACTAGTAGATAAGAAGTTGGAAAAGGATATTACTTTCATGACTTGTGTTTACTTTGTTGGAGTTGACATAAATGAGGGATTTCAGCTAGTTTCAGTTGTAAATGCTGATGTTCCTTATACTTTATTATCCCTTGATAGGTTAACCCAGATAAGAGGTAGATGCAGACATAAAGAAGGGGTGATAACTGAAACTATTTACTATTCCACTAAAGATTCCAGCAAATACAAGTTTGGAAATCTTAAAATGGATGAATACAGGAGTAGGCTATTAAAGAAGGCAGACAAGATCATGCAACTTTATAGTACAATGAATGGTTTTATTGAGGAAGAAGGGGAAATGAAGGATGAATTTAAGAGTTTGTTTGATAAGGTTAAACCTGCAATCCAAAGCTATGCAACAGAAACAATGGGAAGTTTAGAAGTAAGTTTGACTAGAATAGATATAGATAAAAACTATAAAATATCCTATTTTAATATAGATGCACTTGTGGAGATGTTTGATTTGCTGAATAATTTGTATTATAAAAAGGGTAAGTTAGAGGAAGAGTGTGGAGTAGGAATTGGTGATACAATATACCTTGAATTTACAGAAGAGCAGGAGAGATGCAGAAGAATAGTACAGGGTGATAAAAAGGAGAGAAAACATGAATTAATGGAAGTTGCTAAGGAAAAAATATTGATACTTAGCAATGAAGATAGATTGACAAAGGAAGAAATTGAGCAGTTGAAGAGAGAGAAGGGACAAAAGGATATTGAAAGATATTATGATTGGGTGATAGATCTTTATGAATATGTGGAAATAAATGAGTTGTTATCTTTCCTTGGTAAAGATCCAGAGTCAAGAGAATATAGAAATTATAAAAATGGGGTTATATTTAAGGCATTGGAAGATACTAATCTTTTTAAAGCTGCATTATTAACAAGATTTCCTGTATCTGAAACTTATTATTCAACTAATGATATAAAAGCATTTGTAGGTGAGAAGGTTGAAGAATGCTTGCATAGAAAAGTGGATAATGAAAATGTATTAACTAAATTATTTAAATCATTCTTTACAACTAAAAAAGGTAGAGGATATAAAGTACTTAATGTAGGTAATGATAAATATCCTAATCCTATTAAAAGAATAAGTACAAATGAAACATATAGATATTTTGATATAGAATAAATTTGAATATAATAATTAAAGTATATATTTATATAAACTATATAATCTCAATAAAAAACAAACATCATTTTCCATGTTTTGGTTACAAAATTTAAATATAGCTGAAACATGGAAACACTAGAAAAATTACTAAATGTGGCAGAAGTTGAACTGTCTTACAAGTGCCACATAAAACCAGCAGACAGGATAAAGATTTCAGATGAGAAAGATGTGTATTCACTAGCCAGAAGTCTCCTAGAAGATAGGATAGAACACCATGAAGAGATGTATATGGTGTTACTAGATCAAGCACTAAAGGTATTGGGTGTGGCTCTAGTAAGTAAAGGTGGGATTAGTAACACTGTGGTTGATCTTAGGATCATATTTCAAGCTGCAATTCTTGCTAATGCAAGCAGGATAATTCTAGTTCACAATCATCCCTCTGGCAATCTTAAACCAAGCCTGCAGGATGACAAGATCACCAAAAGAGTTTATCAAGTTGCATCCATCCTAGGAATAGAATTAACTGATCACCTGATCATTTCAGAAGAAAGTTATTATAGCTATGGAATTGAAGACAGGATAGATGTGATGAATCCTAGCAGGGATGATTATTCTTCACCATTTTTGAATCTGGATGAGATTGTCTTGCCAATTCATTAAAGAGTGTTAAAACATGGCAAATAAGGCCTCAAATCCTTGATTTAAGCCACTTTCTCCTCCTTTTCATAGGACTCTCTTCATCATTCATAAAAATGGCAATATAAAGCCTAATTAGCCTTATTTTAATCATGTAATTTTGGAAGAAGTGGAGGAATTGTCCCAGATATTTTTAAATGATTATTATATATAAAAATGAAAACAAGTGGGACAATGTTGCACATAGATGTATATAATATACTAAACTAAGTGCAACAAGCATTCAAATCTTCTCCACCCTATGATGGTACAGTTCTAATTTTTACCTTTATATAGAATTAGACCTGTACACCATCTTAAGAAAAAGAGAAGATATTTTACTCTTTAATGTGAATTAGATTTATTTTTGTAATACAACATCCCATGAGGGCATTTGTTTATAATGCTGAATATATTTACTTTTGTATTGCTGGAGTGAGAGATCATGTCTAGCAAACATATTGAAATGTAGAAAGCATTAGCTTATCCTGACTTTAGAGAATCTGGTAAATTTTAGAAAGGTGCAGGGATAGTGACAAATGCTCAACTTGCCATATATATAATCAATATATATAAGGTCAAGCATGGGATGTTATTATCTGTACCTTGGGTTTACCAGAACCTTCTAAAGTGGATAATCTCAATTCCCATGCTTTCTTTGTATAATGACCTTTGGGGAATTGGAGGTACATATATTCAAATTAAATGGAAGATGAAACATATCTAGCAATTTATTATGATGATTCCAATCAAAAAATCAAAACTAGTATTAGTGAAATTGAGGGGTGGTTACAAAACATCAATGTCAATAAAGAGCATCTATCTAAATTCATTTATTATAGATTATACTCTAGGTATTTGAAACCATTCCAATTTGATTGCTGTGAATATAAAAATTACTTTAAAAATGGTTTTTCCATGCTTGCCAATTACTGCCTTTTAATAGAGGCAATTCAATCATTCAAAGAAGGTTTAAAAAACAGCAATGGCAAAGGGAATAAATTATTTGGAGATTTTTTTGAAGAAGAAGATAAGTATTTTTCTGAACTAAAGAATCTTGGAAATAAATTTTATAAAAATGTGAGGTGTGGTATATTACATCAAGGAGAAACTTTACATGGTTGGAAGGTCACAAGAAGTGAAACAGCACCTTTATTTGACAGTTCAACTAAAACTATTAATGCTACAAAATTTGGAAAACAAATGAAAAAGGTGCTAGAAAATTACAGGCAAAAATTGGAAGAATCAGATGCAAATACTCCTATATGGGAATGTTGCAAAAGGAAATTAAATTATGTAATCAATAATTGCAAGTAAAATTATGAAGAAGTATTCAATTCTATTTATGGCTATTGCCACAATGTTATTCATCTCATGTTCAAAAGATGATAATGATTATGAAGATGGAACATGGAGTACTGTTGAGATAGCTTTTGATGTTACTAAACCTCCCATGACAATTAAATTATCAAATTCAACAGCAGATCTTTATATCCATACCCAATGGGGAGATGGCAGTAGCTCAGAAAATATATATGAGCACACATATACAACAGCAGGGAGGTACAATATTGTTGTAAAAGCAAGAAACATGAAAGTTTTCAATATTCACTATAATTACAGTTCAATTCATTTTAAAGATTGTCCAGATTTAATACATAACAATATCACTCTAGATGGTACAACTGACAATTCACTTACTGTTCCCAAAGTTGTAAAATTTGAAAATTGCCCCAAATTAACTACTATACTACTTGAGCTACAAAAAGTAACAAATCTTGAAATTGAAAATTGTCCCAAACTTGAAACATTGGATTGCAGTGTACATCAACTTCAGTCTCTTAATCTAGATTGTCCAGCACTCACAAAACTAGATTGTTCAATGGGACCATTAGAAGAGTTAAATTTGAAAAATTTTCCTTTATTGGAATCTTTAAATTGTTCTTATAATCAACTCAAAAATATAGATTTAAAAAATAATGATAAACTCAAAGAAGTTGATTGTTCTTGGAATCAATTCAGTAACATAACCTTCAAAGGCTTGGACAAACTAAAAGATATTAATTGCTCCAATAATCAACTAACTACATTAAATGTAGAAGATTGCTATGAATTAAAAGAATTGAATTGCAAATTCAATAAATTGACAGAATTAGATCTTAGTGATAATACAAAATTATATTCTTTCATTTGTTTAGATAATCCAATACAAACAATTTGGGTATGGGAAGGGTTTAGATCCATTGATGTTGAGTGGAGTATTCCTTATTATGGGGCAGAATACAAAGTAAAGCAATAATATCATATTTAAATTTTATCATAATGAAAACAATTATTCCAATTATTTTAATGGTTCTTCTTTGTTCATGCAACAACTACCTACAATTAGTACAAATTCAAGGCAAAGAGGATATATCTATCAAAGATGATAGATTGGTTTATGAAGATGCCAATTGTAAGATTAGCTACAACTTTTGGTGTGAAGGGGGATATTCTGGTTTTGAATTTCATAACAAAACAGATCAGATGATTAAAATTGATTTGTCAGAATGTTTTTTTATCAAAAATGGGTATGCTAATGACTATTATCAAGACAGGACATTTATAGAACAACAAAGCTTTGGTTCTTCTATAACTTCAATGTTCATGAATAGCCAGTCAAGAGGTGAATACTCTTCTTCTACTACTTATCCAATAGGATTCATAGGGCAGCCATACAAGACAAGTCATAAGGGCAGATCATCACAATCAAGCAGTAGTCAAGGAACAAGCTATTCCTTTTCAGCAAGTAAAAGTGTGGGAGTTGAGGTTGCAGAACAAAAAGTAATTAGTATCCCACCTCATTCAACAAAAGCAGTCAGGGGATTTGTGATTAATCCTTCCCTTTATAGGAATTGTGATTTACTACTATACCCAGATTACAATAGCCAAAGGAGTATAAGAGCAAAGCAAAAAGTAAGTACACAAAAGTTCTCTTTCAATGAATCTCCTTTAATTTTTTCAAATCATATCAAGTACTATGTAGGAGATCAAAAAGCTGGGCATCTTGTTAAAAATGAATTCTACATGGATGAAGTCAAAAACATGAATTATAAAGATGCCACTAGAAAGGTTTACTCTGAATGGTGTGGAGATAAACAAGCAAAAATTGAAGTAGTGAAAGATGCTAGCATTAACAAGTTTTATTTGTTATACCACAGAGCCACTAATAATGAAAAGGTAAAACATTAATAAATTTCTTTATAAGAGGGGAGTATAACATAAACACTCCCCCTCCTATTCATAGGATACCTTTCATCCCCCCTATCAACAATATAAAACAAACATCACATATTGAAACTTGGTGTTAATAGGTATTTTTTGAATCAAGATTATTGTATTCTCCTAGGAATCAGGAAGTCAAAAAATATTTAAGTTACTCCATATCCTTTAGTAGAGAGGAGGCATCAGCTTTGGCTGGTGTTTCCTTTCAAATTATAAAGTAATGATTTGAAATTGATATTAGGTTTGTCTGTTATGATATGGGGAATAAGGCCTTTTTTAAGTCATTACAGCCATTTTGGTAGTATGAATGATAAAGAATAGTTTGAAAAAAAATAAACAAGAATATGAAGATAAAAAAAGGGTATTTTAATTCATCTTGAAGATCATCCTTGTGAATTTTTAATCTGAATTGTGTTGCAGATAGATTGTATATATATTAACAACTAAGTGCAACAAACAGGGTGTATTCTATTAAGAATCTGTGAAATGATGAAGAAAAAGCAGATTGTTTGTCTGTGTAATATATTGATTATTAATATATTACATAGGATTTACTAGGTATCATTAGTGGTATCATTCCATTTTTTTATTATTGTAACTTATTGAATATTAGCATGATATAAGAAAATAATTCTCCTAGTGGGGCAACAAAAAGCAGAAATCCCTTGTAGTTTTCAACTATGAGGGATTGTTAGTTTCTGAATATTTTTGTAGGTTAATTAATAGTTGTTATTTTTGCCGGGTGAGCGAAAAGGCGATTTATACAAGAAAGTTCTCTACGGAGAGAAAACAGAAAGATTTCTTCACAGAAAATTTTCCGTTGTATCTGCAATTTGCTTTAAAGTATATAGCAGATGAGGAGGTATGTAAGGATATAGTTCAAGAGGCATTTATTAAGTATTGGAAACAGGAAAATAATTTTAAAGATGAAGTATCTTCAAAGGCTTACCTGTACAAAAGTATTCGTAATGGTTGTCTGAATCAGTTGCGACATAGAGATATCCGGAGGAAATATTACGAATCTTTACCGGAAGATTGGGAGTCCGAGGATTATTTTATGGAGAACGTGATCAAGGAAGAAGTGGCTGATATCGTGCTTAAGGAGATCAATAAACTCTCTGAAACAAGTCGGAAAATCTTGTTACGCTCTTTAGATGGCTATTCAAACGAGGAAATTGCAGAAGAATTAGGCGTTTCTGTGAACACGGTTAAAACCCACAAGGCCAGAAGTTATATTGTACTTCGCCAGAATTTGGGACATTTGCGGTCTTTGGTATTTTTCTTATTATTTTGATTCCCGGTTAATTATATTGCAATATGAAATTGATATCGTCTAGAGTAAGCTGTCCCTAGTCTGAAGGTGGGCTATGTAGTTTCCTAAAATTGGTTTACTAGATTTGACATTCAATAAATTGTATAAAGCATTTTCAATTCTATTTTCTGTTACAAGTTTACTTCAAAAAACTGTAATTCCTGTAATAGTTTTACTTTTTTATTGGCATCCCGGGAATTCCCGGGATGCCAATAACACTTGGCGTCAATACATGACCCTGGCGAATAACTCTTTTTTATCGCGGTGTGCCTGGTCCGGAACTTTCAACCCGATAGCCATGTGTGGTCTTCTGGTGTTGTATATCCCGATGATTCTCTCCACTTGCATTCTCGCCTGGTCAATATCTCTCAAGACCATATCGTTTAACCATTCCCGTTTCAAAATCCCGTTCACTCTCTCGGCGATACCGTTATCGTAAGGGGAGCCATCTTGTGTCACGCTGACTTGAATACCGTGTTCTTTCAATATCCCGGTGTACAGCGAGGAGCAGTATTGCCCACCCCGATCCGAGTGATGAACAAGCTTATCGCTAAAGTTGGGAGGTAGCGTTGCCAACGCCCGGCACAACGCCTTCACGGGACCGGACGAGTCCAGGGTGGGGTGAACTTCCCACCCCGTGATCCGCCGGGAATAAGCGTCGGTTACCAGCGAGAGATACACGAAACCGGCACTCGTTGACAGGTACGTGATATCACTGACCCATACCTGGTTGGGGCGGGTAACTCGAAGCCCTTTCACCAGGTTCGGGTACTGGCGATGCCACGCCCGGGAATCCGTCGTGATGACCCGGTACTTCTTCTGTTTTATCATTAAATCGTGAAGGTGAAGTAAACGATAAAGCCAATCCCGACCGACGGGAAGCCCGTTAGACCCCAGCATGTTCCACAATTTATTAACCCCGAGGTTAGGCATGTCACGGCGAATATCCTGGACGATGGAAAGAACGTAACGCTCGCGTTCCTCGCCTCCACGATCGGCACGGAGGCTCTTGTAATAAGCCTGCTTGCTGTAGCCAAGGGAATTGCAAAGGTGTTCCGTCACGGCTTTACCTCCCCGCTCTTTTTGTCTCTCGACAATCCCGCTAATAGCATCTCCTCGTAGTTTTTTTTTACATCAACATGCAGGCGTTCCCTGGCTAACTCTAGCATTAACTCGTAAGCTTCCACTAGTATTTTCTGTTTCTCTACTTCCTGACGTAAAGACTCCAGCTCGGCGCGTTCTTGATCGGTCATCGGGTATAACATTTTGTAATTACGCGAAGATAAACGTTTGTGTTGTTCTTCCGATAAAACGCGAGATTTATACTTGTGTAGCCAAACGTGAAAAGTCGAGGGTTTGACCTCGTACTTGGCTAGAACTTCCGCGTAACCCATTTCATTGATTATTCGATCTCGTACCGCTGATAATTTCGTCTTCACGGCGTAATAACGACGACGAACAGGGGGAAAATTTAATTCTGACATTGGTTTACTAAGTTTACTGTAAACTTTTTTCAGGACAATACACTATTCTTTCCCTTGACCAAGAACGTAACAGGTACACAACACGAACGGAACATAAACGGCGATGAGGGTACATGTTCCGTTCGTGTTGTGTCTGTATTCCCACGGTGTCTTAGAGTAACGATTGAGTAAAGATAGCCGAAGTAGAATTTATTTCAAAGGCTATTCATGAAAACCCTAAATTTGGATGAAATTTAAATAGTTTTTTAAGTAATAAAATATTTTTTTTTAAAATACGTGCGACTGTCATTCTGTTTTCTTTCTGAAGTGTTTTATACTTAAAAGGATTAAAATATTTGATATGAAATTGGATATTCAATCATGGATAAGAATCGCACGAAGACTTGGCAAACATATACTAGAGCCATCCGATATAGATACGGATTCGGAGATTAAGATTTGGCGAGAAACATATAAGTCGAGCGAGAAAGTAATGAAAGATCTAAATGATCCTCATTTCTTTGCCCAAAAAGCTGTTTTAAAAGAAGAAATCAATAAACGACACACGTGGGAAGATTTCATTGTTTGGCGGCGACAGCGTGATAGAAACAGGAGATTACAATTGTTACGTTATGCTGCGGTAGTGTTGATCGTTATGGCGAGTGTTCCGGTAATTTGGTTTTTAGTTGATAAGCCTGTAGAATTCCCGGTTGTTGTACAATCCGGGATAGAAGCGGGAGGAAAAAAAGCTTTTTTGAAGCTAGATAATGGGAATGAGATATTTTTGGATAAACAACTTTTATTGAAAGAAGAGGATGGAATCGTGATCCGGAACACTCAAATAGGGGAGGTTTCTTATCAAGATGAGGGGAGTATACCTTTGGATTCTGTGATTCGATATAATACATTGTTTATTCCCCGGGGTGGGGAATACCAAATCACGTTGGCTGATGGGACAAAAGTATGGATGAATTCTGATTCGAAATTGATATTTCCGGTTCGATTTCCCGGTAACAAGCGGGAGGTTATTTTAGAAGGGGAGGCGTATTTCGAAGTGGCCCATGATACGACTAGGCCTTTTTACGTGAAGGCATGTGGTATTGATATCCGGGCGACGGGAACGGCTTTCAATGTCATGGCTTATGGTAACGAACCGGAGTGTAAAGTTACTTTGGTGGAAGGAGGCGTGAATATTGAGAAAAACGAATTCTTGATAAGTCAATTGACTCCCCGAATTCAATTCTGTATAGATTTGAAAACTCAGGAATATAAAACGTGTGAGGTTGATCTTCGAGTTTCGATAGCTTGGAAAGACGGGATATTTTTTTTCGAACAAGAATCTTTCAGGTCTATCATTGCTAAATTATCTCGTTGGTATGATATTACAATCGTTTGTAATACCCCTGATTTGTATGATTATCGTTTCTCTGGAGAAATACGAAAATACGAAAATGTGCTTAAAGTATTGGATATGTTGAAATTAACTAATGAAATAACTTATTCGCTTCAAGCTGATCGTAGTATCATGATATATAAGGTGAATGACTAGGAATCAAGTGATTGTAAAAATCAATAAACGAACGTTTATTATTTCGTTTTTAAAATGAGCCGATAAATCTAACTTGAATAAAACAATAAAAATGGATATTACAGTATGAAACTTCTTATTTTCAAATGTTTAAATAAGAAAAATATGAAGATGTAAAAATGAAAAATCAATTATGTACTTTTTTATAGTGATTTATGCTCATATGTAAAAACTAAATAATAAACGTTCTATTAATGAGTTAATCTAATATTGAATTTATGGAAAAAAATTACGAACGACTTAGGACGAGCGCTCGGAAAAGAGTGGTTGTTTTTCTATTAACATGTTGTCTGGTATGTACTCACACAATACTTTGTGCAAGTATTTATGGGCAAAAAAGATTGGATATCGTACTGAATGATATATTATTGGTTGATGTATTAAAATATATTGACACTCAAACGGAATATGCCGTTTTATATCGTTCTGATCAATTAAACAAGATTAAATTGAAATCGGTAAGTTTTAAGGACGCTACTGTGGACGAAGTGCTTTCCTTTTGTTTAAGAAATACGGGTTTTTCTTATCAAATAAATGAAAACACGATTGTTATCAGTAAACGAGTCGGGCAAAAAGATGTTTTACCACAGCAAAAAGTGATTCGTAACATACGAGGAACTGTGATGGATCAGAAACAAGATCCCTTACCAGGGGCGACAGTGATCATTAAAGGAACTACTATCGGAACCGTTACAAATACGGATGGTAAATTTACGCTAAAAGTTCCGGAAGACATGAAAACATTGCTTGTTTCCTTTGTAGGGTATAAATCAAAGGAAGTGCAACTTGGGGTTGCAGATTCGGTTACGGTTGTTCTTGAGGAGGATGTGGTGGCTATGGAAGATGTGGTGGTTACGGGTTTCTTCGAACGGAAAAAAGAGGGATATGCGGGTACTGTAACGACAATAAAAAAAGAAGATTTGCAAAAACTTTCTACAGGTAACATTTTTACCACAATCAGCACGATTGATGCCGGGTTTAAAATCAATGAAGACAATGTCAATGGTTCGAATCCAAACAAATTACCGGATTTCACGATTCGAGGAAAGGGAAGCTTTCAGAATGGTTCGACTTCTCCCTTGTTTATTCTGGATGGGTTTGAAGTTTCTGCCGAGAAAATATTCGATATGGACGTGAACCGGATCGAGACGATAACCTTATTGAAAGATGCTTCCGCCACAATTTTGTATGGTTCCCGGGCTGCTAACGGGGTAGTGGTTATCGAAACTGTAGCTCCTAAAGCCGGACAGTTACGGGTGACTTACGATTTTAAACCGACAATTGCATTTGCTGACTTAACGGGATATGATTTGATGGATGCAAAAGAGAAATTGGAGTATGAGCGCTTGGCTGGTTTATACGATCATACTGGAGATTTGAATGAAAATTATGAAAAGGATGTGGATTATTACAGTCGATATAAAAATATTCTTGAAGGTGTGGATACTTACTGGCTTTCTCAGCCCGTTGAGAATTCTTTCTCTCATGCACATTCATTGTATGTGGAAGGTGGTGTAGAAAATGTACGTTATGGTATTGATGCTTCATATAATCAACAAAAAGGTGTTATGAAGGAATCTGGACGAGATCGAATGGGCTTAGGTTTTTCGTTGATATACCGGATAAAAGATAAAGTGACAATAAAAAATTATGTTTCTTACGCTTACACGAAAGCTTATAATTCTCCTTATGGTGATTTTTCTATTTATGGACGTTTAAATCCTTACGAGCGTGTGCGTGATGATAAAGGAGAACTTATTCCTCTTTTGTTGAATGGGGACTCAAATCCATTATATGATGCAGAATTGCCGGGTCGTGATTTTACGAAAACTCAAGAGTTTAATGAACAATTAAGTGTGGATTGGATCATGGGTGACGGTTTTCGCTTGCGAGGACAATTATCTGTCAGTAAGTCAAATAGTGAAACAGAGAAATATACTTCACCTTTTGCATCTCAGTACGTATTGGAGCAACGTAATCCAGAAACAGGGACTCAGGAATATGTTCCGATCGAAAAACGGGGAGAATTAAGTTTGTCTACCGGGAATGTCATTTCAGTCGCTTCTAACGTGACGCTTAATTACAATAAACTGGTTGCAGAAAAGCATCTTTTTTATTTAGGCTTGGGAATGGAAGTTAATACGTCTAATAATCGTTCTAATGGTTATAGGTTGACCGGATTTCCTGATGATCGTTATTCAGATCCCTCATTTGCGATTCAATACAAAGAAGATACGAGGGCTTCGAGTAGCGAGAGTGTGACGCGTGCGATCGGGTTCTTCGGAAATCTGAACTACATTTATGACAATCGCTTTTTCGTTGATGGTTCTTTACGGTATGATGGTTCTTCTCAATTTGGTGCGGATAATAAATATGCCTCTTTCTGGTCTCTTGGAGGGGGATGGAATATTCATAACGAGAGCTTTTGGTCGAAAACTTCTCTGATAAACATGTTGAAAGTAAGGTATTCTTATGGAATCACGGGTAATCAGGAATTTTCGGCTTATCAGGCAAAGACAATGTACAAGTTTCAAGTAGATCGTTTGTATGGTACGTTGATTCCTGCGACATTGATGGGATATGGTAATCCGGATTTGAAATGGCAAACACAACGTCAGTCCAATATCGGTCTTGATTTCGGGATGATGCAGGATCGGTTTAGGATGACGTTTAACTATTATCGGAAACGAACGAAGGGAATGTTGACGTCCATTACGGTTGCTCCTTCCTTGGGATTTTCGTCAGATAGTTTCACGGCTAATCTTGGTGAAATTAAGAATGTTGGTTACGAGTTAAACTTGAATATGGTGTTTATCCGTGATCGTTCGAAAGATCTTGAATGGGCGGTATTTTTTCAGGGAGCGAATAACGAGAATACATTGGTAAAAATATCAAATCAATTGAAAGGTATTAATGACCAAAATAATGCGAATAAAACAACGCCGGGAGCCGTTTACGAGGAAGGGCAATCCATGAGTGCGATCAAGGCTGTGAAATCGTTGGGAATTGACCCGGTAACCGGTCAGGAGATTTTTGTAAAGAGAGACGGGACTCTTTCTTATACATGGGATGCGAATGACAAGATTCTGTGCGGGGATTCGGAGCCGAAGTGGTTTGGAAATATTGGTACTAATTTATTCTGGAAAGGCTGGAATCTGAATATGGTATTCAAGTATAGTTTTGGGGCAGATTATTATAACCAAACCCTTGCCTCGCGCGTGGAAGGAGCTAACCCTGCGGAAAACGCTGACCGACGGGTGTTAAATGATCGATGGACGACCCCAGGAAGTCATGCTCTCTATAAAAATATCAAGGAGTACACCACTACGTTTATTTCCACACGTTTTGTACAGAAAGAAAATACGGTTCAATTGAGTAGCCTTTCCCTTTCCTATGATTTCCCGAGGGAATGGTTGAAAAAATATCGCGTGAACACGCTACGTTTGAGCTTTTTTGCTAATGATCTTTTCCGCTTATCGACAATTAAAGAGGAGAGAGGGTTGTCTTACCCGTTCCAACGTAGTTTCGTGTTCGGTTTGAATGTCGGATTTTAATATTGATAAATGATTATATTATGAAGTCAAAAATATATTATATTATTCTGTCCATTTTGCTTTCGCTGACTTCGTGTAACAGTTGGCTTGATGTGACTCCACAGGGGCAAATGGAAGCAACTGACATGCTTTCGTCTGAAAAAGGATATAACTCGGCACTCGGGGGAGTGTATTATACATTGTCAAGTTCATCCATGTATGGTAAAGAGTTGTCTTATGGGATGATGGATTTACTGGCACAATATTGGGATATCTCTAATAATACATCACACTCTTATTACAAATTATCTCAGTATGATTATAAGGATGCGAATGCGATATCGAAATTCAATGCTATTTGGAAAGGATTTTATTCTGCTATATCTCAATGTAATCTGATTATTTCATCTATTGAGAAAAACCGTAGTAGTATTAAATACTCGGAATTGATAGAGGGTGAAGCTTATGGACTTCGGGCATTTGCACACATGGAATTATTCAGGATGTTCGGCCCGGTGATAAAAAGCGAGGCAGATCTTGATAAACCTGCAATCGCTTATCGTACAGAATTAAATACGGAGGCGCAAAAATTTGAATCGGGTAGGGAGATTTTGGCGAAAGTAAATACCGATTTGACAAAAGCTTTGGAGTTGATGAAAGATGATCCGATTAAAACGATTGGTAGAAAAGGGGATTTAAATACGTCCCGGTTAGATTATAATGAGGTGGTTAATAGACGGGGATCTCGGATGAATTATTATGGTGTTCTCGGGTTATTAGCTCGATTGGAACAATTAAGATTAAATCAGGATCAGGCTTATATCTATGCAAAACGGGTGATAGATGAGGTTGAAGAGACAAAAGCAATTACCCTTATTGACAAAACGAACATAGAATCGACCGTAGATTCTTGGAAAGATTTGAATTATTCTTGCGAGATGTTATTCTCTCTTTACACGAACAATTTATATGAAATGACCAATGCTGTGTTCTATATGGATGGAGAGAGTGGAGACTCAAGAACTTCATTCGGGATTACCACAAATTTGTACACCACATTTTTGAATGAGATATATGGACGTACACCCGATGGGGCAGGTACGGACAATCGCTTGCGTTATTGGTTTAAACTTCGAGAAGGTGGGGAATATTACGAGATATTAAAATTGAAAAAAGCTCCTGAGGCGCAAGGATTGTCGGCAGCCTATGATCCAGAAGTACCTATTATGCGTTTGCCTGAAATCTATTATATTGCTTGTGAGGCACAGATCGGGAAGGATAATGATTTAGCTCTTTCCTATTTGAATGCGGTGCGTGAAACCCGTAATCTGGTGAAACTGGAAGGATCGTTAAGTGCAGAAGAATTGCGTGAATATTTAATGCGGGACGAGCGTAAAGAGTTTATCGGGGAAGGATGTATGTTTTTGTTCTATAAACGATTATTTGCGTCGATTTACGTGAAACAAGGGGTTGTTATTGCCCCGCTGGATGCAAATTTTGTATTTCCGATACCAGATGCCGAGTACGAGTACTCGCCTAACGAGAAGTAAGCGAATGACTAACTATTTAAAAATCAGAATATGAATAAAATAATGAAACTATGCACGAGTATTTTCGTGATCGTAATGTTTTACTCGTGTAATCAAGATATCGATCGTTTCGACAATGCGGACAATTATATTTATTTTAATATGCCGTTCGTATTAAATCAATACGGGAAAGAGACATCCGTGAGACAGGATAGTTTATCTTACTCTTTTGCGCTGGATGATATTTCTGTTACCTCGTACGTGTTTAAAATTCCGATCAATACTGTGGGGCTTGCTCATTCGCAAGAAAGGACTTACCGGGTGGAAGTCGTAGCTGACAGTAGTAACGTTACGGATGCGGATTGGGACAAGAGCTGTATTGAGAATTTGACGGTTAAACGTGATAGTTTACGTGACACTTTATATGTGAAAGTGTTTCGTTCCGAGAAGATTCGTTCACAATGGTGTCATATTGTCTTCCGGCTTCTCCCGAACGAGAATTTCCAATTGGGAGACGAAAAGTTATTAACAGCCAAGATATCTTTTTCCGATATTTTGACTCCCCCGGATTGGTGGAATAAATGGCAAGGAGTTTTTGGAGATTTCTGTCGGGAGAAATTTGTAAAATGGCAGGAAATCTATTATCTGGGAGCCGATCCGAACGTGGAGACAATAGGCGGCCCGGGTCTTGGTAAGCCTCTGTACTGGGATAATATGCCTTACTATGCCATGTCTTCCTGGTATCCGTCAACGTTTATGTTTGTTCGGATTATGAAACAATATTTTATTGATAATGAAGTTTATCCGGACGGGGATACTTCTAAACCTAGAGTTTTACTTCCATAAATAAAAGATCGTTATGAAAAGTATATATTTATTATGCATTATGCTAGGGGTTTTATTCTGTCGTTGTGCTGAAGATAAAGGAAATTATGATTATACGCCTGTAGATGAGCTGACAATTACGGGAATCGATGGCACTTATACCAAGATAGTGGGCGATAGTCTGAAAATACCCGTTACATTTGAGCATACCGTTCAGGGAGAGAATGAAAATTACGAATATCTTTGGGAGATGGATGGGAAGAAAATAGCGGATACACGTGATTTGGGTATTCTTACCCCTTCAGACATGAGTTTCGGAAATAAAACATGTCGTTACACTGTGATTGATAAAGATAACGGGATGAAATATTATAAAAATTTTGCAGTAAATATCGTTTCTCCTTTTAATTGGGGGTATTACTTGTTAACAGAACGAGAGGATCATTCATCTGTGATTTCCTATTTTTCTGTTATGGATGGAAATGATAAATTTATCCAAACAACCTCAATAAGTGGTGTTGAGTTGGGTGATATGCCTCGCTCGTTAGCAGGAAAATTCGGACATATTTCTGCTTTAAAGGATTATTTCTGGACGATAACTTCCGTGACATCAGGAGGTGAGAATCCGGTTATTATAACTGAAAATGCGACTTTTATTCCCAATAATATTGTCAACACGAGTTGTTTTGTTGATCAGGAGTCTGGTTATGTTTTTGCTCCGGAATTTGCCCCTTTGAATAGGCAAGGGAATCAATTTTTTATAAGCCAGGGGAAGTTTATCAGTTATAATAAAGGTTTGCTCTATCGTCCTGCGAAACATGGCAAAGACTATTATTGGAGTGATCCGGTTTGGAGTCAGGCTGGTTATCCACATATGTTTGTTTTTGATAAACTTTCTCAGAAGTACTATACAATTCAATCTCAACCCAATGTGCCGGAAGAGGGTATCGTGGGGGATTCTTATGCTTATGATAAAGTTGTAGCCATTACAGATTGTCCCAGTTTTGAGGGGCATACGATTATCGGTACGATGGCAGAGTATGCGGCTCCTTGGGATGATGCGACAATCGTGACGGCTAGTTCGAATGGGATTAGTTTGATAAAAATATCTTATGCATATTCCACCGGTGAGAGCAAATGTGGATCTCCCGTTGTATTGCCCTTAGCTGGTGTGGATAGTGATTCTAAGGCTTTATTAGTAGGTAAGGATTGGTATTTTGCCGTGGGAAACAAGATTTATACTTCTCCCGTTTTATTACCGACTTTGGCAGATTTTGTGACAATTCCAGAGGATTGCGGTAAAATTGTAAGTATGAATAGTTCGGCCATGCAATCTCTATTGGTTGTTGCTACATACAATGAAAAAAGTAGTGAAGAATTAAAAGGATCGGTTATTTTTATTGATATGCAAACAAAAAAACAAACTGTGTACAAAAACGTAATTCATAAATGTGTGTCTATCTTGAGTTGTAATGCGGATCCGTATGGCTGGGAAGGATATGGAGATGGTAAGTAAAAAAATGATTTAGCTAGTTTAAAGTTGTGTGACTATTTTGCTTGAAGAGTTTTACTTCGGCAGGTTTAAGAGGGGACAAGGAACAAAGACTTGTTCCCTCTTTTTGTTCGCCCAGCACGAACGTATTCTAACGGGTGTAAGTCCCTAATGCGCCCTAATAGCGGGAAGCATACAGCTCAAGACAAGGGTGTCCGTCGTAAGTCAGAATCTGAAGGAAGTCAGCGGCAAACATCTGGCCTGACGCACAGAAACTTGATATGAAGGCTTGAGGAAGTAAGTCAGTCTGCAAAACAAGACAAAGCTTGATAGCTATTCGGAACTTTCAAAGTAAATCAAGCGGGTATAAGATAGAAAGAATACGTCCATAACTGGGGAGGTCTTACGGGCTTGGCGATGAGCCTGGCAGTAACAACGAACAGTGAGAAGTCAGCAGACGCCATAGTAGCCAGCAGGGTAAAAAATCGGCAGTTGGTGAAGGGCAGAACTTTATTTAAGCAAGTAGTAACGTAATAATTACCAAATGGAAGAATCAGTGCAGAAAACTTCGGGAGAATCTGGGGGCTGTCGCCCAAAGTCCAAGACGGAATCCGAAGGCTATGGTGGAGTGCATACTTTTATGGGGATAGTTGACGGGAAACTTGTGGAAGTGTATGTAGACAGCAGCAATTTATTGGAATACATCCTTCGTCTGGACAATCTGAACCGTGTTTATCGTCAGGTTGTTCGCAACAATGGTGTTGGGGGTGTCGATAAGATAGTTATGAGCGAACTGTTGCCATACCTGAAACTCCACAAAGACGAATTGCTGAAACAGCTAATTGACGGTAAATACCCTCCGCTGCCCGTCTTTCGGGCGGAAATCCCCAAAGACAACGGCAAGACTCGCCCACTGGGCATTCCTACAGTCGTTGACCGCTTTGTCCAACAGGCAGTCAGCCAAGTATAGGTTGACGTGTGAGAGGTCGGAAAACGAAAGTAGGAAGAAAGCTACTTCGTTTTCCTCCTACTCGATTTGTGATTTTCTAAAGTGCAATATTTTGATTTTCAGTTTGTTTGTCTTCATTCCCTTTTTTGATTGAATTATTTGTGATATTAGGATCAAGGAGTAGTTTAAGTCATAAGAGGTATCATTTTAATCCCTTCAAATGTTAGGTAATTAACGAGAGTTTGATATAAAAATAATTTATTCTTTTGAATATTAATAATATAGCGATAAAGGTGTTCAACGTGTATAGTTAAATCTCGGGTTTTCTCGAACTTTTACTAAAACGATAGAGTTATAAATCAGTATCACTAGCGGATCATTTCCGGGTATAAAATTTTTAGTAAGCTTTTAAAACACTTATAAAACGCTATTATATATAGCGTTTTAATAGGGTTTTAATAGCGTTTTACACGGTAGTGATACGGATGTAATCATGAATTAATTCTCATCTTGTGTATTAAATCGGACTTAATACCAGATTATTTCCCCACGATTACCTCTTCTAATTCTTTCTGAGTCCTTGTATGCTCATTTCTTAAATTATCCTTTATCTTTGTCATGATGTGTTCAGAGAATAATTAATAACGTCAGTATATGGCAGATGATTGCGTGATCCGGGTGACCGGTCTGAAAAAGAGTTTTCCCAAGGGGAAAGAGGTTTTACACGTGTTGAAGGGTATCAATATGGAGATCCGGCCGGGAGAGGTGATCGGTTACCTTGGGAGTAACGGGGCGGGGAAGTCCACGACTGTGAAGATTATGTGCGGGTTACTGGAGGATTTTGAAGGGAAGGTGGACGTGTTGGGGTATGATGTTCGGGAAAATGATATAGAGGTAAAGAAACGGATCGGGTATATCCCGGAGAATGCCGTGATGTACGAGCATTTGACCCCGATGGAGTATTTGGAGTTTATTGGAGCCATGTACGGGCTGGACCAGAAGGAGGTGAACCGGAAGGCTGACGAGTTGCTCTCGTTGTTCGAGATGAGGGAGAACCGGGACGAGAGAATGGTGAATTTCTCGAAGGGGATGAAACAGAAGGTGCATATTATTTCGGGATTGCTGCATAACCCGGAAGTGATTTTCATGGATGAACCTTTGAACGGGTTGGATGCTAATGCGGTGATTATCGTGAAGGAGGTCATTGCTCGCTTGGCGAAAGAGGGGAAAACGATCTTTTATTGCTCACATTTGATGGATGTGGTGGAGAAAATAGCCAGTCGGGTGATTTTGATTAATGAAGGTACGATTATCGCTAACGGTTCGGTTCGGGAGTTGATGGAGGAGGCCGAAACGAGTTCTTTGGAGGGATTGTTCACGAAGTTAATAGGAGCCACGGGGCAGTCGGAGAAAGCGGAACAGATTGTAAACGCTTTTGAAAACAGGGAGTCATGATTAAGGTGGTGGCACAAATTCTGCGGCTCTTTCAAGGGGTGTTTACCCGTATGGGCGTTGATTTCGACCGGATGCTGGCCATCGTGACGGTGAAACTGACGGTGGATAACCGGATTGACCGGAGTGGACGGAACAAGAAAAACGCATCGAATGCGTTGATGAGGCAGGGGATTTTACTCGGAATCTGTGGGCCGATCTTTTTCTTGACGGGAATAGCGTCGGGAGCTTTCGGGGTGTCGCTTTTGTTATTCCAGTCGTACCTGTTTCTGATGTTGATGATGAGTTTTATGATGGAATATTCCCGAATTCTTTTTGACGGGAACGATAATCATATATTGCAGCGTTTGCCCGTGAATTCTAAAACGATACTGGTTGCTCGTCTCGTGTCGATGCTGGTGTACATGTTTTTTCTTTCCGGTTGTATGTCGGTGATCCCACTGGTGATTGTCTGTTTTTGGAAAGGGGTGATGTCCGGGGCTTTTTTCATTATTTCCGTGTTTCTGAACACGATTTTCACGTTGCTTTTTGCTAATGTTATTTATCTTGGGGTGATGCGCTTTATTTCCGTGGAGAGGTTTCAGCGGGTGATGAGTTATGTTCAGGTAGTATTGATTGCCGGGGTGGCTTTGAGCTACCAGTTGGTCGGGCAGTTAATTCATAATATTCAATTGGATATGTTTCGGCCGGGGACTTGGATGTATTTTACGCCACCTTGTTATTTTATGTCCTTGACGGTGATGGTAAAGCAACCGACGGGACCCGCCTTGTTGCTGGCGTTGATCGGGGTAGGGCTTGTTGTCGTGCTTGGTTATATCACGGTGGCTTATCTTGCTCCTTATTTTGCGGCAAAAGCGGGGGTGTTGAATTCGTACTCACCCGTGAGCAAGAAACGTAAGGGGGGAAAGGAGGGATGGCTTTACGGTTTAGCACGGGTGTTTGGTCGGAACCCGATGCAGGTGACCGGGTTTGTCTTGGGATGGCGTATGACCCGTGATAATTTGAAGTTCAGACAAGGCGTTTTGCCCATGATGATTTACACGATGTTCTTGGCCGTTTTCTTTTTATATCAGGGACGACAGGAGGAAGCTGGCGGCATTGCTTATTATATGCCTCTTTACATGATGGCGATGATTAGTATCGGAATCCAGATGAATATGTCAATTACGGATAAGGGGGATTTACTTTGGCTTTATCGTTCCAAGCCGTTGGAGCGTCCGGGGGCCTTGATCCTCGGGTGTTTCAAGGCTTTGTTCGTGAAATATTATCTTCCGGTTTACGTGTTGCTCTGCGGGATTTTTGTTACGATGCTGGACTGGGTGATTCTTCCGGACTTGTTGTTTATTCTGGTCGTGAGTACGTTGGTGAGTTACATTTATCTATGGTTTTCTGGGATGCTTTTTCCATTCTCGAAAGAGAAAAGTTCCATGGATTCCGGGCGGAATATGTTGCGGGTTATTGTACTGATGTTTATGCTGGTTCTTGTCGGGGGAGCGCATACGCTGGCTATGCGGTTGTCGTGGTTTGGAATCTGGGGAGCTATCGTGGTGATGTCGTTTCTCGTTTTCTTGATGGAATTCGTGATATGCCGCGTTTCTTGGCGGAAGGTGATTTCTAACTATTAATATGTTTGAGGGTAATCGTTCCTGAATAGAAACCGTAAAAGTGGTAATCTTTACGGTAATTTGTATACAACTTGTACGGCTTGAATCTCATACCTTTACATCATAAAATTAGAAGTAATGGGTATGACATTTAAAATTGAAATAGTATGAGTATAAAGACAATTGTAGTAACAGGAATGTTGCTCCTTGCCGGAACAATCGTAAGCGGCCAAACAAGTACAAATCAAGTAAAAGAGAAGAATATGGAAAAGTTAGAATTAGTGAAAGAATGGGATAAGGTATTTCCACAGAGCAGCAAGGTAGTTCACGAGAAAGTGACATTCCGTAATCGGTACGGTATCACGCTTGCCGCGGATATGTATATCCCCCAAAATGTGGAGGGGAAATTGGCAGCCATTGCGGTGAGCGGTCCTTTCGGGGCTGTCAAGGAACAATCGTCCGGGCTTTACGCGCAAACGCTGGCGGAACGTGGTTTTCTGACGATCGCTTTCGATCCTTCTTACACGGGTGAAAGTGGAGGCCAACCCCGGTACGTGGCCTCGCCGGACATTAACACGGAAGACTTCAGTGCTGCCGTTGATTTTCTTTCGACTCGCGATGATGTTGATCCTGAACGTATTGGAATTTTAGGTATTTGCGGGTGGGGTGGTATGGCTCTTAACGCTGCCGCGATGGATACGCGTATTAAAGCTACGGTTACTTCCACGATGTATGACATGAGTCGCGTGAATGCCAACGGGTATTTTGACGCGATGGATGCCGACCAACGGTATGAGCTTCGTCGGCAACTCAATGCCCAGCGTACACTTGATGCCAAGAATGGCACGTATGAACTAGCCGGGGGAGTGGTCGATCCATTACCGGATGATGCCCCGCAGTTCGTGAAGGATTATTACGCTTACTACAAAACGCCGCGTGGTTACCACAAACGTTCACTTAATTCCAATAATGGCTGGAATAAGACATCGTCACTTTCATTTATTAATATGCCCTTGTTGGCTTACAGCGATGAAATACGGAATGCCGTGCTTATGATTCATGGTGAAAAGGCTCATTCTCGCTATTTTAGTGAAGATGCATTCAAAAAATTGAAAGGTGACAACAAGGAACTTTTGATTATTCCCGGTGCAAGCCACGTGGATTTGTACGATAATCAGGCAAATGTTATTCCTTTTGACAAGATAGAATCTTTCTTTCGTGAATATTTGAAATAATAAAAATACCCAAGTTCATGTTGATTTTGAACTTGGGTATTTTGTATAATATCATTCCGGATTATAACCCTAGAACTTTGGTTCCTTGTTTGAAGAAAATATCCTTCGGGATGTTAGCTCCCGCGATACGATCTAAGTCTTTCTGTAAGGTCGGGGGAACGATACCCTTTTCTGCAACCAATTTAGTCGCTTTTTGGATGTCTCCGTCTCCTTCGATCGTGATATATTCTCCGGCAATCACTTCGATGTCTTTTTTCATCTTTTCGAAATCTACGGTGTAGTATCCCGTGGTTTCATCTTTGCTGATAGCTCCGCTTTCCATGAAATGGGCGAATTGCATCATGTTAGCTTTTCCGTGGGCGCTGGCAGCACCGAAACGAACGGAACGGAAGATTCCGGCGATAAAAGTCACGTAATTATCCATGAGGTCTTTGTTTTCCAATACACCCCATTCTGCAAGTTTGGTCACGCAGAATAACCCAAGGATGTCCGCTTTACCTTCCTCGATAGAGGTGTAGTAGTTTTGCAGGGCGGAACGAACGTCTTGTTTGCCATTCAGCGTGTATTTAATTCCTAGCCCGTGAGCGACTTCGTGGAACATCACGTTTTCGAAGAAAGCATCAAAACTAATATGTTTTTGTTGATCGGGCGTAATTAACAATTTGGAAATCGGCACAACCATTTTCTCGAATTTGGCCTGCATGGAGTTTTTCAATTGTAGTTTACGACTTCCTTTCGCCGCGTGTACTCTCGGGTCGTTCGGCAGGTTGATAGCGATATTTTTACTTCCGGCATTGCAATCTCCGGCGTAATAAATCACGTCGTAAGCGTTCATGTCTGGGTTAGCATTTGCTTTTTCCTTTTTGTATTTGGCAGGAACCGGTAAATTTTCCTGTAATTTGGGCAAGTATTGAGCGTATTCAGACAAGCGTTTACTCCACTCTTTATCTTTCACGAGGATTTGTCCGGAGTGAGAAGCTTTATACCCGTAGAGTTGATCTTCGTAAGTCTCGATGGGACCAACCACGAAATCCAACGTGTTGTTCTGCATGTCCATCCATGCTAAATCACTGGCTAGGTAATCATCATCCAGAAGGGCTTTTGCTCTTAATGCCAAGTAGTTTTTCAATCCCGGGTCTTCAGCTAGTGCGGCAGCTTCTTCCAGTAATTTGGATGCTTTTGCCACTTCTTCCGGGTAAGCTTCGTGGAATGAAAGCACGATAAGCTTTCCGACTGCATCCCGACGGATAACGCTATACCAGTCCGTTTTGCGAGGATCATCCAGCGCGTCGAATTCTTCTTTCGTCATGTCAGCCGGGTAGAAGTTTGCTCCAAGAGGTTTTGCTCCCACGCCGTCGATGAAAGGTTTGTTGTCGTTTAATCTATCCCAAGGACCATAGTTTATGGAAAGATATTTCAGAGCGGCAGAATCCTGAGCGAATTGTGCCATCAATGCACTCTTATCTCCATAAGCGTTTTGCCAGAAAATGTTTTCCATTATATCGGCGACTTCGATAAGTATGGGAATCATTTTCTTCTCGTTGTCGGTCAATTGGCTCAAATCCGTTGTTAACGGGAATTCAGCATACTGATCTGCAAGCGCTTGGTAGGGGCTTGGCTTCGTTTCTTTCTTGGCCTCTTTACAAGAGAACAAGAAAACACCTAAAGATAGAAGTAGGAATAGTTTTCTCATTTTTATAAAATTTGTGTTTGAGTATTTGAGGGACGAATTTATAAAAAATTCCGTTACCTTTGTGATTGGTAGTCGTGATCATTAATTTTTAGGATGTATAAGGTGAACGATTCTGAGAAAAATAGGAATCAAGAAATATGTAATTTACTTCGTTCCGGAAATCAAAAGGGGATGGAGTTGTTATTTGATGCCTATTATAAACCCTTGGTCGTGTGGGCTGATACGTTTTTACGGGACGTGAACATGGCAGAAGATGTCGTGCAGGATTTTTTCTTTTCCATTTGGAATAATAAAGTTTACTTGAATTTCTTCCCTTCTACTTTGGCCTCTTTGCTTTACGTGTCTGTGCGTAACCGTTGTCTGAACCGGATGGATAAGCAAGATGTTTTTCATCATGCTGTGGACTTGGACCACGTGGATTTAGCTTTCGAAGAGTATAATGAGAATCATGACGCCATCGTGTCGAAGGTGTTGGACGAGATTGCGTTATTACCCGAAAGAAGTCGGGATGTCGTGAACGGGGTGTTTGTCGAGGGATTGAAATACCGGGAAGTGGCCGAGCGTTACGGGATCTCAGTTTCCACGGTAAAAACATTGCTGGGTCTCTCGGTTAAGAAATTGAGAGAGCGATTGAATGAGGAGTTATTCGCAGGATTCCTGTTATTTTTCTGTACTCGAAAATAAAATTTAAAAATTTTTCAAAAATCTATTAGACCTTTTTTAATGTTTCCGGTACTATTGATGAAAAATAGTATGATTTATGCGAAATGGTTTATTAGATCAAGAAACGGAAGAGCGCTTGCTGGCTTATTTCAACGGGGAGTTGGATGAGGAAGGGCGTTTTGCCGTGGAGCAATGGTTGAACGATAGTCCGGAAAATAAGAAGGTCTATCATCAACTGGAAAAAGATGCCTTATTTATTCGTTGGGCGAATCGGGAACAGAAAGTTCACGTGGAGGATAGAGAAGCAATGCTATTTCGACAGATTCGCCGGGCAAAGATTCGGAAAATCGGGTTTCGGGTGGCGGCCTCCGTGGCTGTTCTGGTGGCATTGGGTGGCGTGTATCTGTTTATGTCAACTCCGGCTAAAGAGAATATGCTGGCGGAAAATACACCGATCATACGAGCGAATTATCCACAGGCTCGATTGGTCCTTTCTACCGGAGAAGTTATTGATCTGACGAAAAATACAGATAATATCGTGGAAAAGGATGGTTCCGTGGTGGCGATCGACACGAATAAGGCACTCGTGTATAATCAATCGGGAAACGTGGAAACCGAGAAACCGATATATAACAAGGTTATCGTTCCTCGTGGGGGGGAGTTCTTCCTGACGCTTTCTGACGGGACAGGGGTGTGGTTGAACGCGGAGTCAGAATTGGAATATCCGGTAAAGTTCACTTCGGGAGAGCGTCATGTGAAATTAAAAGGAGAGGCTTATTTTAGTGTAAAGAAGGATACTACAAAACCTTTCTTTGTCACTTCCGGGGCCTATCGTTTACGGGTATATGGTACCGAGTTCAATATGAATACCTACCATAAAGAACGGATTCAAGTGGTGCTGGTAAACGGGGCTGTTGGCTTCCGGGCAAATGCTTCGACCCCGGAGCGGAGGCTGAAACCGAATCAACTGGGAGAGGCCAACGAGATCACGGGGGAGGTTGAAATTAAAGATGTGGATGTATATTCCTATATTGCTTGGAAGAATCAGGATGTGGTGTTCGTGAACGAAAGGCTGGAATCCATCATGGAAAAAATTGAACGCTGGTATGATGTGAGCGTCTTTTTCCAGAATGATTCATTGAAAGATGTCAGGTTCTACGGGAACGTGCAGCGCTATGCTGATATTCGGGATTTGTTGTTCTTCTTGGAGAAGACATCGGATGTGCATTTCAGCGTGAAAGATCGAACGATTATTGTTAGCAATAAATAAAAAACGGAGAGTTGTGGCGACTCTCCGGAGATTGTAATAACCAGTAACCGCCTTCTTGCAAAAGGTCGTTACCATGTTTAACATAAAATTTGTAAACAAAGTTATGAAAAAAAAGAAAGGATCGTGCTATTTCTTTGGGAAAGCACGAGAAAAAGTTTGGCAAATGATGAAATTACGAATGGTTTTGATCATTTTTCTCGTAGGTTTGACCTCTTTACCAACCATGGCACAAGATCAAACCGTTACGTTAAAATTGACGGATGTGAATCTGTACGAATTGTTTGATGCAATTCGAAAACAGACGGGGTTACGTTTTCTTTATAATGCGGAACAGATGAAAGAAGTTCCTAAGGTAAGCGTTGATGTGAAAAACAAGAAGGTGAAGGATGTTTTGACAGAAGTGTTAACAGGAACTCCTCTTACGTTTGAGTATAACAAAGGGGTAGTAACACTGAAAGAAAGAAAAGCGACGGAAAAACCTCAAGTGAAGTTAATAACGATAACTGGTCGTGTTGTTGATGAAAAAGGGAATCCGATTCCTGGAGCAACCGTTTTAATTCAAGGAACAACACAAGGAGTGGCAACAGATGTTGAGGGTGCATATACGATTAATGTTCGTCCTGATGATGCATTGAGGGTTTCTTTTATTGGTTATAAGACGGAAGTGGTTGAAATTAAAGGGAAAACAAAGATAAATATACGGTTAAATCCGACTGCTGAAAATATTGAGGAAGTGACAGTCGTTGCCTTTGGGGAACAGAAAAAAGAGAGTGTGGTTGCAGCTATTACAACAGTGAACCCAGAGGCGTTGAGATCATCGAGTAGCGATCTTACAACTCAATTTGCTGGTAAAATTCCCGGTATGATTGCATGGCAGACAGGTGGTCTTCCAGGAGCTTTGACAGAAGAAGAAATGAATACGAAGTTTTACATTCGTGGTATAACATCTTTTCAGTCAAGGGCAAATATAGATCCTCTAATTTTGATTGATGGAGTAGAATCTTCTAAATTGGATTTAGCTCGTATCGCACCTGAAGATATAGAATCTTTTAGTGTCATGAAAGATGCTTCTGCTACAGCGATGTATGGGGCTCGTGGAGCTAATGGTGTGATTTTGGTTACAACGAAAAAAGGTGAAGAGGGATCAGTGTATACTTCATTACGTTATGAGGCTATTGCATCTATGCCAACACGTGAAATAGAGGTGGTAGATCCTGTTACTTATATGAAAATGTATAATCAGGCAATTATGACTCGTAATCCTAATGCAACTCCAGAATATAGTGTAGAGCGTATAGAGAGAACGAATAATCCTAACTATCCATCATTTGTTTATCCTGCCAATGATTGGTATAAGATTCTTTTTAAAGATTATTCTATAAATCATCATATGGGTTTGAATATTCGTGGTGGTTCGAGGGTTATTCAGTATTATGCTTCCCTTAATTATATTCGTGACGAAGGGATGTTGAAAACAGAAAAATTAAATCAATTTGATTGTAATGTGAAGAATAATACAATGACATTCAGGGCAAACTTAAATATTGATTTAAGTGCGGGAATTAGGTTATTGCTTTCTTCTTCTGCTTCTCTTGATAAATATCATGGTCCATTGCAAAATGTTCAGGATATTTATTATCAAGCTTTTACGGCAAGTCCTGTTAATTTTGCCGTAATTTATCCTGCTGATGAAACTTATAATTGGCCGCATATTCGTTTTGGTATGTCAGCAGCGGGAGGAAATAATCCTTACATGAATCTTCATAAAGGATATATGGATCGTAGTCGGTATTCAGCTACAGTTCGTGCAGAATATATTCAAAATTTGTCACAGTTGCTTAAAGGTTTAGAAGTTCGTGCTAGTGTTTCTTTAAATAGGACGGGATATTATACAACACCTTTCCAAACGAAACCTTTTCTTTATCGTTTAGATTCGTATGATTTTGAAACAGGGAAGCATAAACTTTATCCATTAAATGCAGTGACTGCAGAGAGAACATTAAGTGCCGTGAGAGGAGATGATACTCAAGCAACGCAAACTACATACGAGATTCGAGGATTACATACAGCGGCATGGGGAGAGCATCAGACAAGTTTGACAGGTGTTTTTAATATGCAAGAATCAACGGGTTCTCCTGTGGCAGGTGTTTTAGAGGCAATTCCTCACCGAAATATGGGATTGGCTATGCGAGGGACTTATGGTTTTCGTGATCGTTATTTTTTAGAAGCTAGTTTTGGATATAATGGATCAGAACGTTTTGACAAAGGGCATCAATGGGGATTTTTTCCAGCTGTAGGAATGGCATGGATTGCATCAAAAGAAAATTTTTTAGCAGGGGCTTCTAAATGGTTATCCTTTTTGAAGTTTAGACTTTCTTGGGGGGAAGTGGGGAACGATGGAATTATCTCTTCTCCTCGTTTTACACATTTACCAACGCTTTCTCTTGAAACTGTAACAGATCCCCGTCCCAATAGGGGTAATTTTGATAGAGATAGGTTAGTGTCTTATCCTAATAGTAAGATCAAGTGGGAAATTGCAGAACAAGTGAATTTAGGTATTGAAACAAAATTATTTAATGGGTTGTTTGAGGTAAATGCTGATATTTACCAGGAAATACGTCATAATATTATTGACTATAGAATAACAATGCCAGCGACAGTTGGATTGGAAAAATATCAATTAGCAAATGTAGGGAAAGCTCGTTCGAGGGGAATAGATTTATCAGGTAAAATTCAACACGCTTTTAGTAATGATTTTTGGATAATATTAAACGGAACTTTTACGTATAGTAAAGCAGTTTATCTGGAAATAGAAGAAGCTATAGATAAACCATCTTGGCAACGTAAAAAGGGAAAGGAAATATCACAATCAATAGGTTATATTGCGGAGGGATTATTTCAAGATCAAGCGGAAATTGATAATTCACCGGTTCAAGGTGGAGATATAATGCCAGGAGATATTCGTTATAGAGATTTAAATGAGGATGGTGTGATAGACGTTCGAGATGCAACGTATATAGGGTTTCCTGAAACACCACGAGTGATTTATGGATTTAGTGGTTTTATTAATTATAAAAATTTCGAATTTAATTTTGCTTTTCAAGGATCGGGTAAACGAGGATTTTTTATGGATCCGATGCAAATCAATCCTTTTGTGGGAGATAGGGCAATGTTGAAAGAGATTTATAATGACCACTGGAGTGAAGATAACATGAAAGAACACCCTTTCTGGCCTCGTCTTTCTACTCAGTCCATAAATGTTCATAATCCTCAGGAAAATTGGGCGGCATCAAAGGAAGTTCGAAAAAGTACCTATTTTATGCGTGAATGTAGTTTCTTGCGTTGTACATCAATTGAATTGGCATACAATATGCCTCAACGATTGATGCAAAAAATTAAGATGCAGAATTTGAAATTTTACGCTCGCGTTAATAATCCATTTATAATTTCAAATTTTAAAATATGGGATGTTGAATTAGGTAATAGTGGGTTTAATTATCCAATTCAACGGACGTTTTCTTTGGGGTTAAATCTAAGTTTTTAATTTTATAATGACAGAATGATGAAACGTATATATTTATTTTTTTTATCAGTGTCTTTTCTTATCACGGGTTGTGATTATTTGGATATGGTGCCAGAAGATGATATAAAAACTGTTGAAACAGTTTTTGAACAGCGAAAGGATGCTGAGAAGTGGTTGCTTGGTACATATACTGCAACTAAAGATTTAGCTACTAATGTAGCAAAAAATGTTGCTTATTTTGGAACGGATGAGGTTACTACGGGTGAGTATATTCGGAATAGAGGATATGGGGGATTTAAGATAAGTGAAGGATTACAGATGTCTCAAGAACCATATGGAAATGTTTGGGATAACGTGGGTAGTTCTTCTGGATTGTTGTATTACCAGATTCTGCGTAATATTAATATATTTATTGAAAATATAGATGCGGTATATAATATGACAGATGTGGAAAAACGGCAATGGAAGGCAGAAGCAAAAGCTTTAAAAGCTTATGTGTATTTTGATTTAGTGCGTCATTATGGCCCCATTGTACTTGTTCCCAAGAATCTTTCCGTAGATATTGATATGTCTGAATTACGCCAGCAACGTGTTCATGTTGATACTTGCTTTAATGCGCTCGTGCGTTTGTGTGATGAAGCTGCTAAAGATTTATTATTAGGAAATCAAAAACCGTTTGACCGTAAACCGTTTTTTAGTAAAGAGGCGACATTGGCATTAAAAGCGAGAGCTTTACTTTATGCGGCATCTCCGCTTTTTAATGGAAATGAATTTTATTCTGATTTTTTGGATAAAGAAGGTAAGCCGCTTTTTAGCACGAGCTATGATCATGAGAAGTGGCATTTGGCGGCATTGGCTGCTGATGAGGCTGTAAGAGTGGCAGTGGAAGCAGGACATGCATTGTGTTCCGGTACTATTAGTAATCATTCTGAGGTTCTGAATCATATGGAGGATATCGAAAAAAGTGTTATTTCAGATTTTGATAATCAAGAATTTATTTTAGAATGGAAAAGTGTTGCGGGTTTCTCGGAATTACTACTTCCTCGTCTAAGGCCTGAAGATACAGAACATTTTAACTCAGCCGTTCTTGGGAGTTTATCTCCCTCATTGAAAATGGTTGAAATGTATTATACAGATAAAGGGTTACCGATAGATATGGATAAAACATGGAATTATTCTTCTCGGTATTATATGGGAATGGAAAGTGATCCCGATTATACTGATATTGTATTGACGAATGCTGATGTTTTGCAATTGCATTTGCGGCGTGAACCTCGTTTTTATGCTTGTATTGCGGCAGATCGCACGAAATGGCAAAGAGGGCCTAAAGGCCAAGAAATTAATTACAATTTAACGGTTGAGGCTTATAAGGGAGAGAGTTTTGGTTCTCAGTATGACATCGTTTCTAGTACTGTTGCTCAAAATATAAACGGATATTGGTGGAAAAAATTCTTAGAGTCAGAATTAACAACAAAAGAATATGTGGTTAGTGCTAATAGAACATTGCCTATTATTCGGTTAGCAGAACTTTACTTGATGCAGGCAGAAGCTTGGAACGAGTATTTAGAAAAACCAGATGCTAGAGTTTACTCTCCGCTTAACAAAGTTCGGGAAAGAGCTGGAATTCCTGATGTTGTTACAGCGTGGAAGTCGTATTCGAATAATCCGGAGAAAGTGGATAATAGAGATGGGATGCGCGATATTATTCAGCGTGAGATTAATCTTGAATTTGCTCTTGAAGGACACCGTTTTTGGAATTTGCGTCGTTGGAAAACTGCTCATATAGAATTGAACGAGAAACAATATGGTTGGAATGTCTTGGGAGAAAATGCACAAGCGTTTTATAATGATTATAATGGTCCCGTGATTGTGTGGAGTAAATGTAAATTTACAGCGCCACGTGATTATTTATTTCCGATAAAGGCTGAAGAAGTATTAATGTCTAGTCTTGTCCAAAATCCTGGGTGGTAGTATGTTTGTTAATAAAAATCATATTAAATCTTTAATTATGAAATATACTCTATATTTTATTATACTATTGTTTTTAGGGGGATGTCATGATGATAATAAATTTTTTGATGTCATGATGAAGAAAGAAAATATTCGTTTTGAACCAATACCTGGAGGTGCGGTGATGTTTTATACTTTACCTGTTGGGGAGGATGTTTTTGGAATTCAACTTCGTTATCGTGACGCTAGGGGAGAGGAAGTGTTGAAAGTGGGTAGTTATGTAGGGGATTCATTAGTTATTGATGGGTTTAATGAGTCAGAAAAGAATGTGCCTGCTCGTGTTTCTCTTGTTGATAGAAATAATAATGAATCGAAAGCTATAGATGTGGTGTTTGATACCGAAGAATCTGCTGCTTGTTCTTTCTTTAATGGTGCAGAAGTTTTACCTTATTGGAATGGTTTTCAAGTAAAATATGGAGCTTCTCGTCAGACATCGGGAATGGTTCATGTTATGTACTTGGGCACTAATCCTATTACACAAAAAAGTGATACAATCTTATTGAAAAGTTTTCCAATCACCTTAAGTGGAGATACGTTAGAGTTTGTATTGCAACAGAAATTGGATAAGGCTACAGTAGTTCTCCGCACGGAAGATTATCGTGGCTATCGTGTCAAACAGAAGATTTGGAAGGATGTTGATATTTATTCTGTAGAAGAGTTACAACTTACTGAAATGAATTTTATCGATAAAGATGGTTGTTCAGTAGAGAATGAGAAAGAAAAGATTGGAGCTAAATATTTGTTTGATGGTGATACAAAGGGAGAACAACGATTGAAAGCTGGAAAGATTCCTGAACTTTACTCGTTCTTAGGAGGTCCTATGATTCAAAATAAAAGTTTAATATTTGATTTGGAACAAGAACGGACTCCAGCTTTTATAAGGATTTATGGAACTTTAAAGAGTCTTGGTTGGCCATTGTTTAGTACTCAATATACATCTTCAGTATATGAAATATTTCGGGGAGTGTATGATGATAAATTACCTTGTAATGTAATTTTATATGGTAGTAATGATAAAAATGGGGATAATTGGGTTGAATTGGGATCTTTTTCTCAAGATTCGGAAACACTTACTAAAAATCGATGGTCTGAACGTTGTACTAGTCAAAAAAATCAGAATTTTGTCGGTTATTTAACTGAAGAAGAGTTGGTCGGTGCAACCCCTGCTTATTTGGAAATTCAATTACCTTGTGATGATAACATGGTGAAATATCGTTATATGAAATTGGAAATCAAAGAGTTGTTTAAATATGTGTTTTTTAGTGGTTCTACTCCGGTCATAACTGTTATAAATACAGAAAATTATGTAGCAATTCAGGAATTGGAAATTTATGTAAAAAGAGATTAGCAATGAAAAGAGTAAAGTATATAATGTATTTGGGAATTTTACTTGCTTTATTGGCGGGTTGCAATGAAACTTTAGAAGATACGTATAGTGATTATGCTGGAGATGGGAAAATTCGTTATGTAGGTAAATGTTCCGAAATGTTGGTAAAGCCCGGTTGGCGCCGTTTGAAGGTAGATTGGGTAAATAGCATGGATATTATGGTTGATAAAATTAAAGTTTCATGGGAAGCAGATGGAATGAAACATGATACGTTATTAACTAGTGATATGACTTCATGTGATATTAGAAATCTTGCTGATAATACTTATCGTATAGATGTTTGTGCAATAGATAAGAATGGAAATGAATCTTTGCCTATTACGGATTATGCTAGACCTTATTCGTATGAGCATGAGGCGGTACGTTCTTTTTCGAGAATAATTTCAAAACATTATTTTATAGATAATAATTTAGTATTCTTTATAGATAACTGGAATGATAGTATCGTTGAGGCAAAACTTTGTTATACAGATATCTATAATAAAAAGAAAGAACATTTGTTGGTGAAAGAGGAGGCTCAACAGGGGCTGATTCATTTGGAAGGTGTAAATACAAAAGAACCGATAATTGTCACTCGTAAAGGGAAATTGGAGGGATGTACGGATCTTATCACATTTGCTGATTATTCATTAACAAATGAAAGGATATACTCTTCGGATTTTAAAGTTGTATTGCAACAACGTTATGGACTAAAAAATGAAAATGAAGAACAGAAACTGCTTTTTGATCGTTTTGTTGATACTGTTACCGTATTAGAGTTTGATTATGATCTTGTTTCATTTGAAGATTTATTCTATTGCTCGAATCTTAAAAAGATTGTATGTGGGAAAAATCGTTATCTTAGTGGTTTGAATCCTAATTCTGTAGATATTAGTACACTAGATAATGAAACAAGAAGTTTGGAGTGTTTGGATTTGTTAAATAAAGTGCGAGGTTTGCAAGTTGATCAATATAATGAGCATTATTTTAATATTTCTCGGCCTTATATCAATAAAAAAGGGAATCCGACTTTACCAAATTTGAATTATATCCAGGGAGACGATATCGTTTCTATTAAAGATTTAAGTGTAAAGGGAGATTCTGAGGATGCACAAGAATTGGTTAATTTATTGGACAATAATCCGGATACGTGGTGGGAACCTAGTGTTGCAACTTCTCCTAGAACACATGAAATATTAATAACCTTAAAGGAGGTACAAGTTATAAAAGGTATAAAGGTAGTTCAAAGATTATACCGCCCAACATCATCTTCTCAGAAATATTATGTTTCTGACAAAATTACAATTGAAGTATCTTCTGATAATGTAAGTTGGACGCCAATGTGTTACATGAGAGAAAATATGTTAGGAATAGGTTCGGGAGAGAGTACGTTGATTCCTATGGCTGAACCTCATGCAGTTAAATATATAAAAGCAACGCTGAGTGATAGAATGCATAATAGTTCTCTTAATTTTAACATGACATTGTCAGGTCTTATTCCTTATAAATAGGGAATGGGTATGAGTTAGTGACATTGCAGATAGGGAACTCATAGTTCCTCTATCTGCCTTATTCGATTGTCTATTATTCTATGAACCGGTTAATAATGTTGTAACTTCCAAAAAGTTTTGTTATTGATAAAAACACAATAGAGTTAATTGAAGAATTATGAAAAAAATAGCAATAGTAATATTTATTATTTTAGGATGTAATATTTTTATTGGTAAAGCCCAAGAGCGGGGGTTTCAAATAAGTGGTAAAATAGATGGAATATTAGAAGGGACTCTCTTTTTAATGAGTGATGAAAAAGGTAAATTAGAAGTATTGGATACAACTTCTATTATGAATGGTGCTTTTGTTTTTACGGGAAAAGTAGAGAGACCATTATCTGCTTATATTATGGTTCCTAATAGTAAAAATTATATTCCGTTAATTCTTGAGAATGTCAATTTTATGTTGAATATAGGAAAAACAGGTGTGTTGATAAAGGGGGGAGAACAACAGGATATTTTGAATCAATTTAGTAAAATAAATATTGATTTGTTGGAAGGGCAGAATAGAATACAAGAGGAGTTTAAGCAGGCCCAGCAGAAAGGTGATAAAAAAAAGATGCAAATTTTACAGAAACAATTAGAGAATGTTTTGGAGAATGCTCTTCAGCAAGAAAAAATGTTATTACAGAAATATTCAAGTTCTTATGCAGCTGCTTATGTGATTTTCCATGAAATGAAACAGTTGGAGGAGAAATTCTTGATTGATAAATATATGCTTTTGACGAAAGCGGCACAGGAGACTGTTCCTGGGCGCATTATTAAAACTTATATTGAGGAATGGGAATGTCTTACAGAAGGGAATGTCGCTCCTGATTTTACACTTTTTTCATCAACTGGAGATTCACTTTCTTTGTATCCATTAAAAGGTAAATTGAAATTAATACATTTTTGGTCTTGTGAAGATATTGCTTGTAGTCAAGAAAATGTAGAACTTCTTGACCTTTACCAAAGGTATCATTTGAAAGGTTTGGAAGTGATTGGTGTTTTTGTCGGAAATGATAAACAAAAATGGATGAAGACATTGATTGAAGACGGAATGATTTGGATACATGGATTTGATGAAAATCATCGGGTGGCAGATCTTTATCATGTGAAAAAATTACCGACTATAATTTTGTTAGATGCAGAAAATCAAATTATAGCAAAAAATCTATTCGGTAAAGATTTACAGAGAAAAATAGGTGAATTCTTGAAGAAAAGTAAGTAGAAAGTTGTCCAATAGGTCTTAGGTTCAAGTTTCCGTTCATAAAGATGAGGATTTCCTGAATAAGTTTTTAGGTTAGAAAGGGATATCTATTAAATAGGGATAGTTGCGAAATGGCTTTATATATTGCAATCAATTGATTAATAGTGTGATAATGTTTTTGTATCTTAGCTAAAGGAAATAAAAATTCCTCCAAACACCGTAGAAAAGTGAATTTCGGAGTAAGCACTCGAAGAACTACAGGGTAGTATCCAAAATTTTGTGTAAATGATAACTCGGGTATATCATATTCGAGTTATTATTTACACAATTTTATGGATGGTGTCATTAAATCAGGTCTCCTGTTATGTATGTTTTAGAAATTAACCCCAAACCCGATCGTGTACGGGTGGATTTCGGGGGCTTTGTTCTTTTCCATCATGTTTGTGATGGTGTAACTTCCCCATAATGCCAGTTTGTAATACCCGACACGAACCACGGCATCCGCTTTTACCGGGTTCATGCTATAATTACCGGAATTTTTCATGCGACGGGTATCACCGTTTTCATTCTTGTAAACGACTTTTGTTTTGGTATGTAATCTTAAACCGCCCATCACTCCGGCTGCCACGTAGGCACGTTGGTATTTCTTGGCTGGGAATTGCCATTCGAAGATAAGAGGTACGGTCAGGTAAAGGTTCTTGAAAGAACTCTTTTTGACATTTTCTACTTCCATCGGGTAGATTTGCCCGCCGTCACCACGTTTAATACTATTTTTGTTAGCAAAGCGGAAACGTTGATACTCTAATCCCAAACCGGTAACTAAACCGATGTTGTTTAGCTTGTTGAGGCGCATGCTATACTGGAACATGTTAAATTGCATGACGAGCGAATTTTTACGTTCCAAATCTAAATAGTCTCCGGCTCCATCCAGTTGTTCGTTACTGACAGAGAAATCGGCAAAGCCTAGGTTGAAACCGCTCCAGTGTCCCCGGAAACGCGGATTTTGGCTGCGTTGATATACCCTACTATGGAGAGGGTTACTTAACACTTGCGTTTTCCAAACTTCTCCTTTTTCTCGTTTTTCCTGAAGATGTACGTTCTTTATGGTATCGGCTTGATTCGTTTTTTCTGCCTGAGAAAAAAAGGAAAAGCTGCATAATAAGGTCAAGGTGATAATAATACTTTTCATGATATTATATTGTAAGCTGTTTATTTACGCGTGTTTTGATCAAATTTGACCGAGTTGAAAAACTTGTCTCTCTGGCTTTCGAGTTCTTCCAAGTCTTCAGTTTTCCCGCCTATCGTGAGTTGGTACATGCAATTGTCCCGGAAGATAAATCGTTTGAAATACGTCATTTCTTCCTCGTCTTTCATGATGGTGTATGATATTTCCCGGATGTCCATGTCCACGTCGGGAATCCTTTTCTCCCCGGTGAGTTTTGCCGTGGGCATGGAGACAGATTCTTTTTTCATGGATATGTATAGCTGGTTGATCGTGTACTCGTCCAGCACGCCTTTCTCTTTGGTGAGCTGGGTACAAACGGCTCCGAACACGCAGGTAATATTTTTGGTCTGGAATATCCATGACCGCATGTTATTTACCTCTTTCTTAAAGCGTTCTCCGCGACTGGGGAACGAGAACGAGATGTAGTTATCCCCGTTTATTCTCACCCAACCGTCTTTTTCCGGAGCCAGACAGAGGATCCCGATAAGTATAATTTTAAGTATCGACATATCCATTCTCTTTATTTCGTGAGTTAAAGATAGAAATTATTATTTTTGTGGCAAAACTTATTTAATTGAAGATGATTGTCGGAGGAAAAGATGTAGGAGATCGGCCGTTGATTCTGGCCCCGATGGAAGAGGTTACCAATCCCCCTTTCCGGAAATTCTGTAAACGCTACGGGGCCGACTGGCTCTATTCGGAGTTTGTGTCGGCGGATGCGTTGGTGCGTTCTATTAACAAGACGGTTAAGAAGTTGACGATAGAAGAGAATGAACGTCCGGTGACGATACAAATTTACGGGCGGTTTATTGATTCCATGGTCGAGGCGGCAAAAATAGTTGAAGAGGTTCAGCCCGATTTTATAGATATAAATTTTGGTTGTCCGGTGAAACGGGTGGCCGCGAAAG
This sequence comes from Butyricimonas faecihominis, assembly GCF_033096445.1. Lineage (NCBI taxonomy): Bacteria > Pseudomonadati > Bacteroidota > Bacteroidia > Bacteroidales > Odoribacteraceae > Butyricimonas > Butyricimonas faecihominis. The sequence goes on from NZ_AP028155.1 coordinate 3,493,920, forward strand.
GGGCAGGGGCAGGAATGCTCCGGGATGTTCCTTTAATGGTGGAGATGGCTAAACAGATCGTGCAGGCGGTGAAGATTCCGGTGACGGCAAAGACCCGTTTGGGATGGGATTGCGAGAATATTATCATTGATGACGTGGCGGAACGCTTGCAGGATGTCGGGATCAGTGCGTTGGCTATTCACGGGCGGACCCGTTCGCAAATGTATAAAGGAGAAGCGGATTGGGAACCGATTGCCCGGGTAAAACAAAATCCTCGTATTAAGATCCCGATTATCGGGAACGGGGATATAGATTCACCACAGAAGGTGAAAGAGGCTTTTGAACGTTATGGTGTTGACGGGGTGATGATCGGGCGTGCCACGATCGGGAAACCTTGGATTTTCGAGCAAATCAAGCATTATTTGGCCACGGGAGAGATATTACCGGAATTGTCGGTTCCGGCCCAGATAGAGATCATCAAGGAACAGATTCTGTTGTCCATGGAATGGTTGGATGAGGTGAGAGGTTTGTTTCACATGCGGCGACACATGGCCTGTATGTTTAAAGGCTTGCCTCATTTCCGGGACTTGCGGATTCAAATGTTACAAGCTCCTACTATTGAAGAGTTGTGGGGGGTGTTTGATCAGATTGCAGAACGCTATGGTTCGATGGATCCCGAAGATCTAGTGGAGGAGGATCTGAATAGTTAGAGGGGGTAGTTGTTTCAAATAGACTTGTCAGACAGTCCCCCAATAGAATAAGGTCCATAAAGTTTTAGTATTTTGTACGTTATAAACTTTATGAACCTTGTAACTTTATAAACTGATATACAGAAGTGCTGCAACAAGCGATCCCGCTAATGGTCCGACGATGGGAATCCACGCGTAATCCCAGCCACTATTGCCTTTGCCCGGAATGGGTAGGATGGCATGCATGATTCTCGGTCCGAGGTCCCGGGCGGGATTGATGGCGTAGCCGGTGACTCCCCCTAGGGAAAGACCGATGACCCAAACAATGAACGATACGGGAATGGCCCCGATAGAACCGAGCCCGATCGGGGTGGTTGAGTCCACGTCTGACATGAGTTCAGCCCCGGTAATGTAGAAGACTGAGAACATAAGCACGAAGGTGGCAATCAGCTCGCATCCGAAATTCACGATATTATGGCGAATTTCAGGAGCGGTGCAGAATACTCCCAGTTTGGCTCCGGTATCTTCCGTGGCTTTAAAATGATCGTAATAGATGATCCATACCAGAAAAGCCCCCAGTGCAGCACCTAGCATTTGGGCGATGATGTAAGGCCCCACGCTGGCCCACGGGAATTTCTCGGCGATGGCAAAACCTATCGTGATGGCAGGATTCAGATGTGCGCCGCTGTAAGGGCCGGCGATCACAACTCCTGTAAATACGGCGAGCGCCCAAGCCGTGGTGATGGTGATCCATCCGGCTTGGAATCCTTTGGTTTTCTTAAGCACGACGTTGGCTACTACGCCATCTCCCAAAAGGATCATGACCATTGTTCCAAGTAGCTCTGCGATAAAAGGTGACATGATGAGCTAAAAGTTTAAAGTTAAAAACTAAAAGTATTATTCTTCACCCAGTTCTTCCCATGCTCTTGCACGTTCGACGGCCTTATGCCACTTGTGGAGCATGGCGTTCACGTGTTCCTCTGTATCAATAGGGGTAAATTCCCGATCGATACTCCATTGTTGGCGTAATTCGTCCGTGTCCCGCCAGTAGCCGGTGGCCAGTCCGGCCAGATATGCGGCTCCCAGAGCTGTTGTTTCAAGAATCTTCGGACGGATCACGGTTTCTCGGCAAATGTCACTTTGGAATTGCATTAGGAAGTTATTGGCCACTGCTCCACCATCTACTCGCATCTCCGGAGAGGTTCGTTTCGTGTCATGTTCCATAGCTTTCAGAATGTCGTAGACTTGGAAAGCAATGCCTTCAAGGGTGGCCCGGGTAATGTGCGCGGGAGTTGTTCCTCTCGTGAGGCCCAGCATGGCTCCACGGGCGTATTGGTCCCAGTAAGGGGCTCCCATACCCGTGAGGGCAGGGACGAAGTAGACTCCGCCGTTATCCGGTACAGACGTCGCCAGCGTTTCACTTTGGCTTGCACTTTGGATCAAATTGATTCCATCACGTAGCCATTGTATGGCGGCACCTCCCACGAAAACGCTTCCTTCGAGGGCATAAGTAACGGAGTTCCCGATCTTCCAAGCAATCGTACTCAGCAAGTTGTTCTCGGAAGTGACCACCTCGTTTCCGGTGTTCATCACCATGAAACATCCTGTCCCATAGGTAGTTTTTGTCATACCCGGTTCAATACAGAGTTGACCGAATAGAGCCGCTTGTTGGTCTCCCGCGATTCCTGAAATTGGAATCTTCGTTGAGAATAAGGTTGTTGCGGTTTCTGAGTAAATTTCACTACTACTCTTTACTTCCGGTAACATGGATTCCGGGATGTTGAACAGATCAAGAAGTTCTTTATCCCATTTCTGGGTATGTATGTTGAAAAGCATGGTACGCGATGCGTTGCTGACATCGGTAACGTGTACTCGTCCGTGAGTGAATTTCCAGACTAGCCAGCTATCAACGGTTCCGAAACATAGTTTTCCTTTTTCGGCTCTTTCCCGTACTCCTTCGATATTGTCGAGAATCCATTTGATTTTGGTGGCGGAGAAATAGGCGTCAATGATCAAACCCGTTTTCTCCCGGATCATATCGGTATATCCGTTTTCTTGTAATTCCCGGCAAATATCGGCTGTACGTCGGTCTTGCCACACGATGGCACGATAAACGGGAAGGGACGTCTCCCGATCCCACACGATGGTGGTTTCACGTTGATTCGTGATCCCGATACAAGCAATGTCAAGTCCTGTAAGGTTTGCTTTGGCAACAGCCTCAGCCGCAACGGATGATTGCGAGTACCAGATCTCATTCGGATCATGTTCCACCCAAGCGGGATGAGGATAATGTTGTTCGATCGGTTTTTGAGCCATGGCAATAATATTGCCATCATGATTGAATAGCACGGCCCGGGAAGAGGTTGTTCCTTGGTCTAGTGCGAGTACATATTTTTCTGCTTTCATTTGATAGTTATTATAGTGTATAACTTGTGTTCGTTTATATTGTCACGCGTCAAATGGTTTGTTTCTAGCCCTCTCTTCACTCTTTTTGTCAACAAAAAGTTAGCCAAAATAATTCATTCAAACCTTAATCCAGTATACGGTTTACAAATAAAAATGTTTTTTATATAAATTCAAAAATAAGGGGGAGAGCATTTTTTCGTATCTTCGGGGGAATGAATTTTATATTAATATTGAAAGAAAATGAAGAAATGGAATACCTTTTACCTGTTGCTTGTCGTAGTATTAGCAATTGTAATTTTAAAAACATCGTGTATGGGAGATCAGAAACAAGATGAAACGACTTTGAAGTCAAAGGCTGTTTTGGAAAATATAGCTGAACGGAAAAGTGTTCGGAAGTATTTGAATAAGAGTGTGGAGGAAGATAAGATCGATGCCATGGTGAAAGCCGGTATGGCGGCTCCTTCCGGCATGGACAGACGTCCGTGGGAGTTTGTGGTCGTGACGGATCGGGAGGCTCTTGATTCGATGGCAGCGAAATTGCCTTATGCTAAAATGTTGACAAATGCCCCGTTGGCTATTGTTGTCTGTGGGGATACGACACGTTCTTCTTACTGGTATCTGGATTGCTCTGCGGCAACACAGAATGTATTGTTGGCCGCGGAGGCATTGGGACTTGGTGCCGTGTGGACGGCAGCTTATCCTTACGAGGATCGGATTGATGTTGTACGCCAGAATACGGGATTACCGGAAAATATCGTGCCTCTTTGCGTGATTCCGATAGGTTACCCGGATGGCCCACAGAAAGCGAAAGATAAGTTTGACCTGCAACGGGTGCATCGGAATAAATACTAATTGGGAGAGGTTATATCCACCCGCTTGTCTATGTCTGCCCCGGGGGTAAGCTAGGGATGGGCTAAGACAAGTACCAAGCATTTACATGGCATGAACATAGCAAGTACAATCTCCAGTGTTCTTGCTATGTTCATGCTATGAAGTTGTTGTCTTCTTGTCCCGGTCTATCGGTAGACAAGGGCTAGCTAATATCTTAGAAAAGTAACAAGCTGAAAGCCATCAGCGCCATACCTGCCACCAGTCCGTAAATGGATAGATGATGCGCCCCGTATTCTTTGGCGGTGGGCAAAAGTTCATCCAGTGAGATAAAAACCATGATGCCTGCCACGAGTGCGAATAGGACGCCTAGGATAACAGAATTGATTCCGATAAAAGTGTAGATGAGGAAGAACCCGATAATTGCTCCTAAGGGTTCCGATAAGCCGGAGAGGAAGGATAGCTTGAATGCTTTCTTACGACTTCCGGTAGCAAAGAAAATAGGAACAGATACGGCAATTCCTTCCGGGATATTGTGTATGGCGATGGCAAAGGCAATCGGGTAGGCAATTTCGGGGTTCGATAGCCCGGCAATGAATGTCGCTAATCCTTCCGGGAAATTGTGAATCCCGATAGCGAGAGCCGAGAATATTCCCATACGCATTAACTTCTTGTCATGCGGTTGCTTGGCTTCCATGCTTTCCACGGATTTCACCTCGTGCGGATTCTCATACGAGGGAATGAGTTTATCAATGATAGCAATCAGACCCATCCCTGAAAAGAATGAAATGGCCACGATAACATCGGCTATTTTCTCGGAGTAGTTTTCTCGCAAAGCCTCTTGGGCCGTGGGGAATATTTCCACGAATGAGACATAAATCATCACTCCTGCGCTGAATCCGAGGGAGAGGGACAGGAATTTCTTGTTAGTTTTTTTGGTGAGGAAGGCAATAGCACTCCCGATACCGGTTGATAATCCGGCGAATAAGGTGAGGGCAAAAGCAAGTAATACGTTATCCCAAGATAGTTCCATCGTTTATTTCGTGTAGACAAAAAAGCCAGAAAGGGTCTGTGGATCTTTTCTGACTTTCTGTGTTATTGTCTTCAGAGTTATTTCAGTGTTGATATAATACGGTGAAGACGTGTTAAAGTTTCTTCTTTTCCTAGAATTTCGATAATATCAAACATATGCGGGCCGTCGGCAGAACCGATAATAGCCAACCGGAAAGGATTCATGATTTTTCCGAATCCGATTTCTTTTCCGGAAACCCACTCTTTCACGGCCTCTTCCGTGTTTGGAGAGGTGAAATCGGCCACTTTTTCCAGTACCTCAATCAACTCCTGCATAAGTACCGGAGTTTCTTCTTTCCAGCTTTTCTTCACGCCTTTCTCATCGTAAGCCTGAGGGGCATGGTAGAAGTACTGGGATGAGTTGTAGATGTCCGCGACAAAATTGGCTCTTTCTTTCAAAAGACGGCAAATCTTTTCCAATTTCGCCATGTCATAGGAAATCCCGTCCTTTACTAGGAATTCGTTTAACTGAACGGCCAGTTCCGCGTCACTTTTTTGTACGAGATATTTGTGATTAAACCATTTAGCCTTGTCCGGATTAAAGCGAGCCCCGGATTTATTCACGCGTTCCAGCGAGAATTGATCGCACAATTCCTGTAACGTGAAGATTTCTTGCTCTGTTCCGGGATTCCATCCCAGTAGAGCCAGCATGTTGATAAAGGCTTCCGGCAGGTAACCGTCTTCTTTATACCCGTGCCATTTTTCTCCTGTTTCGGGATCGGTAAATTCCATCGGGAATACCGGGAATCCCATTTTATTTCCGTCACGTTTGCTTAACTTTCCGTTACCCACGGGTTTCAGAATTAGCGGCAAGTGAGCGAACTCCGGCATGGTATCTTCCCAACCGAAAGCGCGGTATAATAACACGTGTAGCGGGAGAGAGGGTAACCATTCTTCTCCGCGGATCACGTGGGATATTTTCATCAAGTGGTCGTCAACGATGTTTGCCAGATGATAGGTAGGCATCCCGTCGGCCTTGAATAAAACTTTATCATCAAGTAACGAGGTGTTGAAATGTACTTCACCCCGGATAATGTCTTGTAAATAGAGATCCTCGTTTTCAGGCATTTTGAAACGAATCACGTAGTTTGCCCCGCTATCCAACAATGTCTTCACTTCTTCGGTACTCATGGTTAGCGAGTTCTTCATGTTCTTCCGGCTGATGGCGTTGTACATGAATGTTTCGCCTTTTGACTCGCAGGCTGCCCGTTGTGCGTTAAGTTCTTCCGCGGTGTCAAAAGAATAGTAAGCATTCCCTGATTCCACGAGCTGTAGGGCGTATTGTTTGTAAAGCGGTTTCCGCTCGCTTTGACGATAGGGGCCGTATTCACCTCCCACGCCGACACCTTCATCGACGGTGAGGCCGCACCATTTTAATGATTCGATAATATATTCTTCGGCACCCGGCACGTAGCGGGTTTGATCCGTGTCTTCAATTCGTAATAAAAAATCTCCCCCGTGATGACGGGCAAATAAATAATTGAAAAGAGCTGTTCTCACACCTCCTAGATGGAGGGCTCCGGTAGGACTGGGAGCAAATCTTACTCGTACTTTTCTATCCATTGTTTATTGATTTTGAATATTATGCCTGTTCGTTTGTTTTCTGATTTTCGTCGAAATCGGAATCCTCGTCTGCAGAAGGTTCCGTGTCTTTCGCTGTTTTTTCCTGTTCCAGTAATTGATGCAACAGGTCTTTGGCATATTTAATGGCATAACGTTCCGCCTCACTTTTGGAGTTTATGCCACTCTTGATTTGTTCCGCGTAACTGAACGGGCTGTCCGGCCCTTCGGTAAGAAGGTACAGGGTAAAATTACTATGCCGATCCCGACTTTTACTAGTCAGTCCAAACCACATTTCAATCGTGCGATCTTCCAAGTATATGTTGCGCTTGAACTTATACATTACCTTCTATTTTTAGGCGGGTTTTTGAAATTCAGAATACCAACGGCTACGGCTAGAGAAGCCATGGCTCCCACGTTTACATATACCGCCGTGCGGTCTCCACCATGATACATGCTGAGTACGCTGGAAATCATGATCAAGAACGCGGCTAAAATTAATAAGTATCTGGCTATTCGCATACTGGTGATGAATAATTGTGTTCAATTGAGTTTTTAACCGGGTTGGCATAAATTTCAAGGAAGATATTATTCAAGATAGAACGATTACCTTCTAATTTTTCCAATTTTTCAGCCATGACACGGATAAAGTTTTCTTTTTCCTCGTCATTGTATTTGGACGCGAATTTATTCGTGCTGTGAAGTAAATCGTAGGCGATATAGTTATTCGGCCACAATTTGAAGTTCCCTTGGATGCGAGCATCCATGAATGCGGCTAGTTCCGCAATCCGGTCTCCGTTGTTGGCTTGCTCGTCGATCTCGATTAGTTCATGATCGATGGGAGGGGTGATGGCAAAATGTACCCGCCCTTTGAATCCGGATAAGCCTTGTTGCATACTTCGCATATCGGCTGCCGGGGTTTTTACGTATTCGCCCACGGTCTTTTGGTACAATTCGTCTGTTTTCAGATCGTCACAAGGTTCCCATTCGTAGGAAATTGAAACCGGAACAACCCGGAGTTCTTTAAAGTTTTCCACGAAATCTTTGGGACCGCTCATACGGAACATTTTCAACAGACTATGTTGTGTCCGGTCGTCCCCATTTTTGGTACGTCCTTCTTTTTGCGCGATCCAGACAGAATCTTTATTTTCATAAATGACATCCCGTAAATAATGAGAACGTAGGTTGGCACTGGTAATCATGTCTCTTACCGGTAATCCGCGTTCAATGATGAAACAAGCATCCAATTTAACCAGGTCGGTAACCCATTTATTGATTAATAAATTACTCCCGATAGCTGCCTCGCAGTAGTGGCATCCTCGTTCACACAGTAGCACGTTAAGTATGGCCGAATCCAAAATGATGTCCCGGTGGTTGGATACGAAAAGGTAACTCTTGTCTTTCTCGATATATTCCAATCCGGTGGCAGTAACTCCTTTGGTCGTTCCGGCGATCAACCGTTGAATCGTCGGGCCAAAGAATTGAGCTTGAAATTGCTCTCTGCTCGTGATGCCTTGTAATTGTTCTTGTATTTTGCTTTTATCAACCCTTGTCATTTGGGAGAAAAGTGTCAGAAATTCTTCTGCTTGGCTCAGGCGCTCTACGGCGGCCGGAATTTCTTCTCCGATATAGGGTCTGATTGCGTTAAATTGGGAATCCGAAGTCATGTCGTAATTTTAGTTATTAGAAATCACGAAGCAAAGATAGATAAGAAATTTGACAATTGAAAATTGACAATTGAAAATGAGGGGAGAAAGCCCTAGTTTATATGGATTATCCATTGGGATATGGATAAAAAAATTGTGATTTAGTCATTCTTGATATCAAGGTCAATGACTAAATCACAGGATTTTTTAGCTTGCAGCTGTGTTATACTCTTCCGGGATATACTTCGAGTGCTTTGGCTAATGTTTCCATGGCACCTTTCAATTCCTCGATTTTGAGTACGTAAGCGATACGAACTTCATCTTTCCCAAGTCCCGGGGTTGAATAGAATCCGCTGGCCGGAGCGACCATCACGGTTTGTTTGTTGTATTCAAACTCTTCCAGTAACCATTTTGCGAAAGTATCGGCATCATCCACGGGAAGTTTTACTACGGCGTAGAAAGCTCCTCTGGGTTTCGGGCAAACAACTCCCGGCATTTTGTTCAGGGCCTCTACCATGAAATCACGTCTTTCGATATATTCGTTGTACACGCTTTCGAAATATTCGGCCGGGGTGTCCAGTGATGCTTCGGCAACAATCTGTCCGATTGCCGGGGCGCACAGACGGGCCATTCCGAATTTCAAGGCAGCCGCCATAACCTCTTTGTTGCGGGTAACCAAAGCACCGACGCGCAATCCACATTCGCTATATCTCTTTGACACGGAATCCAACAAAATCACGTTTTGCTCGATACCTGCCAATTGCATGGTAGAGAAATGTTTGTAACCGTCATAACAGAATTCACGATATACCTCGTCTGCGTACAGATACAAATCGTGTTTCTTCACGATTACAGCTAGTTGCTCCAGTTCTTCCTTGGAATATAAATAGCCTGTCGGGTTATTCGGGTTCACGATCACGATTCCTTTCGTGTGGGGAGTGATCACTTTCTCGATTTCGCTGATCGGGGGCAGGGCAAAGTTATTCTCGATAGAAGAAGTAACGGTTTTTACCTTTACACCGCACATCAAGGCGAAAGCCGTGTAGTTCGCGTAGAATGGTTCGGGGATAATAATTTCGTCACCCGGGTTTAATGTAGACATGAAAGCGATCGTGATGGCCTCAGAGCCTCCGGTCGTGATCATGATGTTATTTTCATCGATATTGATACCGATGTTCTGGTAATATTTGGCTAGTTTTTTTCTGTAAGAGATATTTCCTGCAGAGTGAGTGTATTCAATCACTTTTTCGTTACAGGTTTTTAATGCCTGCAATGCAACATCGGGAGTCTGGATGTCCGGTTGTCCGATGTTCAAGTGGTATACTTTGATACCTCTTTCTTTAGCTTTGTCCGCGAACGGAACGAGTTTGCGGATGGGCGAAGAAGGCATCGCCATTCCTTTTTCTGAGATCTGTGGCATAAGTTATTTGAGTTTAAATTTATCCTGTACAAATATAGACATATTGAGTGATTTTAATTCAATCTGCCATTTTTTTTAATTTGTCTCGATTTAATAATTTAATTTTCCTCCCCTTCACTTCAACCAGTCCTTCGTTCTTTAAATCAGAAAGTAGGCGAATTAGCGTCTCTGTTGCGGTTCCCACGAAGTTACTTAAATCTTCCCGGGTAACGTTAAGTTTTAAAGTCCCGTCTTCTTCTACCCCGAAATCGGACGCGATCAATAACAGGATTTCTGCCAACCGGGCTTTCACCGATTTTTGTGCGATTTCCCGGATATATCGATTCGCGTCACCCAGTTCTTTACAGGCAATCTGCATCATCTCGTAGGCAAAGCTGGGACTGTGGGTGATCATGTGCATCAAAGATGCATTGGGAATGTAACACAGGATGCAATCGGACATCGTTTCCACGGAAGTACAGGCGGCCTCGTTACGAATGACCGAGCGGAATCCGAAAATGTCACCTTCTTTTCCGAAACGGATGATCTGATCTTTTCCGGCTACTCCGGTCTGGAAAATTTTCACGATACCCGAGAAAAGGAAATAGCATCCTTTAATACGGGCTCCTTCGTTGTAAATATATTCTCCTTTTTTATAGAATTTGATGGCATTATCCACGAACAGGGCCTCGATTTCCGAGTCCGTCACGTTTTTAAATGTCAGCTTGAATTTACTGATACATTCGCTTACGTCTGGTAATAAAGCCTCTTCTTTCATAGTCAAGTCGCTGTTGTTTATATGGAACAGATTGTTTGATAAATGGATTCACAATCATATCCACATTCATGGTAAAGTTGTTGTTGTGTTCCGTGTTCCACGAAATGATCGGGAATACCCAGTCGCACAATTTTTGCTGAATAGCCGTGGTCCGCCATAAATTCAATCACCGCACTACCTAACCCACCAACAATTGTTCCGTCTTCCAAGGTAATGATTTTTTTGAATTTATGGAATACCCCGTGAAGTAATTCTTCATCCAGTGGTTTGAGGAATCTCATATCGTAGAAGGCTACGGAACGATCTGTCGTTTTTTGTATGGCTTTCAACGCCTCATTCCCGATGGCTCCGATGGAAAGAATGGCAATATCGTTTCCCTCAATCAGGCAACGGCCTTTACCGATGGTTAATTCTTTGAACGGGGTGTGCCAGTCAACCATGGTCCCGTTACCCCGCGGGTAGCGAATAGAGAATGGTCCTTGATCCGGCAATTGAGCCGTGTACATCATGTCACGTAATTCCTCTTCGTTTAAAGGAGAGGCGATTGTCATGTTCGGGATGCAACGGAAACTTGCTAGGTCGAAAGCCCCGTGATGTGTTGATCCGTCGGCTCCTACCAGTCCGCCCCGGTCAAGGCAGAAAACCACGTTCAGTTTCTGAAGGGCCACGTCATGAATCACTTGATCATAGGCTCGCTGCATGAATGAAGAGTAGATGTTACAGAACGGGACGTACCCCTGTGCCGCAAGTCCGGCGGAGAACGTCACGGCGTGTTGTTCTGCGATACCCACGTCAAAACAGCGGTCAGGCATCTCTTTCATCATGATATTCAAGGAGCATCCACTGGGCATGGCGGGGGTGATTCCCACGATCTTGGAATTGGTGTGTGCCAGTTCCAAAATGGTATTTCCGAACACGTCCTGAAATTTAGGAGGCGTGTTAGGTTTATTCTCTTTGATCAGTTCTCCGGTTTCCTTGTTGAACTTTCCGGGGGCGTGCCAAGTTGTCTGGTCTATTTCCGCTTGTTTGAATCCTTTTCCTTTTACCGTGATACAATGCAAAAGTTTAGGACCTTTTATATCTTTCAAATCTCTCAGCACCTTGATAAGGTGGTTCACGTCGTGGCCGTCCACGGGACCGAAGTACCGGAAACCGAGAGCTTCGAACAGGTTACTTTGACGTAATACGAGTGATTTGATGCTATTATCTATTTTCTGGATAAAGTTCCGGGCGCCCGGACTGATCTTGTTAATCCGGCCGAGAATGTGCCAGATGTCATCCTTGAGCTTGTTGTAGGTCTTTGAAGTCGTGATGTCCAGCAAATACTCGTTCATCCCGCCTACATTCGGGTCGATAGCCATGTTGTTGTCATTTAGAATAACCAGCAAGTTGGAGTTGTTTATTCCGGCATTATTCAAGCCTTCAAAAGCCAATCCCCCGGTCATGGCACCGTCTCCGATGATGGCAACCGACTGGCGGTCTTCCTCTCCGTTCATTTTGGCTGCAACAGCCATACCTAAAGCGGCAGAAATAGAGGTCGAGGAATGTCCCGTTCCGAAAGCGTCGTATTTACTTTCACTTCTTTTCGGGAAACCACTGAGACCTTTATATTGCCGGTTGGTAGAGAAATTATCCCGTCTCCCGGTCAGAATCTTATGAGGGTAGGCTTGGTGTCCGACGTCCCATACAATATTATCGTAAGGAGCATCAAACACGTAGTGTAATGCCACCGTCAATTCGACAACTCCCAGTCCGGCACCAAAATGCCCCGGGTGTTCCGAACACTCGTCAATGATTTTCTCACGCAGCTCCTTGCATAATTGAATCAGGTCGTCTTCCGGGACCTTTTTCAAATCATCGGGAGAATTTATAGTGTTTAGTATATTTCTTTTTTCCTCACTCATGATTAGTTATTGAAAACAATTGGGGAATTTGTTTTCTTAATTCTCCATTTTCAATTAGTACACGATTGTTCCGATGTTTTCTCCCAGAATGACCTTTTTAAGGTTACCCGGCTGATCCATGTTGAACACGATAATCGGTAAATGATTTTCTTTACACATGGTTGTTGCCGTCAAGTCCATGACTTTAAGTCCCCGGTTGTATATTTCATCATACGTGATTTTATCAAATTTCGTTGCCGTCGGGTCCTTTTCCGGGTCTGCCGTGTAGATTCCGTCCACGCGGGTACCTTTAAACATGGCGTCTGCCTCGATTTCGATTGCCCGTAAGCTACTGGCAGTGTCTGTCGTGAAGTAAGGATTTCCGGTACCCCCGCTGATAATCGTTACGTGTCCGGATTTTAAATATTCCATGGCTTTGGCTTTCGAGTAAAATTCCCCGATAGGTTCCATGCGAATGGCAGTTAGTACTTTGTTCTTACAGCCTTCGTTGTCCAAGGCGGAGCTTAAAGCCAAACTATTGATCACGGTTGCCAACATACCCATGCTGTCCCCTTTTACCCGGTCAAAACCTTTATTTGTGCCACTCAGTCCTCTAAAAATATTTCCACCTCCGATGACGATTCCGATCTGGATTCCCATCTCTGCGATTTCATGAATTTGACGGGCATAGCTTTCCAGACACCGAGTGTCAATACCATATTTTTGCTCGCCCATTAAAGATTCTCCACTGAGTTTTAACAAAATTCGGTTATATTGCATATCTTTGTTCGTTTAAATTTTATAACAAAAACCAGAAAAAAAAACGTTGTTCCTGCACGTAAAAACGTAACAACAAAGCTAGTGATTTTTGTTATAACTATAATTTAAATTCATAATATAAATTTTTCGGCAGATGAATAAGACCGCGAACTATCAATTAACTATCATTGTTCCAGTGTATAACGAGGAAGGGAATATCTTAAGGTTAGAGAAAGAATTGGGAGAGTTTTTAAAGGATGCGAAGGTGTCTTCTTGCGTGTTATTCGTGAATGACGGTTCGAAAGATGATAGCGAACGTTTGATTCGGGAAGTTTGTGAGCGTAATGAGGCATTTTTCTTTTTAAATCTGGCTCGAAACGGGGGACTGAGTGCTGCCATGAAAGCCGGAATTGATAATAGTTTTTCAAAATGGGTAGGCTACATTGATGCAGACCTCCAGACTACTCCACAGGATTTTAATAAATTGTTGGAGTTCGTAGACCAATACGAGATGGTCATGGGCATCCGTACCGGACGGAAAGATAGTTTTGTCAAGAATATGTCTTCTCGTATTGCGAATGGATTCCGCCGGATGATGACGCATGACGGGGTTGAAGATACAGGTTGTCCACTGAAGGTTTTAAGGACGGATTACGCCAAAAGAATTCCTTTCTTTACGGGGATGCACCGTTTCCTACCGGCTTTGATTCAATTGCAGGAAGGACAAGTGAAACAGGTTCCGGTTCGTCATTTTCCCCGTATTGCCGGGAAGTCTAAGTATAATCTGGTCAATCGCTTGATTGGGCCCTTTAAGGATTGTTTTGCTTACCGCTGGATGAGAAAAAGGTATATCAACTATCAAGTCGCCGAAAATAATTTGAATTCTTGAGATATAGTTCCGAGCTTTTAGTTTTTATCTTTAAACTTTTAGTTTACAAAATGATTTATGTTATAGGATTTCTTGCTCAGGTGTTTTTTTCTGCCCGGATTCTTTTACAATGGATTTTGTCGGAACGGGCTAAAAAAGTGATCTCTCCGGCTATTTTCTGGCAGTTGAGTATCGTGGGTTCCTACCTGTTATTTGTATATGGGTGGTTGAGGGATGACTTTGCGATTATTCTGGGACAAATCATATCTTACTATATCTATATCTGGAATTTGGACAAAAAGCATCAATGGAAGAAATTACCGTTTATCATCCGGACGTTATTGCTTTTGACCCCGGTGGCGGCAATTTTATACATGCTTAAAGACGCAAGCGCTTTTGTCGATCAGTTCTTCCGGAACGAAAAGATACCTTTGTGGCTTTTGATCTACGGGTCTATGGGACAGATTATTTTCACCCTGCGTTTTGTTTACCAGTGGATCTACTCCAAGCGAAAAGATGAATCACTTTTGCCGATAGGCTTTTGGGTGATCAGCCTCTTTGGTTCTTTGATCATCGTTTCATATGCTATCTATCGGCGTGATCCCGTGTTAATTTTAGGGCAGTCAACCGGGTTAATTGCTTATAGTCGGAATATTTATTTGTCTAGAAGAGCCGGAAACTAATTGGTGTCCGAGTAGATAAGATAAAAGTTTCCGATCTTCTCGTGATGGGTTTGTTGAATCCAGTTGGCGAGTGCCGGGGAACGCGTAACGTTCTTTTCTTTGACGAAAATCATGCAGTCGCCTTTCTGGTAGATATTAAATAAAGAATCCTCATTCGTGACCTTTATGGCCTCTTCTTTTAAATAAACGTCCATGTTTTCCCCGCTGCGGAATTTGTAATAGTAATAATGATCGATATTCTCTTCCTCGCATATATGATATGCTTCTTTCGCCATAGTGGTAAAACCGATGTATGGATTAATCCGGGGTAAGGCAAAGGCTCCCGTGAACAGGGTGGCTAGGATTCCCAATGCGGCACAATTGATGGCCCGGTACATTTGTTTGCGATATAGTAAATAACAGGCTGTTAAACTGAAGATAAACAATGTTATGATGGCGACATAAATAAATGGCGAGTCGGGAACATTAAATTTGTTGCGGATGAAAAATGCCACGATGGGAGCAATGGTAAGGGCTATCACGGGAATATACACGGAAAATGCGATCCATTTCTCCTTGATTTTTGGGAGCAACAGGATTGTCAAGTACGTGAAGAACGGGAACAGGGGTAGCATATAAATGTCCAGTTTTCCGCTGAACAGGGAAAGAATGACGAAAGTCGAGACAATTGCCGAGAGGAAAAGTTTTTCTTTATCTGTCGTGAGTAGTTTCTTTTTTACCGCGATAACGATTGTCGTGATGTACAGGATAGACCATGGAGCCACGGAGTACCAGAACGTCACCCCGTAATACCAGAATGCTTTTTTGTGGTCGAACGAATCAATCGCCCGGTTTATAGTTTGATGGAAAAGAAGATTGTTCAAGTAAGTTGATCCACCTTCGAGATAAATACCGAGAAACCATATGGCACAGAATCCCGATAAAATACCCCATTCCCGCCAGCCGAAATACCGGCAGAAGGAACGGATGTCTCTTTTCACCAGTAGAAAGACGAGTATGGTTATCAAGGGAACGATAAACCCGATAGGTCCTTTCGAGAAGATGGCCATGAAAATATAGAAAGGCAGCAAGAAACGGTCTCTCGGCTGTCCCTTGCCCGAATAGCGTTTATAAAACGTGTACAGGGCAAGAAGAATAAACATACACATCAGCATATCCATGCGCAGGACAAGGCCTGAACCGATAAAGAAAGCGCTTGTGAAGAGCATCAGCGAACCGTTCCATCTCAAGGATGTGGTGGTTTCTTCTTCCACCCATTTATTCATGATATAAATGGAAATCAGTGCGGGAATGATAGAAAAAAGTGAAAGGCCAAACATATTATATTCACCCCAAATCCATTTGCTCAACATGAGTAACCAGAAATAAAGGGGCGGTTTATCCGCATAAAGTTCTCCTTGATGGAAGAAAGTAAAGAAATGCCCGTCTCGCAGGGCCTCATCAACGATGCTGAGGTATTTCAGTTCGTTGTTTGGAGTGAAATCCCGTAGGATCAACACGGGAATCACTAAAATGAGCAATATAAGATACCGTTCTATTTTCATGATTGTGAGTATGCCAAATCCTTTTCGCGCAAAAACACCACCAAAAAGTATACCAAAAACATTTCCTTTTTGTTACACCCGGGTAAAAAAATTCTTCCTGCATTATTTGAAGGATATGCCCTTGAAAATAGTTTTATTATTATAAATTTGCACTCTAATCTAAACGTGTACATGAGATTATGCAGAAAAACTATATTCATTATCTTTTTATTCTTATCGTTTGTTGGTTCGCCTTTTTCGTGAATAATGGTTCTGTTTATGAGGATATTATGGAGTCTCGTAATTTAGTGACGGCACACGAAATGATTGAATATGACAATTGGTTGGTGCCTACCATGAACGGGGAACTACGTTTGGAGAAACCGCCTCTTCCAACGTGGGTAGCCGCGGGAATCGAGTATTTGCAACCGGATAATATATCTTTACAGCGTGCAGCCGCCGGGATTATGGCTACGTTGATGGCTTTTTTTCTCTATTTCTTTGCTTCGGCTTTAAGTGGCAACAGGTTATTGGGTTTGCTTTCCGCGTTGGTACTGGCAACCAGCTTTAATGTCATTATGGCAGGACGGGTGGCGACGTGGGATATTTATTGCCATAGTTTTATGCTGGGAGCCATATTTTTCTTCTATAAAGGGATAAAGAGCGTGCGAACGAGTTGGGCTAATTTTGTTTGGGCCGGGATATTCTTGGGCTTGTCTTTCTTGGGTAAAGGGCCTGTGGCTTTCTATGCGTTATTATTTCCTTTCTTGATCTCTTATATATGGATCTATCGTCCTTCTCTCAAGAGAAAAGGCTGGCCTATCGTGGTCATGTTGCTGTTATTTATAGTGATTAGCTTTTGGTGGCCGCTTTACCTGTATGTGTTCCATCGGGATACAGCCTTGTTCGTGCTGGCGAAAGAATCAACGGCTTGGATCGAGAGAAATGTACGTCCTTGGTACTACTACTGGCTGTTCTTTGCAGAATCGGGAATTTGGGCTTTGTTCCTCTTGACCGGGTTATGTTGGCCGTGGTTAAAAAAGAAAATCAAGATGCGTAAGGAGTACACGTTTGCCGTTTTGTGGACCGTGGTTACCTTGGTGTTACTTTCTCTTTTCCCGGAGAAAAAAACTCGGTACTTGTTGCCGTTACTGATTCCGGCCGCGATGGTTGTGGCACATTATATCGTTTATATATTCACCGCTGCGAAGGAAAAAACGCTCACGACGAGTGATCGTGTCGTATTTCGTGTGAATGCTTTTATCCCGGCATTGATCGCTTTAGGAATGCCGGTTGCCGTCTATCTTCTATTTTACCGGGAAGGAGAAGTCGGGTTGACCCTTTTGATTATTGTTTCGATCCTGTTCCTTGTTGCCGCCTATTCAATTTTCGCGGGTGGGGTGAGGATAAAATCCATGAAAGTATTCACGGGAGTCGTGCTATTATTGATCCTTGTGGAAACCCTGTTGATGTCTCGTGTTGCCAATATGTTCAATAACACGGAGATCAAGAGTATCAAGGCCGTCCGTCAGATTGAAGAGTTACAACACGTACCTTTCTATTATCCGGCGGATGAGGAATTGAGAATCGAGCTGGTATATGAGGCTGGTCGCCGCATATTGCCTTGGGATATAAAAAGCGATACAACACTTTTAAATTCTTTGCCTGTCGTGTTGGTTTCCGGTAAGCCGGCAACGGAAGTTCTGCCTGTGGGGATACAGGAGAAAGTAAATCTTCGTTTGATAGATGTCTACGACAATAATAATCGTCCGAAATCAGATAAAAAACGCTATTCTCCTAAATTTGTTCGTTACGTGACGATCTTGGAAAAGAAATAAAGTAAAAGAGCATTTTAAATAACTACCCCACTAACTCCCCCTGTGTAAAGGGAGTTGGAGGGGGTAGCTTGTAGATGCTGGATAAGACTTTTGGGGACAGCCCCTGCTTTTGTATGGGAATGTTAAGGGAAAGTTGTTTTTCTGCAAATGAACCATTATGAACTTGATTTTTGAATGATATGCCCCTACCTTTGTATAAAAATTACAAGTTTTATTAAAATGAACATCATGTCAGGTAGAAAGAAGATCGGGTTTATACTAATAGCTTTGCTGTATGCATGTTCTGGAGGATCCGGTAGTGAGGATCCGGAGCTAATGCCAGAGCCAACACCGGAACCGGTACGGAAAGAAATTAAAATGCTTTTTGGCGTACAGGATATTGCGAGGGCAACAGATGCCACTTTCGAGGCTGGTGACAAGATTGGATTGTATGTTGTGAATTATGACGGGCAACAAGCGGGTAATTTGCAAAATACAGGGAATCACGTGAACAACATGCGGTTTGTTTACAATTCTTCTTGGACACCGGATCAGACCATATATTGGAAAGATGATGAAACGAAAGCGGATTTTTACGCCTATTACCCTTATTCTGCATCGGCAAACGTGTCTGGCCATGTTTTTAACGTGAAAGCGGATCAGGCATCCGTGGATAATTACAAGGCGAGCGATTTCCTTTGGGGAAAGACCTCGGGGGTAAGCCCGACGGAACAGGCCGTTAATATCACGTTGAATCATGTTTTTAGTTGTGCGCAGGTAAAGGTGGAGCCGGGAAATGGTTTCACGCAAGCGGCATTGGATGAGGCTGCAATACAGGTAAAGTTTAATCATGTCCGGCTTGCGGCATCCATCAATCTAGCCACGGGAGAAGTTGAGGCTGTAAATGAAGAGCAAAGCGTTATTTTGGGGAAGAATGACGGGTTATACAGGGCGCTTGTTGTTCCACAAAATATTAGTGAGACCGATTTACTGGTGATCAATGTGAATGGGAAAGATTATACGTTGAAGAAAGGACATCATTTCGAGAGAAATAAAAGATACACTTTTACCGTGAAGGTGAATAAAACGAGTAGTGGTATTAACGTCAATATCGGCCAATGGGACGATGACGGGGTGGATTATGGCGGGGTGGCAGAATAATCTAAAACAATATTTATGAGAAAAATAATTCTTCTGGTTGCAATAGCGTTATCGTGTGTGTGCTGGGCATGTTACGATAACGAAATAGCGGGTCCTGATGCCGGTCAGGCCTGCTTAATTTCACTTTCCGGGGAGATTGATCAAGTGGCTTTATCCCGGGTGAATGATGGTGGTTTTTGTCATAATGATGTGATGGGAGTTTATATCGTGGACTACGAGGGAGGCTCTCCCGGGACTTTGTTGGATGAAGGGAACCGGGCAACAAATCTTCAATTCACGTTTGATGAAGCCAATAATAAATGGAATTCGGCATACGATGTGTTCTGGAAGGATAGTAAGACTCCCATTGACGTGTATGGGTATTATCCGGTAGGGACTCCGGAAAGCGTGAATGCCTATGCCTTTGAAGTTCGAAAGGACCAGTCCAAGTTATCCGAGAACGGGGAGATGGGAGGATACGAGGCGAGTGATTTTCTTTGGGGGAAGGCGGAGAACGTGGCTCCTTCACCTGTTGCCGTGCGGCTCTCGTTCCGTCATAAAATGAGTAATGCCCGGGTGACATTGCAGGAGGGAACAGGTTTTAGTGAAGGGGAATGGACCAAGTTGGAAAAACAAGTGTTGGTCACGAACACGAAACGTGGTGCGCGGGTCGATTTGGCCACGGGTATTGTAACCGTTACAGGCGAAGTGGCGGCAACAGGGACGATTCCTTATAAGCATGGGGATGAATTCCGGGCGATCGTCGTGCCGCAGGAGGTGGCTGCCGGGGTGAAATTATTTAGTATAACTGTTGATGGGGTCGCGTATTCGTTCTCAAAGAATGAAACGTTTACTTACGTGCCTTCTAAAATGCATAATTTCACGATTCGGGTAGATAAAAAGGCCAATGAGGGGAAATATGAGTTTGTATTGGTCAGTGAATCTATTAGGGCTTGGGAAGATGATCTGGCATCACATGATGCGACAGCTAGGGAGTATATTGTGATTGAGTCCGAGGCAGGTAAATTGAAGGAGTGTATCACGGCTGCCAAAAAAGATTTTAGGAATTTGCAGAACTTGAAAATAACGGGCGAGATTAATGCTTTGGATTTTTATTTCATGAGGGATTCAATGGATCGGTTGCAGGCGTTGAATTTGAAGGAGGTGAAGATAGTGAAGGGTGGAGCAGATGGTTATGGAAGACCTACAAAAGACGATGTAATACCTTCTATGGCTTTTTTTGGAAAAAATTCATTACAAAGTATTATTTTACCAGATCAATTATGGGAAATAGATGATGATGCTTTTTATGAATGTAAATCATTGATGGGATCATTGACAATACCAGAAGGCGTTATAAGGATTGGGAATGGGGCATTTAGTTGGTGTTCTGGGATGCGAGGAATTTTGTCTTTACCTTCTACTTTGGGATATATTGGTGATAATGCTTTTAATCAATGTGGTATTATTGGTGAGTTGAAACTACCAGATAAGTTGAAATATATTGGAAGTCAAACTTTTTATTTGTGTATAAATCTTACAGGAAATTTAGTATTACCGGAAAATCTTCAGTATTTAGGTTCTTCAGCGTTTGCTCATTGTAGTGGAATAACAGGAAGTTTAAAAATACCTCAAGGAATAACAGAAATTCCATTACAAGCTTTTTCTAGTTGTGGCTTTGATGGGGTATTGATACTACATGATGGAATTACGATGATTGGACAGCGGGCTTTTGAGAGCTGCAAATTTAAAGGAGAATTAAATCTTCCTTCAAAATTGTTGATACTTGAGGATGATATTTTTAGTAATTGTAATTTTTCGGGTGAAATAAAATTACCACAGAATTTGCGGAGTGTTGGTATGAGAGCTTTTGAAAACAATGAGAGATTAAGTGGTACACTAGAATTTCCCCCGAGTGTTACAAGTATTAGCGCAGGTGCATTTGCTAGATGTGGATTTGAAGAAATTATATTTCCTGAAAATTTAGAAAATATAGGATATATAGACTCCTATATAGGAGGGGCTTTCGCTAATTGTTTCAACGTGGGGCGTATTGTTTGCAAGGGGACGATTCCTGCTGATGTGGTGGATTCTAGAGCATTTGAAGGTGTTCCGAAGGATAATTTTACGCTTGAAGTTCCAGAAATTGTTGTTGAACAATATCGTGCTGCGCCCGGGTGGCGAGAATTTAAGAGAATAGCTGCACATAGAGAATTAACATGTCGTCCGACTATGGTGAAAGCTTTGAATGGGAAGTCTGAGCGTAAATTAATTTTGGATGCAGAAGGAGAATGGGAAGTAGAAAGTAAACCGGAATGGTGTACTTTATCTGCGATGAGTGGGAATAAGAAAACGGAATTGACCCTTACGTTAGAGTCCGGGACAAATTATCGGGAGGGGGAGATTATTTTTAGGCTAAAGGATTATGATTACACAACATCTTGTCGTGTTTATCAATATGACTTTGAGTATGCTGATGATGAAGTGCTTGTTTTACAAAACCATAAAGTGGGACAAGGGATTAATTTAATCTTTTTGGGTGATGGTTACGATGCGGAAGATATCTCAAGAGGTGATTATTTGCAGGTAATGAATGAACAAATGGAACGTTTTTTCGCTATCGAGCCTTATCGGACGTATCGTGATTATTTCGATGTTTATACGGCTATTGCAGTTTCTCCGGAAAATGGGATAGGAGGTGTAAATACTATTCGAGATACAAAATTTGGAACAACTTTTACAAATGATGTCGGATTATTAGGTGAATACGATGAAATTTTTGCCTATGTGATGAAGATTCCTTCCGTGAATGAAAGTAATTTGAGTCAGTCGCTGATTGTAATAACTCCTAATACAACAGATTATGGGGGTATTACACAAATGTGGGAAGATGGAAGTGCAATTGCTTTTTGTCCTTTAAGTGGAGACAATTATCCTTACGATGCTAGGGGAATCGTACAACATGAGGCGGGAGGACATGGTTTTGGAAAATTGGGGGACGAATATATTTATTACAATAGTTTTATTGATGATTGTCTTTGTTTGGGTACATTTAAGTGGGGAAAAGCATTAGGATGGTACGAGAACCTTTCTCTTACCGGGAAAATGCATGAAGTGCCTTGGGCTCATTTTATATTTGATGATCGTTATAGTGACGTGGTGGATATTTATGAAGGGGGATTTACGCATACCCGAGGTGTTTTTCGGTCGGAACAAAATAGTTGTATGAATAACAATATCCAGTATCATAGTGCCATTAGCCGGGAGGCCATCGTGAAACGTATCATGCTTTACGCCGGAGAAACGTATTCTTTCGATGAGTTTGTGAAGAATGATAAGCGGGGTTCGGATAATTTATCACGTTCCACCCGGGACATGGACTTTGGTACGAAAGCTCGTGGAAATCAATATCCACCCGTGATTCACAAGGGACGTCCTTCAATTTTGAAATGATGGTTTGACTAAATTAGAGAAGATATGAAATACATAAAAATAACTTGCTGTGTAATTCTTTTATACATTCTACTGATTCCGTGCGGGTGTAGTGAGACCGACCAAGTGCAAGAATCGGATGAAATGTTGATCACGTTTGATATGCAACATCCGGCGTTGGCGAGGGCAACGACAAGTGCTTTTGAAAAACAGGATCAGATTGGAGTATACATGACCGGACACGGGATTCCTTTAGAGGTTGCCGGAAATTTTCTGAATAATGAACGACTGACCTTTGACGGGACAAAGTGGAATCCCGCTAGAAAGTTATATTGGGATGAGGGTTCTTTTGATGTTTTCGCTTATTACCCGTACATCCCTTCTCCTTCGGGAGTCGACGATCTGCCCTTTTCCGTGGCATTGGACCAGTCGGTTACTTCAACTGATTCCGGCTTGGATGGCTACGAGGCGAGTGATTTTCTTTGGGCCACGGATCAGAACGTCACGGCAAGCGATTCTCCGGTCTCCTTGTCATTCAAGCACCGGATGAGTAAAATGGTTGTGCGTCTGATGAAAGGTAAAGATTATGATGGTGATATTCCGGAAGATGCCGAGGTGTACATCCATAACACGGTACCTTCTGCCACGATCGACTTGAGCGTGGGAATTGTTACCCGAAACACTCACGGAACTGCACAGACGATTAAGGCGAAAAAAGTCAACAAGACACAATATACGGCTATCGTGGTGCCTCAACGATTAACCAATCAAGTTCCTTTGGTTGAAGTGGTGATGAAAGGAGTGTCCTACATGGTGGAAAGCAAGTTTGTCTTTAAACCCGGCATCCAGCATACGTTATCCGTCACGATCTCGAAGAATCCAGAACAGGTGAAAATCGAAATTGGTGGAGAAATCGAGGATTGGGAGGATTAGATTGGCTATTTTTCTTACTTTTGTAAGATAATTAACTGGCAAAAGAGATGGATAGCAAGGAATTACAACAGATAGTAGCATGTGGGGAAACGAGTACGGTCCAATTTAAGGAACATTTTTCTAATCAAGACAGTATTGCTGCTGAAATGGTGGCCATGTCTAATGCTTGTGGGGGAATGATTTTATTTGGAATAAAAGACAAGACGGGAGAAATCACGGGTTTGCCTTACCCGGAAATTCAGCAAATTAATTCGATGTTGGCAAATATTGCTACTAATCTGTTGCGTCCGGTTATTTACATACAAACGGAAACGGTCATTATTGACGGGCATTCCGTTCTTGTTGTTCGTATTGCAGAGGGAGATAATAAACCTTACAAGGATTTGCATGGGGTAATTTGGACAAAACAGGGGGCTGATAAGCGTAAGGTCATGGAGAATAGTGAAATCATTCGATTGTTTCAATGTTCCGGGATGCTTTATGCTGACGAGCAACCGATTCCTTTCACTTCCGAAAAAGATGTAAACGGGAGTATATTGGATGAGTTTATCCGTAAAGAATATGGACGTGAGAAAGAGTCTTTTGGTGTTCCTTATACGGAGCTTTTGCAGAATCTAAATATTCTGAGAGGAGATAAGATAACTTTAGCCGGATTATTGTTTTTTGGTAAAAATCCTCAACAATTTCGTCCGACTTTTATGATAAAAGCGGTTTCTTTCTTTGGTAACAATATCGCGGGGGTTAATTATAGAGATAGTAAGGATATAACCGGAACCTTGCCTGAACTATTTGAAAAAGGGATGTCTTTCTTGAAAGCAAATCTTCATAGTGTTCAAGCCGGACAAGGATTTAATTCAATCGGGCAACTTGAGATCTCGGAGATCGCATTAGAGGAATTACTTCAGAATGCTCTTGTTCATCGTGATTATACCAGAAACGCTCCGGTGCGGTTACTCATATTTGATAATCGTGTTGAAATAATCAGTCCGGGTTGTCTTCCGGATGGATTGACGGTAGAAAGTATTAAATTGGGAACCGCTGTCGTGCGTAATCCGTTCATCGCTAGTTTCTGTGCTAAAATCATGCCTTATCGCGGACTTGGTTCGGGGATTATTCGAGCGTTAAAAGAAGAACCGGATTTGGAATTTATGAATGATCCCGAAAGAATGCAATTTACTTCTGTTATAAATCGTGTTTATGATGATAAGATAAACGTTGATGAGGGTGCAAATGATCATATAAATGATAAGATAAATGTTGATGAGGGAATAAATGATAAGATAAATGATAAGATAAACGTTGATGAGGGTGTAAATGATAAGATAAATGATAAGATAAACGTTGACGAGGGTGCAAATGATAAGATAAATGATAAGATAAATGTTGATGAGGAAATAAACGAGGCTGAAACTTTAATCCTTGCTTTTTTAGAAAGGAATCCGGGGGCAAAAGGAAGAGAAATTATGTTATTCCTTCAAAAAGGAAGAGCGACAATAGCCCGCTATTTGAAGTCATTGCAAGAGAAAGAATTAATTGAATATAGAGGTTCGCGTAAAACGGGAGGATATTTCAAAAAATAGGAACGTGTGTTTATGAGAAATATTATTTTTCTATTTGCACTAATATACGTGTGTGTCTCCTGTGAGAAAAAGCGGGTGGAAATAAATGGTTTTCCCGTGAAAATTCTTCATGGAGGCTCTTCTTTCGGGATCATTACGCCCGATGGGAACGTGCTGATAGATTCTTTATTTTCTGGTAAACCTTCCATTGTTGTAAATCAAGTGTGCGTTCTTCCCTGTGGGAATGGAATGTTCCGGTTGTGTGATATTTCAAAAGTTCCGATGGCAACAAGTTCCCGGCGTTTTATCCAAGTGGGAAACTTTATAGAGGACGTAACCATTGCCCAAGGAGAAAAGGAAGGGCCTTTCATTTTAATCAATAAATCGAGTGAAAACATCGCGGTAATAGATTCCTACCGGGGAGTACCCGTTCGGGTGATGCATAATTTTAGAGATGGACTTGCTCTGGCTTATACTGAAAATCAAAAATATGGCTACGTGAATACTCGTGGGGAATGGGTTATTGCCCCTGAGTATGATTTTGCTTGTGATTTTTCCGAGGGGATGGCTTTGGTCGGGATGGCAGACAGGGAGGGACGAATCGCCTACGAGGTCATTGACAGGGAGGGACAGAACGTTTTTCCCGTGATGTTAACGAATTGTCGCTTACAGGGGGTATTTTCTTGTGGTTTACTCGTGTACAAAGATTTGCGGCAACACTATTGTGCCTGTTTGGATAAAAAAGGGAAAACCGTGTTGTATCTTCCCGCCGAGATACAGGAAATGACAGAATTCCGTCACGACGTGGCTTTCTGTTTAACTCGAAATGGAATCGGGGTGGTTGATAAGGCCGGGAAAATGATCGTTCCTGCCGATTACGATGATGGAGAATTTATAAATTCGGAACGACTGGCATTAAAGAGTAAAGGGAAATGGGCCCTGTTTGATTTTAAAGGGAACCGTGTGACTCCCTTTATCTATGATAAAATATATCCGTGGAGTCATGCGAACCGTGTTTTTGTTCATCAAGACAGCATGGACCTCTTGATTGACGAGACTGGAAAGACCGTCAGCACGGCATATCCTTTTGAACTGGACTGGCAATCTTTGGAAACAACTTCTCCCATTGTACAGGTCTTTTACCGTTACCCGCTCCCGGAGACGGTTGAAGTGCCGGAATCGGAAAACACGATACTGTCAGTAAAGAAACCCTCTTTACCCCGGAAAGAAAGGATTCAGGCGATAGATACTACCAGCCCGTTTTATCAAGAGGCACAAAAGGTCCTGAAAAACGGATTCTCAGAGACAGATTCGGAAAATCGGAGAGTAATCCTAAACTATATGGAACATTTCCGGATGTCGTACGAGACGAAAGATATTGACTTCCTAGAGCAACTTTTTAGCGAGAAAGCGTTAATCATTGTTGGTACCGTGGTGAAACAACTGCCACAGGAAGGACATTATCTTCCAGCCGATCAGATCCGGTACAATATAAAAACGAAACAACAATATCTGGATCGTTTGCGTCGGATATTCAAGGCAAATAAGAAAATAGAGGTTCGTTATTCTGATTTTCTGATCCGGAGACATCCCACCCGACCGGGAATTTATGGCGTCTCCGTTCGTCAGGCTTACTCTTCGGATTTGTACTCGGACGAGGGGTATTTATTCCTGTTATGGGATTTTTCTGACGAGACGGCACCTAAAATTCACGTGCGTACGTGGCAGCCCCGGAGAATAGATGATCAGACGTTGTTGCCGGAACGGGATATTATTCACTTGGGAAGTTTTAATTTTGAATGATGAAAAAAATCTTATGCACGATCATACTCTTATGGCTACTTGTGCCGGGATGGGCTCAAGAGTTTAAGGTTGCTTCGTTTCGGTTGTTACCCAACGATATAACAGCTTGGGTGAATCCCGTGAGAGACTTGAATGACGAGGCGTGTGCGTTAATCAAAGTGGTCGGGAATCGTGATTTCGCCTTTTCTACTCCTTTGGGAATCGTGCAGCGTAAGAATGAAGTGGGTGAAATCTGGTTGTACGTGCCGAATGGAACCCGGAAAATAACGATAAAGCATCCTCGATGGGGTGTTTTGCGGGACTATAAATTTCCCGTTATCCTTGAATCGAGATTAACCTACGAGTTGGTGATAGAAGAACCGCTTTTGAAGGTCGAGGAAGAATACCCGAGAGTACGGAAAGTTCACCGCCCGTTACCCAATACCCCGCTGGATGAGAGCTTACGGGCTATGCCGACGGGCAAATTGAAATCCCAAAGACCTGCTTTTACAAGTTTGTTCACGATTGGATGGGATCACGAACGTCCCGCTTTCGGGGTCATGCTGGCGTGCATGAAAAAACATGGGTTATACGTGCATGGGCAGGCTGATTTCAAGTCTTTGTCCGTGGATGGGGAATGTCGGAAGGACGGGAGCATACCTTCTACCGGGGACACACCTTATTACACGGGTTCCGAGAAGTATTCCCGGTACGCGTTTCTGGCCGGGGGAATTCATTCGATCGCGTCGTTATGCTATCTATACGAGGGGTTGGGTTACGGGAAACGGCAAGTGGTGTGGGAAACCATCGAGGGGTTGAAACTGAGAAATAAAGATTATTCCTACAAGGGAATTGCCGCGGAACTTGGCTTGCTTGTCAAGGTTCGCAAAATGGCCCTCTCGCTTGGAGTGATCACGATAAAGGGGGAATACTGGGAACCCACGGTTGGAGTCGGAATAAATTTTTAGGGATATGTACAAATGGATCATTGCGTGCTGTTTACTGTTACTTGCTTGTAAAAAGGAAGAGGAACCTTCTGTGCTGGCTCCCCGTATCTCTTTAAATGAGGTGACAGAGATTACTCGTAACACAGCGAGAATCTCCGCGGAGATTGAATTACGGGGAGAGGGAACGGTTACCTCGTGTAAATTCCTGTACGGGACATCCGAGGATATGGCGGAAGCGCTTCAACAGGAGGCTGAAGGGGTAGAGGGAAACGTGGAGACTTGCCTCACGGGTTTACAAGCTGGGACATCGTATTATTATTGCTTGGAAATATCAAATGGTCATAGCATCGTGCGAAGTGACATTGGACATTTTCAGACCTTACCCAACACGTTACCCGTTCTGGGCGATCTGGTCATGATATACAAGGGGCCTTTTAGCGCGGCATTCCAATGTACCTTGGTGGATGATGGTGGGGAAGCCTTGACAACTCTGGCGTTTACGTATCGGGAGAAGAGTACGGAAAACGGGAAATTGGTCGAGGTACCATTGGGTGATGAGGGTGCTTTCACGGGAAAACTGCAAGGATTGGAGATGGGTACCACTTATATCGTGAGTGCATACGCCGTGAATTCGATCGGGGAAACTTACTCTACGCCCGTGGAATTTACGACTAGCGAGGCCGTTTACAATTCCGTTCCCGGTATGTTGCCGGAAATCATGGGGAATCAAAAGTACAACCTTGCCTCCTTAACCCTTTCCGGTTTCTTGAACGGAACGGATATTCGTTTGTTGCGTGAAATGCTGGGATGGGACATTGAGGGACATGAAACTCCGGGCCAATTGGTGGAAATGGATCTCTCCGAGGCAAAGATCGTGGAGGGTGGAAGTAGCTATTACGGATCCCGATATACTCGTCGAGACACGCTGGACTACGGGATGTTTCTTCATTGCAGTAAATTGCAGCGAATCGTCTTGCCGCACAGCTTGAAAGTAATCGAGAAAGATGCATTCAAAGGATGTTCCGGTTTGATCTCCATGACAATACCCGATAGTCTAGTCGTTTACAAAACTTCAAGTGGTTGCAGTGCTTTGCAGGAATTGTCCGTTTCTCCTTTGAATACAGTTTTTTCAAGTATTGATGGCGTGTTATACAATAAAGATGCGAGTATCTTGATCCATTACCCGGAAGGAAAAACGGCCGAGGAATTCACGTTCCCCTCTTCCGTTCGGAAGATCGGGGTGGCGGCTTTCCAGAATTGTTTGTTGGATTCCATCATTATCCCCGTATCGGTGGAGGAACTGGGCGAACAGGTATTCCGGGGTTCGAGATTAAAAAAGATCGTTATTTCCGATGGAGTTTATACTATTCCGGAGGCAGCTTTTAAAGAGTGTGCCGAATTGAAAGAGCTGGTGCTGGGAAAAGAGATTTCGGCATTGTTTGACTATTGTCTTGATGGTTGTAATTTGCAGGAGCTTTACCTAATGGCAACTTACCCGCCTGTTTGTTACTCGTCGACGTTTACCGGGGCAGGGGATATTTTCAATGTATGTACTCTTTACGTGCCTTCCGGACGTAAACCGATTTACCGGCAGGCGAAAGGATGGGGAAACTTCCTGCGGATTAATGAACAGTGATGGCTTTATTGGACCTCTTTTCGGATGGCTTCAAAGATTTGTCCGATTTCAGATTCTAATTCATTCACTTGATGTTTGAACAAACGGGACTCTTGCTGCGTGGCGTCTGCGAATTCTGTTTTAATGATTTGCTTGAGCGCCTTTTGCGTGTTTGTACTATCTTGCACAAGGGATCGTTCGTTCTTTTTGTAAGCAATCACGTGCCGATTCAAGTTATTCTTTTTCTGTAAAAGGAACTTTTGGCAGGTCGGTGCGATCACCGAATTGCTGTACACCCGGTTTATGCTACTTTTATCCGGTTGGGACGACAAGTTCTTCAAGTAAAAGGTTGTCAGGAACGAGAGTAGCGCGACCGCAGAAATATAAAGAATGCTCTTGCTATGTTTTCTAACGTTGAGTGCTTCCAGTACCTCTTGGGCGGAATGAAATCTCTTGTCAGGATTTTTCTGCGTACATTTCTGCGCGATTCGAACCAATCTTCGATCCTTTATCACGCTTGTGATGTCTTGGATGATAACTCCCAGCGAGTAAATATCCGTGCGGCAATCAAGCGATGCGTGAGGAAGTAATTGCTCCGGGGCGAGATATTTTTTTGTTCCGGCAGGAATTTTCAGTGTGTCATAATCATCCCGATCCGAGAGACCGAAGTCGATTAATTTGACGTTATTCCCGTTGTGGGTAATGATGATATTCTCCGGCTTTAAGTCTTTATGAACAAGTTGCTTACTATGGATATAGTGCAATGCTTCACAAAGTTCCCGGATAAACTTATATGCGAGAGGTTGCGTTAATTTTCCCTGTATCATAAACTCTTTCAGGGAAATCCCGTCAACGTATTCCATCACGATACATAACCCCAAGTCCTCTTGTTGTTCCCAGTCGATCGTGTGGCGGATATTCGGGTGATCCAACTGGTAGCCGATATTGAATTCCTTATGTAATAACTGTTTGTAGAACTCTTCTTGTTTAAATAGGGGTTGTAGGCTTTTGAGGATATGTAATTTCCCGTACCGTCGACACAGATGCAGGCAACTATAACCCGATTCCGAACGATAGAATTCGGAAATATTGCTGAACATACTCTCTTGACTTGGAATATCTTCTCCCACGAATCCCGATGACAATGAATCCTTATTTGGCATGGATGCGATTAATTAAAGTCAATCCCCCGTTACGCCCTGCGATAAATGGCGGCGTTTTCTGGTTGTCTCTTAAAACATAGCCGAGGGATAACGGTTGTCCCATCAAAAAGCTGACTGCCTCGAAACGATCTCCTTGTACGAGCTTGGAGTGTTGGGCCTCTACCACTTCAAACCACGAATCCCCTTGGTATTGCAGGTGAAGGTAGCGATTGGGCGACCATCCGATTTCAATTTCTTCTCCTGCCGAGAGATTTCTGGTTTGAATCTGTTTCGTGACAAAGAAGGATGAATTGCACAAACTGTTGTCTTTCAGGTAAGCGCAGAACTCGTTGAAGTTGAAAAAGCCGATGTATTGTGCGAGAGAATCAAGTGTCTGATTCCTCGGTTTGTGCTTGTCTTTGACATAACCCCACAACCGCTTTAGGGTCGAAGTGGATATGGATACATCGAGTTGAAGCTTTAAGTGAAGAGAAAATACATCAAAATCAGTGGTTGTCCTTAAATTTTGAGAGTACTTCTTTTCAACGGCTTTTAATAATTCTTGTATTTCCGGCTTAAATGTATTCATCAATAAAAATTATTAATCGAGTAAACAAATATAGTACAATAACTCGATCTGTACAAGACTGTTTACTGATTATGTAGGTGGTTTTTGGGTAATAACGCCTGTTTTAATTCCTCTACCGACGCGA
This sequence comes from Butyricimonas faecihominis, assembly GCF_033096445.1. Lineage (NCBI taxonomy): Bacteria > Pseudomonadati > Bacteroidota > Bacteroidia > Bacteroidales > Odoribacteraceae > Butyricimonas > Butyricimonas faecihominis. The sequence continues at coordinate 3,525,072 of NZ_AP028155.1, forward strand.
CGATCCGTTTGGCTCCGGCTTGGGTTAATTCTTCCCGATCCCCGTAACCGTATAAAACCCCGATACAGTCAATTCCGGTCTTCCGGGCCCCGATGATGTCGTGCTTCCGGTCCCCCACCATGACCACCTTGCTCAAGTCCCGGATGTCATTATTTTCCAGCACGTGACGGATCACCTCGTCTTTGTGAGACAACGAGCCGTCAAGCCCGCTTCCCCCGACGAATTTGAAGTAATCGCTCAAGTGGAAATGATCAAGTATCTTTTTGGCGTAATAAGCCGGTTTTCCGGTAGCGAGCATCACTTGCTTTCCGGCCTCGTTTAATTCTTGCAGAAGACGTTCCATGCCGGGATAAACGGCGTTTTCGTATATGCCCGTGTCGGCGAATCTTTCCCGGTACTTCCGGATGCCTTCCTCGGCCTGATCCGCGCTGAAATGGCAGAATTCCATCAAGGATTCTTTCAACGGGGGACCCACGAATTTACGTAGTTCGTTCAAATCATTCACTTCTATTCCAAAGTGTTTCAAGGCGTACCGGATTGATTTGGTGATTCCTTCCATGGAATCGGTGACCGTACCGTCGAGGTCTAACAGGATGTAGGTATATTCTTGCTGCATATCGTGGGTGTGAGTGGATAAAAAAACAGGCCTATTGCTAAGCCTGTTTCTATATTTCAAAGATTTGTTTCCTGTATTAGGCGTTCAACGTGAAACGTAAGAAAGCGGTAACAGTTAAATCTTTATCTACGCTCTTCAAGTACTCTTTTACAGACATTTTACCGTCTTGCTCGAAAACTTGGTTTAACAAGGTAGACTCTTGGAAGAATTTGTTCAAGCGACCTTGAGCAATTTTATCCAGCATATTTTCCGGTTTACCTTCTTCACGAGCTTTTTCGCGACCGATCTCGAATTCGTGATCGATAACGTTTTGAGGAATACCGTCTTTATCCACGGCAACAGGAGCCATGGCTGCCACTTGCATGGCGATATTTTTCTTCACTTGGGGGTCAGCTGCTTTGTTGAAGCCAACAACGGTTGCCAACATGTTTCCCGGGTGAATGTAGATCACGCAATCTTCTGCTTTTACAGAGCCGTAATAGCTTAATTCCAGTTTCTCACCGATAACACCGGTTTGTTCTGAAATCTGGTCAGCGATACTTCTACCGTCCAGTTGGATAGCCAACAAATCTTCGGTAGTTGCAGGCATATTAGCTAAAGCGGCGTCAAGAATTTTGGTCGTGAAAGCAATGAATCCCTCGTTTTTAGCCACGAAGTCAGTTTCGCAGTTTAAGGAAACCATAACTGCATTCTTTCCATCGGTTTTGGCTAAAACGCATCCTTCTTTTGCTTCTCTGTCTGCACGTTTGCTTGCAACAACAAGACCTTTCTTACGGATGATATCAACGGCTTTGTCGAAATCTCCCTCAGCTTCTTGTAATGCATGTTTGCAGTCCATCATTCCGGCGTTTGTTGCTTTACGCAACTTCATCACGTCTGCTGCTTTTATTTCCATATTCTTTAAACCTCCATGTTAATTCAATTTCAGAAGTTAGATCATTCAATCTAAAATCTGAAATCTAAAGTCAAAAATTAATCTATTCTTCAGAAGCGGTTTCGCTTACTTCAGCTACTTCATCCTGAGCCTCAACTTTTTCGGCACCTTTCTTGTCTCCTTCTTTCTCTCTTTCGGCTTTTCTTTCCGTCAGACCCTCTTTGATGGCTCCGGCTACCTTGTCGATAATTAAAGAAATAGAAGTTGATGCGTCGTCGTTAGCTGGGATTACGAAGTCAATTCCTTCCGGGTTTGAGTTCGTGTCCACGATAGCGAATACTGGAATTCCCAACGTGTTAGCTTCTTTTACAGCGATGTACTCCTTCATCACGTCAACCACGAAAAGAGCTGCCGGAAGACGAGTCAGGTCAGCGATGCTACCCAAGTTCTTTTCCAATTTTGCTCTTTGACGAGAGATCTGAAGTTTTTCCCGTTTTGAAAGGTGAGAGAAAGTACCGTCTTTTTCCATCTTGTCGATGGTAGTCATTTTCTTCACGGCTTTACGAATTGTCGGGAAGTTGGTCAACATACCACCCGGCCATCTTTCAGTCACGAACGGCATGTTGATATTAGAAATTTTTTCAGCAACAATGTCCTTAGCCTGTTTCTTTGTTGCAACAAACAGAATTCTTCTACCTGATTTAGCGATCTGTTTCAAAGCTGCACTTGCCTTGTCCAACATGATGGCTGTTTTGTTCAGGTCAATAATGTGGATATCATTACGCTCCATGAAAATATACGGAGCCATTTTAGGATTCCATTTACGGGTAAGGTGTCCAAAGTGACAACCTGCATTTAATAATTCGTCGAAATTTGTATTTGACATTTTGTGTCTCCTTTAAAGTTTACTTTCTTAAATTTAATCAATTGTCGGGTAGTTCTCCACAGAAGTCCCGCCAATTTAGATACTAAACTCCTATTAACGTTTAGAGAATTGGAATCTCTTACGAGCGCCAGGACGTCCCGGTTTCTTACGTTCCACTTCACGCGGATCTCTGGTCATGAATCCTGCTGCTCTTAGTTTTGATTTATCCTCTGCGTTTACTTTCACCAATGCTCTGGCAATTCCCAAACGTAAAGCTTCAGCTTGTCCGTTGAAACCTCCACCTACAAGGTTTACCTTGATGTCATATTGTCCCAACACACCTAATAGTTCAAGCGGTTGTTTTACAATATATTGGAGGGTAGGCAATGTGAAATATTCTTCTAGGCTTTTCTTGTTGATCGTAATATTGCCTTTTCCTTCGTTAAGATAAACGCGGGCTACCGCTGTTTTTCTTCTACCTACTGCATTTACTACTTCCATACCTTGTTATTTAAGTGCGTTTATATCAATTACTTTAGGCTGTTGTGATTCGTGGTTATGCTCCGGTCCTACGAACAGGTGCATGTTCTTGAATACAGCTCTTCCAAGGCGATTTTTAGGAAGCATACCTCTAACAGCATGTTCCAGAATTCTTTCCGGGAATCTTTTCATTTCTTCTGCCGGGGTAGAAATCCGTTGACCACCGGGGTACTGGGTGTGTCTACGATACTGTTTGTCTGTTAATTTGTTACCTGTGAAGATAACTTTTTCTACGTTGATAATGATTACATTGTCTCCACAATCCACGTGGGGAGTGTAACTGGGTTTGTACTTGCCTCTCAATAGTTTCGCAACTTTAGCGGCAAGACGTCCCACAACTTGATTCTCTGCGTCAATCAAAACCCATTCTTTCTGTGCAGTGGCTTTGTTGACATAAGTTGTTTTGTAACTAATCTGATCCACTTTTTTTTTTAATTAAAAATTAAACTTCTGTTTGTATTTCTTTGTGGGGACTCTGGGCATTCTATCCGGTTGAAAATAACGAGGTTTATCGGGCAAACTGATATAATTTTCAACGGAGACAGGTGCATTGTAAAGAGCATGGCTAAGGTATCCCTTACAATTTAGCGAGTACTCCACTCCAAAATGAGGGGCAAAATTACACATTAATACGTGAATTCCAAAACATTCTGCGAAAAGATTTGTTCCAGAGCATTTTGATTGACTTCGGAATTATTTATTTGGGGGTAAATGGTCGGGGGGTATTTTTCGTTCGTATGGAGGGACGTACCCTGTTTATGCCGACGAGCTAAGGTAATAGTCGGATAATCAATTAATTCTAGCTGATCTATTCCGGATCTCTTTCGTGTAAAGCGCTATTAGAACGCTATTAAAGCTCTATTAAAGCGCTATACTAAGAATAGCGTTTTATAAGGATTTTAAAAATACACTTTAAATAATTTTTCCGCATTTTGTCCTGTAGTGATCATGGTTTGATAATCAAATGATTACTTAAATCGGCTTCACATCCGGATTTATCGGGTTTAAAGAATCTTGTGAGATGGGATATGTTATTGAAAATTTTCGCGGGAAACGAATTTGTAATCTTCCGTGTAACAGGTGAATATCCCTAGCGCACCCTGTATGTTCCCGATAAGCGGGACGGGAGAGGTGATGCTGCCTTGGTTGGCGCTGTTGGCCTCGTAGAGAGAAACTTGATAGTTGTAACACTCTTCGGTGATACGTAAAAGAAGAATGACGACGGCTTCTGCTTCTGCGATTTCTTGGCATTTGATGGTGCGTTCAATCGTGACACCCCCGGTATGGTGGGATAAGTCAAGATAACTGGTTTCTTTTTTCAACAGGTTGTCGTCCCCGGCTCCTTCTTTTCTTGCCTGCACGCTATATATATAGTAATTCTGCATGGGATTGGATGAGGTTGGGAAGCTGATCGTGACGGAGTTTGTCACCTTGGAAACGGAATAGGAAGAGATGGCGATGGGGTCCGGTATGGCGGTTTTGGCCGTGATGTGTTCTTTTTCAGGCGTGTAGATGCTCAGGTAAAGCGAGTCTAGCCCGAATTGATTGAACTTGGTGTCGTGCCTGAAATTTCCGAGGAATGAGGGGCTGAACGTGGGGATAAGTTTGATGATGGAGTCAGCCTTTATGGAAACATCCAGATTGACCGGATCGCTCAGGTCGATGATCTCGTGGATTGGGGAGACTTTGGCCGCGTTCAACGTGTAAAATTCACCCGGTTTGCAGTAACATTCGATGAAATAACCGGAGATCTCACCCATGTCTTTCATGGGAAGTTCCTCTTCCGGCATGCAGGAGAGGAGCGAGAGAAACAAGAGGGTTAAGATTCCATTTTTCATGTGATTACCAGTTTATTCGAAGTGAAACATACGGGATAAAGGGGAGCATGACCTTGGATTTCGGGATAATCTTGGTCAGGTTGTCCGTGCTTTCTGCTTGAAAATAAACGAACGAAGGGTTCGATTGATTATAGACGTTGTAGGCTCCGACGCTGAGTTTGAACAAGAGGTTCTTGCCGCCGAATTTATAGTCGAGGCTGGCATCCAGCCGGTGATTGTTGGGTAATTTGTAGTTATAGCGATCCGTGTACACGGGGATAAGAATGGGTCTGTCATCGTTGAATTCCGTGATGTTCTGGGCGATAACCATCCCCTTGGGGAAGGTCGTGTAAACCCCGGACGAAAAGGTCCAAAGGGTGTTCAACAGGAGCCGGGGCGAAATCTGGTAGGAAAAGTTGATCACAACATTGTGTTTCACGTCATACGGGGGATTAAAGGCTTTCCCGTTATTGATTTCCGCGAATTTGCGTTTGGATTCGGAGAGCGTGTAGTTGGCCCGCATGTAGAGGGCGTGATGGTTGAGCGTTAGGTCGAATTCGAGACCTTTGGCATGGCCTTTTCCTTGAATTTGGCGATTGCTTAGGGCGGAATATTCGGTTTGGATGTCCGAGGCAAAATCTTTCACGTTACGCATGTCCTTGTAAAAAATGCCCGCGTAGAAGGATAATAGTTGTCCGATCTCTTGATTAATACCGATGGAATACTGGTGACAGGTGGCGGGCTGGGTTCCTTTTGCAAGGGGATACCAAATGTCGATCGGGGTTTTAACCGTGAAATAGGGGTAGAGGCTTAAATATTGAACCGTCTTGGCGTAATCGGCCCAGATGGTGAATTTGTTGACCGAGTAACTGATTTTTGCCCGGGGCGAAAAGGTGTGTTCCCGGGTCTCTCCCGCGTAAAATTGATAATTTCCTCCCACGTTTAAGGAGAAGTTTTGATTCAATTGGTAGTTTATATCCAGGTATAATTCATATAGATTGAAGTCTTTGTCCGAACTTTTGATCAGAAGGTTTTGACTGTCATCGCTTTTGTTGGCTGTTTCGAACCGGGAGTATTCAAATTTTGCCCCGCTGTTCAGGTTCAATTTATCCGAGAGTCTACGGGAATAGGTTGCTTGTCCGAGAAGGGCGTAGTTGCGATTTCCGCCTCCCATGGGAACACTGCCGAAGGCGTCACCCTCGCTGTACGTGTTTTTCCCGCCGAATTGGAAATCCCATTGCTCGTTGGCATTGGGCGTGTAGGAGACATTCACGTTGCCGGAAAAGGTGTGCCAGTCGAAAATGTATTGCACGTGTTCGCTGATCTTCATTTTCATGTGGTCGAGGGAGAATAGTCCGAAGGCGGTCATTCTCCATTTGTCGGAAAGACGTGAATCAATGGTTGCGGTAATATCACTGAAGGAGTACTCCGGCATGTAGTTAGGATTCGTCTTGTCGTCCATGGACCGGTTGTATAACCGGGAGATATGTTGTAAATAAGAGGTCCGGACAGAGGCGGCAAAGGACGTATGATTTTTGATAATCGGGCCTTTGGCTTTCAGGGCGGAAGAGACAAGTCCGAGAGTCAGTTCTCCCTCGTGTTCGTGCTTGTTTCCCGGTTCGGGGCGCATATTGATGTAGGAGGATAAAAAACTGTTGTACCGGGCGGGGAAACCGCTTTTGAAAAGGGTGGAGTTGTTCAGTATGTAGGGGTCGAACGTGGACAGGATTCCCGTGAGGTGGTCCGGGTAGGCGATGGGCATATTGTTGATGAGAAATCCGTTTTCGTTGCTGTTTCCACCTCGGACGTAGATGCCGGAATTGAGCGCGTTTGTCGTCACGATGCCGGGCATGGTGGCGAGGTATTTCAGTACATCCTGTTCGCCGAGAATGGCCGGAATCCGTTCGATCCCCTTGATGGAGGAGAGGATTCGCCCGCTGGCCGGAAGGGCCGTGACGACGACTTCTTTCAGGTTGTTCTGTTTGTTACGCAAGGTAATGACGAAGGGTGCGTCGCTTTTGTTGAGTTTGTAAGTTTCTTTTTTATAGTTGACGTGTGAAAATTCCAACGTGCAAGGGATGGGACATTCTAACCGGAAGAGACCTAGAGAGTCTGTCGTGGAGCCTTTTTCGCTCTCGACGCAATAGATGTGTACCCCGTTGACCGGTTCGCCGGAGTGGGCTATAACTTTCCCCACGATGACCGTTTGGGCGTCAAGTGATATGGAGATGAATATAAATAAGATTGCAACCAATTTACCCATATACACGCGTTGTGAGTTCGAAATTTTACAAATGTAGTAAACAAATCCCTTTATGCCTTATGGTTCATGTGAATAATTGTTGTTATTTTGCAGGGTATCTATTAAAATTTGATCATGGGAATATACGTGCATGTACCTTTTTGCCGGAGCAAATGTTTTTATTGCGGGTTTTATTCGGTAGCTTCGTTGACCTTGAAGGAGGCATATCTGGAGGCTGTCGAACGGGAAATCGTTTTAAGGAGGGGGTATTTGCCGCGGCAGGAAATGAAGACCTTGTATTTCGGGGGAGGCACGCCTTCTTACTTGGAACACGGGGATCTGGAACGAATTATTCGGAAGTTGGAGGAAAATTATTTGTTTGCTACCGGGATGGAGCGAACCATCGAGTTGAATCCCGAAGATCTGGTGCCGGGAAAATTGCAGGGAATAAAGGATTTGGGGTTTAACCGGTTAAGTATCGGGGTGCAATCTTTTTCGGATGAACAATTGAAACGAATCAATCGGACGCATTCGGCCCGTCAGGCGATGGATGGAATCGCGCTTGCTGCTGGCATGGGATTTGATAATATAAGCATGGATCTGATTATTGGTTTGCCGGGGCAGACGGATGAGGGGTTGTTGGGAGATGTGGAGAAGGCAAGTAGTTTACCAATAGCTCATTTGTCCGTGTACATGTTAAGTATTGATTCAAATACGGTGTTTGAACACATGGTGAGAAGAGGCGAGTTCCGGTTGGAGGATGAAGAGGTGATGGCCGGGCGTTATCAGCGGGTGTGTGAACGGTTGAAAGAGTTGGACTTTGAACATTATGAAATTTCCAATTTTGCCCGGAACGGGAAGTACTCCCGGCACAATACATCTTACTGGCAACAAAAGCCATACATCGGTTTCGGCCCTTCGGCTCATTCTTATGACCTGTATTCCAGACAATGGAACACGGCGAATTTGAAAACTTATATAGATCATTTAAATGAAGGAGCGCTTTCATTTGAGAAAGAGGAATTAAAACCTGTTGATTTGTATAATGAATACGTGATGACGAGCTTGCGGACAATGTGGGGCATGGAGAAACAAAAATTGGAGGGAGATTACGCCATGTTTTGGGAACAGGTGCAGGAACAAGTCCGGAAATACGAGCGTTCCGGGGATTTGGTGGAGGAAGGTGGAAGGTGGAAAATCAGTGAGACCGGGTGGGTAATTTCAGACGCGATTTTGAGTGATTTATTCGTGGTCTAGTTTTTTACATGAAAAAATACTATTTTTGCGGTTGTAAGTTTAATATTTAAATGTTTTTCAGATGAAAACGAGTAGAATGTCAGTCAAAGAACTGTTGCAATCAGGAGATTGCGGTAAAGAGGTTGAGGTTAAAGGTTGGGTAAGAACCAAACGCGGTAATAAACAGGTGAATTTTATCGCGTTGAATGACGGCTCTACGATTAATAATATACAGGTGGTGGTTGATATGGAGAAGGTGGCCGAGGAGGTGATGAAGAAAGTAACGACCGGGGCGGCTATTCACGTGAAAGGTTTGCTCGTGGAGAGTGCCGGGAGCGGACAGGCTCGCGAGATTCAAGCGAACGAGGTGATCGTGATGGGAGAGGCTGATCCGGAAAAGTTCCCGATTCAACCGAAGAAGCATAGCTTGGAATTTTTGCGTGAGGTGGCTCATTTGAGATTCCGCACGAATATTTTCGGGGCTGTTTTCCGTATTCGTCACGCGATGGCTTTTGCCATTCATCAATATTTTAACGATCATGGTTTCTATTATTTGCATACCCCGTTGATCACGGCCTCGGATTGCGAGGGGGCAGGAGAGATGTTCCGGGTGACGACGCTTGATCCGAAGAATCCACCCTTGTTGGAGGACGGAAGTGTTGATTTCAGACAGGATTTTTTCGGAAAATCAACCAACTTGACGGTGAGCGGTCAGTTGGAAGGTGAGCTGGGTGCCATGTCGCTGGGTAAGATTTACACGTTCGGGCCAACCTTCCGGGCGGAGAATTCAAATACCACGCGCCATTTGTCAGAGTTTTGGATGATCGAGCCGGAAGTTGCTTTCAATGATTTGGAAGATAACATGGATTTGGCGGAGGACTTTTTGAAATACCTGATCCGTTATGCTTTGGAGCATTGCATGGACGATTTGTTGTTCTTGAGCAAGCGCTTGCAGGAAGAGGAGAAGGATAAGAAAGCCGAGGAACGTTCCATGGAGTTGATCGAGAAGTTACAATTCGTGTTGAATCATGAATTCGAACGGGTTACTTACACGGAGGCTATTGATATATTGAAAAACAGCAAGCAAAATAAGAACGGTAAGTTCCAGTATCCGGTGACAGGTTGGGGTGTGGATTTACAGAGTGAACACGAGCGTTACTTGGTAGAGAAACATTTCAAGAAACCGGTGATTTTGACGGGTTACCCGAAGGAAATCAAGGCTTTCTACATGAAACAGAACCCGGACGGAAAGACGGTTGCCGCGATGGACGTGCTTTTCCCGCAAATCGGAGAGATTATCGGGGGATCACAGCGCGAGGAAGACTACAACAAGCTGGTGACTCGTATGCAAGAAGTTGGGATTCCGGTTTCCTCGATGTCTTGGTATCTGGACACGAGAAGGTTCGGTTCCGCGGAGCATAGCGGATTCGGACTTGGGTTTGAACGTTTGTTGTTGTTCGTGACCGGAATGGGGAATATCCGTGACGTGATCCCGTTCCCGCGGACACCGAAAAATGCGGAGTTTTAAGAATAATTTGAAATAAATAGAAGGATGCTCAAGCAAAATTTACAACAGAAATTAGGGTTAAAAATCAATCCGTTGCAGATACAGCTGATCAAGCTGCTTGAGCTTCCTACCTATCAACTTGAACAGAGGATTAAGGAGGAACTGGAGTCAAACCCGCTTTTGGAAGAGGGAGAGGAGAGGCCGGAGCCGGAAGTTGATATCAAGGAGGACGGGGATGAGGTGGATTATGATGAAAATTCACAGGAGGAAGATAATTACGAGTCTTCGGAGGATGAGTTTTCTTTAGATGATTATATCAGTGATGAGGATGATATTCCGGACTATAAGTTGACAGCATCGAATGCCTCGAAGGATGATGATGCACGGGAGTTCGTGCTTTCCGGGGGGATTTCTTTCCGGGAGAATCTGGTGGAACAGTTGGGGACGCAGCACTTGGGAGAGATGGATCGTAAGATCTGCGAGTATATCATTGGTAATATAGATGATGATGGTTATCTGCGTCGGGACGTGGAGAATATCGTGGATGATCTCGCTTTTGGGGCGGGGATCGAGGTGGACGATGAGAAGATTGAATCCTTGTTGCGTGTCGTGCAGCGTTTCGATCCGGCAGGAGTGGGAGCGAGAGATTTGAGGGAATGCCTGTTGCTGCAGGTGAAACGACGCTTGGCGGAGACTTCCACGCCGGCTTTGATAAATGCCCGGATCATATTGGAGTGTTATTTCGAGGAGTTCTCGAAGAAACATTACGAGAAGATTTCCAAGCGGATGAGGATTTCAGAGGAGGAGTTGAAAGAGGCGGTGGACGAAATTCTGAAATTGAATCCCAAGCCGGGCGGACAAATTTCCGATTCTTCAGTTCCGGGAGCCGAGAAGATTATTCCTGACTTTAACTTGGATATTGTTGACGGGGAGTTGCAGTTGAGCTTGAACACGGGGGATATTCCCGAGTTGAGGTTGAACAAATCGTACGTCAATATGTTGGAGGATTACCAGAAGAATTCGAATTCCCGTGAGAAGAAGGATGTGGTGTCTTTCGTAAAATATAAGTTGAGTTCTGCCCGTTCGTTTATTGATGCCGTGCAACAGCGGAATAACACGCTGATGCTGACGATGACAGCTATCGTGCAGTTCCAGAAACCATTTTTCCAGACGGGGGACGAGAGCAAGTTGAAACCGATGATTCTCCGGGATATTGCTGATATTACGGGATTGGATGTTTCTACTATTTCGAGGGTTTCTAATTCTAAGTATATACAGACTTGGTTCGGTATTTACTCTTTAAAACAATTCTTTTCGGGAAGTATGCCGACAAGTAGTGGAGAGGAAGTTAGCACGGGTGAGTTGAAGAATGTGTTGAAGGAGATCGTGGACGGCGAGGATAAACGCAAACCTTACACGGATGATGAGTTGGTGGAATTAATGAATAAAAAAGGTTACCAGATTGCCCGCCGGACGATTGCAAAGTATCGTCAGTTGCTGGATATTCCGGTGGCCCGACTTCGTAGGGAAGTTTAAAAGCCATAATTTTAAAATATGAAAGTACTTGCTTTTGCAGTATCCATGCTGTTTCATCCTTTGTTGTTGCCTTTGTACGTGTTGTTTATCACATTTAATACGGGAACCGTTTTTACTTATATTCCGGCATACACGCAGAATATGTCTTATTTGTTGACCCTGCTAGGGGTGACGTTAATACCATTGCTTTGCTTGCCGTTGTTGAAGTGGTTGGGGTTGATTGAGGGGTATCGTCTGGTGCAGAAGCAAGATCGGGTGTTCCCGGTGCTGGTGACGATCGTGGGGGCTTTTATCGTGTTTTATTTTTCCCGTAATTTGCCTTATTCAAATATCGTGAGACAGTTTTACCTGATTATGGTAATCATGCTCTCCGGCTTTATGATCGTGACGATTCGCTGGAAAATCAGTATGCATATGACGGCTATTGGGGCTTTGTGTGGCTTTGTTTTTATTTTGGGAATGAAGTATTTGGGTGACGTGATTAACTTGTTGCCTTTGCTGATTCTGGTTTCTGGCCTTGTGGCCTCTGCCCGCTTGTATTTAAAACAGCATACCCCTGCCCAAGTGTATGTCGGGTATATTTATGGCGCCGCGGCCGTGGTGGCTATCATGTATTAATAAAGCATGATCCATATATCGCTTTGTCCCAGTTGGGTGGCGAGTAGATCCCTCTGTTTCGTGGCTTCCTGTTTATCCGTGTAATTCGCAATACTGACACGATAACGCTGGTCTTTGGTAATGATCTGTGCGTTTTGGAAACCTTTGGCTTTTAGTTGTGTCACGTCTTTTTCTGCTAGATTTTCCCGGGGATGGCTGGCCACGATGATATGATAACTTCTTGTATTTGTTTTCTTGATGTTTTGTTCCGTTCCTTGTTGCTTTCCTGTTTCCTGCCGGGATGGGGAAATCTTCACGTTTGATGCAATCGTTGTGTTATTGTTATCTCGCGAGGGGTTTTGCCTGATGGTGTCAAGGGAGACGGTGTTTCCCGAAAGAGAGGCCGGAAGGCTTCTTTTCACGTTGACAGTGGTCAGGTTCTTGGAATTCATTTTATCCCGTTGACAGCCAGCGAACGGCAACATCAGGACGAATGACAGGAACAATACGAGTTTCATGTTGCTTGTGTTTATTTTATTTGATAGATCCAAGTCTCTTCTTTACCGGGGATTTTGTGAATTTTTCTCACGGCAGCGATAGCCTCTTTCTCGGTCTTGTACCCTTCGTAAGCCACGAGGTAAAGATCTCTGCTATAAGGCATGATCATGGCGTTTGCATAGCCTTCTTTGTGCAACTTCTCGTACATGCGGTCGGCATTGTCTTTGATGCGGAAACAACCGCCGACAAGGAGATATTCCGGGGCTTCTTTTACCACGGTGGTCTCGGTTACCGTTTTTGTTTCCGTTACTTGGATGGTGTCTTTTATAAGAACAGCCTTGGTCTCTACTTTAACCGCTTCTTTTTGCGTATTCGTGTTTCTTACCTTCTTTTTGTCCTGACATCCGGAGATTGCAACCGCTAGGATGACAAGTGTAAATAGTAGAATCGTTTTCATGTTTGACAACGTTTTGGTTAATCATGCCAAGATACAAACAAATTTATTGTTAGTAAAGTATTTTCTTCTATTTTTGTGGTGAAAGTGTCGAATTGTAACCAGTAAAAGAGTTATTATGAATAAATTTATCGGATTATTGTTGATTTTGGTTCTTGCCGCTTCGTGTAAGAATGAAACAGAATCTATCGTGAAAATTACCACGGAGTTCGGGGATATAAAGATTCGTTTGTATGACAAAACACCCAAGCATCGGGATAATTTTTTGAAGTTGGTGGATGAAAAGTTTTATGACGGTTTGCTGTTTCACCGGGTGATTAATCATTTTATGATACAGGGTGGAGACCCGACGTCGAAGAATGCGGGGCCGGACGTGATGTTGGGTGAGGGAGACGTGGATTACCGGATCGAAGCGGAGTTCGTGCCGGAGTATTTCCACAAGAAAGGAGTGCTTGCGGCTGCGCGAGAAGGGGATGATACCAATCCGGAACGTAAGTCTAGCGGGGCGCAGTTTTATATTGTTCAAGGAAAGGTGTATTCTCCGGAACAGTTAGAGGCTACCGTGAAGAGTATCAATGAAAGGCGTAAGATGGCGTTATATGGGCGATTGAAGAATCAGTACAAGGATGAATTCACTCGTTTGCAGGAGGCGAATGATTTGGAGGCTTTGGATGAGTTGTCGGAGAAATTGACCCGGGAGTGTGATAGTTTGTTCGTGAATGAAGAGTTCGTGCTGACGGAGGCGCAAAAACAGGCTTATACCACGGTTGGCGGGACGCCCCATTTGGACGGGCAGTACACGGTGTTCGGGGAGGTGATTGAAGGGTTGGACGTGCTGGATAAGATTGCTGCGGTTAAAACAAATTCTTTCGATAGGCCGGTGAAAGATGTTGTGATTGAAAAAATTAGAAGATAAATAAAGGTATTTTATCCTCAAAAAACTCCTCCGTCACTTCGTGCCACCTCCTCTATAAACAGAGGAGGAGTTGGTGACTCTTCCCGAAGAAAGGGAGTATTTCAGCTCTCCCTCTGTTTATAGAGGGAGTACCCCGAAGGGGGGAGGGAGTTTGAAAAATGACTTTTGAGACAACCCCAGTTGATTACCAAGTGGTTTCCCCTCCTGTGTAAGGAGGGGTTAGGGGAGGTAGTTAAATAAAAGGAATTTTTTATAGATTAAATTCCCGTTATCTTTTTTATCTCATTCAGTTTGTTCAAGGCTTCAAGCGGGGTCAGGCTGTTGATGTCCAGTCCGGCTATTTCATCTCGAATCTGTAATAACACGGGGTCTTCCAGTTGGAAGAAACTGAGTTGAATGCCTTCTCTTTCGTTTCCTATTTTAGCGACGTTCTTTTGTATCGCACCGCTTGAATTACGGTCGTTTTCGAGTTGTTTCAGTATCTCGGACGAACGTTTGATGACGGATTGTGGCAAGCCTGCCATTTTACCGACCTGTATACCAAACGAGTGGTTGGAACCTCCTTTTACCAGTTTCCGGAGGAATACGACCTTGTTGTTGACTTCTTTTACCGATACGTTGAAGTTCTTGATTTTCGTGTAAGAGCGTTCCATTTCATTCAGTTCGTGGTAGTGGGTAGCAAAAAGGGTCTTTGCCCTGCTTTTCGGATTCTCGTGTAAAAACTCGACAATGGCCCAAGCGATGGAAATACCGTCATACGTGGAGGTACCTCGTCCAAGTTCGTCGAATAGTACAAGGCTGCGATCGGAGATGTTGTTCAGAATGTTGGCAGCCTCGTTCATCTCGACCATGAAGGTGGATTCCCCCAAAGAGATGTTGTCGGATGCCCCGACGCGGGTGAAAACCTTGTCGACATACCCGATCTTTGCCGATATGGCGGGAACAAAACATCCGGCCTGTGCCATGATCACGATGAGTGCGGTTTGGCGTAAAAGTGCTGATTTACCTGCCATGTTGGGTCCTGTGATAATGATAATTTGTTGCTTATCATTATCGAGGTAGAGATCATTGTCGATATAGTTTTCTCCCGGAGGTAATTGGCGTTCAATGACTGGGTGACGTCCCCCTTTTATGTCGATCACGAAGGATTCGTTGATCTCCGGTCGATGGTAATCATTGGTGATCGCTATGTTGGCGAACGAGATTAACGTGTCGATATAGGAGATGACGCGGGCATCCAACTGTATCGGTTTGATATAGGAGGCTGCAGCTGCCAGCAAGGTATTGTATATATCGCTTTCCAATTCTTGAATCCGGTCTTCGGCTCCGAGAATCTTTTCCTCGTATTCTTTTAGTTCGGGAGTGATGTAACGTTCTGCGTTGACAAGGGTTTGTTTACGAATCCATGTGTCGGGAACCTTGTTCACGTGAGTTTTGGTCACTTCGATGTAATAGCCGAAAACATTGTTAAAGCTGATCTTCAATGTAGGAATTCCTGTATTCTCTATTTCACGTTGTTGCATCTTTAGTAGAAGTTCTTTCCCGTGAGAGGAGATTTCCCGTAATTCATCCAGTTCAGTGTTAACTCCGGGGGCGATTACATTCCCTTTGTTAAGCATCGAGGGGGCATCTTCCCTGATCTCGTGGTCTATTCTTTGGCTTAATGTCTCGCAATCATCCAGTTGTTGCGTCCATTTGGTAAGAACTTCGTTACCGGTAGATAAACATTGTTCTTTCAACGGTTTGATGGCTTGTAACGCAATTTTTAGTTGAACCATTTCTCTCGGAGAGATACGGCCGACGGCGATCTTGGAAGCAAGGCGTTCTAGGTCTCCAATGGTGCGGAGAATTTGTTCCAGTTCCAAACGTTCCGTTTCGTGATGCACGAAACATTCCACGATGTCCAAGCGTTCATTTATGTCTGCCGGTTTCTTCAAGGGCATACACAGCCAGCGACGCAAAGCGCGTGCGCCCATCGGGGTGATGGTGCGGTCGATGATGTCTGCCAAGGAGCGTCCTCCCTCGTGAAGGGTATCCAAGATTTCAAGGTTACGTAGTGTGAAGCGATCCAGTAGGACACAGGTCGATTCGTCGATACGGGAGATCGAGGTGATGTGTCCTACAAGCTCGTGTTTTGTCATGTCGAGGTAGTACAAAACGGCTCCCGCGGCGGAAATGCCGCAGTCCATTTTATCAATTCCGAATCCTTTTAATGACGATACTTCGAAATGCTTTTTGAGGCGATCTGCCGCGGACTCTGTTTCAAAGAACCATTCTTCAATCGGGTAAGTGTAGTATTTTGTCCCGAAGAGTTCGTTAAACCGGGCTTCCGAGCCTTTAGGGTATAGAACTTCTTTGGGTTGAAAACTATTTAATATTTTATCCATGGTGGCGGGACTTCCTTCTGTGGTTAGGAATTCTCCCGTGGAAAGGTCTAAAAGGGATAGCCCGGCTTTGGTTTTCGTGAAATACACGGCAGCCAGAAAGACGTTGTTTTTGTTGTCGATGGTGTTTTCGTTATAGGAAACACCGGGGGTGACGAGTTCGATAACCCCTCTTTTTACCAGTTTCTTGGTCTTTTTCGGGTCTTCCAGTTGTTCACAGATGGCAACTCGTTGTCCGGCTCGCACCAGTTTGGGCAGATACGTGTCGATGGCATGATGGGGGAAGCCGGCAAGTTCCACGTCCCCGGGAGAGCCGTGGGAGCGTTTGGTAAGCGTGATCCCTAATATCTTGGAAGTTAAGATGGCATCTTCGCCGAAGGTTTCGTAAAAGTCACCCATCCTATATAATAAAATCGCATCGGGATATTTAGCTTTTGCCGAATAATATTGTTGCATAAGCGGCGTCTGTTCTTCTGACTTTGTTGCCATTATGTTGTATTTATTGTCTGTTATTAAATTTTAATTACGTGTTTTCGCCTCCCAAAAGTAAATATTTTGATCGAGATTTGCTTTAAAACTTCGCAAACATTGTGTAATTTTGCCTAGGCTAAAAAGGGGAATGACGAAATTTAGTGAGTGTAGAAGAATAACCTGTCGTGTATTTTTTTCGTATTGAATATGGAGACGGGTAGGGGGATAGCCGATTAATAAAATAGTGTATATGGAAAATATATTGGATGCATTGGCAATTTACGGGTATTCAAATTTAGAGGATCGGATCGAATTTGAGCTGGATGGGGTGATCGAGAAGGAAATTGCTCCGGCTTATTGTAATGAGAATTTTGAATTGTGTGTTTCATGTATGGATTATACTTCGCTGAAAGTGACGGATACGGAGAAATCAATCATGACTTTCGTTTCTGAATTATTGAAGAAATTGAAGAAAAACACGTTGCCGGATGTGGCATCAGTATGTGTGTTTCCCCGGTTTACTTCTCTCGTGAAGGAAAATCTGGTTGGGACACCGATTAAAACGACGGTCGTGGGAGCTTGTTTCCCGGCTGCACAGACGTTTTTGGACGTGAAGTTGGCTGAATGCAAGGCTGCTATCGCGGCGGGAGCGGATGAGGTGGACGTCGTGATTTCCGTGGGGGATGTCTTGGAGCGTAATTACGAGAAGGTGTATAAAGAGTTGGTTGCTATTCGTGAGGCTTGTGCCGGGGTTATTTTGAAGGTGATCTTGGAAACGGGCGAGCTGAAGACGATCGAGAGCGTGTTCAATGCTTCATTGATCGGGGCTTACGCGGGAGCTGATTTTATTAAGACATCTACCGGGAAGGTTCCGGTAAATGCTACACCGGAGACGGTTTACGTGATTTGTGAGGCCTTGCGTCAGTTCCATGCACAGACCGGGAAGATGGTCGGGATTAAGGTGGCCGGTGGTATTACCAAGATTCAGAACGCGATTCGTTACTTGACAATCGTGAAACATATTTTAGGCGAGCAATGGCTTACGCCTGCTTATTTCAGAATAGGAACTTCCCAATTACTGGAAGATGTTCTGAAAGAGATGAAAACGGTAAAAATTAATGGCTGAAAGTGAAAGCTTTCAGCTAATTATTTGCCAAGTGTGAGTGATCTTTTAAGATGGTTTCCACGAATTCCAACGGAATCATGGATGTCTCAATTCCTGTTACTTCTTTAATCTTTTTCGTGAGAGGGGCCAGTAGGGCGTAATTGTTGTTTTTGTGTACTTCCCGTAGCACATCCTTGATGATCTTGATGTCTTTGTCGGACAAAAGAGCGGCTTGCTGAAAGACGACTTGATATTCTTCCGGGGCCTCGAATTCACTGATTTGTTTTAACGTGACTGCTTTTTCGAGTTTTATTACCGTGGTTCCTGCCGCCATGTCGCCGAGTCTTTGCATTCGTTTGGAGGCGATGATCGAGATGACGGCGACGGCACCGCTTGAGATGGAAATATCTATCAAACGGAAGACCCAGCGGAGCATACAATCCCAGAAGGTGAGTTTTTTGCCGTTTAGTTTCACGACTTGGATACGCATGGTGTATTTGCCAAGGCTACGGCCATTAAAGACGGCCTCGCAGAATAGATGATAGGAAGCGATGATCACCGCAAGAATGACGAAAAACCAAGTCGGGGAGGCTACCATGCTGAAAAGGCCGATAAACATGAGACCCAACATGAGTAGTCCGAACTGAAAGGCGCCATCAATCAAGGTTGCCAAGATGCGGTCTAGAACGCCCGCGGGAATATAATCAATGTCAACGTTGTGAGCTGTACTGATAGAAATGTTCATGATAAGTATAAATATTTCCACAAACATACATTTTTTTTGAATAAATGCATTATTTTTATCACAAGAAAAAAGTGTGGTATTTAGAATGAAAGAGGCTAGATTTGTAAGTCAGAACAAGGAAAAATGGGGAAAAATGGAAAATGTAAGCCATTTGGATACAGATACTATTGCCTCTAATTACGTGATTCTTTCCGATGATCTCTCCTATGCCAAAACGTTTTACCCGGGCAGTGATGTGGTGAAGTATTTGAATCAGTTGATTTCTGTCTACCAGATCAATATTTACGGGCAGGAGAGATCGGAGAAAAAGGGGATTCTTTCCTTTTGGGTGCGGGAGTTTCCGCTGTTGCTCTATCGAGAGAGGCGGACGTTGTTGTTTGCTTTTCTTTTTCTTCTGTTTGCGGCATTGATTGGGATTTTCTCCACGGCAAAAGACGATACTTTCGTACGTTTGATTCTGGGGGATGCTTACGTGGACAAGACCTTGGAAAACATTGAAAACGGGACACCTATGGGGATTTATTCGTCCTCGAACGAGGTGGATATGTTTTTTATGATTACCGCGAACAATATTAAAGTGGCTTTCGTGGCGTTTGTTTTCGGTATCTTTTTTTCCGCGGGAACGTTATGGATTCTTTTCTCGAACGGGGTTATGCTGGGGGCTTTCCAATACTTCTTTTTCCAGCACGGGCTTTTGTTGCATTCGGTGATGTCCGTGTGGGCGCATGGGACTTTCGAGATAACGTCTATTATTATAGCTGGGGGAGCGGGGCTGGTGATGGGAAATAGTTTCTTGTTTCCGGGGACGTACAAGCGCTCGTACTCGTTTCGGAATGGGGCCTTGCGGGGCATAAAGATTGTTACCGGGCTGATTCCGTTTTTTATTATCGCGGGGTGGATTGAAAGTTTCATCACGCGTTATGCCGATACTTACCCGGTGGTAGGGGCCGTGGCAATCATCCTTTCGCTGGGAGGCGTTATCGGGTATTTTGTTGTTTATCCTTATTATTTACATAAAACAGAGACTAATGGAAAAGATTAATTTGAGCGTGCAGCGTTCTTTTTCGGATTTGATTACCGTGACGATTAATTTCATGAAACAGGAGTTTGTTCCTTTTATCCGGGCTTTTGCCGTGATCGGGTTTCCCATGATTTTGCTAATGCTTTTTTTCATGAAGGATCTGTTGATGGGGGTTTTTGATATGTCTCTACACCCGGAGGCTTATTATGACGTGAATAATTTTGGAGATACGATGTTACGAACCCTGTTCACGTCACTGTTCGGGGTGCTGATGATGCTGTGGGTGCAGTTGTTTGCTATTTCTTATTTGCGGGTTTACTGGGATCATTATCAGGCGGGGATTGAGGAACGGATCACGATTATCGAGGTTTTTAGAGTTATGTTGAAGAAATTCGGGGTGTATCTTGTGTGGTCTGTTTTCTGTGGTTTGGTTGTTTTTATCGGTTTCTTGTTCTTGTTTGTTCCCGGAATATATATCGGAATTTCGTTTACTTTCGGATCATATTTGCTGATATTAAGGGATAACGGACTCGGAAAAATTATCTCGGAATCAATGGCTATGGTGAAGGGAAATTGGTGGAAGACTTTCGGGTTTATTCTCGTGATGTACCTATTGGTAGGTGTTGTAGCTTATCTGTTTGGTATTCCTTATATGTTCGTGATGATGTCGTCGGCTTTCACGGGGGCGATTCCCAATATTTACGAGATTACTTTCTCGCTGCTACTCTCTTACTTGGGACAATACACGTTATACACGGTTTTGTTTGTCGGGGTCGGGATGCTTTTCTTTTCCCGTTCGGAAGAGATGGAACACACGACTTTATTAAGCCAGATTGACCAGTTGGGGGTTCAACCCGAGAAAAAGGCGGATGAAGAGGCTAATTAAATATATTATTCTATTCGTGTTTGTTTGTGTCGGGAACGTGACATGGGCGGAAGAAGGGGAGCGGGAGTCTTCGCTCTTTCCGGATTCTTCTTATGTTTTGCGGGGTCCGAAAGCTGATTTCTTGGAGAAATACAGGAAAGATGCGGCTTTTGATTATACGACGAATATTGAAGATTCGCCTAGTATTTGGGACTGGATAAAACGTTGGATTCTGGAGCGTTTGTTTCGGATCAAGGTTTCGGAGGGGTCAATGCAGACGATGGATATTATTTTAAAAATTGTATTAGGTCTTTTTGCCTTGGGTATCGTTTACCTGCTCGTGAGGAATAGGGATAAATTTCTTTTCCGCAGGCGGGAGACCGATTTTTTCCCGGAGGATTCCGTGGAGTACACCGGGGAACAGGAAGCGGATTCTTTCGTGCGGTTACTGGCGAAAGCGGAGCAGGAGAATGATTACGTGCTGGCAATACGGGTGAGTTATTCTGCCTTGTTGCAAATGTTGGATAAAAAAGAGGTGATTCGTTGGGATGTTTCTAAAACGAATCAGCATTATATTTACGAGATAAAGAATGAAATGTGGAGTCGTCATTTTGAGGAGATAAGCCGTATATTTGATTGTGTTTGTTATGGCGAGTTTCCCGTGGATGAAACCGCTTATCGGAATATCAAACGATATTTCACGGAGTTCAGGAAGGAGGTGGAAGGATGAAACGGCGCCAAAATGTATTGATTGTTCTTTTCGTGATCGCCATTATGGCTGTTTACACGGGGTATGAGGCCAATAAACCGCAACCGATAGATTGGAGTCCTAATTTTTCTATCAGCAAGAAGAGTCCTTACGGGACGTATATTATTAAAGATGCTTTGCCTTATCTATTTCCGGAAGGGGAGGTGTCTTTTGCCCGGATGTCTGTACGGGAACAATTGCGTGTGGGTAGAACGCCTTTCTTGAAGACCTACTTTTTCGTGAGTCCCTTTTTTAAGATTGTTCCGGGAGATCTGGAGGCCGTGTTGGAAGAGGTGGAAGGCGGAGGTGCGCTTTTCGTGTCGGCAGAATTTATTCCCGATACATTGTATTCTTACGTGGGTGTTTCAGGAATGAAAAGGATTCAGAACGGGAAGGATTATTTGCGAGGCTTTGAAGATAAAGGTTATCCTTTCAGGGCAACTCACCGTTATTTTGAATTAAAGGAATCTTTTGACGGGGAGGTTTTAGGATATGTTGACACGATCAAGAATCCCAATTTTATCCGGATGAATTACGGGGAGGGGGTTATCTATCTGCATTCGAACCCGATGGCATTCACGAATTTCTTCTTGTTGGATTCGGTGAATGGGGATTATTACCAGAAGGCTCTCTCGTTTCTTCCCCCGGATGCGAACGTGGTGTGGGATGAATACCTAAAATCCGGGGCAGAGGGGCAACAAACTCTTTTTCGGGTGATATTCAGGTATCCCGCATTGAAGTGGGCGTATATTTTGTTGATATTGGGGGCGATACTATACGTTTTGTTCCGGACGAAACGGGAACAGCGTCCGATTCCGGAAATTCGTCCTTTGGAAAACCGGACATTGGAATTCGTGTCGGTTGTGAGTTCTCTGTACTACAAGCAGCGGGATCATGTTGCTATCGCGAATAAACGGATCAATAGTTTTCTGGAAGAGGTACGTTATAATTATAAATTGCGTACGGAGGAACTGGATAGTTCTTTTATAGATTTGTTGTCGGAACGATCGGGAGTTGCACGGGGTAGCGTGGAAGGCTTGATTTTTTTAATTATCCGGATTCGGAAGACCGAGCATGTGGATGAAGACCAGTTACGTGAGCTGGTGAGATATATAGAACTGTTTAAAACTAAAAGCTAAATAGATTATGGAAGATCAGATAAATTTTGAGTCCAGAATAGACTTCACGGATTTAAACGAGAAGATCACCCGGATACGGGAACGGATGGGTATGGTGATTATCGGTCAAAGGGAAGTGGCCGATTTGTTGCTGACGGCGATGCTGGCTGACGGGCATATCTTGATTGAGGGTGTTCCGGGAATTGCCAAGACGTTGATGGCAAAGGTTATGGCCCGGATGCTGGATGTTACTTTTAACCGGATTCAGTTTACGCCGGACTTGATGCCGAGCGATATTTTGGGGACCTCTGTTTTTCTTCCGGCAGCTGGACGTTTTGAATATCGGAAAGGACCTATTTTCTCGAATATCGTGTTGGTGGACGAGATCAACCGGGCTCCGGCAAAGACACAGGCGGCTTTGTTTGAAGTGATGGAGGAAAGGCAAATCACGAATGACGGGGTGGAATACCGGATGGATTATCCTTTCGTGGTGGTGGGGACGCAGAACCCGATAGAACATGAAGGTACTTATCGTTTGCCCGAGGCTCAGCTGGACCGTTTCCTATTTAAGATTAACGTGACTTATCCTTCCGTGGCGGAAGAGATCGAGGTGCTTGAGTTGCATGATCACGGGGCTATCGCCCACTGGCAGGAACTGGAACCCGTGTTGAGCGTGGAGGCATTGAAGAAGTTGAGGGCGCAGGTTGCTCAAGTACGTGTGGACCCGAAAATAAAATCTTTTATCGTGAATATCGTGGATGCTACTCGTAAAAGCGGTTGGCTTTACTTGGGTGCGTCTCCCCGTGCGTCGATCGCTTTAATGAACGGGGCTAAGGCTTTCGCGGCTATTCAAGGACGGGATTTTGTCGTTCCGGACGATGTTTTGTATTTGGTAAATCCGGTATTGCGACACCGGGTGCAGCTTTCTTCCGAGAAGGAGTTGGAAGGCGTGACTGTTGATCAGGTAGTGCAACAGATAGTGTCTAAAATAGAAGTTCCAAGATAGTGCGAATACTTAAAGATACATATTTATCCCGCCGTTTTTTCCTGATATTGATGTTGGGAATATTCGCTTTCGTGATGGCTTACGTTTTCCCGTTACTTTTTATCTGGGTTGCGGGGACTTTGCTGACTGTACTGTTGCTGTTATTCGTGGAGTTATTCGAATTGTACAAGCGAGTGGATGGGATTGATGCCTTACGGGTGGTGGCGGATAAATTGTCTAACGGGGAAGAAAATCCGGTTTGCCTAGTACTAAGAAATCGTTATCCGGTGAGTACTTGTCTTCGCGTGATTGACGAGATTCCGGTGGAATTCCAGAACCGGAATGTCTTGTTCCGGTTGAAGGTGAATGCCGGAGAACAGCGGGAGATCCATTACACGTTACGTCCTACAAAACGAGGTTCTTATAATTTCGGGAAGATTCTGGTATTCGTGTCCGTGCGTTTTGGGTTGGTCGAAAGGCGTTATTCTTTTCGTGCGGATCAGGATGTGGCTGTTTATCCCTCGTTTATGATGATGCACCGTTACGAGTTGATGGCTTACGGGAATTACCATCCGGAGAATGGAGGCATCCGTACCCGGGCTCTCGGGGGAAACATGGCCTTCGAACAGATTAAGCCTTACGTGACGGGCGATGATCCCCGCACTGTAAACTGGAAGGCCACGGCGAAATATAATCATTTGATGGTGAATACCTACACAGAAGAGCGGTCTCAACAGATTTATTGTCTGGTGGATAAGGGACGCACGATGCAATCGCCTTTTAATAATATGACGATGCTGGATCATGCGATAAATACGGTCTTAACTTTGTCGAATATTATATTGAAAAAAGGGGATCGGGCCGGGTTGATCACGTTCTCGAATAATTCTCGGAATTGCGTGAAGGCCGATAACCGGGTGGGCCAGTTAAATCGGATAAGTGAGGCTTTGTATCGTTTGGAAACACATTATCAAGAGACTGATTTCGAGAAATTATACGTGTCGGTGAATCGACAAATCCCGACCCGGAGTTTACTGATTTTGTTTACCAATTTTGATACTGTATCTGGATTACGACGTCATTTGCCTGCATTACAGCGCTTGGCGGCACGGCATCTCGTGTTGGTCATTTTATTCGAGAACTCCGAATTAAACAAGGCTTTGGAGCGTCCCGTACACAATCTAAAGGATGCATATTTCGAAACCATTGCGGCGGGATTTGCCACGGAGAAACGACAGATGGTTCGGGAATTAAGTCAATTGGGTATCCGGGTGATTCTTTCCAAGCCGGAATCTCTGACGGTGAATAGTATCAATAGTTATTTAAACTTGAAAGAGCGAAAGTTGATTTAAAACTGCCGCTCTTTCAGTATATTTTCTAGTCCTTTTTATTTTCTTCTTCACTGAGGATTTTGGGATTCTGGAATGTCTTGTTTGTCGTGTGTTTGTCCAGCGTTAGTAATAATGACGGTAGAAGTATTAGGTTAGATAGCATGGCTGCCAATAACGTGATGGAGACCAAAATACCCAATGCAACCGTACCACCGAAATCGGAAAGGGCAAAGATACCGAATCCGAAGAACAGGATGATAGCATTGTAGATCATACTTTGTCCTGTTTCTTGTAGGGCCAGTACGGCAGAAGATCGTATGCTCCAGTTTGTTCCCTGTAACTCTTGACGGTATTTAGCGAGATAATGGATCGTTCCATCAACGGAAATACCGAAGGCGATGCTGAATACCAGAATCGTGGATGCTTTGATCGGGATACCGAAGTATCCCATGATGGCAGCCGTGATGATCTGTGGTATGATATTGGGAATTAAGGCAACTAGTACCATACGCTTACTCTTGAACATCCAAGCCATAAAGAAAGCGATGAGAACAATAGCTAATGCGAGTGAGGTAAAGAGATTAAATACAAGATATTGAGTCCCTTTAAAGAAAATAATACTTGAACCGGTAACTTTCACCGTGTAGCGGTCATTCGGAAAGTATTGTTCAACGATATTGTATAACTTGTCTTCCTTTTCCTGCATTTTCTTGGTCCCGATGTCTTTTACTCGGAAACTGAGGCGCACCCGTTGGAGGGTGGAGTCAACGAAAGAGTTTGCTTGTCCGCCAATCTCTCCCGTGGATTGGGAGGCATATTTCAAGATGAAATTTTTCGTCATGTTTGTCGGGAGCTTGTAATAAGAGGGTTTCCCGTTATAGAACGCCTGATTGGCAAATTTAATGACTTCGATAAGGGAAATAGGTTTGGAAATATCTTCGTCTTTTGATAATTCTTCAGAAAGTTTATCCAGTTTTTGGAGGTTGGGTAAGTTCAGCACTTGCTTGGGTTTTCCGAAGTCAACGGTTACCTCTAGGGGCATTAACCCATCAAAGTTCTCTTCAAAGAAACTCAGGTCTTGTCGAATCGGGTCTGTTTCTTTCAAGTCATCTACCATGTAACCTGTGGATTTCATGAGGGTAAGTCCGATAATTCCAAGGATGACGACGGAAATGGCAACTCCGTACACGACATTCCGACGATTTAAGATAAGTTGAATGACACGCTCCAGCGTTCCGGTCACCGTTTTATTGTGCAAGTGTTTAATTTGTTTGCTATCCGGCTCCGGCATGAAACTGAATCCGCAAGGAATCATGACCAAACACACAAGGTACACGAATGTGATACCGATGGAAGCGGTTATTCCAAATTCCACGAGGATTTGACTAGAGGTCACGATGAAAGTTGCAAAACCGGCAGCCGTGGTCAAGTTGCTTAGGAATGAGGCGTTTCCGATCTTTTGAATCATGCGTTGCAAGGCCTTGATTTTATTCCCGTGACGATCGTATTCCGCGTGAAATTTGTTGATCATGAATACCAAGTTCGGAATACATATCACGATCAACAGGGGTGGTAGCATGGCGGTGAGTAGCGTGATTTTAATGCCTAGCATGGCCATAACACCGACTGTCCAACTGACACAAATCAGCACGATCAACAAACAAAAACCGATGATGCGGAAGGAACGGAAAAACAGGTAGAGGATGAATGTCGTGATCAATAATGACAGGATGATGAACATGTACATCTCTCCCTTGATGTTTTCCGCGTTGACCACCCGGATGTAGGGAAGTCCCGAATAGTGCATCTGGAGGTTATGTTTTTCCGAGAAATGTTCGGTAATCTCTAAAATATCTTTTACTAATCCTACCCGTGCAGGAGAGTTCATCACATCAGCTGAGACGGAAACCATCATTCCATAGATGTCTTTCTTTTTGTTGAACAGCGTTCCGTCGTAGAATGGAAGATTCTCAATGATGTTCACCAAGCTATCCAGTTCCCGTTGATCCTTGATATGATTGGGAAAGATGGGTTGGATGTCAAATTTTTTATTCAGCGTGTCCTTGTGAAGATTGAATGAATGGGTAATATCCACGAGAGCCACGATGCCATGAAGAGCTTTCAGGCTATCGCACATGCTGATCCAGTCATTCATTTTGTCGAGCTGGTAAAAGTCTTTGTCCTGTATG
Organism: Butyricimonas faecihominis; assembly: GCF_033096445.1. Lineage (NCBI taxonomy): Bacteria > Pseudomonadati > Bacteroidota > Bacteroidia > Bacteroidales > Odoribacteraceae > Butyricimonas > Butyricimonas faecihominis. Next base: position 3,551,732 of record NZ_AP028155.1, read on the forward strand.
GCAAAGACCATCACGTTTCCTTCCTGCCCGAATTTCTCGTGAAAATCGAGGTAGTCAAGGTATGCGCTATCAGTGGCTGGTAACAGGTTCGAATATTCGTATGACATTTCCACTTTAGGGATTTGAAATCCCATGAAAACGGTAATAAGCAAGACCCCAATAATAAAGGCCACCCGGTTACGAAGAAGAATCCCTGCAATCTTAATCCACATGATATTTTTTTATTTGCGCATTTGTTGGCAAAAGTAGGATAAAAGTGCTTAATCTTTTAAGAGTTTCGGATTTTTTTTATGGCGATTAGCATCTCTTGCCGTTTTTTTGGCAAAATTATTGTTTACTGCCTCGTTCAAATCAACTCCTGTTTGGTTTGCCAAGCATACTAATACCCAAAGAACATCACTCAACTCTTCTGCCAAATTATCCTTCTCTCCTTCCTTGTACGACTGTTCGCCATATTTTCGAGCCATCACCCGGGCTAGTTCTCCGACCTCTTCCACGAGGATGGTCATGTTCGTCAATTCGTTAAAATATCTTACCCCATGGGTCTTGATCCATGCATCTACTGCGGTTTGTAATTCTGCGATATCCATTGTTACCAAGTTAAAAGTTAAAAGAATACTATAACTATGAAAAAGAAACACCATAGGTGATGCTTCGGTGTCGCTGTGCGCAAAATTATGGATTTTCGCTATAAAACAAGCGTTTTCTTATATTTTTCAGAGTTTTTGAATGAAAAAGCCGTGTATCAAAGAGAGAAAACAATTCTAGAAAATATTGTACTTTCGTGTAATTGTGATACTTTTGTAATTGTAATCGCTTTATAAACCCATCCTCATGAATTTAATAGCCACTTTATAGCAAAATGAAAACAAATTCTGAGTTAATCACATTATGCAGCAATTGTACTGCTTTAGAACAGGGAATTTACAAGCAGACCGCAAAGGAATTGGATGATGCCATAAAAAATAATATCCAAGACATCGAGACTTTGGATTACATCGCTGATAGGTTGTTCGACACGATGCTTGGATTATCCGGTAAGGGAGAGTGCATCTATCTTAAATTTATAAAATACCTTGAAACATTTGACCCTATCGCCGCCCAAAGAAGAAAAGATGATTATGAGGACTCGTTGGACTACAAAGTACATATTGCTTATGCCGCTGCTCGTTTAGCCAAAGAATTACACAAAGGTCAAGTAGATAAGGCTGGGAAAGACTATTTTGAAGGACATCTTTCCTATGTAGGAGGTCACGGATTTTCATGGAAAGAAAAAACGGTGGGGTTCCTTCATGATGCAGCCGAAGACACGGATTACTCTGTCAAGGAAATAATCCGCATGCTTAAAAAAGTTATGGTCAATTGGAAGAACGATTATAATGATGACTGGATTTATGATTTCACAGATATTATAATCTCTTTTCCTAATGATAAGCATCACAAGTTGACTAAAGCAGAATGGGATGAAATAGAAGAAGCATTGAATCTGATAAACTCTCATACAGCTGCTAGCCGAGAAGTCTATATTGAGCGTTTTAGAGGACATCAATTGGCAATTAATGTAAAACTCAACGATTTACGCAATAATATGGATATTTCTCGTCTTCCCTATCCTACAGAGAAAGACTTGAAAAGAGTGGAAAGATATAAAAAAGAATATGACGCATTATTGCAAATGCTGCAAGAGTTTCAGTATGATATTAAAATGTAATAGTTTGAAAAAGGTTATAACGGTACAACCTTTTTGTAGAGCAGAAAACTCTAACAAAATTTGCAAGAAAGGCAAATAAACATTAATATGGCTGCCAAGAATGAACCATACCGTCCGCAAATTGATGCCGTCCTGCATCGTATTAATTTGATAGTGGAACAAGACTGGAGTTTTGAGTCGCCTGATGTGTTTAACCGACAAGTCAGTGTAAATGAACTTGCCAGGCTCTCTGCCATGTCTGTGCGTAATCTCCATATTGTTTTCAAGGCATATACCGGGGAACACTTGCATCAATATATTAATCGTCTCCGTTTGGAGCGTGCGGTCGGGATGCTCCAATCCGGTTATTATACTAATGAGCGGATAGCGGGATATATCGGTTTTGCTAACGTGACGGCGTTCTATAATGCTTTCAAGAAGTATTTCGGAGTGACTCCTGCCCGAGCCAAGAGGGGAACATTGGCTTTTGGTGCAACACCTGCTGTCTTGATGCATGCGTTCAATCTTGCCTATTCTATTAGGGAAATTCATGAAAAACCGCTTTTATTTCTTTCTCATATCGGAGATTACAAATTTACCAACACCTCCGCTTTTGAGACTACAACATGGGATGCTTTGTATGAATATGCCAATTGCCATAATCTGTTGCCGGAAGAGGAAGAGTATTGGGGAATTTGTTATGATGACACCGGTATCACCCAGCCTGATAAATGTCGTTTTTATGCTTGTATGACTGTCAATACGCCTGTTGAATCCCGGTTGAAAAGCCGCATAAAGAGCATGATTCTTCCCCGACAGCTTTATGCTGTATTCTGTCATAAAGGGAGCTATACCCTGTTGGACACATTCTATGATGCCATACTTAAAAACCTTCCCCAAGAATATTTATTAGGGGAAGGTTTTATTCTTGAACGTTATCTGAATAGTCCGGCGGTTGCTCCTGAAGAGGAATTGTTAACGGAGGTGTGGCTACCGATTGTTACCCGGTAGTTTTACATAGTTAGGTCTGTAATAGTGATATCTACGTAATATGCATTCTTCCCATATCTTGTTCTTATATTCATATAGGTCCACTGGATTTTGTATTTCCCGTTTCTCCTTTATTGCATCGGACTTTTTGTTACAAAAAGGCAAGCGATGAACACATGATTCAATTTTGATATTCTCATGATCATGAACATGTAACATGGGAAAGTTATGTTGGTATTCTTCACTAACTGCATAAAAACCTCCTAATAATTCATCTGCACATTTATGAGATCCGGTTATTACTTTTGCTTCTTTTTCCTTTTCTTTCTTCAATATACTACGTATCCAGATTCTACCACTATAAGCTATGAATTTACCTTTCCCCCAGTATACAAATTTGCTTCCAAAAGAAATATAAAGCCCATTCATGTGGAAAAAACATTTACCAGCTTCTTCTATATCATCTATTTTAAAGAAATAAAATTTTACTTCAAGAAAATCATAACGTACCCCATCCTTTTCAATATGAAAATCTTGAAACAGCATTTTTGCGAGATTTTCAAAAGAGACATCTAAGTGCTCCATAATTTACCAGACCTTCCATCCGTTTTATATCGTCTAGCTCAAGTAATGATTTTAAAAAGCTCTTGTGTGCTGTTTGGGGATCTGGGATACAACAGAAATGGTGCCTGTCATCAAATAGTCGGTCTAGCAATGAGCTTGTGTCCGGAAGCTATTCAGATAATCTATAGTCCTCTCGATATATTTGCAAGGCTGTAAATCTTTTTAGAATCTAACATAATGCCTTGATCTTTCAAAGAGGCTATAATAGAATCTACGATTTTTTCTTAATCAACAAAATATTTATGTACTACCCTCTCCAACGAACAATTATAAAAAGCACCCTTGATTTCATCCCAATTTTTATCAGGCATTTCAAAACCTAGATGTTTCTCTATTGCCTTTTTTAATTCTTCTTCCGATAAAGGATGTTGTAACATATCCTCTACTTCTTGCATTCCTTCGACACTCTCTCCCATGGTTTCGCACTATAGGTTTTCCCCCCATTTTTCCACTCTGAATCGCAATTGTAACGATTTCTAACATAAGCACAATAACACGCTTCTTCTTTAATTTCTCCGTTTTTATCTACGGCTATTCCCTGTCTTATTGTCCATTTAATATCCTTAATATCAACATCCTTTTCTTGATTTTCATTTGCTACTAATTGTAGGGAAATAGGTTGCCCTATTATATTCATTATTCCTTTACACAATTCACACAAGCATCTCAACGGTCCGGCTATAACTTCTGCTTCCTTCCCTTCTTCTCGCTTTAAAATGCTGCGAATTAAAATCCCACCACCGAAAACATTGACATCCTTACCCTTTTCGTGTTTCTTCTTGCTCTTAAATGCAATATCAAGCCCGCTTAGGTGGAAAAACCACTCTCCGGCTTCTGTATTTCGTGGATAAGTTGTAGTATCCGGATGATTGTCACTGAAAAAATAGAATTCTATCTCCAGAAAATCATAACACACCCCACCCTTTTCAATATGGAAATCTTGAAACAGCATTTTTGCAATTTCTTTAAAACGTTCTTTTGCATCTTTCACATTCTCCATTTGGAGCAATTCTTGTAATTCTTTTATTTTTTCCATATCTTTTAATTTTTAATACAATAAAGTAAGAGAAAAATTTCATGCCTTCCAAGAGGATTAGGGCTTGGACTGTTTGGTTTCCTGTCCTTTTATATTCTCAGGTTCAGCCTGATTAAACCCTCTGAATCCTTTAGGATTGTTTTCTTGAAACTGTTTTCTCATTTCTTTCAATGACAATTTCTTTTGCGACAATGTTTGGCAAGGTTGTGATTCAATCTTCCTTATCACCTCTAATTGTTTTTCTGTGAGTATAGTTTTTTGCGTGTTTAAGTATTGATTTTCTCTTTTATTTTCTCCTTTTTGGTGCGTCATTCGTTTAGGCAAGAAAGGTCTCGATTCATTCAAAAAACCTCCTACCATTTTGATATAGTCAAACATAATATCCAAGATGTGGACAAGGCGATTTTCTAAGAGTAAAATCTGCCGTTTCCGCAACCAATCGGCAATATAATTTTTCACCTCAATCGAATCAACCTCATTACCAAAACCGATGACCTCGTTCCAGCAAGTACAGAAAGCATCATTGATTTCTTTCCAGGTCTCTTCCGGAAGCTCAAAATCAATGCGGTTATACACCGCTCGTTTTACTCTTTGAGGATCAATAACCATAGCTTTATTTTTAATCAGTTACACACATTCCAAGACACACAATTCAAGCCTCCTCCCCGGCGGAGTAATGGTTTTATTCCTCCCACCCGGCAAATGGAAGCATCTGGGAAAAGGTTGTGTAACTGCTCATACGCCATGTCATTTTCTGGATCGTCCAATTTGGGCATCAGAACGACTTTGCCTACCTGCAAATAATTGATATATGCCCAGTTGTACGAGGAAGGCTTTTGCAAAGGATAACTCAATTCTGTCACATCATATTTGTGCGATAATGTTTTCACCAACTCTTTTGCAAATTCAGGAGCAAAATCACCATAATTTGTCAATAGGACCCGCCCGTCACCAAGATAACGCACCATTCCGTCCACATGTCCGTAACGCTCGTGGTGGTCCCATGGAATGATGATTACTTCTGCTCCGAAAACCCGCTCCAATTCATCCATTACCTTTGCTTTGCTCCATTGCCGGTTTTCAAGGAACACCTTGTTCGTCATGATAACTGAATCGTCACATTTGATGACATTGCCTCCGTCCAAGACAATATCCGTCTTGACGACTTTGCTGTCCGGAAAGCACAATCTCTCAAGACAAGCAACTCCGTCTGTCCGATAGTCAGGAGAAGTGTGCAGATAGTCGGGATTGTAAACGTACTGTACATAAGAGTTGCGTGTTACTTGTATCGGCATAAAATCCCTCACCCAATAGTCTTGTGTCCCCTCCAACAATCCATAGGGAACTCTTGCTTGTTCCAATGTCATCCGGATATCTTGCCAACATTTCAATTTGGTCAGCCAGGTGGAGAAATACACCTTGTTTGTTTCTTGATCTGTCACCATATCGTTTTTCCTCTAACGTTTGATGTGACAAAAGTAGGTTCCTAATCCCAATTTCAGGGTACTCAAAAGTGCAAATTCTTAAAATAAAAAGCTTTTACAACTATTTCTAAGCTCGTCAATAATGCAAAAATATCGATAATATAGTTTTAATCATCATGGATATTCGTTTTGTAACTTGTTGTTTGTCAGGTTTGGAAATACGAAATAATGCTATGATTACCAACTTTTATCTACAACCATCACAATTTATTCTTCGAGTCAATTATAATGGTAACTGGCCCATCATTCAGCAACTCCACTTGCATATTTGCCCCGAATTGTCCGGTTTGAACTTCTTTGTGAAGTTCTTGGCTTAGGGTTGCGACAAATTTTTCATATAGCGGGATAGAGATGGCGGGAGGGGCGGCATCAATATATGAGGGACGGTTGCCTTTTTTGGTTCGAGCCATGAGGGTAAATTGACTGACAGCGAGAATTTCACCACCTGATTCCAAGATTGATTTGTTCATAACTCCATTCTCGTCATCGAATATACGGAGATTAACAATTTTGGAGGCTAGCCAGTTGATGTCTTCATCCGTGTCATCGGCTTGGATTCCTACTAATACGAGCATCCCTTTACTTATTGAAGAAAACAATTGTTGCTCGATGGTAACACTGGCACGTGTAACTCGTTGAATAACTACTTTCATTTTGAACTTAGTCTTAAAATTTAGAGTGAAATATATGAATTTTATTCATATACTCCACTCCAAACTCTAAATTTTAAATCTACATTCTAGATTATTTTTTTCTAGCGTATAGTTCTTTGATTGCGTCGGCCAATCTCTTAACGCCTTCGATGTTCATTTCCTCGCTCATGTAAGAGAAATTGATACGCATGGTGTTTTTACCTCCACCGTTAACGAAGAACACGGTTCCGAGTACGAATGCCACGTTCTTTTCGATAGCGATTTGGAATAATTCCTCTGCATCATATCCTTCCGGTAGTGTCAAGAACAAGAACAAACCACCTTCCGGGCGAGTCCAAGTAACACCTTCCGGCATGTATTTCTCGAAAGCGCCTAACATGGCTTCCAGTTTACTACGATACATATCAACGATTTTCTTCACGTTGGCATCGAAATAGTTTTTCTGGAAGAATTTAACCGTGATTTTCTGTAAGAACGCAGAGGTACAAAGGTCTGTACTTTGTTTTGCTTTCACGAAGTTGTCGATCACCATCGGATGAGCAAGAACCCAGCCCATGCGGAATCCCGGCATGAAGATTTTAGAGAAAGTTCCTAACGTGATCACGTTACCTTCTCCATTATCCAAGTCGTACAACATACGTTGCGGCTTTCCGGAGAAACGTAGTTCACGGTAAGGGCTATCCTCAACAACCATGATCTCGTATTTCTTGGCAATATTCAGAATTTCGATTCTTCTGGCTTCCGGCATGGTCATACCTGCGGGGTTTTGGAAGTCCGGAATTAAATAGATGAATTTCGGTTTTTCCCCTTTAGCCTTCATTTCAGCCAAAGTCTTTTCCAATTCCACGGCACTCATACCTTGTTCGTCCTGTGGAATACCAACACCTACACCACCGTAAGAGTTGAACGCACCAAGGGCTCCAAGATAAGAAGGTAACTCGCAAATATATTTGTCTCCACGGTTCAAGAAAATCTTACCCACAGTGTCCAAACCTTGTTGAGAAGAAGTGATGATCGTGATATTTTCTTTTGTAACATAGCTCAAGCCTTGATCCCGGTAGCGTTGAGCAAGGATTTCCAATAATTCAGGAACTCCCTCGGTTGAACCGTACTGGCAAGCAGCAGCTCCATCCGTGGCGATTACTTCCGCGCAAATTTCTTGTAATTGTTCTAACGGGAAAGATTCTTTAGCAGGAAGACCCCCGGCGAAAGAAATAATTTCCGGCTTTTGAGTTAATTTCAACAACTCTCTGATAGCAGAGCGCTTCATCCCTTTGGCGCTGTCTGATAGAATTTCTTTGTAGTCGCTAACCATGTTTATTCTTATTTAAAGTGAATATACGCTGTTAAGTATTTGTGTTGCGAAGTTAATAATAAGTTTTTGAAATAAAATTTTTCATATCAGTTTTTTATTAAAATCGATTGCGGTACTTTCATTTTGTATGTTTTCGAGCTTTTTTAGTAATAATTTGATGTTTGAGGCCCGGCACGGGTAGCGTGTGACCGTCTGATGAATGTTAAAAGTCGCTTTATGAACCGGATAGGAATGAAATTTTAATTCATTCTGTTCATATTTCGGAGTTTTTGCGTAAGTTTGTGGTAAAACTTATTTGTGGTGAGTTTAGATAGACAAAAAGAAGAGGAGTATTTTAAGCGGTTGCAACAAGGAGACATACGTTCCTTTGAATATTTTTTCAAGGAGTATACCGACTTGTTGTATGCTTATGCCTTGGGTTTCGTGAAAGAACGGGAACCTGCGGAAGATATTATTCAAGATACATTTGTCTATTTTTGGAATAATCGGGAGCGGATTCGGTACACGGGATCCGTGTATGCTTATTTGCAAACGTCTGTCCGGAATGCTTGTATTAACTACCGGGAGCATGAGAAGGTCGAGCATCGTTATGAACAGGAGATCCTCCATACCGAAGAAGAGGCATTCGATTGGCAAGAGGTGGAATCCGTCAAGGAAATGCGACAGAAACTATTGGACGCGATTGACCGTTTGCCGGAAAAATGCCGACAGATTTTCATGATGAGTTGCGTTGATGGTTTGAAATACCGGGAGATCGCGTCACGAATGGATATTTCCGAGAATACGGTGAAAACACAAATAAAATTGGCATACAAGAAATTGCGGGAGGATATAAATATTTCCGGGGAAGAATTATCGATATTTATCATCTTGTTGTTACTTTAGAAAAAGGCCGGGCTTCTCTTGGTGTTAGGCTATGTTCACTTGTGATTCCCTTGATTGTTTCCTGATAGTTCATTTAGACCACGGAGCATTCAACATGCATACATCCTGCATTCACCTTCGATTAAATTGATTTTTGATAGGCATATACTTGCAGTTCGGGTATGTCGTGTTGTATATTGGCTAACTGGAAAGGTATACGTGTTTGACTGTATAGGTATACGCGGCCTATGACGAGGTAATAATGAAGTGGTAGCAACAATAAGCTCGTGGAATTTGAATGAAGTAGGTTTTAATGTTAAAAAGGTGATTTTTTTAATTTCTGTTTCACCCTTTTTTCATTTCATCCTGCTTTTAAGATGTAATAGGGATAAATAATGGAAAAAGAGAAGCAAAATAATCAGGAACAATGGCTGAAAGCATTTGTTGATCGGGAGGAAGATTTCGATTACGAGGCTTTTTGTGAAATGATGCGTTCCCCTGATAATGAAGATTTGCGGGAAGAATTCGAGCGTGTACGACGATTGACAGTCCTTGAGGCTGATAAAGCAAAAATGTGGAAACAGGTGCAATCTCGGATGAATAAGAATTCTCGTTATCGAGTGAAACGATATTTAAAATATGCAGCTATTATTGTTGCGTTCGTTTTAGCCGGGGGGACATGGTGGATGGTGAAGGAGAATCCTGAAGAGATTATTTCTGTCGAATTATCGGAAACTTCCATGCTTTCACCGGGAACTCCGAAAGCTTATATCTTGTTTTCTAGTGGACAGCGTATGGACTTAACTACAACAGAACATGACACGATGATTATGGAGAAAGGTATGCAGGTTCGAGTAGGTTCTTCAGGAAAAATTTCTTATATTCCGGGTGATTCGGGTAGCATACTAAAGCAAGAAATTGTGTATAACACCATTGTTGTTCCTAGAGGGGGAGAATATAAGTTGGAGTTAGCTGATGGGACGCTTGTGTGGTTAAACTCGGATTCGGAACTACGTTATCCTGTAAAATTTGCTGGAAGTCAGCGTGACGTTTGGTTGAAAGGTGAAGGTTATTTTGAGGTAAGTAAGAATCCGGAAAAACCTTTTCGAGTGGTCGTGGATGATATGATAGTCAAGGTGCTAGGAACTTCTTTTAATATTAATGCCTATAAAGATCGAGGTAATATTCTGACAACATTGGTATCTGGGAAAGTCGATATTCAAGATATGTCGGGGAAAAGTCTAGTTGTGATGAGCCCGAATCAACAGGTCGATTTTCGGCATGGGAAAATTAGTAGCGTGCAAGAGGTGGATATTACGAGATTCGTGTCATGGATTGATGGTAAATTTTATTTTAATGATATGACGTTGGAAAATATCATGTCACAGTTACAGCGGTGGTATGATATAGAAGTATTTTTTGTCGATGAGGAGTTGAAATCTTACCCCTTCACGGGAGTGATTCGGCGTGATTTTACGGCAGGACAGATATTCGAAATCATAGAAAAAACAACACGGGTGAAGTTCAATGTTCGAGGTAAATGTGTAACAGTAAATCATAAATAAAGAAAAACCGGTATTTGTTACAGCAAATACCGGAATAGTTAAAATCAAATTTTCTAACCAGCTATTACAGTAGCTTGTTAGAATAAAGTTTAATCTCTAATTACAAAAGTATGAAAAAAAATCGAGAGATGTATCGTGGGCTATTTTTAGCTCCCCGGTCAAAATTATTTTTAGTTATGAAATTAACATTTTTCTTTTTAGTCATAGGATTGTTGGAAGTACATGCTTCTGCAATAGGCCAAGTAAAAGTTGTAAACTTGGACGTGAAAGATATGACGTTAAGGCATGTTTTTGACGAGTTAAAAAGGCAAACTGATTTGGATTTCTTTTTTAGCAATCGAGAATTGGATATGAACAGCAAGGTGACCATACAAGTTCAAAAAACGGATTTAATGGAAGTGTTGTCGCGACTTCTTGGTCGGGAATATCAATTCGAGCTTCTTGAGGGTATGGTGATCATTAAACCGGTATTTGCGAGAGATTCGGTACAAGTAAAATCTATCACGTTGCGAGGGTTCGTGCAGGATGAGAAAAATCAACCCATGCCGGGTGTGACAATCCAATTGGCAGGAACGGCTGTCGGAACGGCTACGGATGCGCATGGTAAATTTGCCGTGAAAATTCCTATGTTGAAAGGAAAATTAGAATTTTCTTTCGTGGGTTACAAAAAACAAATTGTTGAATTCACGGAGAAAACGGCAAAGGACACGATTCGGGTTACCCTGCAAGAGGAAGTCGTGGGTGTCGATGAAGTCGTTGTACGGGCCTATGGTACTCAAAATCGGAAAGAAGTCGTGAGTGCCATATCTTCAATCAAGGCCGAGGACATGAAGGAACTTCCAACAGCTAACTTGATGAACATGTTGCAAGGGCGTGTTGCGGGATTAAATATCATTAACCAGTCGGGAGCGCCGGGAAGTGCTTCGGTTGTAGCGATTCGGGGATTCAACTCCTTGTTAACGGATGGGGCGAGTGACGGTTCCCCTTTGTACGTGGTTGATGGTGTGCCCATGCATTCTTTTGTATCCCCGGTGACGGGAACGAACACGATGGCTGACATAGACCCGTCGATGATCGAATCGGTTGAAGTGCTGAAAGATGCCTCTGCCGCATCCATTTACGGTTCCCGTGCGGGTAACGGGGTAATCTTAATTACCACGAAAAAGGGACGTGTGGGAGAAACTAAATTCTCGGCGAACGTCTCTTATACTGCTTCTCGATTAATGGCTTCTCCCCTGCAAACAGGAGGGCGCTTAGAGAGGTGGTGGGAAATTCAAAATATGCGTCACTATTCGGCTCCGGGCAATGATAATACGATTCCCGGCTTAGTTTATCCCATGTCACATTCCGAGGCGTATAAAAAATTCGGGGAGTATGATAAATTCTGGGGTAACGGACATGGAAAAGTCAACGTGATTGATTATTTGCAGGATAGCTTGAACCCCTTCTTTAATAACCAAACGAATTGGTGGGATTACGCTTTTCGAAAAGGAGAGATTACCAATGCTAATCTTCAGGCAAGTGGTGGTTCAAAACGTTTTACCTACATGATGGGTGCCGGTTGGTTTGCGGAAACGGGGATTATGAACTCAAGTTCATATCAACGTATCAACGTGATGGCTAACTTGTCTGCGACACCGAGTGAAAAGCTACGTATGGATATGCAGTTGTATGGTGCGTACGTGGATCGTAGTAGGAATACCCGTCATGCGCTAAATCACAATCGTTTCGAACACATGACCGTGCAGCCAACCAAACAGAGTACACTTTATCCAGCCTCGCGAGAGGGAGTAGATGCTTGGTTGGATGATATGAACAAGACTGTTGACAAGAGTGATGACTTGCGTGGGATGGGAAGCATTTACTTGGAATACAAATTATTCAAAGGATTGACCTTTTCGGCTAAAGGAAGTGTCGATTATTCACAGGGAAATAGGAACACGTTTACTCCAAGCGATTTGGATAAGATTAACCACGAGAATAAATCAGAAGGCAATATCATGCGTTCTATCGCTATGTCAAATGAAGAGTTGTTACGCTACAAATTGACTTTAAATGAACAACACAATTTCGAGTTGTTGTTGGGATTCAACGTGGAAAGAAACCAAACTTACACGATTGGTGGTTGGGGTAAAGGAGGAGCCAGTGACTACGTGTATTACTACAATCCGGATTTGAGTGTGGATGTGAGAGATTATGGTATGTTGGTAGAGGACTGGCGAGCCACTCGTTCGTATAGTTCTTCTTTCACGGAAAAGGCGATGGTCAGCTATTTCGGTCGTTTCAGTTACAACTGGAAACAACGCTATTTGATGGAATTCACCTTCCGTCGTGACGGGTCGTCTACTTTCGGGGAGGCTAACAAGTGGGCGAACTTCCCTTCGCTTGGATTAGGTTGGGCATTCTCGCAAGAAAGCTTTATGAAATGGGCTAACTTCTTGGATTGGGGAAAACTACGTGCCAGTTACGGGACTTCAGGACAAGTGTTTAACGATCCTTACATGGCTCATGGTTTGATGCGTGTTGTTAAGGGACCTTTCCAAGGCGAAAGTGGAATTACGGCAGGTTCGGCCATTAGTCCGGATTTAACTTGGGAAAAATCGGAGCAATACAATATCGGGTTGGATTTGGATATGTTGAATTATCGTTTGAAAGTCAAGTTGGACTATTACTATAAATTGACCTCGTCCTTGATTTACAGCGTTCCACTTCCGGAAACTATTTTGTTGGTGAACAAGCGTACGGAAAATGCAATGGAAGTATCGAACGAGGGAATAGAGTTAGAATTAGAAGCAGATATTTTGCGAGAAGGCCCTATAAGCTGGCGAATGAAATTCAATGCTTCACGAAACTGGAATCGCTTTGAAAAATCATACAGCAAAAGAGATGAAGGCGGTATGGTCATCGGGCGTCCTTTATTCGGGATATACGTGTACGATGCTGAAGGATTCTACAACTCAGAAGATGAAGTGCCGGTCTATTATGATATTTGGGGGAATAAGAAATATTTTGGAGGCGTCTCTTGTGCTTCACCGATGAGTGGTAAGGTTGGAACCTACAAGATTAAAGATTTGAATGGTGACAACATGATTAATGGTAGTGATATGTACTATGCCGGAACACCGCAACCGAAAGCGCATGGGGGATGGGTTAACGAGATCCGTTGGAAAAACTTCGATTTGAGTATGTTGTTCAACTACGAGTTGGGGCGTAAGATGATCAATGCCCGGGAGTATACCATATCTACCGGTCCTAAGTTCGTGGATATTGCCAATTTGTCTTATTGGGAAAAGCCGGGTGATCATGCAAAATTGGCTCGTATGGGTACGGCAACAGACGTGATGATGGATAGTAATATCGAGAACGTGCATGCGATCAGTTTGAAGCAGATTACTTTGGGATGTGATTTGCCTGCCAAATGGGCTAAAAAAATCAGTCTGAAAGGAGCTCGTATGTTCTTTACGGTAGAAAACTTGTTCTATTTGAGTAATTATTCGGGGGCGAATCCGGAAGTGATTGACGTGTACAAGGGAGTGGACTTTGGTATCGAGTACCCGTTACCTCGTAAGATGACGGTTGGTTTAACTTTAAATTTCTAAGTGATGAGGAGCATATATATTTGTATATTAAGCATGGTTTTGTTATTCGGGTGTGCGGATGTGATCAACGTGGAACCGGAGAACGATACAACCTTTACCAATTATTTTAAGACAACGAAAGATGCGGAGGCTTTGTTGACTTCCCTGCAGTTGGATATACGAAGCATGATGTGCGAGACAGGAGAACAAAACCCGCATTTATTTGCAGGAGAGATGATCGATTCAGCCGTGAGTAGGTACATTAGCGGGCCTCGTACATTGGATTACACGTATTACGTGAATAAATCATGGGAGAAATTTTACAGGGTGATCAATTCGGCTGATTTGATTTTGGACAACCTGCATCGTTTCCCCTTGACCGAAGAGGAGTTGAAACCTTGGGAATTACAGGCTTGTTTTGCTAAAGGTGTGGCTTACTTCCTTTTAGCACAACGTTGGGGTGAGGTTCCTATCACGAAAGGTACGACCTATTTTGGTAAACTTGCGAGAAGTTCCGTGCATGATGTATTAGAAGAAGCGACTAAATGGGCGTTAAAAGCCTTGGAATTGCCTGTTTATGAGGAGTTGGTAGATGATGAGGGGAAGAGCCGGACAACCAAACAATATGGAAGTAAAGGAGCGGCTGCGGCCTTGTTGGCTCATCTTTACGCATGGCGGGCCACGATCGAGGAACAACCGGAATATTTGGTTGAAGCCGAAAGATACTGCACGATGATCATTGAGAATCAAGCGGGGAATTATGCCTTGGCAGCTTCACCGGAAGCCGTTTGCACAGAAGTCATGAAACGTGGCAGTCGCGAATCGATCTGGGAAGTTCACAGAACATTGGAGGATGATGCGATTGACTCTTATTCTTCCGCGTATGCCTCGGAAGTTTACGTGGGCATTCCTACCTATTATACCAATATCAATCAATACTACAACTTGATGCTTTTCAAAAGTCATGTACGGGAAATGTTCGATCCGGAAGACCGACGTCGAGAGGCTTATTTTTGGGGAGTTGAAGCGGATTCTTTATTCACGGTACAGACTGCCGATAAGATATTGAAATGCGTGTTATCGTATGGTACGAATGATCACGTGGTAGGGAAATTTAGAATAAAAGAACGTAAAGAAACGTACATAAATAAATTCCGTTATGGTATCATCGAGACCGATCCGTATTGGGGAACACAGCGTTATCTCGGGATGGATATGAATAAAGTCATTTGGCGATTGGCAGATATCATGTTGCTTCGGGCAGAGTGTCGCGCTCGTCAGAATAACCCGGATGCGGTAATCGATTTGAACGAGATTCGGAAAAGGGCGTATGGGAACGATGAACACAAGTATACGGCTGCGGAAGGCGATTTACAATTGGCTATCTTCAGAGAAAGGGAAAAAGAGTTGTTATTTGAAGATCACCGTTTTTATGATATTCGGCGTAACGGCATTGACTACGTGCGGAGAGAGCTACCGGAAGCTTTCGGGAAACTGACAGATCAAGATATTAAGGATGGAGCTCTATATATGGATATAGCCCTTAAAGCGATGACAAATAACGATTTAATGCGTCATAATGTGTATTGGAATAAATTCTTACAAAAATAAAGAGTATGAAAACAAGATATTTATTTGGATTGTTAGCCCTATTTGTTTTTGTGGCAGGTGGGTGTACGAAAGACCAATTTATCAAGAGCGGTTTAAGTAATGGGCGTTTCGACGGGAGCCTGTTAGAATACATGGAAGCGCCGGGACATTCTTATGACTGGGATTCAACGGCATTAATGGTACGTCATGCGGGTGAAAAAATGGTACGTTTGTTTGAGGGGCAGGACCCGGATCACCCGGAGATCACCTTTTTAGGACCGACCAATCATTCGATTCGTCGTTACATGTTGGAGAATAACATAGAACGGGTGGCAGACATGGATCCGCTTTGGTGCGAGGAAGTGTTGCTGCGTCACGTGTTGGACAGAAAACTTTATCGGGATGACATTCCGAGGGGCAAGAAAGCCGGAGGTATTATCGAGGGGGGTATGGAATGCCTGTCATTAGGAGGAAAAGGGATCTACCTCTTCACGATGCGTGGAAGTTACGGTACCGTGCAGGAAGCCGGAGCCGTTCGGATCTATTGCGTGGTGAAGGGGACGAATGTGGATATTGATATTGCTTCCAGTAACATCGAACCCAATCATTGTGTGGTACACTCCTTGGGGTATAATTTTACGTTGAATAGAGATTTATAAATTAAAGGAAAGGTTTATGAGGAAAATTATATTTATCGGGGCAGTAATATTTGTTTGTTGCCTGAATGCTTGTCATGAAAAAACAGTTGGATACTTGATCTCGGAGAATGCCAGTTACGAACCGGACACATTAGTCGTACCCCGGGAATTGGGTCCCGTGAAGGATGCCATTCGCATCAAAAACCAGTCCCCGTGGGTGTCATACGCCATGCAAGGATATCAAGGTACAGAGCAAATCATGTTTAGCGTGGAATCCGTGACCTCAACTGCAGGGGAGGTTGAAGCGCAAAAATTTAAAGACGAACTGCAGATTCGTGGAGGTGGAGGAGCTTTGGAGTATCCATTGGAACATAAAGCGGGACCGGGTAGGTACGTGGTTTCCGTGAGATTGACTAATCCTGGATACAGCCAAGTCGTGGAAGAAGCGTTCACGTTCATTTTGGAATAGAAAGAAACGGAGGTTTTTATGAACAGAATAAAATGCGTGATTGCGATCATTTTGTGTAGTTTCTATTTTGTTTCCCGGGGACAGACCTCTGTCTCGTGGGAAACGAACCTAAAAAAGGCAGTTGAGAAAGCGAAATCCGAAAATAAACTTGTTTTCGTCAATTTCGTGGCAGAAGGACTTGCGCCAAGCGTTCAATTTGCACGGCAAATCGGTGAATCTCAGGAATTGGCCCAATATTTCGAATCTCGTTTTGTTAGTGTGTTAGTGGATATTTCCAAAGATCAGCAGGTTGCTCGACAATACCAAATCCAAGGATTACCAACCTTGCTTTTCCTTGATTCCCGGGGAAAAGAGATCAAGCGGTTGTTAGGTGGCGTAACCCCCGAGCACATTATCTATTGGGCGCAAGTCCTGACAGGTGAGAAACCTTCCGTTGATATGCTGTGGGAGCAATATCGACAGGATAAAGACAATCTTGCGCTCATGGGGCAAATATTGCGGGAGATGCCGATTTATTCCTTGGGATTAACCTCTCGAGCGGATGCGGAAAAGTGGCAAGATCGCGTGGAAAAGTTATTTCAAACCTATTGGAACGCGAAACCTCGAGAAGAGATGATCAACGAGAAAGACTTTGGAATCATCGTGCTTTATTGTCAAAAGTGGGAGGAGAAAAACGACCCAGTGGAATTCGTGATCAAACACTACGAAGAGTATGCGAAAATTATTCCGGCTCAGATGTTGATTTCTTATTTGGCTTCATACGTGAACACTTTGGTCAATAATTTAGCTATGGCTGGAGACTTGGCATACAAACAAGTATTGGCTCGTTTGCAGGGGGATTTGAAACCGATTTTCGATGTCGTGCAGACAAAAAGTTTACCGGTGGAATATCTGATGACCGCCAAGGCGGATGCCTTGTACACCTTGTTTCGTGAAAAAGATCAGGAGAAATACATCCAACTTCAACGTGATTATTTGGAGAAAATGGGGGACTTGGCCGGGAAAGAGGATTACCAAAATGCAGCGATGAACTTATTGGTGAAAATGCAAAATAAATTAACACGTGAGTCGGCCACCCAAGCTTTACTTTGGTTGGATAAACTGATTTCTTTTCCCATGGAGGTAAGTGAAAAGGCCGTATTTGTCGCATCCATGGGGGATTGTTATCTGACTTTGGAGAATAAACAGAAAGCTAAAGAGTGTTTCAATCAGGCATTTATGATGTCTTTGCAATCACAAGACCCGCAGTTGCAGGCGTATTTCCAACAGAAGGTTGCGGCCCTTTCTGATGAGGAATAATCGATTGTGGATAGATATTTGCGTGATATTCATGATTAGTTGATAAGATTGATTTGGAATAAACGTTTTTTTCGATTAGTTTTGCAGTCCAAATAAGGGCCCTTGTAGTTCAACGGATAGAACGGAAGTTTCCTAAACTTTAAATGGCAGTTCGATTCTGCCCGGGGGTACAGAAAGATAAAAGTTAAAAATTAAAAGCTAAAAGTTAAGGTATTCCGGTTACTTCTAGCTTTTTTTTATGGAGATAAGTTTTACTCGAGTGTATGGCACTTTTATTCATTATCACATTCTGGTAGCTGATAACCGATTCGTTTTCGTTCGTTAGTCCCTCGATTTTTTACTTGTAATTCGGCAAGTGTTTGGTTGATTAGTTCGAGTTGCATTCGGGTGTCCTCGTTTATATCGTTTTGGTCGGCAAACATTTCCTTGATATACTCTTTCAGTTCTTTCAATTCGTTTTTAATTTCCCCTATTTTATCTGTTGGAGAGTTGGCTATTAACTGTCGAACGGCGACAAAAGCTCGCATGATGCCCATGTTTACCTCGATAGCGATTTCTGAATTAAGGACGCTACTTAGCATGGCGACACCTAATTCCGTGAAAGCAAAAGGCATATATCTATTACCACCTCTTTGGTTTGAGGTGCAATTTCTGCACCTCAAACTATCGTACTCTTCTTTTGTCAACTCGAACATGAAATCCGACGGGAATCGTTTTAAATTATTCTTCACGGAACGTTTCAAATATTTTGTTTCTGTTCCATATAATTCAGCCAGATCAAAATCAAGCATGACCCTTTGTCCTCGGATTTCATAAATTTTATCTTGAATGATTTGCAGGTCCATCACGGTTATATTATTTAGTAGGATAAATGTAGTAAAAATAGATATAAATCATCACTATATAGCCACAAAGTTAAAGAATATGCAAATCAGGAGTACGTGTTCCATGAAATTCTATTAACTTCGCAGGCGGATAAACAGGATTAAATATGCTGAAAAGCTTGAGGTATAGAAAAGAGTTTGAGCTTTATAATTTTTCATTTTCACATCCCGGTAACTCATACCCGATTCTTCTTCTTTCCTTAAAGCCCCGGTCTTTTGCTTGTAACTCTGCTAGGGTTTGGTTTATTAATTCGAGTTGCATCCGGGTATCATCGTTAATATCATTATAGTCGGTAAAAACTTCTTCAAGGTACTCTTTGAGTTCTTTCATTTCCTGCTGGAGGAGTGAAACTCTATCCATAGGATGATTTAGCAATAGTTGTCGCATCGCCACGAAAGCACGTGTTATTAGAACACTTGTTTGTATAGCGATGCCACTTCGTAGTACTCTGGATAGCATTACCACACCATGCTCGGTGAACGCAAGTGGTAGAGCTGACTTTGGGCGTTTATTTCGAGATGTCATCACAAATTGTGATGACATGTTTTCCCATTCTGTAATTGAGAGTTGAAACATGAAATCTTCGGGGAAACGTTCTGCGTTACGTTTTACTGCTTGGTTCAATACCCGGGTTTCAACTTGATACATTTCAGCCAGATCGAAGTCAAGCATGACCTTTTGTCCTCGGATTTCATGAATTTTATCTTGAATGATTTGCAGGTCCATCACGGTGATATTATTTAGTAGGACAAATGTAATAAAAGTAAATATAAATCGTTGCTATATAGTTACAAAGTTAAAGAATATGCAAATCAAGAGTACGTGTTCCATGAATTTCTATTAACTTAGCAGGCGGATAAACAGGATTGAATATGCTGAAAAGCTTGAGGTATGGAAAAGAGTTCGAAGAACTGTACACGGGAAACTATTCCCGTCTGTACTACTATGCTTATCAGTTTTTGAATGATGCGGAGGTCAGTCGGGATGTGGTGAATGATGCGTTCGAGTACGTGTGGAAAAACTACGAGAACTTTCGGAAGATGAATGTGGTGGCGATTCTTTTCCAGAGCGTGCGGAATAAAAGTATAGACACGTTCCGTCACAATAAGGTGGAAGAGAATTACGTGGCATTGTATTCCCGTATGCTTTCGGAAGAGGATGCGGGGCTGGATGAGGAAAACGAGAAGATTGAACGGATATATAAAGTATTAGATAGTTTAACCCCGCAGACAAGGCATATCATGGAAGAATGTTATTTTAACCGGAAAAAATATGCAGAGGTTGCGGAGATGCTAAACATCAGTCCTAGTGCGGTAAAAAAGCACGTTATGAAAGCCTTGCGTTTATTGCGGGAAGAATTTCATATAAATAATGGCTCGGAGGGGGTGCCCGAAAATGAGGTCTAAACGTATTAATATAAATTAGGTCGTTAATAAACATGGATGATCAGGATATGAAAAATAAAAAGGATTTGCTGGATGCTTTGGATGATCCCGGCTCGTTGAGTCAGGAGGAGCTTGATGCAATTCTGGATGATCCGAAAGAACTGGAAGATGCTCGCTTGCTAGGGGATTATAGGCAGGCGTTTGTACGTTGTCATGCGTCCTTGAAACCTGATGTGAATAAAGAATGGAATAACTTCCGGCAGAGTAGAATCTCCGGTAAAAATAAAGGAAAACAATTGTGGATCGGTATCTCGATAGGTGTGGCAGCCTCTGTGCTTTTATTTTTCAGTTGGCAGATGTTCGATCGGACAGCCCCTGTCCCGGTTAACCAACCGATCGTGGCTTTTACCGCCAGCTCGCAATCTCAAGAAGTCCTATTGTCCACGGGTGACGGGCGTATGGTATCACTGTCCGCACCTCAGGCCGACAGCCTATTGCGAGAGACGGGAATCACCCGGGGAGAAGAGGAGTTGGATTACCAGCAAACGATCCGGGAAACAGAGATACATACCTTGACAACCCCTAGATGCGGAGCCTATCAACTTCGCTTGGCAGATGGTACTCAAGTATGGTTAAATGCCGAGAGCCGCCTGAAATATCCCAGTCGTTTTACCGGGGAACAGCGGGTAGTCGAGCTAGAGGGAGAAGGTTATTTCAAGGTAACGCCCGATTCCCAGAGACCTTTTATCGTGAAATCCGGCAATATCACGACGGAAGTTTTGGGAACCGAGTTTAATGTCAGGACTTACGTCCCCGATGATTCACACGTGACCTTGTTAAAAGGAAGCGTGAAAGTGAAGAACACGGATTCATCCTCGGAAGTGGTAATACAACCCGGGGAAGACGCTCATTTACAAGGAGACGGGACTTTTGACGTGCGGGAAGTTGACACGGACAATTACTATTTATGGACGGAAGGATATTTCTATTTTGATAATGAATCCGTGGTTGAGATCATGCGTGAATTAGGGCGGTGGTATAATATACGGGTCGAATTCGAGAACCTGCGAGCGATGAATTACCGCTTGCATTTCCTTGCCGAACGCGATCAGAAAATAGAAGAAGTACTACAATTATTGAACATGCTTGGTAAAGTACAAGCGACTTACGAAAACAATAAAATTTCGGTAAAATAAAAAATTTTTATCGTTTCTGGTACCCGATTTACATCTCAAAACGAAATCAGAATAAAGAATACGTATTTGAGTCATGTAAAAATAAATTAAATGAACAAATTTATGAAACACCAGAAACTCCAATTCAATTCGGGCAGTTTTCGACTGGCCGGGTTACTCCGAGTTGTGTTCTTGATGTGTTGCCTGTTATCGGCGGGTTTGACACAGGCGCAAGAGAAGAAAATCACGGCGGAATTCAAGGATACACCCTTATCCAACGTGTTAAAACAACTGGAAAAACTTTCTACCTACAAGATTCTCTTTACTTATGACGACGTGCAGTCCTACAAAGTCACGGCCTCTTTGAAGGACGCGACGATCACCGAGGCCTTGCAAAAAGTGCTTGATGGGAAGCCTTTTGTTTTCTCGGATGTGGCTAGCGGGAAGTATATCTCGGTTGTATATCAACCCAAGAAAAAATCCGATACCA
Organism: Butyricimonas faecihominis; assembly: GCF_033096445.1. Taxonomy (NCBI): domain Bacteria; kingdom Pseudomonadati; phylum Bacteroidota; class Bacteroidia; order Bacteroidales; family Odoribacteraceae; genus Butyricimonas; species Butyricimonas faecihominis. The sequence continues at coordinate 3,573,462 of NZ_AP028155.1, forward strand.
CGAAAGAGATCAAGGGAAAAGTCGTGGATAGTAAAGGGGAAACGGTTATCGGGGCCACTGTTCGGGTGGTGAATGCCACGATCGGGACGGCCACGGACGTTGACGGTAATTTCACTTTGCGTGTTCCGGAAGACGTGATGACACTTGAAGTCGGTTTTGTCGGGATGAAGACACAACTGGTATCCATCAAAGACAAAGCCGAAGTCCGTGTTGTGATGGAAGAAGATAATACCGTGTTGGAAGACGTGGTGGTTACCGGTATTTTCAAAAAGGCCAAGGAAAGTTACACGGGGGCTGTTTCCAGCATCTCTTCCGAACAATTAAAAATGTACAAGGGGCAGAATGTTCTGCAAACCTTGAAAAACATTGACGCATCCTTGAATTTCATGGTAAACAATGCCATGGGTAGTAACCCGAATAATGTACCTCAAATAAACATTCGAGGTAATTCTTCTTTACCCATGAGCGTGCAGGAATATAACGAAAGTATCAAAAATGATGTGAACTCTCCTTTGATCATCATGGATGGTTTCGAAATCACGTTGGAAAAGTTAATGGACTACAATGACGACGAGATCGAGTCCATCAATATATTGAAAGATGCGGCAGCCACGGCCATTTACGGTTCTCGCGGGTCCAATGGTGTGATCGTGGTCGTCACGAGACAACCGGAAGCGGGCAAGTTGAGGGTTAATGCCGAAATAGGAATGGATATTGAGGCTCCGGACTTGAGTTCCTATGATTTGCTGAATGCGGCAGAAAAACTGCAATTGGAAAAGATGGCCGGGCTATATGATTCCGATCTGCCGGGGAATGACGTGAAATATTCCGAAAGATATAATAAACGTTTGAAAGCCGTACTCTCCGGGGTGGACACGGATTGGTTGAGTAAACCTTTGCACACGGGTGTCGGTACCCATTATAATTTGCGTTTAGAAGGAGGAAGTGAGCAATTTCGTTGGAGTGGTGCTTTGGCTTACAAAAACGTGGTTGGAGCCATGAAAGGTTCTTCCCGGCGCAATTTTAACGGTTCCATCGTTTTGATGTACATGATGGATAAGTTGACATTCAAGAATTACACCTCTTACGGGATGAACCGGGGACGTGAAAGTCGGTATGGGGAATTTAGCACGTATGCGCAGCAACAACCTTATGATGCCCCGTATGACGAGAAGGGTAATCTCGTGCGTTATTTCGACGGTTTCCAGTATATCAATCCTGATAAGCAGAATCCGTTATATGATGCTTCACTAAACTCTTTCGATAAATCGGGATACCAATCGTTGACCAACAACTTTTCGATTGAATGGGATATTATCGAAGGATTGAAATTAAGAGGACAGCTGGGAATCTCCAGCACGGACAACAGCAGTGATTATTTCTTGCCGGCAGAACATTCTTATTTTACCTCCGGGGATAAAAAAGCGGAATATGCCACGGACGAGGGATTCTTCCGTCGTGGCTTGTATCGTTACGGAACCGGGAAAGAATATAGTTACAGCGGGAATGTTACGGTGACCTATAATAAAACTTTTGCAGAGAAACATCTTTTATCCGTGGGTGTTGACTGGTCATTGGCCGAAACAAAATCCCGTTCATATAGTTTCGAGTTGGAAGGATTTTCGAGCGAGGATATGAATTTTTTAGGAAATGCCCGTCAGTACATGAAGGATGGGATTCCCACCGGGACGAAGACAAGCACCCGTCGCTTTGGTTTAACCGGGAACGTGAACTACATCTATGACGGGCGTTACTACGTGGACTTGGCTTACCGTGTTGATGGTAGCTCCACGTTTGGGAGTGACAAAAAATACGCCCCTTTCTGGAGTACCGGTATCGGTTGGAACTTGCATAACGAGCAATTCCTGCAAGGCCATCCCGTGCTTACGACCTTACGGTTGAAAGCCTCTTACGGAGAAACCGGTTCACAACAGGGTTCCTCTACTGGGGCATCGACAACTTACAAGTATTCCACAGACAATAAATACATGAACTGGAACGGGACGATCTTGCAAGGATGGGGAAACCCCAAACTGACTTGGCAAAAGACGGACGAATTTAATGTCGGGATGGAGTTCGGTTTGTGGACAGGACGTGTAAAAGGAGAAATCAACGTGTACACGAAAAAGACGGCAAACCTTCTTTCCAACATGGACCTACCCCTGTCAATGGGATTTTCTTCCTATATCGCGAACGTAGGGGAAGTCGAGAATAAAGGTTGGGAAGCCTCTTTTAGCGGTTATGCCATTCGGAACTCGGAACGTAGGATGAACTTGATGTTTAGCGGGCAATTGGTTTACAACAAGAATAAAATCACCAAACTTTCCGATGCGATCAAGGCCCAGAATGAATTGTACTTGCAGGAGGATGTAGATGTGAGCAATCTGTTCTACGAGGGACGTCCGCAGAATGCCATTTATGCCGTCCGCTCTTTAGGTATTGATCCGAGTACGGGAAACGAGATCTTCTTGGATAAAAACGGGAAAATCACCGATACTTGGAAACCCTCCGATAAAGTATATTTAGGATCAAAAGATCAGAAATACAGGGGAAATGGCAGCATCATGTTTATGTGGAAAGGACTGACGGTCAACGTGGCCTGTTCCTATTACTGGGGAGGAAAGGTGTACAACGAGACTTTGTTGAACAAGGTAGAGGTAACAAAGAATACGTTATCCTCCCAAAACGTGGATGCCCGTGTGCTGAAATCCCGTTGGTTCCAAGCGGGTGACGTGACATTTTTCAAGCAATTGAGTAACACCCAGACCCGTGCAACCTCTCGTTTCGTGATGGATGACAACGTGTTCGAGATCTCGTCTATCGGCGTGCAATATCGATGGGATACCCCTTGGATTCAGAAATATACTCGTGCCACGTCGATCACGTTCGGTGTGAATATGTCTGACATCCTGCATTTATCATCCATTAAAATGGAACGGGGAACCAGCTACCCGTATGCTCGTAACATACAGGGATATATCAAGTTTTTATTCTAACACGTAACTAAAAACTGTATTTATGAAAAGATTATATATCATAACGGTACTCGTGGCTTTGTTGTCCGTTTCCTGTAATGACTGGCTGGATGTCCGGCCGGACACGGAACAGAAAGACAAAGATTTGTTTACCACGTACAAAGGATTCCAAGATGCCCTCTCCGGTTGTTACATGAGTTTAGCTAGTCAGGACATTTACGGTGAAAGATTAACGATGTCGAATATTGAATCTTTAGCCAATCTCTGGTACCAGTTCCGTAATTCGACACGTTACGAGGACAACGACCTCATGAACCATGACTACACGGGCGACTACTCCAAGACTGCCGTGAAGACCATTTACGCGGGATTGTTCAACGTGATCGCCCAAGCGAACATGATTATTAAATATGCCGAGAAGAACGGGGAGGTTATCGAGGATCCCGCGGCTCGTGCCGTTATCACGGGAGAGGCATACGCTATTCGTGCTTTTTGCCAGTTGGACGTGCTGCGTTTGTTCGGGCAAATGCCGCAAGGTGCCTCCCGGCAAGTGGAATTACCTTATTCCGAAACGACCTCGATTGACGAGATGCCCGCTTATTATAGTTTTGATGATTACGTCGTGAAATTGGAAAGCGACTTGTCGAAAGCGGAATCTTTGTTGAAAGACAATGATCCCTTGTTCCAATATACTTTTTCCGAGTTGAATTCAGCGAACAGGAATGAATTAAGCGATAGCTACATGTACTATCGTCAGTCCCGGATGAATTATTGGGCGGTGAAAGCCATCCAAGCCCGTATGTACCTTTACTTGGGAAAGAAAGACAAGGCGTACATGCTGGCCAAAGAAATTATAGAAGCCAAAGGTGCTGACGGGGAACTGGTAATGACTATGAGCGGCGAAACTGATATTGCCAAGGGATATAAAGCTTGCCCGTCGGAATGTTTGCTCTATCTCAGTAAATATGACGTGAAAACATACTCGTCCGTTTTCCTGATCGGCAACAAGGTAGACCAACAGGCTGGAGCCGGACACCTCGTGATTTCCAGCTCCATGCTGAGTGACCTCTACGCGGGACAAAACACGGGTTCGCACAACAGGTATCTGAATTGTTGGAACCGGAACGTGAAAGATGCGTCGGCTAACCTGTATGGAGCCCTTACAAAATATTATTTTGCAGATGACGCTGAAAACCAGATGTTATATTACCAGATTATCCCGTTGTTACGGATGTCCGAGATTTATTTGATCGCGATGGAAACCTCTTCCGATCTGGACGAAATAAACGAATGGTACCACGATTATATGCTGGCTCACTCCGTTGTGTTGAACGAAGCGGGTTTCTCCGCCTTGAGCGAGGTCCCCGGGGAGATGGTTAACGAGTACCGTCGAGAGTTTTACGGTGAGGGACAAATGTTCTACACGTATAAAAGAACCGGGGCGACGACAATACTTTGGGGGAACGGGAATGTCGACGAGAACGTGTACATCGTTCCTCTCCCGGAAACAGAATATAATCCTAACTCTCAAATAAAGTAAATGGTTATGAAACAGTTAATAAATATACTGATCGGGTGCCTGTTCCTTTTCGGAATGAGTTCTTGCGAGAAAGATTTGCCAGTGTACGAAACCCCGGATTGTTGGTTGAATTTCGTGTACTACAATTATGACGGTTCCATACTGGAGACGGAAAAAGTTACCGACGAGATACGATATGCTTCCTATTCGTTCGTGTATGCCGGGGACGAAGTGGAGATCGACACGGTTTGGTTTGAAATTTCAACCATGGGATTCGTGTCGGATGAGGACCGGCCGTTAGAACTGGAACAAATTCAGACCGGGAAAAATGACGCGAAGGCCGATGTGCATTATGTCGCTTTTACCAATGAAGAACTGAAGGCGAAATATTACATGATTCCCGCCCGTAAAACGGGAACTAAAATTCCCATTGTTGTGAAGAAAGATCCTTCATTGAACAGTGGAGACGTGATTCTGCAGTTTACTTTCAAGGATAACGGTTATTTCAAACCGGGATATGACGGGTTGACAACCCGCACGTTATCTATTTCTTCGAAGTTAACAAAACCATCGGTATGGGAGGAATCCTATTGTGACTATACGTTTGGTCTTTACGGGCCGGAAAAACATCGCTTGATGATCGAGTGGACTGGAGAAAAGTGGGATGACGAGTATATCAAGGAATTGATGGACGGGGATTCGGCCTATGTTAACTACTTGGCCGGTTGGTTTGCCCGGAAGTTGGAAGAAGAGAACGCGAAACGGGAAGAGGCCGGAGAGGAACCCTACAAGGAAGAAGATGGAACGCCAGTTAGTTTTGAGCCTAAAAGTTGGAGTTAATTTTAAAAGTAAGAAGATATGAAAAAATATATCATATTATCCGTGTTATTCACGTTGTTCGGATTGGTATCCTGTTATGATGATGATAGTAGCTTGGGAACCAAGAACATCGGGGACATAACGATCGGAACCTTGGAAGACGCGTCGATTATTTCTTATAGTGGGAATAAATTAATTCGTGAGCCGGAAATCGAGACGACTTACCCGGACGATCAATTAACCTACGCGTGGTACATTTACAAGGAAGATCAAGACAAAGGATTCCGGACGAATAAAATCGATTCGGTCAAGAACCTGTCGTACGAGGTAAATTTGCCGGCAGGAAGTTACACGATTATTTTTGAAGCCACGGCAACCGCGAATGGCTACGCTGCGACGGCAGAGATGAAACTTGCCGTTTCCACCACGTTTTCGCAGGGATTCTATATCTTGAAAGAGACGGTAGACTGGAACACGGAACTGGACGTGTACACGCAGAACGGGCTAGTCTCCGATCTTTTAGCCTCGACCCAAGGGGAAGCCTTATCCGGTTCTCCTCGTGATCTCTCCGTGGGTTACAGCCAAGCCTTTATCGACACCGAGGAGAACAAAATGGTGAACGCCAATACCGTCTGTATCACCACGGAACAGAATAAACTTATTTGCCTTCGCACCGTGGACATGCTGAAAGCGTTTGATAATTCGAATCTACTTTTCGAGGAAATGGAGGCGGACGAGGAACCCTATTGTCTGGTTCGTAGTCTTGCCAGTATATTCTATTTCTCGAACAAGGGAATCCGCTCTTCTTCAACCAGTGAAAATAGTGGAAAAATGGGATTCCCGCTGGATAACGGGGGAAGTAAACACGTTCAGCTTGTAAACGGGGGATTCGGGGGGCATGTGTATTGGAATAACACGAAACATCGCGTTATGACCGTGGATTACAGTTGTATTGCGGCATCTGAAGTCGAGTACAACACGGAGATCAATCAAGATAACCTAGAATGCCTATCGAGCGGCCTTAACTACGTGGGTGGTGTCGAAACCATCTATTTCCTGTGTCAGGATAAAGTTTCCGGTACCCGTTACCTGTACTTGCTTTCCGGTGGTAAGATCGTGGAAATCCGGCCGTTGAGTTCGGCTTTGCATTTGGCGCAAGGAGGCATTATAGCCGGGAATGGGATGACCGGGACATTTATTTACAGCGTACACAACAATAAACTGTATGCCTATAATTTTGATGCGGAAACGGAAATCGAGATCCCCGTCACGGGCCTTCCGGCAGGAGAAACGATTTCCTATATTTTTAATCTGTATTGGAATATGGGTCCATTTGGGGACACCTCCTTGAACTTTGACAATATCGTGATTGGGACGCAGAAAGAAAACACCTATACCGTGTACTTGTATAACATCCGCGGAGGACAGCCATATGGAGATCCCGTTGATAAATTCTCCGGGGAAGGAAAATTGAAAAGCGTCCGTTATGTTTGCCAGCTAGTCGTGGATCAGACCGCCATGCTTGGACCGATGTATGGATATGGTCCATGTTTCCCTTATTGATAAATGATACTTTACTAAAAATTTAATACGATGAAAAAAATTATTCTATTCTTGTCCGTTTCCTTGTTTACTTTTTCGTTAATGGCCCAGACGAATTTTCGGAATCTCGCTTACAAGGAAGCGCTTGCTGCCGCTAAAACCGAGAAAAAGCTAGTATTCATTGATTTCTACACCTCTTGGTGTGGTCCCTGCAAGATGATGATGAACAACGTTTTCCCGATGAAAAACGTGGGAGATTACTTGAATGCCAAATTCGTTTGTATAAAAATTGATGCTGAGAAGGGCGAAGGGCCAGAACTGGCAAAACGCTATCAGGTAAAAGCTTATCCGACTTTTATCGCGATAACTCCCGATGAAAAGATTTTAATGACCAAGGTGGGCGGGACGATGGACGGAAATGCTTTTATCGGTAGTATCGACCGTTTGATCGATCCGAACAAAACACCAGAACGTATGCGCCAACGCTATGAAAGCGGGGAGCGTACTGCCGCCTTGATTTCCGCCTATGCCGGGATGAAAATGGAAGAAGTTTATAAAAATCGTCAACCGGACATGGCCAAAAAGGATGAGGCTTTCAAGATAGTGCAAGATTATTTTAACGGTTTACAAGATAAGGAGCGTCTGGCAGAAGAAAACCTGTTTATCTACACGACTTACACGGGGAATACCACGGATGCTATTGCACAATATATGATTGCGAACCGAGATAGATTTGTTCCTGCAATTAAGAGTGATATTTCTGATCGAATAAGAGAATTGTACAGGATGGACGTTTTGAATTATCTATCCGCGCAAGTTCCTTTTGATCAAGAGCAATACGATATCATGAAGAAGGGAATCACGGATTTGGGATTGAATAAAGACGGTCGTTATACGACAGCATTTCGTTTTATTGAGTCTTATAGTAAAGGTGATTTAGACGCTTTTATGACGCTATGCGAGAAGGAGTATGATAAGTTGAATGAGGATTTTCAGTCTTTTCTCATGTATAATTTTGCTAATTTGTTCGTGAATGCAGACGAGGCGGTGAAAAAACGTGCGGCAAAATTTATACGTCATTCATTTCTGAATATGGATGCGACGATGATTGTGTTTGTAGCCCAACAATTGATGCAATTGGAAGGTAAAGGTCATTAATGGCCGAGAATATTAAAAGAGGCTTTCGAAATCGAATCGTTGAGTATCCCGGTTCTCTGAAATAGAGGCCGGGATATTTTTATGACTAAGGGAGGTCTGTAAGAGGAAAGCTCGTTGTCATCTCTTTGTTATCCGATATTTTATCTTTATTTTGTGATCAAGTCATGATCACTCACGGATAAAGTTATTTTAATAAGCAATTAAAATATTAATAGAACGCTATTATATATAGCGTTTTAATAGGGATTTAATAGCGTTCTAATAGCGCTTTACACGAAAGTCATCCGGAACTATTCAGCTATTGTTTATCAATTAAGAGTGTTATCCGGGAGTTCATCATGACGATTACGGCATTAAGAATCAATAATTTGAAATTAGACCTGTTTTTCTGCGATTGGGTGAAGGTTTGAAAATCGGTTTATTTTTCACGCTGAGAGAAAAAAGGGATCTGTGTGGGAAAAAGATATTTCTTTGCATAGATGATGGGTTGTTGGCGCTTTTTTTATACTTTAGCCGAACTAATTTGAAAATGTGACGGATATGTATACCATAGATGAACTTAGAGCGATTATCAAAGAAGAGTTAGACAAGAAAGAGTATATACAGAAGCCGTATTCCTTGTTCGAACCGATTCTGTATATTCTGGAAGACGGGGGAAAACGCTTGCGGCCTCTTTTAACGTTGATGGCATATAATCTTTATCGGGAGGATATTGATAGGGTGCTGAAATCCGCTATCGGAATCGAGATCTTCCATAATTACACGCTTTTACATGATGACGTGATGGATGATGCGGAGTTGCGGCGGGGACGGCTGACTGTTCATAAAAAGTGGAATAGTAACGTGGCCATCCTGAGTGGCGATGCGGCGGCGATCACGGCCTACCAGTGCATCGAGCATTGCGAGGACAAGTATTTGCGCCGGGCGATTGATTTCTTTAACCAAGTGGCGATGGACGTGTGCCGGGGTCAGCAATACGATATGTTGTTCGAGACCCGGAATGATGTTTCGGAGAAAGAATATATCGAGATGATTTATTTGAAGACTTCGGTGTTGCTTGCCGGGAGTTTACGGCATGGAGCTTTGTTGGCTGATGCGCCGGAGCATGAGTATAACGCTTTGTATGAATTCGGGGGATACTTAGGGCTGGCATTCCAGTTGCAGGATGATTACTTGGACGTGTATGGTGACGTGGCGGAATTCGGGAAGAATATCGGAGGTGATATTGTTGCCAATAAAAAGACATATATGTTGATCAAGGCGTTGGAACTGGCCGATCCGGAGACGAAAGAAGAGTTGTGGGGATGGATCGAACGAAAAGAGTTTGACCACGAGGAGAAGATCAAGGCGGTGACTCGAATCTACGATCGTTTGGGTATTAAAGAACTTGCTTTCGCGGCGATTGATAAATATTTGAAGATGAGCCGGGATATTTTGGATAAGATTGATGTCCCGAGAGAAAGAAAAATTGATTTCTACGAGACACTGGATGCGATCGGGAATCGGAAAAAATAAAATGAAAGGATAAATGAGTAAATCGAAGCAACAGTTACTGGATGAGCGTTATTTGAGAATGGCCCGGATATGGGCGGAGAATTCGTATTGCGAACGTCGGCAGGTTGGTGCGTTGATTGTGCGGGGGGATGCCATTATATCCGACGGGTATAACGGGACGCCTTCCGGGTTCGAAAATATCTGTGAGGACGAGAATAATAAGACGAAACCTTACGTGCTGCATGCCGAGGCGAACGCGATCACGAAGGTCGCGAAGTCAAATAACAGCAGTTTGGGGGCAACGTTGTACGTGACAGCCTCCCCTTGCATCGAGTGTGCCAAGTTAATCATTCAGGCCGGAATCCGGCGGGTGGTGTATTCCGAGAATTACCGGAGTGTTGATGGGATCGAGTTGTTGCAGAAAGCCGGGATTGACGTGGCGTTTATCGAGTTGAACGAGAATCAGGAAAATAAAGATTAAATTGGAAGAGAATGAATAAGAGTAATTTGAGGGCTTTGTTGACTCCGATCGTGCTGGCTTTGGCCATCGTGTTCGGGATGATGTTGAACCGGTTCTTGCCGGACCGTACACAGGTGTCAGCGTCCTCGGAAATGTTTTTGCCCGTGACGGGAAGTAAGCTGGATTTGATTATCAGTATGATACAAAATTCGTACGTGGATACCGTGGACACGAGGCAGATCGTGGAGAATACAATTCCGGTCTTATTGAAGGATCTGGACCCACACACGGTATATATTCCCGCGAAGGATATGCAACGGGCAAATGAGGGGATCGTGGGAAACTTCGGGGGTGTTGGAATCCAGTTTTACAAGTACCTAGATACGGTGACCGTCGTGAAGGTGGTTCCGGGTGGACCTTCGGAGAAAGCCGGGATAAAGGACGGGGACCGGATTGTGCGGGTGAACGATTCTTTGGTTGCTGGGGTAAAGATGGGGCAGGATAAGATTCAGGAGTTGATGAGGGGGGAACTGGGAACGAAAGTGGAGTTGACGATCGCTAGAAGAGGGGAGCCGAAGTTAATCACGAAAGAGGTGGTTCGCGGAAGTATTCCGGTGAAGAGCGTGGACGTGGCGTATATGCTGAATGACACGACGGGTTATTTGAAAACGAATACTTTCGGTATGCACACGTATGCCGAGTTCATGCAAGCGTTGGTGAAGTTGAAGGCAGAGGGAATGAGGAAAATTATTATCGATTTGCGGGAGAATGAAGGAGGGGTGTTACCGATTGCGATACAAATGATTAACGAGTTCTTGGATGCCGACCGTTTGATTCTTTACACGCAGGGACAGGCGCAACCTCGTGCAGATTATAAGTCTAACGGCAAAGGGCAATTTAAGGATTTGCGCGTGGATGTGCTGATCAGCGAGTTTAGCGCGTCAGCCAGCGAGATTTTTGCCGGGGCGATACAGGATAATGACCGTGGGTTGATTATCGGGCGTCGTTCGTTTGGTAAGGGATTGGTTCAGGAACAGCGGATGTTGCCTGACGGTTCGGCCTTGCGTTTGACGGTGGCCCGTTATTACACGCCTTCGGGACGTTCTATCCAGAAACCGTATAACGAGGGGAAAGAGAAGTATTATAATGACCTTTACAATCGTTTGGTTCACGGGGAGTTCTCACAGAAAGACAGTATTGTTTTTGACGAGAATTTGAAATACCAGACCGTGGGCGGGCGTACCGTGTATGGTGGTGGCGGTATCATGCCGGATGTTTTCGTGCCGGCGGACACGACCGGGGTTTCCCGTTATTTGAGCGACGTGACGAGAACCCAGTTCTTGTACGAGTACACGTTTGATTTCATGGATCGGCATCGTCCGGAAATGACGAATCTGAAGGATTACAAGCAGATTCAGAATTACCTGAAATCATTTGACCTAGTGAACGAGATGGCGAATTATGCTGCCCGTCGCGGATTGAAACGGGACGAGAAGGGAATCAAGGAGTCCTACCAAGTTTTGCGTACTCGGATCGAGGCGTATATTGCCCGTCACACGATAGATGACGAGGGATTCTACCCGATTCTTGGTCAGATTGATAACACGTTGCAAGAAGCGATTAAACAATAATTGATGAAGAGTATATTACACGGGAGGCTGATTTTTGGCCTCCTGTTTCTGTTTCTTGCCTTAGGTAGTTTTGCCGACGGGCGCTATATTCCGGTTTATGATGACGGGATACGGGTGGATTACAAGCATTATTGCTTGGGATTCAACAAGGAGCATAAACAAGCGAATTGGGTGTACTATGAGTTGGGTTCCGCAAACTTGACAGGGAAAGCGAGCCGGAAGAATGATTTCCGGGTGGATCCGAAGATCAGTCGCTGGAGCGCCACGCCCGACGATTACAAGCGGAGCGGTTACGACCGGGGGCATTTGTGTCCCGCGGCCGATATGTCGTTTAACGCGAAGGCGATGAGCGAGACGTTCTACATGTCGAATATGTCTCCCCAAGTGCCGATGTTTAACCGGGGAATCTGGAAAGAGCTGGAGGAACACGTGCGTAACCGGGCCCGGAAGGAGAAGCTGTACGTGGTGACGGGACCGATTTTCAAGAGTAATAAAGGTGCGATCGGCAAGGGGAAAGTGGCAGTTCCGGGATATTACTACAAGTTGTTTTATTCGCCTGCCAAGCAGCAAATGATCGCTTACGTGTTGCCTAACGAGGAGAGCAAGCGTCCCTTGAATAGTTTTGCCGTTTCCGTAGATAAGGTGGAGAAGATGACGGGGATTGATTTCTTTTCTCAATTACCCGATGATTTGGAGCGGGAGTTGGAGGCGGACACGCTTTCGCACGTGTCACGGGATGGGGGACAGGCTTCGGGAGGTTCGTATCGTCCGACAAGAAATCAACAGGTGATAGCGGTTGTCGCCGTAGTTGTGATCTTTCTTGTTGTGCATTTCTTGATAAAACACCGTGGAGGTAAGAAGAAGAAAAAGAAACCGGCACGCAAACCGGCAAAGAAAAAGAAATAAGCCAATCGGCTTATTTCTCTTTTAAAAGTTTATCAATGACTTTCACCATTTCCTCGAATTCTTTCGGGTCGTAGAGACGGGTGAGGAAGGCGATGTTGCCTTTCTTGTCGATGATGATGTTACGGGTGACTCCGGCTCCCTGTGCGGCGTAGGTGTAGAATGCTTTACCTTCCGGGTCAAGGAGTAGAGGATAGGTGATCTTGATGTCCTTGGCGAACTTTTCGGTGGTTTCTTTGCTCTCCTTGAAGTCGATGCCGAAGAGTGCGAACTCTGGGTTGTTCTTGTATTTCAGCCAGATGTCTTTTTCGATAAAAGGCATTTCCTTACGGCATACACCGCACCAACTGGCGGTGAATTGTATCATGATGACTTTTCCTGTCAAGTCTTTTAGTTGTTTCTTGGTTCCGTCGGGAAACAGTAACTCGATGTTCGGGGCTTTTTCGCCTACTTTCACGATATACCCCCTGTCGTCTTGCTGGGCCTTTGTTAGCGAACAGGTCATGACCAGTAATAGTATAAATGTCAGATGTTTCATAGGATGATGTATTTGTATTAATAACGTTTCAAGCTTTTAGGACTACCACTCCACGAGCATCCGAGACAATAAAGGGTTTCCGTGTCGAATCCTTCTAGGGAATCTCCCTCGTGGACGGGGACAACAACGTAGTCGGTCGTGACTTGTACGAGACAATTATTTCCCTTCTCGTCTTTCACGTAAAAGCGGCGTATTCCGCATTTGGGGCAGAGTAAAAATTTCATATCACAAATTTTGAGGCATAGTTAATGATTATTCTTGATAGTTGTACGTGAGTTTGGAATAAATATGTTCCAAAAGGTTGGCATTTTTTCGTGTACGAAAAAAATGAGACAAAAGAAACCATTTCTTTTCGTATGAGAAAAGAAATTTGTAATTTTGGATAACAATTAATTATGAAACATGGAAATACCGCATTATTATGCTAGAATGATCTATCTGGATCGAATAAAACCATTTATTGACACGCAGATTATAAAAGTTTTAGTGGGGCAAAGGCGTGTCGGGAAAAGTTTTATGCTTTTTCAGTTAATGGATTACATCCGGGGGAAAAATGCGAACGCTGATATACTATATATTAATAAGGAATTATTTGAATTTGATTCTCTCCGGGATTACACGGATTTAATGTATTATATACAGAAACACAGGGAAGGAAAGACAGGGAAATGCTATCTTTTTATTGATGAGGTGCAGGATATAATGTCATTTGAAAAGGCCTTGCGGGGATTGTTGGCTGATGGGGGGTATGATATTTACTGCACGGGAAGTAATGCCCGGATGCTATCGGGGGAATTAGCCACTTTTTTGAGTGGACGTTACGTGGAATTTAGAATTTGGGGGTTGAATTATTCGGAATTTATGCAATTCCACCAGTTGGAGGATAGTGATGAAACATTTTCCCGGTATTATAAATTTGGGGGACTTCCTTATTTGGTAAACTTACCTTTTGACGAGGGGATCGTGTCGGAATATTTAAGAGGTATCTATAACACGATTCTTCTGAAAGATATTGTTGATAGGCATGGTATTCGTAATGTTAGACAATTACAGGATCTTACCGTGTATTTGGCTGACACGATCGGCAATATGTTTTCGGCGAGTAGTATTAGTGAATATCTGAAGTCTCAAAGGATTGATTTGACCCCTAAGATGATTTTGGAGTATTTAGGGTATCTGGAGAATGCTTTTTTTGTTCGTCGGGTGCGTCCCGTGGATATTCAAGGTAAGAAACAATTTCGGGTAGGGGAGAAATATTATTTTGAAGATTTGGGTATCCGCCACGTGATTCGACCTTTCCGTCCGGATGATATTGGTCAAGTGTTGGAAAATGTTGTCCATCATCATTTGATGGTTCGTGGATACACGGTTCATGTCGGGCGCGACGGGGACCGGGAGGTCGATTTCGTGGCGGAGCGTGATGGTGAAAAGTTGTATATTCAAGTCGCCGCTTCCGTGATGGAACAAAAGACTTGGGAGCGTGAATATGGAAATTTACTGGAGATTAGAGATAATTATCCGAAAATTGTAGTTACTTTAGACCCGCTTGAGGGGGCCTCTTTCCAAGGAATCCGGCAAATTCCCGTGCGGCGTTTTCTTTTAATGAATGATTAAGTATGAAAAAGTATAAGATACATTTTGCCCCGGTACAGGGGCTTACCGATTGGACGTTCCGGAATATACATGCGAAGTTTTTCGGGGGAGTGGATGCTTACTACACGCCGTTTATCCGGGTGGAGAAGGAGGATTCGTTTCGTTCAAGGGATATGAAGGATTGCGATCCGGAGTTGAATAGCGTGGAGTTGCTAGTTCCCCAAGTGTTGGGAGGAGAGCCTGCGGAGTTGGATGTTTGCTTGCAGATGTTGGAAGGACGGGGATACAAGCAGGTGGATATTAACATGGGATGCCCGTTCACGATGATTTCTCGACGGGGAAAGGGTGCCGGATTGTTACCTCACCCGGAGAGGGTGGAGGCCTTGCTGGAGGTGGTGAAGGATTTTCCGGAGATACAATGTTCCGTGAAGATGCGGTTAGGGTGGGAAGATCCGGGGGAATGTTTGAAATTATTGCCCTTGTTGAACGCGGCCCCGTTGGCAGCTATATTTCTTCATGCCCGGGTTGGCGTGCAGGAATACAAGGGGGAGACGGATAAGGAGGCTTTCGAGGCGTTTTACGAGGGGTGTGAACATCCGTTGTATTATAACGGGGACATTTTGACCTTGGAGGATATTCAAGCCGTGACGGAGCGTTTCCCTCGTTTGGAGGGAGTGATGATCGGGAGAGGTTTGTTGGCGAACCCGGCCTTGGCACAAGAGTACGTGGAGGGAAGGGTGCTTGCTGGGGAGGAACGATTGAGGAAGTTCAAGGCATTTCATGCCGAATTACTTGCGGGGTATGCCGAACGATTGCAGGGGGATCATCAGTTGTTGATGAAGATGAAAACGTTCTGGGAGTATTTCATGCCTTCAACGGACCGGAAGGTTTTGAAGAAAATTCACAAGAGCAATAAGTTGACGCAGTATAACGAGGCGGTGGTAAAGGCTTTTATGCCGGGTGACGAGGAAGAGTAAGTGCGAATGAAGAGAACGATATATATCATCATCGGTTGTATTTCCGTGGTTTTGGGGATTATTGGCATTTTTGTTCCCGGGTTACCGACTACACCCTTTTTGTTGTTGAGTTCGTGGTTGTTCTATAATAGTTCGAAACGATTACATAATGCTTTACACCGTTCGAAATGGTTGGGGCCTTACTTAAGGCGTTTTCAAGAACGTAAGGGTGTCGGGTGGAAGACAAAAGCGGTGTCGATAGTGTGTATGTGGACGATGATTTCTATTTCGGCTTTCGTGGTTTTCGAGAACTGGCATGTGCGTTTGTTGCTTTTGGGTTTGGGGGTGATCGGGACGTGTAGCGTGTTATTCATTGTCCCTAATGCTAAAAATAATTAAAGTAAAAAAGAGGAGATTTCTCCTCTTTTTACTTTAATTTATCCGATAACGATGTTCACGATTTTCTTCGGGACGATAATCATTTTTTTGATCTCTTTTCCTTCTAACCATTTCGTTGATTCGGGTGCGGCTTTGACTGCGGCCTCAATATCAGCATTGGTTGCCGTTAAGGGCATGGATAGTTTGAAACGAACTTTGCCGTTGAAAGATACCGGGTATTCAAAAGCGTCCTCCACTAGAAATTTTTCTTCCCATTTGGGGAATGACTCTTTCGTGATACTTTGAGTGTGTCCCAACAAGCTCCATAGTTCTTCCGCCATGTGTGGGGCGAAAGGTGCGAGAGCGATTACGAGGGGTTCTAGGACGGCCCGTTTGTTACATTTCAAGGCGGTCAATTCGTTCGTGCAAATCATGAATGCCGGAATGGACGTGTTGAAAGAGAAGTTCTCGATGTCGTATTCCACTTTTTTGATGGTTTTGTGCAGCACTTTTAACTCTTCTCTGGAAGGAGTTTCGTCGCTTACGCTGAAGTCTTCACCGACTTGGAACAGGCGCCAGAATTTGCGTAAGAATTTGTACACCCCGTCAATCCCTTGCGTGTCCCAAGGTTTGCTGAATTCCAGCGGTCCGAGGAACATCTCGTACAGGCGTAACGTGTCGGCCCCGTATTCTTCGATGATCGTGTCGGGATTTACCACGTTGAACATGGATTTTGACATCTTTTCAATAGCCCATCCACAGATGTATTTCCCGTTTTCCAAGATGAACTCGGCATTGGCGTACTCTGGCATCCAAGCCCGGAAGGCGTCTTGATCCAGCACGTCGTTCTTGACGATGTTGACATCCACGTGGATTTCCGTGGTTTTATATTGATCTTTCAGTCCGACGGAAACAAAGGTGTTTGTGCCTTGTATTCTGTACACGAAGTTTGAACGTCCTTGGATCATTCCTTGATTGATCAGTTTTTTGAAGGGTTCTTCTTCACAAGCCACGCCGAGGTCATACAGAAACATATTCCAGAAACGGGCGTAGATCAAGTGACCTGTGGCATGTTCGGAACCACCGAGGTAAAGATCAACATTTTTCCAATAGTTGCATATTTCGTGATCAACTAATGCCTTATTGTTGTGGGGATCCATGTAACGTAAGAAATAAGCGGATGAACCGGCGAAACCGGGCATCGTGTTTAATTCTAATGGATAACCGTCTTCTGTTTTCCAGTTTTTAGCCCGTCCGAGGGGTGGTTCCCCGCTCTCGGTGGGCAGGTATTTATCGACTTCCGGCAGTTCCAGCGGAAGTTTGGATTCGTCCAGCATGTAAGGAAGGTCGTCCTTGTAATACACGGGGAACGGTTCTCCCCAGTAACGTTGGCGGCTGAAGATGGCATCACGCAGGCGGTAGTTGATTTTGCTTTTACCGATGCCTCTTTTTTCTACTTCTCCGGCAATGTAGGCGATGGCCTCTTTGACTTCCATGCCGTTGATAATGCCGCTATTGATCATTTTACCTGCTTTTGCATCGTAGGAGCCTTCCGACATATCGTGTCCTTCCCCGTCATCGACAACGGGTACGATGGGCAGGTTGAAGTGTTTGGCGAAGGCGTAGTCACGGCTATCGTGTCCCGGTACAGCCATGATGGCTCCGGTTCCGTAGCCGGAAAGGACGTATTCACTGATCCAGATGGGTATAGCCTCGTTGGTGAACGGGTTGATGGCATAAGATCCGGTGAAGACTCCCGTAACCTTTTTCACTTCGGTCTGGCGTTCCCGTTCCGTGCGTTTGGACACGTAATCCAAATATTCGGCAACGGCGTCAGCCTGTTCGGGAGTTGTTAACGGTTTTACGTAGTCTGATTCGGGAGCCAAAACCATGAAACTAACCCCGAAGATGGTGTCGGGGCGGGTGGTGAAAATCTCTAATTTCAGATCGGAGTCTTTCACGTCGAACCTCACATCTGCTCCTTGTGAACGACCGATCCAGTTACGTTGGATGTCTTTCAAGGAGTCGGACCAATCAATGTTGTCAAGCCCGTCAAGCAATCTTTGGGCGTACGCGGAAACCCGCAATGACCATTGACGCATTTTCTTTTGTACCACGGGATAACCTCCGCGAAGAGATAATCCTTCCTTTACCTCGTCATTTGCCAGCACAGTTCCCAGTTGGGGACACCAGTTTACCATGGTGTCAGCCAAGTAGGCAAGACGGTAGTTCAGTAATATTTCTTGTTGTTCTTTCGTACTCTTGTTTTTCCATTCCTCGGCGGTAAAGTCCATCTCCTCACCGCAAGCGACGTTTAATCCTTGGGTTCCGACGGCCTCGAATGCTTTTACCAGTTCGGTAATTGGCATGGCTTTTTGCTCGTCGTAGCAATAAAAACTGTTGAACATCTGGATAAAAGTCCATTGGGTCCATTTGTAGTATTCCGGGTCGCAGGTCCGGATTTCACGGTCCCAGTCGAAGGAGAATCCGATTTTATCCATTTGTTCCCGGTAGCGACGGATGTTTTTCTCCGTGGTGATGGCCGGATGTTGTCCGGTTTGGATGGCATATTGCTCCGCGGGCAGACCATACGCGTCATATCCCATGGGATGCAGGACATTGAATCCTTTCAGATGTTTGTAACGGGAATAGATGTCGGAAGCGATGTAGCCTAGCGGGTGTCCCACGTGCAACCCTGCCCCGGATGGGTAAGGAAACATATCCAACACGTAATATTTGGGCTTAGAAGGATCGACTTCCACCCGGTAAGTTTTGTTTTCTTGCCAGTAGCTTTGCCACTTTTTTTCGACTTCCTTGAAATTGTATTCCATGTTAATCCTTTTTTAGTTCTCGTAATGAATCGCAAAGGTAATAAAAATCATACGATATTAATGTTGGAGAATAATGTACGATGCTAATTTTAAATTTTGTCGGTAAGAACCAAAGAAACAAGTCTTGATCTTATCCCTATAATCAAGTATGTAAAGGGCGTTTTTTACCCATTTTAAGGGATTGTGAGGGGGAGTGGGCTACTTTATTTTTGCGACATTAAATCGTTGTTAAACTAAATTTTTAAATATAATGAAAAAGATGAATTGGTTTCTTGTGGTTATCATGTTGTTCGGTGCGTGTTTTGCGGCTTGTACGGATGATGATGATAACGGTGGTTCTTGGGATGGAGAGTCCGTTACCGTAGATTGTGATCCATATGATGCTTGGTCATATTTTAGTTTCAAAGAGGGGAAGACGGTGAAAACGTTGAAAGTGAAGAGTATGGAAGGGGCTGTGACGGGAGTGTATTACGGAGATTTGAGTTCTAGTACTCTTATAAAGAATACCGATTCTTTGTTGATGGTGATTAATGAAGGCGTTGGTGATACCGTGGTTATTTCCTTCCCGGCTTGTGAAATTGGTGGAATGAGTGGAACAGAAACAACGGGTGCTAGTTTTTCTTTAAAAGCCATTGCAAAGAAAGAGGGGAATGTATGGAATATCTCAAGTGAGAAGTCGGTTGTTACGATGGAAAAGGAAGATGAAACCACGACGGATTATTATATGTCGATAAACGGAACAATCGGTACGACGAAAGATGCAGACTTTAGTCTTGCTCTGTATATGAATGTAAAGGCCATGGAAGATGGAGGTATGCAGATGAATATGGGAGGAACCTTTGCAGGGGAATCTACCGGAAAGACTTATGGAGTGGATGGTGATGAAACTTCTTTCGATTGGGATATTGCTTTCCATCGGTATGATATAAAAACGAATGGTGGGGCAGCCGTCATGTTACAGACCACGGATTTGGAAAGTGTTACTTCTGCCAGTGTTACCGGAGAAAGTTTCACTTCAGATGTGGATGGGGAAGTCATGGTGGATATGTCGGGAATGATGAGTGGTTTTGTTGGGTATCAACCCACGAAGGTTAACGAAGTGCTGGCTAAATGGGTAACGGCAACTCCTACCGGATCAATGCCCCCGTATTCTTATGAAATTAATGGTAAAGTGTTTGTTGTGAAGACTGCCGGCGGCGAATATGCAAAATTGCGTTTCACGGATATGTCTGATGCCACGGGTAAGAATGAGGCGGCTACATTTGATTACGAGTTTCCTCTAAAATAATTTTTGTTCATGATTTATCAACCGTAAGAGGAACAGTCTTTCTCTTACGGTTTTTTCCGTAAAAAAAGAATTTTATGAGGCGTGATTTGTTGATATTGTTTTTTATTCTTTTGTCATCAGCATTGATGGCTGATGAGCGTACCAATGAGGCTCCTTCTTTTAAAGTGCAGGGAATTGTTACCGATGAGAAGGGCGAGGGATTGCCGGGAGCATCCGTGTGGGTAAAAGGAACGGTGGTCGGGGCCGGGACAAATGCTAAAGGGGAGTTTTCTTTTAAGTTGTCATCGAAGAATAAGTGTGTGTTACGGGTGAGTTTCACGGGCTATGAACCGCAAGAGCGGGAAGTGACCCCCGGGGTTGACAGTTTGTATCGTTTCGTGTTGGAGTCGAGTAATAACGCGTTGAATGAGGTAGTGATCACGGGAACCCGTACGCTGAAACCGTTGAAGGATGTTCCGGTGCTTACCCGCGTGATTTCATCGGAAGATATAGCACAGGTGAATCCATTGGATTTGCAAAGTTTACTGGAATATGAAATGCCGGGTTTGCAGTTCGGGCTGGCCCATGGTTCCGGATTGCCGGAGTTGAAATTCCAAGGATCTGCCGGAGGATACGTGTTATTTATGATTGATGGAGAACGTGTTGCCGGAGAGGGGTCCAGTAATAATATTGATTATAGTTTGATTGATATGGATAATGTGGAACGTATTGAGATTGTCAAGGGACCGATGTCTACTCTTTACGGTTCTCAGGCAATGGGGGGAGTGGTGAATATTATTACGAAAGATGCGAATCGTCCTTTTACGGGAAACGTTTCTGTGCGTTATGGAAATAATGATGAGAGTAAATATTCCCTGTCTTTGGGGACTAAACAAGGACGTTTTTCTGCATTGACATCTCTTTCCTACCGTAAACGGGATGCTTATGCTTTAAAAGATGAAGAAGGGCAAATCGAGTATTCGTATTATAAGGATATATACGGGAGAGATTCCGTGGTTGCGGATACTTCGGAGAAAGGGATGTCCAGTGTAAATGGTTTCGAGATTTGGCAAGCAAATCAGAAGTTGAGTTACACGTTTAACGAGAATTTTCGGATCTCATTGAATGGGACATATTATAATAATGACGTGTTGGAGTACGTGGAGCAGAAAGAGAAGGATCGCTTTTCCAATTACAGTATAAATCCTCGGGTTTATTATGCTATTAATGATTCTCATATACTGGATTTCTCGTATGTGTTTGAGAATTACGAAAAGCGTTACGTTTATACCACTTCATTGCCTTCTAAAAAGGTTTTTGGAGATTTAACCAATACCGTTCGGTTGAATTATACCGGGTATATCCATGAAAAACATACCTTGACGGCCGGGATAGAAGTGAATACGCAGAAATTGCAACATTATTGGTTTGATAACGGTTCGGGGAAGAAATTTGATGCCCAGACGTATGTTTTGTATTTGCAGGAAGATTATGAGGTGAGTGATTCGTTTAGCGTGTTGGCTGGGGTTCGTTCGGATTGTCATTCAAAATACGGTTTCCACGCCAGCCCGAAAATTTCGTTGATGTATAAATATGGTGTTTTGACGCTGCGCGGTGGCTACGGGATGGGATTTCGTATACCATCTTTGAAAGAATTGCATAGTGAATATGATATGGGCGGGCAGGGATTTTTCATGATATACGGTAACGAAGATTTGGAGCCTGAGATCAGTCATCA
Source organism: Butyricimonas faecihominis (assembly GCF_033096445.1). Classification (NCBI taxonomy): domain Bacteria; kingdom Pseudomonadati; phylum Bacteroidota; class Bacteroidia; order Bacteroidales; family Odoribacteraceae; genus Butyricimonas; species Butyricimonas faecihominis. The sequence continues at coordinate 3,595,264 of NZ_AP028155.1, forward strand.
AGGAACGTTTTCGGCCGAGGTGACGAAAGGAATTTTTAATGGTTCCGTCTCCGGTTATTATACGAGATTTTTTGACGAGATCGCTTTGGGCTTGACCTCGGACGGGAAAGATCAGCAATATTATAATGCAGATGATGCAACAAGAACGGGTGTTGACGTGATGGCGCAGTTCCGTTTTAAAAATGGATTGACCCTAAAAGGTGCTTATGCTTATATTGATGTACATTCCGAAGTGGATGGGTATAATATGGCGAGTGATCGTCCGCATAGTTTGACTTTTACGGCAAATTATTCCAAGACGTTCGGGAAGGTTGCTTTGTCGGCAGCCTTGAACGGGCGGTGGATGTCTTCGGTGGAGACATGGTACAAGAATAGTGCGGGTGGTTACGTGAAAAATGAATATGAGAGCCGGACTTTCTGTTCTTTGAATCTCGGCGCCCGTTTCCCAAGAGGTTTCCGTTTTACGGCAGGTATTGATAACCTGTTTGATTTCAAGGATAAAAATGTGACAGCCGATCAATCGGTGACCCCGCAGAGGGGGATCGGTTTTATCGGGACGTTGTCGGTGAATATAGCAGATTTATTAAAATTATAATCCATAAAAGAGAATACTGATGAGAAAAAAGTGGCTTGCGTTGGGGTGTCTTTTAATTATCGTCTTGTTGGGGATCTGGGCGTACAACGTCTGGTTCGGAACCACCAAGATTGCTTTCGTGAATTTCCAGACGATTACGATGGGAGGTATCGCGAAGGCGAATGACAATTCATTTATTAAATTGCAGGAGGTACCCGTGGAGGAACTGGATCGGTTGTCCGGTTTTGATATGGTGTTTGTGAATGGCATGGGGCTGCGTGTCGTGGAGGAACAGCGGCAGCAGATACAGAAAGCGGCAGATAAAGGTGTACTCGTGTACACGACAATGGCGACGAATCCGGCGAATAATATATGCACGATTGATTCTGTTGACCAAGTCGCTTTGCGGGGTTATCTGGGAAGCGGTGGAAGACGGAATTACAAGAATATGCTGAACTATATCCGGAAGAATATGGATAAGAAGTTGATTTCCGTGGAAGAACCGGGAGTCCCGATCGAGAGGTCTTCGGATGTGTTATATCATGTCGATATGGATAAGCCGGGAGACGAGCTTGATTTTATTTCCGTGGAAGAGTACGAGAAGTATTTGAAGAGTAAGCAATTATATAAGGAGGGGGCGAAAAAGATCGTGGTGACCGGGCAGATGGCAGATGCTACGGGATTGATTGATACATTGGAGCGAGTGGGGTATAATGTTTACCCGGTTTTGTCTTTACGGCGTCTGCTTGATTTTGTGCGTGAAATTAGCCCGGATGCTATTATCAATATGGCTCATGGCAGGCTGGGAGATGAGGTCGTGAAATATCTGGAGGAACGTAATATCCTGTTGTTTGCCCCGTTGACCGTAAATAGTCTGGTAGAAGAATGGGAACAAGATCCGATGGGGATGTCCGGGGGATTTATGTCACAGAGTATCGTTACCCCTGAAATTGACGGGGCCATCCGGACGTCGGCACTCTTTGCCCAGTACGAGGATAAAGAGGGATTGCGTCATTCTTTTGCAGTTCCTTCACGGTTGAAGACATACGTGGAAAATATTCAGAAGACGTTGGCTTTGAAGGAAAAGCCGAATAGCGAGAAACGAGTTGTTATTTACTATTATAAAGGTCCGGGACAAAGTGCCATGAGTGCTGCCGGAATGGAAGTGGTCCCCTCGTTGTATAATCTTTTGAAAAAGATGAAGGAAGAGGGATATAGGGTCGAGAATCTTCCGGCAAATTCCAAGGAATTGGAGAAGATGATCATGGCGGAAGGAGCCGTGTTCGGTACTTACGCGAACGGGGTGATGGATCGTTTTCTGAAAGAGAGTCACCCGCTGCTGATTTCAAAAGAGGAGTACGAGAGTTGGGTGAAACAGGCTTTACGGCCGGAAAAATATGCCGAGGTGGTAGCTGCTTTCGGGGAGTTTCCCGGGGAATACATGAGTACTGCCGATGGTAAGTTAGGGGTATCCCGCATACAGTTCGGGAACGTGGTCATTATGCCACAGCCGGCAGCCGGAGGTGGGGATAATGCTTTCCAGATTGTACACGGGACGGATGTCGCACCTCCTCATTCCTACGTGGCCGCTTATTTGTGGATGCAGTACGGGTTCAAGGCGGATGCCATGATTCATTTCGGAACGCATGGTAGTTTGGAGTTTACACCCAAAAAACAAGCTGCGTTGTGTGATTTGGATTGGCCCGATCGATTGGTGGGCAGCGTGCCTCATCTTTACATCTATTCTATCGGTGATGTGGGTGAGGGGATGATTGCCAAACGTCGCGGGTATGGCGTGTTGCAATCTTATTTGACTCCCCCGTTTATGGAGAGTAACGTGAGGGGCATTTATCGGAATCTGACGGAAAGAATAAAGATATATAATCAGAAAGCCTACCCGGAGAAAGGTACGGCTGACCTGAAGGAGGTGGAGAAGGCTGCCTTGTCGGTGAAGGAGTTAGCTGTTTCTTTGGGAATGCATCGGGAGTTGGGGTTGGATAGCGTGTTGAATGTTCCCTACACGGAAGAGGAAATATTGAAGATCGAGAATTTTGCGGATGAGTTGGCGGCGGAGAAGGTTACCGGACAATTGTACACGATGGGGGTTCCATACGAGGCTGCCCGCATTGAATCGTCTGTTTACTCGATGGCAACCGATCCGATAGCTTACGGGTTGTTCGGGTTAGATCGGTTGAGAGGTAAGGCGGATGCTGATGTGTTGAAACGGAAAACTATTTTTACCGAGCGTTATCTCGATCCGGCCAAGCGATTGGTGGGGAGACTGCTGAATGGTCAGGAGAAAGTGGATGATGGTTTCATTTGTCGGGTGGCGGGTATCACGAAAGAAGAGTTGGCGCAGGCTCGTGAAATCGATCAAGACCGGAATGCTCCTAAGGGGATGATGGCGATGATGATGGCTGCCGCGGCGAAACAACCGGAAGTTATGCCTGTGAAGAAGGAAGAGGGAGGACATCCTATGTCCGGAATGATGAAGAATATGATGAAACAGATGGGTGAGGGGAAGACTCCCGAAGAGCGTTTGGAGATGGCAAAAAAGATGGGAGCGCCCGAAGAGGCTTTGGAAAAAATGAAAGCGGCTATGGGAAGGGAGAATGGTGAAAAAGGCCCGAATGCGAAGATGGGAGAGATGCCGGGGAACAAGGGGACTGGAGGAAACCCGGATATGAGTGCCATGATGAAGGCGATGATGGGAAAGAAAGCCAAGGAATATTCCAAAGAAGAGGTGAATAAGGCGTTGGCTATTATGGAAGTGGAACGGACGTTGAAAAACGTGAATAATTATAAGCGGGCATTACAGGAAAGTCCGGATGGTGAGTTGGAGTCGTTGATGAACGCCTTGAATGGCGGTTACACGGCTCCTTCTCCCGGGGGAGATCCTATCGTGAACCCGAATACTTTGCCGACGGGACGGAATCTTTTTGCTATAAATGCAGAGGAAACGCCGACGGAATCAGCTTGGGAAAAAGGAATGCAGTTGGCAAAGAGTACAATCGAGATGTATCAGAAACGACATAACGGGGAGTTCCCGAAAAAGGTCAGTTACACGCTTTGGTCCGGAGAGTTTATTGAAACGGGCGGGGCCACGATTGCCCAAGTGTTGTATATGCTTGGAGTGGAACCTGTGCGGGATGCTTTCGGGCGGGTGAGTGATTTGAAATTAATCCCGTCGGCTGATTTGGGGCGTCCGCGTATAGACGTGGTTGTACAGACTTCCGGACAATTACGGGATATTGCTGCCTCTCGTCTTTTCTTGGTGAACCGGGCCGTGGAGATGGCTGCAGCAGCCAAGAATGACCAATACGAGAATCAAGTGGCGGCCGGGGTGCTGGAAGCGGAAAAGACGTTGATTGATAAAGGTATTTCCCCGAAAGATGCCCGTGAGATTTCAACTTTCCGGGTCTTCGGGGGTGCGAATGGTGGTTACGGAACCGGAATACAGGGGATGGTTGATGCCGGAGACCGTTGGGAAGATGAATCGGAAATTGCAGCCACCTACTTGAATAACATGGGTGCTTATTACGGTAGCGAGAAGAACTGGGAGAAATTCCAGCAGTTTGCTTTCGAGGCGGCCTTGACCCGTACGGACGTGGTGGTTCAACCCCGGCAGAGTAACACGTGGGGAGCGTTAAGTTTGGATCACGTGTACGAGTTTATGGGAGGCTTGAACCTGACGGTTCGCAACGTGACGGGGAAAGATCCGGATGCTTATCTCAGTGACTACCGGAACCGGAATAACAATAAGATGCAGGAGGTGAAAGAGGCTATCGGCGTGGAGTCGAGAACCACGATTTTCAACCCTTCTTATATCAAGGAGAAGATGAAGGGAGAAGCGACTTCTGCAGCCGGTTTTGCTGAAATTGTCCGTAATACATACGGTTGGAACGTGATGAAACCTTCGGTGATCGATAACGAGATGTGGGATGAGATTTACAACGTGTATGTGAGGGATAAATTTAATCTGGGGGTACAGGATTTCTTCGAGAAACAGAGCCCGGCAGCCTTACAGGAAATCACGGCCGTGATGATGGAGACAGCGCGTAAGGGAATGTGGAAGGCGACGGATCAGCAATTGGCTGATTTATCGAATTTACATACGGATTTGATTCAGAAATATAAACCGGCTTGTTCCGGGTTTGTATGCGATAATGCCAAATTACGTGATTTTATCGCGTCTAAAGCGACTCCCGAAGCTGCCAAGCAATATCAGAATAGCATAAAGAATGTGCGGGAAGTGGCGGCAGATCAGTCCAAAGGTGTTGTGATGAAGAAGGATGAAATTGCTTCTGAGACGCAAAAACATACGAATAAGGTGAACACGCCTTTGATTGTGGGAGGGGTGATTGTCGTGTTGGTCGGTTTGGCTGTATTGATGAGAAGAAGACGTAAAAATATATAATCATGGATACAATTGTTTGGATTCTGATTCTATTGACTGCTTTTAATTTTTTGTTGAAACAGACCTTCTGGAAACCGGTGGCGGTGGGGGCCGCTGCCGGTATTGCCGCGATCTTCGTGATCCTGATGTGGCCTTACGCGATTGAACAGTCAAAAACTCAAATTGCCGATTGGCTGTCTGACAATCAATTGATGTTGGATACTTCCGTCGTGTTAACCTTGGAGATTGTTTTGCAAATGGCATTCTGCCTGTTGGCAGTTCACGTGGCCAACTATTCTCCGGTGAAGAAACGTATGATGCTGGCATATCGCCTGTTGTACTGGTTCCCGGGGGTGTTGATTATTCCGGTCTTGTTTTTCGGTCTGACGCAAGCTGTTTTCTCTTTTCCCGGGGTTTCGTTTAAATTAATTGCTTGGTTTTTCGGGGCATTTGTTTTCGTGATTATCCCTTTGGGAAGATGGTTAATCAAATGGCTGTTGCCGGAAGAGGATTTGCGTTTGGAGTTGTTTTTCCTGACGAATGCTTTGGTTGCTATTTTAGGAATTATTGCCACGGTAAATGGGAGAACGGCGGTAGAGGGTGTGAGTGACGTGGACTGGTCGGCATTGGCCGGATCTACTATTTTATTTTTAGTGGGAGCTGTTGCGGGATGGATTATATCTGTAATTAAAAGGAAACTAATTTTTAAATTGAAAAGATAATGAATACGATTTCTGATATTATGTTCTGGATCTCAAACGGGTTACTGGTCCCGGTTGTTGTATTGTTGATTTTATTGTTTTTCCGTTCTTTGTTATTGGTGGGAAATTTCTTTGGCCAGTATGTTTCTATTCGTAAGACGGATAAATTGATTCGGGAGCAAATGGATAAATTGCACGTGAATAATGTGGATGATTTTGCCAATCGGTTGCCGGAGAAGAATCATTCTTTAGTTGTGATGTTTATGAAACGGATTTTGGAGGAACAGAAGAATAAAGCCCAATTACAACGTCTTTTGGCTAATTTTGAAATTGCTGCCGATAAGGATTTGGCCACGTCTAAAACATTGGGAAAGCTAGGACCTATCCTCGGGTTGATGGGAACTTTGATCCCGATGGGACCTGCGCTGGTCGGTTTGTCGACGGGGGATATTGCTTCTATGGCTTATAATATGCAAGTGGCTTTTGCCACGACGGTTATCGGGTTGGTGGCCGGTGCGATCGGTTTCTTGACCCAACAGGTGAAACAACGCTGGTATTTACAGGATATGACTAACTTGGAGTGTCTGGTGGAGGTGTTGAACGAGAAAAATGATCAGAAATGAAACGCAATTTATTGAAAAAGGAGGATGAGACGGATCCGATTAGTGCGGTGTCGAATCTTTTTGACGTGGCGATGGTGTTTGCTGTGGCCCTGATGGTGGCTTTGGTGACAAGGTATAATATGACGGAGATGCTTTCGACAGAGGATTTCACGATGGTGAAGAATCCGGGAAAGGAGAACATGGAGATTATTACCAAGGAAGGCGAAAAGATCAACCGGTACACTCCTTCCGAAGATCAGAACCAATCGGGGAAACGAGGGAAGAAGGTGGGTATCGCATATGAACTTGAAAATGGTGAAATTATTTATGTTCCGGAATAGAATGGCATTTTTGTCGTGTACATTTACGAGGAATAAAATAGAATAGATTTCTTTGAATATCAGAAAAATAATTGTATTTTGGACAAATTTAAACTGCAACTTTAAATTTGTCCAGTTTGATCCTGTTCTTATATTCGAAAATACTTGTTTCATGGAGTATTTAATTCCACTATACCGGAATAAACACTATCTTTGTCGTGGAATTAAAAGAAAGTGCCTGTGTCCACGAGTTTAGTTTTAACGGTTTTACTGGCTTATTTTTTATTGTTGATCTTGGTTGGCTTCGTGACAACTAGGAAAGTCAATAGTGAGATGTTTTTTACCGCGAATCGGAATTCGCCTTGGTATTTGGTGGCTTTCGGGATGATCGGGACAACGCTTTCCGGGGTGACTTTTATCTCGATCCCCGGGGAGGTCGGTAACACGCATTGGACTTATCTGACCTTGGTTTTCGGTAATTGCGTGGGGTATATCGTGATTGCACTCGTGCTTTTGCCTTTGTTTTACAGGCAGAATCTGGTTTCTATTTATTCTTGGTTGGGAACTCGTTTCGGGGAGAAGGCCCGGTTGACGGGTTCTTTCTTTTTTATCGTGTCACAATTGGTGGGTGCGTCTTTCCGGTTATTCTTGGTCGTCGGTGTGTTACAACTGGCTTTCTTTGATGCCATAGGTGTGCCTTTCTGGCTGACCGTGTTTATCACGATTGCTTTCGTGTGGATTTATACCGTGCGAGGCGGGATCAAGACGATCGTTTGGACCGATACGTTACAAACCGTGTTTATTCTGATCTCTGTCGGTTTGACAATCGTGGTGGTAAACAAGGCGCTGGATTTCAATTTTTCTTCGGCTATTGCAGCTATAAAAGAGAGCCCTCTTTCCAGAGTGTTTGACTTTGACTGGCGGTCGGGACAGAATACGGTGAAACAGTTTTTGGCAGGAGTGGCGATCACAGTTTGCCTGAATGGGTTGGATCAGAATATGATGCAGAAGAATCTGACTTGTCGTTCCTTACGAGATTGTAAGACAAATATGTTTTCATTTTCTTTTTTATTCTTGGTGACGAACGTGTTGTTTTTGATGCTGGGAGCCTTGCTTTACATATATGCAGAAAGGGAAGGTATCGTGTTACCCGGTAAATCTGATGACGTGTTTCCCTTCCTTTCCCTGAATTATTTCGGGGCTACGGCCGGTTTGTTTTTCCTGTTGGGTATAACTGCCGCGGCCTATTCTTCGGTTGATTCCTCATTGACTGCTTTAACGACCTCTTTCTGTATTGATTTCTTGAAAATAGATCCGGGAAATAAGGAGGAGAAGAAAAAGCGGATCGGGGTGCATATCGTATTTTCGTTATTAATGATTTTCGTGGTTGTACTCTTCCGGGAATTGAATAATTCGAGTGTAATATCGTCTCTTTTTAAAGCGGTAGGCTACACGTATGGGCCTCTTCTAGGGCTTTTCACGTTTGGTTTGACGACAAAATATCAGGTACGGGAGAAATATCTTCCTTGGGTGTGTTTGCTTTCACCGGTGATCTCCTACGTGGTGAATTGTTACTCGGAACAACTTCTTTTCGGGTATAAATTTGGTTTCGAGATTCTCCTGTTTAACGGGCTGCTTTGTTATCTTGGGTTGTTACTTATTCGAGACAAGCATCTAACACGGAGGGCGTGATGAGGACGACAACTGTGATGATGTAGGCGATTCCGGTATAGATGGATGCTTTTATGGCATTATTTTGAACAGAAAAACGTGTGTGATATGTTTTTGTATTCAAAAAATAGCTATCTTTACACTATGAATAATCCATTACGACGATTGGGTAATATACCTGTAACGGTTTCTGCGTTGGAATCCCTTTTCCCTCATATCAAGAGAGGAAACCAAAAAGTCAGGTTACTTGAGCGAGATAAGCAAATCATTCGTCTCAAAAGGGGGCTTTACGTGTGCAATCCGGAGATAACAGGTAAGATTTTATCAACAGAATTGATAGCCAATCATCTTTATGCACCTTCGTATGTTTCCATGTCATCGGCCCTGCGTTATTACGGCTTGATACCGGAAACGGTGTACACGAAGCAATCAATGACTCTGAAACATTCTAGAGATTTTGATACACCTTTGGGAAGGTTTGAATATACGAATATCTCAAGAGAGGCATTTTCAGTAGGCTTGACTAGTATGAAAAAAGAAGATTATGCTTTTGTAATGGCAACTCCCGAAAAGGCATTGTGTGATTTGATAGCAAACTCACCCAAAGTAAATCTCCGTTATCTGAAGGATGCTGAAATTTATTTGGAAGAGGATATTCGGATGGAATTGGAGGAATTCAAACAGATGGACGCTGAAATATTTGAGGAATATATAAAGGTCGGCAAAAAGGCTGAGTCGATACGAACATTGCTAAAATTGATGAGGAAATGAAAAATGATATTTACGACGATATGCTTTCTGCATACGATTTATCTACCGAACAACAGAAGCGGAATGCCATTTTTGAGGTAAACCAGCAGGTGATACTTGCTGGGCTTTATAATGGTGGCTTTTTTGATGTTGCAACTTTTTACGGGGGTACTTGCCTTCGGATTTTTCATGGTCTTCAGCGTTTTAGTGAAGATATGGATTTTTCTCTTCTTGTTCCTGATGATAAGTTCGATTTCACAAAATACTTTCAACCTATAATAGATGAGTTCGCTATTGTGGGAAGAGACGTGGAGATTAAAAAGAAAGACAAAAAGAATTTTGGAAAAGTAGAGTCTGCCTTTTTGAAAGATAATACGGATGTTTATGATATTTCTTTTCGGACGGATAAATCTATAAAAATAAAGATTGAGGTTGATACCCAACCTCCTTTGAAGTTTAGAACCGAGCAGAAACTTCTTTTACAACCTCATTCTTTTATGACACGTTGTTTCGTTCTTCCTGATTTGTTTGCCGGAAAAATGCATGCATTGGTTTACCGGGCATGGAAAAATCGGGTGAAAGGTCGTGATTGGTATGATTTTGAATGGTATGTCCGTCACAATATACCTCTAGGCTTTACACATCTTGCCGAGCGTACGTTCTTGTTTAATAATGAAAAGATAGAGCATGATGCTTTCATTACTCAATTGAAGGACAGGTTGGTTTCGGCAGATATCAATCAGGTAAAAAGTGATGTGTTGCCTTTCGTCAAGAATCCCAAAGAATTGGATATTTGGTCAAATGATTATTTTGTCCAGCTGGCGGATAGGGTGAAATTTGAATAAAGATATGTTATGGATGAGTGAGGCGTAGAAAACAACTGTTCATTTTTGAGTTCTCTCTAGGACTCCCGCTAGGATAATGGATTTTATGAATTTTCAGAACCGTGGGTTATGGATTTATAAATGAAAGAGAGTGTGTCAAAAGTCATTTTTCAAACTCCCTCCCGGCTTCGCCGTACTCCCTCTATAAACAGAGGGAGAGTTGAAATACTCCCTGTTTTTGGTAAGAATCACCAGCTCCTCCTCTGTTCTCCCTCCCCATCCCCCCTTCGGGGTACTTCCCCTCAGGCAGGGGAAGAAAGAGGTGGCACGAAGTGACGGAGGAGTTTTTTTGAGGATAAAATACCTTTTGACACACCCTCTCGTTTTTATTGAATTTATTTATTGATGTGGTGGAACTTCAATCAGTAATACCCGTGATTTTTCGGTCGCCTTGAATTCGACTTCATCGGTATCATATACTCCTACTCCATCACGGCGTTTCAAGGTTAGGTCCTTTAGCTCGATACTTCCTTCAATGATAAAGATATACACGCCCAAGCTCTCCTTTGATTTCATCTTGTAGAGTTGTAAAGAATCCTTGTCCAAGTCGGCAATCGAGAACCAAGCTTGTTGATAAATCCATAATCCTTTGCCGTTACCGGGATAAGGAGATACGATCTCGCTGATCTCATTCTTGCGGATTAAATCGGAAATCACGGCGTTCTCGTATCGTGGCGGCACGTTTTGCTTGTTCGGGAATACCCAGATTTGCAGGAATTCACTAGGCCGATCGTCATTCCGGTTGTATTCACTATGCATGATGCCTGTTCCGGCACTCATCACTTGAATTTCACCTTCTTTGATCGTGTCCTTGTGTTTTAGGCTGTCCTGATGTTCCAAGTCGCCTTTCAAGGGGATGGAAATGACTTCCATGTTTTTATGAGGATGTAGGTCAAATCCGGTACCTCCTTCTATCCGGTCATCGTTAAGTACGCGTAACGCCCCGAAATGAATGCGTTGTGGATTGTAATAGTCTGCGAAACTAAAGGTGTGATGGGTTTTTAACCATCCGTGGTCGAAGAAACCGCGACTCTCGGCTTTATGTAGTATTGTTTTCATAGTCTTTTTTATTTTGTGTGCATAATTATTATTATATACGGGAAAAATGATATAAAGGTTATAAATGGGATCTTTCAATTTTTTGTTTACCAAAAATACGTGTTATCCTATTGTAAGTCGAGTGATAAAAGGCTCTGATAAGTTATTTGCGCTTACAATCTGCGAGGTAATATAAAATATATATAAGTTTTGTTTGCTTTTTGTTTTAAAAATAAATATTTTTGTGTGTCTAAAATCGAAGGATTATTGATTAATCCTAATTTTTTATTTCCCCAAAATTCATATTTCATTTAAAATTCGATTATTCAGTTAGTTATTTATTTGTACTTTCTGTTCTCAGGCTTAACATATCGCTAAAAAGACGATATCATTAAACCTTCGTTTAATGATATAAAAACAGAATGATTATCCGTGATTTCATGCCCGTTTTGCGGCTTGTTTGTTCTAAATGTTTCGCATCTTTCAAAATAGTTATCATATGAGTATCGTGTTGTTAAAAATATGGCAATCAGAGAATAAATCGATCTATTATGAACTGTCCAAGAAATATAATGTTCCTGTAAAACATGTCTACAAGCTGGTACATGGCAAAAAGGTCAAATTAAAAATGAATTCTTATTTGGTGCTGTTAGAGCTGAGAAACAGAAATATAATTCGAAGTTTTGTATTAACCAGTCAATTTAAATGAAACATAGGAATGAAAAAAAAATGGATTGTTATTACAATATTATTCTCGTGCCTGCCGTTTTGCCGGGTTAATGCTCAGACGATTGCCGTGAAGACAAACGTCTTGCCTTGGATGACGGGAACTTTAAATCTTGGTGGTGAAATGCGATGTGGTGAATGGTACAGTTTGGAAATGAATTTGAATTATAACCCATGGACTTGGGGGGATAATAAAAAGATGAAACACGTCTTGATTCGCCCCTCGTTCAAGAGATGGTTCCGGGGCGTGTATGACGGTGGTTTCGTGGGGGTGCAAATGTATTATAGCCGGTTTAATATCGGGGGAATGCCACTCTTTAACGTGTTGAAAAAGCACCGTTATCAAGGGAGTGTGGTTGGGGGTGGTTTTTCCTGTGGTTACCAGTGGCCGATCAGTGCAAGCTGGAGTATCGAAACCTCTCTGGCGGCAGGATATGTTCGATTGAATTTTAAGCAATACGGTCCGGCAAAAGGAGATTTGTTACAAGATAAGCGTAAAGAGAATTATTGGGGAGTCACGCATGTCGGGGTATCATTTGTGTATTTTATTCAGTAAAAATATTGTCTTATGAAGATCCAAGTATTTGTTCTAATTATCCTGTTATGGGTGACAGGCAGAATTTCAGCCCAAGAGATTAATTGCGAAATACAGTCCCCTGTAGTCAACGTGCGTCAGGATTCTCTGGTTATTTCTTGGCATATGTTAGTGAGTGTTCCTGATCTGGAAACCCGGGGACACGTGACGCTTACCCCTATCCTTTCCGGGCAGGGACGGCAAACGGAATTGCCTTGTATACTGGTCAATGGGAAAAGGGCTCATTTGATGTACAAACGCGAACAGATGTTACAGAAGCGCAAAAAGTCGGCAGGGGTTACCGGAGTGTATGCGGCTATAAATCCTGAAAATCAATATATCGATTATAGAACGGTAATTCCTGTCCGGGAAGGAATCTTGTCAACCTCACTTCTTTCAATTCGGGCGGAAATTTTTGATGAAAACGGTCATAAAGTCAAGTCAACGATTTTATCCTCGCGGGAAATAGAGATCGAACGGATGGGCGGGTATGCCTCAAATCTGCCAAACGTATTGCGTGACACGACAAAGGTTGCCGACTTGCCAATAAAATCGGGTAAGAAAAGTTTCAAGGGGTGTTATTTGGAACCGGAACGTGATGCTACCGACGAGCGGAACCAGAAGGAACTGGATTTTAGTCTGGAAGAGGCGAAAGTGATCGCGAATTTAAAGCCGCATCTATTATCCTTGCGGGAACTTTACATGGTTGCTTTAAGCTATAAGGATGAACCGGAGAAATTCTACAAGATTATAGAGACGAGCGTGAAGATATATCCCACCAACCCGGTTGCTAATTTGAATGCGGCCAATGCGGCCATTGAACGGGGGAATATACGGATGGCGGGTATGTACTTGCAGATGGCTTTGTACGATACCATTGCTTACAAAAATTGCCGAGGGGTGTACGAATTACTGTGTGATAATACATACGAGGGAATACGTCTTCTGAAGTCAGCGAAGGCTGAGGGGTGCGAGGAGGCAGATCATAACTTGAAATTGTTTTTTGAGTTAAATCAATAATTAAAACGAACATGAAAATCAAATCGATCCTTTTCTTCCTCATCCTTTTCGGAAGTATTACGGTCCGGAGTCAGAATTTTGCGGTAAAAAGTAATTTGCTCTCTCTAGCCAACGGGGCCCTGAACGGAGGGATTGAGTATGCTTTCGGGATGAGATCGACAGTTGATTTCTCCGGGAGTTTACGTCCATGGAAGCGAACGGAAAGATACGTGGAGCGTTATTGGTTGTTACAGGCAGAGTACCGTTACTGGACGTGCCAAAAATTTAACGGGAGTTTTTTCGGGGTATTCCTTAACGGGGCTCAATTCAATATTGGTGGGAAAGATATGTTATTGGGAAAATTCAAGTGGTTGAAAAATCACCGTTACTCCGGCTGGTTGACAGGAGGCGGTATCTCTTACGGGTACCACCTCATTTTGAATCGACATTGGAATTTGGAGGTTTCTTTAGGGATTGGTTACGAGTATATCCGCTACGATAAATATGCGTGTCCGGATTTGTGTGCAGCGTGGAAGGAGAGAGAAAGTTACCACTATTTCGGACCGGATAAGTTTTCTTTAAGTATAGTTTATGTTTTTAATTAAAGGGTTATGAGACACATTTTTCTTTGCGGATGTTTCTTTCTCTTCTCTTTTCTTGCACACGGGCAGAAGGATAGTACCGTTACGGTGAATGAGGCGCAACTTTACCGTATGGGAAAACAGCTAGTTGTCTCCATGCAAATAAATGTATCGCGAAAACTAGCGTCGAACGAATCTCTCGTGTTGATACCGCAACTACGTGATAGTTTGAAGAATTTTATGGAATTTCCCCGAGTCTATATTAACGGACGTAGACAACATTTCGTCTACTTGCGTAATTCCAAACAATTTGTTCAAGCGGGTCATCTGGAGGTCCGTCGGCAAGATGATTCTGTTCAGACAATAGCATATTTACGTTCCGTCCCCTTCGAGGAGTGGATGAACCATTCTGTTCTTTCTCTTGAAGAGAACTCGTGTCATTGCGGGGAGCCGGAGGATGGGTTTTCCCAAGATGTGGCACGATTGAATACGTTGTCGGAGTTACACCCGCAACTGGCATTTATGACGCCCCAAGTTGAAGACGTGAAAAACCGGAATGAGAAGATTTGTGCCTATCTGGATTTTCCCCTGAACAAAACAGATATTCTGGAAGATTTTAGAAATAATGCTGCCGAATTGTATAAAATCAAAGAGGGTATTGATGTATTAAAGCGGGATTCTTTTGTCACGATTTCCGGTATTCATATTCATGGATTTGCATCACCGGAGGGGCCGTATATGAATAACAAGCGGCTTGCGGAAGGGAGAACGGCCGCCTTGAAAGATTATATTTCCGATCAGTATGATTTTCCGGATTCTCTTTTCACGACAAATTATACTCCGGAAGATTGGGAAGGAGTAGGACGTTTGTTGAGAGATTCCGTGTTAAAAAATAGTAACGAGTGGTTACGTATCGTTGAAAGTGATCTTGCTCCCGACCAAAAGGAACAACGGTTGAGGAAACGTTATTCCCGACAGTTTAATGTCGTGGTGAGCAAGTGGTTTCCGGCACTAAGACGTTCGGAATGCACGATCAAGTATGTTGTGAGACCTTTCACGTTGGAAGAAGCGCGAATCGTGTTTCACTCCCAACCGAAGAACCTGAGTATCGAGGAGATGTTCCGGATTGCACAAACTTTACCCGAGGGGAGTCAACAATATATGAACGTGTTTAAAACTGCTGTTTTATATCATCCTGAAAATCCGGTGGCTAACCTCAATGCGGCGTGTATAGCATTAATGCAAGGGGATGTCGTGTCGGCGGAAAAGTATTTGCTCCGGGCTCCGGATAGCAAAGAAAAAACACTGGCAACGGGTGTTGCCTATATGTTGAAAGGTCAGTACGGGGAAGCGAAGAGTAAATTCAAGGAGGCTGAATCTTTCGGACTTCCGCAAGCAAGCTATAACTTGAAATTATTGAACACTATATATTAACTTAAAATTTAATGTTATGAGGTTATTTTATTATTGTATTTTACTATTTTCGCTAGTAACATTGGGAGGTTGCATCAATGATGCAGATCCTGTTGATGATCCGTCGGGCAATCCTTCTGTTGTTGTGACGGATGGGAATGTGATGTTTTCATTTACCGTGCCGGAAACCTCCTCTTCTCTTGGACGGGCTTCCGCTGAAAGTTCGGATGAGACCGTGCCGGGAAGCGAAAACGAGTCAAGAATTGAAAAAGTGCAACTCTATTTATTTCATTCGGAAACTAAAAATTTCATAGAGTCTTTCGAGATCGGGGTAGAGCGGGTGGTATCTGACCAAACCGTAACTTACCGTTCCAACCAAAAAATCAAGGTTGATCCGGGGAGTTATGATGTATTTGCCGTGGCTAACCGGACTAGTATGATTAATGCCACTTCCGTGGATAATTTTTTAAGCCATGTCGATAAGGATTCTTACGAGAATGGAACAACAGATGCTTCTCGTCCGTTGATTATGGCCAATCGTGCCGTGGCCAATTTGAACGTGGTGGTGAATACTCCGAAAGCGGAAGAAGAGATTACGGTGGTACCCATCACCTTGGAACGAGTAGTAGCCAAATTGTGCTTGGCAAGAAACCGGAACGAATATGTTATGAAGGACAAGGAAGGCCGGCAATATGCCACGATAAATTTAAGTAATTACCGTTATTTCAACTTGAGCCGGAATTTCTATACTTTCCGTCACGTGGTTACTTTAGCGGACGGATCGGATGATACGAATCTGGTTAAGCCCGATTTCACCTGTACGAATGATTATTTTGGGGTTATTCCTGCCACGAACGGCTATGCCGTAGACCCTTATTTTTTCAATAAAACGGTGGCCGGGGCAGAGAATTTCACGAATCAAGACAATTACTATGCCCAACCGTATTGTGAAAATGCAAGTAATAATATCACGAGTGTGTTGAATGCTGAAAACACATACACGACAACGTATTGTTTGGAAAACTGTATGTATCGTCCGGCACAGAATAAAGCCTACGCCACGGGAATCGTGTTTAAGGCAAGTGTTTCCATACCGGAAGAGAGAACTTTTAATGAAGAAGGGCACACGGTAGATCCTTACGGGCAAAGTACGATCTATTATTTTAACTATAATTTTTATACCTCGTTGAAAGCCGTGCATGATATCGGTAAGGCGAATGTCCCAACGGATGGTTCATTAAGCCTCGAAGATCAGAAAAAATACAATATCAAGGTGTTTAACAAGAGTGAAGAAGGCAGTTTCCACTGTTATTACAACTATTTCATTCGCCACGTGGATAATCATTCGGCAATGATGGGTGTGATGGAATTTGGTATCGTGCGTAATAATATTTACCGGATATTGATCACGAATGTGAATGATCTGGGAACAGGAATCCCTGACGTGGATCCGGGGGATATTGAATCCGATGCTTACCTAAGTGTTGATTTCTCTGTTTTACCTTGGAATATCCGTTACCAAGAAGGTGAGTTGGAATAGAATGATACAATAATTTTTAGCTGTAATAATGATGAGTAAGATTGGCGCATGCTGGTTGGCAATATTTTCTTGTCTTTGCTTTGCTTGTTCATGGGTAGATGACGATCTCTCCGATTGTCCTTCGGGTTTTTGGTTAAAATTGTCTTATAGATATAACATATTAAACGTGGATGCGGCTTTTACCCAATTAAAAAATGCGTCAATATTCATATTCGATGAGACCGGAAATTATATTGAAACCCGGCATGTCGACAGTCTTATTCTTCATCAAAATAATTGTCAGGTGAGGTTGGAATCCTTATCCCCGGGCAAATATAATTTTTTAGTTTGGTCCGGGTTGACGGATTCTTGTTACGAATGTTCTGCCTCGGGGGTAAGACTGTTATGTGATGCGTCGGGAACGTCATCCAAACAATTACCCGCTTTGTTCCATGGCCGTTTGGAAGGGGTGGAAGTTCCGGAAGAGTACACGGTTCGGGAAGTCCCGTTGATAAAGTTAACCCACCGTTTCACGTGTGTTTTGCAAGGCCAGAATCCGACACCATTTGCAGATGATGAATTTCTGCTGGAAATTAGGGCATTTAATGGGATGATTGACCATCGAAGCCAGCCGTTTGATTCGGTTGAAACGTGTTACTTGCCTTTTTATCAGACGGTAGCCGACTTGTCCGGGTTGCAGGTCGTGCATTCGGAATTAAATACATTACGTCTGCTTGAAAATGATGATACCCGTTTGATTCTGACCCATCGTTTCACGGGGCAACGCGTATTGGATATCCCTCTCACGAAATACTTGCTTCTCTCTCGTGAGGCTTACTCGGGAATGACCCCGCAGGAATACTTGGATAGGCAGGATCAATATACTTTAATATTTTTTTTAGATGCCACAGAGGATAAATTAAAACCTTATATCTGTCCCCTGATGAAAGTCAATAACTGGATGGTACGGATAAATGACGTGGATTTGGAGTCTTAAATAATACCAAGCTTACACCAAGGTAAGGAAATCTTTGGTTTAAGGGTGGACTATGGTTGCTCTACCTCAAGTACAAAACATGAACATAGCATAGACATAGCATGAACATGAAATAGTGTTGATGCTGGGTTTTTGTTGTGCCTGTGTTTGGGGTATGGGCTAGAGAGGGGGTAGGGCAACGTTTATGTAAGTATGGATAAGGGTTAAATTGCAGATATGTATAAGGGATTTGTTGCTTTTCATAAATAAAATAAAATCAATTGTTTATGAAAAATTTAGAGGATTATTATAGGATCATTTAATGCTCTGCAAATATAGTAAATTTTCGAATTGCGCAAATCAAAACAAAAATTTTTTTCTTTTTAGCAATCAGACGATTACAATTTTACAAGATTAGACAATTTATTATTAAGTATCATATCATTAATCGATCGTTTTTTGAAACTTTTAATGCGGACAGCTTTCTTTCGTTGAATCGCTGTATTATAGTGAGACGATAGAGACACGTGGAAATAAATCAGGGCCGGTACGAGGGTTAATGCGCGAAGCGCGTCCGGTCAGGAAAAGCGGAG
The DNA here is from genome assembly GCF_033096445.1 of Butyricimonas faecihominis. Lineage (NCBI taxonomy): Bacteria > Pseudomonadati > Bacteroidota > Bacteroidia > Bacteroidales > Odoribacteraceae > Butyricimonas > Butyricimonas faecihominis. Next base: position 3,613,581 of record NZ_AP028155.1, read on the forward strand.
AAAGCTGTTCAAAATTCGATTTAATACCTTGACAGGGGAAATCAAAAGGGTACATGGTTGATAATAAGAATATAAATTGGTACGTGGCTCACACTCGAGTGAATCAGGAGTTGTGGATAAAGAAGAAGCTTGATGAGTTGGGTATCGAGAATTTTCTACCTCAGGAAGAACAAGTGCGGGAAACACCTTTGGGTCGTAAGACGATCCGGGTGCTCTTGATTCACGGGATGATTTTTATTCACACGGATAAAGCAACAAGTTTTTCATTAATAAATGACCATGGGCTTAATATTGTTTATTTGAAAGATATTGAGGGACGTCACTCGTTGATTGTTCCCGATAAACAAATGCATGATTTCATGTTTTTGTTGGATTTTTCCCCGAGCGGGGTAGAGGTGTTAAACAAAAATCTGAAACGGGGAGACCGGGTACGAGTGATTAAAGGCCCCTTGCAAGGATTGGAAGGAGAGTTGGTTCGTTTGATGGGACACAAACGTGTAGTCATCCGTTTGGAAGGAGTTGTGTCAATTGCAACTTCCTATATTCCGGGTTCCTTTTTGGAACGAATAGAGTAGAAAAAGATGATGGAGAAAGGTTTATTTTATGATTTGTACGATCGGTTACGTGAAGTTAATTTCCGTTCGTACTCTCCCGACAAGTTGTCCGCTTATCTTCACGGTTATCTTACGGTTTACACGATGGTGCGGATATATCCGTGGTTAGAGGCCGAGTTTGGAGTTCTTTACGATATTCACGAAAGGGCAAAAGAAATTGCCCGTTGGTATGAGGTATTGGTGCAGAAGAAAGAACTTCCGGCAAATTTTCGTGCCGGTTACGCTGCGGACTTGATGGACGTTTACCAGTTGTACTCGGATTTGGATTTTTTGGAAAAAGGAGTGGATGCTGCCTACGATATACTGACACCTTGGGGAAGTCAAAAACTGGTGTTACCGTGCCGTACTTCTAATATTTGCCGGTTATTGTGTAATTGTTATTATTTTACGGGAGATGCGGAATGTGGCGAATTGGCAGGTAAATTGGTGACAGAAGCTTTGGGATATATGCGGGGAAACCACCGGGACGATTTGTTGGGATGGTGGGATGCGATTTGTTTGTATGATAACGTGGTAGGCTTGATGGAATTACCCGTTGAAGAACAGGAGCGATTGAAAGAAGAGCGGGTCCGGTTGGCCGTACGGGTACGACAAGTGGAGGATGATATGATTGAACAATTTGTGCGGATGGGAGAGGTCTCCTCTGTTGATGTGGGGCTGGTGTTTTATATTTTGGCGAAACGGGAGTTTGTAGCTTGCAACACGAAGTATGAAAAGAAAGAATAAATATACCAATTCACACTAAAAATGCGATACCGGGCACATGCAACTCTCGGTAACAGCGTCTCCTTTAAACGGTACTTCATACGCCGGATCAAGCTATTAAATACTGGAGGAGGCGCTTCTTTTACAAAATACCAATAATAAATGAAATACTCGTTTCACTCGGTATGTAATCGTTTGCACGAGAATAAGAAGTATGTGAATGCTTACACGATTCTCTTGGTGGATATTTTTTTGTCCGTCATGAGTTCGTTTATCACGCTTCTTTTTGCCGATAGTTTTATCATCGATCTCTCCCGATTAACCTATGGCGTGATTATTGGCGGTTCTTGCGTGGTTAGTTTGTTGGTTTTCTGGGGACTGAGGGTGAACCGGAATATCATCCGGCACGCCACGATAAAGAGCATTGGGAAAATGGGATTTGCAATTTTCCTAAAAGAACTCCTGTTGGCAGGAATGATCCTCGTGTCCGGTTCTCGACTGTTCGGGCAACACCTTTTTGCCTGTGCCGTGATTGATTTTCTCGTGACATCGGTGATTCTGGTGGGTTTTCGGGTAACGCTCGTGCTGGTTTATGATTTTACGATCTCTCTGTATGGTTCAGGGAAGACGAGGGTACTGGTCTACGGAACCGGTGATAAAAGCGTGGCTCTGAAGACGAGAATGCACACTAGTAAGCACTATCACGTGGTGGGATTCGTGAATCCGGATAGGTACCTGAAATCTTGCGTGCTTTCGGAATTGCCGGTTTACTATTTTGAGGATGAACAGCATTTCTCCCGTTTTGTGAAAAAATATAATATAAACGGTGTGTTATATCCCTCACGTGAGGAGGCTCGTCGGGAGGCGGATCGGTTGGTTCGTTTTTGTCAGGGGATTGGAGTAAAGAACTTGTTTTCCCCGCCAATAGACGTGCTGGGAGATGGTTTGAAAAAGACGATTATCCGGGAGATCCGTATAGAGGACTTGTTGGGACGGGAGGAGATCAAGGTGAACACGAGGGAGATTGAGGCGTATTTTGCGGGTAAGGTGGTGATGGTGACTGGTGCGGCAGGTAGTATCGGTAGCGAGCTATGCCGCCAGTTAGCTGCCTTTGGCGTGGGGTATCTGGTGTTATTTGATAATGCGGAAACCCCGATGCACGAGTTGCGCTTGGAATTGGAACGGAATTTCCCGAACTTGAAGTTCACCCCTTTTGTCGGTGATGTTCGTCAGAAAGAACGGTTACGGATGGTTTTTGAAAAATATCGTCCCCGTGTAGTGTTCCATGCGGCTGCCTATAAGCATGTTCCCTTGATGGAAGAGAACCCTTGCGAGGCGGTTCGGGTGAATGTGGTCGGTTCAAGGCTGGTGGCGGATTTTTGCGTGGAGTATAATGTGGACATGATGGTGATGATTTCCACGGACAAGGCCGTGAATCCGACCAATGTGATGGGGGCTTCCAAACGACTGGCGGAGATATACGTGCAAAGTTTAGGATTAGCAATAGAGCGTGGGGAAGTGAAAGGTAAAACTCGTTTTGTCACGACTCGTTTCGGAAATGTACTGGGAAGTAACGGCAGCGTGATTCCCTATTTCCGGAAACAGATCGAGCGGGGTGGTCCGGTGACGGTTACTGACCCGGGAATCACCCGCTTTTTCATGACTATCCCGGAGGCTTGCCGGTTGGTGATGGAGGCGGCCACGATGAGTACGGGCAATCAAATCTACGTTTTTGACATGGGAGAACCCGTGAAGATCGTCGATCTGGCGGAACGGATGATTCGTTTGGCGGGGTACGTCCCGAACGAGGATATCAAGATCAAGTTTATCGGCTTGCGGCCGGGAGAGAAATTGTACGAGGAGGTTTTAAGTAACGAAGAGAACACGATCCCGACGGGGAATGCTAAAATTCGGGTAGCAAGAGTCCGGAAGTACAAGCGGGACGAGGTGTTGAGAGCTTATGATCAACTTGCGGAATTAGCATTGGCGGTACGGATTGAGGATACCGTGCGGTTGATGAAACAGGTGGTGCCGGAGTTTAAATCGAAGAACTCCCGGTTCGAAATACTGGATAAAATAAATAATTAACTAAAATAAAGACTTACAAGTGATGACGGGAACTGGAAGATTGTTTTTTATCGGTATGCTGGTTTGCTTGTTGGGGGCTTGCGCTTCCCCGAAGGACGTGGTGTACCTGCAAGATGTGAAGATAAATTCTAGAGTGAAAGCAGCTTTGCAGTATCGTACGGTGATCCATGTGGATGATCTATTATCAATCGTGGTTTCCTGTGATGATATTGAGACGGCCCTGCCTTTTAACACGCCGATGATCGGGTTGGGACAGAACAACACGAGAACAGGTAACGATCAACTTTACGGGTATCTGGTGGACACGGACGGGACGATCGATTTCCCGGTGTTGGGAAAGATTAAAGTGGAAGGTTTATCCCGGACGGAACTGGCAGCTAAATTGAAGAAGGAGTTGAGTAACTACCTGAAGAACCCGATCGTGACTATCCAGTACTTGAATTTCAAGGTAACCGTGTTGGGAGAAGTGAAAGCTCCCGGGAGTTACAAGGTGAATAGTGAACGGGTCTCCATTTTTGATGCTTTGGGAATGGCTGGAGATTTACAAATTAATGCAAAGCGTAAGAACGTGCTGGTGATGCGAGAAGACGGGGACGAGAAAGTTTTCGCCCAACTGGATTTGACATCGGAAAATATCATTCATTCGCCTTTTTTCTACTTGCAACAGAATGACGTGGTCTATGTCGAACCCAATAAGGCTCGGATTGTGGGAGGAAATGCCGGGGCATTTCTGCCTTACGTTTTATCGAGTATTTCCACGTTGGTGGCAATCCTTGCCATCGCAATTCGTTAACCTAGAACCGGAATTACATGGAAGAGAATAACTTGAACAGGGAACGTGAGTCCGAAAGTATAGATATAAAAGTATTAGTTGAAAAGTTTATCACCCGTTGGCGTTGGTTTGCGGTGTCGGTGCCTTTGTGTTTGGTCATCGCTTTGTTGATATGCCAGAGCCGAGTGCCTATTTACAACGTGACGGGTAAGGTGATGATCAGCGACTCGAAAAAGGGGGAACTGGGAACGAACGTGATGATGAAAGAGCTGGGCTTGGCGGCGGCGGATATGTTTGTGGAGAACGAGATCGTGGAGCTACAGTCGAAGAACCTGATGCGGGAGGTCGTGGAGGAACTGGACTTGAACGTCCGTTACGTCCGTGAAGGTTTCTTGCGTGACCGAGAACTTTATAACGATTCGCCGGTGAAAGTTCTTGTGGATAATCCCGGGGAGATCCGGGACACGTCTTTTCACGTGTTGTTGGACACGGCGAACCTCGTGATATTGATGAACCTTGACGGGGAGAAAATGTGGAGCGGTCACTACTCGGAGAGTGTTCCTATGGGAGACTATAACCTCTCGATCGAGCCTAATAGGAAAGTTACTTCCAAGGAAAAAATCCGGGTGGACCTGTCTAGTTTTCGAAAAACGACAGATGTTTTTTCAAAAAACTTGAACGTGCAAATCTTGGTAAAGAACACGAACTCCGTATTGGTCTCCTTGAAAGACGCCGTACCGGCGAGAGGAATTGCGGTGATTAATGCTCTTGTCAAGCGGTATAACCAGAACGGTATCGATAACAAGAGGATCGTGTCAGAGGCGACGGTGGAGTTCATCAACGAGCGGCTGGACGTGATCAACCAAGAGTTGGGAACGATCGAACGACGGGCGGAAGACTTCAAGAAGACGAATAAATTAACGGATATCACCTCGGATGCCGCTTTCGTGATGGAACGCAAGAAACAGTCGGAGGCGGAGTTGATGAAATTGCAAACGGAGCTGGACGTGTTGCGAAGCATCCGGGCGGCGATCACGCAGAAACGGGCGGAAGAGTTCTCGCTGTTGCCGGAAAACTTGGGTCTCTCGGACGAGGGTTTGAATGCGGGGATCACTCGTTATAACGAGATGGTGTTGCGTCGGGGCAAGTTGCTGCAGAGTGCTAGCGAGAGCAATCCGATCGTGATCGGGCTAAACTCCCAGTTGCAAGGATTAAAAAAGAACATACAAGAGACAATTACCAACGTGGAGAGTGGTCTGTTGATCAAGTTGAAGAGCGTGGAGAAAGAGAATGCGTCGGTGAACGAGATGTTAACTTCCGTTCCCACGCAGGAGAAACAGTATCGAGATATCGCCCGGCAACAGGAATTGAAGGAGAACCTTTTCCTCTTCTTGATGCAAAAACGGGAGGAGGCGGAGATCGCTAAATTGATCTACGTGGCGACGGCTAAAATTATAGAGGATCCGTCTGCGGGTAGTGCTCCTGTAGAGCCTAAAAAGGCGTTGATCATGCTCGTGGGGTTGTTTCTGGGCGTGGGCATCCCGGTCGGGATTATCCTCTTGCTGGATATGCTGAACGATAAAGTTCGTTCTATCGACGAGGTGAAACGGGCACTACCGTTCCCTGTGCTGGGAGATATACCTGAGCTACCTCAAGAAGAGGTTACCCTGTTACGGGAAAATTTTTCCGTGTCGGAATCGATGCAAGTGATCCGGGAGAAATTGAACTATATGCTGGGTGAGAAAGCCTGTCCCGTATTGTTGGTGACTTCCGGGGTACCCGGGGAGGGGAAGACACTGGTGGCTGCTCACTTGGCGAAGGCTTATGCGAGGGCGGGTAAAAAGACGTTATTGGTCGGTTGTGATCTGCGAAATCCGCAGTTACACTCGTATCTTCATAAGGATTACTCCCGTGGCTTGTCGGCTTATCTGGCAGGAATGGAACCGGAATGGAGACGGCTGGTACATTCGCTAGGAGAAAATTTAAGCGTGTTGTTTGGGGGAGATGTCCCGCCGAACCCGGTAGCTTTGCTTTCAAGTGATAGGTTCAAGACATTGTTGGAGGAGATGAAGGGGGAATATGATTGCGTTATCCTAGATACTCCCCCGGTGGGAATTCTAGCGGATGCCTTGACGATGGTCAAGCAAGCGGACGCTTGTTTGTGTGTCGTTCGCTTGAACGTGTTGCCGCGAGGGGTGTTATCTTCCTTGCGAGTACTGGAAAGCGAGCATCACGTGACGAATTGCGGGGTGCTGGTTAACGGTGTGTCTAGGAGAATACACTATTACAAGTACGGTTACGGTAATTATTACAACAAGCAAAATAGATAAGAGGGTAAGTTATAGTCATGTGGTGGTTTCGAAAACGGGAGAAGGTACATTTTGATTATACCCATGATATTCATTCGCATGTTCTACCCGGAGTAGATGACGGGGTTAGGACTTATGGGGAGTCAATCATAGTGTTGAAAGGCTTATCTAGTTTGGGCGTGAAACGAGTGACATGCACCTCCCACGTTTATTTTCCTGCCTTGATGAATGGACGGGAAAATCTTTATCCCTTGTTGGAAGATCTTCGAGCTGGTTTGCAAAAGGAGGGAATAGAGATAGAATTGGATTTGGGAGCCGAGTATCGTGTCGGGGAGTACATGTTGAGTTTGATCGAACGGGGAGAGATCCTGTCCGGGGACGAGAAACGGGTACTGGTGGAACATAACTTTTTATCTCCCTCACCTTTTTTTGATCAGGTAGTGTTCGAATTACAGACCAGGGGGTATGAAGTGGTGTTGGCTCATCCAGAGCGGTACGTTTTCTGGGCGGATGATATCGTTCGACACGGGGAGGAGTTGAAGAACAAGAATTGTCGGTTACAGGTGAATATTCTGTCGTTCGCAGGGTATTACGGGAAGGAGGCACAACGGGGTGCGGAAAGGTTACATGATGCGGGGATGATCGATTATTATGCGGGGGATGTGCACGGGATGAGGCATGTAGAGGCTATTGGAGAATTTTTAAAAGGTTGATAGTAATTGTTTGATTAAAATGAATATAAATAGAAATAATGAATATTCACGTCATGAACAAGTTTAAAGATATAAAAATTGCCGTGGCCGGAACCGGTTACGTTGGCTTAAGTATAGCGACATTGTTGTCCCAACATCATCAAGTGAAGGCGGTAGACGTGATACCTGAAAAGGTGGAAAAACTAAACAACAGAATCTCCCCGATTCAAGATGATTATATCGAGAAATATTTGTCAGAGAAACCCTTGAACTTTGTGGCAACCCTCGATGGTAAGGACGCTTATAAGGATGCAGATTTCGTAGTAATAGCTACTCCGACCAATTATGATCCGGAGAAAAACTATTTCGATACCTCTCGCGTAGAAGATGTGATTGACTTGGTGTTGGAGGTGAATCCCGATGCGGTGATGGTTATCAAGAGTACTATTCCCGTGGGTTACACTCGTAATCTCTATGTCAAGTACGCTCAAAAGGGGGTAAAAAAGTTTAATTTACTCTTTTCTCCAGAATTTTTGCGTGAAAGTATGGCTTTGTATGATAATCTTTATCCAAGCAGAATCATTGTAGGTTATCCCAAAATTATAGACAAACCTGAATTTGTCAAAGAGAACGAGGCGATAAAGGCCGTGACTGATGTCGAGATGCTAAGAGAAGCGGCCCAAACGTTTGCAGGGCTTTTACAGGAAGGTGCTATTAAAGAGAATATTGACACGCTCTTCATGGGCATGAAAGAGGCTGAGGCCGTGAAACTCTTCGCCAATACCTATCTTGCCTTGCGAGTGAGTTATTTCAATGAGCTTGACACGTATGCTGAGATGAAGGAACTTGATTCTAAGGCTATCATTGAGGGAGTGGGGTTAGATCCCCGTATCGGTACACATTACAATAATCCCTCCTTTGGTTACGGGGGATATTGCTTGCCGAAGGATACCAAGCAATTGTTAGCTAACTACCAAGATGTACCACAGAACATGATGTCTGCTATCGTGGAGTCAAATAAAACTCGCAAAGATTATATTGCTGATGCTGTATTACGAAAGGCAGGTTATTACGGTGAAAACGGACAATGGGATTCGAGTAAAGAGCATGCTTGCATTATTGGGGTTTATCGCTTGACAATGAAAGCGAACTCTGATAATTTTCGTCAATCCGCTATCCAAGGCATCATGAAGCGAATAAAGGCAAAGGGGGCAAACGTAATCATTTATGAGCCAACTCTTGCAGATGGCGAAACTTTCTTTGGTAGCAAGATTATTAATGATTTTACCAAATTCAAAGCGATGAGCAAAGCTATCATTGCTAACCGTTTTGATGACACTCTTAGGGATGTTGAAGATAAAGTTTATACTCGGGATATATTCCATTGTGATTAAATATAAGAAAGAAATAGAGAGGAATTATGATTGCAAGATATTGTACTTTAATTTATAAATTCTGTATGCACTGATTTTTAATAAAATGATGAGATTATTTGCAGTTATAATTATAATATTTCCTGTATTATTATTTTATTTAATAAGAAATAGAAAACATGATGTTTTTTCTCCACTTAATGCATATACGTTATTATATATAGTTAAGATAGTTTTACCAACGATTATATATGCTATACCGACGAATATTTCAATAGTTGATGATATTTTTTTAAAGAATGCTTTATATTCAGATACCTCGTTTTTTTGTTATATCATTTTGCAGTCTTTGGGATATGTATTAGTATTACTTGGTATCAAGGTGGTTGCAAATCGATATTTGAAAATTGCAGATATTCAAATGTCTCAAAATGAGATTGGTCGACTTGATCATGAAAATATTCGGATTTATAAAACTTGGGGAATTATTTTTTATTTATTGGGGATATTGGGATTTTTTCTGATTATGTCTAAAACAGGAGGTGTTGCTTATTTTTTTTCAAATTTACAATATAGAACTTACTTAGTAAGAGATTTAGATTTTGAATCTTATCTTCTTTCATTGTTAAATTATGCACCGCTTTTAATTATCTATTCTAAAAGATGGACGAAAGGTAAAATACGATTTATTGATATCATATTGATCATTTTTGCAGGATTAATGGTAGGATTAGGGGGAAGAAAGGCCTTGTTGATGCTTGTAGTAGAGAGTATAGTTATTTATCACTTTGTTGTAAAAAGAATAAGAATAAAAAAAATTTTGCGTCCTAAATATATTATTGGAATATTATTTGTGTATTTGTTTTTTACGACATATTCAAAATTTAGGCAAGAGGGAGCGTATATGCAATTCATAAACAGCCCTGTTGCATTTTATACGGAAAATGTAGATGGAGGATTAGCTAGAGCAATAGCAGGTGAATCTTATGTTCCTTTTTACGTAGCAATAATTAATTATTTTGAAACTCATCAAAAGTGGTATGGAACTTCATTCAAAGGTTTATTTACGGCGTTTATTCCTTCATCTTTTTATTCTGATAAACCTCCTGTGGATGATGGAATGTATTTATATTCTATAGCTAATGGTCGAGATGGATTATTGCCTCCAATGCCTGTACATGAATTAGATGGATCATCATGGCCATTGGAAACCGTAGGGGCAATGTATGCAAATTTTGGATCTTTAGGTGTTTTGATTGGAATGTGGTTGGTGGGAATCATTATTGGAAGTGTTTATAATAAAATGATCAAAACAAATTATAGTTTTTTATTTGTAATATTCTATACGTTAATGCTTTTTACTTTTGAACTTTCATCTCTTCGTATAGTACAATTAGTAATGGCTTTTGTTATACTTTCAGTGATACAATTTACAGTTAATAAATTGCATTAATAATATGATCAAACAACTTATATATCATAGAATAACGACTTTTTTCTTGAAACTATTTTGTTCTTTGTTTTATAATCCCAAATATCTAAAAGGAAAATTTTTCGAAAAACACCGGATGGGATATTGGTGGGCAATTAGGGCTATCCCACGTTTGTATTTTTTACATCGTCAAAATGTAAATTGGCCTGTTGGTAAAAATACCATGATACTAGGGGGGGATAAAATTTTGTTTCATGTTAATTCCATCAATGTTTTCCAACAGCCTGGGTGCTATTTCCAAGCGTTTGCTACGATTAATATTGGGAATAATGTATGGATTGGGCAAAATACAGGAATAATTACAGCTAATCATAATTTGTTAGATCCAGAACAACATGAAATAGGAAAACCTGTTTATATTGGTGATAATACATGGATTGGAATGAATAGTGTGATTTTACCGGGTGTATCTTTGGGGCCTAACACAATAGTTGGAGCGGGTTCTGTTGTAACTAAATCTTTTCCTGCTGGGCATTGTGTTATAGCAGGGAATCCTGCTAAGTTGTTGAAAATTATAGAATAGCAATGAGTATATTGCGCCAAAACAAAGTTTTTCATAATATTTTTTTGATGAGTGCGACCACGGTTGTGGCCCAATCAATAAATATTATAGCTCAGCCTATCCTCACTCGTTTGATTTCTGCTGAGACTTTAGGTATATACACGTTTTTGGTGAGTTTAGCTAATATGGCGATACCGGTAGCTTCTTTAAAACTTGATATGTTAATTGTTTCAGAGGATTCCGATGATGAGGCTCAATATGTTACAGATTTAAGTATAGTTATTGCGTTGGGAGTATCTATCATTTATTTTCTTGTCATTTTTTGTGCTTATTTTATAGGTCCTAATATTTTCAATAAATATGGTCCTATTATTTTCATGGTACCTGTTATGGTATTTACGAACGGAGTCCGTTATTTACTTGTTAGTTATAATAATAGATACTGTCAATATAAGTTAATAGGTGTGATAGGAATTGTTCGAGAGGTTTCAAGAGCTGTTATTCAAGTAATTTCAGGGTTATTTCAATGGGGGATTATTGGTCAAATTTTAGGTTATGCTTGTGCTCCTGTTTTTGGTATATTTAGACAAACGAAAGACTATAGGGGAAAATTGAAAAAACGATCTTTTCTTTCACCCAAAAAAATGAAAGAAATACTTGGTAAAGGAAAAAATCAGATATTATATCTAGTTCCCGCCCAATTCCTAAATAATTTCTCGTCTGCGTTAGTAATTATTTTTATAACATCTTTGTATGCATCAGAAACTTTGGGGTATTATTCTGCTGGAGTTCGATTGTTAGAAATTCCTCTTATTTTTATAGCAGCTAATGTCAGTAAAGTATGTTACAGGCAAATAAGTGAAGATGTCTCTTTAAGAAAACCCACAATAAAAACTTTATTAAAAATTTCTGCAGGGTTACTAGGAATATCTTTGGTGGGTTTTGGGATATTGTATATTATCGCACCCATTTTTGCACGTTTTATCTTTGGCCCTGGCTATGAAGTTGCTGGAGAATACATTAGGTGTTTATGTTTAATGTATGCAATTAGGTTGGTTGTTACTTCTTTTGCTGGTTTGTTCACCATTTTTGGAAAACAAAAGATAGAATTTTATATGGTACTTTTTTTAGTTATAGCTGCTATTGGGATTTATTTATGTTGTAAATTTTTTAAATTTCCCGTGACGACATTTTTATGGTCAATATCTGTAGCTTATTCTTTTCTGTATTCTTTTATTTGGTTTGGATATTTTCTTTTGTGTAAAAGACATGATAACTCATTGATTGTTAATAGTGGAATATAAAATATGAGAGTTTGCATATTTACGTCAACAAACGATAAAAGTGAAGGGGGGCCTTCTCGTAGTGTCCCTATTTTAGCTAAGGGTGTATCAAAAGTTGGATGTGATACATTTTTAATGACAAGAGAAACAATTGATATGAATTTTCATGCATTGGAAGGATTTCCAGCTGTAAGGTTAAAAATACTACCCTACAATATTACTTATAAGCAATTGGAACAAGAAATATTAATAGATAAATATGATATTGTTCATATACAAGGTATTTGGATTCCAATTTATCATTATGTTGCATCTATAGCGAGAAAATATGGTATTCCATATATAATAACTCCAAGGGGGGCATTAGAACCATGGAGTTTATCACAAAAAAAGTGGAAAAAGAAACTGGCAATGTTATTGTATCAACGTTTTGATATTCAGAATGCGAATGCAATTTTAGCAACAGCAAATTTAGAAGCAGTTCATTTACGGGCACTTGGTTTTACAAATCCTATTGCAGTTATCCCTAATGGAATTGATATTTCTGAATACAAATGTAGGACTTTTGAGGATAGAGATGAGATAAAGAAACAAATTCTTTTTTTGTCTAGAATTCATCCTAAAAAAGGGATTGAAATACTTATCGAATCGTGGAAGAGATTAACTGGAAAATATAAAGATTGGAATGTTGTTATTGCGGGTAATGGTGAAGAGAATTACATAAGTTATCTTAAAGAATTAATTAAAAATAATTATCTTGATTCAAGTGTTTCGATTATTCCTCCTGTTTTTGGTGAAATGAAACGAAAATTGTATTGTGAATCTTCTTTATTTGTGCTTCCTACATATAGTGAGAACTTTGGGATGGTAATAGCCGAAGCTTTAGCATGTGGTATTCCCGTAATAACAACAACAGGAACTCCTTGGGAAGAGTTGAATACGAATAAAATAGGTTGGTGTGTTGAGCTTTCCGTTGAGAATATTGTATTAACAATAGAAACAGCTATTCAATTAGGAGAAGAGAAACTTTTTGAAATGGGGCAAAAAGGGCATATGTATGTCAATGATAAATATGACTATTCAAAAGTGGGAATGAAGAATAAGCAGTTATATCAGTGGATATTGGGGGAAAATCCAGATTTCACGTTACTATACAAATAAATTTTATAGGATTGTATTTTCTAGAAAGAATCAATAATTTATTAGTATGTATAAAAAATATTTTAAACGTAGTATAGATTTTATCATTACATTATTTGGTTTTATTTGTATATCACCACTTTTTCTTGTGTTGTGTCTTCTTGTTAAACATAAACTTGGGTCACCAATTTTTTTTAAACAGGTGAGAATCGGTAAAGACGAAAAGCCTTTTAAAATGATAAAATTTAGAACCATGTTGGATTCTCGAGATGAAAATGGGAATTTGTTGCCAGATACGGATCGGTTTGCAAAATTTGGTGATTTTTTAAGAAATTCTAGTCTTGATGAACTTCCAGAGTTAATAAATGTTATTAAGGGAGATATGAGTTTGGTAGGTCCTCGTCCTCTCTATCCATTTTATTTACCATATTATACACCTGAAGAAAGTTTACGTCATACGGTTCGTGGGGGAATTACAGGTTTGGCGCAGATAAATGGTCGTGCATTATGTAGATGGGATGACCGTTTTGCCTATGATTGTAAATATGTTAAAGAAATATCATTAATAAATGATGTTAAAATTCTTTGGAGGACTTTTTTCAAGGTGGCAAGACAAAATGATATTGGTATTCCCTCTGTGACGGAGGAAGGAGGACTTCATCTTGTGCGTAAAATTCAACGGCCAGAGAAAATTGAATATGTGGAAAAGATTCGGTTAAAATGGGGTGGATATAATGTACCTCATTTCAATAAATAATACATTATCAATAAATATGAATAATCGTTTGATGATTCTAGGTACGAATGAGTATCAGAATCCTGTTATAGTTCGTGCCAAAGAATTAGGATATGAGACTCATGTCTTTGGTTTACAGAGGGGAGAGATCGGTGAGATTACAGCCGATTTTTTTCATCCTGTTGATATCTTAGATTATGACAGACTGTGGAAAGAATGTCAGAAATTGCATCCGTGTGGTGTAGTTTCTATTTGTTCAGAACTTGCAATGCATCCAATGAATTTTCTGTTACGTAAGATGGGAATTCCTTGTAATAGTGAGTGGACGGAGAAGATTTCTACAAATAAGTATCTCATGCGTCAAGTAATGAAAGAAGGAGGTATTGATAGTCCCAATTTTATGCTTGTTACAGAAAAAAGTGTTATTGAAGATATTTATGCAGCGACTTCTGAATTTATTTATCCTCTAATTTGTAAACCAGTAGATTTAAGTTCAAGTCGTGGCGTATTTAAAATTGATAAAAAAGGAGATTTAGAAAAAGCTCTTGATTATGCTTTGGGATGGTCAAAAACAAAAGAAGTTATTCTTGAAGAATTTATCGAAGGTCCTGAGTATAGTGGAGAAAGTATAGCGTACGAAGGAAAGTATAAGTTGTTAGCTATCACAGAAAAGCATACAACTGGAGCTCCTCATTTTGTTGAAATTGGGCATCGTCAGCCCGCACTTTTAGAGCCTGAGATGTTTAAAAAGATAGAACGGATTCTTTATAAGGCTTTTGCGGCAATGAAAATAGAATATGGTGCTGTTCATCCTGAATTTCGCATTGCTTCAGATGGAAAAATTTATTTTATGGAAATTGCTACCCGTATGGGGGGAGATTGTATAGGTACAGATCTTACACCTCTTTCCTCTGGTTATGATTTTATGGGGATGGTAATAAATATTTGTTGTGGGAAAGTTCCAGATTTTACAAAAGTAGGTAAGCCTAAAATAGCAGAAATTCATTATATTATGTGTCAAGAAGATTTGATAAAGTTTGAGAATCTTAAAAAAGAAAATCCAGAAATCATTTGGCGTTTTAGTAAAATGAGATCTATAAATGAAACTCCTATTTTGAAGAGTGCCGATCGTGCAGGGTACTATATTATAAAAAAATAAGTTATATGCGGCTATTAGAATTTTGTCGGAATAAGTCATTTTGGTTTCTTGATCGTTTGAAAGGTTCTGCAGTAAAAGAGGCTTTAACAATTCTTGAGAAGTGTGAGAATTCGGAATGGAATGATGAAGAAGTTTTTTCTTATCAACAAAAACAACTTATAAAATTATTAAAACATTGCCAGAATACAGTACCTATCTACGGAAAAATAGATTCCTTAAAACTTTGTGATTGGCCAATTCTTAAAAAGAATGACTATCGGGAAGATTATAGTAAACATCTTTCTATTGCCTATCAAAAAGAAAAGTTGTTTCCAATGTCGACAAGTGGATCAACAGGCACCCCTTTTGTTTGTTACCAAGATTTAGGTAAAAGACGTCATGTATATGCTGAAGTTTTATATTATAATGGTAAAGTTAATTATCAGATCGGGAAACGAATAATTTATTTGCGCTCTATTGTTGGAGAATGTAATAAATCTGTGATACAACAGATTTTTCAGAATATTTATTTATTAGATTGTCAAGACTTAAGTGATGATGGAATAGAGAAAAAGTTGAACTTCATCCGAAAATACACGAAGAATTGTGATGCTATGTTGATGGGGTATTCTTCTACTCTTGATGCTTTTAGGAGATATTTTGATAAGTTTGGTCATGAAAAAGCGCAGGGGTGTAATATTAGTGGGATTGTGGGAGGTTCTGAAATGTTGTTTGATAATACACGTATGTCATTAGAGCAAGCTTTCCATTGTAAATGTGTTTCACGTTATGCCAATGAAGAAAATGGTTTTTTAGGTCAAGATTATACAAAAAACAACATCTTTATTCCTAATAGAGCTAATTATTATATCGAAATTTTAAAATTGGATTCTGAGGAATCTGCGGAGCTTAATGAAGTTGGAAGAATTGTAGTTACAGATTTATATAATTATGCTATGCCTATGATAAGGTATGATACTGGGGATGTTGGTGCATGGACAATAGTAAAAGAACACGGAGTAACTCGTAAAGCTATTGGGTCTTTTGGTGGAAGAATCGTAGATATGATATTTGATTCTGAAGGTAAAGCTCTGTCTCCCCATTCTATTACTAATCTAATGTGGAGATATCAAAATATAAAACAATTTCAATTTGCCCAGATTGCTTGTAAAACCTATGAAATGCGTTTGGTGATAGAAAATGGCTCTATTAATGAGAAAAAAATGATTGATGAACTTCATGTAATTGTTGGTAAAGATGCATTCTTGAGTATAAAATATCTCAGTACTATTTCTACTGCAAAATCAGGGAAGAAAAAATATATTTTAAACGAAATGTTTTCGTAACTAGATTCTATTATGATATTTTTAGGCGATATCGCTTGTCCCGAAGAGAAAATACAATCGTTTGTTGATTGTGTTAATAGAATAAACGTGTTTGATAATGAGATTGTTATTTTTAATCTTGAGGCTAATATTTTGGAACCCCAAGAGATCGAACGTACTCTTACTCTTTTTAATTCACCACAAATTGTTCAAGCCTTTAGTAAAGCCCGGAAAGTAATCGTATCATTGGCAAATAATCACATGTATGATTATCCTGCGTTAATTCAGCGTACAAAACATTATTTGGAACAAAATAACATTGGTGTTTTTGGAATATGCGAAAATGATGGCTTAATTCTTCCATATGAATATGAAGATCGAGGTCGACATTATGCATTTTTTGGTCATTGTTGGAGGCTATATACAAGAACGAATTCAAATCAGGAGAATAATACCTGTGTGGTTGATAAGCCATATGATGAGTTTATAGAAGTCGTTAAAAACTATATTTTACTCAAGCCTTTAACTAAAGTGTATTGTTTTATGCATTGGAATTATGACCTTGAAAAGTGGATTATGCCGATGCATCGGAATATTTCAAGAGATTTGATTGATCTAGGAGTTGCAGGTGTAGTTGGTTGTCATTCTCATTGTCCGCAAGGTGCTGAGTTTTATAAGGGGAAACCGATTGCGTATGGATTAGGAAATTTTTATTTGCCATCTAATTGTTACTTTAATGGTAAACTTGTATTTCCTAGTTTTTCAAAAGAGACTTATGCTTTAAAAGTTAATGATGACGAAAATCGTATCTTATGGTTTAATACTGACAAAAATGATGAAATCGTTTCTTTCGTTCAAGAGGAAAGTATGAGAGGACCTAAAATAAGCGAATTGTCTTTATTTAAAACGATGTCAACAGAGCAGTATATTAGTTTTTTTAAAAAACATAGGAGTAAAAAGTTTTTAGTGCCTGTATATGTAGAATATTCAGGAGTTAAATACCAAATTCAGGAAAGATGGGCAATTTTTAGGGTACGAGTGTTACGTTTTATTTTAAGTATATTGAAAAGATGAATGTATTATTTTTAGCATTGTCATTTAGTACGCCTTTCCATAAAAGTTTTTATGAGGATTTGTTACGTGTTTTTCAAAAAAACGGAAATCATATATATGTTGCTTGTGCAAAAGAAAAACGGAATTCAGAGGAGATAGGTATTTCTGATTCTAGAGGGATTACGGTTTTGCGAATATCTACAGGAAATATTACGGGCAATATAGGGATTTTTGAGAAAGGGATATCAACATTAACAATTGATCTAAAATTTAAAAAAGCTATAAAGAAATATTATGGTGATATTAAATTTGATCTTATTTTATATCCGACTCCTCCTATAACTTTGGTTAATACGATTAAGTTTGTTAAAAAGAAAACTAAGGCTAAAACTTATCTTTTATTGAAAGACATTTTCCCTCAAAATGCTGTGGATTTGGGTATGATGGGAACAAAAGGAGTAAAGGGATTGATATATAGGCATTTCCGGAATAAAGAAAAGAAATTATACAGGATATCAGATTTCATTGGTTGTATGTCTCCTGCAAATGTTAATTATGTTTTAAGCCATAATAGAGAAATATCGCTAGATAAAATTGAAGTTTGTCCCAATTGTTTAGCAATTCCTTCGAAAATACCAGAATTTAAAAAAATTAATTCAAAGATAAAACATCGATACGGCATTCCTGAAGGAGCGCTTCTCTTTTTATATGGAGGAAATCTTGGAAGACCTCAAGGCATTGATTTTTTGATGCGTTGTTTGGAAAAAGAGAAGGACAATAAAAAAGTATTTTTCCTTATAATTGGACAGGGTTCTGAATATAATAAGTTAAAAACTTTTATTAAAACACAAAATTTATTCAATGCAAAGTTGTTAGCTTATATGCCTAAAGAAGAATATCAAGATATTGCTGACCAAAGTGATGTTGGCATGATATTCCTCGATCATCGTTTTACAATTCCGAATTATCCTTCGAGACTATTGAATTATTTAGCTTCAGGAATACCTGTTTTACTTGCAACAGATTCAAATACAGATATTGGTATAATTGCTAAAAATAATGGTTTCGGATTTTGTTGCAATAGTAATGATATTGAGGGATTTGCCATTATTGTAGATAATTTTATTCATGCTGATAGGGAAGCGATGGGACGTAAGGGGTGGACGTTTCTAAAAGAAAATTATTCTGTGGAAAATGGCTACCGTATTATTATGAATCATTTTAAAAGTTAAAAAATATGAAAACAATTCTTGTTACAGGTATCGGTGGGTTAACACCTCGTTCTCTTGCCGGTATTATTCGTGAAAACCATCCTGATTATAAAATCATCGGTTGTGATATAGAGAAAAAAGCTGTCGGTTTTTTCATGGAAGGACTTTTGGACGAATATTTTATCTGTCCTCGTTGTAATACCTTAGAATACTTCCCTTGGATAGAGAAACTTGTTAAAGAAAAGAATATTGATTACGCTTTTGTACAACCTGAGAGTGAAATTGTTGAGTGGGGAGACTATTATGAGAAGAATGGTAGATTTCCATGTCCCGTGTTTATGGGGTGTAAATTGCTTTCTGTTTCGTTGAAAGATAAGGCTATCATGGCGGAACTTCTTGAGGGGACGAAATTCATTCCTAAGACTATCAAGGTTACACAGGATAATCCGCGCTATGAAGATG
Source organism: Butyricimonas faecihominis (assembly GCF_033096445.1). Classification (NCBI taxonomy): domain Bacteria; kingdom Pseudomonadati; phylum Bacteroidota; class Bacteroidia; order Bacteroidales; family Odoribacteraceae; genus Butyricimonas; species Butyricimonas faecihominis. The sequence goes on from NZ_AP028155.1 coordinate 3,632,476, forward strand.
TAGAAAAGGTTATTGGTTTTCCCTGTTGGATTCGTGCAACTAACGGAACAGGAGGATTAGGGTCTCTTCGTCTCGATGATATTAGTAGTTATAAAAGTTGGTTGTTTATCAACTCTAAAATTCAAGAGTTTACGGTAAGTGAATTCCTTACAGGGCGTCATCTTGCTAACGAGATGCTTTATTATAACGGAGAATATATAAAGGGTGCCGCTCTAGAATGTGTAGAATATGTGATGGCCAATACGGCACCTTCCCATGTTACAGGTAATACTCATTTCGGACGTTTCCTTAATGAAGATCATATTAATAAGTTTTGTGATGATTGTGTTAAGTATTTAGAAAAGAAACTTGGAGTATCTGCACATGGTATTCTTTCTTTTGATTTAAAGGAAGACAAGGATGGTAATATGAAAGTTACGGAAGTGAATATTCGACATATGGCATATACTGGGGTTATGGCTCATGTAGGTTTCAATCTTATTGAAGATACAATTAAGATTATGGAAGATGGAAATTGTGATAGGGTTGAGAGAGTTCCTTATTATCATTATGAAAAACCATATGTTTTTTTGCGTGATGTAGATGTAGAACCCATTGTTTTAGAGAGTGAAGAAGTCTTCAATTATCCTTTTCAAATATAGATAAAATGGAAAAACGTATTTATCTCTGTTTGGCACACATGAGTGGTGAAGAGCAGAAATTTATAAAAGAAGCGTTTGATACGAACTGGGTTGTACCTCTTGGTCCTAATGTTAATGGCTTTGAGGCAGATCTTGAGAGATTCATAGGAGGAGATAGGCGGGTGGTAGCCCTTTCAGCAGGTACTGCAGCTTTACATTTAGCATTATTGGCTTGTAAGGTAGGACAAGGTGACGAGGTGATTGTGCAGTCGTTTACGTTTTGTGCTTCTAGTCACCCAATTACTTATCTTGGAGCTTCTCCCGTTTTCGTGGATTCTGAATTAGATACGTGGAATATGGATCCTGTGTTATTGGAAATAGCTATTAAAGACCGTATAGTTCAAACAGGACGTAAACCTAAAGCCATAATTCCTGTAGCTCTTTATGGTATGCCATATGATTGTGAACGAATCATGGAAATAGCGAATCGTTATGATATTCCTGTAATTGAAGATGCCGCAGAGGGATTTGGCTCTAAGTTTGATGGCCGTATGCTTAGTACCTATGGGAGATATGGAGTTTTATCATTTAATGGTAATAAAATGATAACGACCAGTGGAGGAGGTGCTTTAATTTGTGCTAATGATGAGGATAAACGTGAAATTATGTTTTATGCGACACAGGCACGTGAATCATACCCTTATTATCAGCATGAAAAAATAGGTTATAATTATCGCATGAGTAATATTTGTGCTGGAATTGGTCGCGGGCAGATGTTTGTGGCTGCAGATCATATTGCTCATCATAAACATATTCAATCTCTTTATCGGGAATTGTTTAAAGATGTGGACGGCATTGCTTTGCATGAAAACCCATCTCCTCGTTATGATAGTAATTTTTGGCTTTGTACTATTATTCTTGATCCAAAGTTACAAGTGAAAGGAGAAAAAGATGCTTATAAGAATATGATTCAAGGGGTTGTTGGGGGAGCAGCTGGTGTAACACATATTGCTTCAACTTTACATACAGATTGTGAGCCAAATCCGAATGTTGAAGCTATGCGTAGAATGCTTGATAGCGTAAATGTTGAAAGTCGTCCTTTGTGGAAACCGATGCACAAACAACCGGTTTATAAAACAGCAGTATCTTACACGAATGGAATAAGTGAAAGTTTATTTAAGAGGGGACTTTGTCTTCCAAGTGGTCCTTATGTTTCTGATAGTGATGTGGAGTATATTGTAGAGAAAATCAAGGAGAGTATTGATTAATAGAATAACTCAGGTTGTTGGAAAAGGGAGAAAGAATTTGTGGCATAAGAAAATTTTTTAGATAAAATATTAATAATAAAATATTATCATGTCCATTTTTAAAGACAAAGTTTTATTGATTACCGGTGGTACCGGTAGTTTTGGTAATGCCGTGTTGAAAAGATTCCTTCGTACTGATATTGGAGAGATTCGTATTTTCTCCCGGGATGAAAAGAAACAGGATGATATGAGGCACGAATACCAGGCAAAGTTTCCAGAGGTAGCGCATAAAATTAAATTTTATATTGGAGATGTTCGCTCGTTGGAGAGCGTGCGCGCTGCAATGCCGGGTACAGATTATATTTTTCATGCGGCGGCCTTGAAACAGGTTCCTTCGTGTGAGTTTTTCCCGATGGAAGCTGTTCGTACGAACGTGGTCGGTACGGATAACGTGTTGACTGCGGCAATCGAGAGTGGGGTGAAGAGCGTTATCTGTCTTTCCACGGATAAAGCTGCATACCCGATAAATGCAATGGGGATCACCAAAGCCATCGAGGAAAAGGTGGCTGTAGCCAAAAGTCGCTTGTGTAATCCTGATAAAACAAAAATTTGTTGTACGCGTTACGGTAACGTGATGTGTTCCCGCGGTTCCGTTATCCCGCTTTGGATCGAACAAATTCGAGCAGGACTTCCCATTACTCTCACGGAGCCATCGATGACTCGTTTTATCATGAGTCTGGATGAAGCGGTTGATCTTGTTCTTTTTGCTTTTGAGCATGGAGCAAATGGAGATATTCTCGTGCAGAAAGCACCGGCTTGTACGGTACAGGTTCAGGCGGAAGCTGTTTGTGAGCTTTTCGGAGGGAAGAAAGAGGATATTAAGGTAATTGGTATTCGCCACGGGGAGAAAATGTACGAGACGCTTCTCACAAAGGAAGAATGTGCTAAGGCGGTGGACATGGGGAATTTTTATCGAGTTCCGGCGGACAACCGGGATTTGAATTACGACAAGTTTTTTACAGAGGGAGATGTTGAGCACGTTACGATCGAGGAATTTAATTCCGATAACGCCTATCGGTTGAGCTTGGAAGAAACTAAAGTGAAAATTGCAGCATTAGAGTATATTCAAGAAGAACTAGCAAAAAAGAAATAATATGGCAGAATTTAAGAATAACGGTAAATTGAAGTTACTTATCATCGTGGGAACAAGACCGGAAATTATTCGTCTTGCTGCCGTGATTAATAAGTGCAGGCTGTATTTTGATTGTTTGCTGGCTCATACCGGGCAGAATTATGATTATAATCTTAACGGGATTTTTTTCAAAGATTTGAAATTGGCCGATCTTGACGTGTATATGGATGCTGTGGGGGCGGATTTGGGAGAGACAATGGGTAATATTATCGATAAAAGTTACAAGTTGATGGTGGCAACCCGGCCGGATGCGGTTCTCGTGCTTGGGGATACGAATTCTTGTCTTAGTGTGATTAGTGCGAAACGTTTGCATATTCCGATTTTTCACATGGAAGCGGGTAATCGTTGCAAGGATGAATGCTTGCCGGAAGAGACAAATCGCCGGATTGTTGATATTATTTCCGATGTTAACATGGCTTATAGTGAACATGCTCGCAGGTATCTTGCGGAATGTGGGCTGCCCAAGGAGCGTACTTACGTGACGGGTTCTCCGATGGCGGAGGTGTTGCATCAGAATTTGGCAGAAATAGAGGCTTCCGATATTCATGAACGTCTCGGATTGGAGAAAGGGAGGTATATCCTTCTCTCGGCTCACCGTGAAGAAAATATTGACACGGAGAAAAATTTTCTTTCTCTTTTCACGGCTATAAACATGATGGCAGAAAAATACGATATGCCAATTCTTTATAGTTGTCACCCAAGGAGTCGTAAACGGTTGGAAGTTTCCGGTTTTCAACTTGATCGTCGTGTGATTCGGCATGAACCCTTGGGATTTCACGATTATAATTGTTTGCAAATGAATGCTTATGCCGTCGTTTCTGATAGTGGGACATTGCCCGAGGAAAGTTCTTTCTTTATTTCAGTGGGACACCCGTTCCCGGCAGTTTGTATTCGAACTTCTACCGAGCGTCCGGAGGCTATAGACAAAGCTTGTTTTTTTATCGCTGGGATTGATTCCGCTTCTTTGTTACAGGCTGTAGAATGTGCTGTTGATATGAACGAAAACGGAGACCATGGTATTCCTGTTCCAAATTACGTGGACGAGAATGTTTCCACGAAAGTAGTGAAAATCATTCAGTCTTATACCGGTATTGTTAACAAGATGGTTTGGAGAAAGTTTTAGCATGAAAATACTTGTTACAGGTGCAAAAGGATTCGTAGGTAAGAATCTTTGTGCCGAATTAAGAAATATCAAGGACGGGAAATCTCGTTGTTGGGGAGATCTTGTTGTTGACGAAGTTTTTGAATATGATGTAGATTCTACTTCAGAGGAGTTGGACGAGTGGTGCAAGGAGTGTGACTTTGTCTTTAATTTGGCGGGAGTCAATCGTCCGCAAAATCAAAAAGAGTTTATGGAAGGGAATTTCGGTTTTGCTTCCACGTTGCTTGATGCTCTCAAAAGGCATGGGAACGTGTGTCCGGTGATGCTTTCGTCTTCCCAACAGGCTTCATTGACCGGACGTTTTGGTGATTCCGAGTACGGACGTTCGAAAAAGGCTGGAGAAGATTTGTTTCTTGATTATGCAACAGATACGGGGGCTGAAGTGTTGGTCTATCGTTTCCCCAATTTGTTTGGAAAGTGGTGTCGTCCGAACTACAATTCCGCTGTAGCGACATTTTGTAATAATATCGCGAATGATTTGCCCATTCAAGTGAATGATCCAACGGTTGAACTGGAATTACTTTATATTGATGATCTTGTGGCGGAGATGATTTCTGCCTTGAAGGGGAAGGTACATCGTTGCGAGTTTAACGGCTTGGATGTGGTGCCTTCTGTTACGGGAACTTATTGTTACTGCCCTATTACTCATAAGGTGACTCTCGGTGAGATTGTAGATAGGTTGCATGAATTTGCCGATCAACCTTTGACGTTGATGATGCCGGAGATTCCTGCCGGTTCTTTTGTAAAGAAATTATACTCGACATTTCTAAGCTATTTGCCGGAATCTAAGGTGGCTTTTCCGTTTAAAATGAATATTGATGCCCGCGGGTCTTTCACGGAACTTTTACATACTGCAAAGTGTGGTCAAGTTAGTGTCAATATTTCCAAGCCGGGAATAACGAAAGGGCAACATTGGCATCATTCCAAGTGGGAGTTTTTCATTGTTGTTGCAGGACATGGACTGATCCAAGAACGTAAGGAGGGAACTGACGATGTGTTCGAGTTCGAGGTCTCGGGAGATAAAATTCAGGCAGTACATATGCTTCCGGGTTACACTCATAATATCATTAATCTTTCGGAAACAGAAAATTTGGTAACAGTGATGTGGGCAAATGAAATTTTTGATCCTACGCATCCGGATACCTATTGGGATCCGGTTATTAAATAATCTGGTTTGAAAAGACGATAGAGATAGTATTATTCTTAAAAAGGGTATAACGAAAGTGGTTTTACGCTTTCGTTATACCCTTTTTTGTTTTCGGACAGTTTTGTCGTGAGGCATTTTTTGTTGAAAGGTCATCTTGCGGGATATAAAAATAATCGTTATGAAAGAAACGAATGATCAGACAAAAGGTCTCATGCGAGACTGTTTTTTTGTGCGTCAGGGTGAACGTAGGGAAAGGTGTTTTTACTCGGAGATATTGTACGTGGAGGCTTCGGGATGTTATTGTTATATTCACCGTCGGGATAAGCCCCGGTTGTCGATTGCTTACCCTCTCTTGATGTTGGAGCCTTTTTTGCCCGTGGATATGTTCCGGCGGGTACACCGGAGTTATATCGTGAACCTTTGCGAAGTGGATGGCTTTATCGGGAAAGCGATCTGTATCGGCAAGAGCGTGCTTCCAGTCAGTCCACCTTACCGAGCGGCGGTCTTCGGGTGTTTTAATTTCTGGGATTTAGGACGGGTGAAAAAGGGGCGAGAGGATAAGGAGATGTAAGGGGAAGGAAATTTGTTAATCATTCTTGTGGGGTGACCTTATCCCATTACGCTTTGTATTGTTGGTTTATTTTTTTATTTTTGTTGGTAGTAATCAAGAAAGGAACACGTGTATGAAATCCACAAAAGAGTACATAGAGTTGTTGAAGGAGTTTAAAAACAAGGAAGCGGGACATTATGCAATATCCCGTATCGGGATTTTCGGTTCTGTTGCACGAGGAGAGCAAACAGAGGAGAGTGACGTGGATGTGTATGTAGAGTGTCCCCCAATGGGATTGTTTCGTCTTGGAAGCTTGAAAAATACTTTGGAACAATTGTTCGGATGTCGGGTTGACATTGTGCGTTTACGGGATCACATGAACGCTTTTTTGCGAGAACGAATAGAGAAGGAGGGTATTTATGTGTGATAAGCGATGCGAGACATCATTGTTCATCATTATTTCGAGATAGATGCGGAAATTGTTTTTCAAACGATACATGATGATTTGCCGTTGTTGCGGGATGTGCTTCTTCAGGTGCAAGGTGATGTGGAGTTATCTAGAATGTAAAGAGAGTGACTAAAATTTGAGGTGTTTTTCTGAAAAAATAGTAGATTTTGCCGGGGGAGATGTTTAGACGGGTACATCGAAGTTATATCGGTTTATTTTTGTTGGTATGGGTAAGAATAAATAAAGGTGTGCATTATTTTCGTTTATAAACGAAAATGAGTATATTCGTGCAAATATTTATGTTATGAACGAAAAAATTGCATTATTAAGGAGGTATAACTTCTGGGGTTCAGATTCTATAGATTTAGGATACAAACGAAGTACGTACGTGGATAACATTGCCGGATATATCGGCAGTAAACTTATTCGAGTGCTTGTTGGACAACGGCGTTCCGGAAAAAGTTATATTCTGCGACAAATAGCCGGAGAGCTTATTGATAGTGGAATAAATCCGAACAACATTCTCTTTATCAACAAAGAGTTTACAGATCTTGAATTTCTAAAAAACTACAAGGATTTGGACGAAGTGATAAAGGCGTATAAAAAGGAGTTGAATCCGGTGGGAAAGATTTATATATTCATTGATGAGATTCAGATGATCGATGGTTGGGAAAAAGTAGTCAACTCTTATTCCCAGGATTACTCAGAAAGCTATGAGCTGTTTATCAGCGGATCTAACTCAAAGATGCTTTCCGGAGAATTAGCAACTTTACTTTCAGGTAGATATATATCATTGGAGGTGTTTCCATTCAGTTACCAAGAATATTTAGGTATCACGCAACAACAGTGCGGCAGACAAAGTTATTCGGATTATATGAGTAGCGGAGGACTCCCTGAATTGTTTATGCTGAACAAACCTGAACTCAAACGTAATTATGTCTCGGCAATAAAAGATACTGTTTTATTACGTGATATTATTCAGCGATACAATGTACGAGATGCGAAGTTACTTGAGGATATCTTTGCGTTTCTGGTAAACAATGCCTCCAATCTCGTATCAATTGCCAACATAGTCAATTTTTTCAAAAGTCAGGGACGCAAGACAAGTTATGATGCCGTTTCGAATTACATCGGATATATCGAAGACGCTTTTCTTATTCATAAGTGTGACCGTTATAACATTAAAGGAAAAGATATTATGTCGGGGAATGCCAAATATTACATTAATGACTTGGCATACAAGAACTATCTCTATCCGGGATACGGTTACGGCTATGGATATTTAGCGGAAAATCTTGTCTACTTGGAACTTAAAAGAACCGGGTATAATGTTTATGTCGGATCTCTCAGAAATAAAGAGGTCGATTTCATCGCTCAAAAGGCAGATCGCACGATATACTTACAAAGCACCTATATGCTTACAGATGAAGCTACGGTCGAAAGGGAATATTCTGCACTCAAAGCTATTGACGATAATTTTGAAAAAGTCGTAATTTCTCTTGATGAAATAACTATGCCTTTGAATGAAGGTATCAGGCATATCAAAGCATGGGAGCTTGATAAAATATTGTAATCAATTACTTGCAAACAAGGGGCTGTCTAAAAAGTCTTATTCGGTATCTACAAACTACCTCCTCCAACTCCCCCTTGCACAGGGGGAGAGCTGATTATCAAGCGGTTCTTATTTCTGTGTAAGGTGGGGGGTAGGGAGGTTACCCATCTCATGGGGGGGGAAGAAGAAAAAGTCTGTTCGGATGAATTTTCCTGTCATTCGGATGATAAATGAGTGTGTTCGGATATAATGGTTGGTAACGGGCGTTCTGGGGTGTACTTTTGGTATATCAAATTTAAAAACAAAAGATTATGGGTGTATTACAGAACGTGATTAGGGAGATCGGTGACATCGTGAACCGGTTGTCGGTTTCTTCGAAAGAAAAGCAGAAGATTCAGGAAGAGATTCAATCTTTGGTGTATCGTTACAAGAGTGAGCTGGTGCGGGAACAGTCGGCGGCGGTGGGGGAAGAAGCCCGGGGAAATTGGTTGCAGAGGTCTTGGCGCCCTATCGTGATGCTGGCGTTCGCGTTGGTGATTTTGTCGGGGATGTTCATGGAATCGACGTTGTTGTCCGATAGTTCCCGTTTGTGGGATTTGCTGGAGATCGGGCTCGGGGGATACGTGATCGGGAGAAGCGGGGAGAAGGTGACGGATTGTTTGTTGTCAAGGAAATGGAAGTAAAACGGGGTGCCATGGAAATTATTGAGAATTTGTTGTTCGGGGATAACGTGAAGTACTTGCAGTGTTCAAAGTGTCGGGTGAAACTATCTCGTGTGGATACGATTGTTTTACATAGTACGGTTGGAGCCGGAGCGATTTCATCGGCACTTTATTTGGGCCGGCCGGACACGAGTGTTTCCGCTCACGTGGTGGTCGGAAGGGACGCGGAGGTTTTCCAGTTGTTGCCTTTTGACGTGAAGGCTTGGCACGCCGGGAAGAGTTTCCATGCTGGGCGGGTGAATCTGAATGATTGTTCGATCGGGATCGAGCTGGATAATGCCGGGGAGTTGCAACGCGTGGGGGACCGTTATTATTCGAGTTTCGGGCGGGAATATTCTCCCGATCAGGTGTACACGACGGAAGAAGAGGGGAGGGCGAGATACTGGCATTCTTTTACCGAGGGGCAGTTCGGGATTACGGAGGAGATCTGTAGCTTGTTGAAAGAGTGTTACGGGATCAAGTACTTGGTGAGACACTCGGACATCACCCCTCGAAAGACGGATCCGGGTCCGGCGTTTCCTTTTGATGAGTTAAGAAAAAGGTTGAAGTTTTAGTAATGAAAAAAGGAGGTAAGTATGGCTTGTTGTTATTCAAATTTGTTTAATCGTTTATCGGGGCGGGTGGGACGTGTTATTTACTATCAGGTGGGGGATCATCTTTACGCGAGAGCTGCCCCGGGAGAGGTGAAGGATTGTCGTTCGGAGTTGCAATTGTATTACCGGGAGAGGATGAGGAAGACGGCGACTTTTTACGGGGTGATCCGGCAGACATGGTTGGCCCGGATCTGGCAGATGTTGGGAGTGGTGGAGCGTCGTTCGGGATATAATCTTTTCCTGCAGGCTAACATGCGGGCGTTTAACGGGGAGGGGTTGCTGTATGATCTCGTGCATTTCAGTGCCGGGAACTTGTTTTTACCGAGTGAGTTGCAGGGATGCCGGGAGGGCGATAAGGTTCGCCTGACGTGGAAGAATGAATACGTGGTACGGGAAGAGCGTTTAGGGGACGAGTTGTGGTGCGTGGTGATGATGGAAGACATGAGGTTTCGGATTGTGACTCCCGAGGCGATCGGGAGTGTTCGTCGGGATGAGAGTGCGGAGATTGAACTCACGGAAGAGCGAGGAAAGAGGATTCACTTGTATTGTTTCTTTGGTTCGGTAAACAGGTGTGATTTTTCAGAAAACGTGCATTTAGTATTGTAATTTATATGTTTCATTTTAAATTTTAAGATTATGGCTTTATTTAAATCATTTGTATTGGGAGAAGTGAGAAAATCAGTGGCAAACATCACGATGTACGCGGGGGCAAACGGGTATAGTATTGCCCGAGGGAAGAGAAGCACGATGCGTAATCCCAGAACTCCCGGGCAGTTGACGCAACGAGCGAAGATGAAAGCATTGCAGGTGGCTTCGCTGTATTTTGCCCCGGCGGCAGAACTCGGTTTCCCGGGAAGAAAAGCGGGAAGTACGTTTTATAATGCCTTCGTGAAAGCGAATATGAAGGCCGTTACGGTTGACGAGGAGTATCGTCCGACGATTGACTACGAGAAGATCGTGTGTGCCGAGGGGAGCCTGCAGGATGGAACACTGACCGTGTCGTTGAACGAGGATCAGGATATGATAACGATTACCCAGGAGGCGCAAAGTCGCTGGTCGGTGGTGGCGAACCCGACGGACGTGTTGTACGTGGTGGTTTACGAGAAAACGGGAAACCAAATGATCGTGGAACCTTGCCGGAACCGTCAGGAGAATGGCGTGACGACGATTGGCTTGGACGACGGATGGGTGAAGGAGAATCTGGAGGTGTATGCTTTCATGTTGTCGAAGGATAAGAGGAAAGCGTCGAATAGTAAACGGTTAATGGTTGAAATGGGAAAACTTTAGATTGATGAGATGGTGATTTTACATGCCGGACGGGGAGAGAAGATTGGAGAAGGGGTCCGGCATGTAAGTTGTAAAATGTTGGCTTGATGTTTCTGATCTTTTAAATAAGAATTGCTTATGTCTTTTGAATTGACTATATTTGTAATAAATATTTTGGTTATGTCTGAAAAAGAGATGAATTCTTATCGTTTAACCAGTTTGGAAGAACCAACTGATGAAATGCTTACTACTTTGATGAAAGAAGTTGCTGAAGAAGCAAAACGTAAATCGGAAGAAGCGCATAAAAAGTTTTTTCAGGAAATAAGAGAGTATATCCGTAAGCAACGGGCAAAATGGGGGAAAGAATATAATGTAAGTTTTAGTAATGAATGATTTTCATAAACCGGTGCTTATTGTAATAGCTGGTCCTAATGGTTCTGGTAAAACCTCTGTTACGTCAAAGATTCTTCATCATGAATGGATGGAGGATTCTATTTATATAAATCCGGATATTATTGCTCAAGAAAAGTTTGGAGATTGGAATTCTAAGGATGCGATAATGAAAGCTGTGAAGTTTTGTGAAGAATTAAGGGAAGCTTGTTTAATGGAGCGTAAGAGTCTTATTTTTGAAACAGTTCTTTCTGTTGAAGATAAAATCGATTATATCTGTAGAGCTATAGAAGCCGGTTTTTTTGTTCGTTTATTTTTTGTTTGTACCGTATCGCCTACAATTAATGCAGCACGAATTGCTGGTCGGGTAATGGAAGGAGGACATGATGTTCCCATTTCAAAAATCATTTCAAGGTATCAAAAATCGATATCTAATTGTTGTTTAGTTTCTAAATTGGTTGATAGAACTTATATATACGATAACTCTATAGAGAATAAAGAGGCAATGCTATTATTTCGGTTAGCTAAAGGACGACTTGTAAAACAGTATGTAGAAATGATTCCAGAATGGGCATCACCTATTTATAGTAGTGATTTTTGAGATTTGGCCATGTGGCCCAAAAATGCCAGGGAAGTGGCAGATCTTTCAAATTAGAATTGTTTCTGTCTTTTGAATTGACTATATTTGTAATAAATATTTTGGTTGCAACGATCATGAAAACGACAAAGGAATATTTGCAGTTATTACAGGCATATAAATTACAGTCTGCGATTCGATATGGGATTTCTCGCATCGGAATCTTTGGTTCCGTGGCTCGTGGAGAACAGCAAGAAGGGAGTGATGTAGATGTTTATGTCGAGCTTTCCTCTCCTGATTTGTTCAGTTTAGTACATATCAAGGACGAGTTACAGCAACTTTTCGGTTGTCCTGTCGATGTTGTTCGCTTGCGGGATAATATGAATGAATTATTGAAACGTTCTATTATAGAAGAAGGAATTTATGCTTAAAGAAGAAATTTTGATAGACTCTTTGCGTAAAATAGAGCAAGCGATTGATCGGATTATAAAAAATTCTGCTTGTATAGATAGTTATCATTATTATTATAATACCCCATCCGGAATGGAACGTTTGGAGAGTACTTGTATGTTGCTGATAGCTATAGGAGAAGGATTGAAAGGTATAGATAAGATTACAGATAAACAATTGTTAGTGCGATATCCAGAAATAGATTGGAAAGGAGCAATGGGAATTAGAGATATTATTGCTCATCATTATTTCGATTTGGACGGAGAAATCGTTTATAGTGTTGTCAAGACAAAACTTCCTGATATGTTGATTACCATTCGTGGTATATTGAAAGAGATAAAATATTAAAGAAAAATGGCACTCGGTTTCGGGTGCCATTTTTTATATCATGAAAAATGAATTACATGAGGAAGTGATCACTGATCGATTTATGCTCGTAGATGTTGCGGATCGTGTCGGCAAACATGGGAGCGATCGGTAATACTTTAATTTTTGAGCAAGGTTGTTTCTGGGGAATGGAATCGGTGAAGATTACTTCCGTCAGTTTTGATTTCTCGATATTTTCGTATGCCTTACCGGAGAGGACTGCATGGGTGGCCACGGCACGTACGCTGGCAGCACCATTGTCCATAAGCATATCGGCTGCTTTGCAAATTGTTCCGGCCGTATCGATCATGTCGTCAACAACGATGATATTTTTGCCCTCTACATCCCCGATCACTTTCATGTCGGCAACTTCATTTGCCCGGATACGGGTTTTGTGGCAGATGATCAACCCTGAATCAAAGTATTTTGCCCAGGAATTTGCTCTCTTGGCCCCACCGATGTCAGGGGAGGCAATGGCAAAATCACGTAATCCTAAAGATTTGATGTAAGGAATCAACACGGTAGAACCGTATAGGTGATCCACGGGAACATCGAAGAATCCTTGAATTTGGTCGGCGTGTAAATCCATGGTGATAATTCGGTCTACTCCGGCTGCTTGTAGCATATTAGCCACTAGTTTTGCCCCGATGGCGACACGCGGTTTATCTTTCCGGTCTTGACGCGCGAACCCGAAATAGGGGATTACGGCGATTACCTTGTAGGCAGATGCTCTTTTGGCGGCATCGATCATCAAGAGTAATTCCATGAGGTTATCACTGGGCGGGAAGGTTGATTGCACGATAAATACGTGTTCGCCTCTCACCGTTTCGTCGAATGAGGTGACGAATTCTCCGTCACTAAATCTCGTAAACGTTTTTTTACCGAGTTCCAGCCCTAGAGAACTAGCAATACTTTCTGCAATATATTGACTATTCTCTCCGGCGAAAACTTTAATTTCGGGAAGATTTGACATATCTAATTCATTAGTTGAAACACTTGGCAAAAGTATGAAATTATTTTGTTCCACCAAAGGAATTTGGTGGAACAGTTACAAGTTGCAGGTTTGCAGGTTACAAGTTGTAATCGTTGTGTTTTTTACACGAACCGTTTGATCTCTTCGCTCGAAAATGTTATATTTGTTCCAACAAAGATGTTGTTGAAACAGTTTCAAGTTACAGGTTCGTAGGTTACAAGTTGACTAGCTTGCTGTTCAATGATAAGACTGGTTTTCTTAACTTGTAACCTGTAAACTTGCAACTTGTAACTATGTGTGGTATGTTTATTTTATTAATTAATATATTTTCAAATAGATGGAAGAAATCAAAAAGTACGTGGAAGAGAACAAGGAACGTTTCCTGAACGAGTTATTCGAGTTGATTCGCATTCCTTCAATCTCTTCATTGTCTGAGCATAAGCCAGATATGTATCGTTGTGCCGAACAATGGACGAAAATCATGTTAGCTGCCGGAGCGGACCGGGCAGAAGTATATGAAACAGAGGGTAATCCGGTTGCTTACGGGGAGAAGATCATTGATCCGGCTCTTCCTACGGTGTTGGTGTACGGGCATATGGACGTGATGCCGGTTGACCCGATCGAGTTGTGGAACACGAAACCTTTCGAGCCGGTTATTAAAGATGGTAAAATCTGGGCTCGCGGGGCTGACGATGATAAAGGACAGGCTTTCATGCACGCGAAAGCGTTTGAATATTTAATGAAATCCGGAAAATTGAACTGTAACGTGAAGTTCATGATCGAGGGAGAAGAGGAAATCGGTTCCCCGAGTCTTCCCAAGTTCTGCCGGGATCATAAGGATATGTTGAAAGCTGATGTGATTCTGGTTTCCGATACCAGTATGATTGGCCGTGATATTCCTTCAATTACCACGGGATTGAGAGGTTTGGCTTACTGGCAGGTTGAAGTTACCGGTCCGAACGCTGATTTGCATTCCGGTATTTTCGGGGGAGCGGTGGCGAACCCGATTAACGTGTTGTGTAAGTTGATTGCCGATATGCAAGACGAAAAGGGACATATCACGATCCCCGGTTTTTATGATGACGTGTTGGAAGTAACTGCCGAGGAACGTGCGAAGATGGCCAAGGCTCCTTTCAATTTAGAAAATTACAAGAAGTCTCTAGATATTAAAGAGGTGAAAGGCGAAGAAGGGTTCACGACCAATGAACGTACGGGCATTCGTCCGACATTCGATGTTTGTGGAATCTGGGGTGGTTACACGGGAGAAGGAGCCAAGACCGTATTGCCTTCTAAAGCATACGCCAAGATTAGCTGCCGTTTGGTTCCGAATCAGAAACACGAGAAGATTGCGAAATTGTTCAAGGAATATTTCGAGTCGATCGCTCCGGATTACGTGAAGGTGAAAGTGGATTACCTGCATGGCGGACCTTCTTATGTGTGCCCGATAGATCTCCCGGCTTATAAGGCTGCCGAGAAAGCATACGAAGAAGTGTATGGAAAACAACCCGTTCCGGTTCGTTCCGGTGGTAGTATTCCAATTATTGCCACTTTCGAGGAAGTGCTGGGAATCAAGTCAGTACTGATGGGCTTTGGGTTAGGTTCCGATGCTATCCATTCTCCGAACGAGAACTATCCGTTGGAGCAATTCTTTAACGGAATCACGACAATTCCATTATTCTACAAGTATTTCGGAGAGATTATGAAGAAATAAATTTTGTAGTCTATAATTTAGACTCCCCTCATTTTACGGTCGTAAGGTGAGGGGTGTTTTATTATTGTCTGGAATCCATTGTTTGGAATACGTGAAAACGGGTTTTACGTCCTCCGCCTTCGATGGAGAATTGTTCGGTGTGCTGGGAGCCGTTTCGGGCATTCAGACGTAGTGTGAGGTTATTGGTACCGGCAGATAGGGGCAGTCGGGTGTAGGAAATCGAGTAAGGTAGTGTTTGCCAGTTGCGGGTATCGGCTTTTTCGGTGAGGCTGTTAGCGATACCGACGGCAAAGCCTAGCCATTCGTTTTGCTTACGGGCAGAGTATTCCAGTCCTTTTTTGGCGGCTACCCGAAGAAGAGAATTTGAAAATTCCCGTACCATTCGGTCCCGTAAGGTTTTGAATGCAATTTCATTGATATTTTCGGCAAGTTCCAACGGGTACGAGTGATTGTCCGTCACGAGAGTTCCCGTGGCATAAAGTGGGGGACGTTCCATGTATTTGGGGAACGCGACACGCAGGGTTTGCAGATCGGCAATGCTTTGTTTTTCATCATCACTGTATCCCGAGCCGAAGAAGAAAGGGAAGGTAAGTCCGAGGGATTCGTTGTGGAATACAATCGCTCCGTCTCCTCTTTTTTGTTTGACAAAATTTATGCTCCATTCTGCCTTTACCGGCCCCATACCGTTTAGCCAGAAAAACACGAGTTGCCCGTCCGTGGGTGTCGGGGAATGGGTGTATGTCGTGTTGAATTCTTTCTCGTATTGTTTTAATTCAGCTGTAAAACCACAATTATAGGCGGTACGCATCAAGTCCTGTTTTAGTTGTTCCGGGGTTTTCACACCGAAGTTTTTAATATAGTCGGACTGGTAGACCTCGTAGGCATTTCGATAGGCGATAAACGCATTGTTGTAATCTCCCGTGGCATCGTAGATCAGGCCCATTAGTAGATGAGCGAAAGCATCTCGTTGATACCGGTTCTTGTTATCGGGATACTTGTCGTTTAGCTGGTTGAGTTTGATGTTGATTTTACGAACCTCGACCAAGGCGCCTTCCATGTCATTCAGATCAATGTAGTTCAAGGCCTTGTAGAAGTTAATCATGATGACCTCGAAATCTTCCGGTCGGTAGGGGCGTGCTTCCGGGTTGGTCACCAATGCCGCGGCTTCAGCCCCGACATTACTGTGATACTCGTCAATCAGGTTCTCGGCGGTCTCGAAGTATTGATTGCTGTTGGTGGGATTGCCGAGCATGAATTCCACGTATCCTTTGTTGAGATAATAGAGGATGCGGTTTTTACCCGTGGCTTGTTTTTTATCTTTATCTAGGAGTTTGTTTGCTTTCTCGAAGTTTCCCGTGTTGACGGCTGCTTGGAAATCTGCCGTTCGCTGGTACCAAGTGGCGCATCCGGAGAAAAGAAAAACGAGAAGAAGTCCTAGGAGTTTATAAGGTTTATAAAGTTTATAAGGTCCATAAGGTTTATGAATCCCGATTTTATTTCTTTTAAAGTATGGATAATGAATATTTATCATTTCTTTTTAAAATCTTAAACTTTTGGGGAAGTTACTTTATAAACCTTATAAACTTTACAAACTGATTAAAGTACCCGGTCGCTGATTTGTTTCTTGATCTTCTTGTCACCCATCCAGACAACCTCGTTGGTCTCGATGTTCGTGAGTTGAAGGTCGATCTGGTAAGTCACGACTTTTTGTTTCTTGTACGAGTCAACGATGCTGTTGATTGTCCCTTGCAAGATGAAATCGGCACCCAGTTCTTTTCCCCACTTTTTGGTGGTTTCCGGTGACGCGTAATCTTGTTGCTCGGCTCTTTCTTTTCGAAGTTCATTCCGCTTCTCTCCGGCAACAACCAAACGGATGTTACCATCTCGGATAATTGCTTTTTCCACGTCCTTAATGAAGGTTTCCGAGTTAATATGCTCGTGACTTTTGTTCTCCACGAGGCCGACTACCACCACGGGGCGTTTGTCGTTTGCTTTCAAGTATCTTGGAATCCAAGCTGAGGTAAGCAGGTCGCCGATCATTTCTTCGGAAACAAGCCGTGAGTCACTATCATTCCAACGTCCGCTAAGGTCGATGGTTTCATTCGGGTCTACCCGGGTGATTTTCCGGTTAGCACATCCGTTAATTAAAGCAATGGTCAACACAACAAGTGTTCCGATAAATATTCTTCTCATATTCCGTTGTTTTAGGTTTCTATTCAATTTCCACGATCACATTTTGTGTTCTTGTAAAAGTTTATAACAATAATTCTACCAAATATACGTATTGCGCAGTTTTATGGATGTTAATTAGATTTAAAATTGATGAGACGCCCGATCATTATGCCGGAATGTGACGTGATTCGTTGCAAATAATCGGGGAGTGTTTCTGTCGTGACGGACACTTTTTTGTCGGAAACCGAGGCGTGGAGCAGGTATATTTGCCCCTCATTTTCAATGGCAATGCCCACGTGGGCTGTGTCGAGTCCTTTTTTCTTCGTGGTGATCAGTATAATATCCCCGGTTTTGATTTGTCCCGCAAAAGGGAGTACTTTTTCTTTCGGGATATAGTAATATGTCCTGCCGTTAATAGTCTTTTCAATATCAATTATTTTTGTAACGAGGGTGGAATCCTGTATTAGTGCCGGGTACTTTTTCCAGTTTTGGGAGATGAAGGATACTTTGTTGGGGAAGGGGATACCTCCTTTTTCTTTCGTGATGTCTTCCAGAAGGTTCAGGCAGGTCATCTCGTATAACCAGTCGGAAGAGTAATGCAGGCGTGACGTGTAGTCAACGATCTTCCCGTTCCGGTACCGAATCTCTTGTAAATTCTTTTGGAATTGGGGAATACTTTGTTCTTCGTATTTATCTAGGCGTGCCAAGGCAATGACATTATCGACGAAAGTCACGCAGTCAAATTCTCGCAGGTTGACAACCAGCTTCTCTTGGGGATTGATGTCCAACGTCCCTCCCACGTAAGGCGTTTCGAGAAAATAGCGTCCGATGGCGACAACTTTTTCGTTGATCGGGAGTTTAGCTATTTCCTTTTTATTGGCGTATTCAAAGAAATGTTTTAGCAAAGTTTGATCTTTCCGGTACACGGAATCGGCGGGAGAGCAAGCGAAAGCCCCGAATGAAAAGGTGATCAGGAATAGAATGACTAAATTCTTCATAGCAACCGGTGTTTGAGAATAAAAAATGAGGAGTCGTGTGACCGACATCCTCATCTCTCTTGTGTTGTGTTTATATATTATTTGCCTGCGGCCGAAAACTGTTCAAGGAAACGGATGTCGTTTTCGAAAAAGAGACGTATATCCTTGATGCCGTATTTTAGCATGGTGATACGCTCGATACCCATACCGAGTGCGAACCCGGTATATTTTTCCTTGTCTATACCATTTAATTCCAAAACATTGGGGTCAACCATTCCACACCCGAGGATTTCCAACCATCCGGTTCCTTTACAAACATTGCAACCTTTTCCGTGACATAGTGTACACGATACGTCCATTTCTGCCGATGGTTCCGTGAAGGGGAAGTATGACGGACGAAGACGAATTTGCGTGTCCGGTCCGAATAGTTCTTTCGCGAAATAGGTCAAGGTTTGCTTTAAGTCGGCGAAGGAAACGTTCTCGTCGATGTAAAGAGCTTCGATTTGGTGGAAGATGCAATGTGCCCGGGCCGAAATAGCCTCGTTACGGAATACTCTTCCGGGAGTAACTAGCCGAATCGGGGGACGATGAGCCTCCATGTCTCGCACTTGCACGGATGAGGTATGCGTGTGTAGCACGATGTCCGGGTTCTTACTGATAAAGAATGTATCCTGCATATCACGTGCCGGGTGTTCTTCCGGGAAGTTCAATGCGGAGAAGTTATGCCAGTCGTCCTCGATTTCCGGTCCCTCGGAAATGGTGAATCCAAGTTTATTGAAGATGGCCAGAATCTCGTTTTTCACGATAGCTAACGGGTGACGGGTTCCTAGTTTTAAAGGATCTCCCGGCATCGTCAAGTCAATACCGCTTAAATCTTCTTCCGCGTTAGAAAGTAACTCTTTCAACTCGTTGATTTTTGCCAGAGCCGTGTTCTTCAATTCATTTAATTCCTGTCCCATGGCTTTTTTCTGATCCGCGGGAACGGTTTTAAAATCATCAAAGAGAGCAGCGATTGTTCCTTTCTTGCTTAAATGCTTGATTCTGAACTGTTCTACTTCTTCTAGGCTCTTCGCCTGAAAACCGGCTATTTCAGCACTGAGTTGTTTAATCTTGTCTAACATCTTCTCAAAATTTGAAATCTTTGGTGGACAAAGTTAATAAAAAAGTCTCATACATTTCAATTCTTTTGAGAACTTCATTTTTCATCCCAAATATTTTTCATCGTGTACGGTCCGTCGGGGAAAATCCAAGCCGAGCCGTCGGTCATCCGGGTGTGTGAGTCGAGGGTGGCAATTTTGGTCATATCCTCTGGCGAAATGTTGATGTCCAGTGATTTAATGTTTTCTTTGATTCGTTCCGGGTGAACTGATTTTGGGATAATCACGATTCCTCGTTGTACCCCCCAAGCAATGATAATTTGTGCCGGAGTGCAATTATATTTTTTTGCCAAATCGATAATAATCGGTTCATTGGTCAGGCCGGGTTTGTTTTTGATGGGCAAATTACGTCCAAGAGGGGAATAAGCCGTCAAGTAAATCCCTTCAGACTGACAGAATCGAAATAATTCATTTTGTTGCAAGTAAGGATGCATTTCTACTTGATTCATTTCGGGCTTGTTTTTCGCCACGGCGATCAGTTCTTTTAATTTCGGGATGCTGAAATTCGAGACCCCGATATGTCTGCACAGTCCTTTTGCCTGCATTTGTTCCATCGCTTTCCAAGTCTCCGTGAGGGGACATTCTTCGAGGGAAAGTAAATCGGATGCTTGTCGCGGGTATTCAATGTCGTGTTTCAGTGCTATCGGCCAGTGAATCAGGTACAGGTCCAAGTAGTCCAGCCGGAGATCGTGCAAAGTCTTTCGAAGAGCCTCTTCCACGTGTTCTGGGGCGTGGTTATTATTCCATAATTTGGATGTGATGAAAAGTTCTTCCCGTTTCACGAGTCCGGACGTGAATGTTTCTTGCAGGGCAGCCCCGATGATTTCTTCATTTTTATAATAGGCGGCACAGTCAATCAACCTGTACCCGTCTTTCAGCGCACTAATGATGGCGTCATGTAGTTCGTTTGCCTTGGATTGATAGGTTCCTAACCCGAAGAGGGGCATTGGGTCCCCGTTTCTAAATGTAATTGTTTTCATATTTATGAATCTTTATATTCCATTTTAGTGAACGAGATTTTCCCCGGAGTGGTTATACTTCTTTCCGGCTTTTTAGTTTCTTGTATAGATAATCAACAAGCTTGTCTTTCTGTTTTTTCGCCGTGGGGTATAGCAGGCAACCAGCCACTCCCCCGAGAACGTCGGCAAACAAGTCCCACCAGTCTCCGCCCCGGTTGAAATATTTGAATTGAAGAACTTCGATAAGTCCCCCGTAGATGAAACTGAACCCGATGGCGATCAGGTAGATTTTTCGTAGAGACAATCGAGTCTGATAGCGGAGTTCGCTGCACAGGAATATCGACATGATAAAGAACATTCCGAAATGTACCACCTTGTCAAGGTGGGGGATGTTTAATTTCGGATCAGGAATCGAGTCGGATGGAATAGCGCATAAGAAAAAGATTACTCCTGCCCAGATGATATTCCTCCATAATAAGGAGTATTTGCGTGGTATCATGTTATTTTATTATTTTTACACTGATTATTCTGACGTCTTTGAACGGGCGGTCTTGCCTGTCCGTGGGAAGAGCGGCAATTTTATCCAGTACATCGAAACCTTCGATCAGTTCTCCGAAAACCGTGTACTCTTTATCCAAATGGTGGACCCCGCCTATCGTGGTATATGCCTTTCTTTTTTCATCATCCATGTAGAGCTTGTCCGTGTTGTTTTCCCATTCGAAATTGATGTCTGATTTGATCTTTTCCGCGATAGCCCGGAATTCAGGTACTTTCTTTTGAGCCCTCAAGGTGTCAAGAATGGCTTTTTTCTCCGGGGTATAATATTTTTTCTGGATGGCTCTTTTAATGGGGACGTTTATTGATTTCTCGATTTTGTCCAGTTCTTCCGGCGTGTATTTCTTACCGACCACGAAATAGAATTGGGCGATATCCGATTCTTTGAAGACATTTACCCGGTCCGGTTGGCGGGGTGCGGCTAAGGCTCCTTTTTTGTGATAATGGTGTGGTTTGATTTCCGCGTCAATCGTGACCCCTTTACCGTAGCCGATAGCTTGTCCGGCTATGGCATTTCGACTGTCGGAAGAGCCTCCCTGTACCACGAAGTTTTTAACGACACGGTAGAACAATGTCCCGTTGTAGTGGCCGGATTTTGCCAGCCGGATAAAGTTATCCCGGTGTAAGGGGGTGTCGTTGTATAGTTTTGCTTTTAAGTTTCCCATATTTGTTTCGATTAAAACAACAGGCTCTTTCTCCTGACTTTTCGAGGTCAAGGGGAGTAGGGTGAGCGTTAGGGATAAAAGTGAGAGCGTTAAAAGTTTATACATAGCGTGATCCTTATTTATGATTTGACGATTTTGTTCACGAGGTATTTTACCGGGAAATGCGAGGCTAGGTAACCGATAGCAATCACCGTGATCATGATAATCAGAATATCCGACGCGATGACTTTCACCGGGTAAGCGCTGACGATGTAGCTCCCGTTGCCGAGAGTGATGAACCCGTAATATTCTTGTAGCAGGCATAATATGGTCCCTAATGCCAGACCGATCAATGCTCCGAATCCGGTAATCAGGTTGCCTTCCAGCTTGAAAATCGAGATTATTTTTTCTTTGGTCATCCCTAGAGCTTGATAAATCCCGATGTCTTCTTTTTTGTCAATAATTAGCATCGATACGGAACCGATGATATTGAAGGAGGCAATTAACAGGATAAATAACAAGATCAGGAAGACGGCCAGTTTTTCCGATTTCATCATGGCATAAAAGGAACGGTTCAGGTCATATTTATTTTCGACTTTGTATGTCGGTTGTATTTGGACGGATAGTTTTTCTTTTAATGATTCTATCTGATTGGGGTCTTTTAATTTTATCTCTATTTTGGAGATTTGTCCCGGAACCCCGAACAACTCCCTTGCTGTTTCTAGTCCGGTGATCACGTATTTACCGTCAATGTCTTGTTGTGCGGAGAATATCCCGAGCGGGTATATTTGCTGGCTGTTTAGTGCCGAGCTTGATGCGGAAGACGCTTTTCGATCCGGGTAGTAGAATGTAACGGGAGAAAGCGTTCCTAATCTGATTTTTAAAGCAGCCGCGATGCCATAGCCCATGACGACGGCAGGTTTACCGTCCTTTTCGAGCGAGTAGATGCCACTAACAATGGAAGGGAGTATATTCACGTGTTCGGCATAGGTCGAGTCTACCCCCTTCACGACCACCGGAACCAATTTGTCGCCGAATTTCACAAGTGAATTTTCTTCCACGATGGGGTCACAGGAGGCGACTTCCGGCATTTGGGTCAGTTGGTCGATCAAAATGGAGTCTTTCGTGATGAATTTCCCTTTTGTCGGGGAAATCGTGAGATCCGGAGTGAAACTGTCCGTTGCTTCCGTGAGGAGCGTGTCGATTCCGTTGAACACGGAGAGTACGACAATAAGAGCCGTTGTGCCAATCGCTACACCAACCATGCTGATGATGGAAATGATGTTTATGGCATTCTGTTTCTTTTTTGAAAACAGGTATCTCCGTGCAATGAATATCGACAGATTCATCGTGGATACGGGCTATTGTTTCAACAGGGAATCGATTTTGTCGATGTAATCGAGGCTGTCATCCACGAAAAATTTAAGCTCCGGAATGATTCGTGTCTGTTTGCCGATCTTTTTTCCGAGGATAAAACGGATGCTTTTGTTTTTTTCTGCCAAGCTCTCCAGTACCTTTTCCGTCAGGTTCGAAGGGAAGATACTAAGGTAAACTCTGGCGTATGACATATCCGGGCTAACTCGCACTGCTGTAACGGATAACATGGCACCTGCGGTGAATTCTTTACACTCTTTCTGAAACATTTCGCTTAGGTCTCGTTGGATTAAGCGACCAACCTTATTTTGTCTAATTGAGTCCATTCTGAAGAAAAATATTTTATGCAATAAAATTTTTTACAAATATAGTGATTATAATTGATACTTTTATTATCTTTGCCCTCGCAAAACGGAAACGAGATGTAGCGCAGTTGGTAGCGCGCCACGTTCGGGACGTGGAGGCCGCTGGTTCAAGTCCAGTCATCTCGACCAAAAATGTAGACGCTCTGATCATCAGGGCGTCTGTTTTTTTGTGAATGAATTTATATCTTCTTTGTTTACTTTTTCACTGTGAAGTGTGCCGATAGTTCGTCAGCTGAATAAAAACCCGTGTGGCGGAAGAACTCTTTCCCTTTCTTGTCAAGTAATACTTGGGTGGGAATTGTGGCGACACCGTAGTATTCAAAGAATCTTTTGCTCTCTGGTTCCATTAAGTTCATAAAAACTACATTGACTTTCCCCTTGTATTCGGCTTTTATTTTTGTCATGACTTCTTCCATTTGGCGGCAAGAGTGACAGCCCGTGGAACCAAATTCAATGAACGTGTAATCGTAACTCTTTCCGTTATGGTGATAGTTGTATTTTTGTGCAATCGTGTCGCTGATGCTTTTCTTGGAGTTGTCGGATAATTGTTCGATTTTACTTTGTGAGATGTAGGTGGCAATGTCTTTGTGAAAGATCATGAGAGAAAAGAACATCAAGATGATAAGTGCAACCGGTACGTATGTTTTGTATTCTTTCATGATTATATTTTTGAAAGGATTTTATAATGGAAACTATCTATTCGTAAAGTTACGAATAATATTCATGCGAGGCAAATGTTATTGAAATATTTTGGAATGATGGGGCGTGTGTTAACAACAAGGAACGAATAAACGCTCTTTGAGAGGGGGAAGGGTAAACACTGAATCCTTTGTTTTATAAAGAAAAAGAATTCAGTGGTCGTATATTGTCAATTATTATTTTAGCTTTTTTAAAGCTGCACGTTTGGCCAATTTAAAACGGATGGCTTTTCTTTCCGGGAGTTGAACAACTATTTTCGAAGATGGATTATAGCCTTTTCGTGGTTTGTAAGTCTTTACGGTAAGGCTACCAAAGTTCATTAACCGTACTGATTCTTCTTTTTCCAAGCATTCTAAAATAGTCTCGAAAATAGAAGAAAATACTTTTGCAATGTCTTTTCGTGGCATATCGGTTTTTTCTGCCACGGCTTTAATTATTTGTTGCTTGTTCATGCTCTTTTATTTTAAATTTATAGTATAGCAAAGTTATGTATTAAAAAAACAGGAAGCAAATAATTCAGTATGAATTATACCTAAATAGATGAATTAACGAATGATCGTGCGAAACGGTTCAAAATTATAGAATATTCTGCTGTAAGAAGGAGTTCTTTTAGCTTGAGGTACTTTGTTTTCATTATACTTTTTTTCGTATCTTGCGTTGTGATTTTATGATATGATAGATATTCAGGTTAAGTTGCATGATCGGTACTCCGTGGAATGTAAGGTTGGTTACCATGTCGATAGGGACACGGAGGAGAACGAGTTCAGGATGAACACGTGGTTTTTCGTACCTCATAGTTTGGATATTAATGCCTCGACTTATCCCAAGGAGGCTTTTTACCGGGATGTGAAGTCCAACGTGCGTTTGATCACCCCGATCTACACGTTGGAGGAGATTGCGAGTGGCGAATGGACGCCTTTCGTTTTCTTGGAGGATGCGTTCCTGCATTTGGTGGCGGATGGGACGAGGGATGCGTTAGCCTCTTACGAGTACCAGATCAAGATGTTTACATCCATTTTTAAAAGTGCCCTTCGGGGGATGGCGGGAGAGACGATTCATCATGAGGTGGAAAGTGGTGAACGGGAAGGGATGGTCAATCGGTATGTTGAATACGTGCAATTGATCGTGAAACGGTATCGGGATTTGAAGTCCATTATTAACGTGCCGGGAATTCCCCGGGAGGCGTTGAATTATTTCTCTTTCGGGGATGAGTATCTTTCCAATCTGGTGGAGTTTCATACGTTCAAGTTACTGGACGGCTTGAAGACGACGGATCCGGGATGTTATGATCGGATGGTGAAGTTATTGTTGTCTTTGGTACATTCGGAGATTGATTACAAGAAACAGAACGGTTATCTCGTGGCAGATCCGGAGAGTAAGGATCGGAATCGGACGGTGATCTATCGGCGGGGGATGCTGAAGAAATACGCGGAGAGTGATTTGTTCTTGAAGGCATCGAAGAAAAAAGATGGGGTACTGGTGGAGCAGATATATTATAGTATTGCGGCAGGACTTTCCATGATATTTGCCACGGTGGTAGCTTTTTCATTTCAGAAAAAATACGGGAATTTCACGATGCCGTTGTTCGTGGCTTTGGTGGTGAGCTATATGTTGAAGGACCGGATTAAGGAGTTGATGCGTTTTTATTTTGCCCATCGGCTGGGGAAGAATTATTTTGACCGGAAGACAACGATCAGTATGAACGAGAGAGTGGTCGGGTGGATCAAGGACGGGGTGGATTTTATCTCGGAAAGAAAAGTCCCGGAGGAGATTATCGAGCGAAGAGCCCGTCCGGATTTGTTGGAGGCGGACAATCGGAATGGCGGGGAGAAAATTATTCTTTACCGGAAATGGGTGCAGCTCGATCCGGAGGCGCTTGGCGAATATAGCCAGTACGATATTGCCGGGGTGAACGAGATATTGCGTTTTAACGTGGGGAGCTTCGTTCAGAAAATGGATGAGCGGGACTACGAGTTATACGTGCCAAGGGGAGAGGCGGATTACGGCCCGATCATGGGAGACAAGATATATTACCTTAATTTCTTGATACAATTGCTACATGGGGAGCAGGTCGAGTACAAGCGTTACCGTTTGGTGATAGATCGGGACGGTATTCAGGAGATCCAGAAAATGTGAGGTCGTTTGATGGGATTGTTGTTCTGCCTGTCATGATGCCGGGGAGCATGAAATCTAATGGCTAAAATCGTGAAATCCTAGGTGATTAAGCGTATAATATTGAAAATATATTGTAGCTTTGCGGGACAATCAATCTTAATGAGCTTATAGAATAAAAATGAGAAAATGGAGTATTGACGATTCAGCAGAACTGTACAATATTAACGGTTGGGGGCTGAACTATTTTTCGATTAACGAGAAGGGACACGTTACAGTAACGCCGAAAGTCGGAGGACCGAAAATTGACATCAAGGAATTGATGGAGGAACTTCAGGTGCGGGATGTATCGGCTCCCGTGTTGTTAAGGTTCCCGGACATCCTTGATAACCGGATCGAGAAAATCTCTAGTTGTTTTCAAGCCGCGGCAACGGAATATGGTTACACGGGGAAAAATTTTATCATTTATCCTATTAAAGTGAACCAGATGCGCCCGGTGGTGGAAGAGATTGTCAGTCACGGGACCAAGTATAACATTGGTCTTGAGGCAGGCTCGAAACCGGAATTGCACGCGGTGTTGTCGATTGATATTGACGACGATGCGATGATCATCTGTAACGGTTACAAGGACGAGAATTATATCGAGTTGGCTCTTTTGGCCCAGAAGATGGGACGAAATATATACTTGGTTGTCGAGAAACTGAACGAATTGAGAAATATCGCGACAATCTCCAAACGCTTGAAAATTCGCCCGAATATCGGGATCCGTATAAAACTGGCTAGTTCCGGGAGTGGCAAGTGGGAAGAGTCGGGAGGAGATGTCAGTAAGTTCGGGGTAAATTCGAGCGAGTTGCTGGAAGCCATGGATATTCTGGAAAAGAACAAGATGACGGATTGCTTGAAGTTAATCCATTTCCATATCGGTAGTCAGGTGACTAATATACGGCGTATCAAGACGGCGTTGAAGGAAGCCTCTCAGTTCTACGTGCAATTGAAGAATTTAGGATACAATATACATTTCGTGGATATTGGCGGGGGCTTAGGTGTAGACTACGATGGAACACGCTCGGCCACGAGCGGGAACAGTATGAACTACTCGATTCAGGAGTACGTGAATGATGCCGTGTCCGCGTTGGTAGATGCTTGCGAAAAGAATAATCTGGAGCAACCGAATATTATCACCGAGTCGGGACGTTCTCTGACGGCACATCACTCCGTGTTGATTTTCGAGGCACTTGCCAGTACAAGTTTGCCCGCTTTCGATGAAAACGAGGAAATCGACGAGAATGCTCACGAGCTGGTGAAAGAGTTGTATGATTTATGGGAGAACCTGAATCAGCCCCGGTTGATCGAGACATGGCATGATGCCATGCAGATTCGGGAGGATGCTCTCGGTTTGTTTAATCTTGGCTTGATTGATTTGTTCACCCGTGCGCAAGTGGAACGGTTGTTCTGGTCCGTGGCTAGAGACGTGTACGACATGGCAGTGGCCACGAAACATGCCCCGGACGAGTTGAAGAAAATCTCCAAGATGTTGCCGGATAAATATTTCTGTAATTTCTCGTTATTCCAGTCTTTGCCTGATTCATGGGCGATCGACCAGATATTCCCGATTATACCGATTTCTCGTTTGAACGAGCAGCCGACTAAATCGGCAACAATTCAGGATATTACCTGTGATTCTGACGGGAAGATTGATAATTTTATCTCGACGCGTAATTTCTCGTACCATCTTCCGGTACACGAGTTGAATCATAAAGAACCGTATTATTTAGGGGTATTCCTCGTGGGTGCCTACCAAGAGATTCTTGGTGACCTGCATAACCTGTTCGGGGACACGAATGCCGTCCACATCAAAGTGAAAGGTGATGATTACGTGATCGACAAGGTGATTGAAGGAGAGACGGTGGCTGACGTGTTGGAGTACGTTCAATTTATGCCGAAAAGAATGGCTCGTACGGTAGAGGTATGGGTAACTTCTTCCGTGAAAAAGGGAATTATCTCGGCAGAAGAAGGACGGGAATTCTTGTCGAATTATCGTTCCGGATTGTACGGGTATACTTATTTGGAATAATTCGATAGATAATAACAAAATAAAGAGGTCGTGCCGAATTTGTTAAAATGAATCAGGCACGATCTTTTTTTTTGTAAATTTCCTGTCGTGTAAATGTTAACGTGATTTTTACTTGGCCAGATAATCAGCGTGTTAATAAAAATCTGATTTTTAACACTATTAAATTTTACGCAAATGTTTGCGGGTAAAAAAAGATTTGCTAGTTTAGCATCGGTGAAAGAAAAAAAGCCTCGTGCTGTCACAGCAGGAGGCAACCAATAACAAATTTATGAAAAAAAATTGAAGTCTTTTCTTGAAATCCGATACAAAGGTATCGGCTTTTCTTTATATACAAAAAAATTAGTAGTTAAATTTCTGTTATATCGATTAATTTTCGATACACACTTTTATATACGAATACAGGGAGACAAAAGTTAGGATTTATGCTAAAATAAAAATGGTCCGCGCTGTCTCAGCGGGGACCCAAAATACCAATAACAAATTTATGAAAAAAAATCGAAGTCTCTTTTGAAATCCGATACAAAGGTATCGTTTTGTCATCGTAACCTTGTCACTTATGTATTAAGTTTCGGTTACACTATGATTACATTCAAAATATATGCCTATATACGGCCCATGAACGTAAAGGTTTCATAATTAATCAAAATTAATTCTTAATTGCAAAGGATCATCGGTGGTTAATTCTTCGAAAGGATTTGATACAGAGAGACCTAGAAGGCGTATTCTAAATTGCGTAAGTTCTAAATCTTTGAGTAATTTTTTGGCTAGGGGAAGAATATCCTGTTTTGTTCGTAACTCGTGTGCCATAGTGACACTACGTGTCTTTTGGGTAAAATCGTGGAATTTGATTTTCAAGGTTAGGGTATGTCCTTTGAAATCAGACTTTTCTAGTCGGAGAATTAATTCCGTTGTCACGTGGTACAGTTCTATGATGACAGCGATATAGTTCGTCAAGTCATTCTCGAAGGTACTTTCACAGCCTACGGATTTACGGATTCGTTCGGGGGTAACCATTCTGGGATCGATGCCATTGGCAAAATCGTGATACAAGGTACCGGCTTTTCCGAAATTGCGGGTAAGGAATGTCAGTGTACATTTCTTGAGGTCAGCCCCCGTGTGTATGCCTAGTGAGTGCATTTTACGAGCCGTGACTTTGCCGATACCCCAGAATGCCTCGATCGGGAGTTTGGAGATAAAAGCGGGGGCCCGGTCAGGATGTATGGTGTAAAGCCCGTCGGGTTTCTTGTAATCGGATGCGATCTTGGCGAGGAATTTATTGTAAGAGATCCCGGCGGAGGCCACGAGTCCTAGTTTTTCTTTAATCTCTTTCTTGATTTCTCTGGCGACATCGACGGCTAACGGGATGTTTTTTTTGTTCTTGGTCACGTCTAGAAATGCCTCATCGAGTGCAAGGGGTTCGATCATGTCCGTGTATTCGTGGAATATTTCGTGAATCTGCATGGATACCGATTTATAGTATTCCATGTGAGAACCGACGAAAATGAGGTCGGGACAAAGCTGTTTGGCTTTCATGGACGACATGGCAGAACGTATGCCATAACGGCGAGCCTCGTAGCTGGCGGCAGCCACGACCCCGCGTTTCTCCGGACGCCCCACGACAAGCGGTTTTCCCCTGTATTCCGGGTGATCCCGTTGTTCGATAGAGGCGTAGAACGCGTCCATGTCGATATGAATAATTTTTCTGTTTTCCATCTCCCGTTTCGATGAGTAAATATACAACTTTCTCTTGAATTTTGATGTATATTTGCGGCCCCGAATACGAGGGGAAAATTAGGGTAGATAGTTAAATAATATGGAAAGAAAGGTTGATATTCAGGAACTCTCGAATTTCTTGATGGATTACACCACGAGTATGATGGGAGTCGGGGTACACACGGCGAGGGCCGTGAGGAGTGTTTCCCGTATTGCCGAGTCGTTTGGGTATGGGATTGACGTGACGATTTTTCAGAAAAATATTACCATGACGATCAAGCACCCGGAAGATTATTCTATCCGGCGAACTTACGTGCGAAAGATTCCTGCCTTGGCGATTAACTTTCAAGTGATTTCTGAGTTAAGTGCCTTGAGCTGGGAGGCTTACGATCATCATCTGTCGTTGGGCGAGTTAACGGCTCATTACCATGAGGTGATGAACGAACCCCGCATTTCCCGTTGGGTGGTGCTGGTTTTGGTTTCCTTGGCCAACGCGGCATTCTGTCGCTTGTTCGGGGGAGACGGGATTGCCATGATGCTGGTTTGTGCCGCGACTTGCGTGGGTTTTTGGGTACGGCAGGAGATGATGAATCGCCACGTGAATCATATGGTCGTTTTCGTTGTATCGGCTTTTATTGCCTCGTTTATCGCCTCGGCCGGGACCTATTTCGGTTGGGGTAAGACCCCGGATATAGCTTTGGCTTCCAGTGTCCTTTATCTGATCCCCGGGGTACCTTTGATTAATTCGATTATTGATATTTTGGGAGGTCATGTGCTGATAGGTATGTCTCGTGCGGTGAATGCGGCGATACTTATAATTTGTATTGCATTGGGGTTGTCGGTAACATTATTAATTTTAGGATTGGATACGCTATGAACTGGGATTTAGTATTATCTGTATTGCTTGATGGAATTTTTGCGGCGATAGCGGCTATCGGTTTTGCCGTGATTTCCAATCCCCCGAGGAAAGCGATTCTTATTTCGGCTTTGTTGGCTGCCGTGGGCCACGCTCTTCGATTTTACCTGTTGAATCACACGGCCTTGGGTTTAATCCCCTCCACGTTATGTGCCTCGTTTACGATCGGTTTGTTCAGTATTTATTTTGCCCGGTTGATTCATTGCCCGGCAGAGGTTTTTTCTTTCCCTTCATTGCTACCCATGATTCCCGGAATGTATGCTTACAAGACAATCTTGGCATTGATCCGTTTCATGAGAACGGAGGATGAGGAAATTCTCCCCAACCTGATTGTAGAGATTTTCCGCAACGGATTGACAACCGCTTTTGTTTTGGCCGTGCTGGCTATCGGGGTATCATTGCCGCTATTCATTTTCCATAAGCAAGCGATTTCAATGACTCGTTTCCTGCGAAGGAGGAAAGAGTAGAAATACAGTGAGGTGATGACGGTTACTTGTGCCGGAGTCTCTAGGGAGTCTCGTTAGTAAGTTAACGGGAAGTCAACGGGAACTTAACGAGAAGTCGACGGATGGGATTGGTTCATTTGTGGTGGATGAATCATGAATTCACGATTCAGATATTAACGAGAGTATAGTGCATTCCCGAGGCAAGTTACTGGTAATATACCTGTTTGTCGGTAAGGAGGGGAAAAAAGAAAGAGGGAAACTTTCGTTTCCCTCGTGTCGTAATTATTTTTGGAATAATTTGTTCCAGTTTTTGTATTCTCTCTCTTTCCAAGGTCCGTTGTGGTAAACGTAGCTTGCGATAGCGGGAATAACGGTGGTTCCTTCAGCGTAAACCATTTGTTCGTAGGTAACGTCAACTTTACCCCAAGAGCAAGCCTCTTTCAAGGTAGAAGAAGAGCAAGCCCCGTCGCGAACATCGGCCACGGTGATCTGGATGGCGTATTTGTGCATCGGTACGTCGAATCCGAGGATTTCAGCACAAACAACGGTGTCTTGAGCGAAGTTCTTCGGGGTTCCACCACCTACCATGAACAAGCCGGTTGTTCCTGCCTTGATCTTGATCTGGGTCAATTCGATAAAGTCTTTTACAGAGTCGATCGACACGTGTTTGTCGGGGTGTTCCCATTGGTGTTTACCAATTCCGAATCCTGCACTACAATCAGAGAATGCGGGGCAGAAGATGGGTACTCCACATTCGTAGCAAGTCTGGATCAAGCTGTCTTTCTTCACGGCGTGTCCTTCGTGTAACCATTTACCGATTTCCCAGATAAATTCGCGTGATGAATAGGGACGCGGCTCCAAATTGTTAGCGATCTCGTAAGTTGTGTGGTCGCAAGCCTGTAATTCTTCTTCATCGATGAACGTATCGTAAATACGGTCAATGTAAAGTTCTCTTAATTGCATGTCAGGCACATCCTGATGTCCCTTGTAGTGTTTGTAACCAAGGGCCTCGAATAAGTCCATATCGATGATAGACGCACCGGTAGAAACAACCACGTCAACCATTTTGTTACGAACCATATCCACGTAAACCTGCATACATCCGGCAGCACTGGTACTTCCGGCAATGGTAAGAATATTAGTACACTCTTTCTCTCCGACCATCATCATCAGAATATCGGTTGCTCTGGCCGTATCGCGAGAGGTGAATGACATATCGCGCATCGCGTCGATCAATTGGGTTGAGTCATACGACTTGATGTCGATGTGTTTGATAGTGTCTTTTAATAAATCTTTCTTTTCCATTCTATTTATCTTAAAAATATAAGGTACAATTATGAGGACCTTATTGACTCAATTTCGTCATTTAAAATTATTTCATTGGTTTTGATATTTTATGCTCAATATCTGGTAGATCAGTTTGCTAGCCAAGAAGTCAGATGATTTGTTAACTTCGTTGGGGCAAAGTTCTACCACGTCCAAACCGACAATGTTGTGACGTTCGTTGATCAATTTCAGAAAGTTCAGCACTTCTCTGTAATAGAGTCCGTCCGGTTCCGGGGTTCCTGTAGCCGGAAGGATAGCCGGGTCGAAAACGTCAAGGTCAATCGTGATATACACGTTGTCATGTAATTTTTGGGACACCATGTACATCCAGTTGTTACCTTCTTTGGCATCATGTAAATCGTGAGCATAGAAAATACGGTCCGGCATGATGTTCTCTTTTTCTTCAATGGCAGAACTTCTGATTCCTACCTGAGCTACGGTTGCCACTTCCTTGGCACGAGCCATGACACAAGCGTGGTTGTGGGTCGATCCCTCGTATTCGCTACGCATATCGGAATGTGCATCCAACTGCAGGACAGAGAACTTTTCATAGTGTTTGGCGAAAGCCCGGAATGCACCGATACTAACGGAATGCTCTCCTCCCAGGATCACCGGGAACTTTTTGTCGGTTAATATCTTGTCAACTTGTTTTTCAACTTCCTGAGACATGGCTTCCGGAGATGAGGCCTCTGTCACCGGTTCCAAGGTTGCGATACCATGAGTATATACTTCGGAATCCGTTTCAATATCGTAGAGTTCCATGTTAGCCGATGCTTCAAGAATTGCATCGGGACCTTTATCTGCCCCTTTCAGCCACGTGCTTGTCCCGTCATAAGGTACAGGTAATACTACAATCTCGGCAGTTTCGTATGCCGTAAACTCGCTGTCGAGTCCTCCATAATTTTTATTTTCCATATCTAATTGGGTTTATAGTATTTATAAACTCCTTTCTTTGTAAAAAGGTTTGCAAAACTAACGAATATAATTGAGAATTGAAAATGGAAATTCGAAAATGAAAAACTCATTTCCATGTCATCATTTTCGGTTGTCAATCTGGCTGTTAACGATGTGTTTCATGGACTCCATGGTTTCCGTTTTATTGATATTCATAAGCTCCCGGTTGCGCATAATCCATTTCCCGTTTACCATGCTGGAACGAATGTTTTTGCTGTTGGATGCATAAACGATGGCTGAATACACGTCGTAGATCGGGAGCATATTGCTGGCATCGGCATGAATCACGATCAAGTCGGCTCGTTTCCCGACCTCAAGTGAACCCGTGAGGTGATGAATACCGAGGGCTTTTGCCCCGTTGATCGTGGCCATTCGTAATGCCGTTCGGGCGTTGACGGCTTCCGGGTTGTAGAGGGAGCCTTTGGGAAGGAGGGCTGCGAAGCGCATTTCTTCCACCATATCCAGCGTGTTGTTGCTTGCCGTGCCATCGGTGCCGATGCTGACGTTAATACCCGCTTTCATGTATGTATCCGTGTCGGCGATGCCACTGGCCAGTTTTAGATTACTTTTCGGGCAGTGGGCAACGGACGTGCGGGTTCGGGCGTATAATTCAATCTCTTTCGGGTTTAACCAGACGGAATGGGCCGCGATCACGTTTCTGTCCAGCAATCCGATCGAGTAAAGGTATTCGGCCGGAGCCATCCCGGTTTGTGCCGTGAGGTCTTCCACTTCTTTACGGGTTTCTGCCACGTGGATGTGGAGAGGAATATTGTATTTCTCGGAGAGGACTTTGGCTTTTTGTAGCGTCTCTTTTGAACAGGTATAGGGAGAATGGGCGCAAATGGTAGGATGAATCAAGCTGTCCCCGTACCATTGTTGAACGAGGGATTCACAGCGGGCCACCCCTTCGTCGACCGTGTGAAAACTCGGCGTCGGGAAGTCGATCAGGGACTCCCCCACGACGGCCCGGATACCCGCTTTTTTGGCTTCCGAGGCGATGATGTCTTCAAAGAAGTACATGTCGTTGAAACACGTGGTTCCCGACTTGATCATCTCGATAAAAGCAAAGCGGGCGGCAACTGCCACGTTTTCCGGGGTCACCATACGTGCCTCTGCCGGGAAAATATGCTCGTTCAGCCAAGTGTGGAGAGGGAGATCATCGGCATACCCACGTAACATGGTCATGGGGACGTGAGTATGTGTATTGATAAATCCGGGCATCACGATCATGCCTTCCGCATCGAAATACTCCGCGTTGGAAAATTCGATCTTTCCTTCCCTGATCTCTTTTATCTGGTTGTCTTCCACCCGGATGGAACCGTTTTTGATCACCTCCATGTCGTCATTCATGGTGATGATGCAAGCATTGAATATAATTGTAGTTGCCATAGTCTTAATTTTTATGCCAAAGTTAGTGATATTTCCGGGTAGACTTTGAAATGTAAATATGATTTTGTGTAATTGGATAATATTTATCAAGCACCCTCTTTTGTTTCGAATTTCATATTTAACATTGTTAAATGTAATTTTTTTCATTTTCTTAGGTAAAAATGGGGAGAGAAAACTGATATATATACAAAAGCTAATAAAGTTTATTGCAGAAAATATGAGGAAACGTGAAAACGATATTGAGAAAAAGGATTTGGAGATGGCCGAAGAGGCGATAAAGCAATCCGAGAATATAAAAGAGGGGCTTGCTTTTCGGGAGGTTGGAGAGATTGGGGAAAAAATGTCTTCGGGTAAGGTTGAAGAGATGGTGGAATCTGTTCATGAAGTGTCGAAGATCGATAAGAAAGAATCGGTTAAAAGAATGTTGACCGAGATAAAGAGACGGGGGCGTAAGAAACGAATGGTGCGTGTATGGAGGTCTGCAGGAGGCTCTGTGGCTGCGGCAATACTTGTGTTCTTTACCTTGACGCAATGGTTACCGTGGGGAGAGAAACTGGAGGAGAAGAAAATACCCACGATTGCTTTAACCGAAATAAAAGTGCCGACTTTAATTACCATGGAGAATGATCATGATATTTTATCTTTAGAGACATTGGATTTGAAAGATGCGAAAGTGGGGTATATCGTTAAGGAATCGGGGCTATCGGAAGAAATAATTGATGCCGAGAAACCGATACGTTATAATCGGGTTGTTATTCCCGCAGGTTTCACCTATAAAGTTAAACTTGCTGACAGTTCTGTTGTGACCTTGAATGCCGGTAGTGAATTAAGATTTCCGAATGAATTTCGGGATTCTTTACGGGAAGTGGAGTTTTCCGGGGAGGCATATTTTGAGGTAAAGAAATCTGGTAAGCCCTTTGTCGTGAAAGCCGGGAATACACGAGTGAGAGTCTACGGAACGCGATTTAACCTGTTTTATTGTGAAAAGCTGGCATTATCCGAGGCGGTTTTGGTGGAAGGGAGCATTGGTATGACGGCGAATGGTAAAGAAACTAAGATTACTCCCAATCAACGGGTATTTTATTCCATGAAGGATTCATTGGTGCGTGCTGAAAATGTAGATCCGGCGGATTACGTCGGTTGGTTGGGAAATAGTTTTAAATATAATGGGGCAAGGTTAGATAAAATTGTTTTTGACATTGCCCAGTGGTACGGGGTAGAGATTCAACTTGCCCCGGGGTTAGAAAAACAAACCTTCTCGTTGGAGTTTGACAAGTCATCTACCGTCGAGTGGGTGGTGCGTGCTTTAGGACTGATTATTGACAAACCTATCAAAACAGAAGGAGGTGCATATTATATAGAGTAAATTCATATTTACCAAAAAAGAGAATCTTCTTAGAGAAGATTCCCTTTTAAAACATCACCAAAAGGTTCGATTTCTCAGGTCAGAAACCTTTGGTCGTTGTTCATTCATTACGACGTAAGTAAAAACGTTACATCTAATTTCTCACAAATTTATGAAAAAGAAAGTGGAAATCATCAAAACAGGGGCAAATAAAATTGCCGTCGGTATATTTTTGTTGTTTATTTCGACGTTGTGTTGCCCGAAACAGCTTTTTGCTTCTGAATTTATAGAAGTACAACAACAAGATCAAAAGAAGGTTACTTTAAACTTGAAGGACAGGACTTTAGTAAATATCCTGTCGGAAATTAAAAGACAAACGGGTTTGGCTTATGGCTTCCGCGATAATCGGGATGCCACTTCGAATGAACGTTTTTCGATTCAGGTGAAGGAAGTCAGTGTCGATTCTGCCTTGACCGTATTGTTGAAAGGATCAAAGTATTCCCACCAGATCGTGGGCGATTTAATCCTGATCAGTACAAAAAAAGATAAAACTGCCGAAGAACAGAAGGACTTGATCATGGTGAAGGGAACGGTCGTTGACGAGAATGGGAACCCGATTCCCGGGGCTACAATTCTTGTTCACGGAACATCTCGGGGTATCGCTTCGGACATGGAAGGACGGTATTCAATCGAGGCCAAACCGGATGACGTGCTGAAGATTACCTTCGTGGGGTATAAGGATGAAGTAATCCCAATCAAGGGTAAGACTAAAATCGACGTCCGACTGAATCCAACGGTTGAAAATATCGAAGAGGTTGCTGTTGTTGCTTTCGGTACGCAGAAAAAGGAGAGTGTGGTTTCGGCCATTACGACAGTGGATGCTTCCATGTTGAAGTCTTCCAATAGTGATCTGACCTCCCAGTTTGCTGGGAAAATTGCCGGTATGATTGGTTGGCAACAGGGAGGTATTCCCGGAGCCTTGACCGAGGAGGAAATGAATACGAAGTTTTACATTCGCGGTATTACTTCTTTTCAATCGGGAGCAAATATTGATCCGCTGATTCTGTTGGATGGGGTGGAGGCCTCTAAGTTGGATTTGGCCCGTATTGATCCGGAA
This sequence comes from Butyricimonas faecihominis, assembly GCF_033096445.1. Lineage (NCBI taxonomy): Bacteria > Pseudomonadati > Bacteroidota > Bacteroidia > Bacteroidales > Odoribacteraceae > Butyricimonas > Butyricimonas faecihominis. The sequence continues at coordinate 3,669,736 of NZ_AP028155.1, forward strand.
GATATTGAGACTTTCAGTGTGATGAAGGATGCTTCTGCCACGGCGATGTATGGTGCCAGGGGGGCAAACGGGGTAATTATAGTGACGACCAAGAAAGGGCAGGAAGGTTCGGTCTATACTTCTGTTCGTTATGAGGCGATAGCAACGATGCCGACAGATGAGATTGATGTCGTGGACCCGATCACGTGGATGGAAATGTATAATCAAGCTCTGTTGAGCCGAGATCCTAATGCCACTCCTAAATATTCGGCAGAGCGAATTTCCAGAACAGGAAGTAAGAAATATCCTGATTTCGTTTATCCGACCAATGACTGGTACGATGTCTTGTTCAAAAATTTCTCGATAAACCATCACATGGGAATTAACATTCGTGGGGGATCAAAAGTGATTCAGTACTATGCTTCCGTTAATCATAACCGGGATGAAGGGATGTTGAAGACCGACCGATTGAATCAATTTAAGGTGAATATTAAGAATAATAATACTTCTTTTCGGTTGAATTTGAATATCGATTTGAGTAAAGGCATTAAATTGGTTGTAAACTCTTTCACCACGCTCGATTCTTACCATGGGCCTTTGGAAGATGTAAAAACAGCCTATTCTTTGGCTTTTTATGCTAATCCGGTGGATTTTTCCCCGACTTACCCGGCTGATGACACGTACAATTGGCCGCATTTACGTTTTGGAAAGTCGCGGGATAGCGAGAATCCGTACGCCTTGATCCAGCGGGGATACGTGGATCGGAGCCGTTTTTCCACGATAAACCGTTTGGAATACATCCAGAATCTCTCTTTTCTGTTGAAAGGACTTGAATTCCGGGGAGATGTTTCTTTCAGTCAAGCCGGTTATTATTCCAATCCATACATGACAACGCCTTTCTACTATAGTTTGTTAGATTATGATCATGTTACTGGTAAACATACTTTAGAAGCATTAAATCCGGATGAGGGAAAAAGAACTTTATCCAAGGGGAATGGAACAACAACCGGATCGAATCAGCTGGCTTATAATATTAAGATTCTGCACACGGCGGCATGGAAAGACCACACGACTTCTTATTTGGCCGTGTTATCCGGACAAGAGTCCCTTCAGTCTACTCCCAATAGCGTATTGGACGGTATCCGTCGACGTAATCTAGGGTTATCCATGCGTCTTTCATACGGATACAAGGAACGGTATTATCTTGAAGGTAGTTTCGGTTATAATGGTTCAGAACGTTTTGCGAAGGATCATCGGATGGGATTCTTCCCTTCGGTTGGAGGTGCATGGGTTGTTTCCAAGGAGCCGTTTTTATTGAGTTCGTCTAAATGGTTGTCATTTTTGAAACTGAGATTATCTTATGGAAAAGTCGGGAATGATGGTATCATTAATACCCCGCGTTTCGTGCATCTTCCGAGCATAGGGCAAGATCAACCGTCTGGTTCGTTCCGTCCGGGATTAGGACAGATTTCGAGATATAGAATCACCGGTTATCAAAATAATGATGTGACTTGGGAAATTGCAGAACAGGCGAATCTGGGACTTGAAACCAAGTTTTTTAATGGCTTGTTTGAGGCTACGGTTGATATCTATCAACAAGTTCGTCATAACGTGTTGGCTAACCGTACGGTTATTCCGGAAGCGATGGGACTGGGACTCCAACCATTGGATAATATTGGTAAAGTTCGATCTCGCGGGCTTGATTTTGCGGGTAAGATTCAGCATGCTTTCAATTCGGATCTTTGGGTAATTCTAAATGGTACGTTTACCTATAGTAAAGCAACCTATCGGGAAATCGAAGAAGCTGCCGATAAGCCGGAGTGGCAATGGAAAAAGGGACACGACATTTCGCAACAGGTCGGTTATATTGCCGAGGGGTTGTTCCGTGACCAGATGGAGATCGACAACTCTCCGGTTCAAGGTGGAGATTTAATGCCGGGAGATATTCGTTACCGGGATATTAATGACGATGGCGTGATAGATGTGAAAGATGCTGTGCATATCGGTTTTCCGACAACGCCCCGTATCATTTACGGATTTAATGGTTTTATCAATTACAAAGGACTGGAATTCAGTTTTGCTTTCCAAGGGTCCGGACAGCGAGGATTCTTTATTAATCCGGCAGCGATCTCTCCTTTTTATGGGAATCATGCTTTGCTGACGGCGATTTATAAGGATCACTGGTCTGTGGATAATCAGGCGGAAAGACCGTTATGGCCCCGGTTATCGACAAAGAGTATCACGGCTCACAATCCACAGGAAGATTATACAACAGATAAAGAAACTCGAATGAGTACCTATTTTTTGAAAGAGTGCCGTTTCTTGCGTTGTACGTCGTTGGAATTAGGATATAATCTTCCCAAAAAGTGGTCACGTAAATTGGCATTGAAGAACTTAAAGGTGTATGTGCGTGCCAATAACCCGTTCTTAATCTCGAACTTTGATCTTTGGGATGTGGAGTTAGGAGGAAATGGATTTAATTATCCGATACAAAAAACCTATTCGGTTGGTTTGAATGTAAACTTTTAATGTATCATGATTATGAGAAAATATTTTATATCTGTTATTGCGATTGTTGCATTGGCTTTTACGGCTTGTGACGATTATCTGGATCAGGTGCCGGAAAAGGACGTGGAGACGTTTGAATCCATTTTCGAACGTAGGGCGAGTGCTGATATATGGTTGACTCAGGCTACAGAGTTTATGGCTGGATCTTTTTTCACCGGGTTTGGTGGTAATGCAGGAGTTGTCGGGGCGGATGAATTCGTTACCGGGAATTATTTTCGGGATAACAATATCGCTAAATTATTCAATATTGCGGATGGCCTGCAAATGAGTCAGGATCCGTTAGGAAACATTTGGACAACAACTTATTATTCGATCCGGATGTTGAATACGTTTATTTCCAATATTGATAATGTGTACGATTTGACAGCTGCCGAGAAGAGAAATTGGAAAGCAGAGGCGATAGCCGTAAAAGCTTTTTATTATTTTGAATTGATGAGACGTTACGGCCCCATTGTATTAGTACCGAAGAATATTGACGTGAATGCTGATTTGGCCGAAATGCAGATCCCTCGCTCGCACGTGGATACTTGTTTTAATGAGGTCGTTCGTTTACTGGATGAGGCGATTCCGGATTTGTTATATGGTAAAGAGAGATTAATTTCTCATAAACTCTTCTTGAGCAAGGAAGGTGCGATGGCATTAAAAGCCCGCGTGTTACTTTATCAAGCATCACCTCTTTTCAACGGGAATGAGTATTACGTGAATTTTAAGGGAAAAAAGGGAGAACAGTTGTTCAGTACGGAATACGATCCGGAAAAATGGAAACGGGCGGCGGAGGCTGCAGATGCTGCGGTGGAGATGTGTGAAAGTCGGGGATATAAATTAAAGACGGGTGAAGGAAATAAGGCAACCAAGTTGTTGAATCAGATGCGAGATATTGAAATGTCGATCTGGGAACCGAATTACGAGGGCGAGGAAGCTGTTTTCCTAACCGGAAATGCTTCGATAATGAATTCGTATATCATGTTCACATTACCTCTTTTCCCCGAAGGTCATTCGGATCGGGATGCGTTATTGACCGGATGTGTGGCTCCGAGTATGAAGATGGTTGAGATGTTTTATACCAAAAATGGTCTTCCCTTGAACATGGATAAGGAATGGGATTATGCCAATCGTTACAAATTGGGACGGGAAGTGAACAATGATTACCAGAATGTTGTGGCATTAAATGAGGATGTTTTGAATCTACATCTGAAACGGGAGCCTCGTTTCTATGCCAACGTGGCTGCCGATCGGTGCTATTGGCAACGCGGACCTGCCGCGAACAAGAATATGCTTGTACAAGCTTATCGGGGAGAGGCATTCGGAATTCACGAGTCTTTTTTGTTGTATTCTCAACCGCAAAATTTGTGCGGTTATTACGTGAAGAAATTCTCTCGTTCGGAGGTACAGACTTATCAATATACGAGTAATACCGGTAGTTTGGGCGATTGTCGGTGGCCGATGATCCGTTTGGCAGAACTTTATCTGATTCAGGCTGAGGCGTGGAATGAGTATTTGAGCAAACCGGATGATAAGGTGTATGAATCTTTAAACAAAGTGCGTAGGCGTGCCGGTATTCCCGACGTGGAAATTGCTTGGAAGGAACATTCCTCTCAACCACATAAGATTGAGACAAAAGAAGGAATGAGAGAGATTATTCAACAGGAAAATTTTGTAGAATTTGCTTTTGAGGGCCATCGGTTCTGGGATTTGCGGCGTTGGAAATTGGCTCATCTGGAATTGAATGACAAACTTTTGGGATGGAATGTTTTGGGGGAGAATGCCCGTACGTTCTATAATAACTTCGAAGGTCCGGTGGTTGTATGGGATAAGGCGAAGTTCGTGGCTCCGCGGGATTATCTTTTCCCGATAAAGGCGGAAGAAGCTATGATTGCCGGGTACGTGCAGAATCCCGGATGGTAAATGAATTTTAGATTTACGATTTTGATTGTAGATTTTAATCTTTTAAAAATAGAATGATGAAAAATACAATTTTGATATTATTACTGATATTCGGATTGTTTGCCTGTGAGGACAACGATTCCTATTTTGACGCTTCGATTCCCCAGGAAAATGTTTCGTTCGAGGCCATTCCGGGAGGGGCTATCATGCGTTACACCTTACCTGAAAATACAGATATTTTTGCCGTTAGAGCAGAGTATGAAGATTATAAGGGAAAGAAAATGATCAAGATCGCCTCGTATGCTTATGATTCTCTCGTACTTGACGGGTTTAACGAGGCTCGAAATAACGTGCCGGTACGGGTGTCATTGTTGAATCAGAGTAACGAGGCATCGAAAGCGATGGAGTTTACTTTCAACACGCAGGATTCCGGTCCGGTGGCTTTCTTTAACAATATAGAAGTGCTGCCTTATTGGGATGGATTCCAGGTGAAATATAAAGTTCCCTGTGCGGCTACCGGACTTTGTAACGTGTTTTTTATCGGGACAAATCCGATGACAAAGGAATTAGATACCCTTTTACTGGAGACTTTTGCCATTGAGGCCGGGGAGAATGTGAAATATTATTCTTTGGCTCAAAAAAGAGACATGAATACGGTTGTCGTGAAGACGGAAGATTTCAGGGGAAATGTGGCCATGCAGAAAATATACGAGGGAATTGCCTCGTATAACGTGGAAAAATTGGATCCATCGAATTTCGAATGGTTAGACCCGTTCTCTTTGTCCGTGGAGAACGATAACCAAGGATTTATGGTTGGTTGGAAGTATCTTTTTGATGGCGATGTAAAAGGGTCCCGGAAATTGGCTTTTCAAGAATCTTGGGGTAACACGCTGTCTCCGGCGAATATGTATTCTTTTGTAACCCTCCCCTATGCGGTGAATAAGCCGGATGCCCCGAAATATTTTATTTTGGATATTAAGGAACCCAAGCAAGTGTCCAGTATTAGAATGTACGGGATGTTAAATCTGAATACTATGACAAAACCGTCTGTTTTCGTAACCTGTTATGGAACGATGTTGCCTAATGATGTCACGATATATGCCTCTAATGATAAAGATGATAACAATTCTTGGGTCAAAGTGGGTAATTTCTATCAGTCGCTGACAGCGGCGGTTCCATGGATACAACGTGCTGGTGATGTTGACAATTCCACGAAAATAAAGACAACCAGTGAACTGGAAGCCGTTGAACCATGTTACCTTACGGTTAATTTTTCTGTTGATAATCCTCCCTACAGGTATTTCAAAGTTGAATTTAACAGTGTTTTCAAGAAAATACCGAATCAATATTATGAGAATACCACGGAACGGGTGACTTTGCATGAGGTTGAAGTATACGGGAAATAATAAATAGATGAATTATGAAGAGAATATATATAATCATTGTTTTGACGGCAATCTTTGCCGGAATCTTTGCCGGGTGTGAAGACCAAGAAGATACGTGGGAGGAGTATGCGGGTAATGGTCGGATTCGTTACACGGGAAAATGTACGGATGTTTTGTTGAAATTGGGATGGGAGAGTGTTGTTGTTTCTTGGAAAAATACGTTGGACCCGAATCGGGAAAATATTTTGATAGAGTGGGTTGGTGGAGAGCAGACCGGAGACTCGCTTTTGACGAAAGATATGGAAAGTTGTACAATTAAAAATTTGGGTAACGTGACATACACGTTTCGTGTGTATGCCGTGGATAAAGAAGGAAGGCGTTCTTTGGGGGCCGAGGCTTATGGGCGACCGTTTTCCATGGCGCATGAAGCGTTGAACGGGTTTACCCCGGTTGTGACGAAATGCTTTCCGTTGGGAGAGGATAAACTGGTTCTCTATTTTGACCGCTGGCAAAATACCTTAGCGGCAGCAAGCCTTCGGTATTATAAGAAATCAAATCCGAACGAGCTTGTTACCTTGGAATTGACGGATACGGACAGTATTCTGAAACAAAGGTATTACGTGGTGGATAACATTGATGTAAACAAGGAGGTAGCGGTGGAGCGGAAAGGGCAGTTGCAAGAACTTCCCGGAGTGGATATTGTTTTTAATTCCCTGCCGTTAGATGTACATCAGCGGGTGTTTAATAGTGATTTTGTTCGGGAGATTCAAACTCATTATTTCATTGACGAATTGGATGAAAACTTTATTAACACGGTAGAGGTGTTGGAGTTTGATTATGACTTGTCCACATTGGAAGACTTGTTTTATTTCCCGAACTTGAAAAAAGTGGTGTTGGGTAAGAACCGGTATTTATACGAGGCCTATAAGGATGCTGTTAAGCAGAGCGTGTTGGCGGATACGGCAGCCAGTCGGTTTGCCTTGGAAGCGCTTCATGAATTGCAAGGAGTGGAAGTGGAGAGATATAACAAGCATTATTTCCCGAATCCATTGTCTGTGTTGAAAGAACAAGGACATTCGGAAGTGCCTGCCACCTTGCACTATTTTACGGCTGCGGGAATAACGGTTTTACCTTCCGATCAGACTGGGTATAATGCTCATCCTGAATTTTTATTGGATAATAATCAGGCGACGATATGGAATCCTCAGCAGATAAATTCTTTCCGGCAGCATGAATTGCTTATCGATTTGGGGAAGGTGGAGACCGTTTCCGGATTTAAAGTGGCGCAGGATGCGACGAGCCCGATCAGTAGTCCATGGGACACGAAACATAATTTCCGTCCGAACCTTCTGAAAGTGTTAGTGTCAAAAGATCAAGCATCTTGGGAAGGGGCTACTTTTGATGAAGATAACGAGATTGGGAATACGGCGGGGGAGATCACGTTACTTCGTATGAAACAGCCTAAAGAAATCAGGTATGTCAAAATAACCGTGAGCGATCAGGCTTATTATGCGAATTTTGGCATAATCTTGGCTGATTTTGTCGCCTTTAGTGAATGATGATAAAAGGATAATTATGAAAAGAATCATGTTATTTATAGCTTGCATGGCCCTTTGGGGGCTATGCAATGCTCAAAAAGGTTACCACATTACGGGTAATTTAGGGCAATTGCAACAAGATACTTTTTATTTGGTCGTTCCCAATCTGAACGGGACAGTAAATGTGTTGGGAGTATCGATACTTAAGGAAGGGAATCTTGAATTTAAAGGACAGGTTCCGGAACCCGTGATGGCAACGATCATGACATCCGATCGTCAGGGAATGATCCCGTTAATGCTGGAGAATACAGATTATTCAATACAGATTGGTGCGGAGTCTATTGAAGTGGAAGGAGGAACGGAACAAGCTGTTTTTAATCAATTCAATGCGCTGCAAAGAGAGGCCAAAAAGCAACAGCAAAAGTTGCAATCTGACATGAAGACAGCCTACGAGGATGCCAACCAGATGCGGGTTCAGGCTCTTTCCGGGCAAGCGCAGAAGTTCATGCAGAATATGCAAAAACGGCAAACAGAGATCGTGAAAGAGAATGCGAATACCAGTACCGCCGCGTATATCGTATTGACTTGTGGGTTGCAGGCTCCTGTTGAACAGTTGCAGGAATTGTATAACTTATTGGGTGAACAAGCCAAGAGTTCTGTCTATGGGAGAATTATTGCCGCCCAATTGTCGGAACTCGGACGAGTGGCAGTTGATAAAGTGGCTCCGGATTTTACGGTGAATAGTCCTGAAGGGAAGCCGATTTCGTTGCACGGAATTAAAGCCAAGGCGAAGTTAGTGGATTTCTGGGCATCTTGGTGTGGTCCCTGTCGGGCAGAAAATCCTAACGTGATCCGGTTGTACAAGAAGTATCATGATAAAGGCTTGGAAGTATTGGGGGTATCTTTGGATGATAACAAATCTAAATGGGTACAGGCGATTATGGAGGATGGGTTGCCTTGGTTGAACGGTTCCGACCTGAAAGGACAGGCTTCGGAGATTGCCCGGATATATGGTGTACGGAGTATACCTTTTACGTTACTATTGGACGAGAACAATCGGATTGTAGCTAAGAATCTTCGCGGGAAAGAATTGGCAAAAAAGATAGAGGAACTACTGAAATCTAAATAATTGAAAATGTAAATTTCTAGTTATGAAAAGAATTATAATACTGTTAGGTATCTATTTTTGTATTTCTGGCGTGTATGCGCAAAAGTTTGAGGCAACCCCTCTTGATGAACAAGGAGACGTGTACGAGATAAAAATCAGGCAGTTTAACAAGTTGTTCGGTAAGTGGTTTACCGTAGAGCGGGTTGCAGAACCGACAGATGGAGATGTGGCACAACGATCGGAATGGAGGGATTCGTGTGCGGCAAAATTGTTAACCCCGGAGTTGAAAGAAATTTTAAAGGAGGCGGCAGATAAGGGGGGAGGTAGTTTTTGGATAGCTTTTTATTGCGATTCGGACGGTAAAATCCAGACGGTAACATTCACGATGTCATCATCCGTGTACGTGAATTTACCTAACAAAATGCTACAAGAGCTTTATCGGCGGGCAATGGAGATTATGATGAATCCGAATTACTATAAATTTGACGGGGAACACGATTACGCGATTGATACAATAGAATTGATGCAACGAGTGTAAAAAATTTATGGTTACGAAAGAGTGTTTGAAAAGGATTATATGGATTCTATTGTCAGCCGTCTTCTTGGTGGGATGTTACGATGACGGAAATTATATAGCAGAAGAAGAAACGATTGAAAGTGAGAGTTCTTTTTATTACGAGTCGGAGGAAGTCTCGTTGAGTATGGTCTTGTCATTATTTGATATAATAAATAGTGATCCGGGCATACCGAAGGAGGATCTCGTGCGTATGTGTGAGAGTATTTGTAATGTAGTTAATATCGAATTTCCCCGGTTAAGAGATGTTATTCGCGCACTTGTGAATTTGAAAAAGATAAGGATGAGGATAGTTTTAGCTAAAACAGGGGAAATAAAAGAAGGATATGCAGATTGGAATGACGGGGTGATCAGGATAAAAGAAAAGCGAGTTTTAGGTGATCCTTCTATAATTATTCATGAAATGATACATCAGTTGCAATTCGGTTTATGTGGCGGTTCGGCTTATATGCGACCGGATTTTAAACGTAATATTGAATTTGAAGCATACCTTATAATGGATATAAGTATGGCTGAAGCTTGGCTAAAACAGGGGGCGATCCCTGATGCGAGTAAATTACATTTCCTGTATGGAGTGAAGGATACGGTTCTCGTTATGGATTATATCAATTTTTTATGTAGGGTCTATGAACGGGCCATTAGTAAGGAAGAGTTTGTATCAGAATTTAATCGTTTTGCAGAAAAATTTAAGGCTTACACGGGGACTGAATATTCTCCTAATGGTGTCCCGTCTTTAATCTTTAGCTTGTGGCCGTTTGTATGGCATTAATTAAATAAAAAGAGATATGAGGAAAATATTTTTTTTGGTGATTGTTTTGTTTGCAATGCAGCACCTTTCAGCCCAGAAATTTGTTTTGATGAAAGATACAGCGTGGATTGAAAGCAAAGATAGTTGTGTCTATCGAGTGGAAGGGTATGACCAATTGATCTCGAAAGAGAAATTCAGACATTATATTGTGATACGTTCGCGATCTTTGGAAAGTGCGTGGTTGGACTGGTTGAGTTGGTCGGTGCTTCCTCGAGAAATTCGTCCGTTTATCAAAAAGTGTGAGCCCGGTCTACCGCGTCCCATGTTTGGGCCTCGTCAGCTTTTTGATACTTATAGAGGTTTGATGTTAGAGTTTGTTCTTGATGGGCATGGAAATATTATAACCGTATTTTTTTATGTCAGTAAAGAAATACGTGATAAGATAACGGAAAAGCATCTGAAAAAGATGTATAATGCTATAATGAAACACAAAATGCCCTTGCCAGTAGTGGAGGAAATCTTGGCTTCACACCAGAAATTTTATGAATGGGATGATCTGTCACCGGATTCGACTCGTATCGGGTGTATGGTAGATATGGGCAGCGAGATAGAATTTTTAGAAGAATTGAAAAATTTCGAGTGGCAGGAGTTGAGAGAGATACGGGAAGAACGTGAGAAGAAGTGGAAGGAGTGGGAAGAGAAGGAGTGGAAAGAGGGAAGGTTTAGGCTATAATTGATGAACAGGTGTTGAGAGTGTGTTCCTGTATGGAGTGGATGATACGGTTCTCGTTATGGATTATATCAATTTTTTATGTAGGGTCTATGAACGGGCGATTAGTAAGGAAGAGTTTGTATCAGAATTTAATCGTTTTGCAGAGAAATTTAAGGCTTACACGGGGACTGAATATTCTCCTAATGGTACCCCGTCTTTAATTTTTAGCTTGTGGCCGTTTGTATGGTATTAATTAGATAAAAAGAGATATGAGGAAAATATTTTTTTTGGTGATTGTTTTGTTTGCAATGCAGCACCTTTCAGCCCAGAAATTTGTTTTGATGAAAGATACAGCGTGGATTGAAAGCAAAGATAGTTGTGTCTATCGAGTGGAAGGGTATGACCAATTGATCTCGAAAGAGAAATTCAGACATTATATTGTGATACGTTCGCGATCTTTAGAAAGTGCGTGGTTGGACTGGTTGAGTTGGTCGGTGCTTCCTCGAGAAATTCGTCCGTTTATTAAAAAGTGTGAGCCCGGTCTAGCGCGTCCCATGTTTGGGCCTCGTCGGCTTTTTAATACTTATCGAGGTTTGATGTTAGAGTTTGTTCTTGATGGGCATGGAAATATTATAACCGTATTTTTTTATGTCAGTAAAGAAATACGTGATAAGATAACGGAAAAGCATTTGAAAAAGATGTATAATGCTATAATGAAACACAAAATGCCCTTGCCAGTAGTGGAGGAAATCTTGGCTTCAAACAAGGAATTTTATAAATGGGATGATCTGTCACCGGATTCGACTCGCATCCGGTGTATGGTAGATATGGGCAGCGAGATAGAATTTTTAGAAGAATTGAAAAATTTCGAGTGGCAGGAGTTGAGAGAGATACGGGAAGAACGTGAGAAGAAGTGGAAGGAGTGGAAAGAGAAGGAGTGGAAAGAGGGAAGGTTTAGGCTATAATTGATGAACAGGTGCTGAGAGTGTGTTTGTTATTAGTTTTCTTTCAATTATCTTCCTAGAGGATTTTTATGTTTTCTTCGAAATGGAAGGGTGAGGGTGGGCAATCTAATGCGAGTTTTATTCCTTGGATAATTGAGATGTATTACTATTAATATATAATATTGAAAATTATGAAGTTAATTATAAGTTTGTTCGCTTTATTATGTTTCTCTATTTGTTTGAATGCACAGGAAGTAGATCGAGAGGTGAAAATTGAGAAGGTCTTGACTAAACATTGGGGAGATAGTACATTTATGTATTATGTCGGGGGAAAATTCTTGCAATATGGCTTTGAAAAATTAGCACCTTCTGTGAAGGATGATACTCTCCTTAAAGAGAGGGAAAGAGAATTGAATTCTCTCATTTTTAGTTGGAGTAAGGGGAGCGTAAAAGAAGTACAAAAAATTCTCCAAGATAAAGAAGAATTTGGCCTTTTGGTTTTTGAGGTCTATTTTGATAGAGATGGAAAAGCTGTTGGTGGTACTCTTATGATGTCTGAAAACGTGTTTAATATACTAACGAAAAAGGAAGTTATAAAAATCTATCACCGGATGATGAATAGGATATATGAAACTCGTTATTATCGTTTTGAAGAACAAGATAAATTGGGTTCTATGTGGGGATTTCTCATTCGTCCTGCAGATTATTTGGCTCCTGTGAAATAGAAGAAGTAATCATGAGAAAGAAAAAAGTAAAAGATATGAAGTGACAAAAAATGAAAGAAAAATATGGGAAATAAGATGTTAACAAAGAACTTGGTTTGGAGAAGTAAAAAATGTAGCAAATCTGTATTGTTATTTTTAGTCGTGGGTTTATACCCTTTGTTACTTGACGCGGCGCTTGCTACGCAAGATAGTATCGTAACTTCTTCGGTCTTGAATTATAATGATTCTCATGGTGTACCTGTTGTCAACGTGTCCATAAATGGTAGGGGATACTCTTTCCTGTTTGACACGGGGGCGGGAATGACCTGTATTTCGGACAAGGTGGTTAGCGAGGCGGGATTGTTTCTTCGTTCGACGAGTAACTATATCGTGGGGATGGATGGGAATGTGTCTTATGCCACAATTTCTTCGCTTGTCTTCGGCGATGTAAAAGCGGATAGCTTGGAAGCGATCGTGTTACCCGGGAATAATCCGGGGCTTCGTGCAATAGGTGTTGATGGTATCTTGGGAGCTAATGCTTTTTCGGATTTTGTCGTAACATTTGATGCGAAGACGAAAACCATCATGATCGAGAAATCGGTTATCAGAGAGGAAGGAGATTGGATGCCGATGAAACTATGGGATGGCCTTCCCTTGCTGGCACTCAAATTGCGTGGAAAGGAAGAGTTATACGATGTTCCGGGGGTATTTGATAGTGGAAGTAGTATGGGGGCTTTTGGTTTGCCTTCGGTGAAAGGTTTCGAGGAGTGGACAGCTGCCGGGCTTATCGATAGCGTGGAAGAGGGGCAGGGAACTACCACGCTTATGCTTGGGGGACGGGTAGGTATGGATAAATTGTATCGGGGTGAATTGAAAGAATGTCATATCGGGAACGGAGTTTTTTCTGGAATCCCGGTATATACAGGTGGCATTGACTATCTGTTACTTTGTTTTAAAATCACGGATCTCGGTAAATTGACACTGGATTATCCGAACAAACGTTTTAGTTTTACAGCCTACGAGGGTGCTGCCGTTTGGGAAGGGGATCAACGTCCCGTGACCACGGCCGTGATTAACGGGGAACTCAAGATTACGGCGGTGTGGGGTAAGGAAGCCCTTGAAAAGATTGCCCCCGGCTACACGGTGACGGCTCTTGATGGTAAACCGACCAATAAAGTACCCCCCGGGATACCCAATATTGACGTGTTTATCGGGATGGTTAAGGCCAAGACGGTTACGGTTCGGGATATGGATGGGAATGAACTGACCCTGCCTGCAACCTTATTTTTGGCGGAATGAGAAAAATTTATATATGATTTTTTGAAATTGATGCGACCATTTTCCTCTAATTCCGTATTACATTTGTAGTATAAATCGGAATTAACAGGAAGATTAGATGATTTAGTGATTGATTTTTTAATGTAAATACAATGAAACGAGTAAATTTATTCATTCTTTTAGTTGCTGGAACATTATTATTCTTTGGTTGTAAGGATAAGACAAAAAACGAGGCTTCTGGGAATGCGGAAACAAAATCTACGGTCACGGTCGGATTGAGGTCGGCTAATACTGATACATTGAGAGCGACGAGTATAGATTCATTACGTCATCCCTGTCGGGGATGTCTGGATACGATTACTGAAATCCCGTATGATATTCCGGCACAGCGATTCGATGAAACGGCACAGGCTTTGGCTCATGCCACGGGATGTTTTATCGAGACGGATTTGGCAAAGACGGGTAGCGTGAAAGTAAATGCCGTGAAAGGTAAAATGAGTATCCGGGATGCGATTCGCGTAGCAATTAAAGGTACGAAACTGCAAATCACCGAAGAAAAACCGGATCGTCTGAAAGTAGAGATTGTTGAAGAATAGGCGTTGCAAAAATCATCAGCTCCTTGTTGGGGTTCTCCGGGGAGCTGATGAAGTCAATCAAAATTATCTTTTACCATTTGTTCTCCGAATAGCCGGACTCGTACTTCCCGGATACGGTGGTCATATTGTTCGTGGGGGAGTCCTCCTTTTATAGCCATCTGCTTCATGGCTGAGTATTGCTTTATTTCTATTTCACCTAAGCGATAATCCTGTAAGCTATATCCTTCGTTTGTAGCTCTTTGGACAAACATTTCATGGGCTCTTTCGAGACAGGCGATAGCCTCGGTACATTGTTGCTTGATGGGGAAATTATCTTTTTCCAAGGTTTCGATCTCTACCAATAGATCGTGCATCCGTTGTTTGTTTTCTTCTTCTGTCATGGTGTGATATTTAATTATTCCTCAGAAAACGGTGTAAACGCTCTTGGTAAGAACGCTTGTATATTTGCTTTCCCGTTTCTATACTTTTGATGATCCGCGGACTCAAACCGGTATCATCTGTCAAATCCTGTTGGGTCAAACCAAGCAAAGTACGACGGTTCTTTAATAAGTTGATAGAAATCCATAGTGCAATATATTTCCCTTTTAGTGCAAATTTGCGATAAAAATGGGATAATTCAACCGTTTTGGACAGTCCCAATTTATATCCTAATCTAACCCAGATAAAGTGGTAATCTAACCGAGATTATCTCACTTAAGCAGAGCTTATTCGAAGCTTTCACAGAACTTAAATATTGTGGAATGTGGGAGCTACGTGTAAGCTTCGAGGGTTCTTCGAATAAGTGGGATTATTTGGGTAACTTCTCCTTAGGTTCTCTTTAGGTTCTCCTTGTACTCCTGCTTGGAATTAGAGTTTTTACCCCGTAATAACATCGTGATAATACTGTAATAATCTCACGTGACTATTATACCGTCCTTTCAGTACTCTTTCCGGTATATTGGGAATGGGTTATGAAAGGGCGATGAAAGGGCAATGAAAGGGGCGGGGGAGATTATAACGATAGTAAAAGGGTGGCTTATCCCTGTTTTATCCCTGTTGATGTTTTCTAATAATAAAAACGGATGAATCATTGATTTTTGTTCACTAATTAGTTATCTTTGTAAAAGCAAAAATACTTGTTATGGCAGAAAAAAGAGAATATGTTCGCCAAGTAGTAGCGTATGCAAATTATTTTAAGGATTTCAAAAAGACTTTATCTCGGAATACTTTGCGTAAAATCTACCAGATTTTTATTTATATAATGACGTTAGAGCAGGTCCCGGAGATATTTCTTAAGGCAGTTGTTGGGGTGCATGGGCTTTTTGAAGTTAGAGTTGAAGAGGGTGGTAATATTTATCGAATTTTTTGTTGTATGGACGAGGGTAATTTGGTGATATTGTTTAATGGTTTTCAGAAGAAAACGCAGAAAGCACCTCTCAGGGAGATAGAACGAGCTAAACGGATTATGAATGAATATTTTGCTAGTAAAGACAGGAAAGGAGAATAAAATGATGAGTAATGATGAATTGAAAGCAATAGGATGTACTCCGATTGAGGATTTAATCACGGAAGATTTTGGTGCTATCGGGACGGAAGAACGTAATGAATTTGAAAATGGTTGTGAGGCATTCATTATAGGGGAGCAATTAAAAGCGGAGCGTTTGAAAGCGGGCATGACGCAGGAGCAACTTGCAGCTAAAATAGGAACAAAAAAAAGTTATATTTCCCGTATCGAAAATGGACATGCAGATATTCAGCTTTCCACGTTGTTTAAGATATTTCAAGGGCTTGGACGTAAAATTAGTTTTACTATAATGTAATTTCATAAATCCCTTGTTCCCAAACGAGGTGAGTAGTTTATTACTTCACCATATGTTTCCGTAAAATAAGAATCGCCTCCCCCCGGCGTTTGTTATAGACGGTTTGGAGGGCGAGGCCCAATAAGTATATTATCTGGTCCAAGAAAGTCTATCAATGAGCCTCTCTTTCACAACTAGATATGCCTCTTGGGGGTTGAATGAAATCTCCGGTCGCAGTAATAATTGTGAGTCACCAAGGAAATCTGGATCTTGTATTTTCTCCTCCATGTTGAGAATAAATTGTTTGTAGGTGGGTGGCTGTTGTACTGTAAACCTCATATACTTGTGATAGCAGCGAATCACGTCATCTGGATTTACATCCGTTTGTTTTAATGCAACGTACAGATCAAATAAATCACGCCCTTTCTTTCGTTGATAGAGCGCACGTAATTTCGTCCCCAATAATTCAGCAAATTGGTAGGTAGTAATCTTACAGGAACCGGAAAACCATTTATTTCCGACCGAGAAAGGAACTTCTACCAGGCCCATTTCAGTGAAATGCTCAAAGCAGTTTATCTCCAGTTTCAAACGAATCGGCATGACGGGAGGTATTTCGGATTCCATACGAAATAGCATGGTGTTATTATATCGTTTCTGTTTTGTTACTTTATTTGGCATAAAATCAAGAACTTCGCCTAGTCGGGACATGATGGATTTTATGGGGCCGGCAGTTATTTGTACCAGATCAATATCTTCACTATATCGAGGCTGAGGGGAAAGATATAATTTATGAAGAGCCGTACCTCCACGGAAAGCCAGTTGATTTCGCAGAAAGTTATCGTTAAAAATAGCCACGAGACAACGTGAAATCAGTAAATCCTGTTCCACTTGAGCATTGTCCGTCCAAGGTACTTGTGCGCCCCATTCTTGTATCGCTGATCTGTTTATCATATATCGTCTATTTCTATTGTTTGATTAATAATAATTTTCCATTTGTTGTTTCGTTTGTTTCCACGGATGGGCAGACAATGTGCAAGAGGTGTATAGCCGGGCTTTTTGTTTAGTAGACATAATTGCTGATACAGCATCTCGGCCTGTTTTGTCTCTTCCAGTATATAATCCAATATATATCCGAGTCGTTGAATCGATGTTAATGAGGCTGTCTGAAATAAAGTATTTGAGTTTTTGGAGAAGTCGATAGTTTCTACTAATTCAGAAAGAACTGTGGCGGCAACGGACAATCCTCCTATCTGATGCTCGAATTGTACGAGGTCAACAGCTGTCAATTCAGCTGATGAATAATGAATTATCCCGGTTTCGGAATTCTTGCTGCAAAGTAAATTTTCGGGAATATCTTTTCTATAATTCCAAACGATAAGGTTGTTTTTCCGTGCAGATGTTGTTACCACGGGGCGTAAAGTCGTGACAGAGAAGCGTTGAGGGCGCTGGTGGGCTGCACCATGAATTTCCGCTGCACTGAGTAAACTGATATAATAAGGTTTAGCGAGATATTCCATCAGTTGGTCGATATAATAAGTGGGGGGAACGATACCACGAACTGAATATTGTATCGGAATCACGGTATAAAAGCTTTTGTAAACTGATTGGATAATTTTTTGCCTTGACAGACGGTACAACTCGTTCATGATATGTTGTTCGGGCATGTCACTAAAATTGACTTTTACATCTCGATATGAGAATGTGGGCTTACCAAGGCTTTCTTGTTGTTTTATCCAATTTCTTATAGTCATATCAATATAATTTGTTGTAAAGATAATCATTTTTTGATTAGGGTTGCAATAAATTATGGACAATTACTTCACCATATGTTTCCGCAAAATAAGAATAGCCTCCCGGCGTTTGTTGTAGACGGTTTGGAGGGCGAGGCCCAGTTGTGTGGCGATTTCTTCGGGTTTCCAGCCTTCGAGGTACATGCGGATAACCGTGGCGTAATCGTCGGGCAGGAATTTTAGTGATTCGTACAGGGAATGAAATAATTCCACTTGCTCGATGTCTTCCGAAAATTCGTTTTCAATTTTACTCTCCAGTTCGAAACGTTGCTGGTATCCCAGATGCTTGATTTTATTTTTGTAGGCATTCTTCAACGCGATAAAGCAAAATGTTTTGATGTAAGGGATCGACGAGAATTGGACGGATTCCCGGAGCCATATATCGGTGAAAATATCTTGGATAACGTCCTCTGCCGGAAGATTCAACGGGTTGAAAATGTGGGTTGCGTATAGGTATAATTCTCTATATATCATTCGATAAACGATACTAAACGCTTTCGGGTTTCGCCGATTAAAAGATTCCAAAAGGATTATATCGTCCTGTTTTGACATACATCCAATATAGATTTATTTGTGCAAATGTAAATCTTTTTTGAAAATAATCACTTTTCTACGGTAGTTTTTCCTGTTTCAGTTTATATATGTGTAAAAAGATATAGATATGAAAACTGAAAAAGATATAGAAGAAATGCTGGATAACGTGAAAATCCCTTCGGATGAAGAGGTTGAGGCCGCGGGGGTGCGATTCGATCGGCGGCTGCGTCGTGTGAGAATGCGCCGTCGGATCATTTGGAGCGGGAGTTCCGTGGCGGCGGTGCTGTGTTGTGGGCTCGTGTTTGCCTCGTTGTGGGTACGTGAAAAGGAAGAGGTGCCTGAGGTGACAAAAGTGGTCAGCGTGATCAAGATGGATCACGATTTTGCCGTGCCGACATTGATTCTGGCGGACGGGAATAGTTTGAATCTGAAAGGGAAAAAGATGGATTCCGTTGTTCAGAAATCGAACATTCAGATTGCGAATAACCATATCATGTATGATACGGCAAGGACTGCTCGTGAAATTGCGTACAACACTCTGATCATCCCTGCCGGGTTCACGTATAACGTGACGCTTGCTGATGGGACGGAAGTAACCCTAAATGCCGGGAGTCGTTTGAAATACCCGGAAGAGTTTGTCGGGGATTTGCGGGAGGTGGAATTGTCGGGGGAGGCTTATTTTAATGTGACGAAGTCGGGGCAACCGTTCGTGGTAAATATTGACGGTTCTAAAATCCGGGTTTACGGGACCCGGTTTAACGTGAAGGGACGTTCTCAAAAGACAGTCGAGACCGTGTTGATCGAGGGGAAGATTGGTTTTAAATCTCCCGGTCGTGATGAGATTCAAGTCATTCCCGGAGAACAGGTCGCTTATAACGTGGGGTCCGGTGATATTAAAGTGGAACGTGTGGACGTGCAATATGCCATGGCGTGGCTGAATAACGTGTTCCGCTATCGGGACAAGCCTTTGGATCTCGTGCTGGAAGATATTTCAACTTGGTACGGGGTCGAGTTTGAAGCCCGGACGGAACTGGCCCGGATTGAAATAACCATGAATTTGAGTAAAGAGACTCCGATTGACGAGGTGATTCAATTCCTTGAAGAAATGACGGATTGTAAATTTATAAAAGAAAGGGGGCATTACATCGTGAAGTAAAAAACAACAAGTAAAAAAATTATCCCGCTAGGCAGGATAATTTAGGGTAAAATCGCTATCGTATAAAATTGAGCCTTTATCCATAGCGACCATCAAACAGTAAAGTGAATTTACTATTTAATTAAATAAGTACGACAAATTTATGCAAAAAAATCACATGGGCGGTATCTCTATCGCTAAAAAAATTGTGTTGTATATATTCTTGGTATTTACAACACTAGGAGCTATACCTAGGGACACGTACGGGGCGACATCTTGTGTGTTTCAGGTCATCCAGAAGAAAGTAACCATTTCGATGAAAAATGCCACGCTGGAAACCATTCTTGCCGAAATTAACCGCCAGACGGGTATTGATTACGGTTTCCAAAGTAACGGGGCGGTAGATAAAAACCGACACTTCACCTTGGAAGTGAAGGATGTCTCCGTGGACGAGGCCTTGAAGACGTTGTTGAAAGACAGTCCATACGATTATGTACTCGAAAAAAATCGGGTCGTGATCGTGGTTAAGGAGGCAAAACCGGTACAGTTGGTAGCAGTGACCGGGCGGGTTGTGGATGAAAAAGGGAATCCCATTCCCGGAGCTACGGTGCTTATCCAAGGAACAACTCAAGGAGTGGCCACGGATGCCGAGGGACGTTACACGATCAATACCCGGCCGGAGGATGCCTTGCGGATTTCCTTCATTGGTTACAAGACAGAGGTAGTGCCGCTCAAAGGGAAAACGAAATTAAACGTTCGTTTGAATCCCACGGCCGAGAATATCGAGGAGGTAACCGTTGTGGCTTTCGGAGAGCAAAAGAAAGAGAGTGTGGTTTCGGCTATTACCACCGTGGATGCGAGAACCTTGAAATCTTCAAGTAGTGACTTGACTTCCCAGTTTGCCGGAAAAATTGCCGGTATCGTGGGATGGCAGACGGGAGGTATTCCCGGTGCGTTGACGGAAGAAGAAATGAATACCAAATTCTACATTCGTGGTATTACTTCCTTTCAATCCAAAGCCAATATCGATCCCTTAATTTTGATTGATGGGGTGGAATCGTCCAAGCTGGATCTTTCCCGTATGACACCGGAAGACATCGAGACTTTCAGTGTGATGAAAGATGCATCGGCAACTGCCATGTACGGGGCTCGTGGGGCAAACGGGGTAATCTTGATTACCTCCAAAAAAGGACAGGAAGGTAGTGTTTACACCTCTGTTCGTTACGAGGCGGTATTGAGTATGCCGACAAGGGAGATCGAGGTGGTAGACCCCATCAATTACATGAAGATGTACAATCAGGCGTTGTTGGCTCGTAACCCGGATGCCACCCCGCAATACAGCGTGGAACGCATCGAACGCACGGGTTCTCCTTCATATCCTTCTTGGGTGTATCCGGCGAATGACTGGTACGACATCATGTTCCACAATTACTCCATTAATCACCGTGCCGGTTTGAATATCCGGGGTGGTTCCCGGTTGGTTCAATATTACACGTCCGTGAATTACGTCCGTGATGAGGGGATGTTAAAAACTGATCGTCTGAACCAGTTCAAGTGTAATATCGAGAATAGCACGTTCTCTTTCCGTACGAATCTGAATATCGACTTGAGTGCCGGAATTCGTTTGAATATTAACACTTCAGCGAACTTGGATAAATATCGCGGTCCTTATGCTGATGTATCGCAGGCATATTACTTGGCTTTTAATGCCTCTCCGGTGGATTTTGCCCCGACTTATCCGGCGGACGAGTCATCCAATTGGCCGCATCTTCGTTTCGGTGCGGTGGATCAAAGCACTGTCAATCCTTATTTGATATTGCATCAGGGATATAAGGATCGTCGTCGCTATTCGGCTGTTGCCCGTGCGGAGTATATTCACAATCTTTCTACTCTTCTCAAAGGTTTGGAGTTACGGGCTTCGGTTTCCATGAACCAAACCGGGTACTATGCGAATGCTTATAAGACAACCCCTTATATGTATTCTCTGAAGAATTATGATTTTGAAACTGGAGTACATCAGTTGAATGCTTTGAATAGTAGTGAGGCATCAAGGACATTGGCGAAAGATAATGATGATAAGCATACCAATAGTTCTCAATCTACGCAGATGAGTTACGAGGTACGGGGGCTGCATGTGGCAGCTTGGGGAGAACATCAGACCAGTCTGACCGTTGTGTTTAATTTGCAGGAAACTACTACTTCTCAAACAGCATCTGTGCTAGATGGTATTCCAAACCGGAATATGGGCGTGTCCATGCGCGGAACTTATGGATGGAGGGACAAATATTTTGCAGAGGCCAGTTTCGGGTATAACGGTTCCGAACGTTTTGCCAAAGATCATCAGTTCGGTTTCTTCCCTGCGTTAGGGGCAGCTTGGATTGCATCCAAAGAGAAATTTCTTGCCGACCACACGGCTCATTGGCTCTCTTTCTTGAAATTCCGTTTCTCGTGGGGTAAGGTCGGAAATGACGGTGTTATCAAGGACCCGCGTTTTACCCATTTACCTTTATTGAAAAATGACAGTGCGTTAGATCCCTCCCCAAGTGGGAATAATATATCAAGGCCTTTTGTGGCTTCTTATCCTAATGAGAAGCTCACGTGGGAAATTGCTGAACAGAGTAATATCGGTATCGAGACCAAATTTTTTGGAGGAATCGTGGAGCTTAATGCCGATATTTATCAGGAAATTCGCCATAATATCTTGGACTATCGCTATACGATGCCATCAACTACCGGTTTGGAACAACCGCAAATTGGAAACGTGGGCAAGGCTCGCTCTCGGGGTATTGACCTCTCGGGTAAGGTGCAACATGCCTTTACCCCGGATCTTTGGATGATCTTGAATGGTACGTTCACGTATAGCAAGGCTACTTACAGGAAGATCGAGGAAGCAACTAGTAAACCGGCATGGCAGCGGAGAGAGGGACATGAACTGTCACAACAGATCGGTTATATTGCCGAAGGTCTTTTCCGCGATCAGGCGGAGATCAATAATTCGCCTACCCAAGGAGGTGATATCATGCCGGGAGACATCCGCTACCGTGATATAAACAAGGATGGAGTGATCGATGTGAACGATGCCACGTACATCGGGTTCCCGACAACTCCCCGTGTGATTTACGGGTTTAGCGGATTCTTTAACTTCAAGAATATCGAGTTTAGTTTTGCTTTCCAAGGATCCGGGAAACGGGCTTTCTTTATGAATCCCCAAAAGATTAGTCCGTTTGAGGAAAACCGGGCTATGCTGAAAGCGATTTATGATGATCACTGGAGTGCCGATAACATGAAGGAACGTCCTTTCTGGCCGCGTCTTTCCACACAATCGATCATCGTGCATAATCCACAGGAAGAGTGGGGAGGATCGGAACAACGGAGGTCTACCTATTTTATGCGGGAGTGTAGTTTCTTGCGTTGTACTTCTATTGAATTGGCTTACAATCTTCCGCGGGAGTTCCTGCAAAGGTTGAGAATGCAAACGGTGAAATTCTATGCCCGTGTCAATAATCCCTTCTTGATCACGAACTTCAAGGTATGGGACGTGGAGTTGGGGGACAATGGTTTTAATTATCCGATTCAGCGTACATGGTCGATCGGGTTGAACCTAAGTTTCTAATTTAAACATATATGTAGCAATGAAAAAATATTTATTATCAATACTTTGTGGCATTCTTCTGCTCCCTGGGTGTAATTACCTTGATATGGTGCCGGAGAAAGACATTGAAACGATTGAATCGCTTTTTGAGCAGCGCACGAAAGTAGAGCTTTGGTGGAAAGGGCTTTATGCCGAGTTGAACAATATATTTGCCGATTTTAGAGTGAATACGGCTTATCTTGGAGCGGATGAATTTGTGACGTGTCAGGCGTTGCATAACTCTACCATGTACAATCTTGACGGGTTAAAGATTGCAGATGGCCTTCAGATGTCTCAGAATCCTTACGGGTCAATCTGGTACAGGATGTATGTTGTTATCCGAAACTGTAATATTTTCCTCGAAAATGTGGATCATACGTATAATATGAGTGAGGAAGATCGTAACTGGTGGAAGGCAGATGTGAAAGCGGTGAAAGCGTATGTTTATTTCGAATTGGTGCGTCGTTACGGGCCTATTTGTTTAATCCCACAGAATATGCCGGTAGATTTGCCGGTGAAAGATTATCAATTACCTCGTCAACACGTGGACTCTTGTTTCAAGGAAATCATTAATTTGTTGGATGAGTCCATGGAATACGTGCCAAAACATAGTCAAAGAATATCTAATTACGGCCATACGTTCAGCCTCGAAGCGGTGTATGCACTGAAAGCAAAAGTGTTGCTTTATGCTGCCTCTCCTCTTTTTAACGGGAATGCATTTTATTCCGATTTTAGGAACAAAAACGGGGAATTGCTTTTTAATTCCACTTACGATCGAAATAAATGGTTATTAGCTGCGGAAGCCGCTGATAAGGCAGCTGAAATGTGTGAAGAAGGCGGACGGGCTTTAATCTCGGGAGCAACCGGGAAAAAGACCGATTTGTTGAATAAGATGGCTGATATAGAGAATATGTCGTTCTCTCGCTTTAGCAATTCTGAATACCTGTTGGAATGGAAATATCCATCTCCATTTTATCAATTTATTTTGCCGCGGTTAGTCGGTGATGATGATAATTTTGACTCTCAGGCGTTAGGCTGTCTTTCTCCTTCCATGAAGATGGTGGAAATGTACTACACGGCAAATGGGTTACCTATTGATGCTGATATTACATGGAGTTATAGCAATCGCTATAAATTGGCTTCCGAGAGTAGCCCCGTGTACGAGGGTGTCATTCCGATGAATATCGATGTGGTGAATCTTCATCTTCGTCGTGAACCTCGGTTCTATGCTTGTATTGCGGGAGATAGGATGTATTGGCAACGAGGGACGAATACGGTAGATAAGGACTATAATTTTCTTGTAAAGGCACATAAAGGAGAAGAGCCATGGGGGACGCAATATGACTTTATTGTCAGCAATTCATGGCAGAATATCAACGGTTACTGGTTAAAGAAACATTTGTTTTCGTGGTTTAATACTTTGGGATACGCTAACAATCTGCAAGGAAATGAAACGGCAGCTATCATCCGTTTGGCTGAAGTTTACTTGATGCAGGCGGAGGCTTGGAATGAATACTTGGATCAACCGGATAGCAAGGTGTATGATCCGCTGGATAAGGTTCGTGAACGTGCCGGAATTCTACCCGTGAGAGAGGCTTGGGGAAGTTATTCCAACAACCCGGTAAAAGTAACCACGAAAGTCGGAATGCGGGATATTATTCATCAGGAGTATAGCGTTGAGTTCGCTTTCGAGGGACATCGGTACTGGGATCTTCGCCGCTGGTTGACAGCCCATCAGACAATGAATGAAAAACAATATGGCTGGAATGTTATCGGGACCACGGATCAGGCCTTTTATAACTATGAAACGGGACCGGTTGTGGTATATAGCAGTAATAAATTTATTGCCCCGCGGGATTATCTTGATCCGTTTGATGCAGAAGAGATTCTGATTTCCGGAATGGTACAGAACCCGGGATGGGGAGGTAAATAAATGATGGATTTACGTTTGTAAATTTTAATCCTTAAAAAAGATAGAATGATGAAAAATACCATTTTCTTATTATTATTTGTGTTCGCTTTGTTTGCCTGCGAGGACGATGATTCGGTTTTCGAACCATTGACGGAAGGACTGGAGATCAAATTTACTCCGGTTGCGGGCGGGGCGATGATGCATTATCGCCTGCCGAATAATAGCGACATCTTTGCCATGAATATCCGTTACAAGGACTGGCAAGGATTGGATGTTTTGAAAGCCTGTGGATATAGTGGTGACTCGGTTTTGCTGGATGGTTTTACCAGAAGTCAGGAGGGGATAAAGGCTCAGATCTCTTTTGTTAATCAAAATAACGAAGAATCGGGAGCAATGGACTATCAATTTTCAACATTGGACAGTGCGCCTTGGTCTTTCTTCGATGATTTGACGGTAAGATCCTCCTGGAATGGTTTTCAGGTGATCTATAAGAGTCCTTCGGTGATTACCGGTATGGTTCATGTTTTTTACTTGGGAACAAATCCGTTGACACAGAAGGAAGATACGATTCTGATGAGCAGTTTCCCGATTACTCAACAGGGAGATACGCTTAATTTTATACAGAAACAGGAAAGATCAAGTAACACGGTCATTGTTCGGACGGAAGATTTTCACGGTTTCCGTGTAAGACAGGAAATTTATCCGGACATTGATGCCTTCCGGGCGGAGCAATGGAAGATGTCTGCAAGTGACTTTAATGATTTCGGCTTGTCGAGGGAGAGTGCTAAGGCTAAGACGGGAGTGGAATATCTTTTTGACGGGGAATTGAAAGGTTTGGAGCGCTTGATCGCTTCCGCTTATGAAGACAAAGATTCGCGTCAGGGGACGGAAGTTTATGGAGCTTATCTTGCCGGTCCTTATGCTTATGGAAAGCCGATGATTCTCGATTTGAGAGAACAGAAAATTCCGGCATGGATTCGTATTTATTGTCTTTATCCGATACTTGCTCAATATGCGGTTGGTCAGGCTACTTGGGGAAATGTGTGGATTGGTTCTTACGAAGACAAGGTGCCGTGCAAAATTTCGGTATATGGCAATAGTACCTCCCCGGATCCGGATGACGAAGGATGGGTTTACTTGGGGCAATTGGATCAGAATCCCAAACGCGAGGCGGTAACCAAAAGATGGTCGCATCTTACAACAGATCTAATGTCGGCTCCTAAAGACGTGAATGATTTGGAAACGAAGGACCCGATTTACGTGGATATTCAATTTCCTCCTGTAAACAACAAGTATCGTTATTTGAAAGTGCTGGTACTCGACACGTTTGACACGTCAAAAGAAGACGGGATAAATCGTAATTTACAAGAGTATTTTACGTTACAGGAACTGGAAGTTTATGTGAAAAAGGATTAAGTTATGAGAAAGAGAAAATACATCATAAATCTATTTGCGGCTGCCGCGTTGTTGGTGGGATGTGGTGAGAGCCTGGAAGACACGTATAGTGATTATGCCGGAGACGGAAAGATCCGTTACGTGGCAAAATGTACAGAGGTTCATGCCACTCCGGGCTGGGAACGTTTGCTTGTGGAATGGATAAACGGGACGGATGCAACCGTTGATAAAATCAAGGTGATATGGTCATGTGAAGACCTGAAGGATTCGGTATTACTTCCCAGTACGGCCGAGTCCTACGAGCTGAAAAATTTGACGAACGGGACTTACCGTTTTGACGTGAGTGCCATAGATTTTTCGGGTAACGAGTCTTTGGTGGAAACCACCTATGGCCGTCCTTACACGAGAGAGCACGAGATCATGCTGGCCTTCACGAGAGGTGTTGTGAAACCGTACTTCCTGAAAAACAAATTGATTTTCTTTTCTGATCAATGGAATGAGAATATTGATGAGATTAAATTGCAATACAAGGATACACGGGGTGATATTCAATATTATACGTTTGACAAGGAAACGAGTTACAATGCTTTTATCACGATCGACGATGTGAGCATGAACCCGACGGATAC
Source organism: Butyricimonas faecihominis (assembly GCF_033096445.1). Classification (NCBI taxonomy): domain Bacteria; kingdom Pseudomonadati; phylum Bacteroidota; class Bacteroidia; order Bacteroidales; family Odoribacteraceae; genus Butyricimonas; species Butyricimonas faecihominis. The sequence continues at coordinate 3,696,558 of NZ_AP028155.1, forward strand.
GATTTATGTGCTTCGGAAAGGAAGGGTGGAAGGCTGTCCGGATCAGATTGAGTTTGATCCGCTGGCATTGAGCCACACGAAGATCTTCAGTTCGGGATTTGTAAATGCCATCGAACGTCGTTATGGTTATTCAAACAAGACGAAAGAACAGGAAGTGGAATTTGAGAAATTTGTAGAGGGGGTGACAGAGTTGGAGTTTGATTACGATATGGAAACTTTTGAGGATGTGTTGTATTGTCCGAATTTGAAAAAGCTGATATTTGCGAAAAATCGGTATTTGGATTCGAAGTATACTTATTCGACAGAAAATGATTATCCCAAATTACGGAGTGATATAGGAAGGAGTCTTCAAGTTTTGGATAAGGCCAGCGAACCGGATGTGTTGGGATTGAAAATCGAATGGTATGGTGGTTGGAATATTCCTTATTTCGAATCCGAAGAACCCCCATATATGGAATACATGGGATACTCCCCGCTTCCCGAGATGGAATTGATTGCACCGGAAGCCTTGAAAACGTATGACAACGGGAGTAAGGTTAATTGTTCTCCTTCGGATCTTTATGCCGACTTGGATGCTTTGTTGGATGATAATTATCAAACAACATGGACCACCACGTCTAATACGGTTCCTCGTAAGTACGAGATGGCTATGGAATTGCTGGAGGAAACAGAGATTAGCGGGATAAAGATCGCGCAACCCTTGTATCACCCGATGATGGATCGACGGATGCAATACATCATGCCTTCTCAGATTTCCATTCAAGTGTCCACGGACGGAGGTCATTGGCAGAATGTCACTTATTTTGAAACCAATGAACTGGGACGCGGATCGGGAGAAGTTACTTTGTTGAAATTCCCGGAAGGTTCCCGGCGGGTACGCTACATCAAGTTTACCTTACAGGATGGAACGGACCCGGGTGGAAACTGTGCGATTGCTTTGGGGGATATTCTTCTCTTTAAGTTGAAGTAGAGGACGGTATCTCGATATGCTCGCTTGAGCAATTTTGATGAATCATTAAAAAGGGGGAGTCTGGAAAGTTGTTTTTTAACTCCCTCCCCCCTTCGGGGTACTCCCTCTATAAACAGAGGGAGAGCTGAGTTGCTTACCGTCTTTGGTAAGAGTTACCAGCTCCTCCTCTGTTCATAGAGGAGGTGGCCGAAGGCCGGAGGAGTTTGTTTCGCGACAGATAGAACTTTTCGGATGGCCCCTGCAAATAGATCGATATGCTAAAAATCAATCATTTTACCAAACTCTTTTTTAGCGGGATACTCTTGTTGTGTTTTTCCGGGGCTTTCGCTCAAGAGCAGGAGGATCGTCTCCTGCAACTGATGAAACGGGAGCTGGCGTATAGCATGGAGCAACTGAAAAAACAGGAAAGTGTCCCCTATTACATGAACTTGCGGGCGATGGACGACCGCACGATAACAGTCGTGAGTTCATTCGGGGCCGTGACTACCTCTAACGAGAATCGTATGAGGACATTGGTGCCACAAGTTCGGTTGGGCAGTCCAGATTTGGATAATTTCAAGTATAATATGCAGGGAGGGTTTGCCGGACCTAACGCGCAAGGAGCGCGAGGGGTCGTTTTGCCTTTGGATGATGATGCCACGGATGCGATCCGGGAAGCGATTTGGCGGGAAACGTTGAAACGTTACGAGTTCGCCCGTAATATGTACGATCAGGCGAAAACCCGGGCCACGGTGAGCGTGGCAGACGAGGATAAAGCCCCGTGTTTCTCTGATGCTCCCATGGAACGTTATTACGAGGCTCCCTTGGCTGCCGGGAGACAGAAAATGGATATTAAGCGGGCTTGGGAACAGCGCCTGAACGAGGTTTCCGCCGTGTTCAAAACTTGCCCCGAGTTAAGCGAGGGATCAGCCAGTTTTAGTTTTCAGGTATTGCGCACCTATTTCGTGAATAGCGAGGGGAGCGTGGTGGTACAAAACCGGATTGCTACCCGGGTGATGTTGATGGCCTCTTTGAAAGCGGCTGACGGGATGGAACTGCCCTTGAACAGAGACTATTTTGCTTACACGCCCGATGACTTACCGGATAATGATCGGATGATCGCGGATGCACGGGACATGATCAAACGCTTGCTGGCGTTGCGCGATGCCCCGGTGGCTGATCCTTACACGGGACCCGCCATCCTGTCCGGTCCTGCCAGTGGGGTGTTCTTTCACGAGATCTTTGGCCATCGGTTGGAAGGCCATCGCTTGAAATCGGGCGGTCAAACCTTCAAGAAGATGGTGGGAGAGCAAGTGTTGCCTGTTGAATTTCAAGTGTATTGCGCGCCTTTGTTGAAAAGCTATGCCGATACCGATTTGTACGGTCATTACGTGTATGATGACGAGGGAGTGAAAGCTCGCCGGGTGGATAACGTGGTGAATGGCGTGTTGAAAGAGTTCTTGATGAGCCGGGTTCCGCTGGATGGTTTCCCGTCAAGTAATGGCCACGGTCGTACTTCCGGCGGGGGAGACCCCGTTTCCCGGCAATCCAACTTGATCATAGAGACCACTCATCCCTACACGGAGGATGAACTTCGGGCCATGTTGGTGGCAGAGGCTCAAAAGCAGGGGAAGGAGTACGGTTACTATTTCCGGACCGTGACAAGCGGTTTCACGTACACGGGTGAGGGCGGAAGTCTGAACTCCTTCAACGTGACTCCCTTGGAAGTGTACCGGGTGTTCGTGGACGGTCGCCCGGATCAGTTGGTGCGGGGGGTGGACCTGATCGGAACCCCGTTATCCATGTTCTCCAATATCGCGGCTGCCGGAGACAAGCCCAGCGTTTTCACGGGTGTTTGCGGCGCGGAGTCGGGATGGGTGCCCGTGACGGCATCCTCTCCCACGATATTCGTGAGTAAGATCGAAACGCAACGTCGGGCGCAGGCTCGTGATATTGCCCCGATCCTGCCTTCCCCGAAACCGGAAGTGGTGAAAGAGAATAATCCGGATGATGTTATTTTTGCCGCGATGCGCTCCGAACAGGAACGTAACAAGGCAGCTTTAGTTCTTCCTAACGGGCCGAAACCTTATTATATTTCGTACACGATAGCCCGCTATCGTCATTTTCAAATGGCGGCCTCGTTGGGAGGATTAATGCTTTCGAACGTGTCCCCGTGGCAAATGAGTGGCGGCACGCAGGTGTTGCTTGGTGATTACCAGAGAAACAGTGACGTGCAGTATCAGGAACAGATCGCTCCCGCGCAATTGCCTTCGGAGGTGGACTATGACGTGATTCGCCGCGGGTTGTGGGAGTCGTCCGATATGATGTACAAGTACGCTTTGGGTATGATGGCGCAGAAAATGAATTACCTGCAACAGAACCCACTTCCCTCGGAAGAGGCGGCGTTGGCAGATATGCAACCGCTCCCGGCGGTTACCCGTGTACAAGAGCGTCCGGAGGCCTACAAGATTGATCAGGGTGTTTTGGAACGGCTCGTGACCGAGGTGTCTGCCGTGTTCAACGAATACAAGGAGATTTATAATTCCAGCGTGGCGATCAACGGGATGGAGGTGGATATGTACCGCCTGACGACGGAAGGGGTACAATTGAAAGAGCCGGGTGGATACGTGAGTGTCACGGTTTCTGCGGAAGTCCGAGGTGACGACGGTTCGAACTTGGGGGATTCGTTCTCTCTTTCCCTGTTGAATCCGGCAGAGATTCCTTCGGTGGAGGAGTTGAAAGAGCGGGTGAAAGCGTTTGCCGAGGGATTGATGCAATTGAAAGCGGCTCCTCCCGTGGCGGAATATTACAATGGCCCGATCCTGTTCGAGGGTGGTGCCGTGGCAACCATCTTGGCCAATAACTTGCTTTATCGCGGCGGGTTGATTGCGGCCCGTTCTCTCATGCCTATGGGGCGGGGATTGGCGGATCAGTTCGGTCAGAAGATCATGGACGAGCGCCTGACGGTGAAGAACTACACGAACAAGAAGGAATATAACGGAACCCCGCTATACGGTTATTACGAGGTGGACGGGGACGGTGTCACGCCGGAAGCGGAAATGGTGCTGGTGGAAAAGGGCGTGTTCAAGAAAATGCTGAACGGACGGATCCCCGCGTTGAAGGCTCCGGAGACCACGGGTAGTTCCCGTTTCATCATGTCACCGCAAAGCCCGACGTTAGTGACGGGAACGGGAACGATCCACGTGCAGGCGGAAAAGGGCGTTGCTCACGAGAAGATGAAAAAGTTGTTGATCAAGGCGGCGAAAGCGGCCGGGCAATCTTGTGCTTACATCGTGAGAGGTATTTCCGGGTCGGCACTTGTCGTGTACCGGGTGGACTTGAAGGACGGGAAAGAGACCCGTGTCCGGACCACGGGTTTCCGTATGCCGGAGCTGACAAAATTGTTGAGGCTGGTTGCCATCTCCTCGAAGGAAGAGGTAATGAATTACTTGCCGAACGCTTACCCGGCCTCGATGATTTACCCCGCGGGGATGATCGTGGACGGCATGGTGATCGAGAAGGCTAACCCGAAGACGGAGAAGGAACCGGCGTTGAAACTCCCAAGACAGCGGGATTAGAACATGAATATCGGAAGTGCTGAAAGTCCCGTTCGTTACGGCGGGCGGGCTTTCAGTCACTTCTCTACAACAAAAAGCGGAAAAGATGAAAAGGATTTTATTTACAGTATGTATGTTATTAGGTTGTGTCCTGTTCATGATGGCACAGAATAAGGGCTACAAAATTGAGGGACGTTTGGCCAACACGGTCAATGGTAAGTTGCTGTTGGTTGTCAAAATGGATAAAGGAACGATTGATATTAGCGAAGCTGATGTTACGAATGGGGTTTTCGAATTTACAGGTCGGATGCCTGAGATGACATTGGTTTATCTGATGCCGGTAAAAAAGAATGCCGTGCTGGCTTCTTTCATGCTGGAAAACGCTAACTACACGATCACGATGGGCGCAAACGAATTGATTGTGGAGAGCGACGGGGAAGCGCAGAAAGTATGGAAAGAATTTTATGATTTAGATAAGTATCTGAAACAAAGCCAACAACAGTTGGATATGCAAGCCCGGGCAAATCCCCCGCAATTACAGAGATTGCAACAGGAGTTTAAAAAAATAGTGGCGAAAGTCGAGGCTGACGAGTTGGCCTTAATAAAGAAGCATAACGACTCTCCCGTGTCTGCATTTGTGATCGCTTCGAAGTTACCGCAGAGTCTGGATGAGGTGAAATTAGCCGAACGTTATGATGCTCTGAGTGAAAAGGCGAAAGCAACTTCCTACGGCAAACAGATTGCAGCTGATCTGGAAATGATGAAAAAAGTCGCTGTGGGGGAAATCGCTCCCAACTTCAGCGCCCCGTTGGCGGATGGCGGTGTACTTTCACTGCACGAGACGAAAGCTAAAGTGAAAGTCGTTGATTTTTGGGCTTCTTGGTGTGGTCCCTGCCGGGCAGAGAACGTGAACCTGATAAAGATCTATAAGCGTTATCGCCCGAAAGGGTTGGAGATCATCAGTGTTTCCATTGATGATAACAGGCAGGCTTGGTTGTCGGCAATCGGTCAGGATGGCAGCGATTGGAAAAACGTGTCCGACTTGAAAGGCGGGCAATCTGAGATTGCTACCGCATATAGCGTGAAGGGAATTCCCTGCACCTTTATCCTCGATGGTGAAAACCGTATTGTGGCTAAAAATCTCCGGGGAAAAGACTTGGAGAAGAAGATCGACGAGATGCTGAAAAAGAAGAAATAGCAAGTGTGAGGAGTACGTTGAATCGGGACCGCCTCTAAACTCATCCAAGGGGCGGTCCTTTTTTTAACCTTTAAAATTTGCGATTATGAAGAAAGAATTACTTGTACTCTGGGTAACGGGTATCTTGATTTTTTTATCATCATGCGCCTCGCTACATAAAAGTTTGTCGAAAAAGGAGATGACCAATGCTGTTCATGCAAAAATAGATAGCCGGGAATATCGAATTGATATGATACCTAGGCCTTTTACCAGTGAGGGTGGTACGCTGTATGTTCCGGGTTATATTCAAGTGTGTGGGGATTCAGTCATTTCTTGCATGACCTATGATAATCCTTATCCGGGTACGTTTCCCCCTAAAGGTTACGTGGAGAACATGAAAGGCGTGAAATATGAAATTTTGGACTACCAGCAAACGGAAACCCGGAGAGGGCGTCGGGTCGTCAGTTTTTGGTTCAAAATAAAATACGACGAGTATGACCCTTACACATTGGCAAGATTTAAAGATCGGATTGTTCCGATGCGTTACAGATTTGAATTTGGCAATTCGACCAAAGTGCGTGTTCTCCAGTTTGAATATCTGATGTTTGGAACGTTGTCCTTGTAGAAGGGTAATGTGGATAATTTGTTATTAACCAATAATTTATGAGTGATGAAAAAATTGAAGTTTGTTCCATGGATATTTTTAGCTTGTTTTCGTGTTTTTGTTCCGATGGAAGTTTCCGGGCAGAGCATGGTTCTTATCGAGAGGGATACTTTCCGGATGTATTCCAATCCTTTAAACGCAGATTCAACATTGGCGGCCAAGGTGTACGATCGGGTATATTCTCCTCCTTATATTCGGGATGCGTCAGCGTATTATGGGTGGTGGCGTTTGCAGGAGGATTCCTTATTTTTGGAGAAGATCGAAGATACCTATGGTACGATGCGTTCTGATGATCATGAAGTCGTGTTTATGGATTTAGGCGGTATTTTTGATGATTATGTGCAAGATGGAAAAGTTTTTGCCTCGTGGTTTAGCGGGGAGCTGGATGTGGTAGGAGGAAAATGTATTTATGAGGGTGCTTTGGGATTTCGATCGGATTACGAGGATGAATGGATATACCGGGTAGAAAACGGACGAATCATGTCTAAAGCGACGTATCGTAACGAGCTGAGAGAATCAACGTTCTCCTATGTAGAGGCCGGGAATTTAATCACGATGTTATTTAACGGGGATTGTTTTCCGGAATTGGCGAATAAATATTTGCTTGCCAAAGTGCAGGTGACACCCCGGCCTGACGGGACGATAGATAGTCTCGGCCTTGCCGTGCGAGTGGTGTCGAATAAATCCGCTATCGGACAAGTAAGAGACGATGACGGACAATGGGTAGAGAATGATTACTCCAATCCTTACATACAAGAATTGAAAGAGTGCGTGCAGCTTGTGCCTGAATGGGAGTACGTGAAGTTACGCGGTCGGGTACATGCGCCGTTGATGGAAGTGAGAGCATGGGAGGGCAAGGGATGTAAGGCTATCTGTTCGGCTACTTTTTGGGTTAACAAGGATTTCGATGAGATTACCGTGAACGGTAAGACTTACGAGTTGGAGAATTACCCTTTCCAATATAACACGAATCTTTACGCCCGGATTCGTCCCCTGTTGCGGGGTGAGTTCACGCGTTTCCGTTTGCGGGGATATATCGGGTACTGGGAAATCCGGGACGATAAACTCTACTTACTCTCGCTCCGACGGGCGAATTCATGGGAAATAATCCCTCTTGATGTCGTTTTTCCCGGGAATGGCGATAACCCGGTGGAGGCAACGTGGTACACGGGTAAGTTGCGTTTGTCGGATGTGCGAAGTGCTGAAAGCGACTACTGTCCCCGTCACGGTCGTGGGGAAATTTTTTACAAGGTGAAAAAGGGAAAAGTCATCAAGCGGATGAAAGTCGTTCCTGTAAAAAAGAAAAAAGGGAAGATTTCCCGTTGGGGGAACTATCATTTTGATTTGGAATAGTTTTAAGTGACATTTTGACTTAGGCAATGTCTGTTTGGTCTTTTGTTTTCCGGGTTTATTTGCGAATGTCAATAATCGCTACAGCCGCCGGGGCAGATTTTACGAGGTGTAAAATCAATCATTTATGGAAAACAAAAAGACCAACACGTTAATACATTCAAGCGAACCCCGTTACGGCGAGGGACATATATTTCTTTGGTGGGAGAATTATTGCCGGCGGCTTTTGTACGCGGACATTCTTTACGTCGAGGGATCGGGCAGTTACAGCGAGTTTCACGCGATCGACGGGAGTCGGGTGACGATTTCTTATCGTTTGGGGGTGATGGAACGCTCTTTGCCGGACGACACGTTTATCCGGGTACACCAGAGTTTCATCTTGAACTGGCATTACATCGATACATTTGTGGGTAACAGCGTTAAAATCGGTGACCGATGGTTCCCGATTGGGCGGGCCTATCGTCCCCGCCTATTGCAAGTGCTGCACTTCCCTGAACTTCCCCGGCAAAACAGTAAACAGGAGTTATAATTATCATCTTTAATCATCAATCGGCCTGGTGAATCGGCCATCGGCGGCTTTACTATCTCTTGAAATTTCCAGTATATCATAGTAGTGATGCCATGTATAAAGGAAGGTAAATCACCTTTCTGAGAAATTTGGCACTATAAATATACACCTTTCTAACGTATAAATGTTAATGTTTCCGATTTAAATTTAATTTTTATCGTCGATAAATCTTTTCTTTATCTTTAAAATGTCTCTTGTGAGGGTATATTGATCTGCATGAGATGTAAGTTTCTTGGTTTGTATTAACTCCCAAGTATTGTTGCTTGATATTCTATCGGGTAATATCCATTCTTCTGCCGTTGAGAATCCAATGTAGTTAGGGATTAATGACGTATCATTTTCGAATCAAAGACGAATCAAAGACGTTCAGTGGGTGTCTTTGATGCGGGAGAAAGGGGAGATTGTCTCCTCTTTACCGGGGATGTTTGACGGTTGTTCATCGCTTTGTTCTACGGTCTGTTCAGGGATTTTCTTTTATCGGGAGAGTTGTGTGTTCACGAGTGAGGGATTTGGATTTATAGCGAATATGAAACGTAAAAGGTTATTTGTGAAAACATCCTGTCGCTTGTGAATTAGAGTTTTATGTCGAAGATGCAGGCTCTATCTTTGCATCAGAAAACAAAGAAAACTTTAAAAACGAACGAGTGATGGCAATAACAGAAGAGAATATTCGAGGAAAGATCGGGAATTCGATTTTCTACCGGGTGGGATCGGTGACACGGGTGAGGAGTGTGGCGGCACGGTATGCGGATGCGAACACGTCAAAACAGAGGGAAAGCCGTTCCCGCTTGAGGGTGGCAATACGTTTTTACCGACGTTTGGCGGAGACGGAATTACGAAAGGTGTGGTATTTGGCAACAAAGGGAACGGGGAAAAGCGGGTATAATTTATTTTTGAAGTTGAACATGATGATTTTTAAGCCTGACGGGAAGATTGGGGATTTTGCCCGGTTGCAGTTGACGGTCGGTCGGTTACAAAAAGTGAATCATCTCGTGGTGCGTGTTGATGAGGGGGATGTGGTTTCTGTGGCGTGGGAACGGGAGGAAGATCTTCCTTCTGCGGGAAAAGAGGATAAGTTCATGGTTGCCGTGCTTTATGCCGATCGTTCGTTTTCCCCGGAGTTAGTCAAGACGAGCGGGGAGACAAGGGGTGACGGGAAAGCCACTTTCCGTTTGCAGCGTAAACGGGGAACGGCAGCCCATTTGTATTGTTTCTTTCGGGAAAAGGATGGGAAGGCTTATTCGCCGAGCCAACACGTAAGAATTTAATGATTTTAGATTTATGATTTTAGATTCCAGCCGCACGGGGCCTTACTGATTTTAGATTTTAAATTTAAAAATTCAGGGATTGGGTGATTTCCGGTTGAAGGATTACTTTATGAACCTTATAAACTTTCAAACTTTATAAACGAACAAAAGACGAGGCGTTTAGCTGTTCCGGGCGTGTCGTTACGAGGGAGACGCGGGCGATGATAAAAGGGAACGGGTAACTTTAATAATAAAAACATGGCAAAAAGAGAGACAAGTAAAAGAGAAGAAACGGCGAACGTGCCCGTGCAAGTGCTTGAGGAATTAAGAAAATTGCGGGAAGAGGTTCGACTGGCAATCGAGGCGGCATCAAATGCTTCCTACAGGTTGATGGATGCCGAGGAGTTGTGCCGGGCGATGCAAATATCCAGGCAAACATTACGGCGTTACGAGAAACAACTCCTTATCCCGGAGAGGAAGGTGGGTAACAAGAAGTTTTACCTCGCGGCAGAGGTGAAGAATTGTATCGTCACGGCTTTACGACTTTGGAAGGAGTGAAGAACGTGGTCGGGGCGGTTGGCGAGGTGATCGACCGCCTGACACTCCCGGCGAGGGAGAAGCGACAACTGCAAGTGGACTTGCTGGGATTGCTGGCGGAACACGAGAAGGAGATGGCCCGGTCCCGTTCGGCAGCCGTGGTGGAAGAGGCCCGGGGGAACTGGTTGCAGCGATCGTGGCGGCCACTGGTGATGCTGGTGTTCGCCTTGATCGTCCTCGTGGGGACGTTCACGACGCTGCCCATCCTTTCCGATACTTCCCGCTTTTGGGATTTGCTGGAAATCGGCCTAGGCGGTTACGTGGTGGGAAGGAGCGGGGAAAAAATGGCGGAGGCGATTTTTAAGGTAAAAGCTAAAAAGTAAAAACTAAAAGTTGGAAAAAGTAAAAGGTAAAAACTTGATTAATTAAATTTTTATTCATGGGAATTTCAATTTTCAATTCTCCATTTTCAATTGTCAACCATCGTTTGATGGGTGGCGGGGTGGTTCACCTGGTGAGCGCGAAGAACACCCGGCGTTTGGAGGGGCCGGACATGATCGTGCTGCACTACACGGCGGGAACGAGTGCCGAGAGTTCCGCACTTTTCCTGACCCGCCCGGACGTTTCGGCCTCGGCTCACGTGGTGATCGGTCGGGAGGGGGAGGTGTTCCAGCTGGTTCCTTTCAACATCGAGGCGTGGCACGCGGGGAAGAGCTGGTACGCCGGGCGTGGCGGGTTGAACCGTTACTCGATCGGGATAGAGCTGGATAACCTCGGGAAACTCCGGTTCGCTGGGAATCTATTTATTGCGGAGTGTGGCCGGGTGGTACCGCCAGAAGAGGTTTACACGGACTGTTCCGGTGATCGCCCGACGTACTGGCATTGCTACACGGCAAGGCAGGTCCGGGTGTTACGGGAGGTCTGTAGCCTGCTGGAAGAGACTTACCCGATCCGTGACGTGGTGGGTCACTCGGTGATCACGCCGAGAAAGATCGACCCGGGTCCGGCGTTGGAATTCGCCTTTAGCGAATTTCAAGATAAAAACTAGAAGTTAGGAACTAAAAATTTACCTTCCGGGGGCAGGGCCCGCCCCGGGCATGTAAAGTTCATTTTCAATTTTCAATTTTTAATTTTCAATTGTAAAGTTATGGCAGAATTTAACTCGTATTTACTGGGAAAAGCAAGAAAATCAGTGGGAAACATCACGTTGTGTTACACGAGAGGGAAGAACATCGCCAAGGCGAAGGTGTTCTCCCGGAAGGACAACCCGACGCCGGAGATCCTGGCCCAACGGGCGAGAATGAAAGCGCTGGTGCAGTTATCCCGGCAGTTGTTGCCGGTGATCCGGAAAGGCTTTGCCGGGATCGGTAAGGGTTCGGCAGCGAACGCTTTCGTGAAGGTGAACATTGCCCGGGTATCGGTGGACGAGAAGAACGTGGCAACCGTGGATCTCGACCGCTTGCTCTGCGCTTCCGGTATGTTGTACCCGCCGAAAGTGGAAGTGACTTACTCGGAAGAGAACAAGATGTATTCTTTCATGCAGGAGATGCAGGACGAGGAAAACGGTTACGCCTTCAGCGATGACGTGGTGTACGCCATGTTGTACGAGACGGTACTTGGACGAGCCCGCCTGGTGACGTTGCGAGTCCGTGGGGAGAACGGTAACACGAGTTACGCTCTCCCGGAGGAGTGGAGTCACGAGAACGTGAAACTGTATTGTTTCGCCACGTTGAAGAACGGGAAGAGCGCTTCGGATAGCCAGGTGATGACGCTGTAAATTTTATGGTTCCCGATCGAGTGATTTCGCGAGAGGAACGAGTTTTCACGTTTCCGGCATAGGATCCATGTCGGAGGCGTGAATCCCATTCTAAATTCTAAACTTTAAATTTTAAACTATCAAAATGGGTAATTATTTTTTGATCGGAATGTTTTCGACGTTGAGTTTTAACGCCGTGTTGTCGCAGATGGCGGACAACTTGTTGGCAGGAGTTTTCAGTATCGTTGGTGGGGTGATCAGTTCGCTGGCGGTGGCGTGGGTGAAACGACGATGGGAGAGGAGGGGATAGCCCCTCACTTTTGGGGTATTAAATGTTTTTTAAAATATGAGGAATTTGTCCTACCAGATAAAAGGGTAAATTAATGAGCTTGCATATTTTCCCTTTTACAGTTTGTATCGTGTCTATTGAGTAGGGTTGAGACCATACACGTATTGCAATGGTTTGTGGGGAACGTTCCAAAAACGAATGTAGAGAACGTAAATGTGCGTTATGACCGGATTTTACTTCGATAGGATAGATCATGGAGTCTTGAACCCAGATGAAATCTACTTCTGCAGGAGATTCGCTTTTGCCCCGCACCCAAAAATTACGTTTTTGACTCACTTTGTCTGTTAATGTTAATAATTCTTGTGCCACAATATGTTCTGCAATATTCCCTCGCCAAGCATCGAGAATATCTTTTGCACCTAAAACTTCTTTTTGTACTTGTGCAGAATAGTTTACCAAACCCGTATCCAACCATATTAGTTTGGGCATTCGTTTTTGTTCAGGAATGGCGGGAACTTCCGTTGAGGTCGTGGGGTAAACGAGTTCGGTAAGCATGGCTTTTTCTAATAAACGGAAGGCTTCGCCAATTTCTCGAGCGTTATAATTTGAACCGGCAAAGCGTCCTAATGTAACGGTTTGTCCTGCCATGTTCCAGCCTTCTTTTAATAGGAAACGTACAACATCAGGCATTTGTCGTCCTTGAGTGTATTTTTCCACATCGTCTCGATAGCCTTGTAATAGTGTTTCGTATATTTTATTTAATGCCAAAATATCTCTGCGTTCAGCATAGATTTGTACGACTTCGGGCATTCCACCAATGAGCGTGTAGAGATTAAATAATCCTAAAAGACGATCATGGAAGGCGAGCGAAACCTCTGGACGCTCTAAAACAGGAAGCATGGCTTCTTCACCTGTTGCCCGTAGGAACTCTCGAAATGAACATGGGCGTAGTGCGAGATATTCTACCCGTCCGACGGGGAAAGAAACATGAATATCAACGAGATTCTCCAATAGAGAACCAGCGGCAATTACATGAATTTCCGGTAATTCTTCATAAAAATAACGCAATAAAGATACAGCTTTTGCTGAATTTTGAATTTCATCAATAAATATTAATATATTTCCAGCTTGCTTGATCTTTCCACAGTGAGCAAAGATAAAGGGAAGTAGATCTTTGAGAGGAAGGGATAATTCAAAAATGTCTTGAGCTTCTTTTTTTTCGAGATTTAAGTAGAGGTAGTTATCAAACTCCTTTCCAAATTCGTTGATTAACGTTGTTTTGCCTACTTGTCTAGCACCTCGTAGTACTAAAGGTTTACGATGAGTGTCATTTTTCCATTGCTTTAGAGAAGCTAATATATCTCGTTCAAACATAGTTTTATTATATATTGATTTCCAGTTACAAATATATCAAATTGTTTCAAAACCTAAGCAAGTTGACCTTATTTTTGTTCCAAAACCTAAGCAAGTTGACCTTATTTTTGTCGCAAAACCTAGGCAAGTTGATTTTGTATTGTACCAGCTTGTACCAGCATTTACCCGAGGGTGTAATTTTTCAACAATCTAGGAAAGAATCAAAATTTTTGTGTAAATTCGCCTAAATAATCTTATTCTTCATGCATGGAAGTTTGTCAGAATGATGATTCAGCCTTTTTGTTAACGCGTTTTAATCAACGTGACACTTCGGCTTTTGCCATGATTTACACGAGGTTTTTCACGGAACTCCATGTTTATGCTAATCGTTTGTACGCAAACACGTTCGAGTCTGCCGAGGATGCGGTGCAAGAGGCATTTTGTTATTTGTGGGAGCGGCATGATGTTGTTTTTGATAGTTTGATGAAGATAAAAGCGTTTTTGTTTGTTGCAATAAAGAATAGGTACAAGAATCACATGAGTCATTTGGGTGTGGAGCAGAAATACAGGGATGTACTGGAGCGAGAAACCTCTTTCGTTGAGGACATCTTGGAGAGTGAACTGGCAACTTCCCTGTTGGAATACGTAGAGCGTATTCCGGATCCGGAGGGGCAGGTAATGAAACTTTACCTGACAGGATTGGATGCAGAGGCAATTGCCGATAATATGCAGTTGAGCATACGAACGGTGTACAACGTGAAATCGAGGGCTGTCGGGATGTTGAAAAAATTCTTTTCTTTGAGTAATGAATAATATTTTGAAGATGAAGGTATTTTACGGAATGTTATGTTTCCTGTTTGCTTTCTCCTTGACCGTGAAGGCACAGGATTCGGTGAGGGTGGCGCTTGTACAGGCGCACTTGATATGGGGGGATGTGAAGTCCAATCTATGGGCTTTTGATAAGCGGGTGCCTTTGTGTAAGGGTGCCGATGTGATTGTATTTCCGGAGCTTTTCACTTCCGGGTGTGAGATGAAGAAACGGGATAAAGAAGAGGCAATGCGTTCGAAAGATGAGGTGGCTTCTTATTACCCGACAGTGATCAAGCGGATGAAGAAATGGGCGAAGCGCTCCGGGGCATTGGTGATCGCTTCCACGATTTACAAGGAGGAAGGGAAATATTATAACCGGTTACTGGCTGTTTATCCGGATGGGAAATACGAATATTACGACAAGCATAATTGTTTTAAAAAGGGCAGTTTCTCGCCCGGAGACCGTCATCTGACACTGGAATGGAAGGGGATACGTTTCTCAACTTATATCTGTTATGATTTGCGCTTTCCGGAGTGGAGTAGGAATCAGGGCGAATATGATGTTGCCATTTACATCGCGAACTGGCCGGAATTCCGGCAAGATGATTGGAATCGACTTTTGCGGGAACGAGCTATTGAAAACGAGGCGTACGTTGTGGCCGTTAATTGTGCCGGGACAGACTTAACAGGACTTGTTTACCGGGGAGAGAGTTGCGTGATCGCTCCCGACGGAGAAGTAAGGGCGAGATGCAGGGATTATTGGGATGATGTCGTGGTTCATAAAGTTTGTAAGGTTCATAAGGTTATAAAGTAGCTTAAGGGGCATACAAATAAAGCGTCCTTGGGGGACGCTTACTTTATAAACTTTACAGACCTTACAAACTTTATGAACTAATCCAATTTCAGCACGGCAAGGAATGCTTTTTGCGGGACCTCAACATTACCGATTTGTTTCATTCGTTTCTTTCCTTTTTTCTGTTTTTCCAGTAGTTTACGTTTACGGGAAATATCACCACCGTAACATTTTGCGGTTACATCCTTGCGAACGGCTTTGATGGTTTCGCGGGAAATAATCTTCGCGCCGATGGCAGCTTGGATTGCAATGTCGAATTGCTGACGGGGAATCAGTTCTTTTAATTTCTCGCAAATGCGTTTCCCGAAAGAATAAGCGTTATCAAAGTGGATTAAAGCAGAGAGGGCATCCACGGATTCGCCATTCAGCAGTATATCCAATTTCACAAGGTTAGCCCGACGATAACCGATCTGGAAATAGTCAAAAGAGGCGTAACCTTTCGTGATACTTTTCAATTTGTCGTAGAAGTCAAACACGATTTCGGCCAGTGGCATCTCGTAGTTCAACTCGATCCGGTTTCCTGTCAGGTAGTGTTGCTTTATCAGTACGCCTCGCTTGCCGAGACAGAGGGTCATGATCTGACCGATGTAGTCGGTAGGCGTGATGATCTGTGCTTTTATGTAAGGTTCCTCGATATAGTCCAGTACCGTGGGGGAGGGCATATCGGAGGGGTTGTGCATTTCGAAGACTTCGCCTTTCGTGGTGTGGGCGATATACATAACGTTGGGAACGGTGGTGATCACGTTCATGTCGAATTCCCGGTCCAGACGTTCCTGCACGATTTCCATGTGTAGCATTCCGAGGAACCCGCAGCGGAATCCAAATCCAAGGGCGGCTGAAGATTCCGGTTCGAAGGTTAGGGATGCATCGTTTAGCTGTAATTTCTCGATGGAGGTGCGCAGGTCCTCGTAATCCTCCGAATCAATTGGGTAGATTCCAGCAAAGACCATGGGTTTTACTTCTTCGAATCCCTCGATGGCAGTGGTGCATGGACGTTCCACGTGCGTGATCGTATCCCCGACTTTTACCTCGGATGAAGTTTTAATACCGGAAATAATGTATCCCACGTCTCCCGTTTTCAG
The DNA here is from genome assembly GCF_033096445.1 of Butyricimonas faecihominis. Classification (NCBI taxonomy): domain Bacteria; kingdom Pseudomonadati; phylum Bacteroidota; class Bacteroidia; order Bacteroidales; family Odoribacteraceae; genus Butyricimonas; species Butyricimonas faecihominis. The sequence continues at coordinate 3,712,750 of NZ_AP028155.1, forward strand.
TTCGTTGCGGGGTTCTTGTTCTAGGCGTAATACTCCAATTTCATCTGCATCGTATTCCTTGCCCGTACTCACGAATTTCACGATGTCACCTTTTTTCAGACTACCGTTCATGATACGGCAATAGGTGATGATTCCGCGGAAAGAGTTAAATTCCGAGTCGAACACCAAGGCCTGAAGTGGCGCGTTGGGATCGCCCGTGGGTGCGGGAATTCGTTCTACAACGGCTTCCAGTATTTTATCCACGCCCAGTCCGGTTTTTCCACTGGCTTCAATAATATCATCCCGGTCACATCCGATCAGTTCTTCAATCTGGTCCTTCACTTCCTCGGGCATGGCATTGGGCATATCCATCTTGTTCAAAACGGGAATGATTTCCAAGTTATTGTCAATGGCAAGATAAAGGTTCGAGATGGTTTGTGCCTGAATACCTTGCGTGGCATCGACAATCAGTAGCGCACCCTCGCAGGCAGCAATGGAACGCGATACCTCGTACGAGAAGTCCACGTGTCCCGGGGTGTCTATCAAGTTTAGAACATATTTCTCTCCCTTGTAATGATAATCCATCTGTATGGCGTGGCTCTTGATGGTGATGCCTCGCTCTCGTTCCAGATCCATATCGTCAAGCACTTGTGCTTGTAAATCTTTCCCTACTACAGTTCCGGTCGTTTCCAGTAAACGGTCGGCAAGTGTACTCTTACCGTGGTCAATATGTGCGATTATACAGAAATTCCTAATGTTCTTCATCTACGAAATTTTAGATTTAGGCTGCAAAGATAATGATTTTCCGGAATTATTCATTTAGTAACCACTTCCATAGGGGAATAATAGGGTAAAAAATAACACCTCTCGTGCGAAAGGCGTTATTTTGTTTTATGGATAAAATTGGAGTGTATACTTGATTATTTCAACACGGGTTGCCCGTTGTAAGTGACTGATTTTAGTAACGCTTTTGCATTCTTTACAGCCTTTCCCGGGAGCGGGGAGTAGTTTACTTTCGTGGTTAAGGCTTGGGCCTCTGCGTCCAGCATCCAGTTCAATAGTTTCAATGTCTCTTCGGCTTGAGCTTGATTTCTATCGGCATAGGCTTGCTCTTTGTACAAGATGATCCATGTGAAACAACTGATCGGGTATGCATCCGGGGCGGCCGAGTTGGTGATCATTGTACGGGTATCGGCGGGCATATCTCCTTTCGCTGCGGCTGAGATGCTTTCCGTGTTTGGGGTAATAAAGTTACCGGCCGCATTTCTCATCTGGGCGAATTGGATTTTCATGGCAAAAGCATATTCAGAACCCACGTAACCGATGGAACCTTCCGTTTGACTGATGACTCCGGCAACGCCCGGGTTACCTTTAGCAGCCATACCTACCGGCCATTTTAATGATTTTCCGGTTCCGATCTTCTCGGCCCATTCCGGGCTTACTTTGGTCATGTAGTCACTGAACACGAAAGTGGTTCCGCTACCATCTGAACGATAGACAGGACTCATGGCTTTGTCGGGTAAGTTCACGCCGGGATTGATGGCTGCAATACGGCTGTCGTTCCATTTAGTAATTTTGCCCAAGTAAATATCGGCAATAATGTCCCCGGTTAGTTTCAAGTTGTCTACTCCCGGAAGGTTGTACGCCAGTACCACGGCTCCCATGCACGTCGGGATGTGAACTACGGCCGCGGGCATTTCGCCCATTTCTTTGTCGGACAGATAGGCGTCGGAGCCTCCGAAATCCACGATTTTGTCTTTTAGACTACGAATACCGCCACCACTACCGATGCCCCCGTAGGTAATGGAATTACCTGTTTTATCTTGATAGGTTTTGAAGGCAAGGTTATAGAAGGGAAGAGGGAAGGTTGCCCCTGCTCCGGAGATAGATACTTTTTTAGCGGGACCGTTCACGTCATTTGTCGCGTTGCTGCTAAAAATAACAGCTAATATAAGAACTGTGGTTAAAAGTAAGTTTTTCATTTTCTATTCATTTAAATAAATTGTTTTCTTTCTTTTTTGCGATTGCAAGTTCCGCTGATTATGTGAATCTAATGTTTCAAAACGGTTATTTTTTTGTTACACGGTAGGGCATAAAGGGGTGGTGGATATGTTGATCCACAAGAGATGAGTGACGTTTGGAAGCCTGTATTATGCTTTGGATTCTTTTGTCGGTAATATCAAGTTTAAGATGACACCCAATAAGGCGGCAAGGCCTATGCCGGACATAGAGAAATTACCCCATTCGAAGGCCGCCCCTCCAATACCGAAAGTTAGGATGAGAGAGACGATAATCATGTTGCGGGTGTTGGAAAGGTCAACCTTGTTCTGTATTAGGTTGCTCATTCCCAAAGAGGCAATTGTTCCGAACAAGAGTAGCATGATTCCACCCAAAACAGAGGCTGGAATGGATTTTAACAAAGCACTGATTTTACCGAAAACAGAGAAGACGATCCCCGTCACGGCAGCAATTCGAATCACGGCAGGGCTTGTCACCTTTGTTAAAGACACGGCCCCAGTAACTTCGGAATACGTGGTTACGGGAGGGCCGCCGATTAACCCGGCGAAAACACAGGCAAGACCATCACCCAGTAGTGTACGGTGTAATCCGGGGTTTTTCACGAAATCTTTACCGGCAACACTGTTCACCGCATAGACATCCCCGATGTGTTCGATGACAGGAGCGATGGCCACGGGAACCATGTAGATAATGGCTTCCCAAGAGAAATCGGGAGTTACGAATTGGGGAAGGGCAAACCAAGCGGCTTCTTTGATCGGGGTGGTGTCCACGTTATAGAAGAAAAGTGCCACGAGATATCCAACAATGATTCCGCAGAATATAGGGATTAATTTTAACAGTCCCCGGCCTTTCAGAGAGACAACGACAGCCGTGATTAGGGAGATAAGGGCCAATACCCAGTTCTCGCTTGCCATTTTTACCCCGGAGCCAGCGAGGGAAAGCCCGATTAATATGATTACCGGACCAATCACGATCGGGGGAAATAGTTTCTTGATGAAGTCGGTTCCCCGTAATTTTACCAATAAACTCATAAGCCCGTAGACCGCACCCACGGCGACCATTCCGGAAAGGACTCCGGCCATACCGTACAATTCACTGGCTTTGATGATTGGGGCGATGAATGCGAAACTACTTCCCAGAAAGATGGGAACGATGCCTTTCGTGACAAGATGGAAAATTAAGGTTCCGATTCCTGCGGTAAGAAGTGCTGTTGACGGGTCCAATCCTACAAGTAGGGGAACGAGTACAGTCGAACCGAAGGCGACGAAAAGAAATTGTACCCCGATAACTCCTTTTTGGAAGGCAGAAAGATGATTCGCATCCATGATTATGTATATTCTGATGATTTGACAAACTGAACAAAGGTAGTTATTTGGCGGGGATTTTCAAAAAAAGCCTTACTTTTGTGGTTAAATGTTTGTATTTAAAACAAGAGCTATGATAAAATCAATGACCGGTTTCGGTAAAGCAACAGTGGACTGCGGGACAAAGAAAGTGATCGTGGAGGTAAAAAGTCTGAATTCAAAACAATTGGATATTAATTTGAGGACTCCGAGTATTTACAAAGAGAAGGATATCGAGATCCGGAATATGATAAAGAACGTTCTGGAACGCGGGAAGGTGGACGTGTATATCTATTTTGATAATGCGGAGGACGAGAAAGATGTTGCCGTGAACCAATCGGTGGTAAGACAGTATTATAATCAGATGCTGGAAGTGGCGGGTTCATTAGGAGTGGAAATCAACAAGAGCGAGTTGCTGCAAACCATCATGCGTTTCCCCGACACGATGCAAGCTAAAATGGAAGAGTTGGATGAAGAAGGCTGGAATTGTTTGAGAAGTGCCATCGAGAAAGCGTTGTCGGATGTCGATGATTTCCGTATTCAAGAGGGTAAAGTTTTGATTGCAGATATTTTGAAACGGATCGAGTTGATCAAAAGCTTGTCAGGAGAAGTACCCCAGTTCGAGAAACAACGAGTGGTTACCATCAAGCAACGCTTGCAAGACAAGATGAAGGAGTGGGGAGAGATCAAAAATATTGATGAGAATAGGTTAGAGCAGGAAATTATCTATTATTTGGAGAAGTTAGATATCACGGAAGAGAAAGTCCGTTTGGCAAATCATTGTAAATATTTTGTCGAGACCGTGGAGAAAGAAGAAGCTCCGGGACGTAAACTCGGATTTATCGCCCAAGAGATCGGTCGCGAAATCAATACTATGGGTTCCAAAGCCAACGACCACGACATCCAGAAACTGGTTGTCCGCATGAAAGATGAACTGGAAAAAATAAAGGAACAGAGTCTCAATGTGCTATGATTAGGTTCGTAAAGTTCATAAAGTTTATAAGGTTCATAAAGTAAGTAATGAGAGTAGAGCGATTTGAAGATATTCTTGCTTGGCAAAGAGCTCGAGATTTGGCAAGAAGAATTTATAATCAATTTGGTTGTAGTAAAGATTATGGATTCAAAGATCAAATACAACGAGCTGCAGTATCTGTGATGAATAATATTGCAGAGGGATTTGAGCGTAAGTCCAATCTTGAATTCAAACAATTTCTTTATATTTCGAAAGGATCGTGTGGTGAAGTTCGCTCAATGCTTTATTTAGCTAAGGATGTATTGATATTAGATGAAAAGAATTTTTCCGAACTTTTGCTAGAAACAGAAATCATATCTAAAATGTTATCGAACTTTATCAAAAAGCTTTGACTTTATGAACTTTATAAACCTTATAAACTTTATAAACGGATGAAAAAGAAGGTAATCATATTTTCAGCCCCCAGCGGATCGGGGAAAAGTACGATCGTGAATTACTTGTTGGCAAAGGATTTAGGATTGGAGTTTTCGGTATCGGCAACGTGCAGGGCGCCCCGGGGAGAGGAAAAACATGGGAAAGAGTATTATTTCTTTTCAACGGATGAGTTTAAAGAGAGAATTGAGGCGGGGGATTTCCTAGAGTGGGAAGAGGTTTATCCGGGGTGTTTCTACGGGACGTTGAAGAGTGAACTGGAGCGAATTTGGAAGGCTGGTCATGCCGTGGTGTTTGACGTGGATGTTGTTGGAGGGGTGAATATCAAGAAAATATTCGGGGATCAGGCGCTATCTGTCTTTATTAAAGCTCCTTCCGTGGAGGTCTTGCGGCAACGGTTGATCGGGCGGGGTACGGATTCGATGGAGAAGATAGAGCAACGTGTGGCTAAAGCGGAGTATGAGATGACATTTGCCGATAAATTTGACGTGGTTATCGTGAACGACAATTTGGACACAGCTTTAGCCGAAGCTGAAAAGACGGTAAGAGATTTTTTGAAATAATCGGATGGAGCAAGGTAAGGAAAAGAAAAGCGGACCTGTTATCGGGCTTTTTTTCGGATCGTTTAACCCGATTCATAACGGGCACGTGGGAATTGCTCGCTACCTGTTGGAAAAAAGGCTGTGTGCGGAAGTGTGGTTTGTGGTCAGTCCTTGTAATCCGTTTAAAGTAGATCGTTTCCTTTTGCCGGAGACCGAGCGTTTCGAGATCGTGAAGGTTGCCATCAAGGGAATTCCCGGAATGAAAGCCTGTGATATCGAATTTTCAATGCCTAAACCTTCCTACACGGTGGATACCTTGCGGGTTTTGTTTGATCGATACCCCGGTCAACAATTTGCTTTGATCATCGGGGGGGATAACGTACCGGATTTCCCGAAATGGAAGGATCATCGTTGGATCGAGGGACATTGTGATATTTTTGTTTATCCCCGTTTAGGCATTATCACTTCTATTGAAGGATTTACGAACATGACGTTCGTTGATGCCCCTTTGTTTCCATTGTCAGCTACCGAGATCCGGGAAATGATCCGAAAAGGAGATGATATTTCAAGCTTAGTTCCAAGCGAGGCGTTATCATTGATTTGGAAATTGTATTCAAAATAAGTGAGTTAGTTACGCGATGTAAAACAAAATTGGCAGAGATATTCTACATCTCATAACAACCCACTTATTTCACAGAACAATGCTTGTTGGAAAATTTGGTAGAAGAAGATCATGTTACCATGATAAACATCTTGCCAGCTTCACTTCCCGAAAGCTACATAAACAGTTACGTGTTGGCAGGTTTTCTGACTTGTTTCCTTTTCGTCGCCTTCCCATCCATGTACAGACAGTGGCAGTAGAGACTAAAGTTTTGAAACTTACAGCTGCGGGTACAGTTCCCGATTCTCACGGGATTCCCTCGTAATGTCACGAAGAACATTACCTTTCCAATACGTCTACAAACATAAGGAAAATAATTGAAAATTGGAAATGGAGAATCGAAAATTATTCTTTTTCATGGGGTTCGTGTTTTTTCGAATAATTATGAGGTGAGTTGTATAATTATGCATGAAAAATAAAATGTAATATGCAGATTATAAATGCATTATGATTAAATTTGAGAAGTCGAAAACGTTGTAAAAAGTCAAAAACAAGTTGTACTTTTGTGCGGCTAAAAATAAGCGAAATTAATTGTTAAAATAAAAATAAGTTGTAGTATGGGATTTGTAACTAAGGAGAAATTATTCTCTAAGGATTTCTTTATCACCTACGGATGGTTGTTGGGTGGTTGTTTCATGTTCGCGTTAGGTGCGGTATTGTTTGCGGAGCCTTATGGTTTTGCTCCCGGGGGAACATACGGTCTGTCCATGGTCTTTCATCACTTGTGGGGCTGGGAAACTGAGATCGCTGCCCTTTGTATGGATGTGCCTTTGTTGTTGTTGGGAATTTATTTCCTAGGAGGAATGTTTGGTGTGAAAACCATCATCTGTACGTTTGCTATTCCGGCATTTATGCGTTTGATTCACTATGTTTACGGTTATGATGCTTTGCTGGAACCGGGAATTACTGACCGGACGATGTTGAATGAACAATTACTGTCAGCTATTTTCGGCGGTATTGTTTATGGTATTGGTATCGGTATGATCTTCAAGGCTCGGGCTACTTCCGGGGGATCGGATATTATTTCCATGATTTTGAACAAGTATACCCATATTTCTTTGGGTACGTTGGTTATTATCGTGGATTGTACGATTACTTTGTCAACCGTGGTGGCTTTCGGAGACTGGCGTTTGCCCATGTATTCTTGGATTATCGTGTTCATCGAAGGTAAGGTGATTGACTTGATCGTGGAAGGTGCTTCTGTCCACAAGACATTGATGATCGTCACGAAAGAGATGGAAACGGTGAAAAATATCATCTTGAATGATATTAATCGTGGAGCTACGATTTTACCGGCTGTCGGTGCTTATAAGGGTGAATCTCGCGAGATTATTTACACGATTTTAACTCGTCGTGAGATGATGATCTTACGTCACAGAATTCGTGAGATTGATCCGGAGGCTTTTATAAATGTGATCGACTCCAGAGAGATATTAGGAAAAGGATTCAAGTCGTTAGATGAAGAATAAAAAAAGAGGCATTAGCCTCTTTGCGTGAAGTACATATACAAAAAAAAGAGCCGAAAGGCTCTTTTTTTAATACATATCGGTAATATCCCAGACAAATGCCCGGATACCGTTTTCTTTATTCACCTCATCGAGGTTCTTGACGTATTTCAAGATCAGAGGAACCATTTCTTCCTCCACGATAGTCAAGGTGGCAGAGTTCATCTCCGGCCATGTGTGAGTTCCCATTCTAGGTTCTCCATCCACAGTTCCTGCCCCGTTTACCAAAGGCCATTGCGTGAATCCCCGAATTTGTAATTGATCAAGGATAAAAGCAACCCGTTCGGTCAAAGCTTGGTTATATGATATAAATACTGCTTTCTTCATAATTATAGGACTTTAGATGTTAGATTTACGATGTTACATTCTACATCGTAAATCTAACTTAGTGTTACTTATTTCTTTTTCGGAAGATCTCTTTCCGGATCAAAGTCAGCCATGAACTTGAATTGTTTGCTGAGAATCTTCTTCTTGTCACGGCTACCACTCTTGTCCATTGCGGCGTAAACGGCCGGAACGATAATCATCGTGATAATCGTGGAGAATACCATACCACCGATTACGGCGATACCCATCGGTCTCCAAGTTTCAGAACCTTCGCCAACGCTGATTGCCATCGGCACCATACCTAAGATTGTGGTTAATGACGTCATCAATACCGGGCGTAAACGAGAACGACAAGCCATAGCGATTGCATCGTACAAGCGGATTCCCCGTTCACGCATCAGGTTGATAAAGTCGATTAGCACGATACCGTTCTTCGTAACGATACCAACCAGCATGACAGCTCCTAAGGCGGCAACAATACTTAATGTCGTGTTCGTGAGCAATAATGCCAAAATTACACCGGTGAATGCGAACGGGATAGCCAACATGATGATAAACGGCATCTTGAATGACTCGAACTGTGCTGCCATCACGATGTATACCAGCATCAAGGACAGGAGTAGCAACATACTCAATGAGCCGAATGATTCCTGTTGATCTTCGAAGCTACCACCGATGTACATTGTTACGTCTTGTGGAATATCTTCCATGTTATCGATAAGAGCTTGAGCAGCACCTGCTATTTCTCCCAAAGCAACACCTGCAGCCGGAGTAATCGAAACTTTTAGGATACGTTGTTTACTCTTACGCTCGATATTTGGCGGAGAGAAATATTCTTTGATTTCTCCAAGTTCTTTCAGACGTACTTTTTGTCCTTTACCATCGGTAATCAGGATGTTTTCAACATCGGTAATAGACGAACGATATTTCTCATCCAGACGAACGATAATATCATATTCTTCACCATCTTCTTTAAATTTGCTATTACGGTACCCGTAAATGCGGTTACGTAAATAGCTTCCAACATCTGCTGTACTTAACCCATGACGGGCCAATTTATCTTGATCTAGAACAATTTGTAATTCGGACTTATCTTCATCCCGGCTGATTTTGATATCTTCAGCTCCTGGAATCTTTCGAGCTTGTTCCGCAATTGTGTGAGCTAAGTTTGTAGTCGTGTTGAAATCATGTCCCATAATTTCTACGTCGACACTATTACCTCCCATTGACCCCCCACTCGATGTGGTTACCGTGTATTGGAGAATATCAGGAAAACGTTTTAAAATTCCGCGGACTTGGTCAGCGATCTCGAAAACACTGCGGCTACGTTCTTTTAAGTCGAGAGTTCTTAGACGCATGTTTAAGATGTTATTACCAGTACTGTTCATCATAGAAGCAAAAGAGGCTTCCTCTTCACTACCGTATGACAAGTTGATCAACGTGATTTCCGGGATTTCTGCACGAATGATGGAATCGATGTCCAAAGCCACTTTTTTAGTTACCTCAACTCGCTGTCCGGACTGCATCTTGGCATACACGCTCATGTAGTTCTGGTCATTCTGAGGCATGAAGTCTGTTTTGATCAATTTTGCAAGGGTTAATGATGCAAAGAACAAAGCAAACATGGAAACAATCGTAACCGTTTTGTGACGAAGAACCCAGCGGATGAGCTTTTCGTAGGCAAAATCAAGTTTATCCAACATTTTGGATACAAAATGGTAGAAACTAAATTTACCCGTATCCGTGTTATCCTGAATTTTCATCAACTGAGATGAAAGCATCGGTGTTAACGAAATAGCGGTTACCGTTGAGGTACATACGGTGATACAAACGATCCAACCTAATTGCTTGAACAGGATACCGGTCATTCCGGTTACCAATGTCAACGGGAAGAACACGGCTACAGTTACAAGGGTAGTTACAATTACAGATAACCAAACCTCGTTCGTACCGTATTTGGCTGCTTCTCTCGGACGGCTACCTCGGTCGATGTGTTTTGTGATATTTTCAAGTACTACAATCGCATCGTCCACCACCATACCGATTGCAATGGAGAGGGAGGACAACGAAATCACGTTGAGCGATTCTCCCGTTGCGAACAGGTAGATAAAGGCTACGATCAAAGAGATCGGGATGGTCAAGGCAATAATGAATGTCGCTCTCCATCGTCCCAAGAATAAGAATACGACCAAGACCACGAAGATCAAAGCGTACATTAAAGATTCCTGCAGGTTATTGATGGATTTCACGATAAAATCGGAATTATCCGAGATGATCTGGAACTTGATATCTGAAGGCAATTCTTTCATTGCTTTCTCGATCTCTTTTTTGGCTTGATTAGCCACGGCTACGGCGTTGGCATCGGTTTGTTTGGTTACCATCAAAACGCCACCATTTCCTCTATTAATCGTTTGCTCCAATGTGATATCCTTCAAGGTATCACGGACGGTTGCAACATCATGTAAATAGATGGTTTTGTTGTTTTGGGTTCCTAATACAAGGTTCTTGATTTGATCACTTTCATCAAATTCACCTTCAACACGCAACGTGTAGTCCATATCTCCCATCTTCACGTTACCGGAAGAGATATCCCGATTTTCTGTTAGGATTTTATTCCCGATTTGTTCTAGAGTTAGGTTATAAGCATCTAGTTTATTGGGATCGAGGTCTACGTAGACAACGCGTACCGGAGAACCGGCAATGTTTACAGATGCAACACCGTCTACCCGGTTCAAGCGAGTAATTAATTTATCATCTAGAATCTTGTCAATACCAGGATAGGATTCTTCAGCTGTTACTGCATAAATAAGAATCGGCATCATGGAAGTATTAAAACGCATGATCGTCGGGCGATCAATGTCATCCGGAAGATTATTCATGGCTTTATCCACGGCATCCCGTACGTCATTGGATGCTTCATCCAAATTCACTTCCCATTCAAACTCTAGTGAAATTACCGCCAAGTTATCATAAGAGGTGGAGGTCATTTCTTTTAAGTCGTCCACCGAGTTTAACTGGTCTTCCAGAATCTTCGCTACGTTCTCTTCAATATCGGCAGCGTTGGCTCCTGGATAGGTCGCCATTACCGTGATGTAAGGTGGGTCCATTTTTGGATACTGGTCCACCGGCAATTGTATATAGGAGGCAACACCCAATACCATGATGGCGAGGAAAACCATTAAGGTTGAAATGGGTTTGTTGACCGCTGTATTATATATACTCATATTTTAAATTTTAAATTTTGAATTTTAGATTTCAGGCATCAATCCGTGAATAAGTGTTTATTTGGTAATTGAAAGTGGTGAGCCATCAACCAAACGTCCTTGTCCGACAACAATTAGTTCGTCGCCTTCGTGAACTTCATCACTGATTAATTCAACCTTGTCATCAAAACGTTTGCCGAGTTTCACCCCAACGCGTTTTGCCTTACCGTCTTTGTTCAAGAACACGTAACGATCGTTAGAACCTTGTAGTTTTAACACGGCGATAGCCGGGGCAACCACGGTCTCGGTGTTACCGATAAAGAAATTGATAGTGCCATACATTCCCGGCCTCAGAGCTTCATTTTTGTTTGGGATCTTGACCTCAACGGTGAAAGTTCTGGATGCCGGATCTATACTTGGATAAACGATACTTACTTTCCCTTCGAATACTTGGTCTGGGTAAATATTATTTTTTAATTCAACTTTGGTTCCGGGTTTCACGGTCAAGTAATATTGTTCTGATAAACTTACGTAAGCTTTTACCGGATCAATCTTTTCAATGGCGATAATAGAAGGTTTGGTTGCACCACCGAAAGAAGCTCCCGTGTAAAGCTCTTTGTCCTCGAAGTATTTTCCGGTAACGACTCCATCAAAAGGAGCGAGCATTTGAGTGTTTTCCTTCAAGAATTCCACGTTAGCTTTGGCCACTTCATATTGTGTTACGGCAGCATCGTAAGCTTGTTTGGAGATACTTCCGGTTTCATTTAATTGGATGGCACGGTTATATTCTGTTTCCAAGTTTTTTAATTGAACTTCAGCCTGTACCAGTTGGGTCTTGTCCATTTCAACGAGTACTTGTCCTTTTTTGATTTGATCTCCAACTTCCACGTATATTTTTTCAATCCTTCCGGTGGCTGCAGGGGCGTAAAAAACTTGTTTATCTGCTTCCAGATTTGCGGCGTAATCCAAGGTTCTGGCAATATCCGTTTTTTCTAACTTTTGTACTTTAACGGGGATTGCTTCCACGACATCACTGTCTGTCGTCTTATCTTTTTTGCCTGAGCAACCGGCAAGGATAGCTATCGCTATAATCGATAAAATGAGATTCTTTACCATTGTATTTCTTTTTTGTTTTTATTATTCAAGTTGTTTTATCGAGGAAGTTGATTATACAATTTTTCCAAGCTTACTTGTGCTTGTAATAATGTAAGAACTGCTTCCGTGTAATTTGTTTCTGCTTGCAGGTAGTTGTTGTTTGCTTGCGTTAAGTCCAGACTGGAAACGGCTCCGAGTTCGTACTTCCTTTGGTAACTTTTTAACACCCGCGTGGCTACATCGATGTTTTCTTTTTGCAGGCTGTAATTTTCCATGGCGTTTTTCAAGTTGAATTTCAATTGTTCGTCTTGTACGTTCAACTGGTCTTGCAACAAGCTCTTCTGCATATAAGATTGTTCCAACGTGATTTTGGCTTGTTTAACCTTGGAATCCCGTTGCAAACCGGAGAAGATCGGAATATTCATTGTGAGGCCGGCTGTGTGTTTCGGGCTCATATCCAATGCCGGTTTCAAAATCTTGTAGTTGAAGTTATAATTACCGGAGATTGTGGGAGCGTAACTCCATTTCTCCAATCCTAACATCTTTTTATTCAACTCGGTTTGAGTCGTGATCAACTGATAGCTTAAGTTGTTATTGATGTCGAATTTCTCGACATACAAGCGGGCGGATTTATCGTTTTCCAAGAATACATTCAACGCATCCGTGAGTTTGATTGGAGTACCTGTCTCCAGTCCTAGTTGAAGACGTAGTAAATTGTAATTCACGGCAACCGTTCTCTCCATGGACAATAAACTGTTTTTCAGTTGTCCCACGTTAATGCGGATTTGATCCACGTCCGTCACTTCAACCGTTCCGGCCTTGTACATGTTATCGGTATGCTTGTAAATTTCATTCATGTTCTCCAAGTTCTGACGCAGGATATCGAGCATTCTTTCGGATACTAGTACCGTGTAGTATGAATTATAGATATTCTCAATGATGTCCAGTTCCGTGGTTTCAACTTCCTGCTCGGTCAGGCGTACAGCGATTTTACTGGTTTGCATCCCTAGAATCCATTGGCCGCTGAATAATAATTGTTGTAAACCTACTGTTAGGTTAGACTGGTCTTTCATTTTTATTGCTTGACCGCCAAAATCCATCTTGTAGCCGAAATTGGTACTGTAAGTTACAGTACCATTGACTTGTGGTAACCCTTGTGATACGGATTCCCGTACCTTTTGGCGATACAAATCAATATTCATCTGCGAAGATTGCAGTTCCTTATTGTGCTTGATGGCAAACTCCACTGCTTGTTGCAGCGATATCGTTTGCGGCGCTTCCTGTGCGTGGAGCATCCATGGCACGAAAAACATTAGGAGGAAAAGAGTCATTCCTTGTTTCATAGATTATAGATTTAATTATTTATTTTTTCCGGGAAATTTTTCAAGTGTTTTTTCTCTCGTTACAAAACTCGTACCAAAAAAAATCAATCATCCGTCTTCTGGTCGTTTTGCCGTGTTCCTTAGGCGTTCAAATTCTTTTAGACCTTTTTCTGTGGATATAGCGTAAATAAAATTGATAAAGATCGTTGAAATAATTACTGAAATCGGGTATTCAAGCTTACTGGTGATTTCAGGATCTTTCAGGAAGTGCAATTGTTTGCCTAACAGGTACAATTGTAATTCTTTGTCAATATCCTTCCGAAAGAGTTCTTGTTTTATACCGTTATCCAGTAATGCCACGAGAAACTTCTTCGTTGACTCCTCTTCTTGCTTGGCTACTCTTTCGTACACGGCCGGGTGATATTTCCTTAAATCAAAATGATTGGCAGGTAAGCGGCTACCCAAATCACTCACCATGAAATCCCGAATTTCGCTCATGACCACGATCGGGTTTTTCTTGGCTAGTTGATTAACATCCGTGTTTTTTATTTTTTCATCTCTCCTGTACAACATCACTTGCTCCACCACGTCGTCTTTATTGGCGAATTGTTGGTAGAGTGTTTTCTTTGAAATTTTCAAGTGATTCGCTATATCATCCATGGAGGTACTTCTCAATCCGAATCTCAGGAAAAGATCCGAAATTGCGGCTATAAGCTCCCTTTTTTGTTTTACATTTTCATCCATAGCTGACATTTTAGTGTTTGTACTTGGAAACGAAACGTGTTTAAAACGTTTCCACGTGCAAAAGTATACAAATATTGTTCCACTAATACGACACGCGTGTTAAAGTATTGTTAAAACTCTTGTCGGGCGCAACTTTTCAATGATTTTAATCTTATTACATCATTTTCAATTTTCAATTCTCCATTTTCAATTCCATTATCCTATCTTTGTATCATGATTGATCAGGCTACCATACAGAAAATTTTTGATGCGGCGGATATATACGAGGTGGTTTCCGATTTCGTGAGTTTAAAAAAGCGAGGTGTGAACTATCTTGGGTTATGTCCGTTTCATAACGAGAAGACAGGTTCGTTCACCGTTTCCCCGGCAAAGGGCATATACAAATGTTTCGGTTGCGGAAAGGGGGGAAATGCCGTGAATTTTATCATGGAACACGAGCAGATGTCTTACGTGGAGGCATTGAAATATCTGGCCGAGAAATATCATATCCCGGTTGAGGAAAAGGAATTAACAGAGGAACAGAAAAAGGAGAAAACGGAGCGGGAGAGTATGTTGATAGTCTCTTCCTATGCGAACGAGTATTTCCAGTATCAGCTGTGGAACACGGACGAGGGGCGTTCCGTGGGATTGGGTTACTTGCGTCAACGAGGTATCAGTGACGAGATGATTCGCAAATTCGGTTTGGGCTATAACCCGGAAGGTTGGGGGGCGTTCACGAAAACAGCTCAGGAAAAGGGCTACAAGAAAGAGTTTCTCGTGAAGACCGGATTGACCATCGAGAACGAGAAAGGACTTTTCGACCGATTCCGCGCCCGGGTGATGTTTCCCGTGCTTGATTTGGCAGGTAAGGTGATTGCTTTCGGGGGACGAACGATGACAGCCGATAAAAAGATTTCAAAATACCTGAATTCCCCGGAGTCTGAGATATATCACAAGAGTAAAACCCTTTACGGGATATTCTTTGCCAAGAAATCTATCGTGCAACAAGATCGCTGTATCTTGGTGGAAGGATATACGGACGTGATCTCTTTTCATGCGAAAGGAATTGAGAACGTGGTGGCTTCCTCGGGAACCTCTTTGACGATCGAACAGATCCGGTTGATTCGTCGACTAACCCCGAACGTGACAATTATTTATGACGGGGATGCTGCCGGGATCAAGGCCTCTTTGCGGGGAATCGATCTCGTGCTGGAAGAGGGATTGAACGTGAGGGTGCTTTTACTGCCGGACGGGGAGGACCCAGATTCTTTTGCCCGGAGTCACACGCCGCAAGATTTGGCGGATTTTATCGCGAATAACGAGACGGATTTTATAAATTTCAAGACTAAATTATTGCTGGGTACCGCGGGGGATGATCCGGTTGAACGGGCTCGCCTAATCACGGACATCGTGCGAAGTATTGCCAAGATTCCGGATAACATCGTGCGTTCCGTTTACGTGCGGGAAACTGCCCACCAGCTGGACGTTGAGGAACGGGTTTTATATACCGAAATTGCCAAGGTCCGGTTGAAAAATGAGGAGCAGCCGTCTAGGACTCCTGTCACGACACCGGAGTTGCAAGTGACAACCCCGGTAAGAGGCGCTACTCCATGTGACATCGAGGAGAGCGTGCTGATTCGTTACCTGCTTTTATTCGGGGATAGCGAGTTGTACGAGGAGGAACGTAACGGGTATATGCGAAGTGTGAGCGTCGGGGAATTCATCATCCGGGAGCTTAGTGAGGATGATTTGGAATTGTTGAACCCTGTGTTCCGCACGATGCAACAGGAGTACCAGCGTCAGTACGAGTCGCCGTCGTTTATCCCGGCCCGTTATTTTATCTCTTACCCGGATATAAAAGTCAGTACCATGGCTGCCAATATCCTGAGCGAACCTTACGAGTTAAGCAAGATTTGGTACAAGATGGATAGTTTTGTCGAGACGGAACAAATGAAACTTGGAGAACTTCTACCTAAAATACTAGATAACTACAAAATGCGAAGAGTGGAGATGCTCTCTCGGGATATAGATAATCGCATCCTTGAATCACAGAATAGTAAAGATCCTTCGCAAATCGTGGAACTCCTCAAGCGCAAGAATGCCATCAATGTCATTCGTCGTAAACTAAACGAGAAATTGGGGCGTACAGGGATTCATTAGACAGAAATTTCCCCGGCTCTTTTGAAAACCGGGGAAAGAAATCTTTACAGGATACTAGATAAATGTATACAAATGGAAAAATAATTCTGTTCCATCTTGGAAAATACATTTACAAAGAGGGAAAGGGCTTTCTCCATTTCGTTTCAGTTCCACGAATTCCCATTCTCCGATTTTCTCATCTTTATCCGTGAAAACAATAACACTCTCTCGCATATTTTTTCTGAAAAGTTCTGTAACCAACTCGTCATAACGTCCTTCATTCGTGTAATATATTTCCTCAATTAACGCCTGTATGCTGTTATATTGTTCGAATGTAGAGCGAATCCGGATGTTATTGAAATCTGTCACTAAATCTAAGTTGCCATTTTCGATATTCATTGAAAGGCTGTAATAATCTCCTCCGTCCTTTTGTACAATGACCTCTTTGGGCATTCTTCTCATGATAAATCGGGAGACAATATCATCGTAATTTATTTCCATCTTGACCATTTGGCTGTAAGGAGGACATTTTACTATTTGTATGGCTTCGGAAGTTTCTTTGTTATATTGCTGTACTTTGTGTAATAGAATTTCTTCACCCTTGTAAACTTCCATTTTAAGGCAGACACCGGTACTATAATCAATCGTTGCAATGAAACGAAGATCATTTTTGGACTGATCTGTTTTGGAAGAGGGGAAGAGAACTTCCATGAATCCGGCTGCATTGATGGTCGTGTCGAAGTCCTGTTTGTCTTTGTTCCAAACTAATTTCATTCCGGTAAATGTGTTTTCTTTGCTTGAGTCTGAACTTCGGGAGTTTATAAAATCGGAAATATTGAAACTCAAGTTTATATCATAATACCTTATTAAATCGAATATCTCATTATTTTCATCCATCTCACTAAACTCCTTGACCAACGCTTCGCATGAACTGATATTGTCTTCGATTAAAGTTCTTAATTCGGAAGAGGGTAACTTCGTGTACGGTTTGTCATAATCGGTAATAATTTTGTCATCGTCATCGCTACACGCTACAAGAGTCGTAAGCAGACATAATACATACAAGATTTTTTTCATTTCTTTATTTTTATGGTGATAATCTCCGCAAAATTATAAAAAATGACATAGCTTACATAGGACGTTGAAATTATTCTTGCGGGAGTCTATTTATTCTTATTTCCTATTTTATAGAATTGGTTTTTCATACAATTATGTTTGTATGTCGGGTGAATCGTGTTGTATATTTGCTATATGGGCTGTTATGACCGGATGACAGGTGACGATAGGGCTGGGGCGGGGAAAGGGGTGGTGATTAGTATATATCCTTCCTCGTAATCATTTCCTATGTATTCGATCCGGATGGACGGATCCTTTTTTAATGGTTTCCTGATCCGGCACACGTATTCCTTCACCCTTTTTCTTTTACCGAAGGAGCCTCCTTCCCATGTTCCCTTCATGAGGTAGTCCATGTGGGAAATTTGATTGCTTTTGGCGCATAATAATTGTAAAAGACGTGCTTCACCGGAGCCTAGCAGGATGGTTTCTCCTTGGATGGTTAACGTGCGTGCGACAGCGTTGAACGTTGTGATGGGGGAGAGTTCGTACACGTGTGGGAGGTTTAAGTGGGCGATCATTTTCTGGCGCAAGATTTTCAAATGGGCGATTAAAACATCCGGAGTGCGGTCTTTGGGAATGAATTCATCAGCCCCGGCATCTAGTGCGGCGATTTCTCTTTCCGGTTCCCCGTGGGAGGTGTAGATGATGATGTGAGTGTGCGGGTCTTTCTGCCGGATCAACCGGGTGACTTCGATCCCGTCTTTCCGAGGAATGTTGAGATCGAGTAGTAGAATATCGGGCTTTTGACGATTGTAGGCATCCCATGCTTTTTTCCCGTCTGCGGCGATGTCCACGGTGAATTCGTGTTCTTCCAGGAGAATTTTGGTCAGTTCAGCATCGAGTTCATAGTCTTCGGCGTAAAGAATTCTCATCTTGTTTCCCATGATGTTGTTTTATTTTACAGGTAATGTTACGATAAAGGTTGATCCCGTTCCCGGTTTGCTTTCCGCGGTAATCGTTCCCCCGTGTGCCCGGACAATCATGCGTGCGAAGTACAGACCTTGCCCGTGGCCATTGATTTTCGTGTCGCCTTGATGATCTCCTCTGGAGTATCGTTCGAAGATGTGTTTCAAGGCTTCGGGCGAGATTCCCGTGCCGTTGTCTCTCACCTTGATGCGGATCGTGTTCCGGTCGGTTTCCTCACACGTGATCAGTATATGTACTTTTTCCCCGGTATATTTGAATGCATTGTCAATCAGGTTTATGAAAACCGGTTGTAGAAAATTAGGATCGCCTGCGATCACGTGCCGATTGGAAAGGTATTCGAGTCGAATGTCTGCCTGTTTTTCTTTCCCGATGTTCCATGAATCCGGGTTACTCAGTTCATCCAGCATTTTATACAGGTCGAAATCTTTGATCTTCAATCGTAAGCCGTGAGCATTCGTGGATTGGAGCAACATGCGATTGATGGATCGTAACATATCATTCAACCCGGTAGTGCTCTTTTCCAGTAAGATTTTTTGTTCGGGGGAAAGAGTTTTGTAAAGTACGCGATGAAGTTTGAGTTCGGTTTCGATAGGGCGTTTCAAGTCATGCACGATGTTGTGCACGAAAACCTCCCGGTATTTTCCGGTTCTTTTTTCCCAGCGGAGCGTGTGGAAAAGTGAAATGACACAAAAAATAAGTAATAGGGCGACGAAAAGAGTTAACAGGATTTGGTTGCCAGCCAAATTTAGGAATAGTTTGAAAGGGTAATTATAGGAGGCGTATAACGTGTCTTTAGTAAGAAAACCTAATGGCATCTTTAATTCGCACGAGCGAGGTGGGATCCAACTGGATGGATAGGAGGCTTTCATTTGGTTGATGCTATCCTTGATGGCAAAATTGATGGGCAGGTTCTCGATGGCGCTGGAATCTCGTTTTGCTTGCAGGTAGCTGTAAAAATGTTGTAAGGTCCAACGAGAAGGGTCTTGTATGTCGTAATCACTTTGTTCGATGATTTGATGTATTTTGTCTTCCGTTTTTAATTGAAAACGGGAAATCTGGTCGTTAATAATATAGGTTAATCGATTATTTTTTGGATTGAAACTGACAGTTTGTTTTGGATCTGCCATTTTCATGTTAAATTCATAAATTGCGTTAGTAATCCATTCATTTTGTTGGGCCATGTATATTGTCTTTTCATGCCGGTGCAATTGCATGATGTAAAATAATTGGCTAAACAGGATGATTAGCCCGGCAAGAATGGCAATAAACCAGTAATATTTTGAACTCCGACCCATTTTCAGTGTTTTTTTCCTCGTATCAAAGATATTGATTTTGCAACCCTTGTGCAACCGTTTTATTCGAAAAATAAGCTCTAAAGGCTTATTTTTACCCAAAAATTTATAGTTATGAAAAGGATGTGGTACGTGTTAATAATTTCAGTGTTTCTAGCAAGCATGATTTCGCTGAATGTGAATTTGAGTTTTCAAAAAAGTAGTGAGGGTGATTCAACGTTGGCCTTGGAAAATATCGAGGCTTTGGGCTCCCCAGAAGCAGGAGTAGGTTTCAAGCATTGCACTCAAGCAGGAGGATATTGTTTTGAGAATGGAATTAAAGTTCACGGTATATCAATGAAGGACGAATGAAACATCTGGTATTATATTGTTTGTTAGGGAGTCTTTCTCTGGGATGTGCGGATCATCGCATAGAGGAAGATAACTTGAATGCTGTTAAAGATGAACGGGTTATTACTACTCGTTTGGCTGATATATCCCAGTGGGGAATACAGAAAGTGAACGGGTTTGCGAAACAAGGAAGCCGGGTTGTCGTGGAAACTGGGGTGGAGTATGGAGGGATCAAGACAATTGATTTGAATCATCCGGGGGCGATGGATCCAATGGGGCGTGGTGAATCTTCGAATGATCGTTTCCGGAGTTTGAGTTCGTTCAACTCGTTCGACGGGGAGACCGTGACGGCCTTGGATTTCAGGAAGGGCGAGCTGGTCGTGAACGCGGTCTCGTTTCTTGCTCGTTCTGGAAACTCGGAGACCGTGATTAAACTCCCCTCGGGTGAACAACACTTGATCGCGGCACGGGTGGGAGATCGAGTGATTGCCACGGGGTTGTATGACGAGGGACGCTACCTGTTGTATTCCTTGCCGGATCAATCCGCCCGTTATTTTCTTTCTTACCCGGATCATCCCGGTTATCCCGGCTTGCGGGAAAAGACAAAAGCGATGCTTTACGCCAGTAACGTGTTGCGTGTTCGTCCGGATGGGGGAGCGTTTGTTTGTGCCGACATGTATAGCGGGGTGATCGATTTTTGCCGGGTGACGGCAGATTCTATCGAGCGGGTACGATTGGTCCGGTTGCATTACCCGGAAGTCGAGGTGTCGGAAACCCCTTCTCCACGAGTAGTTTATTGTCAGGGGAACCGTTTCGGTTTTCTGGATGTCGCAGTAACAGAAGATAAGGTGTATGCCCTTTATTCCGGGAAAACCTACAAGATGGACCGGGGCCGGGCTTTTGAATCTAATTGCCTGCTCGTGTACGACTGGGCGGGGAACCTGATACGGACGCTTTATTTTGGCGATGCTTTGACAGGGATTAGTTATGACCGGAAAGAGGGGGCATTGTATGGGATCACTCAAGGTTTGGAAATAGGGTTAATTAAGTTGAACTTGTAGTTTTTAGAAAAAGTCAGAGAGATGTTAATGCAGCTTTGTAAAAAATTAGAAGTAGGGATGTTGCTTTTAGCATTATTCTATCTTTTCTCTCCTTTGGTAAGCGTGAGTAAAACATGCTTTTTTCAAGGAGTGAAGGCTGGTGACATGATTTTTATACTTGTGTTTTGTTTGTTATTTGTTTGGTCATGGCGTTTTGCAAAAAAAGAATCTTTGGTTTTTAAATTGTCGGGAATAGATGTTTTGTTGCTAGTGTGTGGGTTATATATCATCGTGTTATACCTGTTTTCTTGGGAGCAACTGGATCGGGAAGTATTACTCATGCACGTGGCGTGTGGTTTGTTATATATTGCTGTCCGTATTTTGGGAATACAGCAAATGAGACTGGTATTCTGGATATTTCTTTTTTTACTTTTATGGCAGTTGTGGTATGGTATTGCTTGCCAGACTCAATATTTTTACCCGGGAAGGGGCATGCGTTTAGTTCATGGGAGTTTTTTGAATACAGGTATGTGGAGTTGTTTCGTCGCTTGCGTGGGTATAATTTTATGTGGGGAAATGACGCTAGTTTCTTCTCGTGTGGCAAAGATGTTTTGTGGTTTAGGGGTATTTCTAATCGTGTACTTGCTTTTCATGGGAAATTCACGAGCAGCATGGCTAGGGTTTGCTGTTGGAGGGGGGTATTTATTTTATAAAGAAACGGATTCGCTAAGAAGGTTGAAAAAATGGGGTATCTTGTTGCTATTTTCGGGAGTGTTGCTGGGGGCCGGGATGGG
The DNA here is from genome assembly GCF_033096445.1 of Butyricimonas faecihominis. Lineage (NCBI taxonomy): Bacteria > Pseudomonadati > Bacteroidota > Bacteroidia > Bacteroidales > Odoribacteraceae > Butyricimonas > Butyricimonas faecihominis. Next base: position 3,734,512 of record NZ_AP028155.1, read on the forward strand.
TACGTGGCATAAAGTAAATTCAGCCTTAGGACGTTTGTTAATTTGGAAGATTTCCGGTCAGATGTGTTACGAACACCCGTGGGGAACGGGGTTAAACGGGTTTCAACATAATTATATGGCATATCAGGAGAATTATTTCGTGGGAGGGGGAAACGAGGTCGAGCGAATGCTTGCGGATGAAACATTGTATGCTTTTAATGATTTTTTGCGAATAGGCGTGGAGCAGGGGATTTTTGGTTTGTTATTTATAGTGGTATTATTATATCTAGTTTTTAGAAGAAATAAGATGGGTGGTTGTTGTACCAAGGAGATTCATGTTATTCGGGGAGTATTGTTGGCATGGCTCGTGTTTTCACTTTTTTCATACCCTTCATCGCAATTGCAGACGAAAGCGATATGCATCGTGTTTATCGGGATGCTATCCTCGAGCCTGCCGGGGATGTTAGAGATTAACGGGAAATGGTTGGGGGTGTTGACCGGAATCGTGGGAATATTGTTTTGTTGCCAAGCGGTTTGGCCTTACCGAGAAGCGGTGAGAAACTGGGAAAACTGTTTGGCGAATAGACACGTGTTAGCCGAAGAGGTAGATGTTCGTTATCGTCCATTGATGAATTCATCTTTTTTTCTGGCAAATTGTTCCTTGTTGTTAAACCAGTCGGGAGAACACGTGAAGGCCTTGGAGGTAGCTGATCGTGGGGTATGCTTGTATCATTCTTACGGGTGTTGCGTGGAAAAGGGTATTGCCATGGAAAACTTGGGATGTTATGATGCTGCGGAAGTGGTATGGATACAAGCGGGTAACTTGATTCCTAATCGTTTCAGGCCGTTGTACTTGAGAATGGAGATGAAGTACAAATTGGGCGATATGAAACAAGTGGAGGATTTAATAGATAGTTTATCATGCAAGAAAATAAAAGTAAGATCTCCGGAGTTACTTTTCATGTTAGAGAGAGTTAAATTAATAGAACAGGAAATCAAAACAAAATGCCAATGAAAAAAAATTACGTGTTATTGTTATTTTTGTTTATTCTGGGAAGTGGCGTGTTCGTCAGTTGCTATGATGACGAACCGGACGTGTTGGCTGATCCCGATAATGCAGGAATAAACGAGATGTTAAATGGGATAACGGATCCGGAAGTTCGAAAGGCTATAGCTTGGTTTGAAGAGCATGGACAGGATGCTTCGCTTGCCCGGGCGGGAGAAACTCATCCGTTATTCAGCATGATGGTTCCCGCGTGGTCTTACGCTTTCGTGAGGAGTTCCAATGACGAGTATCGCACGGTAGAGGTTCCGATATGGGCTTATTCCCGTACTCTTTTCACCTTGCCCGAAAACGCGATAGCTTATGATGAAACGGGAAACTCGATGTACATTCAATCTTTAACCCGTCTTGTCATCTTGACGAACAAGAAGAAAGGGACAACCCAAGGTTTTTTCATGACGTTGATCCCTTCTAAAGAGTACATGGATGCAAAGAATTTCAACGTGTACCGTTCAACGTATCTTTCCCGGGAGAAAGATTTTGACGGTTATGTTTATTTCCACGAGCTGGACGGTTCGTTCGCTAACGGTTGGCGTTACTCTAACGGGAAAATCACGCACACGGTAAAGATGCTAGAAAATTCTGGTTTAGCCCGGGGAGGACATTACGAGAATGTTACTTATTGTTACCCGGTATACCGGAGGGTATGCACGGGTTACTGGCAGACAACCGAAAGCGGTGGTCGAGAATACGTGGAAGTGAATTGTTACGAGGAATATGTCAGGGATGAGTGTCACACGGAATCAGTTTGGGTTCAGGATCCGGATCCTCAGCCAGGAACGGGGGAAGGATCAGGAGGAGATTATAAGCCAGATAAAAATGAATGTCCTTATGGGACACCAAATTGCCCGGGAGGGAGTAATTGCACGTGTTGTTCGATTTGTAAAGGTCCTTGTAAATGTGAAATTTGTCATTCTGATCCATGTAAATGTATTCGAGATATAAAATTAACAATAAAAAGTTCTACTACGGGGGAACAAGCTGTTGTGAGAATTGGGACAACAACAGAACGATATTATGTCCCATTGTATAATGTCGTCCTAGAAGCTATAGATTCAACGGGGAAGTCTATAATTGAGAATTACGAGGCTATAAGATTTGGAGTAAAATATGAAAATGGAGTAGCGGTGGTTAAGGGATTACAGGATGAAGCAACTTATACGATTCGTGAATTTATTTTAGCATATTGTGGTGAAAGTCCTTCTGGTGATGCTTGGAGAATATATGGAGGGCATTTGTTGCATGCTGGGCCAAGAGATCCAAAATTAGGGTGTAACATGTATGGGTGTATAGGGATTTGTAATGGTAGAATGGGAGAATTAAATCGGAAATTATTACTATATTCGAATGCAAAAACGGAAGAAGCTTTGGTCCAATCGGAGAAATTTATTGTGTATGTTGAGGCTGCATCGAAACCTTCTTTAGTACCAATAAATAGTTAAAAAGATAACATTAAATATAAAAAGATATGGAGAAAAATATTTATAAATTATTAGTCCTGTTCATAGGTCTATTTTTAACGAGTCTTATCTCTTCAGCTCAAGAAAAGAGATGTATAACAGAAATATATTCAGTTGAAAAATCACAGAGCAAATCGTATGCACGTGAATTAGAAGTGTATTTGAAATCAAAAGGTTTGTATGATAATAAAAAAAGCCGAGAAACGATCACTAGTTCAATAAAGAAAATCAAGAAAAAATTACAGATCGGAAATATTGATTTTACACAAGGTAACATCTTTATTGTAGAACTTCTAGGAGGTAAAATATATGAAAATCCTGAAGAATGGTGTGAAGGATTTGGCATAATTGAAATAGGATTTTCTACAGAGCAACAAGCTGTAGATATATTCAAAAAAGCGAAAATTGCATGTCAAAAATACACGATGAACATTCCTATCTACTATCCCCCATTCCGATGTATTCGTGTAGGGAAAAGTGTTCTTTTCGTGTATTCTATTAATGTAGATATGGATAAATACCTTGATCTGGCTGAAAGTTGGCATCCTTTAGAATGATAATTTTCATTCTAAGGGATATATCATCCTTTAAGATGTATCCCAAAAGTTTTGTATAAATTTTGGGATACATTAGTTGTTTACCCAGTACCAACGTTTTCTAATGTGTCTTGACAATGGGAAGTATATATCTTGAAAATTTTATTGATATGAAAATATTCCGAGATTCTTTTTGGTTAGGTCGATGGGTTCAAGCAATATTTATACCATGGACGGTTGTGAGTATATTGCTTGTCTTGTTTGTTATGAGTAATGTTGATTATGCGAAATTATTTTCATGGTGTGGATTGATAATACTTTTACCAAATTTGTTATTTTATGGCATAGTATTTCCCGCGATAATAGATTTTTTGAGGGAGAAGGGGATTGAAGTTTATGTGGAGGGGATGGAATGTTTTAGATGAATGTGGTAGAGAACAAGAATCATAGATAATTCTGTAAAAAGCAATAACAATGAAAATATATCGAGGTTCTTTTTGGTCAGGAGATAGTGTACATTCCTTTTTTATATCCTATATTTTGGGATCAATATTTATAGTCCTATTGTCTAGAGTTGAAATTAGTTTTTCATGTTTAAAGATCGTGGGGATGTTATTTATTTTTTATGCTTTTCCAGTTTGTCTATTGCTATTCTCTGAGTTTTATATTATAGAATTTGATGATACCTTGGTCGTGAAAAATGCGAATTGTCCATTTTGGAAGAAGAAAATATATTTTAAGGATGTTGTTTATTTTGGTGGGTATGCAGTACCTTATATGCAAATAATAACCGATAAAAAAAATGGACTTGTCGCTATTACATAAATCGAGTTAAACGCAAGCGGTTGCCGGAGTTGGTGGATTCTTTGAGAGGGAAAGAAATAGACGTGGATGCAAGGGGGATAGATATGTTGAAGTAAGGAACTGAAATGAAAAATTTGGAGCTTATATACGAGTTTACAGTAAACTAACTCCCTCCCCCTTTCGGGGTACTCCCTCTATAAACAGAGGGAGAGTTGAAATACTCCCTGTCTTCGGGAAGAGTCACCAGCACCTCCTCTGTTTATAGAGGAGGTGGCACGAAGTGACGGAGGAGTTTGAGTATGAAAACAAGCATTACCTTAATGGACTGTAAAGTAGTATATAATTACCAAAAATTTAATATCGATTTTATGAATACAGAGATATTTCGTCGTTCTATTTTAAAAACGACAACGTTTAAGCATATCTTCATACCATTTTTAATCGCTCTTATTTTTCAATTATTTTATATAGTATTCATGAAAAGAGGTTACCAAAAACGTATAATTCCATCCGTGACGGTAAATATCCTTTCCTCGATTCCCGTGGTGTGATTGTGTAACCAATACAAGGCTCCTTGGGGGACGTGATCATACTCGATCTCGAAACCGTTTGCTATTTTTCGACCGAGAGATTTCCAACCTTTTAGGTCATGATAGAAAAGTTCGTATTCATTGTCTGGATATATCCCGTTCCCGTCACTTCGGGGAAGACAAATGATTTTGGATAGGCTGACGGGAGTATTGAAATCAATGACTAAGTTCTTTTTATCATACCTATTGATATTTGTAAGGGGATCCCCGTCAAATGCGGCGTAGAATATAGAGTCTGCTTGACCCCGGACGAGTTCGCCTCGTGAATCGAGAAAGAATAATTCGGCAAACGAGAGTGAATGTGGATGGGAGATTCGCCAGTAACGATACTTTTTGTCCGTGTTTATTTTTCCTTCACAATAGGCTCCCATGGACGAAAGAGAGCGAAGGAGGGTGTCCGGGTTCTGAAATGAGGGTTGATTTGCTGCTTCCACGGAGAGTTTCGTGAGAGCTGAGATATAATAATATAGGTTACTGTTCGAGGGATATTTTCGGGTTAGCACCAATTTTTGTAAGTTATTGGTATCAGGTACAAGATGTTTGATTTCACCTCTAGAGTTGAATATAAACGGGTAGTTGATGGGGGTGAGTTTTTTCCTGCGGTAATAAGCGGGAAAATATACGAGGTTTTTCCCCATATCTCTGAATTTGGCGGTGGAAGAGGTGATTTCCCCGATGGCAATGGGATTCCATGTCAGATTATTGAAAACACACAAGTAAGCATAATGAGGTGAATTTTCCAATTTTTGGGGGATGTGTATTGAAACATCGGTTGTATAAAGATACTCGGAGCTGACATCTAGATGGAACGGGTCCTTGAAAAATTCAGGGATATACTCGGTAGTGCCGGGCTTTATAGATGAATGGTTAGAGTATGTTTTTCGATATACTTTGGCTGTTTTTCGCTCGAAAGCTCCTCTTACTTCTGAATTCTTAAATTCCGGGGATACGATCTTGTTCCAGTAATGATAGCCGTTTCGATTGGCATAATGCAGGATGAAATCGATCGTGGAGGGGGAACAGAGAGCTCTGGAATTGAAGTTTTCTCGTAAGGAGATATGATGGCAATCACTGTAAATGTTTTGGTGGAATAGCTTTTGAATGAAATCGGGACGAAGATTGACTGTTGGTTCCGAGAATCTTAGATTCAATGTTGCTCCTGTTGGGCTGTATTTGATGTTATCTTTTTGTGCTAGTTCTTGTAATCCATCCGGGGAGATGTGCAAAGAGTCGATCCATAAATCCAATTGCTCATTTGCGAAGCGATAAGGAAGAACGTATTCAAGGAATAGCTCAAAAGGGAAGTCTTCTAACCAAGAATACGAGTTTAGATTTTCGAACGAACGATCGATATGCCGGATAAGAAAATCCGCCTTGATATTTTGCACGTCTTCCTTTTTGTTGGCGGTATGTCGAAATTGGTCCATGTAGGAAAGAGATATATCAAGTGACTTTTTGGCAAAGTATGATGCGATCGTGTCAGAATAGATCTTTTCCCGGTAAGCATCTATCAAGGAGCCTTCCAGTGTGTAGTGGCCCGGCATATTCTCGATGAGGAATGTCGCTGCTCGCAATTTGAGGCTGTCGGACGGGTTTTGAGAATAGTGGTAGAGAACTTTTTCGAGTTCATGTCGGTTTTCTCCCGCTAGTTTTAAGGCGTTTTCCAGTTCGGCGTTGTATTGCCCGCATGAGATGAGGAACGTGCAAAAAATGATATAGATGATTCTTTTCATGACTTGTCGTGTATTTTGATACAAAGATAAAGAGAATTAAAGAGAGGGTAGGGGTATTTGGGTTGCTTGTGGGTTGCAAACTTGACTTGTGGGATGGGATTATCGTTGCTTTTCAGTATATGAAAATGTTTTGAGTTATATCGAACTCACGTTATTTTAGTAATCTGTTCGTAACCGAAAGTTTGCGATACCGACTTTTTTTCGTAGCTGTTTAGTAATAGGCGGGGACTATTTTTGCTCTCGCAATAAAATTAAAAACTATGAGAAAGAGTATGGTGTTAAAGTCTTTTATTAAAGGATTATTGTTGCTGGTGGTGATACTCTCGTTTTCTTTTTCAGGGATGACTCAGACAGTGCGTGGACGAGTTTTGGATAAGAAAGGAGAGGCCGTGATCGGCGCGACTATAGTTGTCAAACGTTTGGTCGTAGGGACTGTTGCTGGTGTCGACGGATACTATGAATTGAAAGTAAAAGGAGGGTTGTTGCCTAAGGATACGTTAATCTTCACTTCAGTCGGGTTCAAAACGGTAAAGGTCATTTGGAATTCGCGAACGACGATTGATGTGACGTTGGAGGAAGAAACCTACGGGTTGGATGAGATCGTGGTTGTCGGTTATGGAACAACTAAAAAGGTAAACTTGACGGGCTCTGTGGATCAGATTTCCGCTACTGTCTTTGAGAATAGGCCGATGCCGAACCTCTCGAGAGGTATTCAGGGTGTTATTCCTAATCTGAATTTGAAAATGTATGACGGTAATCCGTCCCGAAGTCCGGAATACAACGTGCGGGGAACAACTTCTATCGGTGCTGGAGGTAGTGCATTGGTGTTGATCGATGGAGTAGAGGGTGATCCGAGTAAATTGAATCCGAATGATATCGAGAGTGTTTCCGTGCTTAAAGATGCAGCCTCTGCGGCTATTTATGGAGCGCGGGGGACATTCGGGGTGATCTTGATCACGACGAAAAGTGCAACCAAAGGTAAGGTGAGCGTTAATTACATGGGAAGCTATTCTATCAATCGACGTACCGTGATACCGGACTTGGTGACTAATGGTTACCAGTGGGCAAAGATGTTTAACGAGGCTCATTACCAGTGGTATGGACAGAATCCAACAGCGATAAATTCTGCATTCCCTTTCTCGCAGGAATATTTGCAGGAACTGAAACGACGGGATGAAGATCCTTCCCTGCCGAAAGAGGAAATAGATCCAACAACCGGGAAATACGTTTATTACGACAATCACGACTGGTTGAAAGATTTGTATAAGGACGTGAATCCTTCGATGGAGCATTCGTTGAGTTTTTCGGGTGGAAGCGATGCCGCTTCTTATTATATCTCCGGGCGTTATTTCACGCAAGACGGGATATATCGCTATAATTCGGATGATTATAAAACCTATAACGTACGGGCTAAAGGTGATATTCAGGTGACGGATTGGTTGAAAGTGTATAATAATTTTGACTTTTCCCAAATGGACTATAAGGCTCCTATTTATTACGGGGGATACGGTTTTACAAGCGAAATATCGATGGGATGGACAATGCGGGCTTTTCCCGTGGTGCCGATGTTAAATTCCGACGGAACGATCACCGAGATGGGTGCTCGTAGTATAGGTGATTTCTATTACGGAAAGAACAAGTCCAAGACCAGAAGTTCCAAGGTGAATAATATTAGCGGTTTCACGGCGACATTCTTTGATAAGTCGTTAAAAATATCAGGAGATATGGCATTCACGATAGGTAATTCTACGAAAACAAGGGCTTATTCTGCCGTGCCGTACAGCAATATCCCGGATAAGATTGTCTGGCTGGGTTCTACCAAGTATTTTGATATGAATGTACGCACGAATTATTTCAGTACAAACTTGTTCGTGGAATATGCAAAAACATTCGGGAACCATCAGTTCCGGGGATTGGTCGGTTATAATTATGAAGTTTCAAACGAGAATAGTTTGGAGGTGAGCCGGGACGGGCTTTTGGATGCCAACAATCCGGGTTTTTCGTTGGCAGACGGGCAGGTGTATTCAGCCGTGGATGCATCGAATGACTGGGCAATCGTGGGTGGTTTCTATCGTTTGAGTTATAATTATAAAGAAAAATACCTGTTAGAAACAAATGGTCGGGTGGATGGTTCTTCTAAGTTCCCGAAGAATCAACGATTCGGATTTTTCCCTTCGGTGTCTTTAGGATGGAGATTGTCGGAGGAAGGATTTTGGAAAATAAACAAGGACTTGGTTTCTCAGTTAAAGGTTCGTGCATCTTACGGGACATTGGGGAATGGAAATATATCTCCCTATCTTTTCATGGAAACGATGCCCGTGGGCACCTTGACCCGCTTGATCGGGGGTAAATTCCCGACTTACACGAAAGCCCCGGGAGTAATTCCAAGTTCGTTGACATGGGAGAAAGCGACAACGTTAAACGTGGGATTCGACCTTTCGATGTTTAGTTCCCGTTTTAGCTTGATCGCGGATTTATACCAGCGGGATACGAAAGGAATGTTCACGGAAGGAGCAACTTTGCCGGAAGTATTCGGAACAGAGGTACCCAAAGGGAATAACGCGGATTTACGCACCCGGGGATGGGAGTTGGCAGTCGCCTGGAACGATCGGATCGGAGAGAGTAAACCGTTCGGTTACGGCGTGAAATTCACGATTGCCGATAACCAGACTGAAGTAACCAAGTACAATAACCCGAACAAGAGTCTGGATGATTTTTACAAGGGAATGAAGATCGGTGAAATTTGGGGGTACGTGACGGAAGGACTTTTTGTAAACCAAGCGGATATCGATGCTCATGTCGATCAATCCCGGATTAAGTCGAACGCGGCAGGAGTTGTTTACCCGGGTGATATTAAATTCAAAAATCTGGATGGAGATAACGCGATTACTCCCGGTGCTAATCGGGTAGGCGATTCCGGCGACCGGAAGATTATCGGAAATTCAGAGCCTCGATATATGTTCGGGTTGAATCTGAATGCGGATTGGAATAATTTCTTCGTGTCAGCATTCTTCCAAGGGGTAGGCAAACGGGATTGGTATCCGACTGGGGAGAGTGTGTATTTTTGGGGGCAATACAATCGTCCTTATTCTCCGCTACCGAAGCATATTCTCGGGAAATATTACAATGCTGATGAGGCTAATCCGAACCCGAATGCTTACTTCCCTCGTTACGCGGGATTGTTGGCTAACGGAACAGATAAATCATTGAGTGTGCCACAGACCAGATATTTACAGGATGTATCCTATATTCGCCTGAAAAATTTGACCGTCGGTTATAATCTACCCAAACGTCTTATAAATCATGTCGGTCTGCAAAAAGCGTCCATCTATTTCACGGGACAGAATTTATGGACTTATTCCGGGATATTTAAAATTACCCGAAATATAGATCCGGAAACAATAGAAGCCCAAAACCCCGATGACCAGACGCAGGATGCTTTTGGTGGCGGAAATGGCTATCCGATGTTGAAGACCTTTACGGTCGGGTTGAACTTGACATTCTAATCTAAAAATAGAAGATAAAATGAAGACAATAAAAATTGTTCTATACGCGCTGTGTACCATCTTGTTGGTGGCGTGTGATCTGGATAAATATCCGGTGGATAAGATCAATCCGGATACATTCTTTGAATCGGAGAAGGATCTGAATCTTTACGTGATGTCTTTTTATGAGATGTTGCCGGAGGGGGAAGATATATATAAGACGGATGGAGAATTATCCGATTATTTTGCGACCTCTGCATCTCCCGATCTGTTTATCAATGGTAATTACACGGCGTTAGATGCTTCTGGCTGGGATTGGGAGGATTTGTATAATGTGAATTATTTCCTGGCAAGAAGTGATAATCCGGAAATACTGGAAACCGTCCGCAATCATTATATTGGTATTGCCCGTTTTTTCAGGGCTTGGTTCTACTACAATAAAGTGAAGAAATTCGGGGATGTGCCTTGGTACGATAAAACCATGCAGAATGACGATCCGGACTTGTACAAGGGAAGGGATTCTCGTGAAGTGGTGATGAATAAAGTGCTGGAAGATTTGAATTTCGCATGTACCCATATATATGAAACGAAAGATAATACGGCATCGACCATCAATCGTTGGGTGGCATTGGCATTCAAATCCCGGGTGTGCTTGTTCGAGGGAACTTTCCGGAAGTATCACCCCGAGTTCGATTTGGAAAATACGGTGAATGACTGGTTGAGAGAGGCGAAAGAAGCCGCGGGCGAGGTGATGGAGAAGGGTGGTTATTCTTTGAATAAAGCGGGAAGTACTCCATATCGGGATTTGTTCACCAACGAAAAGCCTATCACGACGGAAGTGATGTTGGCAGATAATTATAGTGGAACGATGGCTCGATATAATGATGCCAATTGGGTATGGACGACTTCCTCCACGTGGGTGCGTCCCGGTTTGACCCGTAAGTTTATAAATACCTTCTTGCGTAAAGATGGTCGCCGTTTTACAGATCAGCCGGATTATAATGAGATTGAATTCACGGATGAGGTGCAGGAGCGGGATGCTCGTTTAGCTCAAATCATTCGTACTCCTTCTTATAAATTGAATGGCAAACTGACGGCACCGGATTTGGGACACACGAAAACGGGATATCATGTGATTAAATTTACCCAGGATGATAATACGAATATGGCACAGGCGAAGAATACGAATACCATCCCGGTAATCCGTTATGCTGAGGTTTTGTTGAATTATGCCGAGGCGGCACGGGAATTGGGGGAGTTTACATCTCAGGATTGGAAGAACACGATTGGGGTGCTGCGGGGAAGAGCTGGAATCACGAATACTGCGGAACCTGCTTCTGCCGACACGTACTTGCAGGAATATTATTTTCCTTCAATATCTGATGCCGTTTTATTGGAGATTCGCAGGGAACGGGGAATAGAAATGGTGTCCGAGGGATTACGTTTTGATGATATTCGCCGTTGGAAAGAGGGGCATTTGATGGAGGATACGTGGGATGGAATCTACGTGAAAGCATTAGATACGGAGTATGATTTGAATCAGGATGGTCAACCGGATGTTTGTTTCGTGAAGAAGATTCCGGTGCAAACAAAACCGGGTGTCGTGTATTACGTGTTGTCGGCTTCAATGCGTTTGACGGGAGAGAATGCGGGAAATATTCAGGTTTATCCCAACGTGAATAAGAAATTTGAAGAGAAAAAGTATCTATATCCGATTCCGGAAGATGCTCGTTTGATAAATCCTGCTTTGGGACAGAACAAGGGATGGGAGCTGTAATAATGAAAAACAAATTTGTAATGAAACGGGTTATTTTGTTGCTTGCTTTAATTGGTGTTTTGTGTCACTCGGTGGCACAAGCCCAATTAAAAAATAGTCAGGTGAAATATGTCGTGCTGATCACGATTGATGGTTTACGATTGGAGATGATAACGGAAAAGGAAATGCCTTCTCCCGTGTTGAAAGAGTTGGTCGGTACGGGCACGTTAGTGGAAAGAGTTATCAGTGTGGCTCCGGCTATGACCTATCCAAATCACACGACTCTTGTTACGGGAGCTCGTCCTATCCATCATGGGATATACTATAATTCTCCCTTCGAGGGAAACCGGAAAACAGGTGTCGCGAATTGGTATGCCGATTCGATTAAATGCCCCACGATCTGGGGAAAGGCGAAGGAACATGGCTTGATAACGTGTTCTTTATTCTGGCCTGTATCCACTCATGGGAAGGATATAGATTACAATGTCCCGGAGTATTGGTCGATTGATAAGAATGTCACTTTATGGGAATTATTAAAGAAATCTTCCACCCCGGCAGGGATATTGGATGAGATAGAGAAAGAAACAATAGGACGTTTTTCCGATAAAACCTGTCGCCCCGGTCAGCGCAATGGTGATGTACGTGCAGCGTTTATGGCAGTATATTTATTGGATAAATATAAACCGAATCTGACGACCATACATTTATGGAGTACTGATCATTCCCAGCATGAAACAGGAACAGAATCCGTGGAGACGAAAAAATCTCTAGCAGCGGTAGATTATGCGATTGGGGAAATCATCGATGGATTGAAACACGCGGGGATGCTGGATAGTACCGTATTGGTGATTACCGGGGATCATGGTTTTACTAATGTAAATCGAAGCATTGCTCCCAATGTATGGCTGACGGAGGCAGGGCTTCTCTCGAGTGATCCGGGAAATTGGAAAGCAAAGTTTTACGGGGCGGGATCCACGGCATTCCTGTATTTGAAAGATAAGAATGATCGGAAAACATTGGATAAAGTGAGGGCAAAATTGAATTCGTTGCCGGAAGAGAAGAAAGGGTTGTTTCGGGTGGTCGAAAGAAAAGAATTAGAGGAATTGGGTTGCTCTCGGGATGTAGTGATCGCTTTAGAACCAATCGTGGGGGTCGGAGTTACATCGATTGCCACGGGTGAAGATATTATTATTAAAAAGGCAGGCAAGCATGGTTACCTTTTACCTCGGGAAACGACTTCCACTATTTTTTGGGGGAAAGGTATTGCGGCAGGAAAGGTGCTCAAAGAAATGAACATTACAGATATTGCTCCGGTTATTATGGAAGTTTTGGGGATTGATTTCACGGCTCCGGATGGAGTTCTACACCCTGAAATATTGGAATGTTTTGAAGGGGAGATTCCCTTCTGAATGAGGTGAAGAAGGGAAGCGTGATTTTTTGTTTCTTGACATCCTTTTTTAAGATGGTAAAATCTTGTGAGATTTGTTGTTACTTGTTGGGGTTTCAATGAAGCATTTCATACGAGAGCTTCTTATTATATGAATTGTCTCTTTAAAAAGATAAAGACTCTAATGTTTATGAACAAAGGAGACAAAAAATCGACATTGAAACAAAGGATGCTGGAATTATCCATGTAACGAAACAAATTACGATATTTGTATATAAAATCATAATAGATAATAAAATATTTGAACGAGCCATTTTGAGAGATTTGTGGTAATGAGTGGATGGTTTGTTGCGTTGAGTATGTTTGCATTATAGGAGAGTAACAGCTGAGAAAGGGAAAAGGAAAGGCTGAAAATAGGCCATAGGACAATACCGCACCAGTGCGCTCCCAATGCTCCACCCTTGGAGAAACATTGGGGTAAAATTTGGGTTATGATGGAGAGAAATGGGGTGAGCCTAATCTTTTCTTTTTCATGGATTGTTCACATCTGAATAAGGGGAAAATTAGCTCGTTAAGTTTGATTATCAATAAGAATGTGTATGAAAATATATCGTTGCCCTTTTGGGAAAGCTGAGATTTATTATATACCGGATTCTTTGGAAAACAAGTGATAAAAAACGCCGTCATCTGCTGGACGGCGTTTTTTGTTTTATATAAATTTCTCCCGGTTTCGGGTATTATTCAGTCCGAAGATGATAAAGAGGACAGAGGCGATCAACATGTTCATCCGGCAATGGAAGACCGTGTTGAAGAATATCTGCGGGTTCTTGTCAATGGGAACATCGTAAGGATTTAGGAAAATGTTCCATTGGCTGTCTCCGATAGCTCCCTGTATCATGGAGAATAACAGTCCGATAATGATAATCACCACGGAAGTTCCGTTCCCGTTCTTGATCATTGTGCTTAACATGAAGGAAAGCGTGCCGATAAAAAGAGCCGGGACCATGGCTTGTAGGGTCAGTCCCATCGGGGGAACCGACACGATAGCCAAATCCGTTAATAGAGCAAGGAAACAGGTAATCACGAAACAGATCACGTAAGAAATGATGAGGCGTAATAACCAGACCTTATAACTATAGTTCGGGATTCCGAAAATAATTTCCACGATCTTGGCGTCCTGATCGTTCTGTATGCCGAAACACATCGGGTAGAAAACCAACAGAATGCTCGGTAACATCAACATGGAGTAGGCTGTTGCCTGCGTGATCTCGTCGTCTCCCAGTAATTTCACGATCACCGTGATCACGTAGAAGGCGAGGGCACTCAACATGAAGTACAGGAATTTATTCCCGAATATAATCTTGATGTTATATTGTACCAGCTTTTGTAGGGTTATCCAAAATTGCACCATAGCGTTAATGTAAAATGTAAAATTTAGAATTTAGAATCACGAAATCGTCAATCATAAATCGCTAAATCTTTTTATTGTGTTATAATTTCTTCTTTGTTCTCGATCTTCACGCTTCTCAACAGCCACAAGTAAGAGTCTTCCAAGGCCGGGAGAATCTTCTCGGCGGTCTCGGTGGGCTTATGCTCGCTGAGGCAACGTACCTTGATCATGTCGCCTTGGCGGATGTGGTGGACGATCAGCATGTCGGACGGTAATTTAGCGAAATCCCGTACCGGCACCTCGAAACTCCAGGTAACATCCTTGGCGATATTAGCCATATCACTCGGTGTTCCGTTGTATTTCAGAATACCCTTGTTGATCACGCCGACTTGGTTACATGAACTGGCAATGTCCTCTATAATGTGGGTAGAGAAAATCACGATCCGGTTTCGGGACAATTCCACGAGCAAGTTTCTGAAACGGATTCTTTCCCGCGGGTCCAGACCGGCTGTCGGCTCATCCACCACGAGTATCCGGGGCAGGTTCAACAGGGTTTGCGCGATACCGATACGTTGTTTCATACCACCGGAGAAACCTCCGATCTTCTTGTCCTTATTCTCGTACATATGCACGGCAGAAAGCACTTCAGCAATCCGGTTATGACGTATCTTTTTGTTATATATTCCTTTCAACAGGGCTTGGTACTCCAAGAACTCCCATGCCGTGAGGTTCTCGTAGGTCCCGAATTCCTGCGGTAAATAACCGATCAAACCTTGCAACTCTTCCCGTTTCTTCTGGGTATCGATGCCGTTAATGAATATCTTCCCGTAACTTTGTTCGAAGACCCCACAGATGATACGCATCAACGTGGTTTTACCGGCCCCGTTAGGCCCCAGCAAACCGAACATTCCGGTATGTATCTCCATGGAAACGGAATTCAACGCCTTGAACGGTTTTTTCTTCACCCCGATAAACGGGGCCTTGGAAGCCAGACGGAAAATAGTCTTTTTCAGCATACGGAACCGACCGTCGATCAAGTCAATATTGATATTCTCCTTGTTGATCTTGTTGGACAGGTAGCGAGCGGCAATACCGAGATACCAGAACATACCGAGGAAGATCGCTCCCCCGCTGTTCTCGAATTTCTTGCTTGCCCAAATCAGGATTACCATCGGACCGGCATAATAAAAGACGATAGCAATGATCCGTAGAATCTTGGCAATGACGGTCTGTTTCCGGTTTTCGCAGAATTCCCGGAAGATATTCATGATACTTAGCGTCATCGTCCATGTAATGAAGGCAAAAACAATTGCCCAGAAGAACAGTACTTGGTAGCTAAACGTGAAGTAATACATGAATCCCAGCACGGGTAACGACCACAACAGAGGTTGCATATCCCGCCATTCGCGATAATTTCCTTGCAGGCCGAGACGTTCCCGAATCTTCAAACCGGAAGTCCATTCCCGGTTGAAACGTGACGGGCGTCCGTACACTTTGACAAGATTGCATATCTTGATTTCCAGCTCTTCGTCAGCCGGGATGATATTACTTTGCGCCCGGCGTAAACTGTCTTCCAAGAACCAGGTCACTCCCGGTACGAGAATAACCGTCAGGATCACGTATAGAATCCGGTTTAACAGGGTATAGGTCCAGAAGTACACGCAGATTACGGCCACGACGAAAAGCACGATTTGCAATAGTTTCATGAAAAGGCTTTGTGTGCGTAGGCGATATAAGGCGTCTTCCATTCCGGAATACAATGTCGGGATAATGACCAGAGTCAACAGCGTACTCATGGTAAGTCCCCCGATCACGGTGATGGCAAACGGGGCTCCCAGTCCGGACACGTATTCTCCTTGCCCCATGGCTAAGGGAATCATGGCTACGATCGTCGTGATGGCCGTGATCAGAATCGGTCTTAAACGGGATAACCCGGCCGTTATGATGGCCCGTTGTTTACGGTTTCCAGTCCGACGGAGTAAAGAAGTGTAGTCGATAAGGATGATACTATTATTTACCACGATACCGATGAGGATAATGAAACCCACGAAAACATTGGCATTCATCAATGAATTGCTCGTGAATAATAACGCCAGTAAAGAACCGATGGCGGCCAGCGGGATGGTAAACATCAACACGATGGGAGCCGTGGTTGATTCAAATACGGCAGCTAAAATCATGTAAATCAAGATGAAGGCGGCCAAGATTAGGAATGTAAAATCGTCCATTTCATTCTCCTCGTGTACGACTTCCACGGCGATACCCGTCGGGACATCCATACTTTGCACCAGCTCGTCAATCTCCTCTCGTGCGGCCTCCAGCAAATCCTTTGATTCGTTGATGTCGGAATTGAACATATAGACAAGGTTCACCTCCTTTTCTTGGTTGATACGGGTGATGTTTCCCTTATCACGTCCCAAGTTGATGCGGCTGAAACTTCTCAATTGAATCAACCCGTTATTCTTGTTCGTGACTTCTAAATTGCGTAAATCTTCTAGCGTCCGGGTTTGTGTCTTCTGATCGTCCTCGTCATAATTGATGTCCCGGATCAGAATATCATATTCCTGATTCCCGGCTTTGTATTTAACTTCAGCTTTACTCTGAGGCTGGAAATTGGAAAGCTCTTGGCTTACATTACCGGGTTCAACCTCGTTCATTCCCATGAGGTACTGGTCAAAGAATATTTTGGAGACCGTACTTCCTTGGGAAACTGAAATGTGGGAATTGGAAATGTTATCCAGATCGTCAAGTTGATATTTCAAATATTCGGCAAAATTTGCCATAGACTCGAAATCCTGCCCCTTGATTATCACTTTTTCTGTTTGACTGCCCATACCCATCATTCTGAGCAAGGAACTATTGCCAAGCATTCCACCGCCACCGCTACTTCCTCGGAAGTTCTCGCTACTCTCGCTGGCTTCCAAACTGATTTGGTTGATATTGACCGTTTCAGCCAACCGGAGTACTTCGGTTTTCAGTTGGATAAGGGATTTTTTATTGATTTTCTGGTAATCATCTTTCAACCGGATCGTGAGCCGGACATCCTCTTTCATTACGTTGGAAGAGAATTCTTTTATTTCCGGAACTTCGAGTAATTCGTCCTCGAAAAGGCGAATCATCTCGTCGGTTCTTTGGAGCGTGTAGCCCGTTGGCGGGGTGATATACACGTTGAACGTGTTCAGTTCAACCTCCCTTAGCGTGTTCAACGTTAAAGAGGTGGATAAAACCACGGTAACCAGTAAAGCGACAAGAGCAATAATGATCACTTGTGCCGGGCGGCGAAGGGACATCTTTAGGATGGCAACATATATCTGCACTAGTCTGTTATGGATTGACAGGTTGCTGAAGTTGACATCTTCCGGAGTCTTGCGCAAAATAGCGTTTACTGCCATCGGGATCAATAACAAGGCCACGACCAACGATATGGTAAGCGTTGCCACGATAGAGATTCCGATATGTTCCCCGATCAGCTTGATCAGGTAATTGTCCGCGAAAAGGAAGGGCAGGAACACGGTAATCGTGGTGACCGTAGCCGCCATGATAGCCTTCCATACTTCGGTAGTTCCTCGAACGCAAGCCTCATCGGTGGAAATTCCCAATCCTTTCAGCCGGTAGATATTCTCCATGACGACAATGGAGTTGTCCAGCAACATACCGACGGCGAGCGCGATACCCGTGAGAGTCAGCGTGTTGATTGTTATTCCGAACAGATAAAAGAAATAGAATGACGAGAACACGGAAATCGGGATGGCAAAAGCCACGATAGAAATGATCCGTATTTTCCGGAGGAATAGGAACAACACGAATATGGCCAATATAGCTCCTGAAAGTCCGAGATCAATAATTTGGTCAATATTTTTGTTCATCACCTCGGCGGCATCATCCTCCACCTCGATGAGAACCCCTTTAGACTCTAATTCCCCGTTTAGGCGATCAATTTCCTGCCGGACTTTTTCGGAAAGGTCGATCACGTTAGCCAACGGTGATTTGGACAAGATACAGGAAATCACCTCTTTCCCGTTGGTACGTGCGTATGATTCCTCTTCCTTCACGCCGAATTGGATGTCAGCGATGTCTTTCAACTGGATCGGTCCCTCGGCAACCACGATACTCCCCAAGTCTTCCGTGGCAAGGTATTCGGCTGTCACGTTGACGAAATAACGTTTGTTGTTCTCGTAAACCGAACCGGCGAAACTCTTTTCTGCCAGATTGCTTGAAATGGCTCGACTGATCGTTGATGTCGTGATGTTCAATGCCTTGCATCTTTCCGGATCGACAATAACCTCGATGCTTTTTTGCCGTCCTCCCATGATGGTGACGTTAGCGATCCCGTCGATATTTTCTAAGTAGGGAACAATCTCTGAATCGGCGATATTACGCACGTAGTCGATGTCGTCCTCCCCGAGAATCCGTAGGTTCATGAACATATCACTGGCGGAACCCGAAGAAGATTTGTTCACGTTTAACCTGAAATTATCAGGCAGATTCGGGGTGATGCTTTTTATTTTTTCTTCCAGTTGTAGAAAGGTGTATTTCAGATCAACGTCCTGTTTGAAAGAGACGGTTACCTGTCCTCCTCTCGAATAAATCTGGGTTTCTATTTTTTCAACCCCGTTAAGGGCACTGACGGCACCTTCGACGGGAATAGCTACTTGATTCTCTATATAGGAAGGGTCGGATTCCGTCTCGGAGCTAATGCTCACGCTCAACACCGGCAGTTCGGCATTGGGGTATAATTCCATGGGAAGGTGTTTATAGGAGAAAATTCCCATAAGTACCAGCCCGATGAAAAGCATCGATACAAGAACCCTTCTTTTTATAATCGTGTTCATGATTTCTTTCTGTCAATAACGTAATACACACACGGAATAACGATCAGCGTCATGATGGTTGAGGTCAGTAAACCACCGATCACGGCAAGTGCCATGGGCGAGCGCAATGAGGCTCCTTCCCCGAATCCGAAACACATGGGTAGCAATGCCAGAATCGTGGTGGCACTGGTCATGATGATCGGACGCACACGATGCTGTGCCGCCATTTTGATAGCCTCTTCCAACGGGTGTCCCTCTTCTTTCAGACGATTGATCGCGTCCACGAGTATGATAGAACTGTTCACGGCAATACCTGCCAGCATAATAATACCGATAAAGGCCATCATGTTGAGTGTTTGTCCGGTGAGCAGGAATGCCAAAATACATCCCACGCCGGCTAACGGAATAGTCAGCAGGATCGTGAACGGGTGGCGCAAAGATTCAAATTGTGCCGCCATTACC
Source organism: Butyricimonas faecihominis (assembly GCF_033096445.1). Classification (NCBI taxonomy): domain Bacteria; kingdom Pseudomonadati; phylum Bacteroidota; class Bacteroidia; order Bacteroidales; family Odoribacteraceae; genus Butyricimonas; species Butyricimonas faecihominis. The sequence continues at coordinate 3,753,968 of NZ_AP028155.1, forward strand.
ATATATACTAATAGAATAGATAAAAACAGGGCGAATCCCAACCCGCTGAATGACTCTTGTCGCATCTCTTCCTCTCCCGTTATTTTAGCCGAATACTTGGCCGGGAATTCAACCTCGGACAATTTAGCTTTAATAGCAGGGGTAATATGGCTTAGTGAGTATTGTTTCTCGATCATGGCGGTCACGATACCCGTCCGGCTTTGGTTAACCCGGTTAATTTCTTTCGGGGCTGACGTGATTTCGATGTCTGCAATTTCTCCGAGACGATATTTCTTCTCGCCTTGTATGATTTCAATATCGTAAATTTCGGAAAGGGTCACTTCGGGAACCTTGATATTGATGTCAATAGTCTCGCCTTGTGTTTCGAAAGTTCCGGCATCCTTACCTGCCAGTTTCTCGCTGACTTGGTTACTTACCGTGGCAACATCGATCCCGTAGATTCCACTTTTCAAGCGGTCAATCTTGATATTCACCTCCGGGGCTCCTTTCTCCAAGGAAGATTTGATATCGTATATACCGGGGATTCCGGTAATCTTCTCTTTTATCTCGGTACACAATTCATCCAGCAATTCAAGTTCTTCCCCTTTCACCTCGATTACCAGTGGTGCGCCTTCTGTTCCTAGGATGCTTTGTAGGGCAGATTCCCCTTTCTCGTAGGAGATTTCCACACCTTCCGGCAAGGGGTAATTCTCGTTAATATTCGTGATAAAGTAATCAGCATCCAACTTGGAATCTTTCTTTATCTTTACCTTGATTTGGGATTGATTCTCTGATTCCAACTTACCCCCGCTTTGACTTTCAAGGTTGGAAGGGCCAACCAGTGTGTATTGCCATTCAATATCATCCTGTCCTAGAGTCCGGATGGCATCTTCAATGGTTCCCACGGCATTATCCGTACTTTTTAACCTTGTTCCCGGTTCCATGGTAACAAGAATTGAGAACTCCTTCGATTCTGTTTTAGGCATGAACTCCATGCCGATTAACGGTAACATCAAGTAAGAAACGATCATGAGAGCTGTGGCGATGCCAATCACCAAGTATTTCCTTTTAAGGACTTTCCCGACGAAATTTCCGAAACCTTTGATCGTGATGGCGTGACTGGAAATGTTGTCTTTCTTCCGCATGAATTTCGATGCCAGCATCGGGATAAACAGGATAGAAACAAAAAGGGAGGATAACAGCGAGAAACTAACCGTCCACGCCTGTTCCTTGAACAGCTCCCCGGCGGCACCTTGCAGGTACACGATTGGAAGGAATACTACGATCGTGGTTAAGGTGGAAGCCGTGATTGCTCCCGCTACTTCCGAAGTCCCCCTCACGGCTGCCTCCGTGGGTGGTAGGTTGTTCTCGTCCATGTTTCGGAAGATATTTTCCATCACCACGATGGCGTTATCGACCAGCATTCCCGCACCCAGCGCGAGTCCTCCCAGCGTCATGATGTTAATGGAAAGACCGTTGAAGTACATCAGGTTGAACGTGGCAATGATCGAGATCGGGATAGAGAGACTGACGATTAATGTCATGTTCACTCGTCGCAAGAATATATAAAGTATAATAACGGCGAGGATGATACCCATTAAAGCGGAATCTTTAACCTCGTTGATGGAACTCCCGATAAATTCTCCTTGGTTACTGATGATATGGAAATCATACCCCGGTAAACTTTTGCGGAATTCATCAATCTTGGCTAGCAAGTTTTCCACGGCATTTACCGTGTTATATTTATTTTCTTTGTAGATACTGATCCCCAGACAGCGTTCCCCGTTGTAACGGGCCAAGTTTTCCGGGTCTTTGTTGCGAATGGACACGGAGGCCACATCTTTCAAATATACCGGGGCTTTTGTCTTACTGGAACTGCTTGTAGATTCCGTGGAAGAGGAACTTCCGCTGGAAGAATTCTCTTTAAATGCCACGATAATGTTTTCAATATCTTGGAGACTGGTAATCAGGTTTACCCCTTTCACCGTGTATTGAATATCTCCGTCCGTGATCGTTCCCCCGGAAACATTTTGATTGATGGCCGTGATTTGCGAGGCAATTCCGTCGGCAGTTAACCCGAATGCCTCCAGCATGTAGGGATTCGTGGAAATTTCGACGATCGCCTGTTCCTGTCCGTTCAACTGAATATCCGCGATACCGTCTACCCGGACGAGTTCATTGCGCATGTAATTTTCCGCGATCTTCCGCAATTCGTTCATGTCCTTCACTTCGTTATGAGTGAGGGCGATGGTCATGATCGGTGTCGCGTTGGCATCATAACGGGTAACGTTAACTTCTTCTATGGTTTCATCTTGAGAAAGAGAAGAGACACTTCGCTGCAAATCCAAGAAAGCGGCATCCATGTCTTGATCCCATCCGTATTCTACGGTCACTTTCGTGTAGCCGACTTTCGTGACGCTGTACACGCTCTTCACGCCTTCTTGACGAGCGGCCGTAGACTCAACGTTCGTCGTGATCAGTTTTTCAACCTCTTCGGGTGGTCTCTGACCGCTTTTCACTTCCACGTAAAGAGCGGGATTTTTCAGGTCAGGGAAAAGGTCTGTCCCTAATTTATTATAAGATATGGTTCCCAGTAAACATACTGCCAGCGTGAGCATTAACACGCTCACGGGGTATTTTACTGCAAATTTGGTAATGCTGTTCATGTCTTTTTATTTCATGATTTTTACTTTGCCTCTGTTTCTCAGGAATTCGTAGCCTTTCACCACGATCTTGTCTCCTTGGTTCAGACCGCTTTCCACCTCGATGAAACGATCGTCGCTGATACCAACCGTGATGATTTTTTCCATGGCCCGGTTTTGTTCCACCGTGTAGACAATCCGGTTTCCTCCCCGACGGGAATTAACGATGTCCTTCGGAATGACAATAACCGAATCCTTTTGCAAAGTAATAATCTCTCCTTTCGCGAACATACCGGGACGTAGTTTCAGTTCCGGGTTGTTAATCGTAATATATCCGGTGTATGTGCGGGTATCCTCGTTGATTGCCGGGGATAACTGGGAAACAAGACCGGACAGGGTATCTGATTTGATATTATAATTGGTGACCAGTACTTTCTGACCCACTTTCACCTTGTCGATCGTGTTTTCCGGTAGGGCGATTTCCATGTACATGTGGCTGTAATCCATTAATCCGACCATCGTTTCACCGGATGCGATCTCCACGTTCGGGGTGAAATAGGGTAGGCTGACGATGGCTCCCTTGAAGGGTGCTTTGATTGTGAGTTTTGCCAGTTCCGTGTATGCCGTTTCCAATGCTGTTTGCGCTTGTATGTAGCTACTTTCGGCATTTAGTACATCTTTTTCCGTGGCACCGCCTTTTTCAAATACTGCTTTTTGCCCATCCCATTCTTTCTTGGCGATGTCAACCTGCATCTTTTTTGTCGGTAACGATACAGTGTTTTCATGTTCTTTATTATTCAGCTTGATGATCACGGCACCCTCCTCCACAATGTCACCCAGCTTGTAGGGACGCTTGGTTTTGGGGTTGATCATCAACTCGTATTTACCATTTGTTTCGGATTTCACTTCCACCGTTTTGGCCGCTTTGGCTGTTCCTGTCGTGGTGGTCAATTCCCGAACATCACGTTTCCCGACTTCGGCAAGCCAAACAGGCGTGGTTGTCTCTGAAGAAGAACTCATTCGTTGCTCGTTACAAGCGTTCAAGGTGTAAGCCAGCAGAATCACCCCGATATATTTTATGGATTTGTTGATCATAGCGTTTTGTTTTATGTTTTGTGTTAGGGTTTATTTCAATAAATTAACCGGTAAATAAGACCTGTTATTCTGGTAATCCCACAGGGTTTGAATTTTCAGATCCAGTAATTTCAATTTGTATGAAATGATGGCATCTGTCAACGAGTTTTTCGCGTCGGTCAACTGGGTTTGTTGATTTTTCAGCTCCATACCGGTAAGGGTTCCGCTACGATATTTCTCAACGTTGATGTCATACGTACGTTCAGCGTTTTTAACAGTCTGGCGGGCAATCTCGATTTGTCGCAATAATTTGGGCAATTCCCGGCATATCTGGCGTACATCAAGCATGATGGATTTTCTTTCTTCCTCGTTGCTGATTTCCGTGTTCTCGTTGGATAATTCCGTGCTGCGGATATTCGCTTTTCTTGCCCCCCAGTCCCAAATCGGTACCGTCAGGGTTATCCCGATCGTTTCGTTATCATCCGGTTTCGAAAAAGCTCCGTTAAAGTTGCCTCCTTGTCCCATCAAACCCACTCTGGCGGAAATGCTACCTTTGAACTTGTTATTATCCTTTGCCTCGATCAGGCTAAAAATGCCTTCTTCTATGGCAATTTGTTGTTGACGGATCTCCATCCGTTGCGTTAGGGCATATTTAACGGCTTGATTGACATCCACGTGAACTGAATCAATTTGGATGTCAGGTAAAATGTTGATGTCTATATCCAAGGGAAGACCCAAGGTTTGTTTGAATTGATCTTTGGTATTCTCGTAACTCGTTTCCGTGTCGGCAAGAGAATTTTCGTTTGTGGCCAAGGTCACCTCCGCTTGGAATAGCTCTTCTTGGGGGATCAGATCTTGTTCCACTTTATTTTTGATCAACTCGTAGTTTTCTTTTTGACTTTGGAAGGCTTCCCGGGCCGTAACGAGCCTTTTATAAGACTGGTAAACGCCATAAAATGCTGCGGTCACGTTTTTCTCGATGTTCAGTTGGGCCAAAGCGTATTGTATTTTTGCTTTTTCAAGGTTAAATTCCAACCTCTTCAATTGCATCTTGGTCTTGTTGTAGGTAAAGATTGGTTGCTCCAGATTTAAGCTCAGATTATTTGAAAAAGAGGTATTCTTGGCTCCCGAAGATTGATTATCGTCTTCTTGCCAGTTGAACGAGTTACTGAGTGTGACTGTCCCGTCCGTCCATTTGATCGGTTGACTGATCCTGAAGTCAAGGCCGGAACTCATGGCTTTCCGGGTATACCATTGTGTATTGTAATCGTCGAACGATGTACTTCTGGTATATTGAAACGGGTTCAAATTCAAACTGAACTGTGATTTTAATGAAGCCTTTTGCTGAATCAGGGCCAGCTCGCTTTGTTCCAGACTCATTTTACTTTGAATGATGGAAGGGCTTTGCTGATAAGCGATCTCCAGAGCCTTTTCCAACGTCAAAATTTCCTGAGCAAACGTTGATCCGGAACAAAGCATGAGTATTCCCGAAATAATCAACGATATTGACGCGATCTTTTTCATAATATGTTGTTCTTATTTTTATTTGTTATTGTTCGTGTACACCCATTTTACCGCATCGGCAAAGATAATTTGGTTCGATTCCGATCCCTTGTCGCTTAAGGTAATCTTGGCCTCTCCTTTCGAGAAGTAGAAAGAACCCAGCGTTCTCCATCCTTGCCGTCCCCGGCCCGTCTCGACTGAAATTTCCTCTTCCCCGTCATCATGTTTTACCGTGTAATATTGTATTTTTTTCTCTTCACCTCCTCGGTGGCGCCATCCCATCATAGGGAGCTCGGACGTGTACACGAATACCTCATAGAATCCCGGGATTTGTATCTGGGTTGTCCATTCCGTCTTGTTACTACCACTTCCGGATTTCTTGTACACGGCACTATTGATATAGTCTCCATAATAGTTTACTCCGATGGTAGCTGTCCATCTGCTAGGAGGCATCCAGAAGTTTAAGTTCTTGTATTTATCTTCGCTCTCCTTCTTGAAGAAAGATTGTAGTTTGTTCTTTTGATTGGATTCGATTATCCGGAATCCGGGATCTTCGTTGTCCACCGTGATCTCTTTCGGGTTAAACGTGAAAAGGGTGGCATTTGAGTCGAATATTCCTGTTACCGTGTCGGTCGTCGTGGTCGTCACTTTAGCAAAATTCTGCATGATCGTACTGGGTAGATTCTGCGAGATATTCGTGTTAATCGTGAGGTTACTCGGACGTTCGTCACATAGAATACGAATCTCTTTATATTTCTGTGGTTCTATAATATAATTTTTCGCCGGTTTGGCCTCCATTTGAGCCGCCCGTCCTCTTCTTCCCCGCGGGCCACCGGGGAACATTCCGCCTCCTTCTTCCACGTTGACGGAAATCACGCCTTCTACGTTCGTGGGGTTATACACTTGGAACTTCACGATATATTTCGTGTAATCCCCGACTTCTACTTGATCGGCATCCACCCCTTTCACGATAAAACGAGGCGTGCTGTTGATCGTGTACCAGTTCGGGATGAAATCCATTAAATTGAAATGGAACTTGCGAATGAACTCGCTGTTCAGGCGGGTGAAATTGACCTCCTGAAACTGGTATCTTTTCGTGAATTCGGCCATGAATTCCTTGAACTCGTTTGATGAAAGACGGGAGTTAATATAGTTCCTCAGGTAAACACCCTTCAGTTTCATCATTTCGTAGAACACCTCTGTCGAAAGCGTGTTATCGAGTACGGCCTGTTCAAAACTTTTCCCGTTCAGGTAAGAGGCAGCTCGTTGATCATCGCCCATCCCGTTGAACATCCGGAAGAAATGTCTTCCCTGATCGCTTTCTTCCTGTTTTAGCATGGTGTTCATCACGATGTCTATGATTGGGAAATTCTGGGAATAAATAGAACCCGCGTAATTAAAATACATGGACGATAAATCGTACTTGTTCAGTTTGGATGTTCCGGACCATTCGCCCGAGAACATGTTCACGAATGTATTTCCCTCTTCTTGAAATGTTTCCTCCGAGAGAAGAACCCGGCGGGCAAAATCCCGAATGACGTTCATTTCCACGTCAATTTCTTCCATCGCTCCTTGGGGATCACGTCGTCCCCAGTTAGCCATTCTTTTCTTGGCAAATTTGAAATTACTGCTGGGCAGAGTCGTGGCAAATTCCGGAAGGAAAACCATCTCCGGTTGTGTTTGCTCGCTGTTCCCTTTCCAGTTTCGCACGTATCCCGCGAAAGAAATGGGCGTTTCCGCCATGATAAATTTTTGATACGGGTATTTACGGCCTTTTCTCAACTCGTATTCGGATTTCACATCTTGAAGGAATCCGGCTAACGTGTCTGAAATGTTAGGAAAAACTTCAGAATAGAAATCGTGACCCTTAAAATTGTATAATTCGATTTGCACGGAATCGACCACGATACTCTTTTTCTCGTAGTCCCCGATGGCTAAACTGATACCGGGTAGTTGCTCTTTATTCCGGAATATTGTCGTGTCACCCGATTGGGAAGATGTCCCCTGTGAAAGAATCGTCCGGTCATTGGGATGAATCACTTTTAGCGTGTAATTCGAGAAGTTTTTCCGAATATTATAAGGAGCTTCCGGGTTTACCGGTGGAAAAGTAGAGGGGTACCACAGGCATTCCGGGGTCAGCAGGGTAAATTTGTCCTGCACGAAAGCGTATCTTTTCCCGAAACGGAGAATACTACTTCCGGTTTGCGTGTCGTAATATTCTTCGTCCGTGATGTCTAGGTAGCAAATGTTTTCGTCGATGGAACCGTTGTACGTGATGTCCAGTTCAAGGCTTTCGTACGGGCGGAGTTTGTATTCTGCAATGATAACTTGTGCGTCTCTTTTGTAGGGAACATCTTCTCCTTGCCGGGTTAATTTTTCAACTTGCAGGGATGGATTCAGGTAGAACACGATTTTGTCGATCTCTTGATGATTCCGGTTTTGAATCTTTACGTGTGAATTGACGGTAATTTTTTTGTCGGTCTGCGAGAATATAATCTCTTGGTCTATCAAATGAACCTTGTCAATGTTATTGTATTTTTTGTATCTTTCAGAGTATAATTTGCGTTGATTATCAACGTGATTGAATCGGGAAAAATAGGTAAAGCCGCAACCGATTCCGGCGATCAGGATAATACATCCTAGGGCGTTCAGCAAGATGTTTTTCTTGGGATGTAACGGTAAGCGGTTGACCATAGCGATGGTAAACGTGAGTAATCCCATTCCCAATAGCAAGAATGTTAATCGTTGAACGAGGTAGGGAAACAAGTTCGTGTGTCCCAGCACGTCGGAGAACATATTCGGCACCGTGAGGGCGAAGAAGTCAAATGTCCCGTGTTCCGCGTCTCCGAGATAAGATAAGGTCACCCCGATAAACCCTAGCATGATCACGAACGTAACCGCTTGGTTACGGATGAAACTCATGATCACGAACGATAGTCCCAACACGAAAATCAGTGACGGGATCGATAACGTGAGTAGGTAGAAGAAATAGGGGAATAGGGTAAATGGGGATTCACTTGCGAACAAGTGAATGAAACCAGCGATAAGTAAGGCGATGATGTTTAACGATACGAATACCTTCACGATTCCCCATGTTTTCCCGATGATGTAATCCGCGTTACTCATCGGGCGCACGTAGATCACTTCGGCCGTATCTAACTTCTTGTCTCGCTTTAAAAAGCTCCCTGCCAAGAATATGGCAATGACGGATTGCGCGATATTGAAAAGGTAGATATTGACAAACGGGATGGAGGATGGCATGGCAACCATGACCCATTCGAACCACCCTAGGTTTGACTGTGTACCCATGTGAAAAAATACGATAACTAAAAGGGATAAAATAGCGAATATACGGAATAGCCAACTTCTTCGCAGAAGCTTGGTTTCGTATCTCGATATTGTGCTGATGTTGTGAATATTCATCGCTGGTTTCTTCTATGATTTACTTGAACAATTCGTTTTCTTGGATTGCTTCAACCTGCATGTTCATCTTGTCTTTCAACAAGTAGTCCATGTAGTAAACGTAGGCATGTTCGAGGTTTGGTTCGATGGCTTTGTGCGAGTAGCCGTCGACAGCATCGGCCACGACCTGAATCTCCATACCCCCGTCCGTCGGGATGGTTGAAATAATCGGGTATTTATCTTTGATTTCCTCATATTCCATGTCGGTTACGAAAATTTCCCATACTTTTCCGCGAGCTAGGTTGATCATCTCGTCCGGGGATCCTTCAAACTTCAGTTCTCCGCGGTTCAACAAGGCTAGTTTCTTGCAAGTACTTGAAATATCACCCACGATATGGGTGGAAAGGATGATGATGGAATCCTTGTCGCTAATGTCGGACAGGATGTTACGGAACCGGATTCTCTCTTCCGGGTCCAGTCCGGTAGTCGGCTCGTCCACGATAATCACTTTCGGGTTCCCGATAATGGCTTGGGCGATCCCGAGTCTTCGTTTCATACCCCCGGATAACCGGTTGGCCCAACGGTCACGGACTTCAAACAAACCAACTTTACGTAGCATCTCGTCTACCACTTCGGCCCGGTGTTGTTTCCCCTTGATCCCGGCAAGCCCGGCACCGTAGTCGAGGAATTCCCATGTTTTCAGTTTCTCGAAGAAACGGAAATCCTGTGGCAAGTAGCCCAACAGGGAACGAATCGCTTTCCGGTCCTTGGCAATATCGTAATCGTCGAAATAGATGGTTCCCGACGTGCAACTCTGCAATAGAGTCATGATTCTCATGAGAGAGGTTTTTCCTGCTCCATTCGGTCCCAACAGACCGAACATCCCCGGTTCGATTTCCAAATTCAAGTCTTTTAAGGCTTTTTTACCTCCCGGGTAGACTTTATTCAGATTTACAATTTTTATACGCATAACGCTGGTATTTTAGGTTGGTATAAATCTATGCATAATAAGCCGGAATATATGTTAATAAAATGTGAAATATCCTACTTTGAGTGAGACACTTTTTGCTTAAAAAGGTTTATTATTTTAACAAAACATTAACTTATTAACCCCGATGTCGGTTCCCAAAAGTCATTTTGGTGAATTTTTGTTGACTGGCTGACGGTTTGCCCTGTTTCATACGATTTTTGTTTAAATTTCTTGTAAAAATATGAAATTCAGTGTTATCGGTCAATAATTTTAAATGAACATCTGTAATTTCGGGATGAATACCCCGATTTTATCGATGAACACGCGTTTTTAGGAAAATATTTCCCGGATGACCCGGATGCTTTTGGTGTTAAAATCCAGATTTAGATGGAACCCAAGGAAAAGTAGGGCAATATCGAGTAAAATCTTACGACCTTGCTGATTAAGCGGGATATTTTTCAATTCTTGCAATTGACATGTGCAAAGGGCATGGATAGCTTTGGCGGAGTGTGGGCCGGTGTAGTAATTTCCCGGTGAACCCGCGGGGTAGAAGCATCCATCGTTGATGTTGAACACGTGGTCGGGGTGATACGTGCTGTTGTCTATGCTAAAGCCGAGTAATTTACTTAACCGGAACAGGAATAACAAGTTGAAATTGGCGATGTCGTCACGCGTGACGTTCAGGTATTCCACGGAAGTTTTGATGTACTCGTATAAACCGGGATTCGGGTCGGAATCCCGTAGCACGAGGTTTAATATTTCACCCCATAACAGGGCTATATTCATCTTGTACACGTCGAAATAGATGGCCGACGTGTTCACGAGCGGAGAGAGAGATTTCAGTTTGTGGAGCCCGCCCCTTTCATTCGGGATGAACTCGATTTCCACGATTTGCATACACTGGACGGACGTGTTCGTTTTACGCTTGAACAGGGCCAACGGGGTAATCATTTGCATGTAACCTCTTTCCTCCGAGTAAACATGTAGAATTTGTTGCTGTTCGGAATGAGGTATGCTTTTCAATATGATGGCCTTCACCGTGTGCATTTCTTTTTATAAGTTGTTTAAAAAACGGCATAATTCCCGGACGGCTTGACCCCGATGGCTGATTTTGTTTTTTGCGTGAAGGGGCATTTCGGCAAAACTTTCCTGAAAACCTTCGGGACGAAAAATCGGATCGTAACCGAATCCTTCGTGCCCGTGCTTGCTTGTGAGTATCTCCCCGTTGACAATACCTTCAAACAAGTATTCCTTTCCCCCGAGAATTAAAGCGATAACAGTTCTGAAACGGGCTTGACGTTCCGGTATATTTTGCATCTCCTGTAAAACTTTTTTCATGTTGGCTTCCGAGTCGTGAGCATTGCCCGCGTATCGTGCGGAATAAACTCCGGGAGCATTGTTCAAGGCTTTTATTTCTAACCCGGTATCGTCCGCGAAACAGTCCAAGCCGTATTTCGCGTGAATATACCGGGCTTTTTGAAGGGCATTTCCTTCGAGCGTGTCTTGTTCTTCCGGAATATCCTCATGGCATTGAATCTCTTTTAAAGAAACAATCTCGTGCCGGGAACCTAACATTTCTTTTATTTCTTCCAGCTTGTGGGCATTATTGGTAGCGAAAACTAATTTCATGACTTGTAATAATTTGTATGTTGCAAAGGTAGTGAAATTGGGAGTAGAAACTAACGATTATCCCTAGAAATGCCGTGGAAAGTTAAAAAGTCATGATTTATAGATGATTACTACTAGACCACTACCGTGTAAAACGCTATTAGAACGCTATTAAAACCCTATTAAAGCGCTATATTTAGAATAGCGTTTTATAAGAATTTTAAAAGCATGATAAAAGAGTGATTTCAGCTAATGATCAGGTAGAAATGTAAGATTGATCATATATTAAAGATTGACGTGGGACTGTCGTGGGTAGGACAATTTATAATCCTTGGTATTATAATTTTTCTTGGTCCGTGCGAGAAGAAAATTATATCGTGTATATTTGCATTCGGGTAAAACAGGAACCATTAAATTGATAATATGAAAGGGATTGTTGTGAAATCTACCGGAAGTTGGTATTCCGTGCGAATGGAATCGGGGGAAGTGCTGGACTGTCGGATCAAGGGGAAGTTCCGGATGAAAGGGATTAAGACCACGAATCCTGTTGCGGTAGGGGATGTTGTCGAGGTGGAGGTCAATCCCGATGGCGCGGTGATCAACCGGATTGAAGATCGGAAGAATTACATTATCCGGAAATCAACGAACTTGTCGAAAGAGGCGCATATTATCGCCGCGAATGTTGATCAGGCGGTGTTGGTGGTGACGGTGAATCATCCCGTTACATCGACCGTTTTTATCGATCGTTTCCTAGCATCCGTGGAGGCTTACCGGATTCCGGCCATACTCGTGTTTAACAAGATAGATTTGTACGACGAGGAGGATTTATTGCTATTGGGAGCTTTGACCCAGATTTATATGCAGGTGGGGTATGAATGTTTTCACGTGTCCTCGTTGACCGGGGAGGGGATGGAGGACGTGGTGGCGGCCTTGAAGGATAAAGTGACCGTGTTCTCCGGCTTGTCTGGCGTGGGGAAATCCTCGTTGATCAATCGTGTCGAGCCGGGCTTAAAACTGAAAGTGGCGGAGATTTCCGATTCTCATGACACGGGAAAACACACGACCACGTTCGCTGAAATGTTCCCGTTGAGTTTTGGCGGGTACATCGTCGATACTCCCGGTATCCGGGCGTTCGGGTTGATTCACATGGAAAAAATAGAGATCTCACATTATTTCCCGGAAATATTCAAGCGGGCAAGTGAATGCCGATTCTATAATTGCACGCACATTCACGAACCGGGATGTGCCGTGCTGGAGGCTGTGGAGAAGGGGGAAATCAGCGAGAGCCGCTATTTTAGTTACGTGAGTATGTTCGAGGAGGGAGATGAAAAATATCGAAAATAAAGGTTTTTGAGGGAACGGAATTTTCGTTATGTATATCCAAAAACCGAAGTTTTTTGTATAAGTTTGTAAATCTAATAATTTATACGTGGTAGCGAGCTTTTGAATTTATGCAGGTTGATGATAAGTTGATATGTAAACTTTTAGTTGGACATGACGATCCCCGGGGGATGGAGGTCTTGTTCAATAGTTATTATCGACCGTTGGTTTTATGGGCTGACTCGTTTTTGGGTGATATTCCGGCGGCGGAAGATCTGGTACAGGATTTCTTCGTGGCATTCTGGGAGCAGCGAGCTTATGCGAGAATCACTTCGGGTAATCTTCGGGGATATCTTTTTGCTTCAGTAAGAAATCGAGCGTTGAAGTTATTGGAAAAGAGGGATCCCTTACGCGAGGCTTGTGGTGAATTGAACGAAAATGCGGAAGTTGAGGACACGGATTGGCTGACAGAGGAGATTTTGCAGGCAATAGAAGCTGAGATCGAGAAATTGCCCCCGAGAACACGTGAGGTTTTGAAGTCAGTGTATCTTGATGGGTTGAGTTACCGGGAGACGGCAGATCGTTTTTCTATCTCGATAGCGACGGTAAAAACGTTGCTCGTGAATGCTTTGAAGTATTTGAGGAAGGTCTTTTCCGGGTTCTGGCACTTCAGGTTCGAATGAACTTGATACCGGTACGATCGATAGAAAAGTTAAATCACATTTTTTTCTCCTTTAATCTCGCAAAAAAGCTTACCTTTGAATAGAGAAGTAAACTATTTCCACATGGACAAGAATAAATACATTCGATTTGATTGGGCTGTGAAACGGTTATTGCGGGACAAGGCGAATTTTGTCGTCTTGGAAGGGTTATTAACCGTGTTACTCGATCGTCAGGTTCACATTATAGATATACTGGAAAGCGAGGGTAATCAACAGATTTACGAGGATAAGTTTAACCGGGTAGATGTTAAGGCCCGGGATAGCGAGGGTGAGATTATTATCGTGGAGGTACAGGTTACTAGGGAATTATATTTTCTTGAACGAATTCTTTATGGTGCAGCCAAGGCGATTACTGAGCATATCAAGCTAGGAGAACTTTATTCAGAAGTGAAGAAAGTGTATTCTATTAGTATTCTTTATTTTGACATTGGAAAAGGGAATGATTATCTTTACCATGGTCAAAACACGTTTACGGGAGTACACACCGGCGATCATTTGCACGTGACCGTGAAGGAGCGGGATGCTTTGGTTCAGCGCTTGCCATCGGAGATATTCCCGGAGTATTTCTTGATCCGGGTGAATGAGTTTGATCAAGTGGCAACAACCCCGCTTGAGGAGTGGTTGGATTACTTGAAAAATGATTACATCCGTCCCGATACAAAGACTCCGGGATTGAAAGAAGCAAGGGAAAAGCTGGTTTACTATAATATGGATGAAGCAGAACGAGCCGCATACGATCGTCACGTGGATGCTATCATGATCCAGAATGATGTGCTGGGTACAGCAAAACTAGAGGGATTAGTCGAGGGTCGAATGAAAGGCCTAGAAGAAGGTCGGGTAGAAGGTCGGGAAGAAGGCCGGGAGGAGGGATTGGTCGAAGGTGAAGAGAAGGGAATTTTGAAAGTAGCTCGGAATATGAAAGAAAAGAATATGCCGATGGATATAATCATTCAAATGACCGGGCTGACTGCCGAGGATATTGAAAGGTTGTAGTTATTTTTTTGAAATAGAGATCACGATGATAGTCCTCAAATTCCATGAATTTGAGGACTATCATTTTTTTTTGAAATTTTTTCTAATTTCATTCAACCGTTTTCTAATCTTTCCGGTCTTTAGAATAACAAAGGTTATTGTAAAAATGAAAAAAGAATATCAAGTCACTGAATCCGAGTTGTTTGACTTTTTTAATGGCAAACTTTCAGTCGAGGAAGAAAAAGAAATTCTGGAATGGAAAGAGGCTTGTGATGAGAATCGTGAGTTGTTTGATGTCATGCGAAAGGAAAATCTCATTCTGAAAGAGGTTGTCCGGGTTCAACTTATCAAGGGTGATTATTCTTCCATACAGGGACGGATAATTCCTCGGCGTCATCGGGCATTTAAATTAAAATATTGGGGTGTTGCTGCCGCTATCGTGGTGGGGGTTATTTTTTCGGTTTCGTTATGGCAGTATTCTTCTATGGATAATAATAAAGAAATATCTCATGTTGGCGCTCCTGCCCGTGCTGCGATATTAGAGTTGTCTGGAGGGGAACGCCATTATTTGGGTGGTAGTGAGATCGAATTCAAAGAGCAGGATGGTATGCAGTTGGCAGTCAGTGAGGGTAAAGTTGTGTATGATAAGAAGACGGGGGAGGACGTGGAGAAAGAGGAGGAAGTACTTGTTTTTAATAAAATCACGGTACCGCGAGGTGCCGGGTTATATCGAATTTTGCTTAGTGATGGTAGCGTGATATGGTTAAATTCAGATAGTCGCTTGGAGTATCCGGAAAAGTTTGCCTTAGAAGAACGAAGGGTTCGTATCAGCGGAGAGGCGTTTTTTGATGTTGCCCGGGATACGATGCGTCCGTTTGTTGTTGAGACAGCTTTACAATCTGTTTCTGTTTTGGGGACGAAGTTTAACGTATCTGCTTATCCATCGGAACCGGTTTTGACAACGCTAGCTTCCGGGAAAGTAAAAGTGATGTCTGTTAGTGAAATGGATTCGGTTGTCCTGTTACCGGGGGAACAATCTGTTCTAAGTGTGAATGCAGATAACTTATCCGTGCGTCAAGTGAAAATTAGTGATGTTGTTTCTTGGAAAGACGGGATCATTAATATTGAAAACATGAGTTTGAGAGAGATATTGAAAGTCGTGTCTCGTGCTTATGATGTGGATTTTAATACAGAATTATTACCAGCTGATGATATTATTTTGCGAGGAAGCATTTCAAGCGATGAAAGTCTGGGGGTGTTTCTTGCTGTGCTAAGTAAAGTAGCAGATGTGAAATTTAAAATGAAAACTGATGGAAAAATAGAAGTCCAAAAAATTAATTAAAAAAAGGGAGAGAATTCAAGGAATTCTCCCGCCCCAAGTTTGCGACGTCTGTTGGCGACAGACGATATCTTATAATTCAAATACAAAAATATGAAAAAAAAATGGAGTCACGCCATTTTTCGAGTGGAAATTCGGAAATGGGGTCGGATTATGTTAGTAAATTTAATTTTGGTATTGTTGTCAGGAGTGTCTTTGTATGCACAGAATGAATCTTCTCGGCAACAGAGAATTACGGCTAAGTACCAGAATAAAACGATTCTGGAAGTACTGGAAGACCTGAAAGCAAAGACGGGATATACTTTTGTGCATAAGCAAAACGATATATCCAGCGAGGTGAAAATCACGGAAACTTTTACAAATGCGACACTGGATGACGTGTTAAAAAAAGTGCTTACGGCTCACGGTTACGATTATTCGATCGAGGGTAAGGTGATTGTTGTCAAGAAAAAGCCGAAAATCCAAGAGTCATTGGCACGGGATATTATCACGGTGAAGGGGCGTGTGGTGGACGAGAAGGGAAATCCCATGCCGGGGGTGAGTGTGGTGATTAATCAGACTTCACGAGGGGTTGCTACTGATAATAAGGGAAATTATGATATTCTGGTTAGGGCTGATGACGTGTTGAAATTCTCGTTTATCGGTTATAGAGATGCGACAGTTCCTGTTGAAGGGAAAACCGTTCTAAATGTTACACTTGAACCTACCGAGGAGGCCTTGGAAGAGGTGACCGTTGTTGCTTACGGTGAGCAGAAACGGGAAAGTGTGGTTGGTGCGGTAACCACCGTGAACGTGAGTTCACTGAAGACTTCCAACAGTGATCTTACTGCAAGTTTCGTGGGACGTATTCCGGGTATGATCGGTTACTTGAAAGGAGGAATGCCGGGGGCGTTGAGAGAAGAGGAGATGCAGACTCAATTCTCTATCCGTGGTATTACTTCTTTCGGTAATAATGCTAATACGGCTCCGTTGATTTTGTTGGATGGAGTGGAGGTGTCTGTACTTGACTTGTCTCGTATTGATCCGGAAGATATTGATTCTTTCAGCGTGTTAAAGGATGCTTCTGCCACGGCTATGTATGGTGCTAGAGGAGCCAACGGAGTAATTTTGGTTTCTACAAAGAAAGGAGCTGAAGGATCCGTTTATACGGCTTTCCGTTATGAGGCTATTGCTTCTATGCCGACGAAGAAAATCGATGTTGTAGATCCCATTACTTATATGCGAGCTTACAACGAAGCTTTGCAAACCCGTGATCCGTTGGCACAGCCAAAATATACGGCAGAGCGTATCAATAACACGGGTAGTGATCGTTTCCCTTCTTGGGTGTACCCTGCCAATGACTGGTATAAACTTCTTTTTAAAAATACCGCAATCAATCATCACTTGGGTTTGAGTGTTCGAGGGGGTACAAAGATTATGCAATATTACGCATCGTTGAGTCATAACTATGATGAAGGTATGTTGAAGACCGATCGGTTGAATTCGTTTGACGTGAATATTAGAAATAATACCACGGCTTTACGTATTAATTTGAATATTGATATGACGCCGAGTGCCAAATTAGTGCTTAACTCTAATTCAACTCTAGATGCCTATCGCGGCCCTCTTTCTAGTGTACAAGGGGCTTATTCGTTGGCATTTAATGCCAATCCGGTGGACTATGCTGCAGTTTATCCTGCTGATGCAACCTATGGTTTCCCACACATTCGGTTTGGTTATGAAACGAAAAATTCTAATAATCCTTATGCTTCTATTCAAGCGGGTTATCTGGAGAGAAGTCGTTTTGCTACGGTAAATCGTGTGGAGTATATTCAAAATTGGGGAGCAATTCTAAAAGGGTTGGAAACACGTGCTAATGTTTCCTTGTATAAGGAAGCCTATTATAGTACACCATTTCAAACTACACCTTATCAATATCGTTTGGCGGATTATAACCACCAGACTGGTGAACATACATTGGAACAGCTTACAGAAGGAGATAAAAATTTGACTGTTAATCCTAATGATAAGGTTACGGAAGGAGAAACTCAGGTTGCAGGAGAATTTCGAGTATTTTATAATGGGAATTGGGGTGATCATACCGTGAGTTACACGGGGTTATTTAATCTTTCTCAACGTACCACGTCAACCGGACGTACGTTATTTTCTGCAATAAAAAATCGTAATATGGGGCTTTCTATGCGACTTTCTTATGGATATAAAGAACGTTATTATCTGGAAGGAAGTTTTGGATATAATGGTTCCGAGCGTTTTGCAAAACACAATCGTTTTGGTTTCTTCCCTTCCATTGGTTTTTCTTATATGTTGTCCAAAGAGCCGTTTATTGCTAATGCAACCGGACATTGGCTCTCTTTCCTGAAAGTGCGTGCTTCGTATGGTAAGGTCGGGAATGATGGTATTGGAGATGCGGTGACAGATAATTACACGCAAAATGTGGGACGATATATTTATTTGGAGAATGTAGGGATCAATAGTTCAGATCAGTATGTGATTTATTCGTATGCTAATCCTACTATTCAATGGGAGATTGCCGAACAGACAAACTTGGGACTGGAAGTGACGCTTTTTAAAGGTTTGTTGGATTTCACCGTCGATTTTTATGAAGAAATCCGTCATAATATATTATCATCTCGTAAGATTGTGCCTGCTAGCATGGGTTTAGGGCTTTATCCCTTTGATAATGTCGGAAAAGTTCGTTCCCGTGGTATGGATGTCTCTGGGAAAATTCAACATGCGTTTTCTAATGATTTCTGGTTTATTTTAAACGGGACGGCCACCTATAATAAGTCGGTTTTTAAAGAGATTGAAGAGGCGGCTGATAAACCGGAATGGCAGGGAAAAGTGGGGCATGATATTTCACAGGTCGTGGGATATATTGCAGAAGGACTTTTCCAGAGTCAGGAGGAGATAGATCGTTCACCTATTCAATCCGGTAATTATATGCCGGGAGATATTCGCTACCGGGATGTGAATGGTGATGGGAAAATCAGTATTGATGATGCCGTGCATATCGGTTATCCCACGGAGCCAAGGTTCGTGTATGGTTTTAACGGAACTGTTAGCTATAAACGTTTTGAGTTTAATTTCGCGTTCCAAGGGGCATCCAAACGTTCTCTTTTCATAGAGCCTTCATCACTTTCCCCATTCGTAAATGACCGGGCTCTGTTAAGTGCGATTTGGGAAGACCACTGGACTCCGGAAAACATGAAATCCAATCCATTGTGGCCTCGTTTGTCAACAAGTAGTATTACCACGCATAATATGGAAGAGGCCAGAATCGGGCAGGAGACTTTACGTGCTTCAACCTATTTCATGCGTGAAGTAAAATTTTTGCGTTGTCAATCATTGGAATTAGCCTATAACTTGCCGACAAGATGGGTGGAGAAGATTGGTTTGCAACGTTTGAAACCTTATATCCGGGTGAATAATCCTTTTTTGATTAGCGATTTTGATCTTTGGGATGTGGAGTTAGGTTCGTCCGGATTCAACTATCCGATTCAAAGAACTTATTCAGTAGGTATTAATTTAAGTTTTTAAAATTATGCGTATGAAATTCAAGAATATATTAGTTATTGTTTGTTCAATCTTTTTGGGAACAGGATGCAATGAGTTTCTTGACTTGGTGCCCGAAGACGATATTCTAACCATTCCCAAAATTTTTGAAACGAGGACAGGAGCAGCTCGCTGGAAGAATGATGCCTGTGCCGGTTTTAAAACGTATGCCGTAGATTTGAATTGGAATCCTGCGTTAGCGGGAGCGGATGAATATACCGCCGGAGATTATGCCCGGAAAGGACAGGGGTATATTTCAACTTTGTATATCGCAGATGGGTTACAAACAGCGCTATCGCCCATTAATGATATTTGGACGTATGATGGAGTTTATTACTATATCCGCTATTGTAATACTTTCTTGCAATATATTGGGGATGTTTACAATTTACGACCCGGAGAGTTGGAACGTTGGACTGCCGAAGTGAAGGCATTGAAAGCTTTTTATTACTTTGAACTTGTAAAACGTTACGGTCCGATCGTGTTAGTCCCGCAGAATATTGATGTTTATGCTCCCATGGAAGAACAGAGACAGTCGAGAAGTTCGGTTGATAGCTGTTTTAAAGCAATTACCGATCTTTTGGATGAGGCTATTCCATATCTACAAGTGTTTGCGGAGAAAGATGCGGATCAGCGAGATTTTTTCTCTAAAGAGGGTGCCATGGGATTGAAAGCAAGGGTATTACTTTATGCTGCTTCACCACTTTTTAATGGAGGGTTATCGCAATACCGGAATTTTACCAATAAGAATGGAGAGAAGCTTTTTTCTGAAGAAGATAAAGAGAAGTGGAGGGTTGCTGCTGAATATACAGAAGAGGTTATCGAGTATTTGGAAAATAATGGCTATAAACTTATTTCCGGAAATGAGGATAAATCTACTGCTTTACTGAATACGATGCGAGATTTGGAATGTTCCGTGTGGGCTCCTAACTGGGCCAATTCGACGGAGGCCGTTATGATGGTCGCAGGATACAATAATTTGTATCAACATCTGTTGCCTAAATTAGGTTCGAGTACTTCTGATATTCATTATAGTGGTGTTTTGAAGGGTACATTGGGTACGAGTATTCGGATGGTGAATAAATTCTATACGGCGAATGGATTACCGATTGAGGAGGATAAGACGTGGACTTATGGTGATGGTTATGCCATGGCTCAGGAACGCGATCCGGCTTATACGAAAGTAGTTCCTTTGGGTACGGATGTGCTTGCTTTGCATTTGAAACGAGAACCTCGTTTTTATGCTACGATTGCTGCTCCCGGATTGTATTGGCAACGGGGTGTATATGATTCATACAATATGATTGTAGATTCCTACCGGGGAGGTGCTTTCGGCTTAAAACAGGATCGTATTAATGGTGATTACGAGCAAAATATTACCGGATATTATATAAAGAAAGGAACACGGAGTGAATTTAATACGAGTAGTTATAGCAATGATATTATGAGTTTTGCTGCTAATGTGCATGTGGTAATACGATTGGCTGAACTTTATTTGATAGCAGCAGAGGCTTGGAACGAGTATGAAGGCCCGAACGGGGTGCATCGAACACAGATCTTTGATCGTCTGAATGCAATTCGTGAACGTGCCGGGCTGTCTACAGTTCAAGATAGTTGGGGCAGATATGGTATCAATCCGAATAAATTCAATGAGCAGGTTGGTCTGAGAGATATTATTCGTCGGGAACGTACGATCGAGTTAATGTTCGAGGGACATCGTTTTTGGGATGTACGTCGTTGGGGTACGGCAATTGACGAAGGTTGGAACGATAAACCTCAAGCTTGGGTTGTTACTGCTCAGACATGGCAAGGGTTCTATAATAACTTTCAAGGGCCTGTTACCGTGTGGGACAAGGCTGCATTTAATCCATCTCGGGATTACTTGTTCCCCATTAAGAGTGAAGAAGCAATGATTTCCGGTATAGTACAAAATCCCGGATGGTAGATGAATTTTAAATTTTAGATTTTAAATTTAAGTTACCTAAAAAAGAAAAAGATGAGAAATACAATATTATTGATACTATTGATGTCCGTATTGTTCGCTTGTTCTGATGATGATAATGGTGGTTTTGATGTAGAGATAAACGAAGATATGTTTTCTTTTACACCAACGGAGGGGGGAGCCATTATGCGCTATAATTTAGCGGATCGGCGAGTGAATAAGGTAAG
This sequence comes from Butyricimonas faecihominis, assembly GCF_033096445.1. Lineage (NCBI taxonomy): Bacteria > Pseudomonadati > Bacteroidota > Bacteroidia > Bacteroidales > Odoribacteraceae > Butyricimonas > Butyricimonas faecihominis. The sequence continues at coordinate 3,775,220 of NZ_AP028155.1, forward strand.
CGTGGAATACACGGACGAATTTGGAGAATCTGTGTATAAAATTGCAGATTATTCCGTGGATACCTTGTTGTTGGATGGGTTCAACCAAGCGCATACGGAAATCCCGGTAAAGGTCGCTTTTTTGGATAAAAATGAGAATGCATCTAAGGCGTTACATTTTACTTTTGATACACGCCCTTCTTCGTTGTATACTTTTTTTGATGAAGTGGCTGTTAATCCCTATTGGAATGGATTTCAGTTGGTGTTTAACCTAGAAGGACGGGCGGAAGGTTCTGCCTCGGTTTATTTCGTGGGGACTAATCCCACGACGAAAGAGAGAGATACTCTTTTCTTAGAGAATTTCCTTCTGGAAGCAGGACCTAACGTAAAGGCTTTCTCCATGACGGATTCACAGATTCAGGATTCCTACACGGTAGTGGTCACCACGGAGGACAATCGTCAACGGATTGTACGGAAACAGGTATGGAACGATGTGGTGGGAGCGAAAAGGGTACTTATACCGAATGCGAACTTTGAACTTTTGGATCCCTTCCATAAAATTATTACGGAACCTTATTCTACGGCAGATTGGAGACGACCGGGAGCATTAGGTGCGGAATATCTGTTTGATGGAGATGTGAAGGGGACCCGGGCTGCAGAATATTTTAAAGCCGGTAATGCCACTCCTCCTTTCACGTTTTTGGCCGGTCCGAATGCCTTGAATCGGGAAGGTAACGAATGTTATTTTGTGTTGGACATTAAGGAACCGGCTATTGTCGGAGAGTTACGATTCTATATGCGAATCAAGGATGGATATGCAGTAAATTCCCAATTTGATAATGATTATTTTACAAAATTGCCTTGTAATATTCAAGTGTACGCGTGGACTGGAGAAGGAGATTATGATCCAGTGACGAATTCTGGTACCAACGATGATTGGGAACATATTGGTAGCTTTGAGCAGGATCCGAATGCTACGTTAATAGATCGTTGGTATATAAATCCGACAAATAATCAAGTAGATGAAGTAAAAACTATTGCAGCCCTGAATGCCGTGGGACCTTATTATATATCTATTGCTTTACCTTTCGAGGATAAAGAGTATCGCTTTTTCAAACTCGAATTTCGTGAAACGTATGTAGATTTATATAATCCAAGTTATAATCATAACAATAATAATAACGTGACTTTCCATGAATTGGAAGTTTACGGACAAAAATAATAATGTATGAGAGGACTATTTTTGAAATATACACTGATACTCGTTTTGCTTGCCGGATTGGTCGCAAGTTGTGGCGAGAGTCTTGAAGATACTTACTCGGACTATACGGGTGATGGTCCCGAACAGTATTTAACAAAGATTTATGATCTTCAAGGAAAGCCCCGATGGATGTCGGTAGAGTTGACTTGGAATTTAAAATTAGATCCGGGTCGGACTGCTATTTTAGTAGAATGGACAGATGATGAGAAGACGGACTCCGCCGTTATTGATCGGAATAGTACGAGTTATCTCGTGGAAGGATTGAAAAATTATGAATATGAGTTCGGTGTTTATGCTATAGAACAAACAGAGAACGGTGAAATCATTAAACGTTCGATAGGTGATCCTGTGTATATACGTCCCTATACCTACGCTTCTGATGAGTTGATTCTTTTTAGTCGAGTGGTCAAAAAGCAATTCAATGTTGCAGATAAACAATTGTTTGTGACGTTTGAGGAGTGGACAGATAATTTGATTTCATTTAAAATTGGTTATTATGAAAAGAATAATCCTACCGAACAATTTTGGGAAGCGACACCGGAGGATAGGATCGATGATTACCCGAATGGGTTACCTTACGCCTTAATCGGTACTGATGTCGATTTCAGTCAAGGAGTTAAAGTGTATAGAACTGGAAAGATTGCAGTTGTGGGGGATATGTTGTTGGAGATGGAGCCTATTAATCTTTATTTTGAACTTCCTTCTTTTGAGAGTGATTTTGCCGTGGAGGTCAGAAGTAAATTAGATTTGTTGGGTGAAATCAAAAAAGCAGATATTACCGACGTAGAGGTGTTGGATATTGATTACAATCAGGTTTCTTTGGTTGATGTACTCCATTTCCCGAATTTGAAAGAACTTCATTTGGGGCGGAATCGAATCCTTGCAGACGGTACAGAATTAACGTATCGTTCAACTTTAACAGAACAAGTTGTTTCCGAAGCTGCTTTACGGGTGGCTAAAGAAAACGGAGTGGAAATTTATCACTATGGGAATCATTATTTTAACGTAGTACCGGATTTCTTTACGGGAAAAAATATTGTGGCAGTAGAACCGGCTCTCACATTCTTGGAAACCAGTAGTTGGAATATTTCTGTAACACCGAGAGATTTAATGGAGTATAATTCAGGCTTGAATAATTTATTGACTGATGATGCTAGTTATTGGTTACCACAATCTAGTGCTTCGGTTCGGGAACATGTTATTGAGATCGATTTTGGAAAAGAAGAGAGTATTTCCGGATTTAAGATTACACAGGCTAATATTGCTACTGCAATTCAATGTCCGGAACAGGTTAAAGTCGAAATGCAAATTTCTTCTGGCCAATGGATTGCTGTTGCTTTCCAAGAAAATACGATGCTCGGAACAGGTAAAGGCGAAACGACCGTTGTCTATCTGGATAAGAATAAAACATCCAAAAGGTGTTCAAAGATTCGATTGAGAGTATCGGATCTCTTTTTCGAGAAAGGATATGATTCGTCTTGGAATTATATTGATTTTTATAATATAGCATTGGGTTCATTTATGGTTATCAAAGGGGAATAACAAATGAAGAGATGTATGTTATTAAATGTCTTGCTTTGGGTTTTAGGTGTAAGTGCCTTTGCCCAAACGCAAGGCATTGCGTTTGAAACCTCCAGATCGTGGAAGAAGGTTGTGGAAAAGGCTCGGGAGGAGGGGAAATTGATCTTTGTGGATTGTTATGCCGATTGGTGCGGTCCGTGTAAGCAACTGGCTTCGCAGGTGTTCACGCAAAAAGGCGTGGGTGAGTTTTTTAACCGCCATTTTGTTAATGTGCAGTTTAATGTAGAGAAAGATGCCGATGGTAAGGCGAATGTCGCAAAATGGGGTGTAGCTTCCTTGCCGACATTGGTGTTTATTGATCCGAAGACGGAACAGGTTATTGGAAAGCTTGTCGGGGCGGGCGATGCTGCTTGGCTTGTGGAGGGAGCAAAAGCCCTATTGGATCCTGCTAAACGATTAGATGCTTTGGTAGCCCGGTATAATGCGGGGGAGCGGGAGCCGGCATTTCTTTTGGAGTTTATTAAGGCTCTGGGGGGTGCGGGGATGAATGCCGAGGTGCAGCAAGTGGTGAAAGAGTGGCTTGACGGGTTATCACTCGATCAATTGGCGACACCGCAGATGTGGCCGATCATCATGCAATTTGAAAATGATCCGTTGTCGAAAACATTACTGATGGTACGGGATCATCTTGATCGTTTTTACGCTATTCCTTTGGAGAACCAGCAGGCGATGGTAGATGCCACGTTGATGGGGGCGATGGTGCAAACGGCAATGGAGTTTTCCACAAATCCTAATCTTGGCATTTATGAACAGGAGCGGTTTAATGCTTTTGTCGATTATCTGGATCAGGCAAAAGAGGGGCCAGGAAAAACGATGGCTGCCGTATGGCTGAACACGTCACAACTTGCCCGACAAGGGGATTGGAAACGGATGTTAGAGGCGATGCGGGAGGTGGAGAGAGAAAATATTTTCCCACCTCAGTTGTATGGGCCGTATTTCTCGTTTTTCATGCAGGCTCTGACGCAGATGAAAGAACAAAAGGCGGCTGTTGAGGCCGGTTTGAAGTGGTTGGACGAGTTGATTATGAAAGCTGCAGGAGAGGATATTGTTTCCTACCAGACACGTGCCATGATGAATGCGGGAAAGGCTGCCCTGTGGCAGGCTTTGGGGAAATCTGCCGAAATGAAGAAGGCGCAGAAGGAGATGGAGAAGTATGTCAATTTGTTGAAAGAGGGTACTGCAGCGAATGTGCCGAACCCGACGGTGCAGAGTCAGGTGCAGACCCCTGCTTCGTTGGGTAAAGAGGTCGTGTTAAGCTACGAGTTTCGCCAAGGGGCGCCCGTGGTGAAGGTAGTGATTAACGGGCATACTTATTATTTCTTGTTTGATACTTGTGCGGGAATTACTTGCGTGTCAGATAAGCTGGTAAATACGGAGAAATTGGTCTACCGGCAAACCGGACAATCCATGCAGGGTATGGATGGACAGGTAGTCATGGCGGAGATTCCCGAGTTGTCGCTGGGGGAACTTATGGTGAAGGATAAGCAAGCGGCAGTGATGAGTGAGCATAACCCGATTTTTGTGCATCTTGGAGTGGACGGAACGATCGGGGCGAATATCATCAATGACTATGTGGTGACGATCGACTCGAGAAACAAGACAATCACGTTCGCAGGACGGGCGGATGCTTCTATCACACGATGGAATAAACTGGAACTTTGGAATCATGTCCCGTTGCTTTCCATCAAGGTGCAAGGAAAAGGCGAAATTCACGATGTACCGGCATTGTTTGACACGGGTAACGGAACGGGAGCCATCGGATTGCCCTCGGTGGAGGGATTCGAGCAATGGACGCAAGCGGGGATTATCGGTGACGTGGAGGAAGGAGTTGGTTTTATCGGTACAATGGTGGGCGGCATGGTGAAAACGGATAAACTTTACCGGGGACGAATGACCGGACTTCATCTGGGTGATGCTGTTTTCGAAAAAATGCCGATCATTACCGGAGGTGTCGGATATCTGTTGCTTTGTTTCAGAACAACGGATTTAGGGGTATTTACCTTGGATTATCCTAACGGACGATATCACTTTGAACCTTACGCGGATGCAAGCGTGTGGGAAGGCGACAGCCGCCCCGTGATGACGGGAGCAGAAAATGGGGTATTGAAAATCGCTGCCGTGTGGGGAAAAGAGGCACGTAAGAAACTGGCTCCGCAATGGACGGTGATCGCCTTGGACGGTAAGCCGTTGGAAAACGTGACATTGGAAACTCCCAATATCGATGAACTGATCCGCCAGCATGGGGCTAAAATCGTGACGGTGCGGGATACGGAGGGGAAGGAACATGTATTACCTGTAAGGATATTCTTGTCATGACAGATAATGTGCTATATTGAAATATGTTGATAAGCATCTGGAATATAGTTGTTTGGTTATGTGGCTATCTGACGATAATCGTTAATTAACCATATTCAGTATCTACTACATTGATCATGTTAGAGTATATTAATAACTAATTCTGATGTGTTATCCTTAATAAAACATATATTATGAATAAAATAATATTTTTTTTAATTACAATAATGATGTTTACCGGGTGTTATGATTCGGAAAATATATGGGATGAAAAAGAAAACGTAGGTTATATTGATTATTCAACACTACCGGTAAATAAGCTTTCTTCGGAAGATAAAATCTTGTTGAAAAATATTGATTTTCAACGAGGAAAATATGTTTGTGCCTTAAGTAAGGAAGGGATTCTTGCGAAAGGTGTTAGTGAAAAGAGATATCAGTTTTTTTTAGAATATCTTGAAAATCAAAATGCAATATTAGCTGAATATATAAAAGATGGAGCTACAGTTACATTCGGTAATAAATCCTTTGGTCCCAAAGGAGAATTTATAGAAGAAGTGTTGCCTGAATTTGGAAAATCTGCAAATTTATTAAGTAGGAGCGTGGGTGACTTTCAAGCGGCTCAAGGTATAATAGTGCCTGGTTCTAGTAATAATATTATTTCTTTTAAAGCCTTTTATCGTATTAGTATAAGTGGAATAGGTAAAGAGATGTCACATTGGACTGTGTTCTTGATTGAACCTTATAAAGGATTACGTAGAATCTTATCAGGAACAAGTTCTCTCCCTACAACCACTTATGTACAAACAGCATCATCAGACACTTTTGTTGATTGGGATTGGCAAGGTGAATGTGTAGATATAGTTAGGTCAAATCCAACGTTAACTGTTAATTCAAATATTAGAGGAGTGGAATTAACATTTAATACAAGTAAAGATTGGAATTATAACGTAATTTAACCCTGTTCTGCCTAATTATATTATTGTGAAGTTTAATAAGAATCTATTATGGATGGAGGCGAAGGATCAAAATCCTAAAGGTATTAATTGGATATATTATGCAGAGATCTATGATAACTACTCTGGAATTCTATGGCATGGGACTGAAATCCAATATGGTCATCCGATTAATAATTTTCTTGTTCATGGGGATCGGGAGATTACTATATATTTATCCTATGCAAGGTATGATTCGGTACTTGGAAAGTATGTGGCTGATCGATTTATTGCACAACAAGAATTTTATGTACCTAGAGAATGGTAAAATACGATTTAATATTTAAGGTGATGAAAATAGTATTGCAAAAATGGCTGTGTGTAATGCTGTTAGTGGCGAGTATGTCCGCTTGTGCTTTGCAACAGAGAAAACCGATAATGAAGGAACGACCTGGAGTCGTGAGACAAATGGTGGAGAATCGTGATTTTAAGGTGGATTTTTCAGCCACACCTGGAGGCGGTGGCTGGTCATTTCTTGGTGCGGAAATCCCATTTTATATGCAGATATCTGGTGATATACTTCATTCTTTCATGAGTTATGATATTTGGACACGACCGGGTTTGGAATACGTGTACGCCAGACCTTATAAACATGGCGAACCTTTTCCGTCCAAGTATATTATTTCAGATTACGAGGTTACAATTGGGACTAAAGATTCGATTATCATAAGATTTACTTTCCGGATGTCATTGAATATGAATGGAGATGATATCATTGTTCCCCGTACGTCTTGGTATTCCGAGTTCGAGGATCGTGTTGATTATGAGGTGGAACAAGTTCCCGTGTGTTGTAAAATGGTTGTTGTTCGTAATGGGGATGTAGTTGTTTATTTTGCCAGAGAGAAAGACCGGAAAACATTTGTGGTCTATAGAGGGCATTTTGTTTTTAATCGGACAAAAGAAGCGTCATGATGAAAATGGAGATCGTTGATGTCGTCTGTATTTGTACTATTTATCTGTCTTTTATATGTTTTTGTGATGAAGATATTAGTTTTAATAACGTTTTACACGTGCTGTTTCGTTAGTACGGTGTATGGGGGAGGATTTGCCCAGTTGATTATCGGGAGCGATACCTTGAGGATATATCCTTGCCCGGTTGAACAGGATAGTGTTCTGGAATGGCAAATACAGAAACGTTTGGTTGAAGACACTTCTTCTGTCGAGTATTGGAAGGATTATGTTAGTTTGTGGCGGTTGGAAGAAGGAATGCTTTTCTTGGAGAAAATTGAAAAAGACAACCAGACTGTGGACATTTCCGGTATTTTCGATGTTTATCGTGAAAACGGACGCATTGTTGCCCGATGGTTTAGTGGCGAGCTTCTTGCGGTGGGGGGTGAAGGTTTTTATCCTTATCGAATTTACACGACCTCAATATTGTGTGGCCCTAAGCCTCCAAGATTTGAAACGGAAATCACATATACATTTCGAGATGGGGAGATGACGGATCGGAAAGAGGTGCGTAACCGTTTGCGGGAGCAAGGAAATCAGATGTGTCACTACACGATGGGAATGTTGTTGAATATTAAGGAAATGACGCAGAATAGAGGGGTGGATTTTGATGTGTATATTTATCCTAAGTCCGACGGGAGGGTGGATTGGGTAGAGGTCATGTGTCGGAAAGAGAAATTGGCACCAGATGATCCTGCTACTCGTGAAGCCTATGCGTGTGCCGAATTGATAGGAGACTGGCGTGTGGTGACCTTGGATGGTGAAATTCAGAGGGTGTTGGTGGATCCTGTGGCAAGGAAATACAGGTTAGAGATGGACACGTATTTGTCGAGAGCTTATCCGGATGTGTTGGAGATGGATGGTATGCTTTATCGAATGGATGCTTTCCCCTTGCATTACGATTCAGAGGTATTTTCTCGTGTACGTTCTTATCTGAAAGGGGCTTTCACGACGGAATGTCCTTGGGGGTATCATGCCCGCTGGAAGATTGCCGAAGAAAAATTGTGGTTGACAGAGGTTCGTAATGCTTATACTGGGGAATTGATACCTCTTTCGGTGGTTGCGCCCGGTAATGAAGGAGAGGCGGTGGAGGCATCATGGTATACTGGGGTTTTCAAGATGGGGATGGGCGGCTCGTTGGATTCTTTGTGGTATGACATTGAAGGGCGTGAAATGGTGAGTGGTGATCCTGTCAGGAAATATATTGATCGTGAAGAAATCGTGTGCGAGGTGGAGCAAGGTTACGTAGTCCGTCAGGAGATTCGAAATAATTTCACACGCCGGGGAGATACGGTGGCTTATCGTCGTTTTGTGGAAACACTACGTGCGCACGATTGGGATCGTTATCCGGAGTTGAAAGATCGCAATTTGTATTGTTCTTTTACGGTTTACCCGCGTATGGATGGTCGTGCAGATCGGATTGGGTGTATCCGGCTTGTTACGACTTGTGACTTGGATCGAAAACGCGGTGACGAACGGGAAGACGTGAAAACAGCTCGTCCGTGGATGGAGTTCATTCGTCATGCAGCGGAATCCATCCCTTTTTGGGATGTGCGTTACTTTAGGGGAAAGGTGGAATCACAAGAGGTTTGTCTTGATATAAGGAAAACAACATTTGACTTTAATCGAGAAAGAATGTATGTTTATCGGGAGGATCGGGGATATGAGACGGAAAAGTTTATTGTAGTCGAACAGGATGATAGGAACGTTCGGATTTTTCCTAAAAATTATTATTCGATAAGGGATTCGTTGAACAAGAGTATGTTTGGGTGGGTGGATTTGTTGGCTGTTCCCTTTGATGAAGGTGAAGAGACGATTCGGGAGAATCATCCGTGGAACCGGTGGGAAAAGGAGATGGAGAAGCGGGTTTTCGGAGGTGGTGTGAATCGTATCGCAAAAGCGGTAGCGGATTCTTTATCAACTGACATAATGATAGATGTCAATATCTATTTTGATCGAGAGGGACGACTGATCGTGTCTTCGATGGAAATGTCCAGGCCTTTGTTTGAAGTCTTGCCGCATGCCTTGTGGGAACGGATGTTTTACGAGAGCATGGGTGGGGATTATGGCCGGAAGATTCTTGAAAAGGTGATGAACTCCATCTCCCTGCAGGGTTTGAATGATGAATATCTTGAATCGTTGAGAAAAATAGAAAAGAAAGCGTTGGAGTACAGAGAGAATATAGCATCCGGGGATACGGTGGCTCAGCGTGAGTTGCAGGATGCTTTTATGTTTGTAAGGAAAAGTCGACCGAAAGCAAATTATGGTCGGGTGTGTATTTCTAAGCGTTATTATGGGAAAGAGTAATACGATGATGATTGATGTGCGAGGTAACGTATTTGACAGAGGATAAAATAAATTTTAAATCATATATTATGAGAACAATATTACGACAAATTATCTTGGGGATATTCTTGTCGGTGGCGGTAAGTAGTGTTGTTTCTGCCCAACAATTGAATATGGGGGATATACTCCCTCAAGATACAAATGTGAGGGTTGGAAAACTTGATAATGGGATGGGGTATTATTTGAGGCATAATGCCAAGTCGACGGGATTGGCGGATTTCTACATCGTGTATGATGTGGGATCAGTTCAAGAAGAGGATTCACAAAATGGATTAGCGCATTTCTTGGAACACATGATGTTTAACGGGACAAAGCATTTTCCGGATGATAGTATGATCCTCTGGTTGGAGAGTATCGGGATGCAGTTCGGGACGAACTTGAATGCTGCCACGGGGATGGAAATGACGTATTACCAGTTGACGCAAGTTCCGCTTAAGCGGGAAAGTATCGTGGACTCGATGTTGTTGATCTTACACGACTGGTCTGGGTATTTGGCTTTGGAAGATAAGAAGATTGACAAGGAACGGGGGGTGATTATAGAGGAGTTACGGCAACGGAATAATGCCCAATTCCGGGTGGGTAATAAGGCGGCTATTCCCGTTTTTGGAGATACTCGTTATGCACACCGGAATATGCTCGGTACGGAAGAGTTCCTGCGTACGTTTGATTCTCAGATGCTTCGAGATTTTTACAAGTGCTGGTATCGTCCGGATTTACAGGCCGTGGTAATTGTCGGTGATTTCGACGTGAACGAGATGGAGGCGAAGTTGAAGAAAGTAATGGCGGATATTCCTGTCGCTCAGAATCCGAAGGCAAAGGAGGTGATTCGGATTCCGGATAACGTGGCTCCTGTTGTGACGGTGATCACAGATCCGGAACAACAGACGTGTAATGCAAATTTTTATATTAGGCGAGCGGCTGTTCCAAAGGAATTGAATAACCGGGTCGGGGCGACTTACATGAACATGATGATCAATATTGCCGCAGCCATGATGAACACTCGTTTTGGGGAGCTGGCGCAACAGGAGGGATGTCCGTTCGCATCTGCCCATTTGCAGAATGTTCCGCTGACGAATACTTGTGACGCGTTGGAATTGCAGGTTGTGGCTCGCGGAGATGCTATTGCGGAGGCTTTCACCTCAGCGTATGGAGAGTTGGAGCGAGTGCGACGTTTCGGGTTCACGGAGGAGGAATTGGAGCAGGTTCGCACGGGAATCTTGAGAGGTGGAAAGTATGCGTACGAGACTGCTGGGGATCGGGAGAACGGGATGCTAGTGTGGGAATGTATCAATCATTACGTGAAGAATACACCCTTGATGTCTCCGCAACACAAGTGGGCGGTTACGCAATTGATGTTGATGAAACAGGTGACATTGCAGGAGGTTAACGAGTTGGTACGACAACTAATCTCGCTTGCGAATAACGTGTTGGTTATTTCCGCCCCGGAAAAGGCGAAGAGGGTTTTACCCGAAACGGAGATTCTGGAAAATTTCTTCTCATGGGTTCGGACGGTTGAGATGGAACCTTACCAGACCGAAAAAATTGATCGGCCCCTCTTGTCTGAAGAGATTATTTCTGGTCGTATTATAAAAACCAAGAAAGGGAAATATGGTTCGACCGTGTGGATGTTGGAGAATGGTATCCGGGTTGTAGTGTTACCAACCACGGATAGTCCGTACCAGATCGTTATGAACGGTCAGGCGAGTGGGGGGCTTTCCATGATTCCCACTGAGGATTATTATTCGGTTTCGATGCTCGCACAGGTGGTGAGTGCTTCGGGAGTAGGGGATTTCACTGCAGAGCAGTTACGAAAGGTGTTGGGTAGTAAGGTTGTTAACATACAACCTACGATTAATCGTTTTTCGACAGATATAAACGGAAGTGCCGCGAAAGGAGACGTGGAGACCATGTTACAATTGACGTATCTGTATTTTACACGTCCTAATTTTGATCGGGGGCGTTTGGATATGATAATCGAGGCGAACCGGATAAATTTGGAAAATTCAGTAAACTCTCCGGATTTTGTCATGACACAAATGGTGAATAAGATCACGTATGGTGACCAACAGCGAACACGAATTCCTGATGAACAGATCTTGGCAGGTATTGATTGTGGTAAAATTAGCTCTTGGTATCGTAATTTGTTTACTGATGCGGCAGGTAATTATACTTTTTATTTTGTCGGGGATATTGACATGGAAACTTTCAAGCCTCTGGTGGAAAAATATATTGGAGGACTTCCTGCCGGGAAGCAACAATTGGGATGGAAGGATGACGGGGTGAGGGTGTTGCCCGGAGTGAAAGAGGAAAGGCAAGAAATACGTATGGAAACTGCCAGAAGTATGGTTAGTATTGGTTACTCGGGCGGGATGGACTACACGCAACAGAATATGATGACGATGGGAATGCTTTCCGCTTGTCTTCAATCACGCTATAATCAAATTATTCGAGAGGAAAAAGGTGGAAGTTACGGGGTTTCCGTGAATGGAACTCTCTCCAGACAACCGATCGGTACGTATGATCTGAAGGTAACTTTCCAGACGAACCCGGACATGGTGGAAGAGCTGGTTCGGGTGGTAAAAGACGAGCTTTTTCAGATTGCCGACAAAGGGCCTGATCCTGAAGATTTAAACAAGCATCTGGAATATTGGCGAAAGATGGAAACTCAAAATGCAAGGAATGTTCAGACTCGTTTGATTTTATTACAGACGTATTACACGTGGGGTGAGGATTGGGATGTTGATTACAATAAATTGTTGAATTCGATCACAGTGGAAAAAGTGCAGGAGCTTGCCCGGAAAATCATGGCTGATGGGAATTTGAAGGAGGTGGTGGTAAATCCGACGACGATGGTTACTCGATGAATGGGCTATGGGTGCGCTAGACCATGAACATAGTTCTAACATAATATCTACATACCATGAACGCAGACCAGTGTTCATGGCATGTTAGGGGAGGCATGATGTCGGGTAGTTGGTGTTGAGGGATGGTAGCCTAATGTGGGGTATTGTGGCTCCCTGTTGTTTATTAGAAATAGATTTCTAACCTTTGTAGAATATATTTTTCTAACTGCTGATTTGCGTGAAACATTAATTATTCGAAATTATGAAAACGATCTATTTATTTATCTGCATCGTGGGACTCTTGATGAGTTCTTGTGCGACTTCGAAAAAGAGTGTCCGGAAGGGGGAAGCAAACGTCCGGCACGAGCTTTTGGATGCGAGAACTTTTAAGATTACGAAATTCGCTCGTGACAAGACCTATGGCTACTCGGAGGACAATCCAGTCAAAGTGGGAGGTGGAATGGAGGGACCTCTGAACGAACAACGCTTTTTGAACGCGTTGGCGGGGCCTAACGGGGAGAAGGTCACGTATAAACGGCAGGGTAGTTGCTGCCCGTTCAAGACACCAAACGCTCTCTTCGGAGATAGTGGTGTACTGGATATGTACGAGGTAATTATCGAGGGTTCGTCGGAAAAGATTATTCTTTACCTGAATATGTATGACTCGGAAACCTTGCAAGTGCCGGTAGGGTTCACTTTGCGGAAATAGAGACTTCAAAAGGCAAACACGATTAAGTGGGAGAGAGATACAAGATTTTGTTTCCAAGAAAAAAACGGGTATGAATGTACTGGGTATTATATTTTTTTGTACATTTGTCCCCGTTTTACGTCAAGAGTAGTGGACAGATTGAAAGAATATAAGATAGCCCACAGAGGGTTAGGGGAAGGCGTTCACACTTTCGAGTTTGTCATGGATGACGGTTTTTTTGATTGTTTTGACGCGACAAAAGGTACGAAAGGGAAAGTAAACGCGAGAGTAAATATCGTGAAGTCATCCTTGCTAATGGAGGTTCGGATGACGATCGAAGGGACGGTGGAAGCAATTTGCGATCGCTGTCTGGAGGAAATGGAGTTACCGATTAGCGGGGAATTGAACTTGTATGCGAAGTACGGGGAGAGGGTGGAAGGAAATGATGATGATTTTATTATCTTGGCTCAAGATGATGATTATCTGGATTTAAGTGAACCGCTATATGAGGTGTATATGCTGAATTACCCGCTTCGCGTGGTTCACCCGGAGGGAAAGTGTAACGAGGAGATGGAGCATGTACTGGAAGAGTTGACAATGGAAGAAGAGAATGATAAGATTGATCCCCGCTGGGATGAATTGAGGAAATTAATTAATAATAACTAAATAAAACTAGAGAGAAATGGCACATCCTAAACACCGAATCTCTAAACAGAGAAGGAATAAAAGAAGAACTCACGATAAGGCAACAGTTCCTGCAATAGCAAAGTGTTCAAATTGTGGTGCTGCGGTACAGTATCATACTGTATGTCCGGAATGCGGGTATTACAGGGGTAAATTGGCTATTGAGAAAGCTGTTGTTGCATAATATTGATGCAATGATAAAGATTGCCTTAGATAATGCAGCCCCCTGTACTAGGGGGCTATGATTGTATATGGGTATCTGATTCTATTATTCAATTTGAAAATTTTTATTTTATGGAAAGGCCAAGAGCGGTAATCACAGGGGTAGGAGCGTATTATCCCGACTATATTCTAACGAACGAGGAGTTGAGCCGGATGGTTGATACCACTGACGAATGGATCATGACTCGGATCGGTATAAAAGAGAGACGTATTTTACGGGATGCCGATAAAGGCAGTGCTTACCTCGGGGCCAGAGCGGTGGAGGATTTGTTTCGTAAAACAGGTTTGAAACCGGAAGAAGTTGATTTATTGATTTGCTGTACGGTTACGGCCGACATGGACTTCCCCGCTAACGGAAACGTGATTTCCGATATGGTGGGAATAAAGAATGCTTTTAGTTTTGATCTTAATGCCGGATGTTCCGGTTTCTTATATGGCTTGATCACGGCAACACAGTACGTGGAGAGCGGACGCTATAAAAAAGTGATTGTCGTGGGTGCTGAAAAGATGTCTGCGATCACGGATTACACGGATCGGGCAACTTGTCCTATTTTCGGAGATGCGGCAGCAGCCGTGTTGTTGGAGCCGACCACGGAAGATTTGGGGGTAATTGACCATATATTGCGTTCGGATGGAATGGGACGTGTTCACTTGCACATGAAGGCGGGTGGTTCCTTGAAACCGCCCACCATTGACACGGTTCTAGCCCGGGAACATTATATTTACCAAGAGGGACAACCCGTGTTTAAACATGCCGTGTCGAATATGGCCGACGTGTCGGTGGAAGTGATGGAACGCAATAATTTGTCCTCGGAGGACGTGGCTTGGCTGGTACCTCATCAGGCAAACCTGCGTATTATCAAGGCAACCGGGGAGCGGATGGGACTACCCAAAGAGAAGGTTATGGTTAATATCCAAAAATACGGTAACACGACTTCGGCAACAATTCCGTTGTGTCTGTACGAGTGGGAAGATCAGTTGAAGAAGGGGGATAACTTGATCCTTGCGGCTTTTGGTGCCGGGTTCACGTGGGGAGCGATTTATTTGAAGTGGGGATATACGAAAGTTAAAAGCTAAAAACTAAAAGTTAAGAGTTAAAAGTTATAAGTTTTGCAAGATCCATGGAGTCTAGATTTAAGGCTTTATGGATCTTGTTATTTTTTTGAATGTTCGGGTGTTTAGATTTTTGAGTTTTATGGGATAACAAATTATTTCCAATTTTAAATTACTTGTTGTATATTTGGTCGATTATTATGGATGCTAAATGAGAAAAAGTGCAAGTCAGGACACTACCGAAATGAGTCAGACAATTGTCTTGAATGATTCCGAGATAGAGGGAGATATTATCCTGCCCGGGAACTTGTGTTTATTTGGCAAAATTTCAGGTAATGTTACTGCAAAAGGTAAGGTGGAGGTGAAGTTGGGTGCGGTGGTGACTGGAAATATCTTTTGTCGGGAATTAGAGATAGGCGGGGTGGTAGAAGGGAACGTGGAGGCCTGTTTTTTGATGATTGAAGAAAATGCCGTTTTGAAAGGAGATGTGCAGGCTGGCAAACTGCTGGTGAGAGCCGTGAAGTATGATATAAAACGGTTACGTTTGGTAAGAAAATAAAGTAAACGATAAATCATGGGAAAAGAAGTACAACAGCAAATAGCGTTAAATTTACTCAGTGAAGGAACCCAGATCACCGGGGATCTTCACGCTTCAAATGACATTCGTATTGACGGGGAACTTAAAGGAAAGATTTTCACGAAAGGACGTCTGGTTATCGGGCAGATGGCCAAGGTGGAGGGAGAGGTGAATTCTCCGAATGTTGATATTTTAGGAACCATGGAAGGGAATATCGTGTCGACGGGGACTGTTTCCTTGAGGGCAAAGTCGGTATTCACGGGAACGATCAAAGCTGCTTATATCGCGATCGAGTCCGGAGCGGTTTTTAATGGCGAGTGCCATATCCAACGAGAAGTTCAACAAAAATAATTAAAGACGTGGTGTGTCGTGTATTGGCAGTGATCTCATTGCTACTGAGTCTGGTTTCTTGTGAAAAGGAACAGGATAAGGTAGAAGATGGTGTTTCTTTGGAACTGGCCAAAGAACGTAAAGCGAATATAGGCGGCGTGACCTATAAATTGTATTTTTCTATTCCGGCGGAGAAGAGTGAGGCTATTATGGCCGAATCAACGATCTTTTTTGAATTGTTTGATCTGGTTCCGGTCATTTTGGACTTTAAAGAGGCAAAAGAGAATATTCTTGCTGTCACGTCTTCGGATGGGAGAAAAATCCCGTACACGTTTAAAAATGAACATATTATTATTCAACCGGAACACTTGAAAAAGGGACGGAACGAGCTGGTCATCCAATTTAAAGCGGGAGAGTCTTCTTTGAATCGAAGTGATGATATGCTATACACGTTGCTGGTTCCGGATCGATGCCGCACGTTGATGCCTTGTTTTGATCAGCCGGATATAAAGGCGAGGTTTAAATTGACATTGAAAATCCCTTCCCGGTGGAGGGCGGTGGCTAACGGGGAGCCGATTCGTACGGAGTATTTTAGTGACTATAAGTTGTACGAATTCGAGGAAACAAAACCGTTGAGTACTTATCTGTTTGCTTTTACCGTGGGGAGGTTCTCGTACGTGGAACGTTACGTGGGAGGACGATGGATCGGTATTTATCACCGGGAGACGGACACTTCGAAGATTAATGCCAGTATTCCGGTCATAGCCAGAGAGGTAAGTCATGCTTTGGATTGGATGGAAAACTACACGGGGATACGTTACCCGTTTGATGTATATAATGTCGTGGCGATTCCTGATTTTCAGTATGGCGGGATGGAGCATCCGGGCGCCGTGTATTACCGGGCGTCAACGATGTTTTTGGATCGGAATGCGGATTTGTCGGCATGGATGAAACGCAGTGATGTTATCGCTCACGAGACGGCTCACATGTGGTTTGGTGATTACGTCACGATGAGGTGGTTTAATGACGTGTGGTTGAAAGAGGTGTTTGCCGGTTTCATGTCGGATAAGATTATGACCCAGTTATACCCGGACGTGAATCATCGATTGAATTTCTTCTTGAATCATTACGAGCCGGCATTACGGACGGACCGGACGAAGGGAACGCACCCGATTTTGCAAGAGCTGGATAATTTGAAGGATGCGGGAACTTTGTACGGGGATATTATTTATCACAAGGCCCCGATCGTGATGCGCATGTTGGAACGGGAGATTTCCGAACGACGGTTGCAGGTCGGGTTACAAAGGTATCTTCGCAGGTGGTCCTATTCTAACGCGGATTGGGACGAGTTGATCAAGTTGCTGGAAAGTACAACGGGACAGGATTTGCAGGCTTGGAACGAGATATGGATCAAAGAGAGCGGGGCTCCCGTGATCGAGTTCCAGAAGAACGGGATCGTGATGACGGATGAGAGCGGGAAGAATCGGGTTTGGCCTCAGGCTGTATCTGTTTTTTGGGATTACATGGGGTTGAAGAGAACATTGATCCCGTTACGTGATTCACTGACTCCTTTCAGGTATGGAGCGGCTGTCGTGTTACCGGATGGGGACGTCATGGGATACGGTTGTTTCTTACCCACGGATTTTTCTATTCGTTTTCTTGATGATGAACTGGGAAATCTGAATGACCCGCTTTACAGGGCAGTTGCTTGGCAAGCTCTTTACGAAGGGGTTTTGCATAAAAAGGTGAAAGGGGAGTTTTTCCTGAAGTTATGTATCAAACATTTACCGCAAGAGAAGAACAATTTGGTTGTGAACCGGACGTTAAGTTTCTTGAGGATTATTTATTCAACTTATTTGGATGAGGGAAGTCGGCAGTTAATACAGGACGATTTAGAACGTTTTTGTATTAATATGGTGAATAATAAGGCCGAGGGGAAAAATAAAAAATCGTATTTTAACACGTTATTGTCGATTTGTTCTTCACCGAAGAGTTGTTCCTATTTGTCAAGCGTGTTAAAGGGTGAACAGGATTTACCGGAAGACGTAACAATCAATGAACAAGATAAAATTAGTATCGCATTTAATTTGGTGTTGCGGGATACGAGTGTTTATGAAGATACGAAGGCATATATCATGAGAACGGTTAAGAATAAGGACTTGCTGGATCGTTTTGAATATGTATACCCCTCTTTATCTGGTGATAAACAAGTGCGTGATAGCGTGTTTAACGCCTTACTTGTAAGAGAGAACCGGGTGAATGAAGTATGGGTGGAAGAGTGTTTGCGGTGGTTGAATCACCCGCGGAGGAGAATGGAGGCGGAGGGGTATGTGCCGAAAATGCTTGGGGCGTTGCAGGAGATTCAAGAAACGGGGGATATTTTCTTCCCCGGTTCTTGGTTAAGTGCCGGATTGTCCGGCCACACGAGCAAGAACGTGTACACGATGGTAAATTCTTTCTTGGAGAAACATGCTGAATTATCCGCAGAATTTGAAATTGAAGATATTATCTAATTCAGATCATTTACGGCGTTTACATTCAGAAGAAGAGAATAGAGATAGATTGAAATGATATGGCGATAGAAGAGAATTCATTGATATTGATTCCGGCCCGTTATGCTTCCACCCGTTTTCCGGGGAAACCGCTGGTGGATATTGCCGGAAAACCCATGATTCAACACGTGTACGAGAAGGCTGCGGTTGTTTCTGACCACGTGTACGTGGCGACGGATGACAAGCGTATATATGATGCCGTGCTTGCTTTCGGTGGGCGTGCGGTAATGACTTCCGATACCCATCGGAGTGGAACGGACCGGTGTTACGAAGCGTACACGAAAGTAAAAGAGTTATTGCAGCGCAATTTTGACGTGGTGGTGAACGTGCAGGGGGACGAGCCTTTTATTATCCCGGAGCAGATCGAATCTTTGATCGTGCGTTTTGAAGAGCCTGCCGTGCAGATTGCCACGTTGGCCAAGCCTTTCGCGAAAAATGATGAGATTTTTGACCCGAATAAAGTGAAGGTAGTGTTTTCCACCAATCATACTGCTCTTTATTTTAGTCGAAATCCAATTCCTTATTGCAGGGGCGTGGAGCGTGAAGATTGGCTGGCTAAAACCCCGTTTTATAAACATGTGGGGATGTACGCTTATCGTCCGGAAATTCTGAAGGCGGTGACTTCTATCCCGCAGGGTGTTCTGGAACAGGCGGAATCTTTGGAACAATTACGATGGTTGGAGAATGGTTACACGATTGCTGTCAGTATCACGAATCATGAATCAATAGGGATTGATACCCCGGAAGACTTGGAAAAAATAAAAGCTAACAGCTAATAACTAACAGTTTGAAAATAATAAAAGCTAAAAGTTTCTCGACTTTTAGCTTTTAATTTTTAGTTTTTATCTTTTTTAGATTGTCATGATGTCTTTTTCTTTCTTCGCAAAGTATTCATCGGCTTTCTTGCCGTATTCGTCTGTCATTTTTTGAGCAATGACTTCAGCGTCTTTGGACATATCTTCCGGAAGCCCGTCCTTTACCATTTTTTTCACTTGTTCAATGACATCCCGGCGAGCGTTGCGGATACTTACTTTCGCTGTTTCCATCTCGCCTTTACTTTGTTTTACAAGGTCACGTCTGCGCTCTTCTGTCAGAGGCGGGATATTTATACGGATGAGTTCTCCGTTGTTATCCGGGTTTAATCCGAGATTAGCGTTCATGATTGCTCTTTCAATAGGAGAGATCATGCTTTTTTCCCAAGGTTGAACGGCAATTGTTCTCGGGTCTGGGGTTGAAATATTGGCTACTTGTGATAACGGGGTAGGACTACCATAATAGTCAACCAGCACGTCTTGTAAGATTTTCGGGTTGGCTCTTCCCGCTCTGATTTTACTAAGTTCTGATTCTAGGTGACTCAGAGCAGCTTCCATTCTCTCTTTTGCTTCGTCGAGATAAAATTGTACTTCCTCGTTCATATAATTTTTATTTGATTTAATATCCCATAATGAATCAAACAAAGGTATAAAAAAAACTTTATTTTTACTCTATCCTACGCCACGTTTCCTTGACTTGAACGTTTTTCTGGGTCCCGTCGGCGAGTTTTAGCTTTACTTCGCCCGTGAGGACAAGAATCCGGTTGTTTGCATCATATTGGTAATGAGCGGAGGATTCCACGATGTCTTTTATTTTCACGGAAGGGGCGTGTTCCGATAGAAATTGTCCATGGGCAATTTTGTAGGTTCCGTTGACCCCGTTAGAACAACTGAACGTGAAGTCGTCGAAATATTCTTTTTGTAAGAGTTGTTTGGTTTCAACTCCATTTTCCCTTATTTTTTCCCATTTACCGACAAACGGGTTGGCAATAATAGCCCGAATGAGTTTTCCGGGATTGAAAATACAGTCTTCAACGTATCTTTTGAACTTCTTCTCTCCCAAATAATCCCGAATTTTGATTTCTCGTAGGGTCGTGTTTGCCCTGAAACGAGGGGTAATCCGCACATATTCCGAAGTGAAATCTTCCGTTGGCAGGCTATCTATGAGCCGGATTTGTTCGTCCCATTCTTCTTTATAGAATTGCAGTATTTTGTTTTTGTCGGTGACAGGAAGGGACATGGTGGGCATGACGATGCTTAACATGATTTCCGAGGATTGTTGCTGTTCCCGGGCGGAAGTGATGATTCCTTTATAAACGGCCTTGTCTGATCCGTAACGTTTTTTCAGGTAGAGGCGATACATATCGAAAGAGGCTTGAGGAACCGAGTCAAGGCCGTTCTTTAATTTTTCTTCTTCGGCATTCAATACTTTCAAATATCTGTCGAAAGTTCTTCTTTCGACGCTGGGAGAGGTGCTTTTTAGGGCAAAATAGACGGGAACTGTGTATGAAACACGCACGGGAGAACCGTTTTGTTTTCCCGGTTCCCATTTGGGCATGGAGGCGATAACTGCTTTTGCCTCGTTGTCCAGTTCGGGAGAAACACCCCGAATAATTTTGACATTGCTGACGGCTCCATCTTTTTCAATGACGAATCTGACATACACTTTTCCTTCGAGTTTTTTCTCCTTGGCGGTTTCCGGATAGCGTATGTTGTTGTATATCCATGTATTTAGATTGCCAGGGAATACGGGCATCTCTTGGACGAGGAAATGGACTTGGTTGTCTTCCGTGGAATCTTGTGTAGCCTGTTTATGTTGAATTTGGCTAGTTGCTGCGTGTGTACTAAAAACAAAAAGAACGCTCACCAACCCGATTTGTAATTTGGCGAGGAATTTTAATTTAGCATAGAATGGTTTTAATGTCATGGTGTGTTTCTTAGTGTGATAAATAGTTCTTTTTATCACAGCTAAATATAGAAGGAATTTTTTGTTTTTGCAATGAAAATAAAGATTTAATGAAAGTTTAACGTGCATCGTTAAGAGTGGTCTTTAAATTTTTAATTTTCAATTAAGGGAGTTACTTTTGTCTGCTTAAAGAAACGATATGAAAAGGAAAGATTTTGAAGTGATGGCTCCGGTTGGTTCTTATGAATCTTTGGAGGCGGCTTTGCAGGCAGGAGCGAATTCTGTTTATTTTGGAGTGGAAGGATTGAATATGCGTTCCCGTTCATCGGCTAATTTCACGCTGGATGATCTGAGGAATATCGTGGAACGTTGTAACGTCCGGGAAGTGAAGACTTATCTCACGGTGAATACGATTATATATAATAACGAGCTGGAGAAGATGCACCAAGTGATCGAGTGCGCCAAGGATGCTGGGGTGTCGGCGATTATTGCCTCGGATATTGCAGCGATTTTGTATGCCCGTTCGATAGGGGTAGAAGTGCATATCAGCACGCAATGTAATATTACCAATTACGAGGCGGTGAAGTTCTATGCCCAATTTGCGGATGTCGTGGTGCTGGCGCGTGAACTGGATATGGATCAGGTGATGACGATTCATCGACAAATTGTTGAAAATGATTTGCGTGGTCCCAAGGGTGAATTGGTCCAGATCGAGATGTTCTCTCACGGGGCATTGTGCATGGCGGTTTCGGGTAAATGTTATTTAAGTCTCCACGAGATGAATGCTTCGGCAAACCGGGGGGCTTGTTACCAGATATGTCGGCGTTCTTATACGGTGAAAGATACCGAGAGTGATATAGAATTGGAGGTTGATGGGAAATATATCATGTCTCCTAAAGATTTGTGTACGATCGGTTTTATTAATAAAATGATCGATGCCGGGGTGCGGGTTTTCAAGATTGAGGGACGTGCCCGTCCGGCAGAATATGTGAAGACGGTTTGCGAGTGTTATGACGAGGCATTGAATGCTTATCTTGACGGGAGTTACGGGGCGGAGAAGATTGCGAATTGGAAAGAGCGATTGGCTACCGTGTTTAACCGGGGATTTTGGGATGGTTATTATCTGGGCCAGCGTTTGGGCGAGTGGAGTGAGGTGTACGGATCTAAAGCCACGAAAAAGAAGATTTGTATCGGTAAAGTGACAAACTATTTCGGTAAATTGCAGGTCGGAGAATTTAAACTGGAATCTTATGATTTGAAAGTGGGAGAAGAAGTGATGATTGTCGGGCCGAACACGGGAGTGGTACAGATGATTGTCCCGGAGTTAAGGTTGGAGCTGGAACCTGTTGAGCAAGTGGGTAAAGGGGCTATTTTCTCCATGCCATGCGAAACGAAATTGCGAAGGTCTGATAAATTATACAAGTTGGTGGATACAACGGAGGAGTTGATGCAATAAAAAAATGCCGATTGTTAAATCGGCATTTCTTTTATTATTTTCTACTGAATTTAGGAAATCTAGGAGGTTTAATATCAAATAGATTATAGCTGATAACCACGGTACCTCTCATGTGTAACATACTATAATCAAAATATTGATTATTGCTTTTGAATATATCTTTGAATCCCCAAGAGAAACGAAGTCCAAGTTCGAAACGGGTTGAAAGTTTTCTTTCATATCCCATTAAGATTCCCAGATCCCAAGAGTCCAAAGAAGAATCAAAATCCATATCGTCCATATCATCTGGCATGATTGAATCAACTTTGTCTGGACCTCCGGTTCCGATGTACCCTTTCTCCGGATCGATTACAAATGAACTCTTCATTACCCAAGCGAAATAGGGACCTAATAGAAGTCGGTCTTTCCCGTTACGTAGAGTATATTTCGTGTACACGGGGATCTCAAGCATGGTAAAATCCATGTGCATTTCTGCCGATCCTGAGAAGTATTGAACAAGTTCTTTGTCTTGATAGCGTTGATTTTCGACCCTCGCATCAGCATTCATGGTGATCGTTTTATACGTGAGTTCCGTACCTAGAGACCAGCGGGAAGTGATGGGAAAAGATAGTTTAGCACCTAACGATAAATTCAATTTGGGATAAGGGTTGAATGTTTCGGGTATATGTTTGAACGGGAACGGTACGGCTCCACCAATATCCGTACCCAACTGAACTCCTAATGCAAATCGATAATCGACAGAATCTGTTTTCCGTACCTTCTCTTGTCCTTGTACGGAGGATGCTCCACAGATTAAAAATATGAGTGTATATATGATGTAATATTTCATGTTGCAATGATTTAATAAATCAGTTTGACGTCATCTACTTCCATAGTACTACCCGGAGCTCCTAAGAATATATCCCCGCTTTTGCTGGAACTGAACACGATAACAATGTGTGTAGGAATATCGGTTTGGTTCGTGTATACAACCGGGATATTGTAATGAGCCCAGTTCCGGTATTTCGTTTCTTTTCCATCAAAAAGGATTTCTCCTCTTCCGAGAACTTCAACACCATCTGCAGGTCTTCCATGGTATTCGAATGCCCCTTCTCCTGTCCAACGAATAATTTCGACAAAAGCTTGTCCGACATCCACGCCTTCGCGATCTTCGATAGAGTATTTTGAACCACTTTTAACCGCTTGTTTTAATTGTGGACCAGGTTCATATTTGGCATCAAATTCGATGGATTTAATTCTTACTGTGTGAGGGATTCCAAAATGAGTCATGGATCGAGGATCATTAAGTGCCCCAACATCAAATTTGAAACATCCGGTGTACATACTTCCTGCTGCAATTAACTTACCGAAAATGAGCGCATTTTGTTCGTTTGTCGTCATCTTGGCAGCATAGCCTCCATTGTGTTCAACAGGGCGAGTTCCTTGCACGAAGTAATTGTTTGCAGTTGCCCAACCTTTTCCGTATCCCGGTACGGGGTCAATAGTTTCTTCATTTAAATTAATATCGTTTCCGAATTTCCCCCATGATTCAAAGTCCGAATTTGGGATTTGTAAAAGGGCTCCGAATTGAATCTTCCATGTCCGACGAGTTTGTCTGTCAGCGGAAACAACCGTGATTTCTTTTATGTCCTCAAAACTTTGAAACGTTAATTCTTCTCCTTCCGTGTAACCTTCAAAAGTAGCATCCTCTGATAACCGGATTGTAGGTTTTATTGTAACCGGGAAACCGGGATCTAACACGGAGATATTGACTATTTTGCTCCAGGGATTGATTGTAATTGTCATTTTTTCAGAATCCTCGAATTTGAATTGTAGAATATCTGCTCCGGTATCCATTGCTTCCAAACTGATAGAATATGGATGAACGAATCCACTTTCTGCTATAAGGAAAAAGTTGATAGTAGATTCTCCTCCATTAAATACAATATCTTGGCCTTTCACGTAATTACCAAGAACTTTATGGGTTGTTGAACTTGTTTCTAAAACAGTTTGGAGTGTTAAAGGAAATAAATTATCTTCCGGAACGACTGGTATAATAATAGACTTGTCATTGCGATAGATTTCTCCTAGTTCGGCTGTCGTTGGGGTGTATGATGTGATTTCAAAACGCTCAATACTCGCATCATCACTCAAGTCTTTTACTTTCTCGCACGAGCTTAGTAATCCCACGGCAAATAAAAGAATCCAATAATATTTTCTCATAAAAATTTATTTTTCGTAATAATCAGCAATTTTCATGCCATCTATATAGATACGGAAATAACGACAAACGGGTTATCCGGTTGTCGTTATTTTATTGGTAGTTAATCTTTTTTTTATAATAACGAATAATATAAAATACAATACATCCTAATAACGCAAGTAGTAATATGCCGGAACTTATCGCTGATATTTTAGCTCCCATAAAGTAGGATTGTGGTTTATACTCGAACGTGATCACGTGTTCTCCGGCAGGAACGATCATAGCTCGTAAAATATAGTCAGCCCGGAATAATTCACTCGGTTGGCCATCCACGTAAACATTCCAGCCTTTCGGGTAATATACTTCACTGAAAACGGCGAGTTGTTCATCGGTGGCGGAAGTTTTATACTCCAATTTATTCGGAGCGTAAGATGTCAGTTGAATGGTGGCATTTCCGTCGAAATTGAATCCCTTGTCTTGGATAATAGATTGGAATTCTTTGTTGATAACGGCAGATTCTTTCGGGTCGATTTGTTTCAACGTGATAATTTCATCATCCGGAGTGTCAACTAACTCGTAATCTTTAACAAACCATGCATTCCCGTACGCGAAACGATTATTGATAGGTGCCGAGTTCGGATCAATGATAATGTATTTCGCATTCAGCATATTTAGTGCTTTTTGCTGGGAAAGGCTTCCCTCGATAGAAGAAAGTGTCGGTGATTGCTTTAATGCGTTCCCGAGATTCTGTATTTCGGGAATGATAAAGTAATCAATCATGTCTTGATAGCGTTGTAATTTTGCGGCACTGTAGCCCCCGATGGTTTTGTGGAAATAACTGGTATGGGAATCGTTAAACACGTCTACGGATAAATCCAACACCCGGTAATTAGGATCTTTATCGGTCAAAATAGCATTATCTGCGGGGCGTAATTTATACTGGCTATTGAATTCTCGTTGTGTAACGAAATGGTCATTGTTCAAATAACGTTTGTCCACGGTCCACATATCTGCAAGAACCAGCAGCCCCATGATTATAGCAACTTGGGTTACTTTTAGCTTTTGAATTACCCATGCCCAGATAACGGCTCCTGCCAATAATATAAAAGCCAATGAACGGAAAGCATCGGTGCGGAGTAAAGATTCTCGTTCTGCGGGTAGATATTGTTGCAACCATTCGGCTTGTGCATCAATGGGAGCGGAGAAATTTCCGGCAAGCCCGGGAATCAAGGCGAATAAAGCACAAATTCCGGCTGTAATACCAAGAGATATTTTCAATGCTTTAACAAGAACTTGGCGTTCAAAACAGCCATTAAGAATTTTGTTCAGCGTGTATATGCCTAATAACGGGATGGTCACTTGCAGTACAACCAGCATCATCGAAGGTACTCTGAATTTATTGTACAAAGGAACATAATCATAGAAGAAACTTGATAATGCCATGAAATGACGTCCCCAACCCAAGAACAGGGCTAATAGGGATATACCCACGATCCACCATTTCATGGGGCCTTTTATCAAGATTAATCCTAGTACGAATAAGAAAATAGCGATAGCTCCCATGTACATCGGTCCAGCTGTAAATGCTTGAGGTCCCCAGTATAAAGGCATTTGCTTGATCATTTGATCAGCATTCTGGGCTCCCGCACTCTTTAAGAATTTGTAAGTCTCCGAGTTTTTGCTTAATGCCCCGGCAGAGGCTCCTCCTTTAAAGTTCGGGATCAACAGATTCAGGGATTCATCTATCCCGTAACTCCATGCTGTCGCGTATTCTTTATCCAAACCGCCTTTGGTTTGGTTCTTTTGATTTAAAGTTAATTCCGAACCACCACGCATGGTATATTTACCATATTCCCATGTCGGCCATAAATGGTTCACATTTGTAGCCCCGGCCAGTCCGGCAGCGACAATTAACAATATGGTTGTTTTCAAGAATGACGGTAGAGCCTTTTGTTTTATAGCCGTGTATAATTGAGCTACACCGTAGAATATCGTAATAAATGCCAGATAGAATGTGATTTGCGGGTGATTGGCCATAATCTCGAAAGAGAGCGTGATGCCAAACAGCACGGCTCCCAGCCATCGGTTCTTTCGAAAGGCATAAACAAGTGCCGCGAGAACAGCAGGCATAAGGGCGATAGCGGTCATTTTGGCATTATGTCCTACTTGAATGATTTGGAAATTATAAGAACAGAGTCCGAATGCCAAAGCACCAACAATGGACAACCAAGGATTGACTCCAAATGCCAGCATAAGAAAGTAAAAACTGATAAAGCCTAGGATTAAATCGGCTGCAGGCCGAGGACCAACGAATAGAAATTCGTAAATATTTTCCAGATAGTTTCCCTTGTAATAGGTACTGATCATGGTTGTGGGCATTCCACTGAACATGGAATTTGTCCAAAGCGGTTCTTCTCCGTTATTTGCGGCCCGGTAATCTATCGTTTCTTTGGCGGCACCCACGAAAGAGGAGACATCCGATTGATTGACAACCTTTCCTTGTAACGTGGGATAGAAATATATAAAACCGATCAGGATCAATAATATAATTGCAAATAAATGGGGATAGAATGCTTTCAGTTTTAGCTGTTTCATTTTGAATCTTTTTTAAGGCCATGTTTATTCGTCGACAAAAATAAAAAATATAATATGAAATCTTTACTACTCGATGAATAATTGCTATTTTTGTTTATCAAGAATTGAATTATGAAAGTGTTCATGTTATCAAATCCCGCCGCGATACATACTCAACGTTGGGTAAGTGCGTTGGCTAAGCGGGGAGTGGAGATTATGTTATACAGTTTTTATCCTTGTGAAAAGGTTGACTATTATAGGGGGATTAAGCATGTACAGGTAAAATCGTTCTGGCAATCACGTGATAGTAAAGGGATCAAGGGGTTTATTTTAGTCAAATTGTTTACTTATTACCGGGCGTTGATAAAAGACATCAGAAATTCCATTCAAACATTTCATCCGGATATCGTTCATGCTCACTATTTATCGGATAATGGTTTATTCGGGGCGTTGGCGGGTTTTCATCCTTTCGTCGTTTCGGCATGGGGAACAGATGTATATGACTATCCCCGGCGTTCATGGAGCAGGGCTTGTGTGATTAAATATATACTGAAAAAGGCGGATCGGGTTTTGTCTACAAGTCATGTGATGGCCCGGGAACTTGCAAGATATACGGATAAAAAACAAATTCCTGTTACCCCATTTGGCGTGGATATGAGATTGTTCAAGAGATTTCCAAAAAAGCATCAAGAGACAGATGGATTCGTGTTTGGTATTGTGAAAACTTTGGAATATGGGTATGGGATAGATACGTTGATTGATGCTTTTGCTCTGTTGTGTAAACGGCGACCAGATCTGAACTTGTGTTTGCGGATCGTGGGAGAGGGAAGTGAGAGAGAAAAATTACAGTTACAGGCAATAAATTTGGGGCTGGCAGAAAAAATCGTATTTGAAGGAAAGGTAGTACATGATCATTTGCCGGAAGTCATCAGTTCTTTTGATGTATTCGTGGCGCTTTCCCGGGTTGAAAGTTTTGGGGTTGCTGTAGTGGAGGCAATGGCCGTGGGCTGTCCTGTTGTTGTATCAGATGCTCCGGGATTCACCGAAATCGTGAAATCGGGAGAGTCCGGCCTTATCGTTGAACGTGAGAATCCACAACAAGCATCAGAGGCCATGGAAACCCTAGTAAATGATGAAACATTGCGGGTTACCTTGGCTCAAAATGGAGAAAAGAGGGTTCGGGAATTATATGATTGGGATAAGAATGTGGAAAATATGATAGAAATATATCAAGAAATCATGGAGGGAAGAAATGTTTAAAGATATAAAGCAAGTCATGAAAGATTCGGTACTTTATGGTATCGGAAATGTGGCCGTTAAGCTTGTCGGTTTTATTCTGATTCCCCTTTATACGGATGCCGAATATTTCTCTACTGCTGATTACGGGTTGATGGGGTTATTGGAGGTGACTTCACAAATTTTGATAGCGGTGATGGGACTTTCTTTATATTCCGGGTTGATTCGCTGGTATTGGGATGCCGAATATCGGGATAAACAAAAGACTATTTTTTTCACGACATTGTTATTTACGATATTGACTTCTTTGTGTATCGGGAGTGTGTTGTGGTTAAATGTTGGTGAGTTATCGGCATTACTGGTACAGCAAGAAGGGTATTCTTTGGGAGGGGAACTTCCATATATTCTTCAATTACTGATATTGACTTCTATGTTGGGGGCAGTTGTTGAAGTTCCACAAAATTTATTGCGTTTACAACGTAAGCCTATCTATTATTCGTTAACGAATATCGTAAGATTGTTTGCAACATTAGTTCTGACGATTTATTTTACAATTTCTTTACATCGGGGAGTATCGGGAGTGTATGAGGCGCAATTAGTCGGTATCGTTATACAATTACTTATGGTATTGCCATTGGTTATTAAGAACAGTTCTTGTCGAGTAGACCGAAAGTGTACAATACAATTGCTGGCATATAGTTATCCGTTAGTTTTTCCCGCCATAGTAGGAAGTTTACTTACTGTTTTTGACCGTTATATAATAAATCATTTTCAAGGATTGGATGATGTCGGTTTCTATAGTTTGGGATATAAAGTAGGGAATACTCTTAAAGTTTTTATCGTGACATCCGTGCAATTGGCTTTAACGCCTTTGTTGATGAAGAAAATGAATGATCCGGATAATAAACGATTTTATTCAAAAGTGTTGACTTATTTTTCTTTTGGTTTGATGTTTTGTGCTTTAGGGTTGAATCTGTTTTCGCGGGAGGGAATCGTTTGGGTGACAACTAATCCGGATTATATAGAGGCGCTTTACGTCATACCTTTCGTGACCTATGCTATTTTTTTCAGTATGATGCGGGAATGTTGCATGATCGGGTTGCAAATTATGAAGAAGACTAAAATTATAAGTTATGTTATAGTTGGTATTACCATATTGAATTTCTTCTTGAATATGCTACTGGTGCCTTCAATGGGAATGTACGGGGCGGCTTTGTCTACAATGATAGTTCATCTAATCTCGTGGTTGGCATGTTATATATTTGCTCAACGGTATTACCCTATTCCCTATGAATTGTCGAAAGTGGGGAAGGTGCTTGTTGTGGGAACAATATTATACCTGATCGGTATATTATTTAATGAAACAGCTATTGGGATAAGTGTATTGGTGAAATTGGTTATTTTGGCCGGGTACCCGTTTTTGTTGTATAAATGGCATTTTTACGATAAGGATGAGTGGAATAACTTGAAAGGTGCTTGGAAGAAATGGTCTGATCTGAGGCGTTTGAAAGAGAATGTGAAAAATGTTAAATACCGAGAGTCATAGGACGATTTTTCATGTTGGGT
The DNA here is from genome assembly GCF_033096445.1 of Butyricimonas faecihominis. Classification (NCBI taxonomy): domain Bacteria; kingdom Pseudomonadati; phylum Bacteroidota; class Bacteroidia; order Bacteroidales; family Odoribacteraceae; genus Butyricimonas; species Butyricimonas faecihominis. The sequence goes on from NZ_AP028155.1 coordinate 3,805,303, forward strand.
GAAATTAATTATATTTGTAAGAATCTTAAAATGGACAAATGATGGAAACAGAGCTTTTTAACAGGCAGTATATAATTTCAGAGAAAGAATTGGCTCTAGACGGGTGGAAACAGTTTTTGTTTGATAATTATCATGTTTACGTACATCCGAATCTGGATTATGTACATCAGGATGGGAAACATTTGTCTGTGGCCGTATTGGGGTATCTGTTTGACTATCGGAATACTGGATATACAAATGAAGATATTGTAAAGGGACTATCGGAATCTGTTGACATGGAAGATTTGATGCGGCAACTGGATCAATATTGTGGTCATTTTATTGTACTCTGTAAAGATGCCGCGGGGGTAAAAATTATACCGGATGCTTGTGCGCAGCGAATCCTTTATTATAAGGATTCTTTTGACGTTTTTGCCTCTCAAGTGAAATTAATAGAACATTTTTTCCCCTTGGAAGATGTTGTAGACCCGGAGGCAAAAGTATTTTTTAATTCATCGGTTTATAAATATCGATTATATGCGATCTCCAGCAAGACTTGGAAACAAGGAATATTTCGTTTAATGGCAAATTCCTATCTGGATGTGACTACACGTAAAGTCGTGCGTTTTTTTCCGGCACGGCCTATTCAGAGACAAGCCTTGCAGAATGTTGTGGAACAGGTGATTCCGATGTTTAAAGGATATATCGAGGCGATAGCGAAGCGTTATAAAAAAGTAGTGATCCCCGTGACGGCTGGCTTTGATAGCCGAATGGTTTTTGCCGCTAGTCTTGGTTTGAAAGAGTGTACATATTTTATTTATAAACATCCTTCTTTTAAAGAAAACCACCCGGATCTGGTCATTCCTAAAAAGTTGACAGAATTGGTTGGGAAATCATTTCAAGTGTTCCGGTATTCGCCAGAGGTCGATCCTGTTTTGAAAGAAGTGTATAAGAATAGTGTTGATTATGCCAGAGATCGGACGGCGGCAATGATTCTTTCGGGGAACGGAACTTATTTTAAGGATGCGATAATGTTAAATGGTAATTTAGGAGAGATTGCCCGTAGTTACTACAATTATACAGAGAATGTATCGGGAAGGGAACTTGCGGCGTTGATGGAGTGTAGAAACTATCCTTATGCCGTACGGGAATTGCAAGCATGGTATGATACGAATCGTCCTCTTTTTAAAGCAAATCATTTAAATGCGCTGGATATGTTGTTTTGGGAGTTGGATTGGGGACCTTCGACTGCACAGTCAAAACAGGAATGTTGGATTGCTTCGGAAGTTTGCTCACCTTTTAACTCCCGAATAATGTTGACAACGTTGCTGAGTGCCGATGCAAAGTATCGGGTAAAAGAGTCTTGTCGGGTATTTAGAGAAGTGATTAATCATTTTGCAGGTAAAACAATAGACTTGCCTGTGAACCCGACGGGGAAACATAAAATTATAGCCATGATGAAATGGCTGGGTATTTATTTACCTTACCGGAAATTTCGAATGAATGTGCGTTAATGTGTTTATTTGAATAATTGAATAATATCTTCGGAGCATGAAAATACTGATGGTTTTAGAGAACCAGTTCCCGGATGACGAACGGGTTGAGAAAGAGGCGTTATCTTTGATAAAAGCCGGACATGAAGTCCATTTGTTGTGTGCAACGCTAAAAAAAGAACGTGTCGGGGATGAAAATTATAAAGGAATCAGGTTACATAGAGCCTTGTCGACATCTTTCCTATATAATAAAGCGAAAATTGCCTGTCTGCGCTTGCCCTTCTATTTTATGTTTTGGAAGAAACAGGTCGGGAATTTATTGTGTGCGGAGACTTTTGACGTGATTCATATACATGACCTACCCTTAGCCGAAGTTGGATATTGGGCAAAAAAGAAATTCGGGATAAAATTTGTTTTGGATAGTCATGAGAATTATCCTTATATGTTGGATATGGCTCCCTACACGAAAGGAATAGCCGGGAAGTTGATGTATTCTTTTGATGCTTGGAAACGCTATGAGCGGGAGATGATAGCCAAGGCGGATATTGTTATTACGGTATGTAAAGAGATGTCCGACCGGATGAATGATCTGGTTCCACGGACATATTATCACGTGGACAATACGATTAGTATGGAGTTGTTTCCTCGTCCGGAACCACACCCGACGACAGCAGGAAAGATACGTTTACTTTATGTTGGGGGAATCACTTATCACCGGGGATTACAAAATGTGATCAAGGGATTGGCATTGATAAAGGATAAATCTAAGTACAGTCTTGACATATATGGAAAAGGGGCCTATGCCGGAGAGATAAAAGATTTGGTATTAGCACTTGGTTTAGAAGAGATGGTACATTTCCCCGGGTATTTGAAGTTTCCGGCAGAAGCCGTTAAGATGTGTGCCTATTCTTTGGGAGTAATATCGAACCTGCGTTCGGTACAGACCGACTGTTCTTCTCCGAATAAGATATACCAGTACTTTTATTATGGTTTACCCGTGCTGGTGAGCGATATGAATAGTGTTGGGAATATTGTACGAGAGCATCAAGTTGGAGTTGTGTATAAAGATAATTCTCCGGAAGACTGTGCCCGGAAATTAGAGCAGCTGGTAACCTTGGATTTGGAAGATATGGCAACTCGGGCTCACAAATTGTGTTTGGAGCAATATAATTGGGATGTTTCTGTTAAACAGTTAATAGCAGCTTACGAATCTATTCGTTGAAGTTCCCGGATAATGATATGTCCGGCTTGTCCATCCCCGTACAGAGGAGAAGAAAAAACGTCTTTTGTTGTATGTTTAAGTTGCTTGTAGCTGTTTAAAATATCTTCGTATCTCCAACCCGTAATGATATTGGCTCCTTGTTCAACCAGTTCAACCCATTCCGTTTCAGTTCGGAGTGTGATACAGTATTTTTTGAAAAAATAGGCTTCTTTTTGTAAACCACCACTATCCGTGGCAACAAGAGAACAGTGTTTTAGCAGATAAACCATCTCTAGGTAGCCTACGGGGTCCACCAGTTGAAGGCGGGTTTGTTTAAAATTGAAATTCAACTCTTGTAATTTTTTACGGGTACGGGGATGAATAGGAATAACGACAGGCATTTCTCGTGCAATCTCTTCAAGAGCAGCGATGATAGATTGTAAACGTTCGGGAGAATCCGTGTTTTCAGCCCGGTGCAAAGTAGCTAAAATAAAATGTTCCGGAAGTAAAAAATCAGGATGTTGGGCTTTATTGGCATAAAAAAGTGCGGCATCTTGCATGACATCACCACAATTCAATAATGTACAAGGAAATTGTTTAAAGCCTTCTTGGTGTAAGTTTTTAATGGCTTGCTCTGTGGGACAAAACAATACGGAACTTATCCTATCCGTGAGAATTCGGTTGATCTCTTCCGGCATATTCATATTGTATGAACGTAGTCCGGCCTCGATGTGTGCAACCCGGATATGTAATTTACTTGCTGCCAAGGCTCCGGCCAGCGTGGAATTTGTATCCCCGTAAACGATCACCCAATCCGGCTGTTCCGCTAATAGGATAGATTCAATCTTTTCGAGCATCTGGCCTGTCATTGCCCCATGAGTCATCCCGTTGATATTCAAATTGTAGTTAGGTATGGGTATACACATTTCTTCAAAGAAAATATCAGACATATTCGTGTCAAAATGTTGTCCCGTGTGAACGATAACTTCCTGTACATCCGGGAAATTGCTGATGGCTCGACTGACCACGGCTGCTTTTATGAATTGAGGGCGTGCGCCTATGATAGTAACTATTTTCATGTGGTGAATTATGATTTCTTATTTCCGTAATAATTTTTTGAAAATCCTTTTACTTCCTTTCCGAGCAAGGCATTCCAGCCTCCCCAGAGTAATCCGAAGCCGTAAGCGAAGACTTGGATGAGCAAAGTAATGATGGAGAGGAAGGCAACAATGATGTTCCGGTATCTGAAAAGTGACTGAAAGAAAGCGAACAAGCAAACGAACATTAATCCGTAGTCAACAATATTCCATACAAAATGTACGGGAGGATAGTTTTGTCCTGTGAAAAAGGTGCATAATTCCAAAACGACTAATCCAACGATTAATAGGGCCGGGAGCAGGTGAATCGGTTTTAGCGTGTGTGGATGGCGTCTGGATAAATTGATGCGTGCAACTCCCCAGTTAAAGATTTGGCGGAAGAACTTGGGTATACTTGTACGGCGTTTATGATAGACATAAGCATCTGCGATTAGCCCCACTTTAAAACCGGCATTGTATATTCGCATGGAATAATCCATATCCTGACCATGACGCAGTCCTCCCATACCTCCAATTGTGTCATATACTTTTCTGGATATTCCCATGTTGAAACTTCTGGGATAGAAACGACCCACGTGCTTTTTATTTCCCCTGGTTCCTCCTGTTCCGATGAATGAGGTCATGGAGTAATTAATCGCTTTCAGTAGGGGAGAAAAAGAGGGATGACAGGTGTCCGGGCCTCCGAATGCGTCATAATGATGTTCGTTTTGGGCCTTCTCAATTTCAGCCAGCCATTGAGGGGGAAACATACAATCGGAATCTACAAAGATAAAATACTCTCCTTGGGCTTTACTCATGCCGTAATTTCTGGCAGCCCCGGGACCTTGATTTTGTTGGTATATCGCTCGTATTTGAAGTCCGCTGGCAGAGTGGTATTGTTCGATGAATTCCTTGAACCCGTCTTTCGAACCGTCATCCACGAATAATAATTCAAAAAGACACCGATTCCCTTCGAGCTTTTCTGCGCTTTCAAGGAGTTCTTTCACTTCTTCCAGACGGTTATATACGGCAATGATGATAGAGTATTTCATGAATAGGTATTTTAATAGTAGGCTTCGATGTTATCTTCTACTCGTTTGTGTATGAACTCCTGTTCCCAGATAGCCAGTCCCAGGATGATCCAGATAAAATTGTAGTGCCACCGGAGTTTCGGATGTGCCGGGTAATCCAGAATATAGCGGATATAGTCATAATTGAATATTCCCTGTTTCTCGATATATTCTTTTGTAAGAATCTTCTCGGCTGTATCTTTTAAATCCTTTTTGAATTGTAGATACGGGTTCACCGTGAATCCCCATTTCTTTTTCGTGATAATCTTGGGGGGAAGATATGGTTTCATGGCTTCCCGGAAAAGATTTTTAGTCTGGTTATTTTTGATCTTCATCTCCACGGGGAGAGTAAAGCCGAAGTCTACCAAATCCCGATCAAGGAAAGGAATTCGTTCCTCAACCGAATGGGCCATGGACATCCGGTCATCCGTAAGCAAATAATCGTTTACCATTTTGGATTGAAATTCGGCATATAACACTTGATCCAATCCGTTCTGGTGGCGTACAGATTCAAAAATCTTGTCAAATTCCTTATGTACCTTGAATTGTTCTATTTTTTGCTGTTTCAAGAACGATTCCGAATAGATATTCCTGTAGAACGGGTTATCGAAATCCCACGTGTTTCGCAGGATGAGGTAAAAGCGCTCCACGTTCCCGATAGACAGTAACATTTGTACGCCCCGGCGATATTCGTCGTAACGTAATGATTTAGAATTGTTCTGAAGACGGAAGATGAAATCCGATTTCCAGCGTAACATACGTTGTAGCCATTGTGGAGTATGGTGATGCCAGTTTTTGAACGGGTAAATGAATTTATGAATATCATATCCGGCAAATAGTTCGTCTCCGCCTAGCCCTCCGAGAATAACTTTCACGGTTGGGTGGACAAAAGCCGACATATTGAATCCCTGCAATAGATTAATTTTAGGTTCCTCTGCATGCCAGATTACCTTCGGCATTTGTTGCATCGGATTCATCGATAGGCTCAACGTGTGGTGATGCGTGTGAAAGTGATCAGCGATTTGTTGGGCATCGGGAAATTCATCCGTGGGCTCATTAAACCCTAGGGTAAACGTGTTGATCTCGGGGACACCCAGTTCATGCATTTTCTGCACGATCGTTGAGGAATCCAGTCCGCCCGATAGATACACGCCTACTGGAACATCACTGACCAATTGGCGTTTCACGGCCTGTTTGATCAATTCGTTCATTTTCTCTTTCGCCTCGTTTTCCGTGATGGATCGATCGATATTCACAGCCAGCTGCCAGTAGCGTTTTACCGTGAACAGGCCGTTTTCAAACACGGCAAAGTGAGCCGGGGGAAGACGTTTGATGCCTTCAAAAAGAGTCTCATTCCCTTGCGTGTAACGCAAGTTCAAGTGTATATGTAAAGCCTTTAAATTTAATTTCCGTTCATATTTCGGGTGTAGGATAATGGATTTCTGTTCGGAACCGAAAACTAATACACCATCTTTAAGGAAATAGTGTAGAGGTTTAGTTCCGAAATGATCCCGTGCGAGAATCAGGCGGTTATTGTTTTGATCCAGTAGGGCAAAAGCAAAAATACCGTTTAACTTGTTGAAGAATCCGGTTCCGTACTCCTCGTAAAGATGAACCAGAACTTCCGTGTCGGTAGCGGTATAGAACACGTGTCCCTTGGATTTGAGTTCTTCCCGGATTTCTTCGTAGTTGTATATCTCCCCGTTAAAAATGACACAGACACTTTTGTCTTCATTAAAAATAGGTTGATTGCCACACGTGGAGACGTCGATAATGGACAAACGCCGGTGTCCGAGAGTGAAATCCCGGTAGGTATATATAGATTGATCATCCGGCCCCCGATGTTCAATCGTGGTCAGCATTTCCGACATGAGTTGAGTGTTATCTGTATCCCGTTCGAATATTCCGGCTATTCCACACATATTACAAGAGTTTGTTTATACAAAAGTATTATTTTTTCCCGTTTTATTATAAACGATTCAGTTTCTTTAATGCCGTGAACTTGTGGCGATACATTTTTAAAATATTGGAAATACGGTCATACTGATGGAATTTCTCGCTAAAAAGGCGTAATTCCTCTTTTCCGGTGATTCGATAGAGAATTAGGAGTTGCTGGCGAACAAGTCTGAGATAACCGATCGTGCAGGGGTCATCTTGTGGATAACCGGAAAGATCGCAGCGATTGAATCGAGGCCAGAACCCCATGTCAAACAGAGGAAGTTGACGGGTAAGACCTTCTATTCCTTCATTAAACAGCCGAAGAGCGAGCGCATACCCGTTGGGGTCCTTGTTTTCGGGAACTGCACGAATATAATCGTATAAACCGAAAAGGCAAAAGCCATGGCCATCCAGTACTCGTGTCGGACACTCTGCCACGTATTCTTCGTAAAAGGTTTCCCCCTTTTCCCGGTCTACGGAAACCCCTCCGACTGTTATATCCTTCGTGAAAGGAATTAATGCTTGAGTTGCAACCTTCAAGTAGGCATCATCCTCTGTAAGTTGCCAGGCTCTCAATAGCATGGATATTCCCCTACTTTGTGCGAAGGCTGATTTCCAAGGTTGATAAACATGGTATTCGGGTTTAGGCACGTCGGTTAGCCAATAACAACCGAGTTCTGTATGATCTGTCCGATTGTTCATAAACCAGTCTGCAATGCGAAGAAAATGAGCCCTTTTCTCTTCGGAATGTGTCTTTAACCACGAGTGGAATATGGCTAACCCGTACTGTCCGATAGAAATAGGATAGTAGTGCAGTTTTGTATCTTCCACGTCAATATAAGTCGTGTTCAGGGGGACTCCATTTTTGTCGAAAGAGTGAATCAGACGATTGAGCTTAGCTATGTCCTCGTCAAATTTGATGTAATAATAGCCTAGCGTTTCAGATTGATTCTCCATGTTAATTTCGATCTTGCGGTTCGTGTTGAAATCTCGCAAAAGTTTACGTAACATGAAAATAGCTTTTTTAATCTTCATGGTGGGCTAAGATTTGGGTTAAAGACTGGGTTAAGGACTTTCTCGAATAGCGGTTGACTACATTGTCCTCTTTTATAGGAGATTGTGGATCAAAATTATTCAGTAAGGAGGTTAGAAATTGAAACATACCTTCTTCATCGTCATATTCGAATGTTTTCCCGGCCTTACAAACTTGAATGATGGCTGCGGCATCACCATCGGTAGGACCGAGGCAAAGAATAGGGGTTCTGGAGCCGATATACTCGAAAAGCTTGCCCGTGAGATTACCTTTACTCCCTTCGATGTTGGGGATAATGAGTAATAGAACAGAAGAACTCTTCATGTATTTGATGGCATTAGCGTGGGCTACGAACGAATGGATTTCTACGAAATCTCCCAGTTGTTCCGAGAGTTTTTGAGCTATACCCTGATCCACTTTACCAACAAAACGTAGTTTGAGTTTTCCTGATGTGGAAAGTCTTTTAACTGAATGGATAAAGGAATCAATCGTGTAGTCAGCCGCCAAAGTCCCCGTGTAGGTAATTGTGAAAACATCCTCCTTTGGAATAGTTAGGTCGAAATCCTCGGCATCGAATCCGTTAGCGATAACTTTTATTTTAGAGGCTTGAATGGCCGAAGATTTTGCTGCCAGTTGCTTTTTGATGTAGTCGCTTACCGTGATTACCTGATCTGCATCCAGAAGAACATTTCGTTCATATTTCCGGTCAATCGCTTTTGCAATGGGAGTTGGATACATTTTATTATAGTAATAGATGTCAGTCCATGGGTCTCGAAAATCAGCAATCCAATGCAGATGGAAACGCTTTTTTAGTTTTTGTCCGACCAGATGGGTTGACATAGGCGGACCCGTTGTGATGACGGTGTCTATTTTTTCTTCCTGAATAATTTGGATGGCTTGGTGATAAGCGTGTTTATTCCAGCCTCTCCGGGCATCCGGTAGGAAGAAATTACCCCGGATAAAACGGGCAATCTTCTGTTTTAGACTGGGACTCCCTTCATTGACGAATCCGCTATACGGGGCACTTTGGGCTTTAGTCAGTTTTTTATAATATTCATATATACCGGAACAATCCGTTCGATACACGATTTGTCCGGCTCGTACATCTTGTTCCAGCGTGTGGTCTTTTATGGGATATTCAGCCTTTTCCGGATCAACCGTGATGATGATCGGATCATAACCAAATTCCGGAAGGTACTTCGAGAACTTCAACCAGCGTTGAACTCCCGGTCCTCCTGAAGGTGGCCAATAATAGGTGATGATCAGAATCTTTTTCACGGTGAAATCTCTATCAGTTAAAGAATGTACGAATTTGTTCGATGATGTACTCTTGCTCTTCCGCTTTCATTTCCGTGTGCATCGGCAGCGATAGTACCTCTTCGCTTAATTGTTCAGCAACGGGGAATGTTCCTTGCCCTTGTCCCTTTTTAGCATAAGCCTCTTGCAAATGCAAGGGGATAGGATAATAAATCATGCTGGGAACATCATGTTCTGCCAAGAAAGATTTCAACTCATCCCGTAGGTGATTTTGAACCCGGATGGTGTATTGATGGAACACGTGTGTGCTATTAGCAGCCCGTTGTGGAAGGATAATTCCTTTTACTGTTGCTAACCCTTTGTCATAATGTTCGGCGGCTTGATTACGGGCGGCTGAATATTCATCAAGGTATTTTAGTTTTACATCCAAAATGGCAGCTTGCATGGTATCCAAACGAGAGTTACATCCCACGACACTATGGTGATATTTGATCTTTTGCCCGTGATTGGCAATCATGCGGGCCCGTTCGGCTAATTCGTGATCTCGGATAAATAAGGCTCCACCGTCCCCGTAACATCCTAAATTTTTGGAGGGGAAGAATGAGGTTGTACCAATATCTCCAATGCATCCGGCTTTTTGTTGGAGACCGTTACTGAACGTGTAAGTGGCCCCGATAGCTTGTGCCGTGTCTTCTACCACGTAAAGTTTGTGTCGGCGGGCTATATCCATAAGCGGTTCCATGTCTGCGCATTGGCCGTACAAGTGAACAGGAACGATTGCTTTCGTGCGGGGGGTAATTTTTTCTTCAATCTTGGTAACATCAATTGTGAAACGGTCTGCGACACAATCCACGAAAATAGGTTCCAACCGTAAAAGGGCAATCACCTCGGCTGTGGCCACGTAAGTATGAACAGGTACAATCACCTCGTCCCCGGGTTGTAACCCGAGAGCCATTAAAGCAATTTGTAAGGCATCCGTGCCGTTGGCACAAGGAACAACATGTTCTACTTGATTATACTCCGCAAGATGTTGGGCGAAAGTCTTCACTTGGGGGCCGTTAATGAAAGCCGTGGTGTCAAGTACTTCCTGTATGGCGTTGTTTATTTCCTCCCGAATGCGTTCATATTGTCCGTGAAGGTCAACCATCGTGATTTTCATTGTGATATAAAATTAGATTTATTCTTCTATTTTTTGAACTAACCCGTTTTGTAAATGATAGCGTTGTTTGCTTTCCGGACATTCGGCTATTCCCTTTTCGTCAAAATGAAGACGATGCCCGTATTCACTCATCCAACCGATTTGTTTAGCCGGATTACCAACTAACAAAGCGTATGCAGGAACAGTTTTTGTTACAACGGCCCCGGCTCCGATGAAGGCGTAAGCCCCAATGTCATGCCCGCACACGATCGTGGCATTGGCTCCGATGGTAGCCCCTTTGCCCACGTGCGTTTTGGCATATTGACTTTTCCGGTTTACTGCACTACGAGGATTGGTCACGTTCGTGAATACGCATGATGGACCCAAGAAAACATCATCGTCACAAGTGACTCCCGTGTACACGGATACATTATTCTGTACTTTTACTTGGTTCCCGAGAACTACCTCCGGGGATATGACCACGTTTTGCCCGATGTTACAATTCTCTCCGATCCGGCAATTACTCATAATGTGGGAGAAATGCCATATTTTAGTTCCTTTTCCGATTGTTGCGCCCTCGTCTACGATGGCGGTCTCGTGTACGAAATAATCTTTCATATCTGAATCATTTTACTGGCAAAGATAGTTTTTCTATTAAAGTATTGAAAGAAACGGGGGTGATGTTTTTCTTTCGAGGAAATAAAAAAGCCGCCTTGACGGGCGGCTTTTTCGGTTTGTGGTTTAGGTTTCTAGTAAAATTTGTATCTTGTATCAACCACTCCGGCATTCTTCACTAACGCGGGAAGAATCAAGCGGAACTTGGTGTACAGATTCGTTTGTTCGATACTTCTCTTGGCAGCTTCAATTTGTTCGGGAGTAACTGTTTCAACAGTTTTAGAGTTTACAACCACAACATAAACTCCTTGGTTACCGATGATCGGTTTAGAAATTTCGTTTTCTTTCATTGTAACAACTTCGGCAGTCAGCACGGGTTCGATACCAACTCCGGGAACTTGGAATGAACTGAAACTAACATCCGTGGCATCCATTACCTCTGCATTGGCTTTTTGTGCTACAGAAAGTAAACTTTCACTTCCGGAAATAGCATTGGTCAACTCCTTGGCAATGATTTCGCCTTTCTTTTTACGGATAAGTTCGGTGCGGATAGCTGCAGAAACAGAGTTCAGAGGTGCGATACCTTCTTCTTGAATTCCGGTTAAAACCACAACAGAGAATTTGTCTCCAGCCTCAAAGATCGGAGATTTCTCTTTGGTCGTCAGGATGAAGCCCGGTTTTTCAGCCATATAAGCCTCACGGATAATATCTCTTGCGTTATCAATGCCTGCAATCTGATAATCGTTTTTACCTAAGTTTGCGATACGTTTGGTTTGATTATTAGCAGTTAAAGCTGCCTCAAAATCTTCTACGGTATTGATATTGTTTGCAAAAGTACGTGCGTCGTTATAAATCTTGTTGATCGTTTGTTGAGACGGGGTAATTTCTTTTGCAACGATTCCGATTTGTACCTTATCAACAGGTTTTGATCTGTCTGTTACTTGCAAAACATGGAATCCGTAATTTGATCTTACCACTTTCACCTCGTTTTTGTTAGAGAAGAACGCTGAATCTGCGATCGGTTGGAGCATCTGATCTTGGGTGAACCATCCGAAATCCCCACCATTTACAGAAGTATTCTGATCGGCAGAATATTGTCTTGCTAAAGCATCGAAATCTCCGCCTTTACGAATTAAACCTGCTAAACTATCGGCTAATTTCTCTGATTGAGCCATATTGTTTGATGCGATCAAGATATGACGGGCTCTTACTGAGTCGGGTAATACACGGCGGTCGGCAACACGAACGATGTTATAAGCATTATCTTTCAAGTAAGGTCCGAACACGCCATCACTCTTTTCCGTGAACAAGAATTCATCCAGTTCCTCGTTATCCAATTCTCCCTTTTTGTAATATTTGGGTTGGAATCTTTTTTCAGATGAAAGGTTAGCGAATTCAAGCACGTTCTTTGCTTCTGCAAATTCGGGTTTCAAATCATTCACCCAGTCTTCCGTTTCTTTAATGTCTTCGGCTGAAGCGGTAATGTCAAAGTTCACGTAAGCGATCTGTCTAGCTTCTTCGCGTTCAAACAAATATTTGTGTGAATTATAATAATCTTTGATCTCGTTAGCAGTTACCTTTACTGCAGAGTCGCTAACGGTGTTGTAGCTTTTCATGATAAAGCTGATGTCTACTGTCGTTGCTGCACTTTCTGCAAGTTCTTTGGCTTGAGCATCTGTTACAAACAAACTTTTTGCTAACAGAGTATTATATTTTTCTTGTTTACGAGCCGTGTTTACTTGCTCTTCCATGTTCAACCAATATTCCTTTTGCGGGGTTCCGGCAGGAGCTTCGATCAATTGTTTGATGATCAGACGGGCTCTTTCTTTGTCTACCTGTCCCGTGTTAGGATCTGCGAATAACTGGCTGACGGCCGGGTTCATGTTACTCCCTAATAAGAAATCGTATAACTCGTCACCGCTAACGTCCAAACCTAATTCCTCGTATTCCTTGTTCAGAATGATTTCAGAAACAATTTGATTCCAAGTATTTTCCCGGATCATTCTTTGTTGCTCATCCGTTAGGGCAGATAAACCGTTCATGCTTTTGATGAAATCTTCATTCTTCATAATCTTTTGTTGATATTCTTGAATGCCGATAGTTTCACCTCCAACTTCTCCAACTTTGTTTCTGGAACGATTGATAAGGCTGGCGCCAGAGCTAAGAGCATCACCAACAATAAATGCCATGAGGGCTAATCCAATCACGATACTAACAAGTACTCCACCGCGATTTCTAATTTTTTGTAACGTTGCCATTTATATTAAAATTTTATGTTTCTACACACGAATTTATTCTATTTTTCGAGGGTACGAATATATAAAATGGATTGGTTTTATGCAAATAAATTTCAATCCCTTTCGTTTATTGCCCTATTCCTTCTTTTTCGTTTCCTTTTTTGTTGCCTTCGGGGCCGCTTTTTTTGTTGTCTTTTTTGTCGTTTTTTTCTTACTGTCCCCTCCCTTTGCAATGATTTCCATGGTTTCCTCAAAGGTTAATTTGTCTGCTTCTTTTCCTTTGGGGATCTTATAGTTCACTTTGTTGAACGTGATGTAAGGCCCAAAACGACCGTTAAGAATTTGTACCCCATTTTCAAACTCTTGGATCTTCCTGTTTTTCTCGATTTCTCGTTTCTCGTTGATTCGTTCGATAGCGGTTTCAAGAGTTATTGTTCCCGGATCGTCAACGCCTTTTTTCAAGGAAACGAAAAGTTGATTATGCTTGATGTAAGGTCCAAAACGACCGATGCCGACACTGACAGGTTTCTCCTCGAATTCACCCAGTTGACGGGGAAACTTGAACAAGTCTAAAGCTTCTTCCAAGGTAATGGTTTCCATCAGTTGCCCTTTGAGCAGTCCGGCATAACGTACGGATTCTCCTTCACCAATCTGAGCCATCGGTCCAAAACGTCCGATTCGTACGGAAACGGTTTCTCCTGTTTGTGGATCTTTACCAAGTTCCCGGGCTCCCGTGTTCCGTTCGGATTCTTTCAACGTTTTCTCCACGTTAGCATGGAAAGGTTGATAGAATGTTCCGATCATGGATTGCCATTCAACCTCTCCTTCGGCAATGTGGTCAAGGGCATCCTCGGCATTTGCCGTGAAGTTATAATCCATGATATTCGTGAAATAATTGGAAAGGAAATCTGTCACGACCATTCCGATATCCGAGGGAAACAATTTCTTCTTTTCCGCACCGAATATCCGGCTGATCTTCTTGACTTTTATATCTTGTCCTTTAAGGTCTATCTGGTCTAGTTGACGTTCTGTACCATCCCGGCTTTCCCGTAAGATATATCCCCGGTTCTGGATCGTGGTAATCGTGGGTGCGTATGTTGACGGACGTCCGATTCCCAAGGCTTCCATTTTCTTCACGAGACTGGCCTCCGTGTAGCGGGGAGGATGCGTCGTGTATTGTTCTAAGGCTTGGATCAGGGAACGTTGTAACTGGTCTCCTTTATGTATTGCAGGTAATAAGGCCGCTTCATCGTCTTCTTTCTCGTCATCGAAAGATTCCATGTACACTTTGAGGAAACCATCGAAAATGATCACTTCACCCACGGCTTCGAACGTGTGTTTTTCCCCGGTAATGGCGATCGTTATGGTTGTTTTTTCCAGTTCGGCCTCTGCCATTTGAGAGGCGAGAGTCCGTTTCCGGATTAACGAGTAAAGTTGCTGTTCATTCTTGTCTCCGCTGATCGATTCCTTGTCCATATAGGTCGGGCGGATGGCCTCGTGGGCCTCTTGCGCCCCTTTCGTCTTCGTGGCGAAATTCCTAGGTTTGGAATATTTTTCTCCCAGCGTGTTACAGATAACGGCTTTTGCCGCACCGATAGCCAGTTGGGATAGGTTCACGGAGTCCGTTCTCATGTAAGTGATGTGTCCCTGTTCGTATAGTTTCTGGGCCACGGCCATTGTCTGCGAAACAGAAAATCCCAATTTGCGGGATGCCTCCTGTTGTAGCGTGGATGTCGTGAACGGTGGAGCCGGTTTACGGCTACCCGGTTTCGTCTCGACATTACTTACTGAAAATGCCGCCTTCTTGCAATGTTCCAGAAAGTTAACCGTCTCTTCCTGCGTGGAAAAACGTTCGGATAATTCTGCCTTTAAGGGTACCGAATTACCATTTGCGTCTTTGGTTTCAAATGTTCCGGTAACCTTATAATATTTTTGTTCAACGAAATGGTTAATTTCTCGTTCTCGTTCAACGATGAGTTTTACGGCAACGGATTGAACCCGTCCGGCTGACAAGGAAGGTTTCACTTTTTTCCATAGGACTGGTGACACTTCGAATCCGACCAGTCGGTCAAGAACCCGGCGGGCCTGTTGGGCATCCACGAGGTTTTTATCAATGTCCCGGGGGTTATTGATCGCATGTAAAATAGCATCTTTCGTGATTTCGTGAAAAACAATCCGTTTCGTGTTCTCCTTCTTCAACCCCAGAACTTCGAATAAATGCCAAGCAATAGCTTCTCCCTCGCGGTCCTCATCGGAGGCTAACCAAACCGTTTTGGCTTCCTTGGCAAGTTGTTTCAATTCTTTTACAATCGCTTTCTTGTCGGGTGATATTTCATATTTTGGTTGGAAATTATGTTCTATATCAATTCCTAAATCTTTTTTTTCAAGATCCCGGATATGTCCGAAACTAGATTTTACAACATAATTCTCTCCTAAAAAACGTTCAATAGTCTTGGCTTTAGCCGGAGACTCGACAATTACTAAATTTTCAATCATATACGATTTTCTTTTACATTTCCGTTTCCTTCCGAAACGGATTTATCGCTTTCTTTAAGCTGTTCGTCCTAAAATTAGGGTGCAAACTTACGTAAAACAATTGAAAATGAAAAACTCTACCCATTTTTTAGTAAAAAACTCTCTCCAAAATAGCGAAGAGGATGTTCCTTGGAAACATCCTCTTCGAGCATATTATTATAAGTATTCCGGAGTTTATTTCCCCGTGTTTGCTTGAACTATTTTTTGCCAACGGGCTTTTTGTGTGTCATTTGCTTTTGCCAATGAACCGGATAAATAGTAAGCTATCATTTGAGAATCTTTTCCCAGTTTCGGGAGTTCTTTCTCGCAAGCTGTCAAGATCTTGTCAATATTTTCTGTCTTCACAGCCTTCGCAATAGCTAAAGAAGACAGTAAGGTTTTCTCGTTTGATAACTTCAGGGCTTTTACTTCCCGTCCGATAGCGTCTAAACGTTTTACATCGGTTTTTTGACCACGTCCGGCGATAACCATTAATATTTCACGGAAAAGACCTTCACTCAAACGGTTATCGACTTTTTCCTTGCCAATGGTTTCGTTGAATTTGCTCCGGTTGTCAGTCAAGAATTTTGCCGCTTCTGAATCTTTCGGGCTTAATTCGCTGTTACCGAAAATGAACCAGTAATCTTCTGATAATTTTTCTTCATCGGTAGAAATTTTCAATAATTCGTCCACGATGGCTTTTGCGTTCGGATCGTAATTAGCTACCATCACTTGAGCGTATTGAGATAAAAATGCTTTATCTCTATTACCGCTATTGTATTTTGCATCTAAAGCTCCTAAAGCTTTGTTGTCATCGAAAGATTCCTTCACTCTCTCTATGAATTTCTCACCTTCACCACCACCGACAAGTTTATGACGAATGGTACCGTCCGGATTTACGATCACGAAAGTCGGGTAGGCACGAACACCGAATTTTTTTGCTAGTTCGGGGCCTTCTCCTTTTTCCATATCATATTTTAAACAGATGAAGTTCTGATTTAGGAAATCTCCCACGTTTTCTTGTTTGAATACGGTTTCTGACATATACTTGCAAGGACCGCACCAAGTTGTGTAACAGTCAATGAAAAGTTTGCGTCCTTGTTGTTTCGCCATTTTCAAGGCATCTTCATAGCTTAACTCATAGAAATATACACCAACATGCGCTGCGACCTTGAATTTTTCAAAGAAGTTGGTCATGTAGGCTTTCCCGTTTTCCGGGCTATTGGCAATGAATTTATCTCCTAATGCTACGATACGTCCGGCTTCGGCTTTGTTCACCTTGGAACTGATCGAGTTTAAGGCGTTTACGATAGACCATAGTTCTTCGCTCTTGGTTTCTGCTGCTTGTTCAGCGAGAGAAATAATTTTATCCACGTTCTGGTCAATCGTGGCTTGAGCCAACTCGATCTTGCTCATCAATTGATCTTTATTCTCCAAATCGATATTGGTTAATTCTTGGCGAATTTGCTCAAGTGTCTTAGCGGGTTCTTTCGCATTACGGCGAGTAGTATTATCAATAGCTTGACTATAATTACCATAAAGGTAAGCATCTACTTTCTCTTTGCCGATATTTTTATTGAATGTGGCAATGTTGTTTACGACAAGTTTGAAATTATCAGAACCGTAAGGACTTTCTTCGAGAATAGGCCAGAATTCTTTTTTCATTTTATCCTTGTCTTTCAGTATTTTATTCAACTCTTCGCCTACTTTTTCGCTTTTTGCTTGTTCATAAGCATCGTTCAACGCAATCTGGTAAGCCATGAGCTGTTTCTTGTTCATCTTTCCTTTCTCGTACACCTTGTTCAAATAATCGAGAGAGGTCTTTTCGTTCAGCCCTTTTTCAACTCTTGCGATGAATCCTTCCAGATCCCCGCCGCCAACCACTTTGTGTTGTACCGATCCATCGGGACGAAGAATCAAGAACGTCGGGTAGGCTCTGACTCCAAATTTTTTACCCAGTTCAGGACCTTCTCCTTTTTCCATATCAAATTTCACGCAAACAAATTTGGGATTGAAAAATTCTCCGGCTTTTTCCTGCGGGAAGATGGTTTCTGACATGTACTTGCAAGGACCGCACCATGAGGTATAGCAATCCATGAAAACGAGTTTGTTCTCTGCTTTGGCTTTAGCCAATGCTTCATCAAACGTGATATGCTCGAAATTCACGCCTCCTTGACAGAATGCCGTGAAACTAAGCATCAAAAATGCAATAATTGAAATAAGGCTTTTCATAAATTCAACAATAAATTGGTAAATAAAGTTGCAAGGTAGGAAAGAAAGCCTGACGCTGTCATTCCATGGTTTAACATTAACTTATTTTTAAAATAAAAGAGGCCTGAAAGCCTCTTTTTATCGTCTACTATAACGTTTTTTTAGAATTGTATATCCTTACTTCTTTGATGCGAAATACTTCCGGTGGAAAAGTAACAGGATGAACACACCTATGGTAATATAGGAGTCAGCCAAGTTGAATACCGGGCGAAAGAACACGAAGAAATCACCTCCCCAGATCGGAATCCATTGAGGCAGAAAGCCTTCGTAAAGCGGAAAATAGAGCATATCTACCACCTTGCCATGTAGGAACGAGGAGTACCCTCCCCCGTGAGGAAACATAGTAGCTACTTGTGAATAACTGTCACTGAAGATCATCCCGTAGAATGCGCTATCGATGATGTTACCTATTGCCCCGCAGAAAATTAACCCGAAAGAGAGAATAACCCCCATGGGTGCCTTTTCTTTGATGAGACGTCCCAAGTACCAAGCGATACCCCCCACGGCGATTAAGCGGAATACACTTAAAACGGTTTTTCCCCACTTGCCTCCCCCGAGTTCCATCCCGAAGGCCATCCCGTTGTTTTCAATAAAATGAATTTTGAACCAGTCTCCGAAGACACTGAATTCATCCCCGATCATCATGTGGGTCTTGATCCAGATTTTAACAACTTGATCAATGACTAATAGGGCAATAATAAAAATAATAAGTTTTTTCCGCGTACTCATCTGTGTGATAAAATTTAAAGCGACTCTTAATCGCAAAAGCGATTAAGAGTCTTGTCCCATTTTGGCATCCATACTCAATGTTGCATGAGGTACGGCGCGTAATCTTTCTTTAGAGATCAGTTTCCCGGTTACTCGGCAGATCCCGTAGGTTTTGTTTTCAATTCGTACTAATGCGGCTTCCAAGTGAGCAATAAACTTTGCCTGCCTTTGAGCCAGCCGACCGGCCTCTTCTTTGGAAAGAACAGATGCTCCCTCTTCCAATACTTTAAAAGTGGGAGACGTATCGGCGATGTCATTCCCGTCGCTGCCGGAGATCGAGGCTTTCAGCACCTCGTAATCTCTTTTCGCCTTTTCGAGTTTCTCAAGAATCAATTCTTTGAATTCCTGCAACTCTTCATCCGAATATCTAGTTTTCTCGGCCATAGTTGTAAAGTTTTTGTCTAAGTTAATAAAAAATCCGCTATGTAATCTTTCCCGTGGAAAAATATCCACTTTTACTTGTAACAAGGGGAAGAGGTTACATTTTCTGGATCTTAATAAACGTTTGTATGTCGTCGATTTCGATGGGTTGGGCACCGTCCTCGGCTTTATCTATTAACGTAACGTTCTCTGCCAGAACTTGGCTGGCGATGTACGCCTTGAAGTTCTCGACCGCTTCATTGATCTCTTTATGTTTCCCGATGTAAAGATCAATTTTGTCTGTCACGTTGAAATCACTCTCTTTTCTCAAGTTCTGGATTCGGTTGATCAACTCCCGGGCGATACCTTCTTCACGTAATTCCTTCGTGATATTGATGTCCAAGGCAACCGTGAGACGTCCCTCGTTAGCTACTAACCAGCCCGGAATGTCTTCCGACAGAATCTCCACGTCTTCCAGCGTCAGTTCCAGTGTTTCCGTTCCCACTTCAAGGGAATAAGTTCCTTGTTTCTCGAAATTGTAAATATCATTCTGGTTCATTTCGGCTACGAGAGCGGAAATCTGTTTCATGTATTTACCGTATTTCGGTCCTAGGGTCTTGAAGTTCGGTTTAATCTTCTTTACCAAGATACCTGCCGTGTCGGTGATGTATTCGATCTCCTTCACGTTGACTTCCGACAGGATGATGTTCTTCACGGCATCCAGTTGGGTGGTCATCTCGTCATTCAAGATCGGGATCAACAGCTTGCACAGCGGTTGTCTTACCCGGATTTGAACTTTGCGTCTCAGTCCAAGTACCATGGAAGATATTTGTTGAGCCATGTTCATCCGTTCCTCCAGTTGCTTGTCGATCATTGATGCGTCAGCCACCGGGAAATCTACTAGATGAACGTCCGTCGTGTATCGTCCCGTAACCTTGTTCAAGTCCGTGAACAGGCGATCCATGTAGAACGGCGCGATGGGTGAGGACAAGATTGCCACGGTCTCCAAGCAAGTATATAACGTTTGGTAAGCCGACAGTTTATCGGTGGTTTGCTCGCCACCCCAGTAACGTTTACGGGAGAGACGCACGTACCAGTTCGACAGGTTCTCGATCACGAAATCCTGTATTGCCCGTCCGGCCCGTGTCGGTTCGTATTTCTCGTAAGCCTCGGTGACCTCTTTAATCAAGCTGTTCAATAGAGAAAGAATCCAGCGATCGATTTCCGGTCTCTCGTTAAACGGAACTTCTGCCTCTGCATACGTGAACTTGTCTATATTGGCATACAAGGCGAAGAAACTGTACGTGTTATACAGTGTCCCGAAGAACTTACGTTTCACTTCTTCCACCCCGGCGATGTCGAATTTCAAGTTATCCCACGGTTGAGAGTTCGTGATCATGTACCAACGCAGGGGATCTGATCCTTGTTTCTCGATCGTGTCGAAAGGATCAACGGCATTGCCTAAACGTTTGGACATCTTGTTTCCCTTGGCATCAAGCACCAGTCCGTTGGATATGATATTCTTGAATGCCACGGAATCGAACACCATGGTCGCGATAGCGTGTAGCGTGAAGAACCAACCGCGGGTCTGGTCCACTCCTTCGGCGATAAAGTCTGCCGGGAAATTTGTCCGGTTATCGATCAATTCTTTGTTCTCGAACGGGTAATGTACCTGCGCGTAAGGCATGGCTCCCGAATCGAACCACACGTCGATCAGGTCTTTCTCCCGGTACATCGGTTGTCCGGTGGGAGAAACCAGTATAATGTCATCCACGTACGGGCGGTGCAGGTCGATTTTCTCGTAATTCTCTTTCGAGTAGTCTCCCACCTTGAAATCTTTGAAGGGGTTCTCCTTCATGATTCCTGCCTGTATTGCTTTTTCAGTTTCTTCAACTAATTCTTTCACCGAACCGATACATTTTTTCTCTGTCCCGTCCTCGCTGACCCAT
This sequence comes from Butyricimonas faecihominis, assembly GCF_033096445.1. NCBI lineage: Bacteria > Pseudomonadati > Bacteroidota > Bacteroidia > Bacteroidales > Odoribacteraceae > Butyricimonas > Butyricimonas faecihominis. The sequence goes on from NZ_AP028155.1 coordinate 3,826,202, forward strand.
ATCGGTAGGGGAGTTCCCCAGTAGCGGGAACGCGAGAGGTTCCAATCCACTAGATTCTCCAACCATTTCCCGAAACGGCCTTCGCCCGTGCTGGCGGGTTTCCAGTTGATGGTCTTGTTCAGCTCGATCATGCGATCCCGAACGGCTGTCGTTTTGATGAACCAAGAATCCAACGGATAATAAAGTACCGGTTTGTCGGTTCTCCAGCAATGCGGGTAATTATGTTCGTGTTTTTCGACCTTGAACGCTTTGTTCTCCCGTTTTAACAGGATACTTAAATCGATGTCGAGAGTCGTGTCGTTTTCGGTTAAATTTGGATCGTAAGCGTTTTTCACGAATCGTCCTGCAAATTCCCCGTACAGGTCCGTGTTGACGTTATTTTTCAAGTATTCCGGGTCAATGTCTTCCATCCGGAACAAGCGTCCCCGTTTGTCCACCATGGGTTGCTTGCTGCCTTCCTTGTCAATTAATTGCAAGGGGGCTATGCCCGCCACTTTGGCCACCCGGTCGTCATCGGCTCCGAAAGTCGGGGCAATATGTACGATCCCGGTACCGTCTTCCGTGGTAACGTAATCACCGAGGATCACGCGGAATGCATCACCCATGGGTTGCATCCAAGGTAAAAGTTGCTCGTAACGTATGCCTTCCAACTCCGGACCTTTATATTCGGCCACGATCTGGTAAGGGATCAATTTATCTCCTTCCTTGTAGTCTTCCAAGGTGATGCCTTCAGCTTTTTTGTTGAAGTACGCGCTGAAACGATCTTTCGCCATGATAATAGTTACCGGGCGGAAAGTATAGGGGTTATAAGTTTTCACTTCCAAGTACGTGATGTTCGGACCCACGGCCAATGCCGTGTTGGAAGGTAACGTCCAAGGCGTGGTTGTCCACGCGGTGAAATATACTTCATCGCTGAAAGCAAACAATTTTTCCGATTTTTCGTCCCGGATCACTTTAAATTGAGCCACGCACGTCGTGTCCTTCACGTCTCGGTAACATCCCGGTTGGTTCAACTCGTGCGTGCTTAATCCTGTTCCGGCAGCGGGGGAATAGGGTTGTATGGTGTACCCTTTGTACAGGAAACCTTTCTCGTACAATTGTTTCAACAAATACCATAAGGTTTCGATGTAACGGTTGTCGTAGGTGATGTACGGGTTGCTCATATCTACCCAGTAACCCATCTTGTTCGTCAAATCTTCCCATTCACGGGTGAATTTCATGACGTCGGAACGACATTCTTTGTTGTAGTCAGCCACGGAAATCGTTTTCCCGATATTTTCTTTCGTGATACCGAGTTTCTTTTCAACCCCCAATTCAACGGGTAACCCGTGTGTATCCCAACCGGCTTTTCGCTCGACGAGAAATCCTTGTAAAGTTTTGTATCTGCAAATAATATCTTTAATCGTCCTAGCCATTACGTGGTGAATACCTGGCATCCCGTTTGCCGAAGGGGGACCTTCGAAAAAGACAAACGAGGGGTACCCCTCTCTATTCTTCAAGCTTTGCTCGAAGGTATTGTTTGATTCCCACTCTTTCAAGACATCCTTGTTTACCTGAGAGAGATCCAAACCTTTGTACTCTTGGAATTTTTTGTCCATCGTGACTCCTGATTTTAAGATATTACTTATTTGCACATTTAAAAAATCAAGTTGCAAATATACCATTTATTTGTGAAACTGGAAATCCTCTTCTTTTTTTCGTGCATTCATTCTTTTAGAGGGTGATAAAAGACGTTTAGGAGTGGAGGTCATGATTTGCTGCCGTTTTTCTAAATCACTTCAGGATGAATAGAGTAGCAATACATGACGTGTTACGGATAAAGTAATTTTAATATCCTATTAAAATTCTAATAGAACGCTATTATATATAGTGATTTAATAGGGATTTAATAGCGTTCTAATAGCGCTTTATACGAAAGAGGTCCGTTATTGATGAGGATATGATAATGGATTATGGTATAAAATTTTCGGGTCAACGGTTTGTTGTCCTGTAATATACCTTCTCATGTCGGATTTTTCACCCGACATGAGAAGTATGATTCGTTTTTCTTTGAACTAAACTACGGAACTTGTGGTTGGCCTCCCGGCAGGAATTGGAAAATTAACGTGGGAAGTTGCTGTTTCGTGTTCTGCCCGATCTGGATGAGCGGTCTGAAATAATCCGGATATTTTTTGACCATGGGGTACACGGTGACATACCCGTGGCGGAACCAGCGGTCGATGATCACGTGAGAGATTTTTTGTTCTTGGAATCGTTTGAATAGGTCGTCCTCTTTGGCATATTGGGGAAAAGACGTCGATTTTCTGCCGCCTGAAAAGAGGTAAAAAAGTTCCGGTTTCCGGCAGGCGATGCGGGCTTCTTCGGGCAGATTCTTTTTACACCAGTTGACAGCATAGATGTATTCCACGAAGGCGGCATCGGCAATTTTTTCATTCCATTGCTTGTATGTGGCAAAATTTTGTTGCGGTTTCAAGGCTTTCGCGTAGTGCGGGAACATGAAGAACACGAGGAACACGATCAGGCCTCCTGCAGGAATCACGTGTTGGTATTTACCAAATGAAAGTTTTTTGGTGATCGTGTTCATGATTTCGAGACAACCGTTCAGGAACAAGAATATGAAAAGGGGAATAACTCCGATAAAATAGCGGTGTCCGGCGTATTGCTCCGGCCAGATCATGAGTACGGCCATCGTGATGCCGATGTACAGGAACAGGAGTAATTGCATTTTTTTCAGTGCGATCAATCCGATCAGGACGACGATAAGGATACAAATTCCCTCGATCAGTCCTGAAGTGGTTACTTTTTCATCGAATCCGGGATCATCGGAAATGATGGCGGTGGGAATCCATTTGCCCACGTAGCTGACTAGGTTGTTTTCGATACGTTCTGTCCAGTCCGAGAAAGTGACCATGGTTTCACCCTTGGGTTTCTTTTTGAAATCATGGAGATAGTCACTACTCGTGACTCCAATGCTTTTATTCCGTATGTCCCAAGCTGTTTTTGCCCCTGCAAAGGATGCGATGACCACGCATAAGATAATGAGGTGGCTGAACAGGACCCGTTTGTTGTCGGCCTGTATGGTTATCTCGTCGTTTTTACGCTTGCTTTTGAGGAACGTGAGGATTTTTTGGGTACAAAGAATACCGAGGTAAATTATTATTGCCAGAATGATGGATGTCCCCATGGTCCGGACAAAATAGATGTAATTCAGCGCGATAATCATCAGAATGAAATAAATGATCTGGGAACGGGGGCGCTTTTTATAGAACAGGTGGTCCATATCGATCAGCGAGATCAGGTACAGGACTCCCAGCGTGAGGAAGGTAAATAGCATTTCGCTCATGACAATCGTGGAGTAACGTAGTAATGCCTGTTGCATACAGCATAACAGGCAGGTTGACAGGGCGACGAATAAATTCCCCGAAATTCTTTTTAGGAGGAAAAAAAGGATGAGGATGGACAACCCGAATAAGATGCCGTTTGCTATTTTTAGAGCCGTGTAGGAATGGGTGAAAAGTAAAATTCCGGCGTTAAACAAGGGGTAACCCGGAGGGAAATGGGAATGAGGGGTTTCTTCCAGAAACATGATGTTCGTGTAGCCCTTCCCGGCAGCAATGGCTCTTCCTAGGGCATAATAGTAAACGTTATCCCCGTTCAGATCCGGTTTGAAATCAAATATTTCCAGATAATTCACAATGAATACGCACCCGATGATTGCGAGGCAAAGATAAATCCATGTAGTCGGTTTTATTTTATTAAAAATTCCCATACGAAAATTATTCTTTAAATTAAAAACGATATTTTATTAGGGTCCAGATGCCAATGACCCCGTCTTTCCAGTTTATTTTTTTACCCTCGTCAATGCTCCGGGGGTAATAGTGGATTGGTAATTCCTTTATTTTGTATCCCTTGCGACAAACTTTGGCTGTTACTTCCGGACAAAATTCGAATCCGGTGCATTTTAACGGGATGGATTTAAGTAGTGCGGTGTCGAACATTTTGTAACAGGTCGGTTCGTCCGTCAAGTGTTGCCCGTACAGGATGTTCGTGATGATGGATAATAGCCTGCCACCGAAATAGAATCGCTGGTAGGAGTGTTTGTTCGCTTTGTTTAGAAAGCGGGACCCGTAGATAACTTTCCCGTCGTGTTCGATCATCCATGTCAGTAACGGGTTAAAGTCTTCTGGTTCGTATTCAAGGTCCGCGTCCTGTATGACGGTCCACTCCCCGCTGGCCTTTTGAATCCCGACCCGCAGAGCCGCTCCTTTGCCTTGGTTGTAAGGTTGGTTGTGGTATTGAAGGGGGCAATCGGGATACGTTTCCATGAAACGCTGAATTTCGGCCTCCGTTTCGTCTTTCGAACAGTCGTTTATAACGATAATTTCTTTTTGGATATTTTCAACTAGTCGTGTGTGGTGAACTTTTTCCAGTAACGTGAAAAGAGTTCGGGCCTCGTTATAGGCTGGAATGATGATGGACAGCGTTTTATGTTTCATGCCGCGGGAGTTATTGTAATACATGATTCCTTAGCACGAACTGGGCGGTCGTGCGGCTACGTTGCTCGACTAGCGAGGGGGTATCCCCGATGATCTCCCGGATGATTTCCTCGTTGTAATGGCGGATCGTGATGAGTTTCACGTCTTGGTTGTAGCGTACCTCGAATTCTTCCCGGAGTTGATCCAGAAATTCGTTGAACACGGCGCTGTTGCAATCCACGCAGAAAGAAAAGCTGATGGCGGAGTTTTGCATCAGGTTCAGTTTCAATTTATATTGGGCCAGCACGGCGAATATGTGGCTTAATTTTTCTTCCGCGATAAAAGAGAAATCTCTCGGGGTGAGGGTCAACAAGCATTGATTTTCTTTGTTAATGTAGATGGGGGGTAACTTTAGATGCTCGTCAATCTCTTGTATCACGGTTCCCTCGGATTCCGGGTGCAGGAAGGATTTCACGTAGAGGGGGATTTGTTTGTTCTGGATCGGTTTTATGGTTTTCGGATGAATGACTTTTGCCCCGAAATGGGACAGCTCGATGGCCTCTTTGTAGGACATCCGGCTGATCACTTGTGCTTTTTCATATTCTTTCGGGTCGGCATTCATCACTCCCGGCACGTCTTTCCAGATCGTCACGTTCTCGGCATTTAGCAAGTTAGCCAAAAGGGCGGCCGTGTAATCCGATCCTTCCCGTCCTAGCGTGGTGGTTTGGTTGGTACGGGTTCCGGCGATAAAGCCTTGGGTGACGAACGTGGACGATGTGTTGAAATCAAATGCTTCTTTGCAAAGTTGTTCGGAAAGTTCCAAGTCTATGTTCGCGTTACGATAGTTTTGGTCGGTTTTGAGAAATTTCCGAATGTCAATGAATTGATTCTCGATTCCCTCCATTTCCATGTAATCGGAAATGATGGTCGTGGAGATCAGTTCCCCGAAACAGATAATGCGATCGTATTCGTAATCATAGCATAGTGATGATTCGCTTGCCAGTATGTTTTCTAGGTTTATAAATAATTCTTCTAGGTGCTTGTAGACCGGGGCATTCAAAGGGAACAACGAGGTCACGATATTTAGATGAAAGTCTTTTAATTCTTTCATGATGGCGGGGACTTTCGAGTCCCGGTGGAAATAGGCGTTGCATAATGTTTCTAGCAAATTAGTCGTTTTTCCCATAGCTGAAACGACCACGATAAGTTGTCCCTGCTGTTGATGAACAATTGAAGAGAGATTTTTTACCCCTGCTGCATCTTTCACGGATGCTCCCCCGAATTTAAAAACTTTCATTTAGGTACCGATTAAAAAGTAACACGAAACAAAAGTAAATTTTAAATTGTAAAATGCAAAATAAGGCGTTAAAGACGTGTCTTTTCGTGTTTATTGTAATTGTTGTATTTCCGTTAAGGATAATCCGGTACATGTCATGATGGTCTCGACCGGAATACCTTTTTCGAGTAATTTTTTGGCGGTTTCTTTTTTCTCTTGTTCTATGCCCTCTTGAATGCCTTTTTCCCTTCCTTCAGCTAATCCTTCGGCCTTGCCTTCAGCTTTCCCTTCAGCTCTTCCTTCGGCTTTTCCTTCGTCCCATCCTTCCCCATGTGCAGTGGTTAGGACATCCCACTGGATTCTGATGTTGTCCATGTGGCGTTCATAAGCACGACGTTCCTGTTCGCTCATGTCTGACACACGTAGCCGTTCTCTTGCTGCTTGCAAGCCTTTAGCCGTGGTGTTTTCGTCAATGATACCGGATTTCAAGAAACGGACCCACTCGTCAAGAGGTGTTTTGGCCCGATCATCAAATTCATTAACTCGGAGGACGTAATATTCCGGAAAGATTTCTCCGGCATTTTCTTTCACGAACGTGTTCCGTTGTTTGGTTGAAAGACGTAAGGTGTCACCTGAATGAATTCCTCTAAAATCGGTTACTCCACGGTAGATGTAATCGCTCCCCTGTCCTAAATCGAAATATACGATATTGATGGAATAGACTTTTCGAACTTCAGCATAAAGGTCACCTTCATGAATGTATTCTGTGATGGCTTTGGAGACACCGTATAGCATTCGTTGAAAATAATATAATTCCCGGGTGTTTTGAACTTCTATGATAATGAGTTCCTTTTTGTTGTTTTCAGCCAAAACGTCAACCCGGTTGAATTTGTCGGACTCGTCTTCTTTGTTACCTTCGCTTTCTAGGATTCGATGAATTTTGATGTTATCTTGTAGTAATTCGCTCAAAAATCCTTCTAATACGACGAAATTTGCTTTATCACGTAATAAGCGTTTCATGGCCCAATCGAACCGGATGAGATTGTATCTTGACATGGTTTTTGGTATTAATAGTATTATACAAATGTACGAAAAAAAGTGGAATCAATCTATTTTAATGAAATGTGGTGATAAAATAATTATAAATGAAACAATGTAGCTATTTTTTAATATATTTACAAGCGATCTCACCTGTTAGGAATGGCGTGTTATGGTATTAATTATAAAAATTGGAATGATGAAAAAAAGCTGGTTGTTGTATTTTATGGGCTTGATAGCTCTTTGCGGGTGTAGTCGTATGATCACGAAAGAATCGGAAGAGAAGGAAATTTGTTTTCAAGTGGATATTCTCAAGATGCAAGAAGCCGAGATAGGGTCGAGGGCGGGACTTAATGTAGGGGATAAGGTGGGGTTGTATATCGTGGAACAGGAAGGGGAAGAGCTTTGTTTGCCAGCAAACGAGGATTTTTACCTGATGAATAGTGAGGCGGATGGTAGTTTGAGTTTTGCAGACGGAGAGAAACACGTGTACCCGGACAACCCGATAAATATATATGGATTTTATTGTAAAGGGATGGAGAGCGTCCCAGCGGATCTTTTGGCTGTTCCGGTTTCCATACCCAACGTTCAGGAGACAGAGGAAGCTTTGTTGTCTTCTGATTTCCTTTACGTGAAATCGGAAGAACGTTATCGGGGGGTGGAAAAAGTTATTACATTGAATTTTTGCCATCAGTTTGCTAAAATGAAATTTCATTTCAAAACGGATACCCCGGAGACGGTTGATCTGAATAAAATAACGGACTTTAAAGTTGTAAATGTTATTCAGGAGGGAAATTTCAATATTGCCACGGGTGAATTGACGTTAGGTAATGCCGTTGACGATATAGAGGCACGGGTGGCAGAAGATTTTGAAGTAATTGTTTTGCCTCAAAAAATTGAGGGGAATAGGGTTTTGTTTCATTTCTTGCTGGGCGGGGAGGAAAAGTCATACACTGTCCTGAATGAGGGGATGCCATTGGAGAAGGGGAAATTATATAAGTGTAATATTTTGGTAAATCGGTATCCGGGGGCGGGAGATAAGGATGTGGTGGTTAGCATTCAGGTTGAAGATTGGGACGAGTCGGAGCCACCAATTGATGTCGTGATTGAAGATGGGCAGAACGTGGTGGTAACGTTAACGGATGTTTCAAATGGGGTGGTGGTTGATCGAGCGGATTTGTATTTGTCTTCTGAACATCACGACCGAGAAGTGCGGAATGTTCCCGTGGCGAATAATAAGATGGAATTTGTGTTTCCACGAGAGATTGAAGGTGGAACTTTACGATTAAATAAAGCTCACTTCCATACAGTGACGGGAGATGAGTTTGATTATTATTTTAAAGATAAGGAGTTGCTAGGAGATAATTTAGACGAGTTGTCTTTGGTGGCCCCGAAGGTCGGGGATGCTTGGGGAGATGGGGTGATTTTTGCGGTGGGGAAAGTGACGGGATATGATGAAAATGCATCTTCTTTCGTGACGGATGTAAAAGGAATTAATGCTTATAGGGGGCGAATGGTGGCAAGTAAATCGTTAGGAAAATTGGCTTGGTGTGAAAAAGGAGCCCAAGGGGCAAATCTATCGGTGGGTGCAAGTGATGAAAATAATGGTAGAGAGAATATGGTTGCGTTGGAGAATTTTATAGAATTAAATAATGATAAATTGGAGAATTACCCGGCTTTTATAGCTTGTCGTGGTTTGGGAAATGGATGGTATTTTCCGGCATACAATGAAATAAGATGTGTTGTTGCTAATAAAGATATGTTGAATACCAAAATTAGCGAACAGGAGGGAGTGGAAATATCGATAGAGGTGTACAGTAGTTCAACAGAAGTGTTGCGTGATAAAAAATATACTGATAATGCTGGTTATAAATATGAAATAGGTGATTATAATTCTACGAAGATTAGTACAATCTCGGAAGTCCGAGCCGTTCGTGCCTACTGATGAAACTTCTCGTGATGGATTGACGTAATGCTTTAAGATGAACTTGAGTATCAATATGGATACGTCATAATGTTGATGGGGAACGCTTTATCTTCGTGATAAAGGGTATACGGCGGAGAGAAGATTGATGTTTCGTCATCGATTGCAGGCCTCTCCGTGAATTTAGGCTATACGCGTAAGGATTTGAAAGGAAGAAGCGGAATAAAACCCGCAAACCTTTTAAATTAAAGATTATAACTTTATATTTGCAAAAAAATTAAAACACATAACCATGATAATGCATAAAGTTACAACTTTAAATCAATTTATTATTGAACGGCAAGCCGAGATTCCCGGGGCTACCGGAGAATTTTCACGACTTTTGCACCACATAGGTATCGCTGCCAAAAAGGTTCACCGGGAGGTTAATAAGGCTGGTTTGGTAGATATACTTGGAAAGGTGGGTTCAATCAATGTGCAAGGAGAGGACCAACAGAAGTTGGATGTCTATGCCGACAAAACTTTTATGGATGAGTTGAGGGCGAGTGGCGAGTGTTGTGGGGTGGCTACTGAAGAAAATCAGGACATCGTGGTTTTCGAGGAAGGATTAAGTAAGGACGGGAAGTACATCATTTGTATGGACCCGCTGGATGGATCGTCAAATATTGACGTGAATGTTTCCGTGGGTACGATCTTCTCTATTTATAAACGTATTTCTCCTATCGGGGAACCGCTCGTGATGGACGATTTCTTCCAGCCCGGAACGGAACAGGTGGCTGCCGGTTATGTGATTTACGGGTCATCAACCATGTTGGTGTATACTTCCGGTAACGGGGTGAATGGTTTCACGCTGGATACTTCTATCGGGGAGTTCTGTTTGTCTCACCCGAATATGCAAACACCGGAAAGCGGAAAGATATATTCAATCAACGAGGGTAATTACGTGAATTTCCCCGTGGGTGTGAAAAAATTTATCAAGTATTGTCAGGAGAAAGATGAGGCAACGAACCGGCCGTACACGTCCCGTTATATCGGGTCTTTGGTAGCCGATTTCCACCGGAATATGTTGAAAGGTGGGGTGTTCTTATATCCGCAGACAAGTTCTCACCCGACAGGAAAGTTGAGATTGTTGTACGAGTGTAACCCGATGGCGTTTATCGCCGAACAATCCGGAGGGTTGGCCACGGACGGGGAGCAACGAATCTTGGAGATAAAGCCGGAGGCTCTCCATCAACGGGTGCCGTTGTACACGGGCTCGAAGAAGATGGTACAGAAAGTACAGGAGTTTCTGACATTCTTCAATAATATCTAGGAATAAAAAACTTCAAATGGATGATTGTAACAGCGATCATCCATTTGAAATTAAAGAGGAAGTTAAAAATAAATCGAAATATATGATAGCAAAACAATTAATTGAGCCAAAGAGCATTGTGGTTGTGGGTGGTTCTGACGACATTCATAAACCCGGGGGTACCGTGTTGCGGAATTTGCAAGACGGGAACTTCAAAGGTTCGCTTTACGTGGTGAACCCGAAGATGGATGAAGTGCAGGGAATTAAAGCGTATCGTGACGTGAAGGATCTTCCGGAGGTGGATTGCGCTATTTTAGCGATTGCCGCTAAATTCTGCCCGTCAACCGTGGAAGTGCTTGCTAAACAGAAGAACACGAAAGCATTTATTATCCTTTCTGCCGGGTTCCACGAAGAGAACGAGGAGGGAGCCAAGTTGGAGCGCCAGATTGTGGAGACGATTAATTCGGTAGGTGGATCATTGATCGGACCGAACTGTATCGGTGTCTTGACAAACCATTACAGTGGGGTGTTCACGAGTCCGATCCCGGAACTGAACCCGCAAGGGGTGGATTTGATTTCCGGTTCTGGTGCAACGGCATTGTTTATAATGGACTCCGGGATGCAAAAAGGAATTAAATTCAATAGCATGTATTCCGTGGGTAATTCAGCTCAATTAGGTGTAGAGGAGATTTTGGAATACATGGACGAGTCGTTTGATCCGAAGACGAGTTCTCGTGTAAAATTATTATACGTGGAGAGCATCGAAAAGCCGGAGAAGCTGTTGAAGCACGCGTCTTCTTTGATTCGCAAGGGATGCCGGATCGCTGCCGTTAAGTCAGGAGGTTCTGCTGCCGGAAGTCGTGCCGCTTCTTCTCACACGGGAGCTTTAGCCAGTTCGGATGTTGCCGTGGAGGCTTTGTTCCGCAAGGCTGGTATCGTGCGTTGTAACGGGCGTGACGAGTTGATGACGGTTGCAGGAATTTTCATGCACCCGGAGATGAAAGGTCGTAACATGGCTGTCGTGACTCATGCCGGTGGACCTGCCGTTATGTTGACGGATGCTCTTTCTAACGGTGGAATGGATGTTCCGCATATTGAAGGCGAGAAAGCGCAGGAGTTATTGACGAAATTGTTTGCCGGGTCGTCCGTGGGTAACCCGATCGACTTCTTGGCAACGGGTACGGCTGAACAATTAGGATATATTTTGGATGCTTGTGATCAGGATTTTGACAATATTGACGGGATGGCGGTTATTTTCGGTAGCCCCGGTTTGTTCCCCGTGTTCGACGTGTACAGGGTACTTGACGAGAAGATGAAGACGAGCAAGAAACCGATTTTCCCGATATTCCCTTCTTCCAAGATCGTGAAGGACGAGATCGCGGAGTTCGTGTCTAAAGGTCGTGTTTATTTCCCGGATGAGGTGTTGTTTGGAAATGCCTTGTGTAAGATTTACAAGACTCCAGCCCCGCAACCAGAACATTTTGAAATGCCCGATATGGACGTGAAGAAGATCCGTGAGGTGGTGAATAACGCGCAAAACGGTTATTTGTCTCCGGACGAGATTCATACTTTGTTGGATGCTGCCGGGGTAGCGAGAGCTAAAGAGGGAGTTTCTGATAACGAGGAGGAGATTGTTAAGATGGCAAAAGAGATCGGGTTCCCGCTGGTGATGAAAGTTGTTGGACCGATCCACAAATCGGATGTTGGTGGAGTCGTGTTGAACGTGAGCGACGAGGAGACTGTTCGTCGTGAGTTCAAGCGGATGATGCAGATCAAGGATACGTACGCGATCATGCTGGCTCAACAGTTGAGCGGAACGCAAGTGTTTATCGGTGCTAAACGAGATGATAAGTTCGGTCACATGGTACTTTGCGGGTTGGGAGGTATCTTTATCGAGGTGTTGAAAGACGTGAAGGCCGGATTGGCCCCGATGTCTAAAGACGAGGCTCATGGCATGATTAAAGAGTTGAAATCTTACAAGATTATACAAGGTGTTCGCGGACAGGAACCCGTGAACGAGGATAAGTTTGCCGAGGCCGTGATGAGAATCTCTGCTTTGGTGAAGGTTGCCCCGGAAATCTTCGAGATGGACTTGAACCCGTTGTTGGGAAATAAAGATAACGTGGTGGCTGTAGATGCTCGTATCCGTATCGAGAAATAGGAATTTCTCATGCGAGCTTGGAAAAATTATAGCAAGGAAGAGAGAAAAATGATCATTATAATAGGAGTATTGCTGCTGGCAATACTCCTAAGTTTTGGTCGTATCAGTAGCGGTTGGAAAAAAGGATTTGATTTCTTCTATTCCTCTCCCAAGGAGGAAGTGAATAAGGACGCCCGGTTGAACCAAGGTCCGGAGGACGGGAACACGGATGCGTCAAGCGAGAGTACAGAAAAATAATGTTTAAGATGCCCCGGAAGGGCGTGGTTTTCCGGGGAACGGGTAAAGTATGTGTGATGAAAAAAAGTGATTTTATTGTTATCGGGTGTGTTATTGTATGCCTGTTGCCTTTCTTCGTGTCTGATGCCGTGTATTCTTTTTATAAAACATTTAATGCCGAGCATGGTATGATTATGAGCTTTTTGAAGTTCGCAATCTTGTCAACACTAGGGGAATGTATCGGGTTGAGGATCAGTGCCGGGGTGTATAATCGGAAAGGTTTCGGGATCTGGCCCCGTGCTATCGTGTGGGGTGTGCTGGGAATGGGTATCAGTATGGCAATGACGATTTTCTCAAGCGGGGTTCCGGTCTTTTTGAAGACGATGGGTATGGAAAATGCTGTTACGGTGATGGGGGAGAGTTTATCGTGGGATAAGGTGTTCGTGGCCTTCTGTATTTCCGTGGCACAGAACACGATTTTCGCTCCTGTTTTTATGACGTTGCATAAGATCACGGATACGCATATACTGAGTCATGGTGGGACGTTATCCGGTTTCTTTACCCCGATCAAGATGGGGGAGATCATGGCAAATTTGAATTGGCGGGTACAGTGGAATTTCGTTTTCAAGAAGACGATTCCTTTTTTCTGGTTCCCGGCTCACACGATCACCTTCTTGTTGCCGGGTGATATGCGGGTTTTGTTTGCAGCCCTGCTGGGGGTTGTCCTAGGAGTTTTGTTAGCAATTGCCACGCATAAAAAATAGACGTCTATAACTTTTCGTCTTTCTTACCGTATAGTTTATAGTTGATAATAATGGTTTAATCACTATAAACTATATTTTTATGGATAAAAATAAGATTGAACAAAAGAAACCGGGTTCGAATCAAAAGGGCGTGGAGGAGGATAGTCCTTTACGTTTGACGGCCGATCTGGAAGGGAACTATCTGCTGGATGAGCGGACGAGCGAGATGAAGTGGTTGGGGATTTTTTATTCTCCCGCCGGGGGAAGTGTTCACCGGGTTGCTAAGATGCTGAAGAAGAAGATTGGAGCGGATAAGGTGGATATGTTTTGCGTGAATGATGTTCAAGCGGATCGGTTGCTGGACTACAAGAATTTGATACTGGTATGTTCTTCTCTAGGACGTAGCACTTGGGAGAGGGAACAGCGGGATCGTTGGGCCAAGTTCTTCCCGAGTATGCGTAAGATTTCCTTGAAAGATCGTTTAGTGGCTCTTGTCGGTTTGGGTGATCACGTGACCTACCCGAAGAATTTCGTGGATGGTATGGGGTACATGGCGGAATTGGTGACTGGACTTGGCGGAACTCTCGTGGGAAAGACTTCGACGGACGGGTACGTGTACGAGGATTCCACTGCCGTGATCGATGATCTGTTTGTGGGGCTACCTTTGGATGAAGATTTTGAATCGGAAAAAACGGATGCTCGAATAAGCAAATGGTTGGATATGGTGTTACCGGAATTCGAAAGGATTTGATCGTTTGTGGCGACTGTTAGGTCTGTATTGGAATTTGGGAAATAAGGATGTGATAAAAGTTTTTTGTTACATCCTTATTTTATTTTTAAGGTATAGGCGGTAATTTGTTGAAAAAAGAGTTACTTTTGAGGCAAGCGGTTTCATGGTTTATTGGTCTTTACCGTGTAATCGTGCTTATGTAGAACGCAAAATGTATTAAACATGATGAGAAGTATTGTATGTATACTACTCTTCTTGATGGGGAGTAGTGTATTCGCACAAAAGGCGGATTTTAAAGCTTGTGCCAAATTTTCCGAGAGAAATCTTTCTGATTATGTCCACAGTTTATCGGTTTATCCTTCGTGGATCGGGAATTCTGATTTTTTCTGGTATTATTACACGACGTGTGACGGAACGGTGTATTATTTGGTGGATGCCAAGAAGGGGAAAAAGCAAAAATTATTTTCGACGGAACGGCTTGCCGCAAGATTAGCGGAATTGACAGGTAAAACTGAAGATGTTCGGGATTTTAAATTGGGAGGGTTCCGTTTTGAAGGGGATAATCCTTATCGACTGATGTTTTCCAAGTATGGGAAAGATTTTGAATACGATGTGAAACGTGATGTCTTGAAAGAATATTCACGGGAAAGAAAAGAGAATAGTTTTAGCCGGGTTCCTTACTGGCAACGCTGGTCGCCGGATAGTAATTATATGGTGTATGCTTACAAGCATAACGTGTATATACAGGAAAAAGGAGACACAACTTCTTACCAGTTAACAACGGATGGAGAACGTTATTATTCATATTCTTTTCAGCGGGATAAGGATACGGACAAGAAGGAAGGGGCATCAATTACTTGGTCGGGGGATTCCAAGGTGTTCTATTGTCTGCGGCAGGATCGTCGGAACGTGGGGGAGGGGTATTTGATTGATCATCTGGCAGAGCCCCGTCCGACGTTGAAAACTTATAAATTTCCGATGCCGGGGGAAAAGTATGTTTACACGTATGATTTACATTTGTTTGATGCAGAGAAGAGATCGCATCAGGTGGTTGATATTGCGAAATATCCGGATCAGGAGGTGAAAGTGATGCTTTTTGATTTTAATAAGTACCCGGAATATATTTATTTTACCCGTAAGAGCCGGACGTGTGACGAGATGGATCTTTGCCGGGTAGATACCCGTACGGGAGAGGTTTTTGAAATTATTCACGAACGTTGTGAACCGCATTTTACAGAGCAATTGTTTGAATGTCGAATTCTGAATGGAGGGGAGGATATTCTTTGGTGGTCGGAACGTTCCGGTTGGGGACAATATTATCTTTATAACAAGGACGGACAGTTAAAGAATCGGGTGACAACAGGGGATTTCGTGGCAGGGAGAATTACGGAGATGGACACGTTGGGACGTAGTTTCGTGTTTGAGGGGTATGGTCGGGAGAAGGGAATAAATCCGGAGTATCGTCTTTTCTATAAAGTGAATTTTGATGGTTCCGATTTGACGTTGTTGACTCCCGGAGACGGGTTTCATTCGATTGATCTGGCCAAGAACGGAAAATATTTGATTGATAATTATTCCCGGGCGGATCAGGAGCCGATTGCCGAATTAAGAGACACGAAGGGAAGGAAAATTATGGAATTGGAACGTCCTGATTTGCGCTTGTTGTACGAGATGGGATGGAGGAAACCGGAGCGGGTAAAGGTGAAAGCGGCTGATGGGATTACAGATCTTTATGGTGTGATGTACCAGCCGTTTGATATGGATTCGACACGGAAGTACCCGATTATCATAAACGTGTACCCGGGACCGCAAGAGAATTTTGTTCCACAGTCTTTCACGTTGGATGATAATGGAAACGAGTCTTTGGCTCAGTTGGGTTTTATCGTGATTAATGTCGGTTTTCGGGGGAGTTGTTTTACCCGGGGACGGAATTACCATTGTTTCGGGTATGGAAATTTGAGGGACTACGCTTTGGCGGATTGTAAGTTCGTGATCGAACAGTTGGCTAACCGATATTCTTTTATTGATTTGGACCGGGTGGGTATTTACGGACATTCCGGAGGTGGTTTTATGGCTGCAGCCTCTATTCTGACGTATCCGGATTTCTATAAAGTTGCGGTTGCTGCATCCGGTAATCATGATAATAATATATATACGAAATGGTGGGGTGAAACTTATCATGGCGTGAAAATGCATGAGAAGAAAGTGGGGAAACAGGATAGCGTGATGTATTCGTTTGAATCCAAAATTCCTACGACGATCGAATTGGCTAAAAACTTGAAAGGAAAGTTACTGTTAATAACGGGGGATATGGATATTAACGTGCATATGGCTCATACGATTCGTTTGGCCAATGCTCTGATGCAAGCGAATAAACGCTTTGATTTGATGCTTATTCCCGGGGCGGACCACGGCTTGGGTTCTCCTTATTATGTGAATCTTATCCGGTATTATTTTATTGAAAATCTTTTGGGTCAGAGACTAGATAATGTCGATATGAGTAGCATTGATTGATAATGATTAAACGATCCTTTTTTGATCTTTTACATTTTCAAGGAAGATGTTAAAGTGTGATAGGTGAAAAAAAATCAAGTACCTGATAATTAGGTTAAGCTAAAAAATGTTATCTTTGAATTACTAATAATTTTTTGTCGAAAATAATTATCAAAAAAGGATCGTTTAATGACAGAGGAACGAGGTGAGTATATTCGATTTTTGAATGGGGAAGTGCTTGTTTTTAAGCACTTTTTTAAAGAGCATTTCCCCAAATTTTTTGCCTTTACTTCTCGTTTTATTGATGATTCGTATGTACGGGAAGATATTGTGCAGGAAACTTTCATTATTGTTTGGTCCCGACATTTAAAAGTGTTTGATTCAGAAATGGCATTGCAGGCTTTTATTTATCGAACTCTTCGAAACAAGTGTCTGGATTATATTCGTCATGAAAAAATCAAAGAACGTTATTCAAGTGAGTATTCGAAGGAACGGGAGACAAGTGATTATTTGATGCAGGCAATCATAGATGAAGAGAGTCGTTTCTTGATTCATAAAGCGATCAAATCGTTAACTCCTCAAGTGCAGGCCGTGATAAAATTACATTTAGAGGGCAAGAAGAATAAAGAGATTGCGGAGGAAATGGGGATAAGTGAAACAACTGTGAAATTTCATAAATCGGTTGCTTATAGGGAGTTGAATAAATCATTGGGGCATTTATTTTTAATGATTACCATGTTGTCATAGTTTTTTTGAAAAAAATAAAAATTTCACCTATACTGTTTTTTCTCTCGATCGTTATTGGGGAAACGAGAGTTAGATGAAAGAGATAAGTCAGTATTTATTCATAGCTAAATTAATCTGTAAAGAACGGATTACCGGGTTGGATGATTTGGAGAGAAGACAGTTGGATTTATGGAGGAATGAATCTAAGGAGGGAGAACGTGTCTTTTTAAACCTGCAAAAAATTTCCACGGAAGAGTTAGAAAAACGGTATGACGGGGTGGATGTTGATATGAAATGGGAAGATTTCAAGAAACGGCAACAACAGGGAAGGAGAAATATAAGAGTGGGAGTGACTGTTGCGGCGAGTATTTGTTTGTTGATAACAAGTGGGTTGTGGTTATGGTTGGGAGGTGCAAGAGAGGAACGTGTTGTTTTGGCAGAACAGGGACGGAAAAATAATGTTTGTCTTGTATTGTCAACCGGAGAAGTGGTGGATATTTCGAACGTAGAGCAAGATGAGGTAAAATTGGATAAAGGGACAAAACTTTATTCCGGGAATCGTTTGGAGTATGTTCGACCGGATTCTTTGCATAAGAAGGAGTTGGAGTTTAACCAGTTGATTATTCCGAAAGGGACATTTTACCATTTAGTTCTTTCGGATGGGACGAAAGTGTGGCTGAATGCGGATTCAAAAATAAAATACCCGGTGTCTTTCGGTAAAGATAAAAGAGAGGTCAGTTTGCATGGCGAGGGATACTTCGAGGTTGCCAAAGACAGTACCCGTCCTTTTATCGTGAGTACGGATAAGATGGATGTGAAGGTTCTGGGGACAACTTTTGACGTGAACACGTACGAGGATGAAGGAAAAAGTTTTGTCGTTTTGGTAGAGGGACTCGTGGAAGTGTCGGCGGGAAAAGGGGAATCCCGGATAATTACCCCGGGGCATATGGCAGAAGTGAATATGTATGACGTGCAGGCTAAGATTCAAGTTTTAAAGTGTGACACGGAACATTATGTTGCTTGGAAGAACGGTAATTTCAGTTTTAGGAATGCCTCGTTAACGGAAATTTTGAAACGGGTGTCCCGGTATTATGATGTAACCGTTATTCGGGAACAAGTGTTTGAGGAAGAGTACTATACCGGAGATGTGTCAAGCGACGTCTCGTTAGAGTCTTTGCTTGCCGTTATTGAATCCTCAACTTCTGTATCATTTAAAGTAGAACGCAAAATCGTCTATGTACAAAAGAAAAGAGATTAGGCTAATTGGTCTTTCCTAATCTCTTTAACGCAAAATGTTATATAGACATAACACACAAATATAGGTAAAAATGATGGTAGAAAAGTTTTTTTTCAGGAAATTCAACAAGTGTTGTGCATTTTTGATGCTACTGTTATTCGCATCGGGCACACTTTGGGCAGGACATTCACCGGAAAAGATAACCTTGAAGGTGACAAACGAGAAACTGGTTAAAGTGCTTGAAGAGATCAAAAAGCAATCCGGGTATAATTTTGTATACAACGAGAAATTCGTGAAGGATTTTGGAGGAATAACAGTTGATGTCAAGGAAGTTTCTTTGGATAGCGTGATGAAAGAGGTGTTGAAGGGTACAGGGTTACGTTATCGAATCCAAGATCGGATTATTTTGTTGGAGAAGGCTCCGCAAGAATCATCCGAACAAAAGTTTAAGGTGATTAGGGGAAGTGTAAAAGACGAGGACGGGGCGCCGTTACCCGGTGTTACGGTAATGATTAAAGGAACCACTATGGGAGTCTCGACGGATGCTACCGGGAATTTTGTTTTGGATATGCCGGATGGGTATCAGGTTTTACAGTTTTCTTTTATCGGGATGGAGACGCAGGATGTCAAGTTGGGAGCCACGGAGACACACGTGAATGTGGTGTTGAAGATGGCTGTGGGGCAGTTGGATGAGGTTATCGTTTCCACGGGGTACACGCAGACGACTCAAAAACGAACCACGGGTTCCGTGGCCGTGGTGGGCAGAGAGGTGTTTGAAAATAAGGTCCCCACGTCGATAGATCAATTGTTGCAAGGACAGGTGGCCGGAGTGAGTATCGTGGCCAAATCCGGTCGTCCGGGTGAATCAGCAAAGATTCGGATTCGGGGAACGAATACGCTTACCGGGGACGCAGAACCTTTGTGGGTTGTTGATGGGGTACCTTTGCAACGTAATATACCGAGTATTGAAAAAGGACGAATTAAAGCGGGTGATTTTAATGATATTTTTGCTAACGGTATTGCCGGGATTAATCCGAATGATATTGAGAATATTACCATATTGAAGGATGCTTCTGCTGCCGCAATCTATGGTTCAAGAGCTGCAGGTGGGGTTATCGTTATCACAACGAAGCGAGGTAAGATTGGGAAAATGGCTGTGAATTATTCGGCTAATTTTTCGATGGTAATGAAACCGCAAAGGGATGGTGATTTGATGAACTCAAAACAAAAATTGGCTTGGGAGCAAGAGCTGTGGGATGAATTCTCGGCGGATGGATTTACGAACGGAACGTATTATCCAGTGGTTGGTATTGTCGGGATGTTACGAGCCAATAAGTTGGGGAAAGATGGTAAGGTCTGGACAGACGAGGGGTTTGAACCGATGAGTGCTGCGGAGCAAGATGCTTATATCGCAGATTTATCTAAAACTACGACCAATTGGTTTGACGAGTTGTTTCGGACTGCTTTTTCGATGAATCATTATTTGTCTTTGTCCGGGGGAACTGATATTGCAACATATTATGTTTCTTTTGGTTATTCGAAGGATAATGGAATTTTAAGAAAGACTTCATACGATCGGTATAGTTTATCTACAAAGGTAAAATTGAATCCTCACGAGCGAGTTTCGATAGATTTGGGTGTTGATTTTTCTCAACAAAAATCGGATGGGTCTTCGTTAAACGTGAATCCTTTCCAATATGCTTATTTTGCCAATCCTTACGAGAAGCCGTATAATGAAGACGGCTCCTACAGACCGGATTATACTTATTATAATTTGAATCAAATTAATGGTGGAAGAGAGGCCATACTTCCTGCTAACGGGTATAATATTATGCGTGAAATTAATGAGACATCTAGTGTTGCGGATGATTATGCTGCCAATTTGATGTTAAGTTTGAATTATATAATTTCTTCAAAGTTCCGTTTTTCGGGTTTGCTTTCTTATAGTTTTATCAATAATAAGTCGGATAATATAAATGGAATTGATACTTATGCCGCTTTTAAGGATAAACCTAGCGAGTTGGACGATTGGAATAGTCGGAGAACTTACGGGTCGATAACTCAATCTTCAGCTAATAATACAAATTATAGTGCGAGAGGACAACTGAATTATTCGGATATTTTCAATTCGATTCATCGCTTGCAGGTATTGGCCGGAGCAGAAATACGAGGTTCTAAAGCGAAGAGTATTTACGAAAAACGCTATGGTTATGATCCTGTTACCGGAAATTCTTCTACCCCGGCTCCGGAAAAGACAGATGATCAGGTTGACTATAATAAATTGGTGGATATGGCGAATCTGATTGATGGACTTGCCGGGCAGTCTATTGAAGAAACCCGTTTCGCATCGTTTTATGCTTCCGTGGATTATAGTTTGTATGATAAGTATATTGCCAGTCTCTCTTTCCGTACAGATGGATCCAATAATTTCGGTAGTGACGAACAGTTTAATCCGACTTGGTCTTTGGGGTTGGCTTGGCACGTGGGAGATGAACATTTTATGGAAAAACTTCGTCCTGTTCTTAGTCGCTTAAAATTGAGCGTGGCAATGGGATATACCGGAAACGTGAATAAAACAGAAAAACCGGAGTTGATTATGTATTACTCTACTTCTTATCGGAAAACCGACGTGGAAAATCTTCGAATCGGGGAAGTTCGGAAAGCTCCTAATCCTCATTTACGTTGGGAGAAAACACGGGATATGAAGGTCGCTTTGGATTTCGGACTTTTTAATAATCGAATTAATGGTTTGGTTGAGGCGTATTATCGTTTGAGTAAGGATCTTGTAACAAGTGTTGATGTTCCTTATGTGACGGGGTTCAGGGGACAAGGTTATAACACCTCTCAGATTGAGAATAAAGGAATTGAAGCAACATTGCAGGCACTTGTTTTCAGGTATAGGGATTTTAAATTTAATGCTTCGGTAAATGTTGCTTGGAATAGTAATATATTGAAACGTTACACCTCTCCTATATCGTATTCGGCTAACAATTTTGTTGGTTATCCTTTAGGTTCGATTTTTGCAGGTAAGTCAATGGGAATAAACCCGGAAACCGGGTTGTATAAATATAAATTACGTCCAGATGCAGATATTTTGAAACCGACTGATTTGAGTGATGTGAATAACTATATATATTATAAAGGAACGTCAACGGCTCCGGTGACGGGAGGTTTTAATTTTAGTTTCTCATGGAAAACACTCTCCTTAAGTGTTGGTGGTGCTTATTCGTTAGGAGGAAAGGTTGTGGATGAGATAACATCACCAGTAAGTTATAACACAATAAGTGTTACTGGGATGTCATCGGGGGAAAAGATTCCGACTAGTGAAAATGATTTGTACGTGAACCATTTGAATGTGAGGAAAGACGTGACTAATCGCTGGACAGAAGATAACAGAACTGGCACGAAGTATCCTAGAATTATTGATACTTATGGCGAAAGACTCTATTATGACCAGATTTATCCGACTTCTAGTACGATTACTCGGGCAACCATGTTGGAGAATGTTTCTTTCTTGCGGGTGAAGAATATGTCGTTGTCTTATTCATTACCTCTGGATGTGGTGAGTAAAATGGGTATTTCTTCCTTGAGTTTTTCTTTTATCCTGACGAATTTATTTACAATAACAAATTATTCAGGGTTAGATCCGGAAACACCCGGGGCAACTTATCCCTTGGCACGTTCTTGTTCATTTGGACTTAGTTTAGGCTTTTAATTTGTGAGATTATGAAGAATTTGAAAAATATAAGTGTGCTTTTAATGGTATTCTTTGTATGCGTGTCTTGTAAAGAGTACTTGGATGTGAAGCCGAAAGGTGAGGTTATTCCTAAGACTGCTGAGGAGTTTGCAGCTTTGTTAAATAGCCATTTGAGCGAGATCGATGATGGCTATGATGAGGCCATATTGGGTAATGCCATGGAAAAATTGGAATTGGAGTGTTTTAGTGATAACGTAGAGAATAGTTTGACTAAAAATGTGACAGGGATGGGAGCAATTCCCAAATATGTAGGAGATCGTTTGAATTCATTTAAGTCTGAATACGAGAAGTTGTATGCATTAATAAAGAACTGTAATCTGGTGATACATGAAATGGAAGAGGAGAATACTGAGATGGCAAAGTCATGTTATGCCACGGCATACACGATGAGAGGTGTCGCTTATTACAATTTGATGCGTCTTTTTTGTGAACCCTATAACAAGCAAAAGGCTGGGGAACAATTAGGGCTTTCTATCGTGACTCGTTTTGATATGGAAGCGTCAACCGAAACGGTCAAGCTTGTCGGAGGTCGTGTCGCTTATCGAGGAAGATTTAAAGAAGGGGATTTCTTATAATTCCAAGTCGGAAATTTTCCGTTACACGGTGGATGTGGCAAAAGCTTATTTGGCTAGGCTATATTTTTGGTCTCAGAATTGGGAACAGGCTATACCCGTGGCAAAAGAAATATTGGAGGCTTATCCATTGGTGGAGGGGACAGAGTATGTTGATATGTTGTCTGCTCAACATGCACAAAAAGGCAATATTCTTTTACGTTCCTATGTGTTATCTCACGTTAGCGGTGATCAAAATTATAATGGAGCGAAGGGATATTTAGCCGTGAAACCGGTAAGTAAAAGTTTTATTGACTTGTTTGTTGAGAAAGAGCGAGATGTTCGGTATTCATTTTTGTTTAATAATAAGCGAGAGGCTCAGAAGGTCCCGCTGGCTTGTATCAGGAGTGCAGAGATGTGCTTGATTTTAGCTGAATCGTATGCTTATTTGAATCAGACAAAAGAGGCACTTGAATATCTAAATCTGTTGAGATCAAAACGGATTTCAGGTTATACTCCTTATACAATGGGAAATTTACCTGCCGTGGATGAAACTGCCTTGGTTCGGGTAAATGTGGAAGGAGGGGCTTTTACCCCATTGTTGTGGGCGATACATTGTGAACGACGGAAAGAGTTGTTCATGGAGGGAGACCGTTGGTTCGACTTAAAACGGAACGGATGTCCGGAGTTCTGGATTGCCAAGGATGGACTTAAATACGAGACGAAACAATTTATGTATACCGCACCGATTCCTTCAAGGGATATTGATTTGATTCCGGGAATGATTCAAAATGAAGGCTATGTCAAGTAATGTAAAGGAGGTAAATATGAAAACGAGAATAATATTGATGGGTTTAGGGTTTGTTTTATTGGCTTTTTGTGGAGGATGTGATAAACCAGATGATGTACCACCGCGTATTTTGACGGAAAGTCAGGATTACCAGCTACCTAAAGCGAGACCGTTGACTTTGGAGGAACGGGAAGAAATACGGTTGTTGAAGGAGGAGTATAATAATGCGATTCAAGGGTTGTAATAGCTAAAGATTTAAGTGAAATATGATGAAAAATATTATATCGATTATCTGTCTACTGTTGTCGATGTGCTTTGTGGCGTGTAACGATGACGACAGTGAAGAGAAAGGGCCTCAACTGGCTTTTTCAGAATTAATCTATACTCTGGATGCGGAAGAGCCGTTGAATGTTGAGATTCGGGTTTCAGAGCCGGTACCAGCAAACACTTCTGTTAAGTTTAATATAAGGGGGGCTGCCGTGCAAGGAGAAGAATATGAGCTTTCTGCTAATGAGTTCGTTATTCCTGCGGGAGAGAGTACCGCTAGTATTACCGTAACACCTAAAAATAATTTCGAGGATGGAAAGACGATAAAACTGGAATTATATCCTGTTGATGGATACGTGCTTGGTGAGTATAATTTCACCTTGATCGAGGTGCTGACAAAAGGACAGTTAATTTGTTCTTTCCAAGAAGAGAATTACGTTCTACCCGGGGAGGTAGAGATTCGAATGGATGCAAAAGATGCGAATACGGGAAAATATTTTTCGGCGAGTACGGATACAAAAGTTCCTTTTATCGTGGGGGAACATTCTACTGCGATAGAAAATGTACATTATGAATTTGTGGATAATCCCGACAAGATGTTTGTTATTCCAGCCAAGAAGAGTTACGGGACGATAAAGATTAGATTTTTGAAATGGGAAGAGGGGAAAACGACCTTGTTTTTGTTAGTACCGGATGGAAATGATCGTATTCTGCCGGGTGATGTGGATCAAACCGAAATTTATATAAAGGGAATGACGACTCCCGATCGGTTAGAAGGCAAATGGGTGTTTAAAGAATTGACATCAATGGATTACGTGAAAAATAATGCATGGTATGGTGGGGAAGAGATCGCAAATATGCCGGAAAATAATTTACCGACGGATATGTTGGAGTTTGTGAATGGTGGAACTCAGTTGAAGGTTCATGCGACCGGAGATATGGCGAAGTATTTTAGAGATGCCGATGTCACGTTCTTGAAAGAGCAACTGGTTTATTTGTATGAATTTGGGGGAATCGGACGACCGCCTCAGGTGACGGTATCCATGATGAATTTGAGTCAGGCAAATGTCAATTTCTCGGGTGTAAATGAAAAATTGAGGTCCGTGCAGGTTGGTTTTAGATTGTTAGAAGATAATGAAACCTTGGAGGTAACCGTGTTTGATTATGAGCCGACAGATTTCTTGTATAATACGTATAAAGATCTTGCAGCTTGGTCGGGAGAAGGGGAATTCCCGATGGAGATGCACATGATCAGGTATCATTTTACTAAGGTGAAGTAAGCGATGAAGTGGTGCCTAGGTTTATGGATTGCATGCCTGTGGGCGTGCAATCCTATTAATGGAGTGCAGATTTCGGGTGATTTGTTTCATTATAAAGGGGATAAATTGTACTTTGAAATTTGCGGGCAAGATACAACGATAACTGTTGCTTTAGATAGTATGGGGAGTTTTGAGGCTGTTCTACCATTGACGAAAGCGGGTTATGTGCGATTGGCAAATGGGAAGGCCGCTTTTCCTCTTTATTTGCAACCGGGAAAGAGTGTTCGTTTGAAAATGGATGTGAAGAAAGTACAAGAGGGAGATTACGAATCCGTTGAGTTTTTAGAGGGGAGTAATTCAGAGACACGGATGATGGCTGATTATTATCAGAAACAATGGTTCCCGTCCACGCAAGAGATGTTTGTACTTCCGCCAAATGATTTTAGACAGATCATGGATTCTATTGTGCATTTTAATGATAGTATTATTTCTGCATTCGTGAAAAAGAATACTTGTGATCCGGCGTTTGTGAAATTATTTCGAATACAAGTGAAAGTGCCGTTGGCAGCCTCTTATTTTTATTATCCCATGTATCATTCGTTATTGAACCGGGAAGATGAAAGTGAGATCCCCGCTGATTTCAATATATTTGATCGGATGTTGCCAAAGAATGATATTGATGTTTATCAACGTGTGTATCGCTATAAAATTTACGAGGTTTCCTATTGGAATAATTTGCTGGGTGAGAAGTTGGCTGGTTTGATGTCAGAACCGGAACAATTCGTGAATTCTTATATTGACGAGTTGAATAAATTGGGATTGCACGAACAGATTCGGGATGATATAGGGAATAATTTCGTGATGCAGTATTATAATGAATTACCGGAGGAAGCCGTGTTGATATTGAAAAGCAGATATAAGGAGATTGTTGTTAATCCGAAGTACCTGAAAGAAATAGAACGTGTTTTTCAAAATGTTTTGCCCTAAAAGAATTTTCAACTTTCAATTAATTGACTATCTTTGCACCCGCCTATCGAGAATAGGTAAGTAATTAATGAGTTAAAATTAAAAAGAATGGCAACTAAAATTAGATTAGCAAGACACGGTCGTAAAGGACGTCCGTTCTACCATGTAGTGGTAGCAGATAGTAGAGCACCGCGTGATGGTCGTTACATTGAAAGAATTGGTTCTTACAACCCGATGACCAATCCGGCTACAATTGATTTAAATTTCGACAGAGCGTTATACTGGTTGATGACCGGAGCTCAACCGACTGACACGGCTAAAAGAATTCTTTCTTACGAGGGAGTACTTATGAAAAAGCACTTGTTGGAAGGTGTGAAGAAAGGTGCATTTGATATGGCT